>JAXMCQ010000020.1:0-111596 GCA_046349315.1 Hyphomicrobiales bacterium | reverse complement strand
CTTCGGCCGCATTGAAACCATGGATTGTGCCGAGGTGCTTTTGGATGGCGAGAGGGTCAAGGAATGGCCGGCACTGGAGGTTTCGGCGCGCCAGCACATGAACGACGACCACCGCAAGGCTATTCGCGATTATGCCGTGAACTTGCTGGGTTCGGACGATGGCGACTGGTCGATCGCAGCCCTCGATCCCGACGGCGCGGACCTGGAAAAAGACGGGATTTTTAGGCGTCTGGAGTTCGGAAAACCGTGTTTTGACACGGTTTCACTGCGCCTGGAGCTGGTTCATCTCGCCGAAAAGGCGCGCTAGGCAGGCTCATATCCCACGCAGATTTGGCGCAGTTCCGGTGTCGCCAAAGGTGCATCGAAAAGCATGCATAAATGCGGTCCTGAAGGATCGTTTTGACGCCCTTTTTCGCGGAAAAAACGGCACTCCGGACAGCTTCCGAAGCGCCTGTAACCGCCCTTCCGGAGCGCTCCGGCAAGCACTTCCTGGAGGCCTTTTGCAAGCCTTCTGCGGGTTTTTCCGCCCAGTTCTTCGGCGATCCCGGCAAGGTCGTTCCAGGGATCGCCGGCGAGCGCTTGCTCGCCCTTTGCGGTGACGCTGAGAATGATCGAGCGCTTCACCCCCGGTCTCGTCGACTTTGCAATAAAACCCTTGCGCTCCAAGGCCTTAAGCGTCTGCGAAACCGTGCCTTTGGTGGCCCCGAGATAGCGGGTCAGGGCGCCTGGAGAGTTCGAAAACCGGTTCGCCCGGCCGAGATAGCGCAAGCCTTCCCATTGTGCCGGATTGAGCCCGCCATCATGCTCGGCGCCCCGCATAATGCGGCCCAAACGCTCCAAAATATGAGCAATTTCGGGACCCGAATCGCCGTCAATCTCGTCGGATTTCGCCACGATTGCCCCCGCTGCCGCAGCCGCGCGGCAGAAAATCAGGACGTCTTGCCGCCCCGCAACCTGACAATGACGTCAATCCGGTCGATTTCGGTGCCTGCCGGAACGTCAGGCAGCCCCATCACCTTGATGTCGTCGCCTTCGATATCGAGCAATCGGCCTTCGCTCTCGAGGTAATAATGGAAGTGATTCGAGGTGTTGGTGTCGAAATAGCTGCGGTCGCCCTCGATGGCGACTTCGCGCAGCAGGCCCGCTTCGGTGAACTGGTTGAGCGTGTTGTAGACGGTCGCCAGTGACACATCGGCCTTGGCGGTCTGCGCCTCCGCATGAAGCTCTTCGGCCGTGATATGCCGGTTGCCCTGGCCGAACAGGATCTGCGTCAAGGACAGGCGCTGGCGGGTGGGCCGCAACCCGGCCGTGCGCAATTTATCGAGAGCATCGCAGAATGGTAGCATCGACAAGCCCAAATTATCCCGTGGATAGGGGAATATAGACCAGCGGTGCCAATCAGGGCAACCATCGCCGATGCGGCCACGCGCCGCGATTGTCAGACTCGCTTTGAAGGACAAAAGCGTTGTGTTAGGAAAACCCCTGGCGGGGCGGCTGTGATTGGTAAAGACCGTTCCAGTGAAGTTGATGTCGTCACCTGACGATCCCGGAGAGCGGTGTTGCAGCAGCCAATGGCGGAACGGAAATCGAAGTTTTTTTACGAGGACCTGCTGGCCTGTGCCCGCGGTGAATTGTTCGGCCCCGGCAATGCGCAATTGCCCTTGCCGCCCATGCTGATGTTCGACCGGATCACCCGTATTTCCGATACCGGCGGCGAAAACGGCAAGGGCGAGGTCGTTGCCGAACTCGATGTGAAGCCCGATCTCTGGTTTTTCGCCTGCCACTTCCAGGGCGATCCGGTCATGCCCGGCTGCCTTGGCCTGGACGCGCTCTGGCAAATGGTCGGCTTCTTCCTGGGCTGGCTCGGGGCGCCAGGCAAGGGCCGCGCATTGGGCGTGGGCGAGGTCAAGTTTTCCGGCATGGTTATTCCGACCGTCAAGAAGATCGAATATGTGGTGACGCTGAAGCGCGTCATCCTGCGCAAGCTCAATCTGGCAATTGCCGATGGCTTGCTGAAGGCCGACGGCGCACCGATCTATCAGGCGACCGACCTTAGGGTCGGCTTGTTCACGCCCACAGCAGCTTGAGAGGAGCTGGGCATGCGCCGCGTTGTCGTCACCGGTCTTGGTATTGTCTCCAGCATTGGCAGCAATGCGCAGGAAGTGCTCGCCTCATTGCGCGAAGCCAAATCCGGCATCGTTCGTGCCGAGGATTATGCGAAACTGGGTTTCCGCTGCCAGGTTCATGGCGCGCCGAACTACGATCTCTCGACCGTCGATCGCCGCGTGCGCCGCTTCATGGGCGATGGTGCGGCCTGGAATTATGTCGCCATGCAGCAGGCGATCACCGATTCAGGGCTCGAAGAAACCGACGTCAAGAACGACCGCACCGGCATCATCATGGGCTCGGGCGGACCTTCGACCCGCACCATCGTTGCTGCAGCCGATGTGACGCGCGAGAAGGGACCGCGCAAAGTTGGCCCCTTCGCCGTACCGGCGGCGATGTCGAGCACCAATTCGGCGACGCTCGCGACGCCCTTCGGCATCAGGGGCGTCAATTATTCGATCTCGTCGGCCTGCGCGACATCCTCCCACTGCATCGGCAATGCGGTGGAGATGATTCAGTGGGGCAAGCAGGATGTGATGTTTGCTGGCGGCGGCGAGGAACTCGACTGGACGCTCTCGGTTCTCTTCGATGCCATGGGTGCGATGTCGACCAAGTATAACGAGACGCCGGAACGCGCCTCGCGCGCCTATGACAAGAACCGCGACGGCTTCGTAATTGCCGGCGGCGCCGGCGTGCTGGTGCTCGAGGAATTGGAACACGCCAAGGCGCGCGGCGCCAAGATCTATGCCGAGATTGCGGGCTATGGTGCGACCTCCGACGGCTACGACATGGTGCAGCCGTCGGGCGAGGGGGCGGCGCGCTGCATGCGCCTCGCACTTTCCGGGATCAAGGAAAAGGTCGACTATATCAATCCGCATGCGACCTCGACGCCGATCGGCGACAAGAAGGAGATCGAGGCGATCCGCGAAGTCTTCGGCAAGGATATTCCGCCGATCTCCGCCACCAAATCGCTGACCGGTCACTCGCTGGGCGCGACCGGCGCGCAGGAAGCCATCTACTGCATTCTCATGATGAAGAACGGCTTCATCGCCGAGAGTGCCCATATCGACGAACTCGATCCGGAATTCGCCGATATTCCGATCGTCCGTCAACGCCAGGACAATGCCGATCTCAATCTGGTGATCTCCAACAGCTTCGGTTTTGGTGGGACCAATGCGACACTTGCTCTCCGGCGCTATCACGGCTGACCTCAAAATGTCGGGGCTGATGCAGGGCCGCCGCGGCCTCATCATGGGCGTCGCCAACGACCATTCGATTGCCTGGGGCATTGCCGAGCGGCTGCATGCGCATGGCGCCGAGCTTGCCTTCACCTATCAGGGCGAAGCCTTCGGCAAGCGCGTCAAGCCATTGGCGACTGCGGTGGGTTCGAAGATCCTCATGCCTTGCGATGTCGAGGACGTCTCGACCGTCGATGCGGTCTTTGCCGGTCTCAAATCGGAATGGGGCACGATCGATTTCGTCGTCCACGCATTGGCCTTCTCGGATAAGAACGAACTCAAAGGCCGCTATGCCGACACGACGCGCGACAATTTCGTGCGCACCATGGTGATCTCCTGCTTCTCCTTCACCGAGATTGCGCGTCGCGCCGCCGATCTGATGCCGGATGGCGGCTCGCTCCTGACGCTCACCTATGGCGGCTCGATGCGCGTCATGCCGAATTACAATGTGATGGGCGTCGCCAAGGCCGCCCTTGAATCATCCGTGCGCTATCTCGCTGCTGATTACGGCGTCAAGGGCGTGCGCGTGAATGCGATTTCGGCGGGGCCGATGCGCACCATTGCCGGGGCGGCGATCGGCGATGCGCGCGCCATGTATAATTTCCAGAAGCGCCATTCGCCCTTGCGCCGCACGGTCACGCTTGAGGAGATCGGCGGCGCGGCTGTCTACTTGCTGTCGCCGCTTTCGGGCGGCGTCACCGGCGAAATCCACTATGTCGACTCAGGTTACAACATCATTTCCGCCCCGCGCCCCGACGATCTGAAAAAGGGCGTCGAAGAGGGGGATTGAGACTTCACTGCCCTCGCCGCTCTCGTCACCCCAGCGAAAGCTGGGGTCCCCTGAATCATCTCCGCGAGCGGCGCCGCGTCAGGGGATGCCAGCTTTCGCTGGCATGACAGACGACAAAAAGGATCCGCCTGCGGATGGACTGGATGATTACCCTGGGATGAGGTTGTACTTCTTCCATGCGCCCTCTTACTTTTGCGGAGGTCGAGATTTGCGGAAGGCGAAGCCTGAGGCAAATTTTGGGTGGGGGCTTGAGAGTTCAGTGCGACACCCAACCTTCATCCCTCCCCACAAGGGGGAGGGAGAAGTCGCAGCGATCACGCAAAATGCGACAGGTTCGTGATCGTCGGATTGCGGCCGTTGAGCGGATTGTCGGGATTCCACGGCATCTTGGTTGAATAGAAACGCGCCGAGAGCGCGTCATACATCAAGAGACGTCCCGCCAGACTCTCGCCGATACCGAGAATTTCCTTCAACACTTCCATCGCCTGGAGCGAGCCCATGACGCCGGGCAATGCGCCCAGGATTCCGGCCTCTTCGCAGGCCGGCAGCAAATCGCGCGGCGGAATTTCGGGATGGAGGCAGCGATAGCTCGGGTAAGGCGTGCCATCTTCCATCGTCAGATGCGGCTTGAACGTCGAAATCTGCCCGTCGAATTGTCCAACCGCCGCTGAGACGAGAGTCTTCTTCGCCAAGTAACAGGCATCGCTCATCAGGAAGCGCGCCGGAAAATTGTCGAAGCCGTCGGCCACGATGTCGTAGCTCGAGATGATCTCAATCGCGTTCGCCGCGTTGAGTCGCTCGGCATGCTGGATGACTTTCACATTGGGATTGATGGCGGCAACCGTCTCGGCCGCACTCTTGGTCTTGAGCACGCCGACGCGCTCCGTGGTGTGGACGACCTGGCGCTGCAGGTTCGACAAGGAGACAGTATCATTGTCGACAATGCCGATCGTGCCGACACCCGCTGCGGCGAGATAGAGGATGACCGGCGCGCCAAGACCGCCGGCGCCGCCGATCAGGACCTTCGCAGCCTTGAGCTTGCTCTGGCCGGGGCCGCCCACTTCATGCAGCACGATATGGCGGGCATAGCGTTCGAGCTCTTCATCCGTGAGTGCCATCAGCGCACTCCCGACGAGCCGAAGCCGCCCTCACCGCGCACCGTCTCATCGAGACTTTCGACTTCGGCAATCTCGACGCGTGTGACGGGTGCGACAATCAATTGCGCGATGCGATCGCCACGCGCGATGCGAAATGGGCCATTGCCAAAATTGACGAGGATGATTTTCACTTCGCCGCGATAGTCCGAATCGATCGTGCCCGGCGCATTGAGAACCGTGACGCCATGCTTGATGGCAAGACCTGAGCGCGGACGGACCTGGCCTTCGAAACCAGGCGATAGCGCGATCGTCAGTCCGGTGGGCACCAGCGCACGGCCGCCGGCTGCGATCTCGCATGCCTCGGCGGCGCGCAGATCAAGCCCCGCCGCCCCTTCGCTTTCATAGGCAGGCAACGGCAGGTCGGCGCCATGCGCCAGTCGCGTGATCTTCAATGTGGTCATGATTGGCCGAGCATCGTCGCAAGCCGATCCATCAACCGCTGTGCCACCTCGCGCTTCGACATGCGCGGCCAGGTTTCGACACCCTTCGCCGAGACGAGATGCACGATGTTGGTGTCGCCGCCCATGACGCCGCTGGCCGGGCTCACATCATTGGCAATGATCAGGTCGCAGCCTTTCGCCGCAAGTTTCTTTTTGGCATTTTCGATCACGTTCTCGGTTTCGGCCGCGAAACCGACGACGATCTTCGGCCGCTTCGACTGGCGCGTTGCGATGGTCCTGAGGATGTCGGGGTTTTCGATGAGGTCGAGCCGCGGCGCACCGCTTCCTGTTTTCTTGATCTTCTCATCGGAGGTCGCCGCAACACGCCAGTCGGCGACGGCGGCGGCGAAGATCGCGATGTCGCACGGCAATTCATCTTCACACATCTTGAGCATGGCTTGCGCGGTTTCGACCGGCATCACCTGCGCGCCGGGCGGCAAGGGAAGACTAGCGGGACCTGAGACAAGGATGGTCTCGGCGCCGAGCGCGACGGCCGCTTCGGCGATCGCGTAGCCCTGCTTGCCGGAAGAATTATTGCCGATATAGCGAACCGGATCGATCGGCTCATGCGTCGGCCCGGCGGTGATCAGGACTTTGCGCCCCTGCAAGGGCCGGGGCGCGGTCACGAATTGCGCTTCGATTGCCGCGACGATCTCGCTCGGTTCCGCCATCCGTCCCGGTCCGAATTCGCCGCAGGCCATCTCGCCGTCATTGGGACCGATGATCGCCACGCCGTCGCGCGCGACTTGCGCAACATTGCGCTTGGTCGCCGCATGCTGCCACATGCGCACATTCATCGCCGGTGCGATGAGAACCCTCTTGTCGGTGGCGAGCAATGTCGTCGAGGCGAGATCATCGGCAAGTCCGTTCGCCATCTTGGCGATGAGATCGGCCGTAGCCGGCGCCACTATGATGAGATCGGCCGAGCGCGACAATTCGATATGGCCCATTTCGATCTCGTCGGTGAGGCTGAAGAGATCATTATAGACCTTATTCCCCGACAGCGAGGCGACCGAGAGCGGGGTTACGAATTGCTCCGCCGCCTTGGTCATGATGGCGGTGACGCCAATGCCGCGACCCTTCAGCAGGCGGATGAGTTCGAGGCTCTTGAAGGCGGCAATGCCGCCGCCGATGATCAGAAGTACCGACGTCTTGTCCATGTTCGCATTATGCCAGCAAACTCAGCTTCGGTGAATCCGGCTCAGAATATCAAGCTTACCGCAATCGCAATGAGCGCCAGGGCACCGGCAACCAAGGCATAGCGCTGGATCGAGCCATGCCGGGCCTGGGCGGCCGCCAGTTCCTCGGTCGTTTCGCGGTCGAGCCTCAATCCGCCGGAATTGGCCATGTCGGAGAGCATATGGGTGGCGCGGCGTGCCTCTTCCAGGACCTCCGGCAGGCCGAGGACCAGGCGGCCAAGGCTCAACGCCCCTTCGCCCGCCTCTTCGAGCTGGCCGGCAGGCCCAAGCTTGCGCTCGAGCCACTCGCGCACCACGGGCTCCGACGTCGTCCACATGTTGAGATCGGGATTGAGCGTGCGCGCCACCCCCTCGACCACCACCATGGTCTTCTGCAGCAGCAGCAATTGCGGCTGCGTCTGCATGTCGAACTGGCCGGTGACCTCGAAAAGCTGGTTCAACAAGCGCGCCATGGAGATTTCGCCGGCCGGCCGGTCCATGATCGGCTCGGCAATGGCGCGCAAGGCTTGTGCGAAATTGGCGGGATCGTGATGCGAGGGTACATAGCCCGCATCGAAATGCACTTGCGCGACGCGCAAGTAATCGCGGCGGATGAAGCCATAGAGGATTTCGGCAAGGAACAGGCGATCCTTCGGCGCAAGCCGTCCCATGATGCCGAAATCGACCGCCACCAGTCGGCCTTGGCGATCTATGAAGAGATTGCCCTGATGCATGTCGGCATGAAAGAAGCCGTCGCGGATCGCATGCCTGAGGAAGCTCTGGATGACGAGATTGCCCAGTGCGGGAAGATCGAGGCCGCGGGCACGCAGCGCCTCGAGATCGGCAACCGACGTGCCGTCGATCCATTCGGTGGTAAGCACCTGGCGCGCGGTGTGCTGCCAATCGACATCGGGCACGCGGAAGCCTGCATCCTCCGTCGTGTTCTGGCGCATCTCGGCCATGGCGGCGGCTTCCATGCGCAGATCCATTTCAAGCTTGACGGATTGGGCGAGCGTTTCGACCGCCGCGCGCGGCCGCAAGCGCCGGCCTTCGGCACTCGCCCGCTCGGCAAGCCGCGCCGCCAGGCGGAAACTCTCGAGATCGCGTGCGAATTGGTTTTCGATGCCGGGCCGCAGAATCTTGACCGCGACATCGCGGCCATCGCTGGTGCGTGCGCGATGCACTTGCGCGATCGAGGCGGCGGCAATGGGTGGCCCGAATTCGGCGAACAACGTTTCCACCGGCACGCCGAAATTGGCAAGGATCGCCGAACGCGCCTCTTCCATCGAGAAGGGCGGCAGGCGATCCTGCAGCACGCGCAGTTCGGATGCGCGCACCGCGCCGACCATGTCGGGCCGGGTCGCCAGAAATTGCCCGAGCTTGATGTAGCTTGGTCCGATGCGCGCGAGCGTCGCTGAAAGTTCTTCGCTGTCATGATGCCGGCCGATGCGGGCGAGCTTCACCGCCGCGCGTGCCGGCCACGGCATTTCGGCCAATTGCCTCTGATCGATGAAGCCGTCATGGCGCGCCAATTGATACCCGGCACAGGCAAGGCGGCAGCCGGCGGTGAGATCGGAGAACATCAGATGCGCCAACCCGAATGAATGGCGACGATCCCGGCGGAGAGATTGCGATAGCTGACGCGCGCAAAGCCTGCCGCTTCGATCATCGCCTTGAAGCGCTCCTGGTCGGGGAAGGTGCGGATGCTTTCGACGAGATAGCGATAGGGCTGGCCGTCTCCGGTAACGGCCTTGCCCATCGCCGGGATCGCCGTCATCGAATAGGCATCGTAAAGCCGGTCGATACCGGGCATCGCGACATGCGAGAATTCAAGACAGAGCAAATGCCCGCCCGGCTTCAAGACGCGATAGGCCTCGCTGAGGGCCTTTTCGACATGCGTGACATTGCGGATGCCGAAAGCGATCGTATAGGCATCGAAGGATTTGTCGGGGAAGGGCAGGCTCTCGGCATTGGCGACCGTGAACTCGCATTTTTCACCGCCGATCTCGCGCATCGCGCGGCGTTGTCCTTCGGCGATCATCTCGGGCGAGATGTCGGCAACCGTGATGCGCGTGCCCGACCCGCCGGCCTTGGCGATGCGAAACGCGATGTCGCCGGTGCCGCCGGCAACGTCGAGTACTGCGAAACCGCGCCCATGCTTTGGCGGCGAGAGCAGGGCGACGAAATCATCCTTCCACAGCCTATGCAGGCCGCCCGACATGAGGTCGTTCATCTGGTCGTAGCGCTCGGCGACCTTGGCAAAGACCTCATTCACGAGGTCCTGCTTTTCGCCGGTCGCAACCTGGCGGTAACCAAACGCCGCTGTGTCGGGGTCCTTGTCGCTCATGGGGAAACCTCATAGCCGAGGCCATGCCGCAATGCCATCATCCGCCCGATCCTGCGTTAGTTTTCCCTGAAGCAAAAAGACGCTAGAGCCTGCCCATGCCTGAGCTTCCGGAAGTCGAAATCGTCATGCGTGGCCTCGAAAAGGCCATGGCCGGCCACCGCATCGCCCGCGTCGAATTGCGCCGCAAGGATCTGCGCTTTCCGTTCCCGCAAGGCTTCGCCGAACGCCTGACCGGACGCCGGGTCGAAGCCTTTCGGCGGCGCGCCAAATATATCCTTGCCGATCTCGAGGGGGGCGATTGCCTCCTCATTCATCTTGGCATGTCGGGCCGCTTTGCGATTGTAAACGGGGCGCGCATCCGCAATCTCGGCGAATTCTATTTCGAGGAAGGGGCGGCCGCCGAGGCGCAAGGGGCGCACGACCATGTCGTCTTCACCCTCGATGACGGCACCCGCATCATTTATACCGACCCGCGCCGGTTCGGCATGATGGATGTCTTCCCGCAAGACGAGACCGCGGACCATCGGCTATTGGGCGGGATCGGCGTCGAGCCCTTGGGCAACGACTTCAACGCCGCGCATTTGGCCAAGGCCTTTGCCGGCAAGAAGGCGCCGCTCAAGGCAGCCCTTCTCGACCAGCGCCTGATTGCCGGATTGGGCAATATCTATGTCTGCGAGGCCCTCTATCGCGCCAAGCTTTCGCCGCGCCGCAAGGCCGGCACCATGGTGAAGCGCGGCAAACCCGATCCGCGGCTCGAGGATCTTGCGCGTCATATCAAGGCGGTCTTGGGCGAAGCGATTATTGCCGGCGGCTCCACTTTGCGCGATTTTGCCCAGACCGACGGCACGAATGGCGGATTCCAGGAGCGCTTTTCCGTTTATGACCGCGAAGGCGAGCCCTGTCCGCGTTGCGGCAAGCCGATACGCCGCATTGTGCAGGCCGGGCGCTCGACATTCTATTGCCCATCCTGCCAGAAATGAGCTTTTAAGGAGCCTGACATGCCAGACGCGGCCTATGAAGCGATCATTGTCGAAACGCGAGGGTCGGTCGGCCTGGTGACGCTCAATCGGCCCAAGGTGCTCAATGCATTGAACGAGCAACTGATCCGCGAATTGGCGCAGGCGCTGAAGGCTTTCGACGCCGATCCCGCGGTGGGCGCAATCGTCGTCACGGGTGGCGAGAAGGCCTTTGCCGCAGGCGCCGACATCCGGGAAATGCGCGACAAGACCTATATCGCCAATTATCTCGGCAGATTTCTCGCCGAATGGGATGCGATCGCCGCGCAGAGGAAGCCTTTGATCGCGGCGGTGGCCGGTTTTGCCTTGGGTGGCGGCTGCGAGCTTGCCATGATTTGCGACATCATCATTGCTGCCGAGAGCGCCAAGTTCGGCCAGCCGGAGATCACCATTGGCATTATGCCAGGGGCCGGCGGTACCCAGAGACTGGCCCGCGCTGTCGGCAAGGCCAAGGCCATGGACCTCATCCTTACCGGGCGGTTGATGGAGGCGGCCGAAGCCGACCGTTCCGGCCTCGTCTCTCGCGTCGTTCCCGACGACCGGCTCATGGCAGAGGCTCTGGAGGTTGCCGAGCGCATTGCCTCCTTCTCGCAGCCGATCGTCCTGATGGCGAAGGAATCGGTCGGCCGGGCCTTCGAGACCGGGCTTACCGAAGGTGTGCGCTTCGAGCGCCGGTTGTTCCAGGCGATGTTTGCAACCGAAGACCAGAAGGAAGGCATGTCCGCCTTCATCGAGAAGCGCAAACCGGAGTTTCGCAATCGCTGACAGGGAACGATTGACGCAACTGGGCCCCGTCGCTATAAGCCCGGCCAAACGAGGGGCAGCCCGCGTGCCGTTGGCATTGCTGGTCTAACTCGATGTTTCCTTCACGAGCGAGAAATTCATGGCCAATACGAAATCGGCAAAGAAAGCCACGCGCGTCGCCACACGGCGGGCGAGCATCAATAAGAACCGGGTCAGCCGGGTCCGTACCGAAGTGCGCAAGGTCGAAGAAGCGATCGCCAAGGGTGATCGCACGGCGGCCGAGGCGGCACTCAAGGCCGCGGGGCCTGAATTGATGCGTGGTGCCCAGAAGGGCGTGCTGCATAAGAATGCAGCGTCACGTAAGGTTTCGCGCCTGACCAAGCGGGTTAAGGCTCTGAAAGCCTGACCTTAATTCCCCTGTACACAAGAGCGCGCCGATCTTGATTGATCGTGCGCGCTTTTTCTTTGTCAGCCTACGGATTCAGACTCGCAAGATTAAATGAGATATTTCAAAGGCTTGTAGGGGTTGCTTGGCGTGGTCCCTAATCGGGACAGGTGCCCTGGGCTTAATTTTTGGCACCATTGCAGCGATCGTCGTGATTGTTGTTATTCTGCAACAATCCTGAAGGTTAAGAATTCGTTAAATCGAATCAAGGGCTTGTCGAGGGTTGCAAATGCGCCACAGAAGCTCGGACAGCCGCCGCTTTCATCCGTGTACTGAAATAGCCGGTGACTCCGGTTGTCAGGCCTCAGTCCCCGCGTCTAAGTTCATCGGGCGTACGGTGACGGAACGCCAACGGCAATGCGGTGTGTGAGACGGCGGCGGTAAGTATGGCCCGGAATGGGCTGTGTCGAGCAGGGCAGTAGCCAGCTCAATAGTAACGAGGGATTAGGTGAGTGAGGCTCGGTCCGATGGATTGGGGGCGGACAGGCTTTTGCGCGAGTTGCGTGTGAGGGGCGGCAAGATGGGAAATCCACACAAGGTGAGAGCGGCGGCGCTCTAGTTCGAGCCGCGTTATCGCAGCTTGGAAGCGTTCTCCCCCGGGAGAGCGAAGGACGGGTTTTGCCAAAAATGAAAAACGATGAGGCGGCCAAGACGATGACTTTGAATGCTGGACCGGATTTGAAGAGATGCTGGGAACGGATCGCGCAAAGACTGCGTGTGGAACTGGGAGAGGACCTCTATTCCAGCTGGTTTGCCCGCATGGAGCCCGAGGAATGGTCTGACGGGCGGCTCGCGGTCTCTGTTCCGACCCGCTTCCTGCGCAATTGGATCGAGACCCACTACCAATCTCGCCTGCACAAATTGAGCGAGGCCGAACTCGGCCAAGTCGATACCGTGCAAGTTCGCGTACGCACGCGCGGCCTTCCGCATCGCGCAGCCGATTTGCCGGCCGCGATACCGGTCATCACCGAAGAATCCTCAACGCTTCGCCGGCCGATGCTGCCGTCGAGCCTTGCCGGCGAGCGCGGCTCGCCGCTCGATCCGGCCCAGACCTTCGAATCCTTCTTTATTGGCGGTTCCAACCGGCTTGCCCATGCCGCGGCTTTGCGCGTGGCCGAGGCCGCACCCGGAACGCCGGTAAGCTTCAATCCGCTCTTCGTCCACTCTGCTGCCGGTCTCGGCAAGACGCATCTCCTCAACGCGATTGCCTGGCGCATCCGCAATACCCAGCCCGACCGCCGCGTGCTCTACATCACCGCCGAGCGGTTCATGTATCATTTCATCGGCGCGCTCAAACAGCGCGACACGATCGCCTTCAAGGACTATTTCCAGTCGATCGACGTGCTTCTCATCGACGACTTCCAATTCCTGCAAGGCAAGACCATGCAGCAGGAATTCTGCCATACCTTCAATTCGCTGGTGGATTCGAAGCGCCAGGTGATCATTGCGGCCGATGTTCCTCCAGCCCAGCTTGATACGATCGACCAGCGCATGCGCTCGCGCCTGATGGGCGGCTTGGTGGTCGACATCGAACTGCCCGATCTCGAACTGCGCCGTGAAATTCTCGCCAATCGCCTCGGCGCCGCACGCCGCGACTATCCCTCAATCGACATGTCGGCAGAGGTGCTTGAATTCATTGCCAATACTTGCACGGGCGGCGGTCGCGAACTGGAGGGTGCGCTCAATAAGATGATTGCCCATCACCAGTTGAGCCACGCGCCGATGACGCTCGATCTCGCCGCGATGGTGCTGCGTGACATGGCGCAGAATCCGGACCAGGGTCGGGTCAAGATCGAGGACATCCTGAAAGTGATTGGCCGGCACTATAATGTTGCGCGTGCCGATCTCCTCTCCGCGCGCCGTTCCCGCGCCGTCGTCGTGCCGCGCCAGATCGGCATGTATCTTGCCAAGAAGCTGACCCCCCGGTCGCTTCCCGAAATCGGCCGCCGTTTCGGCGGTCGCGATCATTCGACGGTGCTTCATGCCGTGCGCAAGATCGAGGACCAGATGCGCACCGACGACCGGCTCGCCCGCGAAGTTGCCTTGCTGATTCGCCTGATCGAACAACAATAGCGATAAGCCCCGCGGGCACTTGCAACGCGGGGCCTTCCGCGCCACATTCTTCGGCCCGATAATAGGATCGCGGGAAGGGGACAGGTGCTCTAAATGCGCGTGACGATCGAACGCTCGGCGTTTCTCAAGGCCTTGACGCATGTGCAAAGCGTGGTCGAGCGGCGCAACACGATTCCGATCCTGTCCAATGTGCTCATCCAGGCGGGCGATGGCGAAGTAAGACTGACCGCGACAGATCTCGATATTGAGATCATCGAGGCAACGCCGGCCGACGTGGCAAAGTCCGGCGCCACCACGGTGCCGGCCCATATGCTGCACGACATCGTGCGCAAATTGCCGGATGGCGCGCAGCTCGAGATCGAGCAGGGGCCGGACACTGGCCGTGTCTCGGTCTTTGCCGGGCGCTCGCGCTTCGCTTTGCAAGCTCTACCGCCCGATGATTTTCCCGATCTCAATGCGGGCGAATTGCCGCATCGTTTTGCGCTCGCCGCGAGCGACCTCAAGGGCCTGATCGAGAAGACGCGTTTCGCCATCTCCACGGAAGAGACGCGCTATTATCTGAACGGTATCTATCTGCATGAAGTGCCGGCTGCGAAAGTCTTGCGCGCGGTCGCAACGGACGGGCATCGGCTGGCGCAGGCGCAGGTGGCGCGGCCCAAGGGTGCGGACGGCATGCCGGGCATCATCGTGCCGCGCAAGACGGTTCTCGAACTCGTCCGCCTCATCGAAGGCGAGGATGGCGAGATCGAAGTGGCGCTTTCGGCGAGCAAGATTCGCTTTTCGTGGGGCGCATTGGTGCTGACCTCGAAATTGATCGACGGTACCTTCCCCGATTACGATCGCGTCATTCCGCGCCATAATGACAAGACGCTCGAAGTCGATACCGCCTTGTTCACGGGTGCTGTCGATCGCGTCTCGACGATTTCAAGCGAAAAAGGCCGGGCGGTGAAGCTCAATATTTCCGCGGGCAAGCTCGTGCTTTCCGTCAACAATCCGGATTCGGGCTCGGCGGAAGAAGAGATCGCTGCGACTTACGACGCAGAGCCGCTCGATATCGGCTTCAACTCCAAATACCTTCTCGACATTGCCGGGCAGATCAAGAACGACCAGGCGACATTCCAACTCGCCGATGCGGGATCGCCAACCATCATTCGCGATCCTGGCGATGATCAGGCGCTTTATGTCCTGATGCCGATGCGGGTGTGATTCTGTTTTCTTCGTCATCCCGGCGAAAGCCGGGATCCGGTTTCCCGCGCAACGATTTGCTCACGCAGTTCCGGCTGATCCATGGATCCCGGCTTTCGCCGGGATGACGGAATGGAGCAAGGCTTGCACATCTCTCTCTCCCGTCTGACGCTGACTGACTTCCGCAATTATACCGGCTTGCGATTGCAGATCGCTGACGACCATGTCGTCCTCATCGGGCCTAACGGTGCCGGCAAGACCAATCTACTCGAAGCGGTATCGCTGCTGATCCCGGGCCGGGGCTTGCGCAATGCCGCCTATGCCGAGATGGTTCGCGAATGGGCGCCGGCGGGCTGGGCGGTGGCGGCGAATGTCACGGGGCTCTCTGGCGAAGCTGCGATCGGCACGGCCTGGCGTCCGGCGCCGGCCGGGGACGGCGAAGAAGTAAGCCGCCAGATTCACCTCGACGGCGTCCCGCAAAAATCACTCGCGAGCCTTGCCGAGCATATGCGCTTGCTTTGGTTGACCCCTGCCATGGATCGCCTCTTCGCCGGCCCTCCAGGCGACCGCCGCCGCTTTTTCGACCGGCTGGTCTCGGCCTGCGATTCAGCCCATGGCTCGCATCTCAATGCCTATGAGAAGGCGATGCGCGAGCGCAATCTCCTGTTGAGTGAGCCCGGCCCGGATCCCCTGTGGCTCTCCGGCATCGAAGCCAACATGGCCGAAATGGCCGCTGCCATCGCCGCGGCGCGCCTTGCAGCCCTCGAAAATCTCCAGGCGAATAGCCATATAGTATCGAGCCAAGCGGCCTTTCCTTGGGCGGGTATGTCGCTTGAGGGCGAGGTCGAGAAGCTTCTTGCCGCCATGTCCTCGGTTTATGCCGAAAATGAGTTTCGCAGGAGACTTGCCGACAACCGCAAAGCCGACGCCACGGCGGGTCGGACTTTGATCGGCCCGCACCGCAGCGATCTTGCCGTGGTGTTTGGTCCAAAGGGCATGCCTGCCGCGCAATGTTCGACGGGCGAGCAGAAGGCCTTGCTCATCGGGCTGATCCTGGCCCAGGCCCAAACCGTTGCCGCTGCGGCCGGAGCGATGCCCATGCTATTACTTGACGAGGTAACCGCCCATCTCGATTCGGGCCGCCGGCGCGCCTTGTTTCAGACGCTTGATTCCATGGGCGTTCAGGCCTGGATGACGGGAACCGATGAGAGCCTTTTCGAGGGACTTGGCAAAACAGCGCAATTCTTCCATGTGGAAGCGGGGACCGTTTCCCCTATGACGAGGTAATAATGTCCGAACCCATTAAGAACGAGAACGCCGAGGAATACGGCGCCGATTCGATCAAGATACTCAAAGGGCTCGATGCCGTTCGCAAGCGGCCGGGCATGTATATCGGTGATACCGATGACGGCTCTGGCCTGCATCACATGGTCTATGAGGTGGTCGACAATGCCATCGACGAGACGCTTGCCGGCCATGCCGATCGCGTCATCGTGACGCTTAATGCCGACGGCTCGGTAACGGTTTCGGACAACGGCCGCGGCATCCCGACCGATATCAAACAGGATGACGACAACGACCCCAAGCGCTCCGCTGCCGAGATCGTCATGACCGAACTCCATGCCGGCGGCAAGTTCGACCAGAACTCCTACAAGGTTTCGGGCGGTCTGCATGGCGTCGGCGTCTCGGTGGTCAATGCGCTCTCCGTGTCGCTCAAACTGCGCATCTGGCGCAACGGCCAGGAATACGCGATGAGCTTCACCAATGGCGTGCCCGATGCGCCGCTTGCCGTGGTCCGCAACGCCGATGACAGGCGCGGCACCGAAGTGACCTTTCTGCCGAGCACCGAGATATTCACCAAGACCGAGTTCGACTTCGGCACCATCGAACATCGCTTGCGCGAACTGGCCTTCCTCAATTCCGGCGTGCGCATTCTCCTGTCCGACAAGCGCGGCGTCGAGCCGAAGGAGGTCGAACTCTATTACGAGGGCGGCATCCAGGCCTTCGTGCGCTATCTCGACCGCACCAAGCAGGCAGCCCTTGCCGAGCCGATCTTCATCAAGGGCGAGCGCGAGGGCATCACGGTTGAATGTGCCTTATGGTGGAACGACAGCTATCACGAGAATACTTTGTGCTTCACCAACAACATCCCGCAGAGGGATGGCGGCACGCATTTGGCGGGCTTCCGCGCAGCCTTGACGCGCGTGATCAACAATTATGCGAATGATTCGGGCATCGCCAAAAAGGAGAAGGTACAACTTACCGGCGATGATGCGCGGGAGGGATTGACCTGCGTACTCTCAGTCAAGGTGCCCGATCCCAAATTCTCATCGCAGACGAAGGACAAGCTCGTTTCCTCCGAGGTGCGACCCGTTGTCGAAGGCTATGTCGGGGAAAATCTCGGCGCCTGGTTCGAGGAACATCCCGCCGACGCCAAGAAGATCGTCGGCAAGGTCGTCGATGCGGCAGCGGCGCGCGAGGCGGCGCGCAAGGCGCGCGAACTGACACGCCGCAAAGGGGCGCTCGACATTTCATCGCTCCCCGGCAAGCTCGCCGATTGCCAGGAGCGCGATCCATCGAAATCCGAGCTCTTCATCGTCGAAGGCGACTCGGCCGGCGGCTCCGCCAAACAGGCGAGGAACCGCGAAAACCAGGCGGTGCTGCCCTTGCGCGGCAAGATTCTCAATGTCGAGCGCGCGCGCTTCGACAAGATGCTGTCATCGGCGGAAATCGGAACATTGATTACCGCGCTCGGCACCGGCATTGGCCGCGAGGAATTCAACGCCGACAAACTGCGCTATCACAAGATCATCATCATGACGGACGCCGATGTCGATGGCGCCCATATCCGCACGCTTCTGCTCACCTTCTTCTATCGCCAGATGTTCGAACTGATCGAGCGCGGCCATCTCTATATTGCGCAGCCGCCGCTCTATAAGGTGAAGCGTGGTTCCTCCGAACAATATCTCAAGGATTCGAAGGCGCTTGAAAACTACTTGATCGAGACGGGCCTCGAGGGTGCAACGCTGGTGCTCGCCAATGGCGAGGAGCGCGCCGGCAGCGATCTGCGCGAGATCGTCGAGGAGGCATTGCAGGTGCGAGCCGCCCTCGATGCCATTCATTCGCGCTATTCGCGCACCGTTGTTGAACAGGCGGCGATCGCCGGTTCCCTCAATCCCGACGTTCTCTCCAATGCCGAGAATGCACGTGCCGCGGCGAGCTACATCGCGCGTCGCCTCGATTCGATTTCAGAAGAGACCGAACGCGGCTGGACCGGCGACCCGACCGCCGACGGCGGTCTAGCCTTTGGCCGCGAGGTCCGCGGTGTGAAGGAGTACTGGGTCATCGACGGCAGACTGATCGGGTCTTCAGATGCGCTGCGCCTCGACAGGCGCGCTGCGCATTTGCAGGAGATCTATGCCAAGCCCGCGCGTTTGCGCCGCAAGGATTCCGATATCGTCATTCACGGTCCGCTCGAATTGCTCGAGGCGGTCTTCGCGTCGGGCCGCAAGGGCATATCGCTCCAGCGCTACAAAGGCCTTGGTGAAATGAACCCCGAGCAATTGTGGGAGACGACGCTCGACGTCAATGCCCGCTCGCTCTTGCGGGTCAAGGTCAGCGAGCTCGATGAGGCCGACGATCTCTTCACCAAATTGATGGGTGATGTCGTCGAACCGCGCCGCGACTTCATCCGCGAGAACGCCCTCTCGGTCGCTAATCTCGACGTTTAGGATCAGCCGGCTTCGCGAGATCTTTTTCAAGATCGCGGACCCGCTTCTTCAATTCGTCGTTCTCGATCTCGACATAGGCTTCGGCCGCGGCATCGCCGAGGCGCCCCAGCAAAGCCCGCTCGTATGAATCGAGGTCGGCGCCCGAATGATGCGGCCCATAGAGTGCGACCGCCAGAACACGGCCGCGGATTGTTGCCGGCACGCCGACGATCGGCCGTTTCGCACCGTCAGGGAGATTGAGTTCATGGGCGCCATCGCCGCGTAGATCGGCGAGACGTTGCCGTCCGACGATCGGGGCGAGCAACGGCAAGTTGGCGTCAAGCCGATCCGCATTGGTATTGTCCCAGCCATCGCCCGCGGTGTGTCGTGCAAAGCCGTTGCCTTCACGACGGAAGGCTGCGGCAGAGGTCAGATGCAGATGCTTAATGGGACCGTTGGTCAAATGCTGCTCGACTTCGGCGACGCTGCGTGCCGACGCGATCAGACGGGAGAGCTCCTCGCCGATCTGGTCGAGGTGGCGGTTGAAGAAGCGCTCTGCCGCTTCGACCGAGAATTCGTGGATGCGCGATATCGCATAGGCGACGAGCGCGCCGACCCCGAGCCAGGCCCAGCCGGGAAGTCCCAGATCGTCCTGCAGATCGCGCGCCGCCTCGTGAAGAAACAAGGCCGGAATACTGAGGCTGAGGCCGAGGATCGTCACGCGCCTGAGCGGGATCGAGACATTCACGACGCGGTCCCGGCGCACCGCCTCGAAAACGAAGAGGCAGAAGACGCCGTTGGCGAGGTAGAGCAGTCCGATCACCACGTCATTGGGCGTTAAATCGCCCCAGCGCGAGTCGAGAAGCGTTGTAAATTGTGAGATCTCGGCGAAGATGAAGGCTGGAAGGCCGATGAGACAGCCCCATAGCACCCAGCGCAGTCGCTGATTGTCCTCCGGTGTGAGGCTGCGCCGACGCGCCAGCAGGATGCCGATCGCCGCGAAGTCGACAGCGAAGCCGGTCAGTATACCGATGCGCGTGATGAGTTCTGTCGGATAGCCGAAGGCATTGAGATAGGAGAGTGCAAGCAGGATTCCGATCGCAAGTCCGATCCACGGCACGGCGCGCTCGAGCCAGCGCCAGCTCGGATCGATCCGGTCATTGGGGGCGCGGATGGTGAAGAGCAGCAGTCCGGCAAGCGCCGCGCCCTGGAGGAATGCCCCTAGAATATCCTGCGCCAAAAGCAGCGGCGGCCATTTCTGCAGGAAGGCGTAGAACACGAAGCCCTGGCTCGGATTGTACCAGCTTACATAGAGGAAGAAGCCCCAGCTCATCGGCCCGGGCTTGATCCAAACGAGCCATGCGGCAGCAATCAGGACGGCGATGCCCGCCATGACATCAAGCAGCATGATGGCCCGGAACACCATGCGGGTGTGCAAGGGCTCGGCGACGAGCGTTGCGTTCACAATCCCGGATGGCGAGCCGGGCTTGAACGTCACCGCGATCTCGGTATTGGGCAGGAGGTATTCGAACCCGCCCAGGACGGCGAGCACATAGCCGCAGGCGGGCGAAGCCTCGCCTCCACAGCGCATGGCCTCGAGGTCGAGCCGGTCGCCTTCCCTGATGCCGGCGCGCCACGAGGGCGAGTGTTCGTTGTGCTCGAAGGGACCGTTCTCGTCGTAAACCAGCCCGTCGCTATTGGCATAGAAGCCGACGGAGGCGAGCGGATCCCAGACGCGCCGGAAATCGGGCAGGATGATCGCGAGCCCCCAAATTAGCAGAAGCGCCAGCGCGATTCTGCCAATCAAACTGGGTCTCTGGACCTCGTGGTGATTCATGGTTGGGCATATTGCCGCGTGCCGCCTCAACGGCAAGCCGCTTTTACGGGCGCGTACTGCGGCGATGCCCCTTTGCATAAGCCAGGGCGCGCCGCTAAAAGGCAAGCCTATATCAAGCGCTCAAAGGGCATTCCAGGTGGCTCGCACGGCTTCGGAAACACTCATCACGATCATCGGCGGCTCGGGCTTCGTTGGACGCCACGTGGTTCAGGCCCTCGCCAAACGCGGCTATCGCATCCGGGTCGCGGTCCGGCGTCCCGATCTTGCGGGTTATGTTCAGCCCCTGGGCACGCCCGGCCAGATCATGCCGGTGCAGGCCAATGTCCGCTATCCGGACTCGCTCGCGGCAGCGTGTGATGGCGCATCGGTGGTTATCAACCTCACCGGAGTGCTCTATTCGGGGGGCGCCCAGAGCTTCGATGCGATCCATGTCTTTGGCGCGGAAGCTTCCGCCAAGGCGGCGCGCGCTTCAGGTGCCAAGCTGTTCTTCCAGATGTCGGCGCTCGGTGCCGATCCGGACAGCGCCAGCGAATATGCCAAGAGCAAGGCCGAGGGCGAGGCGCGTGCCCGCGCCAACTTCCCGGGTGCCATTATCATCAGGCCGTCGATCATTTTCGGGCCGGAGGATGATTTCTTCAACCGCTTCGCGGCCATGGCGCGCTTCTCACCCGCTCTGCCCTTGATCGGCGGCGGCACCACAAAATTCCAGCCGGTCTATTGTGGCGACGTCGCAGAAGCTTTCGCGCGCCTTGTCGATTTGGGCGTCGCCTCGGGCACCACATTCGAACTTGGCGGCCCGGAGATATTGACCTTCAAGGAAGTCCTCGAATTCATCCTGGCGACCGTCGAGCGCAAGCGCCTGCTCATCCCAATGCCGTGGCCGGTAGCGAAGATGAAGGCTTCGGTGCTGGGATTGCTGCCGAAGCCTTTGCTCACCATGGATCAAGTCGAGCTTCTGAAAAGCGACAATGTAGTGAGCGAGGCGGCCAAGCGCGAAGGCCGCACGCTTGAAGGCTTGGGGGTCGTGCCACGCAGCATCGAGAGCATCGTGCCGAGCTATCTCTACCGCTATCGCAAGGCCGGCCAGTTTACCGCGCCAGGAAAGCTGGCTTAGAAATCGAAAAATACCTCAGCTCGCCGCGCCGAGCGGTACGCCGGAATAGATCAGCGCCAGCAGCACGATGCCGAGCACCCAGCGGTAGATGACGAAGGGCAGCAGGCTGTAATGCCGGACCATGCGCATGAGGAAGGCGATTGCCGCAAGCGCCACGAGAAACGTGAGAGCAGCAGTCAGAATTGAATCCGCTGAGATGGTGTGACCTTCGACCAAGGCGCCGCCGAGCTTCTGGACACCCGCACCGGCAATCGCCGGAATGCCAAGCAGGAACGAAAACCGCGCCGCTTCCGGCCGCTCGAAGCCCAAGGCGCGCCCTGCCGTCATGGTGATGCCAGACCGGCTGGTACCGGGAATGATGGCAAGCGCTTGCGCGACACCAATGATCATCGCCGGCACAAACGTCATCTCCTCCATGCGCCGGATCGACAATCCGTAGCGGTCGCAGAGATACATCAAGGTCCCGAAGATGATGGCGTTCCAGGCAATGACCTGCGGCATGCCGCGCACCGCATCCATGACGCCGAAATGATCGAGAACGAGGCCGAAGATCACGGCCGGAATGGTTGCCGCAATGATCAAAAGCGCGAGGCGCCCCCATTGCGTCATGCGCCCGCGCACCAGATCGAAGACACCGCCGATCAGCATGAGGATGTCGCGCCAGAAATAGACGACGACCGCTAGGAAGGATCCCATATGAACCATGACGTCGGTCATGAGCCCTTGGTCCGGCCAGCCGGTCAGGAGCGGAACCAGGATCAGGTGCCCCGAGGAGGAAATCGGCAGGAATTCAGTGATGCCCTGGATCAGGGCCAGGACGACAATCTGTTCAATTGGCATGGATGCTCTGTCCTAGAGCGAGGTTTAGCCTCGCGAATCGCCTGTTGCCCCGTGGCCAAGCCTTCTATATGGAGCGAAAAGGCGCGGCAATGCGGCGTCTTTGGCCATTGCTTAGGATTTGTTGTTTCCGACCTGAATGCCAAAACTCTACCATTTTTCCCTCGATCCCTTGAGCCGCAGGCTCCGCCTCGCCCTTGCCGAATATGGCCTGGGTTTCGAACTCGTTGAACAGAAGCCCTGGGAACCCGATCCCGCGCTCTACGGATTGAATGCGGCGGGCGCGGTGCCCGTTTTTGTCACCGACGCCGGCGAACCCTTGAGCGGTATCGAGGCGGTCGGCGAATATCTCGAAGAGACGCGCGAGGACCGGCCGTCGCTCATCCCCGGCACGCCCTTGCAGCGCGCCGAGATCCGCCGCCTCACCGGCTGGTTCGACACCAAGTTCTATGCCGAGGTTTCAGAGCCCGTCCTGACCGAGAAAGCCATTCGCCGCTTCCTGCCACGCGATTCGGGCGGCGGCTCGCCCGACATGAATCGCGTGCGCTCCGGGCTCAGCCGCTTGCGCGCGCACCTCGAATACGTGAGCGCGCTAATTGACCGGCGGCGCTGGCTGGCGGGCGACGACATGTCCACCGCTGATCTTGCTGCCGCGGCGCATCTGTCATGCCTAGATTATCTGGGCGATGTGCCCTGGGCCGAGTTCGCACCCGTCAAGGGCTGGTACCAGCGCCTGAAATCCAGACCGTCCTTCCGACCCTTGCTTGCTGACAACATACGCGGCATTTCGGTTTCCGCTGCCTATGCGGACCTCGATTTCTGAAATCTGCTAGACCTTGGGCGATGACCTCGCTCGAAACCGAAATCGCCAACGAGGCGCGAAAGCTCGGCTTTGCGGCCTGCCGCATTGCCAGCCTCGATGGCGATTGGACGGCCGGCGCGCGCCTGCGTGAGTTCATCGATGCTGGCCGCGAAGGCGATATGGACTGGCTTGCATCGACGCTCGATCGCCGCAGCGATCCCATGGCGATGTGGCCTCAGGCCCGCAGCGCCGTCATGCTGGCGATGAATTACGGGCAGGATCTCGATCCCATGGCGCGGCTTCGCCAGACCGATAGCGGCGTGATCTCGCTCTATGCCTTGGGGCGCGACTATCACGACGTGATCAAGGGAAAGCTGAAACTGCTCGCAGCCTGGTTCGCAAAGCGCAGTGGCGCCGAAGTGAAGGTCTTTGTCGATACCGCGCCGTTGATGGAGAAGCCGCTTGCGGCGAAGGCAGGACTGGGCTGGCAGGGCAAGCATACCAATCTTCTGTCGCGCGAATTGGGTTCATGGTTTTTCATCGGTGCGATACTCACAACGGCAGACCTCGTGGCGGACCCGGCGGAGAGCGACCATTGTGGGTCCTGTCGCGCTTGTCTCGACGCCTGCCCGACGAAGGCCTTTCCCGCGCCCTACCAGCTCGATGCGCGCCGCTGCATTTCCTATCTCACCATCGAGCACAAGGGACACATTGCGCGTGAATTCCGCGAGGCCATGGGCAATCGCATTTACGGCTGCGATGATTGTCTGGCGGTTTGCCCCTGGAATAAATTTGCGGAACTCGGCCGCGAATCAAAACTCGCCGCGCGTGCCGATCTTGTCGCACCAAAGCTTGCCGAACTTGCGCATCTCGACGATGCGAGTTTTCGGAAATTCTTTTCGGGTTCGCCGGTGAAACGCACCGGGCGCGATCGTTTCATCCGCAATGTCTTGATCGCGATTGGCAATTCGAGCGATGTGCGATTGCAGGCCGAAGCCGAGCGCTTGCTCGATGATGCATCGACGCTCGTACGCGCCATGGCGGTCTGGGCCTTGTCGCGACTTGCTGCGCCAACGGCCTTCGCGGTTCTGCGACAGAACCACTTGGCGCGCGAAGATGACGCGGCCGTGCGTGCCGAATGGGAGCAGACCTGACATGCCGCATCTCTTCTGCTTCGGCCTTGGCTTTTCCGCGCAAGCCTTGATAAGGCGCCTTAAGCCGCAGGGCTGGCAGATCAGCGGAACCAATCGCGACGGTGCTGCCCTCGAAGGCGTGACGCTCTGGCGCTTCGATGGCAGCACGCCCATTCCCGAAACGGCACTTGATGGTGTTACGCATCTCCTGCTTTCTGTTCCACCAGGTGAAGGTGGCGACCCTGTGATCACCTCTCATCGCGATGTCCTGAGGCGACACCGCTTCGAGTGGGTCGGCTATCTCTCGACGACGGGTGTCTATGGTGATCGCGGCGGCGATTGGGTGGATGAAGATACGCCGCTCATACCTTCGACCGAGCGCGGGCAGCGTCGTCTCGAGGCTGAGCGGGCGTGGCTTGATCTCTGCGATGCGCAGCTTTTTCGCCTTGCCGGAATTTACGGGCCGGGCCGCAATCAGCTCGTCTCGATGCTCGATGGAACGGCAAAGCGCATCATAAAGCCGGGCCAGGTCTTCAGCCGCATCCATGTCGATGACATCGCCGGCGTCCTCGCAGCCTCGATCGCAAAGCCGAATCCGGGCCGGGCTTACAATGTCTGCGATGACGAGCCGGCGCCGCCGCAGGACGTCGTGGCCTTCGCTGCCGAATTGCTGGGCATGACACCGCCCCCGGAAATTCCCTTTGCCGGTGCCGCGCTCTCGCCCATGGCGCGCAGTTTCTATGCGGAATCGAAGCGTGTCGCGAACCGGCGGATCAAGGAGGAGCTTGGCTACCGACTGCTCTATCCCACCTATCGCGAAGGTTTGCGGGCATTGCTCAACGAGTCGTCGCGCGCTACCGCCACGCGATAGGGGAAGAGTTCCGCGGTCATGACGCCTTCGGCGACCGCGGGGTCGGCATTCATGATCGAACGCGCTTCCGTCTCATCGGCTGCTTCATAGATTGCGATGCCGAAGGTCTCCAGGCCCGTCGTCAAGGTTCGTCCGGCAAGAATGAGAGATCCGCGCGATTTGAGCTCCTCGAGATAGGAAAGATGGCGTCCAAGCGTTGCCTGCTCGGCCGCGGTCGGGCCTTCTGTCAGGAGGGCGGGGCGGGTAAGACTCAAGCGATAGAGATACTGCGCCATAGCTACAAAGCGCGCGCCCGGTCGCTATCTTCGGCGAGCTCATTGGCGAGATCCTGCAAGAGGAACAGGTCGCGCTCTGTCGACAAGCGGTGATCGCCGCCCTTTATCAGGACGAAGCGCACATCCTCGCCGTCGATCGTGTCGAAGAGCCGCTTGCCGTGAATCCACGGCACATCCTTGTCGCGATCGCCGTGAAGAATGCGCACCGGACAGGCGATGCGCTGGCGTTGCTGCAAGATGAGATGCTGGCGCCCGTCTTCGATGAGCCGCTTGGTGATCGGATAGGGTTCGCCATAACTGCTGGGGCGATGCCAAACGCCGTCGCGCTCGATGATTGCACGGGCTTCCGCCGTAAACGCATCCCACATCAAGGCACGCGTCATGTCGGCGGCGGGCGCGATGAGGATGATGCCATGGACGCGCGCCGCCTCTTCGCCAAGCGCGCGCAGTAGCAGAAGTGCTAGCCAGCCTCCCATGCTCGAGCCGATGACGATGCGGGGCCCGCTCGTGTGATTGCGGAACATGTGCACGGCCTCGGCAAGCCAGTCGGAGATTGTGCAGTCGGTGAACATGCCTTCCGAACGGCCGTGGCCGGTATAATCAAAGCGCAAGCACGGCCGCTCCATCTCGATCGCGGCGGTGGCGAGCGCCTCGGCCTTGCTGCCGGTCATGTCGGATTTGAAGCCGCCGAGCCAGAAAAAGCCGCAGCGCTTGCTGTCATCGGTGGCGCCATCCTCGAGATAGGCAAGCGAGAGGCCGGCCGGCGAGGTGGTGAATAATGGCTCGCGCATCTAAGCCCCGATCAACACGCGATCGCGCCGGAATTGGCGATCCGCTTCATCGGCGCCGAGCAGGCGCCCGGCCTCGTGACCCGCATAAACGGCCTGCGCGATGATGCCGGGCGCGCGGCAGTCGCCGATGGCGCTGACGCTCGCGAAGGCGGGATCGTCCTTGAGCGCATGATAGAGCGCGTCGTTGGGTTCGCGCGAAGTGACGAGAACCAGGCCGCCGCAATCGGTGTGCGCCACGGCGTTTGTGTAGATGCAGGCAGTTTGAACGCCTTTTGCATCGAGGCCGGTCACCGCGCGATTGACGATGATGTGCACGCCGAGTTCGGCGAGCCGCATATGCGTGCGCGTTTGTTCGGCAGTATTGCGCGACCACCAGGCGACGATGCCTTCGGTCGTGATATAGGTCACGGTCCGGCCTTCTTTCGCGAGAAGCTCGGCGATGACGCTTGCCATGTAATAGCGATCATCATCATAGACTATGACCGGGCCTTCGGGCCGCAAGCCGTCCATGATGTCATCAGGCGAGAAGACGCGTGCGTCGGCAAAACTCGCGACGGATGTGACCTGACCGCGGCCGCGCCCGTCCTTGCGCCATCGGCTGCCGGTGGCGATCAGCACATGAGCCGCACCAAAGCCGCGAATGTCGTCGGCACTCATCGCGCTGCCGCGATAGATTGCAACATTGGCGAGCTTGCCGAGTTGATGAACACGCCAGTCGCGTACCCGTCCCCATTCGGAGAGGCCCGGCAGGCGGCATTCGCGTGATACACGGCCGCCAAGTTCCCCTGACGCTTCGGCGAGCGTCACGGTGTAGCCGCGCCGGGCAAGCGTCAGCGCCGCTTCGAGGCCGGCCGGCCCGGCGCCGACCACCAAGGCGGCCTCGCGACCGGGCGCCGGCTTGACATTCTCGGGGTGCCAGCCGCGCCGCCATTCCTCGCCCATGGTGGGATTTTGCGTGCAGCGGATCGGTACGCCGCGGCCATCGCCCGAGTAGCAAATATTGCAGCCGATGCATTCGCGGATGTCGTCGCTGCGGCCTTCGCGAATCTTGCGCGGCAGGAAAGGGTCGGCGATCGAGGGGCGCGCCGCGCCGATAAGATCGACGATCCCCTGCCTGATCTGCGCCACCATGGTATCGGGACTAGTAAAGCGGCCGACACTGACCACCGGCTTCTTCACGATTGTGCGCACATGCTTGATATGCTCGGCGAGCGAGGCTTCCTTGATGAAGCGCGAAACGCCCATCTCCTGGCTGTAATCGCAGATCGTCACGTCGAAGAGATCGGCCTCGTCCTTCAGCATGTCGAGGAGGGCGAGGCGATCCTCGGACGGCCCCGCCTCGTCATCGACTTCGATGCGGATCGCGATCGCGCAGGTCTCGCCGATCGCATCGCGCGTCTCGGCCAAGACTTCGCGCACGAGTCGCGACCGATTGACGATCGATCCGCCATACTCATCCGTACGCTGATTGAGCTTGGGATCGAGTAATTGGGCGAGGAGGTAAGCATGGGCCGCATAGACATAGACGATGTCGAAGCCCGCGGCGCGGGCACGCAGGGCCGCGGCGCGATGGGAGACGCGGTAATCGCGAATGTCGGCGCGATCCATCGCTTTCGTCTGCCAAGGATCGACCTGAACCGGCAGGCTGACCGGCGCTACACCCGTCCGCCGTGATAAACCATTCGCCGGCCGTAATCCGCCGTGCCAAAGCTCGACGCCGGCGAGCGCCCCGTGCCGGTGGATGCCGTCGGTGAGGACAGCCATGTTGCGAACATCGCCTTCGTCCCATAGGCTTGCATGCGGATGAGGCGTGTCGTCCGAAGTCGGGTCGATCGAGCAGTATTCAGTATTAACGACGCCCCAGCCGCCTTCCGCCTTTATTTCGCGCATGGCAGCAAGCGTATGTGGCCGCAGATAGCCCATGCCGGTGCAGTGCGGCACCTGGTAGAAGCGATTCGGCGCCGTCACCGGCCCAATCCGTACCGGCTGGAACAGGATATCGTAGCGAGGGTCGCGCAAAGCCCCTGACTCCTTGACTTCATCCCCATCTTCACGGTCTATACGGTGCTTTGCAACCCGACCCGATGCGCGGCGACCGGCTTACCGGTCAGACCCGCACGAGCCATGAAGGAGAGACATCACTCTTGAGCATACCCCCGAGGCGGCCCGTAAACCGCAGTGCGCAGCCCACGCCGAAAGAGGAAGATCACAGGATCAACAACCGGATTGAAGCACGTGAAGTGCGTTTGATCGACGCGGAAGGCGAAAACCGAGGCGTGATGCCGACCCGCCAGGCGCTTTACATGGCCGAAGAGGCCGGTCTCGATTTGGTTGAGATTTCGCCTGACGCCAAGCCGCCGGTCGCCAAGATCCTCGATTACGGCAAGTTCAAATTCCAGGAACAGAAAAAGGCCGCCGAGGCGCGCAAGAAGCAGAAGGTCATCGAGATCAAGGAGATCAAGATGCGCCCGATGATCGACGATCATGACTACGACGTGAAGCTGCGCGCCGTGAAGCGGTTCTTTGAAGAAGGTGACAAGGTGAAAATCACCTTGCGCTTCCGCGGCCGCGAAATGGCGCATCAGGAACTCGGCCATAAGCTGCTGAACCGGGTGAAAAGCGACACGGTTGAGATCGCCAAGGTCGAATCCGAGCCTCGTTTCGAGGGCCGGCAGATCGTCATGGTCCTTTCCCCGAAATAATCGCGTTTTAGAAAAAACGTTTGTACACGGACGAATTTTGCGAACGCCGATTTGGCGTTCGAAATATCCTCGTATCTTCAAGGGGATAAGAAAAAAGTGATAAAATCGCGAAAAAATCCTTGACCGACTGCGCAGCTATTGGTATGAATTTGGTCATGCTTCGCGAGGTGGGTTCAAAAACCGCCGGGCCTCAAGCCTAGAAGCCCTTACAACTTCCGCCACACTGTTGCTGTCAGTTTTGCCGTATCTTTTGGGTACGTCAGCGACCTGTCAGGACGATGAAGTCATGACATCACAATGACTGCTCGACACCCGGTGTTTTCTGCGCCGGGTAGGATTTGGCTCAGACATGATCGGCAGACGTGGCTTCATAGGCATTTTCTTGTACGGCGTGACCTGCGGCGGAGGTTTGGTGCTGGCCGCGGGCAAGCCGCACCCCGCCAAGCGCGACGGCGACGGCGATTACGATGATGATGACCGCGACGAGGGGCCCGAGAAAGCCCGCGAAGCCGTGGCCGAAGGCCGCGCCGCGCCTTTGCGCGAGCTGCTGGAGATCGTGCAGAGCCGCTATCCGGGCGAAGTCATCGGCGTGAAGCTGCAGGCGCGCGGCGAGAGCCTCGTCTACCGGGTCCGTATCCTGGAGCGTGGCGGCCACCTGATCACGGTCGGTATCGATGCGGTTTCGCGCCGGATAATGGCCCCGGGGGACACCTGATGCGAATTCTGATTGTCGAAGACGAGGCGCGGGTCGCAGCGGATATTGCGGCGGCCGTGAAGGCGCAGGGCTTCGTTCCGGAAATTCTGAACAATGGCGAGGAGGCCTGGTTCTCCGGATCGACCGAACCCTATGGAGCGATCATCCTCGACATCGGCTTGCCGGGGATGGACGGGATGAGCGTACTCAAGCATTGGCGCAAGGAAGGATTGACGACACCGGTCATCATGCTCACCGCGCGCGGAAGCTGGAGCGAGCGCGTCGACGGCATCGATGCCGGCGCCGACGACTACCTCCCAAAGCCGTTCCGGATGGAGGAGTTGATGGCACGCATACGTGCGCTTGTTCGCCGCTCCTCCGGCAATGCCCAGCCGCACCTCACTGTCGGCACTTTGAGCCTCGATCAAAAAGCCTGCCAGGCGAGCCTCGACGGTACGCCGATCGCGCTGACGCCGCTCGAATACCGGCTGTTGAACTATTTGGTGCTCAATCGCGACCGCGTCGTTTCGCAAAGCGAGTTGAGTGAAAATCTCTATGCGGTCAACAGCGAGCGGGATTCCAACGCCATCGAGGCCTTGGTCCGCCGCTTGCGCAAAAAGCTTAAGGAGGACCTCATCGAAACCCGCCGCGGTTTTGGATACTGCATCCGGCAGGAGCCGTCATGAAATCGGGATCCTTGCGACTACGCCTGCTGCTTGCCGCAGCGGTGTCGATCGCGCTTGCCCTCGGTCTTGCCGGATTCGGCCTGACGGTCCTATTCCAGCGCTATGTCGAACGCCGTGTGGCCTCGGAACTGGCCGATCACCTTCTGCAATTGGCCGCTGGCATCCAGGTTGCAGCCGACGGTAAGATCACGGTCGCGCATGATCTAGCCGACCCGCGCTTCAACCAGCCCTTCAGCGGCGTGTACTGGCAGGTTGATGCCAATGGCGCGGACATCGCCCGTTCGCGCTCGCTCTGGGATGAAAAGCTCGCCATGCCCTCGCCACCCAAGGGCTTCGAGGATGTGCATCTCCACCGCATCAACGGGCCGGGTGGTGCAAGCCTCTTTGCCGAAGAGCGCTATGCCGTCGTAACGGTCAAGGGCAAGGAGCAACCCTTGGTGATCACCGTTGGTCTCGATGAGAAGGAAATCGAGGAGCCGGTGGAGGCCTTCAGCCGCGACCTCATGCTGTCGCTTGCCCTGCTGGGCATCGCGCTGATCGCTGCCGCCTGGCTGCAGGTGAGTATCGGCCTGAGGCCGCTCGAACTGCTCAGGACGAGTCTCGAGCGGGTGCGTTCCGGCGCGGCGGCGCGGCTTGAGGGCGAGTTTCCGAGCGAAGTGCAGCCCCTGGCTGCGGAAGTGAACGGACTCTTGGCCGCCCGCGATGATGAGTTATTGCGGGCACGCCAGCGCGCCGGCGATCTGGCCCATGGGCTCAAGACGCCTCTGACGGTCCTCAGCGCCATTTCACGCGATGTGGCCTCCGCCGGGCTCGCCGCTCAGGCGCGTGATGTCGAAGCGCAGACCGAACATATGCGCCGGCATGTGGAGCGCGAATTGGCGCGCGCCCGCCTGGCATCGGGTCACGCTGCGACTTTGACGCCCGTGCGCATGACGCTCGAACGCCTCCTTGAGGCGATCAAGCGGGCGCCGCGCGGCGAAAGCCTCGTGTGGACGGTGCGCGTGCCGCCAGAAACCAAGGCGGCGATCGAGAAGGGAGACTTGACCGAACTTCTCGGCAACCTCCTCGACAATGCGCGGAAATGGGCGCGTACGCGGGTCGAGATCAATCTTGAGGACGGGGCGCTCGTGATTGGCGACGACGGGCCCGGCGTGCCGTCGGGGAAGACCGAGCATGTTCTTGAACGGGGTGCCAGGCTCGATGAGGCGACGCAGGGCTCAGGCCTCGGTTTGGCGATCGTACGCGACATCGCCGAGACCTATGGGCTTTCGGTCTCGCTCTCACGCTCGCATCTGGGCGGCCTTGAGGTGACGGTTCCCCTGGCGCGTGCCAAAACGCGCGCCGCCTGACCCTTGCCTAAACCGTCGCTTTCGGCCATATAGCGGCCCGTTCAAACCGCCTGGCTCGCAAATGGGCATGCCAGGGCGGTTTTCTATTGCATCGAAAGGATAGCAAAATGCCCAAGATGAAGACGAAATCGTCTTGCAAGAAGCGGTTCAAGGTAACCGCGTCGGGCAAGATTCGCGCCGGCCAGGCGGGCAAACGCCATGGCATGATCAAGCGCTCCAACAAGCAGATCCGCAACCAGCGGGGCACCACGATCTTGGCGCCGGGCGATGAAGGCCTGGTCAAGATCCATATGCCCTATGCGCGCTGAGGAGGCTTGAGACATGGCACGAGTTAAGCGTGGTGTGACGGCACGCGCCGCACACAAGAAGATCCTGAAGCAGGCCAAGGGCTATTTCGGCCGCCGCAAGAACACTTTCCGCTCCGCCGTCCAGGCGGTCGAGAAGGCCGGCCAGTATGCCTATCGCGACCGTCGCACCAAGAAGCGCAACTTCCGCGCTTTGTGGATCCAGCGCATCAACGCCGCGACCCGCGAATTGGGCCTCACCTACGGCCGATTTATCTTCGGGCTCGGCAAGGCCGGAATCGAAGTCGACCGCAAGGTCCTCGCCGATCTCGCCGTGCACGACCCGCAAGGCTTTGCAGCTCTCGTTGAGAAGGCGAAAGCGGCGCAATAGCGCCACGGTTCGAAGCACGACTTTACGGAACCCCTGGCCGGGCCTTTCACTGGTGCGCAATGGCGCGCCATGGGGTCCGGCCTTTTCATTGCTGCACGGCCTCATGCTGAGGAGCGAGCGCGAAGCGAGCCTCGAAGCATGAGTTGAAGGACAAGGCCCTTCGAGGCACCGCCTCCGGCGATGCACCTCAGGGTGAGGAGAATTGGGATGAGTCTCGAAACGCTCGAACGCGATATTCTGAAAGAAGTCGCCGCGGCCGGCGATGAAGCCGCGCTTGAGGCCTTGCGCGTCTCAGCGCTCGGCAAGAAGGGCTCGATCTCGGAGCGCATGAAGAGCTTGGGCGCCATGGCGCCAGAAGAGCGCAAGCAGGTGGGAGCTGCGCTCAATCTACTGAAGGACAAGGTTGCCGAGGCGATCTCGGACCGCAAATCGGCACTTCAGGAAGCAGCGCTCGAAAAGCGCCTCGCCTCGGAAAAGGTCGATGTCACCTTGCCTGTCCGCGCCCAGCCGCAAGGCACGATCCATCCCGTTAGCCAGGTGTGGGAAGAAATCGTCCAGATCTGGGGTGATCTCGGTTTTTCAGTCGCCGAGGGTCCGCATATCGAAGACGACTTCCACAATTTTACCGCCCTTAACATGCCGCCCGAACACCCCGCGCGCCAGGAGCATGATACTTTCTATTTCAACGAGAAGCCCGATGGTTCGCGCATGGTTCTGCGCACCCACACGAGCCCGGTGCAGATCCGCACCATGCTTTCGGAAAAGCCGCCGATCCGCATCATCGTGCCGGGTCGCACCTTTCGGTGCGATTCGGACCAGACCCACACGCCGATGTTCCACCAGATCGAAGGCCTGGTGATCGATGAGAATACCCATCTCGGCCATCTCAAATGGGCGCTGACCGAATTCTGCAGGGCGTTCTTCGAGGTCGATGATCCGAAGATGCGTTTCCGCGCCTCGCACTTCCCCTTCACCGAACCCTCGATGGAAGTCGACATCAACTGTTCCTGGGAAGGCGGCCAGGTGAAGATCGGCACCGGCGATTCCTGGCTTGAGATACTCGGGTCGGGAATGGTGCATCCCAATGTCATTCGCCATGGCGGGCTCGACCCTGAGAAGTATCAGGGCTGGGCCTTCGGCATGGGGCTCGATCGCATCGCCATGCTCAAATACGGCATTCCGGATTTACGTGCCTTCTTCGAAGCAGATCTCCGCTGGTTGCGACATTACGGCTTCCGCGCGCTGCAGGTGCCGACGCTCGCGGGAGGTTTGTCGTGATAGCGCTAGGACTGGTCACGCCATCCTTGTCCTCTCCCGCTTGCGGGAGAGGAAGGGGACCCGGCGCGAAGCGACGGGGAAGGTGAGGGGAGCCTCTATGCGGAAGGCCGCCAAGCTTACCACCCCACGAGACATGAGGCGCGATAGTACAATCGCCGAGAAGCGATTGTGGGAGCACCTGCGCAATCGCAAGCTTGATAGATTCAAGTTTGTTCGCCAAGCGCCGGTTGGGCCGTACATTGCTGACTTTCTATGCCGTGAACGCAATTTGATTGTCGAAGTTGACGGCGCCACGCACTCCACAACTGCTGAATTGGTGGGCGACAGGCGCCGCACTGAAGCGTTGAAGGCACTTGGCTATCGGGTGATCCGTGTGCAGAACGAGGAAGTCATGCGCGGGATGGATCAGGCACTTGTAGTTATTCTGGGAGCATTGCAGGAAAATGCTTAGCTGCTGCCCTCACCTTTCCCATTGCTTCGCAATGGGCCCCTTTCCTCTCCCGCAGGCGGGAGAGGATAACACAAGGCATGTGCGATGAAATTCACGCTCTCCTGGCTCAAGGATTATCTCGAGACCAACGCGACGCTCGACGAAATCGTCAGTGGACTGATCGGCGTCGGTCTCGAAGTCGAAGCGGTCGAGGATAAAGCCAAGACACTCGGCGCCTTCACGGTGGCGCGCGTGCGCGAGGCACGGAAGCACCCCAATGCCGACCGACTGCGGGTTTGCGATGTCGAAACCAAGGACGGCGTGATTCAGGTTGTCTGCGGCGCGCCCAATGCCCGCACCGGCATGACTGGGATTTTTGCGCCGGCGGGTACTCACATCCCGGGAACCGGCATCGATCTTGAGAAGGGCGTGATCCGCGGCGTCGAATCGAACGGCATGCTCTGTTCCGAACGCGAACTTCTCATCTCGCAGGATCATGACGGCATCATCGATCTTCAAGGCGACCTCGCGATCGGCACGCCGGCTGCAGTCGCGCTCGGTCTCGACGATCCGATGATCTATATCAAGGTCACGCCCAATCGTCCCGATGCGCTGGGCGTCTACGGCATAGCGCGCGATCTCGCGGCGAAGGGCCTCGGCAAACTCAAGCCTCTCGACGTGAAGGCAGTTACCGGCATATTCGACTCGCCGATCAAGGTGACACTTGATTTTCCGGATGGCGACAACAGGCCGTGCCCGCTTTTTGTCGGCCGTTACTTCAAGGGCGTCAAGAACGGCCCTTCGCCTGACTGGCTGAAGCGGCGTCTCACCGCGATCGGTCTGCGCCCGATTTCAGCGCTCGTCGACATCACCAATTACATCACCTTTGCTTACGCGCGGCCCTTGCATGTCTTCGACGCCGACAAGGTCAAGGGCAACATCACGGCGCGGTTTGCGCGTGACGGCGAGGAGATGCTGGCGCTCGACGGCAAGACCTATCTCCTGTCCGATGGCATGACGGTGATCGCCGATGATGCCGGACCCGAAGCGGTCGGAGGTATCCTTGGCGGCGAGCATGCCGGCTGTTCGCCTGAAACGGTCAACGTGTTTCTCGAGGCCGCCTATTTCGATCCGTTGCGCACGGCGGCGACCGGCCGCAAGCTCGGCGTCAATTCCGATGCGCGCTACCGAAACGAGCGCGGCATCGACCCGGCTTTCACCGAAACAGGCGCCGAAATCGCTTCGCGCATGATACTCGATCTTTGCGGCGGCGAGGCCTCGACGCTCGTCATCGCCGGCAAGGTGCCGAACACGGCGCGGAGTTTCCTGTTGCGCAAGGATCGCGTCAAGTCTCTCGGTGGCGTCGATGTTCCGTTGACGGAGCAAAAGCGTATCCTGACCGCGCTGGGCTTCGGTGTGACGGAAACTGCGGCGGGGCTCGAATGCGCGGTGCCGTCATGGCGGCCGGATGTGCATGGCGAGGCCGATCTCGTCGAAGACGTCTGCCGCATTGTCGGTCTCGACAATGTGCCGCTCGCCGCGATGGAGCGGACAAGCGCCGTCGCCAAGCCGGTTCTCAACACCCAGCAGAAGCGCATGGTGGCGGCGCGCCGCATGCTCGCCGCACGCGGCCTGAATGAGGCGGTAACCTGGTCCTTCCTGCCCGAAGACCAGGCAAAGCTCTTCGGCGGCGGCCAGGCCGAACTCAAGCTTGCCAATCCGATCTCTTCGGAACTCTCAGATATGCGGCCATCGCTCTTGCCCAATCTCATCGCCGCAGCGGGCCGCAACATGGCACGCGGTTTTGCCGATCTGGGTCTCTTCGAAGTCGGTCAGGCATATTCCGGCGATCGCATGAAGGATGAAACCTTGCGCGCCTCCGGCATCCGCCGCGGGCTTGCCGTGCCGCGCCAGTGGCAGGGCGGCTCGCGCGCCGTCGATGTCTTCGATGCCAAGGCCGATGCCTTGGCCGTGCTCGATGCGGCGGGTGCGCCGGTCGCAACAATGCAGATCGTCGCCGAAGCGCCGGCCTGGTATCACCCGGGCCGATCGGGGACGATCCAGATGGGTCCGCAAAACAAACTTGCTACCTTCGGCGAGATCCATCCGCGTGTGCTTGCCGCGATGGATGTGAAGGGTCCCTTGGTCGGATTCGAAGTCGTGCTCTCGGCGATTCCGGTGCCGAAGGCGAAAAGCGCCACGCGCGCGGCGCTCAATGTCTCGGATCTCATGACGGTGAGCCGCGATTTCGCCTTTGTCGTCGATGACGCGGTCGAGGCCGACAAGCTCGTCAAGGTGGCAAAGGGCGCCGACAAGAATTTGATCGGCGATGTCACGGTGTTCGACGTCTTTGCCGGCGGCGCGCTTGGCGCCGGCAAGAAGTCGCTCGCCATAGAAGTAACGCTCAATCCGCGCGAAAAGACCCTAACCGACGAGGAGATCGACGCAGTGAGCAGCCGGATCGTTGCGCAAGTACAAAAGGCGACAGGCGGCGTATTGCGCCGCTAGCGCGCGATCGTGACCCCGCAATGGGCGCGGCTTGCGACATCGGCGGCCACTGAACCGAGCATGAGGCGCGAAATGCCATGCTTGTCGCCGGTACCGACGATAATATGGTCTACCCCCGCACTCTCGGCATAATGGACGATCGCGGCTGAAGCCTCGCGTCCCTTGAGCAGGACTTCATCGACTTTCGAGACGCCGGCTTTGAGCGCTTGGGCGGCGGCATCCTTCACGATGCGCTCGGCATCCTTGTCCTCGAAGGCATACAAATAGGGCGCGCGGCCGCCGCCGCGAACCACATTAACGAGACCAATGGTGAGGCTCGCACCGGTGAGCTTTGCCATTTCGGTGGCAAAAGCCAGCGCTGTCTTGGAATGTTCCGAACCGTCGGTCGCGACCAGTAATTTCTTCATCGCCGTGCTCCATGAATGGGATCGACGGCCCCTTTTCTAGGGAAGGCGGAGAGCGCTTTCCTTGACGCAAGTCAAAAATGCAAAGGGTGGAGGGGATGTATCGCATCATATTCCGGCCACACCCAAACATGATCTTGACGAAGAGCTGGAGAGGGCGGCCTAGATGCGCGCAATGACGATCATACTTGGTGGATTTCTCGCCTTGATACTGATCCCGATCCTTGTCGGGACGGCGATCGGCTATGCCCGCGGTTGGCCGGAAAGCTGGCGCGATGCAAGCTGGGAATCCTCGGGCGTCCTGCCGAATGCGCATTCCGAGCCCGAGGCCAGCGTGCGCATCATGGCCGCCCGCACCGGGCGCTGGAAGGGCATCTTCGCCGTCCATACCTGGATCGTCATGAAGGCCAAAGGCGATGAGCCCTGGGTGCGTTATGACGTGGTGGGCTGGGGCAAGCCGGTGCGCCGCGACAATTATGCGGCGGACGCCTTCTGGTACGGCAATACGCCCTATGTCGTGAACGAGGTGAGGGGCGAAGTGGCGATGCGCATGATCCCCGCCATCGAGCGCGCCATCGCCGCCTATCCCTGGCAAGAGCCTGGCGCCTACACCGTCTGGCCGGGCCCCAATTCAAACAGCTTCATCGCCTGGCTGACCCGCCATGTGCCGGGCCTCGCAACCGAAATGCCGGCAACGGCGATCGGCAAGGACTATCTCGGCCCGGGATTTCGGTTGGCGAGAACGCCGAGCGGGACCGGCTGGCAGGTCTCGGCCTGGGGACTGGCGGGAGCAAGCCTTGCGCTTGAGGAGGGGTTGGAATTGAACCTCCTTGGAACGACGATCGGCGTCGATCCCAAGAGCCTTTCCGTCAAATTGCCGGCCCTCGGTGCGATCGGGCCAAGCTAGCATCTTGGTAAGCTTGACCGGCTGCAAGGCGGATGCGAAACACCGCCCGCAATGACCGATCCCCAGCATATTCGCAATTTCTCCATCATCGCGCATATCGACCACGGCAAATCGACCCTGGCCGACCGCTTGATCCAGCTTTGTGGCGCCGTCGCCGACCGCGAGATGGTGGACCAGATTCTCGATTCGATGGATCTTGAGCGCGAACGCGGCATCACCATCAAGGCCAATACCGTCCGCCTCGATTATACCGCCAGGAATGGCGAGAAATACGTGCTCAACCTCATCGACACGCCGGGCCATGTCGACTTCGCCTATGAGGTGTCGCGCTCGCTTGCTGCCTGCGAGGGTTCGCTTCTCGTCGTCGATGCAAGCCAGGGCGTGGAGGCCCAGACGCTCGCCAATGTCTATCAGGCGATCGCCAATAATCACGAGATCATCCCGGTCCTGAACAAGGTCGACCTGCCGGCTGCCGAGCCGGATCGCGTGCGCCAACAGATCGAAGATGTGATCGGGCTGGATGCCTCGGATGCACTCGAGATCTCCGCCAAGACCGGCATCGGTGTGCCGGAGGTGCTGGAAGCGATCGTGCATCGCCTGCCGGCGCCCAAGGGCGATCGCGAAGCACCTTTGAAGGCTCTTCTCGTCGATAGCTGGTACGATCCCTATTTGGGCGTCGTTGTTTTGGTGCGTGTCGTCGACGGCGAATTGAAGAAGGGCCAGCGCATCACCTTGATGTCGACCAACGCCTCCTATCAGGCCGAGCGCGTCGGCATTTCGCGGCCGAAGAAGGAAATGGTCGAAAGCCTGGGGCCGGGCGAGATCGGCTTCTTCACCGCGGCAATCAAGCAGGTCGCCGACACCCGCGTCGGTGATACGGTCACTGACGAGAAGCGTCCGGCGTCGCAAGCCTTGCCGGGCTTCAAGCCCGCACAGCCCGTGGTCTTTGCGGGGTTCTTCCCCGTCGATGCGGCGCGCTTTGAGGACTTGCGCGAGGCGATGGGGAAGTTGCGTCTCAATGATGCAAGCTTCTCCTATGATATGGAAACCTCCGCTGCCCTCGGCTTCGGTTTTCGCTGCGGGTTTCTGGGGCTGCTTCACCTCGAAATCATCCGTGAGCGGATCGAGCGCGAATTCAATGTCGATATCATCACCACCGCGCCATCGGTCATCTACAAAGTGAATTTGCGTTCGGGCGAGCAGATCGAGTTGCACAATCCGGTCGATTTGCCCGATGCGACCTTGATCCTGTCGATCGAGGAGCCATGGATCGAGGCGACGATCCTGGTTCCCGACGAATATCTCGGCTCGATCCTGAAGCTCTGCGAGGACCGCCGCGGCCGCCAGAAGCAGCTCACCTATGCCGGCACCCGCGCCATGCTCGTCTATGAATTGCCGCTCAATGAAGTGGTGTTTGATTTCTACGACCGGCTCAAATCCGTAAGCCGAGGCTATGCGAGTTTCGACTACAAGATGATTGGGTATGAGGAGGGTGATCTCGTGCGTCTGTCGATCCTCGTCAATGCCGAGCCGGTCGATGCATTGGCGATGGTCGTGCATCGGGCGCGCGCCGAGCAGCGTGGCCGTGTCATGTGCGAGAAATTGAAGGAATTGATCCCGCGCCACATGTTCCAGGTGCCGATCCAGGCGGCGATCGGCGGCAAGATTGTGGCGCGCGAGACGTTGTCGGCGATGCGCAAGGACGTGACCGCCAAATGCTATGGCGGCGACATCACGCGCAAGAGAAAGCTTCTCGATAAGCAGAAGGAGGGCAAGAAGAAGATGCGGCAATTCGGCAAGGTCGAAATCCCGCAGGAAGCCTTCATCGCCGCGCTCAAGATGGATGAGAATTGAACGAATCGTCTTCTCCCGCCTGCGGGAGAAGAAGGGCCCTGCGGCGCGTGAGCGACGTGGGTAGATGAGGGGTGCGTCAGGCAAAGGCCCCCTCACCTTTCCCATTGCTTCGCAATGGGCCCCTGTCCTCTCCCGCAGGCGGGCGAGGACGTATTTTGCCGCCCCGGTTAGGCCGCAATTGGCCGCCAAAAGCCGCTTCAGGTTGACAATGGCGACTGGGCACCTTTATGACACCGCGCCAGTGCCCAGATGGCGGAATTGGTAGACGCACTAGTTTCAGGTACTAGCGCTGAAAGGCGTGGAGGTTCGAGTCCTCTTCTGGGCACCATTCACAGGCACCCATGTCCATAAAGCTTTATAGGGGCGACTTGCCCGCCGCGATCGACTTTGGACCAGCCGTTGCGGTGGATACCGAGACGTTGGGGCTGCTGCCGCGCCGCGACAAGCTTTGTCTGGTCCAGCTTTCCGCGGGCGACGGCAATGCCCATCTCGTCCAGCTCGACCGCACCAACTACGACGCACCGCGCCTCAAGGCGCTGCTCACCAATCCGGACGTGCTCAAGATTTTCCATTTCGCCCGCTTCGATGTCGCCGCCCTGAAGGTCTATCTCGGTATCGACGTAGCACCCCTCTATTGCACCAAGATCGCGTCGAAACTGGTGCGCACCTATACCGACAGGCACGGCCTCAAGGATCTGATTCGCGAACTGCTCGGCATCGAGATCAACAAGACTCAGCAGAGTTCCGACTGGGGCGCCCATGTGATCTCTGATGCCCAGAAGCAATATGCTGCCCAGGACGTCATCTACCTCCATGAACTGAAGAGCCGGCTCGACCAGATGCTCGAGCGTGAAGACCGCACTGAACTTGCCCGCAAATGCTTCGAATGCGTGCCGGTGCGGGCCGCCCTCGACCTCGGCGGCTGGACCGAGGATGACGTCTTTGCACACTAGCGCCAGGACCGGCGATGCGCGGGCGCTGTCTGGCGCCATGACGCGCTATCGCTTGGCGCCCTTTATCGGCTGGGCTGCGATTTTGGCGGCGCTGGCGCTGATCGGTTCGTTTTTCTGGCAGGCGGGCGTGTTTAACGCTCTGATACCGAAGCCGCCGGTCGCTCCGACCGTGGTCGACAACCCCGAACAGGGCACGGCATCGACCGCGACCGTCACCGGCTTCGATAAGGAAAACCAGCCTTACACCTTCTCTTCCGAGACGGCCCTTCAGGACCAGAAGGAGCCGCACAAGGTCCACCTGACCATCGTATCGGGCCGTTTCCAGCGCAATAGCGGTGAAATTATCACGCTCGCCGCCAATGGCGGCTTGTACGATACCGACGCCAAGACGCTCGACCTTGCCGGCAAGGTTCATATTGTTTCGGAAGGGCGCTTCACGGCCGACATGGACCGCGCCCATGTCGATACGACGACCAAGAAGATGACCTCCGATACGCCGGTTGTGGTGGTTTTTGGCTCGGGCACGATCAATGCCAATAGCCTTGAAATAACCGATGACGGCAAGAACATACTGTTTAAGGATAGGGTCCGGGCCAAGTTCATGAACAAGCCCGGCGAAGGAGACGGCAAGCCATGACCAATTTGAAGCGTGTCGCGCCTCTTGGCGCCATTCTCGCCTTGTGCCTCGCCGCGGCGCCTGGCCTCGCCCAGACGACGTCCGAGCAGCCGGCGGCGGCCAAGACCGAAAAGGCGGCCAAGCCCGGCAAGAAGGACGCCGTTCCCAAGGAAGTGAACATCGAAGCTGACCAGATGGAAATCTTCGACGAGAAGAAGCAGGCCGTCTTCAAAGGCAATGTCGATGCCAAGCGCACCGACGTGCATTTGACCTGCGACGAACTGGTCGTCACCTATGCCGACGTCATTGATCCGACCACCAAGGAAAAGAAGAGCGATGTGACGTTCCTCGACGCCACCGGCAACGTCGTTATCGTCACCGACAAGCAGACGGTCACCGGCAAATGGGCCAAAATGGACGTCAAGGCCAATGATCTGACGGTTGGCGAAAATGTTAAGATTGTGCAGGGCAAGAACGTCTTGACCGGCACCAAGCTCTTCGTTGACCTCGATACCAATAAGAGCGAGCTGACAGGCGGCCGCGTACGCGGCAGCTTCGTGAACGATCAAAAGTGATTATTTTACGCTAAATTAATGGAAATGGGCGGTAATCCCGGTGGCGCAGAACGGTGAAGTCTCGACGGCTCGACGGTCGAATCCGGGCTCGGTATCAGCACGATGGGCAAGCGAAGCTCAACAGGCCGATGGAACCCAAGCCCGCTTTTCGTCCCGAGACCGGCTAGCGGACCAGCCGGGCCTGGTGGCGACCGAATTGGCGAAAAGCTATCGGCGTCGGCCCGTGGTACGTGGTGTGAGCTTGGCCGTCCGGCGCGGGGAAGCCGTGGGGCTGCTGGGACCCAATGGCGCCGGCAAGACGACGGTGTTCTACATGATCACCGGACTCGTGGCGGCGGATCGGGGAACGATAAGTCTGGACGGGGTGGATATTACGCATTTGCCGATGTACCAGCGCGCCAGGCTGGGTATCGGGTATCTGCCCCAAGAGAGTTCGATCTTTCGCGGGCTCACGGTTGAGGACAACATACTCGCGGTGCTCGAGTTCGTGGAACCGAACCGGGACAGGCGCGAGAGTGAGTTGCGTGAGTTGCTCGATGAATTCTCAATCGCCCATCTTCGCCGCACGTCGGCTGTTTCTTTATCTGGCGGAGAGCGTCGCCGCGTGGAAATTGCCCGCGCCCTCGCCGCCCGACCAGAATTCATGCTCCTCGACGAGCCTTTTGCCGGAATCGACCCGATCGCAATCGGTGATATTCGCAACCTGGTGCGACAGCTTACGGCTCGGGGAATCGGGGTGCTTATTACGGATCACAACGTGCGAGAGACGCTCGAACTCATTGACCGGGCCCTCATCATCCACGAGGGCAAGGTCCTGACCGAAGGCTCCCCGCAGGATATTGTCAGCGATCCGGACGTTCGCCGCTACTATCTAGGCGACCAGTTCTCCTTGTAGCGGGGCAGCCGGCTCATGGCGCTAACCCAGCGGCTCGAACTTCGCCAGGGACAATCCCTGGTCATGACCCCGCAATTGCAGCAGGCGATCAAGCTGCTGCAAATGTCCAATCTCGAATTGCAGGCTTTTGTCGAGGGCGAACTCGAACGCAATCCTCTGCTTGAACGCGACGAACGCGGCGAAGCCGAGGCCGAGCGCATCGCCCCGGAAGAGACGCAGCCCGCCGATGTGGCGAGTGCGCTTGCCAGCGATGCCGGCGCCGCCGACAAGCTTGAATCCCTCGACACCGATCTAGCCAATGTCTATCCCGACGAAGCCCGCGCCGATGCCGCGGCACGCCCCGAGGCAGGTCAAAGCGATTCGAACTGGTCGCTGCTCCGTGCCACCAGGGGCGTTGCGATCGACGGCGAGGGCCTCGATTTCGATGCCTCGCTCACCAGGGGCACGACCCTTGTCGAGCATTTGACCGAGCAGCTGCCTCTCGCACTCGTCGACCCGGCTGACCGCCTGATCGGCCAGCAATTGATCGGAACGGTCAACGAGGCCGGTTATCTCACCAGCGATGTGCAATCGATAGCGACTATTCTCGGCACCGACGTCGATCATGTCGAGCGCGTGCTCAATGTGCTCCAGGGTTTCGATCCGCCTGGCGTCTTCGCGCGCGATCTCGCCGAATGCCTGGCGCTGCAGCTCAAGGATCGCGACCGCTATGATCCCGCCATGGCCGCGCTGCTTGCCAATCTCGATCTCATCCGCAAACGCGACTTTGCAGCATTGAAGACGGCCTGCAAGGTCGATCTCGAAGACATCAAGGAAATGGTCGCCGAGATCAGGCGGCTGAATCCCAAACCCGGCTTCGCCTTCGGTGCCGATCCGGTTCAATCGGTTGTACCGGACATCTTTGTGCGCGGCGCGCCCGACGGAACGTGGCTGGTTGAATTGAACAGCGAGACTTTGCCGCGCGTGCTCGTGAACAATCAGTATATGGCGCGGGTGTCGAAGCATGCCGCGCGCGAAGAGGACAAGGTCTATCTCTCGGAATGCCAGGCCAACGCCGCCTGGTTGGTCAAGAGCCTCGACCAGCGCGCCAAGACCATCCTCAAGGTTGCGCGTGAGATCGTACGCCAGCAGGATGCCTTCCTTGTCCTTGGTATCCAGCACCTGCGCCCATTGAATTTGAAGACGGTGGCGGACGCGATTTCCATGCATGAATCAACGGTGAGCCGCGTCACGTCGAACAAATACATGGCGACGCCGCGCGGTATTTTCGAATTGAAATATTTCTTTACGACCGCCATTGCCTCAGCCGAAGGCGGCGATGCGCATTCGGCGGAAGCGGTGCGTCACCGCGTCAGGGAGCTCATCGTATCGGAATCGGCCGAAAACGTCCTTTCCGACGACCAGATTGTCGAATGCTTGCGCAAGGAAGGCATTGAGATCGCCCGGCGGACGGTCGCTAAATATCGGGAATCACTCAATATTCCATCATCCGTTCAGCGCCGGCGGGAAAACCGCGCCTACCGCGCCTGAAACCCTTCGCAATGGTTGACTTGGGCGGGGACCGCGACTAGTTTCCGCGCCGCTGTGACGGCGGTCAACATCCTGGCAGGGGAGCCAGGCGCCAGATTTTGAGGCGGATCGCCCGGTGCGAAACACGAGTAGATTGACTGAGGCGCATGGCCTACCCACATCGGCTGGGAGCGCCGGAAGGATTTCCCGAGACTATGCAGGTCCAGATTACAGGCAAGAACCTGAATGTCGGCAGCGCGCTGACAAACCACATCGAGCAACGCCTCCAACTAATCGCCGAACGGTTTTTCGATGGAACCTCGGGCGCGCACGTCACGGTTGAAAAGCAGCGCTCGGCCTTTGTGACGGAGTGCACCTTGCGCCTGAGGACCGGTCTGACCCTCCAGGCCCATGGCAGCGCCGCCGACGCCATGCCAAGTTTCGAGGAGGCGGCGAGCCATCTCGAGAAGCAGTTGAGGCGATACAAGAATCGGCTCAAAGATCATCATAAGTCGAGAGTCGAGCCGGTCGCGAGTTTCGAGGCGCAGAGCTTTGTTATCGCAGCGCCCGGCGCCGAGCATGACCAGGAGGCCGCCGATCTCAACCCGGTCGTCATCGCTGAAAGTCCGGCGAGCATTCCGGAACTGTCCGTCGGGGAGGCAGTTATGCAGCTCGATATCTCGACGAACCCCTTCGTTCTGTTCAAGAGCGCGCGCGACGGCGGCATCAATGTCGTCTACCGCCGCCATGACGGCAATATTGGCTGGCTCGACGCCGGCGCGCAAAATTCGGGCAAATAGCGGGGAGTTCACCGTGTTTCTGCGTTTCTCACCAGGGGCTACCCTGCCATGAATCTCGCCGATATCATCGCTGCCAATGCGGTGCTGCCGCACCTCAAGGCCCAAAGCAAAAAGCAATTGCTGCATGAACTGGCGCAGGCCGCAGGCCAACTTACCCGGCTCGACCAGCGCGCCATTTATGAGGCACTCCTCCAGCGCGAAAAGCTGGGTTCGACCGGGCTCGGGCAGGGGATCGCGATCCCGCACGCCAAGCTTCCCGGTCTCGATCGCGTCCATGGTATTTTTGCCCGCCTGGCGGCGCCTGTTGATTTCGAGGCGATCGACGACCAGCCGGTCGACCTCGTTTTCCTGCTTCTGGCGCCGGAACATGCGGGCGCCGACCATTTGAAGGCATTGGCGCGAATTTCGCGGCTTCTGCGCGATCCCTCGCTCGTCTCCAAGTTGCGTGGCACCGATAACGCGGCAGCGCTCTATGCCATTTTGATCGAGCCGGCGGCCTCGACCCCGCACGCGGCTTGAGGCCTCCCTCCAGGCCGGAAAACTCGCTCGCAACAGCGCTTGAACGGGCGCCGGTCATCGGTATAGTGCGCCCGCTTCGCGATCAGGCACTTGGACCATGGGCCTGCGACGGCAAGGAAGGGTGGCCGAGAGGCTTAAGGCGCACGCCTGGAAAGTGTGTATACGTGAAAGCGTATCGAGGGTTCGAATCCCTCCCCTTCCGCCATGAGTTAAGGTATTGATATTGAATAAATATTTTCGTTTTTGAAACCCTGCCCGAGTTAATGCCCTAGCAGACAGCTTCACGGGGGGCCTCACTCTCCACGTACCTAAACTTGATCGAATGGATCCGTTGGAGACGCCACGGCAGGGGGGCCGCAGCGACAGCAGCAAGTGTCACCCCAGCAGCCAAACCAGCGCGCTGAAAAAGATTGCTTCCGCAAGCGGTGCAACAAGCCTGTCACGGTGCCGAGTTAGCTTTGTTGGCTTTTCCGAAGAGTGCCGTTGGTTGATCATCTGGCGGTGCTTGCAAAAGCTACGGGGGATAGGCCGAAAGCAAATCCAATGATGACGGTCCCAGAACTAACCGCCAATGCTCTTGGTTCATTTCTGTCGAAATATATGAGCCGCCGGTACGGTAGTCTTTCGCAGGACGCCAGGGTCGTTGAGCTCGTTCCCTCAATCGCCCGAATCGCTTTGGAATTCATCGGCAACAGCGACGCACTCTACCATAACGTCGAGCATACGATGCTGGTGACACTTGCGGGCCACGACATTCTACGCGGCCGGGCTCTGCTTACGCACATGCCAGCAATAGACTACGCGCATTTGATTGTCGCCTGTCTAACACACGATATAGGCTATGTGCGCGGAATACTTCCTGGTGATGACGACGATGGTTTCGTCATTAACGAGGAGGGCAAGAAGATAAAACTTCCGCGCGGCTCCTCAGATGCGGCCCTGTTGCTTCATCACGTCAACCGGTCCAAGCTTTTTATTATGAAGCGGCTTGAAGGGGTGGATCTCTTAGACGCCGCGCGTATCGCTCGGGCTGTTGAAGGCTCACGCTTTCCGGTTAGCAGAGTGGCAGATGTCGCCGAGTTTGACGAGGAAGTTGCACTATTGCGAGCCGCAGACCTCATCGGCCAACTTGGTGATCCGCACTATATTCGCAAGGCAAACGCGCTCTACTACGAGTTCGAAGAGTCCGGTCTCAATCGACAGCTGGGATATGACAATCCTGCCGATCTAGTTAACAAATATCCGCAGTTCTATTGGAACAATGTCGCACCCCATGTCCAGGCAGCGATCCGCTATTTGAACGTTACGGCGAGTGGGCGTCAGTGGATCGCCAATCTCCATTCAAATATTTTTCGTGCTGAGCGCGACATCGGCCTGTGCGGTCCGCAAAAGTAGGCAAAGGCCGCTTCGGAGCAAGAAATGCGAGTCGTCACAATTTATGAGCCGCCGAATTCAGGACTGCCGTTTCTGGTTGCCTCTTTCAGTGAGCGTGGCGTTGAATTTTTTCAGGCGGCAGACAACACTACCGCACGCGAATTGGCAATTAAGCTGCGAACAACAGTCGATGCTCCTCGGAGGCGTCCATGCGGGCGGCGATCAGCAGCAGAAATTCTCTAGTCGCCAAGGAAACTATGAATGAAATCGATGGATCGCTTCGCCGGCTCTCGGCACGGGCTCCTGTGTCTCCGGTCTTTGGCTGTCTTGCTATCGTGCGGCAAGTCGAGGTGCGCGGACTTATGTGCCTGGACGAGGACTCCCGTTCAACTTCCTAAGGGAGAGAGAACTTGATCCGCCGGTGGCGGTTGGGCGACAACCGCAAAGCGGCTGGCCACGAAGGCTAAGTCTGGCGCAATTTGCCGGTCTCGTAATAGCCGCAGCGTCCGCTTAGCCGACGTTTGCGATACTGGTCGTTCTTACCTGGGCACCCGCACTGCGCTGCGCTTTCTAACCCGTTTCACGGCGCGCCGGCCAGTCAAGTTCACCAGTCGTCTGAATGTCGGGCATTGCATGTGCGACGGGGCCGGACAATCCGCGACATGGCGCAAGGTGTCGCTGAGCGCCATCAGTTCACGGACCTGCCGGTCAAGATCGTCCGCCTTCCTGCGCACGGCCGCGCGCGGCAGATTGAGCGCACCGGTCTTGCTGAACATCCCGGAAATCTCGGCGAGCGAGAAACCTGCCGATTGTCCCATCGCGATCAGCTTTAGCTGCAGCAACACATCGGGCGCGAATTGGCGGCGCAGACCGTGGCGCGAGACCGAGGAAATCAGCCCGACCTCCTCGTAATAGCGCAGGGCCGAAGGGCGAATGCCGGTCTTCTTGGAAACTTCGCCAATATCCAGAAATTTCATGCTTGACCTCAAGTCGACTTGAATTCGTAGACTGCGCCGACAAAGCATTTGGAGCAAGTGGTCATGGACATGGAAAAGGCAGGAGACACCCGATTGGGAAAGACAGATTGGGCGGTTACGACAACGCTCGCGCTCTCGATGCTGCTCGCATCGCTTGGCACCAGCATCGCCAACATCGCGCTGCCGGCGCTGACGGAGGCCTTTTCGGCACCGTTCCACAAGGTCCAATGGGTTGTTATCGCCTATCTGGCGACATTGACGGCCGCGGTCGTGATCGTAGGGCGGCTCGGCGATCGGTACGGGTTGAGGCGAATGCATATCGCGGGCCTATTCCTGTTCTCTCTGGCGTCGCTTTTGTGCAGCTTCGCGCCGAGCCTGTGGGTCCTCACTTGCGCGCGCGCAATTCAAGGTATTGGGGCCGCATTCCTGACGACCTTGGCGATGGCGCTCATGCGCGAGACGGTGAGTGAAGCGCGCATGGGCCGCGCCATGGGCCTGCTCGGCACGGTATCAGCGCTCGGAACGGCGCTCGGGCCGTCGCTCGGCGGCTTTTTGATCGCGACGGCAGGCTGGCGGAGCATTTTCTGGGTTCAGATTCCGCCTGCGGTGTTGGCGCTGGTCCTCGCATTCGCTTCGCTGCCGCGCGGGGCGCTCAAAAGAGACTCGATATCGAGTATTTGGACAATGCCGGACAGGAGGCTCGTCCCCAACCTTGTCGTCAATTTGCTCGTCGCCGCGGTCATGATGACAACGCTGGTCGTCGGCCCCTTCTATTTGGGCCGGGGCCTCGGCCTGATGGAAACAATGGTCGGGCTGGTGATGGCCGTCGGCCCGGCGATGTCGATCTTCAGCGGCGTCCCGTCCGGCCGCGTGGTCGATGCGTGGGGAACACAGCGTGTGCTCACGGCGGGCTTGGGGATGCTGGCTTTCGGCGCATTCTTGATGTCGGTCCTGCCCCAGATGGTCGGCGTTGCTGGCTATGTATTCGCCATTCTCGTCCTGACACCGGGCTACCAGCTTTTCCAGGCCGCCAACAACACGGCCGTTCTCGCCGATGTTCCCAAGGACCGGCGCGGCGTGGTTTCGGGTCTGTTGAATCTGTCGCGCAATCTCGGTCTGATCGTGGGCGCCTCCGCCATGAGCGCGGTCTTTGCCTTGGGAGTCGGAACCAGCGACTTCGCTCTGGCATCCTCAATGACGATCGCCAATGGAATGCAGGTGACCTTCATGCTGGCCACTGTTCTGGTCGCAATGGCGTTGTGTATTGCGTTCCGGTGTTCGCCTGAGCCGGATGCCCGTTGATACTCGACAGCGGCTCGTCTCCTTCAGCCATCCGGGCGCCGCCTCTCGTGTCTCTGTATCCTAGGTTTTTAGACCTAAGAAATTAGGCGGCAATAGGCTTAATCGTACAAACTGACGGGCCGGTAACGGCATAGCTGTTGCCTGAAACCGGGGTATTGCCTTCCCCTCCAGCCTCTGCAAGCCTTGACCCTTAGCCGACCGTGAAATGGTGGGTTGGGGGTGAGTTGGTGAGTAGTGATCGGAAGAAGGAACGCCGTCTGGCCGCGTTCCACGAGGCAGGCCATGTCGTCATGGCACTATCCTGCGGCCTGCGTTTCAAGCGGGTCTTCGTGGACTTGAATCACACGCAATTTGTTGGTTTTGTTGAGGGCGCCGATGATCGCCGCGCCGGCAGCTACACGCATGCGCTGGTTGACGCCGCGGGGCCTGTGGCCGACATGCTGGCCCTGCGCGGACGCCGCGCCGACCTTGGCGAGATCGCCACCGCGATCAATTTAAAGCACTCGCATTCAAGTCCGTTCTATTACGACCTCCTCTATGCGAAGCAGAATGCGCGCGCGGCTGGAATCGTGAATGACTTGACAGGCCTCAGGACCCAGCAGCGCCAATTCAGGAAATTCCTACTCGATGTCGCCGAGGTGGTCCGCACTTTATGGCCGCTTATCAACCGGCTGGCGCGCGCCCTTCTCGCCAACGGCTCGCTCACCTACTCCGAATGCAAGGAAGTCCTCTTCCCGCGCAGGTCGCGCGGCGTACGCATTGTCAGGACCTCACCGGCACGTCGCGAACTGATACTTCAACTCGCTGCCTGAAGGATCGAGACGAGGCTGGGCACATCGAGCTTGCGCGGATTGGTGCCGGCATTGAAATCCGGCAATGCCATCACGGCAAGACGCTCGAAATCCTGCCGTTTAACCCCCAGATCGGTGATCCGCGTCGGAATACCGACGGCCTGGCTCAAGGCTTTAACATGCGCGAGATAGGCGTCGAAACTGGGTTCGAGCGCGAGGTAGGTCGCCAGCGCAGCAATGGGTTGTTCGATCGCCGGGCGATTGAATTCGAGCACATAGGGCATGAGCACGGCATTCGTCAGGCCATGCTGGCTGCCGACCAGGGCACCGATCGCATGGCTAAGCGCATGCATGGCGCCAAGGCCTTTGACGAATGAGGTAGCGCCCATGATCGCCGCCGCCATCATATAACTGCGCGCCGTCAGATCGCGGCCATCGGCAACCGCTCGCGGCAACCAGTCATGACACATCTTCACGCCAACCGCACCGATTGCGTCGGCCATCGGATGAAATTGTCTGACCAGCAAGGCTTCGAGATTGTGCGAAAGCGCATCCATGCCCGTCCAGGCGGTAAGATTTGGCGGGAGCCCGATCGTCAATTCGGGATCGGCAATCACCACGCGCGGCATCATCGAGAGGTTCACGATACCGGCCTTCACCGGAATTGCCTCGTTGGTAATAATCGAACTCGCCTCAACCTCGGCGCCGGTACCGGCCGTTGTCGGAATGGCGATGATCGGCACTGCGCTGCGCTCCGCCAGCACTTCGAGGCTACGCGGATAGGCAAAGCGCCAGAGATCGCCACCAAGGCCCGCGAGCAGTGCGACGGCCTTGCCGCAATCAAGCCCGCTGCCGCCGCCCAGCGCAATGACGCCATCTGCGCGATGATCGTGAAAGGCTTCAGTGCCGGCGACGACTTGCGAGCCGGTCGGGTTCTGATCGGCCTCGGCCCAAAGCATGGGCGTACCGCTTTGTGCGGCAGTCGAACGCACGAGTTCAGGGAGCGGCGTTGCCATGAGGCCCCGATCGGTGACGATCAAGGGTCGCGCGATTTTGAGGGATGCAAGAATTGACGGCAGTTCCTTGATGCGGCCAGCACCAAAGCGCGTCTCGGTCGGAAACAGCCAATCGCCCTTGAGTTCTTCAATCGTATCGAAATGCCAAAACGTCATGGCTGCCTTTCATTGACTTCAAATTTTCCAAAGGCTTAGTTCATATCAGAAGAGATTGGGAGGCAACATGCCGTTGAAGGGTGCGAAGGTCCGCGACTATCGCAATGTCGTGGAGAATGTCGAGATTGCCTGGATTCCGATGAAGGATGGACGGCGTCTCGCGGCACGCTTGTTGCTACCCAAGGACGAGAAGAAGCGCCCGGTTCCCGCGATCCTAGAATACATCCCCTATCGTCGCCGCGACGGAACCCGCCCGCGCGATGATGAGACGCACTACTGGTTCGCGGCCAATGGCTATTGCGTGGCGCGTGTTGATATTGCGGGCTCGGGCGATTCCGACGGCCTCGTGCAGGATGAATACCATAAGCGCGAACAGGACGACGCGCTGGAGATCATCGACTGGCTGTCGAAGCAGCCCTGGTGCACTGGCAGCGTTGGCATGATCGGCATCTCCTGGGGCGGCTTCAATGGATTGCAGGTCGCCGCACGCCGGCCGCCGGCGCTGAAGGCCGTCATTTCACTCTGTTCGACGGTCGATCGTTACGCCGATGATGTGCATTTCATGGGCGGCTGCGTTCTCAACGACACGCTGGATTGGGGCGGATATTTCTTCACGATTGGCGCACTTCCGCCCGACCCGGAAATCGTCGGTAAGGATCGCTGGCGGGATCTGTGGAAGTATCGCGTCGACAACATGGATTGCTACCCGATGTTGTGGATGGAGCATCAGCGGCGCGACGCGTTCTGGAAGCACGGTTCCGTCTGCGAGAATTACGAGGCCATCCAGTGTCCCGTCCTGACGGTGAGCGGTTGGGTCGACGGCTATACTGCGGCGGTCTTCCGCAATGTTGAGAATTTGAAGGGCCCGGCCAAGGGCATTGCCGGCCCTTGGGGTCATAAATATCCCCATGTCGGCGTCCCGGGTCCAGCCATCGGCTTCCTGCAGGAATGCAAACGCTGGTGGGATCATTGGCTCAAAGGCAAGGATACTGGGGTAGAAAATGATCCGGCCCTGCGGCTTTGGCTGCAGGATTCCGAGAAGCCGAAGCCGCATTTCGATAGTCGCAAGGGTCACTGGATCGGTCTGCAAGAATGGCCGAACAAGAATATCAAGGCGGAGACGCTCTATCTTGGCGACGGCAGGTTGGAGGCCAAGCGCAGCAGGGCCAAGCCGAGATCGGTATCATCGCCACTGACAACGGGCCTCGGCTCGGGCGAATGGTGTGCCTATGCCTTGGGCAAGATTGCGCCGGAGCTGGCGCTCGATCAGCGCGAGGACGATGCCGGCTCGCTGGTCTTCGACGGCGCACCCTTGAGGAAATCGCTGGCGATCGTCGGGCGCAGCCAGGTGCGCTTGCGCATCGCGGCGGATAAGCGGCAAGCGCAGGTTGCGGTACGTCTGAACTCCATTCATCCCGACGGTTCGGTCGAGCGCATTACCTATGGGCTCCTCAACCTCGCCCACCGCGACAGCCATGAGAAGCCGGCGCCGCTCAAGCCGGGGCAGTATTATGACGTAACGGTCGAACTGAACGAAATCGCTCAGACGATTCCCGCAGGCCACCGTCTGCGGGTCTCGGTTTCGACCAGTTACTGGCCGATCGCCTGGCCATCGCCGGAAGTGGCGACGGTCACTATCGATCCAGCGAAGTCGTCGATCGAGATTCCGGCCCTCACCTCCGAGCGTGGCCTCGCCAAGGTCCAGTTTGCGTCACAAGAGCAGTCGCAGCCGGCGCCCATCACCATCAAGGATGCCGGCGCCGAGACCCGTCACATCATCAAGGACATCGAGAACGAGCGCACCAATTTCGTTATCAAGCGCAATGACGGAACCTATGTGATCGACGAGATCGGCACCAAAATCAGCTATACTAAGCTCAAGGACTACGGCATCGGCTGGCGCGATCCGAGCACGGTTCGCTCGCTCGTGGCGTGTACGGCCCATTACCAACGCGGCGATTGGGATGCACGCGTCGAGACCCAACTGGTCATGACATCCGACAAGACCCATTTCCACATGGAGGGCAAGGTCAGGACCTTTGAGAAGGGCAAGCCATTTCTGGCGCGGGACTTCAAGCGTTCGATCAAGCGCGATAATGTTTGAATTAAAGAGAGTTTAGGCAAACAAATTTGACAGGTATTCAACTCCGGTCCAGTGTTCCGGGCCGGTATTTGCCTCAGACAAGAAAATCCCAGGGAGGGTAAAGTATGGTTAAGAATGGTCTGAGCAGGCGCACCCTGCTCAAAAGCGCGGCTGTCATTTCCGCCGCCGGTCTCCTCGGCATCAAGCCCGAACAGGTGCTCGCGGCAGATGGCGGCTTGCTTAAAGTACGAATGGAAGCCGATATTCAGGTTCTCGACCCCGGGTACATGATCGGCGGCGCCGAAACGTCAATCCAGTATGCCTGCCTGCCGCGTCTGGCGGTTCCGGTGAAGAAGGGTGATGCCTGGGATTGGGCGCCGTCCGACTATGTCGAGAAGATCAACCAGGATGATCCGACCCACATTTCATTCACGCTGAAGCCCGGCTTCAAGTGGAGCGGCGACAGCGGCGAAGTGACCGCCGAGGACGTAAAATTCTCGCTTGAACGCATGCTGAAGTCCGATTGGGCGGCGCGCTATCCGACGCTCGAAAAGGTCGACGTCAAAGACAAGCTCAGCGGCGTGATTGTCCTCAAATCGCCCTTTGCGGCGACATTCCTTATGGGCGTCGCTTCGGAATCGGGCTCGATCGTTCCGAAAGCCGCAGTCGAGAAACTGAAAGATCAGAAATTCACGACCGAGCTGCCCGGCCAGTGCGGCCCCTACACGATGGTGGAATGGACGCCTAAGCAGCGCGTGGTGCTGAAGGCGAATCCTGACTGGACCGGAACGCCGGTCGCCTTCACGGAAGTTCAGTTCATCAATGTCGAGGATACCAAGGCGGCGGAACTCGCATTCGAGGCCGGTGAAGTCGATATCACGGGCGTCTTGCCGGAGACCGCCGCGCGCTATGGCAAGGGCATGCCGGCGGGTACCAAGCTTACCCCCGTGCCAGGTCCGTATTTCACCTGGATCGGCCTTAACACGCAGCATGAGAAGCTCAAGGATATTCGGGTCCGCAAGGCCATCCAGCGGGCGATCGACGTCAAGTCGATTCTCGATGCGGCCTATGGCGGTGTCGCTTCGGTGTCTCACGGCATCGTCACCGAGGGCGTCACCGGGCATCGCACGACGTCGAAATATTCGTATAACCCGGACGAAGCCCGCGCCCTTCTCAAGGAAGCAGGCGTCAGCGACCTCTCGCTCGAGTTCAAGACATTGAACGAAGCCTACCGCGTGACGGCCGCTCAGGTGGTTCAGGCGAACCTTGCCGATGTCGGCATCAAGGTCGACATCATCCCACTCGACTCCGGGCCGTTCTGGAATCTCGGCCTTGAATCCAAGGGTGACGAGTGGAAGACATTGCAAATGTGGTGGATGCGCTACCGCATGTCGCCGGATCCCTCCGACGGCATCCAATGGTTCCTCAAGAATCAGGTCGGCGTGTGGAATTGGGAGCGCTGGTCCGATCCCGAATTCGAAGACCTCTGGGTGAAGGGGCTTGGTGAAACCGATACAGCGAAGCGCAACGAGATCTATCTGCGCATGCAGGAGATCATGGAAGATACCGGCGCCTATGTCTGGATCACCAATGATCCGTTGAACTACGCGCAGAAGGATACCATCGTGCCCGGCTTCGATACGGGCGGTGAAGTTCTCGTGGAAATCACCAAAAAAGCGTGAGGTTGAAAGCAGGCTGGAGAAATCCAGCCTGCTTCCTTTGGCGAGATGCTCCTTTACGCCTTTCAGCGCACCGGCCTGGCAATTCTGATCTGCCTCACCTCGATGGTGATGCTTTTCACTGCACTGAAAATGATCCCCGGCGATCCGGCGACGATCATGCTCGGCTCCCGTGCCAGCGCTGAAATGAAGGCGCGCATCACAGCGGAACTGGGACTCAATGATCCGGTGCCCGTGCAGCTTGCGACCTTCTTCGGCCGCATCCTGCAGGGCAACCTCGGCACCGACATGTGGAGCCAACGCCCAGTCACCCAGATCGTGCTCGACAATCTGCCCTATACGCTGATCTTGATTGCCACCGGCCTCGGCTGGGCCGCTTTGATCGGCATTCCCCTGGGTTGTTACTCGGCGATCAGGCGAAACTCTTTCATCGACAAGTTCACGGCCGTCATTTCCGTCGGCACCATATCGATCCCGTCATTCGTTGTTGCGATCTATGTCATTCTTTTCTTTGCCATCGAACTGGGTTGGCTGCCGGTGATCGGGGCCGGCGAAAGGGGCGATTATCTCGACCAGGCGATCCATCTCATCATGCCCGCTTTCGCCTTGGGGCTTGGCTGGGTCGGCTATCTTTCGCGCATCGTGCGCGCCTCGATGCTTGAAGTCATGGGTGAGCATCACATACGCACCGCGCGTGCCTTTGGTCTGCCGGAATACCGCATCGTCAAGTCCTATGCGCTGCGCATCGCGATCCTGCCGACCATCACACTCTTGGCGGTCGCCATTGGCGGGTTGCTGTCGAGTGCGGTCTTCGTCGAATCGATTTTCGCGAGGCCCGGTATCGGTAAGCTCATTGTCGATGCCGCAAATATGCGGAATTTTCCGGTCGTCCAGGGCGGCGTGTTGACGACGGTGGCACTCTTCGCGCTTGCCATGCCCATATCCGACATTCTCATTGCTTGGCTCGATCCTCGTGTCCGCGCAACTCTTTGAGGCCGTCGCTCCCGCGCCTCCCGGCGCCTTGACGCTCTTGAGGCGCCGGCTCGCCCGCGATCCGCTCGCCATGCTCGGCCTGACGCTCGTGGCGATCGTCGTTTTTTGCGGCATATTCGCACCGTGGATCGTGCCCTATGATCCCTTCAAATTGAACATTCCGGACAAGCTCCAGCCGCCCTCGCTCGCCCATTGGTTCGGCACCGACAATCTCGGCCGCGATATTTTCAGCCGGATCATCATGGGCAGCCGCATTGCGCTCAGCGTCGGCATTTCCACGATCGGCATCGCGCTTTGCATCGGCATTAGTCTCGGCCTTATCGCCGGCTACGGACCGCGCTGGCTCGATAATCTTCTGATGTTGCTTTTCGATTCAATTTACTCGTTTCCCACCGTCATCATGGGCTTGACGGTTGCGACATTGCTCGGCGCCAGCGTCACGACTCTCATGTTCGTTGTCATTCTCGTCCAGACGCCCGCCTATGCGCGCCTGACCCGGACCGCCACGCTCTCGCTCAAGAACTCCGAATATGTGCAAGCAATCCGATCGCTTGGCGCCTCGCCCTTGCGCATCATCGCCATTCACATACTCCCCAACGTGGTGGGGCCTTTGCTCATCATTGCCAGCATGGATATCCCATCTGTTGTTGCGCTCGAGGCGGGGTTGACCTATCTCGGCATGGGCATTCCGCCGCCGGCGCCAAGCTGGGGCCGCATTCTTCAGGAGGGCTACACCCTTATCCGCGAGGCGCCGTGGATCGTGGTGGCTGGCGGGATACCCCTAATCATCACAACGCTTGGCTTCACCTTCCTCGGTGAGTCCTTGCGCGACATGCTCGATCCGCGATTGCGGCGGATCGTATGAGCGAGAGCATCGCCGATATCAAAGACCTGTCGATCCGCTTCGACACGCAACAGGGCCCGGTTTATCCCTTGCGGAACGTCAATATCGATGTGCCGCGCGGCCAGATTGTCGGCATTGTCGGCGAAAGTGGGTCGGGCAAATCGACATTGGCGCTCGCCTTGATGCGGCTGTTGCCCGGCAACGCCGTCGTCACCGGCGGAGAGATCGAACTGCTCGGCAAGGATCTCCTCACGCTTCCGGCAGAAGAAATGCGCGGCCTTCGCGGCACGCGTCTCGCGATGATCTTCCAGGATCCGATGACCTCGCTCAACCCGGTGAGGAGCATCGGCCAGCAGATGCTCGATATTCAGTATCGCAACAAGACATCGCGCGCCGACAAGCTCGCCAAGGCGGCGGAGGCCCTGAAGCGCGTCGGCATTCCCGATGCGCGCGAGCAGCTCTCGCGCTATCCGGCCGAATTCTCGGGCGGCATGCGCCAACGCATCTGCATCGCCATGAGCCTTCTCCAGAAGCCCGAACTCCTCATCGCCGATGAAATCACCACCGCCCTCGACGTGACATTGGAAGCGCAGGTCCTGCATCTCTTGCGCGAATTGCGCGCGGAACTAAACGGCTCGATACTCTTCATCTCGCACAATCTCGGCGCGGTTGCTGAAATCTGCGACAGTGTTGTGGTGCTCTATGCCGGCGAGGTCGTGGAGCAGGGGCCGGTCTTCGATATCTTCGATCGCCCGCAACATCCCTATACGCGTGCCCTTGTCGAATGCGACCCCGCTCGCATCGAGAATATAACCCGTGAATTACCGGTTATTCCGGGCGACGTGCCCAATCTCCGCGCCATACCGCAATCATGCATCTTCGCACCGCGCTGCTCGGAGGTGATGGACGTGTGCCGCCGCGAGCGCCCGGCGGCACGGGTAGTCGGCAAAGGCCATGCCGCGCGCTGCCACCTGGTCGGAGGTTCGCCGAGGTGAGCCTGCTAGCGGTCCGCAACCTCAACGTCCGTTACATGATTGCAGGACCCGTGAAGGCGATGTTCACCGGCCTATCGCCGCGTTTCATCGATGCCGTGCTCGATGTGTCCTTCGATGTCGCGCGAGGCACAACGCTCGCAATTGTCGGTGAAAGCGGCTCCGGCAAGTCGACCTTGGCGCGTGCCATTGTCGGCCTGACGCCGATTGCCTCGGGCGAAGTGAGCTTCGACGGCAAAAATCCCTTCGCCCATGGGAAGGCGGGTAGGGACTATCACCGCGAAGTCTCGATGATGTTCCAGGATCCGGTGTCGAGCCTGTCGCCGCGCCGCACTGTGCAGTCGCTTGTTGCGGAACCCTTTGTCGTACACGGGATGAAGGATAAGGACCTCGCATCAGAGGCCCACCGGCTGCTTGCGTTGGTTGGACTGCCGAAGGATTTCGCCAGCCGCTATCCGCATCAACTGTCGGGCGGCCAGGCGCGCCGCGTCGGTGTCGCGCGCGCCATCGCACTTAATCCAAAGCTCATCATCGCCGATGAGCCGACGGCCGGGCTTGACGTCTCCGTTCAGGGCGAGATTCTCAATCTCCTGGCGCGCCTGCAGGGCGAGTTCGGCCTCACCTATGTGATCATCACCCACAATCTCGCCGTGGTCCGCCATGTGAGCGACGAGACGGCGATCATGTATATGGGCCGTTTCGTCGAGAAGGGCCGCACCGCCGATATCTTCCCGGATCCTGCTCACCCCTACACGCAAGGCTTGATCGCAGCACAACCGCATCCCGATCCTGCCAAGCGCCGCACCGGGGTCGTGCTCACCGGTGAAGTCGCAAGCCTGCGCAACCGGCCTTCGGGCTGTGAATTCCACCCAAGGTGTCCGCAGATGCAGGACTATTGCCGGAGCCATGCGCCGCAGGTTACGACCGAGCCGCCGGGGCGGTCCTATCGCTGCCATTTTCCGTTGAATCGGCCGGCTCAGCCAGCCCGGCCGTAAAATCCGATGCGCTCTTCCGCGCTGAAGGTGACGCCCGGCCTCTCGTAATAGGAGTAGACGGCAATGATACGCGCGCGGCGACCTTGCGTGGTTGTAACGCGATGGGCCGTATTGCGGCCGCGAAAGACATTGAGTGTCCCGGGCGAGAGTTGAAGAATCCTGGCCTCGGGATCGGCGCCGAGGAGCAGGCGCGCCACGCCGTCGTAATTGGGATCGCTGTCGCTGCGCAAGTCGGTGCGATATTCGAACTCGCCGCCCTCTTCAGGTTTTTGCAAAAGCAATGTCGTGGTGAACTCCGATCGGTCGAAATGCCAGTTCAAGGCCTCACCGTCGCGATACTCCATGACATTGGCGCCGGCGAGCGGGTCGGCCATGATGTGGAGTGTGGGCATTTCCATCACCGCTGCGAGGAACCGCGCCATCGCCGGATACTCGTAGACCGCCCGCACCAGCGTGCCCGCCAATTGATCCGTGCAGATCGTGTGGTTGGTCGTGCTGACCTGGCGCAATGCCGGGTGATCGGCTGGCAATCCGTCGATCTTCGGCTTGAAATAGATATTGTGCTCGCGCGTATGCGTGAAGGATTCGCGCTCGACAATCGGCTTTACCTGCGCCACGGCGAGAGCGATCGCCGGCTGGACAAGCAAGCCTTCGAGATTGAACATGCCGTCCGTGCCAAGATCGCGCCGGCAGCGCGAAACCAGCGCGCGATAGGCATCCGAGTCTGGCTTGTCGATCGGGTAGCGGTCGAGATCGATGGCCTCTTCGACACGCATGGTCTAGGCTCCTTACGGGCGGGGATGGGAAGATTGCGGGCGGCCAGCGATTTCGTCAACAGCTCTCGGCTGCCGTTTAAGGCCATTCCATGACGCGCGCCGTCTTCCTGGCCGCCTTCGCTGCCGTCGTCATCTGGAGCGGTGGCCCGGTTGCAACCAAGCTCGCCGTCAATGAATTGCCGGTCTGGACGGTCGCCATCCTGCGCACCTGTCTCGGCGGCGTCGTGGCCCTTCCACTCGCAATCGGTCTCGGCCTCCCACTCCCGCGCCAGCGAAAGCAAATTGCATTGCTCCTCGCTTCGGGCCTGTCGAGCTATGTCGCCTTTCCGCTCCTCTTCTGCCTCGGCATGACGCGGACCAGCGGCACGCATGGCGTGATGATCCTCGCCTTCCTGCCGGTTTTGACGGGATTGATGGCGCATGTCTCGCAACGCCGCGTCCCGCATGGTCTGTGCTGGCTCGGCTGCCTGATCGCCTTGGCTGGCGAGTTGCTGCTGCTCTCCACCTCGAACGTCACCGCGCAGTCGACCACGCCACTTGGTGATCCGCTTGTGTTTGCGGCGGCCTTCTTCCTGGCCCTTGGCTACGTGACCGGCGGTCATCTGACGCGTAGCGGCTATCCAGCCCAAGGAACAGCCTATTGGACGGTCGTCATTGGCAGTCTCGTGCTTGCGCCCGTCATCCCCTATGCTGTGACGGCACCTGACCTCGCGTCTGCAGGTGCCATCGCTTGGGCAAGCGTTGTTTATCTTGCCATTGGTGTGACTGTGGTCGGCTACATCCTCTGGTTCTGGGCCATGGCACGCGGAGGTATCGCCGAAGTCGGGCTCATGCAGTTCTTTCAGCCGATCTCTGGTGTCATTCTTGCACATGTTTTGCTGGATGAGCCCCTGTCGCTGCTGCTCTTCGCGTCTGCTGCATTGGTGATAGGCGGTATCGCCATTGCTAACCGCGACAAGGCTGGTTAAGTCCAGCCAGGGGTTAAGCAAGCGTTAGAGGGGCGTCGACGCAATGACTATGATCACCAAATTCCCGCGCCAAGTGCGCGAGATTGAGAACGTCTTCATCCCGATGAGCGACGGCGTGAAGCTTGCGGCGCGCATCTGGCTGCCCTCCGATGCCGAGACGAATCCGGTCCCCGCCATTCTCGAATATGTTCCCTATCGCAAGAGCGACGGCACGATCGAGCGCGATGCCCTGACGCATCCTTATTTTGCCGGCCACGGGTATGCCGGCGTGCGCGTCGACATTCGCGGCTCGGGCGATTCCGAAGGCGTGTTGCTTGGTGAATATTTGAAGCAGGAGCAGGACGACGCGCTCGAGATCATCGCCTGGCTCTGTGCGCAGCGCTGGTGTTCGGGTAGCGTCGGCATGATCGGCATTTCCTGGGGCGGCTTCAATGGATTGCAGGTCGCGGCCCGCCGTCCCAAGGCATTGAAGGCGGTAATCTCTCTTTGCTCCACCGATGATCGCTATGCCGATGACATCCACTTCATGGGCGGCTCTCTGCTGCTCGACAAATTCGCATGGTACTCGACCATGTTCTCGCTCAATACCGCCCCGCCCGATCCGACCCACGTTGGCGAGAAATGGCGCGACATGTGGATGGAGCGCCTCGAAAAGAGCGGCTTCTGGATCGAGACCTGGCTCAAGGAGCAGCATCGCTCCGATTTCTATAAGCAGGGTTCGGTTAGCGAGAATTGGGACGCCATCGAGTGTCCGGTCTATGCGGTTGGCGGCTGGGCCGATGGCTATTCGAATGCAGTCTTCCGTATGCTATCTAACCTCAAGGGTCCGAAGAAGGGATTGATCGGACCTTGGGCGCATAAATATCCGCATTTCGCCAAGCCCGGCCCGCAGATCGGCTTCCTCCAGGAATGCATCCGCTGGTGGGATCAATGGCTGAAGGGCAAGGAGACCGGCATCATGAAGGAGCCGGTGTTGCGGGTCTGGATGCAGGACCCGGCACCGCCTCAACCCTACTATGATGTCAGACCGGGGCGCTGGGTGGCGGAGAGCGTCTGGCCCTCGTCGCGCATCGCGACAGCATCATACCCGCTCCATGACGGGCGCCTGGGTGAGGCGGGCGGCCCGGCAGGACAGGGGATAGCTTTCATCTCTTCGCCGCAGACGACGGGAATCGCTGCGGGGAAGTGGTGTCCCTATGGTATGTTTCCGGATCAGCCTCTCGACCAGCGGCTTGAAGAGGGCGGCCAGCTCATCTTCGATTCCGCGCCGCTGAAGAACGACGTTGAGATACTCGGTGCGCCAGTTGTCGAACTCGCCGTCTCCGTCGACAAGCCAGATGCGCTGCTTGCAGTCACCTTGTGCGAAGTACTTCCCGACGGTGCGGTCGGCCGCATCAGCTACGGCCTTCTCAATCTCACCCATCGCGACAGCCACGAAACCCCGAAGCCGGTCGTTGCGGGCGAGCAGATGTCCATTAAGCTTCGCCTCAATGAGGCGGCGCACCGCTTTGCCAAGGGCAACCGCATTCGCTGTGCGATTTCGACGGCTTATTGGCCGATCGCCTGGCCATCGCCCGCAACAGTCACGGCCAGGATCGACCTCGCCAAGAGTGTGCTTGTGCTACCCGTGCGGCCGCAAAGTGCCGATGATGAGAAGCTTGCCAAATTTCTCCCGGCCGAGCATGCAAGCCCGGTGCGCCAGACCTACCTGCGTGAGGCGGTCAATGGCTGGACGATCAATTTCGATGCCTTTACCGGGGAAACCGTCGTCTCGCGCATTGGTGACGAAGGCGTGCGCGTGGTTGAGGATCTGGGCCTTCAGGTCGAGATCGACCGCCGCAACGACTATCGGATCAAGGCCATTGACCCCTTGTCCGCCAATGCCAGCTTCACGTGGAAACGGAGCTATCGGCGCAGCGACTGGCATGTGTGGAGCGATACCATGCTCAAGGTCTCCTGCACGGCGCAGCATTTCGTCCTTGAGGCCACGCTCGATGCATATGAGGGAGACAAGAAGGCTGTGTCCAGGCGCTGGAACATGACGATCCCGCGCAATCTGGTTTAGCGCGCTTAATCGGGCGCTACCGGCGCACCCGGCAGCTTTTGCTGCCACGGCCAGCGGCCTTCGATTTCGAGCACCAGCGTCCAGTTCAGGAACGTGCGGATGACCACGAGGCCGGCGAGCAGGCCGATGCTGGTGAAAGTCAGTTCGATGGCGATCGTCTTGACGATGTCGGCGGCGACCAGGATTTCAAGTCCGAGCAACAATGTCCGCCCAATGCGGATTCGATACTCGTCGTAGCGATCGAGCTCAGAGCCGCGGAAGACGTAAAGATAGGTGGCCCGAACGATTCCGAGAACGAGGATCAGCACGCCGAACGATTCGATCAGCACGCCGACCAGATGGATCCAGTGCGAAATACTTGCCTCGAAAGCGAATGGCTGTTCGATCTGATGCCCCCTGTCTCAGCCCCCACGCCAATGCTTGCGCATTATGACTGGCTTGGCAACGTCTAGCCGGGCCTCGCCGTGAGGCCCACTTTGTCTTTCCGCATGCCGCGCTGGCGCCCCAGCGAATAGAGCGTTCCCGCGGCAAGCAGGGCGGCGAAGAGCCAAGGCAGCACATTCATCGGCGGTGCCGGTATGGGATAGACCGAGCCGAAGAGCACGAAGCTGAGGAGCGCGAGCGCTCCCGCTGCGATGGCGAGATGGCGGCCACGCAATTCGCCTTTGCGCCGCAGGTATGCCGGCGCCGCCGCGCAGACCATGGCATAGGCGATGACGCATCCGAATGTTCCGAAAGTGCCGAGCCAGTCATAAATATCGAGTGGCTTGGCGAAACTCGCGAGCGCAAGCGTCAGAATCATGGTCAAAAAAGCCGCTATGCCGACGCCGACGACCGGCCGCGAGCGTTGGTCGAGCCGCCCGAGGGCCGCCGGCAGATTGCCTTGCCGCGCTAAAGCGAAGGCAATGCGTGACGCGGCGAGCAGTGAGGCGACGACGCAGGTGAACAGGCTGATCGCCGTTCCGAGCGAGACCAGAATACCAAGCCCGGGCAGTTTCATCGCATGGGCGAGATCATCGAGCGGCGCGCTGCTGGTCGCGACCGGAATATTGTAGCGGTTGAAGCCGAGCACGATGACGTAAGCAGCAAAGACAAAGAAAATGCCGGCGAGAAGCGGAGTGACGACCAGCGCGCGGGGAATGTCGCGCAAGGGTTTCTTGGCCTCGTCGCCAAGCGTCGCTGCGGCTTCGAAGCCGACAAAACTCAAAACCGCGATGAGGAGAGCCCCGCCAAGCCCGCCTGATGCGATGCTGCCGGTGCTGAATTGCGAAAGGTCGACCGCCAACCCCTGGCGATAGAGGATTGCTACGCCGAGCAGGACGACGAGAAGAATCGAGAAACATTCGAGCGCCAGCATGGTGAGCGTCGACAGGCGAATATCGCGGAATGCAAAGATAACGGCGATCGTACCCTCGACCGCTACCCACAACAGGATCGGAAGCGTCAGGCCGGCCGATGTAAAGAGTGCGGAGAGATAAGCCGCGCTCCCGGCCAGGGTCGCGGCGGCGACGGTGACATAGGCGAGGAGCAGTGCCCAGGCGGTGATGAGTTGGCCGAGGGGCCCGAGCCCGTGCCCGGCAAATTCGGACAGCGACCCCGCCCCGGCAATGTGCCGTGCGAATTGCCTTAGATTGAGGGCCACCAGCAACATGCCGAAAGTGGCGATCAGATAGGCAAACCACGAGCCGCTCCCGGCAACGACAAAAACCAGTGCGACATTGATTGTTGGTGTCGTCGTCGGCGCAACGCCGGCAACCGACTGGCCGAGCACGCCGAAGAAACCGACCTCGCGCTTGAGCTCACGAATCATCATACCCCCCGCATCCTTGGAAGGGAGTCTTACGCAGTAGCGATAACCAAACTCCTACGAGACGGCGCTATTTCTTCTTCTTTGCCTTGAGGCCGGTTTCTTCGAGAAGCCCCTTGCGCTTGGCTTCGTAATAATAGCCGCTGCGATAGAGCCGCGCGGCGCGCTCGGCGTCGCCGCCCGCGACAATATAGGCTCCGGCCAGATACTTGCCGCCATATTTGAGGTTTGTTGCGGCATCGAGCAGGCCCTTCGGCTCGCCGCGATAGCCCATGCTCTTGGCGGTGGCGAACTTGATCTGCATCAGGCCCCAATGCCCGCGGAAAAGCGCTGACGGATTGTAGTTGCTCTCCCGCTTGATGATCTTATGAAGCAGGGCGGGCGGCAGCTTGTACTCGGCTGCGGTTGCCTTGATCAGGGCTTCGAGCGCCGGGCTGGGTTCCGCCGCGCGGACGGGTGTTGCCATCAAGCCTGCGAGAATCGCCATCAAAAGAACTAGATGCCGTGCCATTCGGTCTCCTTCACGTTTGAGCGGGTAGCCGCTTTTTCGGGGTTTTTCAATGGCATGGGGCTTCGGCCGTGGGGGCGAACCGACCTTTGGAGGAGGCGGTTCGGAAGATCGATCGCCGGGGTTGCTCCGCCGCCGTCACCGGACTACAAACCCGCCTCATTCTGACCCGGGGCAAGTCGGGATCAATGTTCAACACGAGGATTGTCGAATGCGCTTTCTCAAACTGGTTGTGACCGCCGCGGGCATCGCAATGGCGGCCTTCTCTCTTGCCGCTCATGCGCAGGAGGGAGGAGGAGGAGGCGTCCAGAAGAATTTCGGCCAGTGGCGGGTCGAATGCAATCCGAAGATGAAGGAAAGCCCCTGCGTTCTCGCTTTCGCGCTCATCCATCCCAAGGATAAGAAGATCGCTTTCGCCTGGTCGATCGTTCCCGGACAGGAGCCCAATAGCCAGAAGGCGGTCGTCCGCACCCTCAACGGCACCCGCCTCGCCGACGGCATATCGGTCAAGTTCGCCAAGGGCGAACCGTTGAAGATTGCTTACTTTACCTGCGGGCCGCGCTTCTGCTTTGCCGAATTCCCCTTCAGCGATTCCTGGCTCAAGACCTTCAAGGCCCAGAAGGGTTTTGAGGTGAGCTATGTCGCGGTCGACGGCAAGCCGATCAAGCATGACATAAGCCTTGATCAGTTCAGCCAGGCCTATGATTTCTACACGGCCAATCTCGCGAAAACGAATTAGTAACCGCGTTTCGGTGCTGGCGTAAGGCGGCGGACCGGCCCGAATCGGAAAATTAAGTCATCCCCTTCAAAGATCGGCTGGGGCGGTTGCACCCGGCTGGCGCACGCTCCTGTTCGTTTGAGGGGGAGCGCACCCATGCTTGCTGACTTCGCTGCAGCCTTGAAACCTTGGCGATGGCTGCGCCGGTTCGTGTTGATGGCGATTGTCGTCATCCTGGCATGCAATCTGACGGGAGCGGTAGTGCGCGCCGAAACAGCGCCGGCGCCGGCAACATCACCGGATGTTAAAAGCTTCCTTGAACTCCTCGCCAAGCCCGACGTTCAGAAATGGCTGACCGAGCAGGGCACCGGTCCTCAACCTAGCGATGAAGCCGATGGACGCCCGACTGATGGCAGCCTCTTCACCAGCCAAATCAGTGGCATTCACCGTCACATAACCGCAGTCCTGGCGGCCGCACCGCAATTGCCCAGGGACTTGGCACTCGCATCCCAGCTCATCAAGGTCGAGCTCCAGGGCTATGGTGCGCTCAAAGTCCTCGGCCTGTTTGCCGGTTTTGCCGGTCTGGGCCTGCTCCTCTATTGGGTCTACATGCGCGCGACCGCCGGGCTTGGCCGGCGCATCGAAACCATGGATCACAGCGCAACGCGCAGCAGGTTGCGCGCCTTCTTCGCAAGATTGACTTGGCAGCTCGGCGCCCTTGCCGCCTTTGCACTCGGCAGCATCGGCGTATTTCTCGCCTTCGAATGGCCGCCGCTGCTCAAGGAAATCGTGGTCGGCTACCTTGTTGCCGCGCTCACCATCTGGGCGGCTGCGGCTATCCTCGATGTCCTGTTGGCACCGCCTGGCAAGGCCGGATCGGAGGATGCCGCTCCCCGACGCGCCGTCCCAATCGGCAGCGAGTCCGCCCATTTCTGGTTTTGGCGTCTCACCATTGCTCTTGCCATTTTCACCCTTGGCTGGGTAACGGTCCAACTCCTGGAATTGCTCGGCGTGCCTATCATGTCGCTGCTGATCATCTCCTACGGGCTCGGCATTCTTCTCCTTGTCTTGGCACTCGATATGGTCTGGCGCGCGCCGCCATCCGCTCATCCGGTCTTTGGCACGGCCTTCCTTGCGCCGCGTGTCCGCAAGTCGCTCGCTTCGATCCTGATGGTGCTCATGTGGGCAAGCTGGGCAGCGGGTGCCATGCATATTTTCTGGCTGATCGCCGTTTTAATCTTGATACCCTTGGGCTCGAATATCACCGAGCGCACGGTCAATCATCTCCTGCGTCCTGCCGGCGATGCCGTCAGCAGCGACGCGCCGCCGAGTATTGCCGCCGCCGTCATCGAGCGCGGCATCCGCGCCGGTCTTCTGGTTGTCGGAATTCTGATTGTGGCGCGCGCCTGGGATCTCGACTTGCGGCAGTTGACGGCAAACGAAAGCCTCGAGACCAAGCTCATCCGCGGCGTCTTTAGCGCCGCGGTCGTTCTGCTTGTCGCCGATTTTCTCTGGCACCTCCTCAGTACCATCATCGATCTCAAGATTGCCCAGGCGGATTCGGGCGGCCCGGGCAGCGAAGAGGAGCTCAGCCGGCGCGCGCGGGTGCGCACTTTGCTCCCGATTGCCCGCAACATACTGATGGCAACCATTGCGATTGTCGCCGTGCTGATGGCGCTCGCCGCCCTGGGCGTTGAGATTGGCCCATTGATCGCCGGTGCCGGCGTCCTCGGTGTGGCGATCGGCTTCGGTGCACAGACCGTCGTCAAGGATGTCATTTCGGGCATGTTCTACCTCATGGACGATGCCTTCCGCGTCGGTGAATATGTGCAGAGCGGAAATCACGCCGGGACGGTCGAGTCCTTCAGCATCAGGTCAGTGAAATTGCGTGGCTCGCGCGGTTCGCTCTTCACCGTTCCTTTCGGCGAATTGGGCTCGATCGAGAATCAGAGCCGCGACTGGGCGATCGACAAATTCACCATCGGCATCACCTATGATTCCAACATCGTCAAGGCAAAGAAGCTTATCAAGCAGGTCGGCATCGATCTAAAGGGCGATCCCGACATCGGCCCCGACATCATGCAGCCCTTGAAAATGCAGGGCGTCGATTCCTTCTCCGACAATGCGGTCAAGATCAGACTGAAGATCATGACGAGGCCCGGCACGCAGACGACCATCAGGCGCGCCGCCTATTATCTGATCAAGAAGGCCTTCGACGAAAACGGCATTAAATTCGCCTTCCCGCAGGTTCGCGTTGCCGGCGAGGGCGGTTTCGCCGCGGCGGCTGCCCAGTCGACCACCGAACAGAGACCGGCTGCGTAGCGCGACAATCGCGCAGCCGCTACTTCTCCTGCATCGTAAAGGCGCCATCCCAATCGGCAGGCGGCGGACTCGCTGCAAATTCCGCGACGCGAGCCATCATGACTCTCGCCGGACCATCATCCGGCGCGACATCCAGACAGGCACGGAAAAACTCTTCCGCCTTCTCCCAATCACGTCCCCGATAGGCGTTGAGGCCCTCTTTATAGATATCGGCCAGACGGGTGAGCACGGCGTCTTCATCCTTCAATTCCCCCATTACTTCGAACACGGCCGCCGCCGCACTGCGGCCCTTCACGACGATGCGGTCGATCTCGCGGAGCAGGAATTGCCCTCGCACGGCCTGCGCGGTTGCCTCATTGATGAGAATGCGTGTGCCATAGATGCGATTGATGCCCTCGATGCGCGATGCCGTATTCACCGTGTCGCCCATCACCGTGTAGTTCATCGACACCGCCGAGCCGATATTCCCGACAATGACGTCGCCGGTGGCGATGCCGATTCGGATACCGATGTCGGGAACGAATCGCTTGTAGCCGATAAGCTCCGGCACCTCGGCGATAAAGCTGTCGAAGCGCTTGAGCTGTGCGACCGCCGCCTCGCAGGCGAGTCGCGCCTGCTGGTCGGAGGCGACGAAGGGCGGCCCCCAAAAGGCCATCACGGCATCGCCCATATACTTGTCGACGACACCGCCGCGATCGCGGATCTCCGCCGACATCAAGGTGAAGTAGCGGTTGAGAAGTGTAACCAGGGAGGCAGGCGTAATCTCCTCGGAAAGCGACGTGAAGCCCTTCATGTCGCAGAAATAGACGGTCATGTTGCGCCGGTCGCCGGTGCTGCCGGTCAGTTCCGGACGCTCGATCAGACCGGCGACGACTTTGGGATCGACATATTTGCCGAACGTGTCGCGGATCTTCTCTTTGAGTTTCAATTCGCCGATCATAAGGTTGAAGGCGCGCGTCAATCTCCCGATCTCGTCATCGGATGTGACCGGTAATTCAGCCTCGAATTTTCCGTGTTCGATCGCTTCGGTCGCTTTCATCAGCGATTTCATTGAGGCGACGAGACTGCGCGCCAACCTCGCTGAAAGAATGAGTCCGATAATGATCGCGATAAGCAATGTCACGAAGGTAAGAAGAATCACGCGTTGCTGGTCGGCGCGAGTCAATGTGACCGCATTCGTGGCGATATTCTGCATTTCGGCCCGCGTCTCTTCGAGGCGTTCATTGATCTTCTGCCGCTCAGAATCGAGGCCCTTGAGCGACACCTGGATCGCTGACCGGTCGCTCGCCTTTATCGCAGCGACGAATGCGGCAATAGTCGCGTTATAGGCTTGCCGATCTAACGCAATACCGTCGGAGCGCGCATCGAGCCTGCCGAGTTCGACATCGTCGCCAAACCGGACGGAACTGGCAATATGCTGGTCGATAAGGTCGCGCGCCGTCGCAAGTTCGGTTTCAGCCTGGCTGCCAAAGTCGGCAGCCGATTTCAGCATTTGATCGATAGCCGCGTCATCATGCGTATTCTCGAGACGCGCGATCGCGGCTTCGCGCAACATGAAGGATTGTTCGAGAGCGCGGATGTGCGATCGCGCGAGACTGCCATAGGCCGGAAGATAGGTATTGCCCACCGTCGTGATCAGCGAGCCGACCCGCATCGACATGATCGCGTTGAGCGCAGTGACGGCTGCCATCAAAAGCAGGAGGATGCCGGTGATGATGAATATCCGGTTGGCGATCGATGGAGCGATCCGAAAACGCATGCTCTGCTGTGCTCAGCTCTTTCCGTCGTCAATCTTGGGAGAGGCGTCAGGATTCGCTTCGCTGTCGCCTGCCAATGCCTGCTCGGCTTCGGGATCATAGGAAGCGATCTCGGCAAAGGCGAAGAGGAACAATACCACGCCGGCAATAATCTCAAGCGCGGCGAGTGTGCGTGCCGCACTTGTCGTCGCAACGATGTCGCCATAGCCGATGGTACTGATGGTCACGATCGAGAAGTAGATCGCATCGGCAAGACCCAGCGGCTGTTGCGTGCCGTTCAGGGCGAAATGCGGTCGGCCGGTCAGCTCGTCGAGGATCGAATAGAGCGCACCGAAAATCATGGTGAGGAAAATATAGACGAGCAGAAACGAGAAGACCGGCACGGCACGCTTGACCATGCGGCCCACGAATTTCTTGAAGAGATGCCCTGTCACCGCGAGAAGTACGACGAGATCGCCGATCACCAAAGTGATGCCGACCGAAACAGCCGCCATGCCTGCGAGCAGGCTTACCGCATGCACTGTCTTCTCTTTTCCCTCTAGCGCGATCTCGCCTGAGATCGAGATGACGGCGCCGGCGAGGAGGACCCAGGCAATTCCCCGAGCGAGGAGACGTGCATCCACCCGGCGGTGCTTGAGCTGGTGATCGAGGTTGACCCGATTGCGCCATACGCTCCAGGTGAAGCTTGCGAGCGGCAACAGACAGCCGATATAGGCAAGTCCGGGATGGTCCCCTTCGAAGGCCTCGATCGCGATGAGCGCGTAGAGGCACATATAAACGGGGATGCCGACAGCCAGCGTCGTTGTCACATAGGGGGCCGACGGCAGGCATTTGCGGACCACCAGGACGACGACCACCACGCTTATGAAAAGTATTGGAACCAGCATCGGGCGATGGGCACCGAGCGCCGAGCCAACGAGGGCGAGGGTTACGAGGGAGAGTCCGAGTTCGGACAGAAGCTCCTTGCGGCGTGAAGCACCGGTTTCGCTCATGCAGCTTTCCCCCCGCCCGGCCACCTGCGAAATCGGCCACGGCTGATGATTCGCTCCAACTCAAGAACAATTAGGCGAACTTGGCCTCCGGCTCCAGCAAGTTGACTTGCTGCAGATCGTTGCCGAAAAGGAACCATGGACGCCAAATTATGGAATATCGGCCTCACCGCGCGCGACTTTGAAGGCGAGCTTGAATTCCTTATCGGTCTGGGCGCCAAGCTCCTGCTCCGTGAGAAATTCTCCGCCCCGGATGGCCCGTCCGAATATGCCTTGCTTGAATTCGCTGGAACCCGCCTGTTCGTAACCCCCAAGCCGGTCTTCGAAGATCGTCTCGATCAGACTTTGGCGCCAGGCCTCTCGCATGCGGTGTTTGAGGTCGAGGATGTCGATGCCGAACTCGAAAAAGTGCTCGCCCAGGGCGCCACACTGCTACTTGGTCCCGCCGAGATCACCGCAGGCTTCGGTTCGCGCCGCATCGCCTTCCTGCGTTCGCCCGGCGGCTTCATCTTCGAACTGCTGCAGATCCGGGAATCGAAGGTCTGATGCCGGGGCTATTGTTGAATGCTGATCAGATAGTCGACGAGGGCATTGATTCGCTTCCTGATGCTGCCCTCATCGCCCTCCGCACCACCCAGCCCTTCCTCAGCCTCGATCTTGAACCACTTGCCCCAGACCGGCATTTCGCGGCTTCCATGCGCGGCAACGCTTGCGCGCCCATCGATGAGCGCGGTGACCTGCTGGCGCGGAAAGGCTCCGCCATGCCGCCCGGCAAGCTTGGTCAGATCCGGCGGCGGGACGCTGAGGCCAAAGGCGCGCGGGCCATTGCCGCGGGCGTCCTCGCCATGGCAGTCGGCGCAATACATGCCGAAATCCGCTTCCCCCGAGTGCGTCAGGTCGTCGGCTCGTGCCGTCCCGATTCCCAGCCAAATCGTGGCCAGGAGCAGCATTCCACAGGTGCCATTCGCGCGGCTTGACGACATGGGCTGATACCCCTCAATTGCGGTCACGCCATTAACTGGCCGCTTAGCGCGGCAATGGCATTGATCGAGGTCAAGTGACGCGGGAGCCGCGACGGAGCGCCTGATGGAGTATAAGGACTATTACAAAATTCTGGGCGTTGAGCGCACCGCCTCGGCCGATGACATCAAGGCCGCCTATCGCAAGCTTGCGCGCCAGAATCATCCCGACATCAACAAAGAGAAGGGTGCCGAAGCCCGCTTCAAGGAGATTGCCGAGGCCTACGAGGTCTTGAAGGATCCCGAAAAGCGCGCGGCTTATGATCAGGTCGGCCAGGGCTTCCGGCCGGGCCAGGATTTCCGCCCGCCGCCGGGCTGGGATCAGGGCTTCGAATTCAGCGGCGGCGATCCGGGCGAGGGCCAGGACTTCAGCGACTTCTTCGAGTCGCTCTTCGGCCGTGCCCAGCAAAGCCGCGCCCGGCGTGGCGGCGGTGGCGGCGCCGAATTCCGCGCCCGCGGCCAGGATCATCACGCCAAGATCTTCATCGATCTGCCCGATGCCTATCAGGGTGCAACGCGCACCATCAGCTTGCGCGGCGCCGAACTCGACGAGAACGGCCAGGTCCGCATGCGCGAACGCCAGGTCAATGTGTCAATTCCGAAAGGCGTCCAGCCGGGTCAGTTGATTCGCTTGAGCGGGCAGGGCAGCCCGGGGATTGGTGGTGCCGCGGCAGGCGATCTCTATCTCGAAGTCGAGTTCAATCCCAATTCCGCCTATCGGGTCGAGGGCAAGGACGTTTATCTCGACCTTCCTGTCGCGCCATGGGAGGCGGCCTTGGGCGCCAAGGTCAAATCGCCGACGCCGTCTGGTGTCGTCGATCTCACCATCCCTGCCAATTCCAGTCAGGGCCGCAAATTGCGCTTGCGCGGCCGCGGCATTCCGGCGCGCGAACCGGGCGATCTCTATGTCGTCCTCCAGATCGCGCTACCGGCCGCGAACACGCCGGAGGCGCAGCGCATTTATCGCGAAATGGAGCAAAAACTCGCCTTCAACCCACGCCAGAATCTGGGAGTGTGACGATCATGGCCGAGACCAAGCATGAAATTATCACCGGCTGGGTGGTCGATGAATTCACCGAGGTGACGATCGACGATATCACCCGCTTCTGTTCTGTGCGGCGCGAGAAAATCGTCGAGCTGGTCAGCGAAGGCATCATCGAACCGGTCGACCGCGGCGAGTCCGATTGGCGGTTTTCCAGCCGTTCCCTGTCGCGGGCCGGCCGTGCCGTCAGGCTCGAAAGCGATCTTGAGATCAACCTGCACGCCGTCGCCCTCATTCTCGATCTGCTTGACCGGATCGACCGATTGCAGCGCACCCAAAGCGCGGGCCGAGAGCCCTGACGCATCGTCCGGTCGGCTTTTCATTCGGGCTGGAAAATCAGTTCGGAACATGTGATTTTGTCGCCCGGGCGGAGGAAGGTTCTGGAACATATGAAACGCGTTTTGGTTGGCGGGGCGGCGTTTTTGCTTGCCTGCTTGGCCGCTCTTTCGTCTGCCACCGCCGGTTGCAAAGAAGTCGCGGCACCCGCTGTCGATTGGCAGGGCTGCAACAAGCAGATGCTTCAACTCGAGGGCAGCGATCTTGCCGGCGCCAATCTCGAAGGCGCGTTCCTGTCGGGCTCGGCTTTTCATGAGGCAAATCTCACGGGTGCCAATCTCAAGCGCAGCGAATTGCTGCGCACCTCTTTCATCGGCGCCAATCTGAGCGGCGCTGATTTCGAAAAGGCGCTCGCCAGTCGCGCACTCTTCGAGCAGAGCCAGCTCAAGGGCGCGCGGCTTGCGAAAGCGGAATTCCAGCGCGTGAGCTTTGATGAATCCGATCTTACGGGCGCCGACATGGAAGAAGGCGATTTCGTCCGCAACAGTTTCAGGAAATCGAATCTGTCGGGCGTGAACTTCACGGGCGCGCTTATGCCGCGCTCGATCTTTCATGAATCCACTCTCAAAGGCGCGAACTTCTCGCGCACCTATCTTTACTGGGCCCGCTTCGAAGGCGTTGATTTGAGCGAAATTACCGGTCTCACCCAGATGCAACTCGACATGACCTGCGGCGACGACAAGACCAAATTGCCGGCCGGGCTCACCGTCCCGGCGCGCTGGCCTTGCGGCGAAGATTAAATCTGACGCGGCGCGCCCACTCCCCTTGCATGTGGCGCGGCGGAGTGGCAGGAAACGGCCGGCGGCGCGCTTTGCCCGCTTGAAAGACAATTCACAGCTTAATGTCATTTCATCAGGAGATCTGACGATGATGCGACTGAACCGTGTCGCCGGTCTTGCGCTGCTTGCGGGTCTGGCTTTTGCCGTTGGCGCCGGGCCGTCGTCGGCCGGCGAAAAGCATGTGCCGGGAGCCAAGACGATCGGCCAGCCCAGCAATCAAGGCCCGATCCCCTCGCTTGCGGTCTTGAACTCCAAGGGCGCGACGCTTGAAGGCCACAAGCTCACGCTGACCGGCATCCTGCCCAATTCGATCATCTTCGCCGACCGTCCCTATCGCTCGGCCGGCCATGTTCTGACCTCGCGGTTCATCGAGGATGAATGGGGCGAAGGCAGCAACAGCTTCGCCAAGGATCCGCCGAATGCAACGATCTCGGTGCTCGGCGATGATGGCACGACAGTCGATGATGCGGTCGTCGTGTTGAAATCGCCCAAGCTCGAAGGCGATAATCTCACCTTTGAGGTGACCGTGCTTGAAGGTGATCTCGCGGGCGCCAAGGGCGCGGCTGCTTTGTTCATTGATTGGTTCGCCGTTCATGGTGGTGGCTACGGCTACCACCATGGCGCCTGGTATGGCGCCGGTGCCGTCGCGGGGGCTGCGATTGCAGGTGCTGCGGTGGGCGCTGCGGTTGCATCGTCGCATCCCTATTACCCGCCACCTTGCGGCTATTACCCCTATCCGCCCTGCTACTGAGCAAGGCTGACAACGATCTCCCTCCTCCGTGTGGGGAGGGAGATCTGAGAGCTCAACTCTCTCCCGATAATCCCGCGCGATAGGCGGATGGCGCAAGCCCGGTCCATTTGCGGAAGGCGCGCGTGAAATTCGCGGCATCCGAATAGCCGAGTTCCTGCGCAATATCGGTCACCGCGATACCGCGATCGTCAAGCATTCTGCGTGCAAGCGAAAGCCGTGTTGCCGCGACGAGTTCGGAATAATCGAGCCCGCGCTGCCGCAGGCGCCGCTGCAAGGTGCGCGAACCGAGCCCCACAACCTCCGAAATATGATCGATACCGATCATGTCATTGCGCAGATAGGTGCCGATCACCTGCCGGATCGAGTCGACGAAATTATCGGGCGGCGCGCCGCGTGCCAAGCTCGTCGTATCCTCCGCGCGCGCAACGCCTTGCACTGATCCGAGCATGGGTCGGCTTAGGAGGTGATCATTGCAGACGATTGCGGCAATCGCGCTGTCGCGCAGTCTGACACCCAGGCTCTGATAGACCGCCGGGTCGTCGACGCCGCGTTCGAGGTGAATTTCATCCGGGCGCCAGTTCGGGCCGGCCGCCTGACGCATGAGGTCGATGATCATCAGCATGGTGAACTGGTTGCCGTATCTGCGGCCTTCGCCGGCCATCCTGGGCAGGTGATGGCAGATGCGAACCTGCCCTTGCCAGCGCTCGATCCAGATGCGCTGCCCTGAATTGAAGAGCGGTATAAGCCGCGACGCCTTCTCAAGCGCGAGGTTGAGACTGGCCGACTGCACGAGAATTCTGCCGAACAGGCCGAGTCCCGAGACATGCGACTGCGCTGCGGCGCGCAAGCCTAAGTCTTCGACGCCCTCGGCGCGTGCATTGCGCGTGAGAAAATTGAGGAGATGGGCGAGTGGCAGCAGACTTTCCGGATCGTCGAGCATCGCATAGGGAATATGCGCTTCATCCAAGCGTCGCTCGATCGGCGTGCCGATCTGGCCAAGCACGTTCAAGAAAGGCACAAACGCACTGACCCGCACAAGAGGTATCGGGTTCACGCCAAACTCCCGGAAATTTCGTTAAATTTACGCCTCTGTCGCGAAATGACAAGCGGTGTACAATCCAGAGTGATATGCGCGCGCCCAGTGTAGGGGAGGACCATTGTCATGAAATTTCGGCATTCTCTGCTTGCGCTGCTGACGATGCTGGCAATTGGCGCTGGCGTTGCCCACGCCCAGGAAATCACCGGCACGCCGGGCTCTCCCGATGCGACGACCACGATCGATGGGCGCTACCTTCCCAATCCGCCCGCCCCCTTCGGTGGCCAGATCGGCCTCACCGCCAAGGATTCGAAGCCCTATTGGCCGCCGCAGATCGTGCCGCCCAAGGGTGCGCCCAATATTCTCCTGATCATGACCGACGATGCGGGATACGGCGTTGCGGGTACGTTCGGCGGCGTTATTCCGACCCCGGCGCTCGACCGCATTGCCAACTCCGGTTTGCGCTACACCCAGTTCCATTCGACCGCCTTATGCTCGCCGACCCGCGCTGCGCTCATCACCGGGCGCAATCATCATTCGGTTGGTTTTGGTGTCATTTCCGAGCAGGCCACGGGTTTCCCAGGCTATGATTCGATTATCGGCGTCGATAACGCGACGATCGGCAATATCCTGAAGCAGAATGGCTATGCCACCTCGTGGTTCGGCAAGAACCACAACACGCCCGCCTTCCAGTACTCGACCGCCGGCCCCTTCAATCAATGGCCGGTCGGCATGGGCTTCGATTATTTCTATGGCTTCATGGGCGGCGATTCGAGCCAGTGGCAGCCCTATCTCTTCCAGAATACGACCCAGGTTTTCCCATGGGTCGGCAAGCCCGGCTACAACCTGATTACCGATGAGGCCGACAACGCGATCGACCATATCAGGCAATTGAACGCCACTGCTCCCGACAAGCCATTCTTCGTCTACTACGTGCCTGGCGCCACCCACGCCCCTCACCATCCGCCGCCGGAATGGATCGAGAAGTTCAAGGGCAAGTTCGACATGGGCTGGAACGCCATGCGCGACCAGATCTTCGCCAATCAGAAGAAGCTCGGCGTGATCCCGCAGAATACGCAGCTCACGCCGTGGCCGGACGATCTGCCGAAATGGGATACGCTCGATGCCGACAGCAAGAAGCTCTTCGCTCGTCAGGCAGAGGTTTTCGCGGCCTATGTCGCCTATTCCGATCACGAGATCGGCCGCGTCATTCAGGCCGTCGACGATTTGGGCAAGCTCGACAACACGCTCGTCATCTATATTGAGGGCGACAATGGCACCAGCGCCGAAGGCTCGACGCTCGGCACGCCGAGTGAGGTCATCACCATTCAGGGCCTGACCGTGCCGGTGAAGGATCAACTCAAATTCTACGATGTCTGGGGATCAGATCAGACCTATCCGCATATGTCGGTCGCCTGGTCATGGGCCTTTGACACGCCGTTCAAATGGACCAAACAGGTCGCCTCGCATTTTGGCGGCACCCGTCAAGGCATGGCGATGTCATGGCCGGCCCGTATCAAGGATGCTGGCGGCATCCGCAGCCAGTTCCATCACATGATCGACATCGTGCCGACCATCCTCGAAGCAACCGGTATCCCGGCTCCGGTGATGGTCGATGGCGTGGCGCAGAAGCCGATCGAAGGCACCAGCATGGCCTATACCTGGGACAAGGCCAATGCGGAGGCGCCATCGACGCGCACGACGCAGTATTTCGAGATGTTCGGTAATCGCGGCATCTATCACGACGGCTGGTATGCCAATACCACGCCGCCGGCGCCGCCCTGGCTGATGGGCAATGTCGAGATGCCGGACGTTCTCAATGGCTACAATTGGGAGCTCTACAATCTCAACGAGGATTTTTCGCAAGCCAACGATCTTGCCGCAAAGATGCCGGACAAGCTCAAGGAGATGCAGCAGATCTTCATGATGGAAGCGGCGAAGTACAATGTCTTCCCGCTCGACAATTCGATCCTTGCGCGCCTTCTGACCCCCCGGCCGAGCGCCACGGCGGGTCGCGACACGTTTACTTATACGGGTGAGTTGTCGGGCATCCCGACGGGCGATGCGCCAAGCATCCTTAACCGGTCATACGTAATCACCGCCGAAGTCGAAGTTCCAGCCGATGGTGGCGATGGCATGCTGGTGACCACCGGCGGCAGGTTCGGCGGATACGGCTTCTACCTGCTCAAAGGCAAGCCTGTCTTTCTCTACAATATGCTCGACCTTGCCCGCTTCCGCTGGGAAGGCCAGCAGGCTCTGGCACCGGGCAAGCACACAATCCTGTTCGAGTTCACCTCCGAGGGCCCCGGCTTCGGCAAGGGCGGCACGGGCGTTCTGAAAGTTGATGGCAGCGAGGTCGCCAGTCAGAAAATTCCTCATACCATTCCATTCATCATGCCGTGGGACGAGACATTCGATGTCGGCGTCGACACGCGCACGGGCGTTAACGATGCCGATTACCAATTGCCCTTCCGCTTCACCGGCACCATCGATAAGCTGACCGTCGCACTGAAGCCGTAGTGCTGAAAATGGCCGGGGGAATTCGCCATGTCGCGGCAGAAGAGCCTGATCTGGGCGATGACGGTTCTGGAGCTATTGGCGGGGCTCGGCTTGCTCTTGCTGCCGGGGCTGTCGCTTGGTCTTTTGCTCGGCATGCCCAATCCGGCCCCGGAAGCCTTAGGGGTAAGCCGTCTCGCCGGCGTCGCGCTCATTGCCATTGGCGTGATGTGTCACTCCGGCGCGGCCGGCCCGGTGTCATGGTGGGTACTTGCCGGCATGCTTGTCTATAATGTTGGCGCCGCTGCGGTTCTCGCCTATATCGGCGGCGGGCTCGGATTGGCTGGCCCGCTACTCTGGCCGGCAGTTATCCTACACGCCGGGCTCACATTTTGGGTATTGCTCAGCCTACGGACAGTGACGCATCCTTGACTGGATGCAAGCTCAGATAGTCAAACGGGAGAATTCGAACAATGACTGGAAAATTCCTGGCGAAAATAGCGGGCGGCGTCTTTGCCTTGGCGCTCACGGCGAACATGGCTCAGGCCGACAACGTCCAGGCGGGCTTCCTGCACTGCGACGTCTCGGCGGGCGTTGGCTTGTTCTTCACCGAGAAGCAGGCGATGAAATGCGTCTTCAAGCCGTTGGGCGGAGGTCCTGAAGATTTTTATTCGGGCACCATCCAGGAAGTCGGCATCGCACTTGGTGGCACTGAGAAGGGTGTTTTGATCTGGTCGGTGCTTTCGGCCCAGAAGGGCGTACCGATGGGAGCTTTGGCCGGCCAGTATACGGGTCTCGGCGCCAATGCCTCGGTCGGCGTCGGCGGCGGCGAGAATGTCCTGCTCGGCGGCAACAACCAGGCTTTCATGCTGCAGCCTGCGTCTTATGAAGGTCAGGTCGGCCTCAATCTCGCTGTCGGCGTGACGACGATTACGCTTCAGGCGCAATAGGCGATCACCCGAAAGGCGATGTTTGATAGTTTGTCGCCTGACCGGTTGTCCCAGGCGATCACCCATGCGATCGCGCCCGCCTTCGTGCTTGGCGCGGTCGCCGGTTTCACCTCGATCCTGTCAGGGCGTTTGGAAACGATCATGGCGCGGTTGCGGTCCTTGAACGCGCTTCCCGACACTCATTCAAGGGCGCATCTGAAGGCCGATATTCCGCGCTTGAAGCGCCGCGCCAAACTGACAAACCAGGCGATCTTGTTCGCGGTGATCAGCGGCGCCATTGTCGCAAGCCTGCTGCTCGTCGCCTTCGCATCGGTCTATCTGGGGATCGAACACATCTATGGTGCGGCAGTCATGTTCATGGTCGCGCTTCTCTACCTTACTGCGGCGCTGATCACTTTCGCGCTCGAGGTACGGATCGCGCTTAGCGAATACGACCAGCACGACCCGAACCACGACTAGGACAGATGTTTAATGTGGAGGACATGATGAACAGACGCAGCTTTACACTTTTCATGGCGCTCGCCACCTCGGCCCTTGTGGCGCCGCACGCCTTCGCCGACGCGGCCGCCATGCTGACCGCGGAGGATGCGCAGTCGATCGCCACCGACGCCTATGTCTACTTCTATCCGCTGATCACCATGGACATCACCCGCAAGCAGCTCTCAAACATGGAGCCGAGCCCTGGCGGGATCGGCGGCCCGATGAACAGGTTTGCGAATATCGGGGAGTTTCCGACAGCCGACATGCGCGTCGTGGTCAGGCCCAATTTCGATACGCTCTATTCGAGCGGCTGGCTCGACCTGACCAAGGAACCGATGATCGTCTCGGCACCCGATACCGACGGCCGCTACTATTTGTTGCCGATGCTCGACATGTGGACGGATGTTTTCGCCTCGCCGGGCTGGCGCACCACCGGCACCGGTGCCGGCGACTTCCTCGTGACACCGCCCGGCTGGATGGGCAAGGTGCCGGATGGCATGAGCCAGATTCCCGCGCCAACGCCTTATGTGTGGATCATCGGCCGCACCAAGACCGATGGCCCGTCGGATTATGATGCCGTTCACAAGATTCAGGATGGCTACAAGATCACGCCCTTGTCGCAATGGGGCAAGACCCCGGTAGCGCCTGAAGTCAAGATCGATCCGACGATCGACATGAAGACGCCGCCCAAGATCCAGGTCGATACCATGTCCGGCGAGAAGTACTTCGCCTATGCGGCGGAGCTTCTGAAATTGCACCCGCCGCACATCACCGATCAGCCGATCATCGCCCGCCTCAAGCAGATCGGCTTCGAAGCCGGCAAGAGCTTCGATCCCGCTGCCGCCGATGGGGCGGTGCAGAAGGCGATCCAGGCGGCGCCGGCCGCCGGTCAGCAATTGATGAAATGGAAGATGGCGACCCTGGCGCGCGTCGCCAATGGCTGGTCGATGAATACCGACACCATGGGCGTCTACGGCAATTATTACTTGAAGCGCGCGATCGTCTCGCAATTGGGTCTTGGCGCCAATCTGCCGGAGGACGCGATCTATCCGCTCAACCTCGCCGACAGCAGGGGTCAGGCGCTTGACGGCGCCAACAAATACACGATTCACTTTGACAAGGGCGCAACGCCGCCGGTCGACGCCTTCTGGTCGGTGACGCTTTACGACAGCGACGGCTTCCAGGTCGCCAATCCGCTGAACCGCTTCGCGGTCTCAAGCTGGATGCCATTCGTCTACAATCCTGACGGTTCGCTCGATCTCTATTTCCAGAATGAGAGCCCCGGAGCTGACAAGGAGCAGAACTGGCTGCCGGCGCCCAAAGGTGCCTTCAATCTCACCATGCGGCTCTATGCGCCACGTTCTGATGCCTTGACCGGCAAATGGAACCCGCCTTCGGTGGTGAAAGAGGCGGCCCCGACCATCCTGCCGACCCAATGATCGGGGAAGTTGCTTTCCAAGGAAATTAAATCTAAGATAGAAATCGGCGCCAGGGCCCCTAACAGGGCCCTGGAGCGTTTTCAGGCCTGTCAGGCTAGGGGGGGTACCACCCGGTCCTGAGAACCCTCCCAGCGGCCTTCTATGGCGCGCCTAGAGGCCATCCTGTGGACGACGTTCCTGCTTCGTTCGAAATGATCTGTCGCTACCGCTCTAAAGATGCAGCAGCGACAGTGCGCGCAACCTTAATTAGCATCCATCGCGAAGAAATTGACCCAACCCTGCTGCATCAGTTGGGCTTGCGAAGCGGGATCGAGCGTGATCGTCTCGCTGCCGCCGGGCGGAAGCTGAAGAACCGAGTCCGTATAGGAAGGGTCGGCGTCCGCCGCGACATTGCTTAAGTAGAACTTCGCCATATTGGGAAGATCGTTCGTCACCGTGATCGAGAAGGTGACCTGCATCGTCCCGGTATCGCCGCCCTCCTGGAAGACCGGCATCTTGAGGAGTTCGGCCTTTGCCGCTTCGAGCTTGGCGAGGTTGAGGAAGAGCCCGACCGAGAGCAGGCCCTTGCGCTTGCCATGCGGGAAGACAGCAAGGCGGACGAGATCGTCATTCAGCACTTCCTCGACCACCGTTTGTGGATTGGCTGCCCCCGCCGTCTTCACGAGACTGGTCGTGAGCTGGAACACGCCCTCCGATTCTCCGCCCGCTGTCTGGCGCTTGGTGCAGCTCACCGGCCGGATTGGAACATCCGCACTGCCGAGCGCGCTGATCGCCATGGCGCCTTCATCCTGGCACCAGGCCTTGGACGCGAAACTCGCTGTAATGGTCGCATTGACTGGCGCCGGAGTTCCGGTCTGCGCGGTGTTCTTGACATCGAAGGCCCGCATCGGGGTGTTGGCCTCGAACTGGCAGGCGGCAAGCAGGCTGGCGGTTGCGATGACCAGTCCGAGACGGCGAAGCAGGGGCAAGTGCATGGGTATCTCCGCATGAAAAAGAAGGAAATGCATATAGCCGGAAGTTATCGGGAATATTGCGCTTCGGGGCGTGGAATCATGCCGACTGGTTAGCAACACTTCGCGAAATTCTGCAAGCATTCATGGCGATTGATTTGCCCGTTTCCCGTGCAATGTCCTAGAAAAGTAAACGGAATGGGATTCGAGCGTACCGGGGGAAAGCGTATGTTGAAGACAGTTGCATCGACGGTCGTGGCGATGCTGGCGGTCGCGGGCGTGGCGAAGGCTGCCGATGTGGCGCCGCCGCCGGAAGCGGAAGGGGGATGGCAATTCGAAGTGGCGCCCTATGGCTGGCTTTCGGGCATCAAAGGCGATACCGCGCAGTTCGGCCTTCCCGAACAGGATTTCGACGTCAGCATCCGCCAGGTTCTCGACAATCTCGACATTGCGTTGATGGGGCTGGTTCAGGTCCGCAATGAGCGCTTCTCCGCCTTTAGCGATCTCGTCTATGCCAATTTGACCGCCGAGAGCAGTACACCGAAGGGAATCCTCGCCGAGAAGATCGAAGTTTCGGTTGAACAGGTCATGTGGACGGTCGGCGCCGCCTACAGTATCTATTACGATCCCGACGTTGCCAATTTCGACTTGGTCGTCGGCGGCCGCCTCTGGTCGCTCGACACCCAAGCCAAGCTCAAGGGCGGCCTCTTCGGTGGCAACAGTTTTGACGACGGCGAGACCTGGGTCGATCCCCTGGTCGGTGCCAAGGGGCGCTATTCATTGACCCCGGACCTGTTCTTGACCGGCTGGGGTCTTTTCGGCGGCTTCGGCATTACCAATGACCACCTCATGTGGGATCTGTTCGGCGGCATCGGATATGATTTCTGGCCAGGCACGGCGATCGTCGCCGGCTATCGCGCGGTCAGCGTCGACTATGAGAAGGGTGATTTTAGCTATGACGCGGTCCAGCAGGGACCCTTGCTCGGCATCGATTTCCGGTTTTGATACTTGGCCACCGGAGCCCGATTATCTAATTGTCATTGCCGGGCTTGTCCCGGCAATCCATTCATCAATACACTCCGCAGGCTGAGCATCGGCACAATGGATCCCCGGAACAAGTCCGGGGATGACAATTTTTAGCCGCCCAGCTCAATTCACCGCGCCGTCGTCGCGCGCATGTTCGATATAGGCCTGGTGTTCCCGCGACAATCGGCAGGCCTTCTCGACATCGCCGGCCCTGATCGCATCGACGATCGGCTGGTGGCTTTCGGCGACCGCCATAAAGTCGATGCTGCGCCCGAGCAAGGTCATGCGCGTGTGGGTTTCGACGTGCAGTGATTCCCACAATTTGAGCAGGAGTTCACTGCCCGCCGCCGCGACGATCATGCGATGAAAAGCGACGCTATGCCGCCCGAGTGCCTCGACATCGCCGCGCTTCGCGGCCTCGCGCATGCCGTCGACATGCGCCTGGAGCGGCGCGATGTTGCCGGAAAGCCGTGGGGTCGCGATCCGCGCCGCCGACTCCTCAAGCGCCCCGCGCACGAAGAAGATGTCCTGCTGTGCCGAGGCCTCATAGGCGTTGACGAAGCTGCCGCGCCTTGGCCGGATCGTGACAAGGCCCGCCATTTCCAGACCGCGTAGCGCCTCGCGCACCGGTACCTGACTGGTGCCGAACTCCGCGGCGAGTTTCAGTTCGAGCAGGCGTTCGCCCGGAAGGTAATGCCCGTTCACGATGCGGGTCATGAGGGTGTCGCGGATACGGGTTCCGAGCAGGGCTGTGTGCGTCATGAGTCGAAAGTCTATTGATTATTGATAATGGTCACATTAGCATCGTTTCAAACAACAGGCCAGATAGCGCTGGCGATGAATTACGCAATGGGAGGAAAGTCGAATGTCACTCGCCCTGCACGCGGCACAGAGCCCGCGTGAGGCCTGCAGTCGGATCGCCAAGCGCGAGGCCCGGCTTCTCGCCGGCGGCACGTTGCTCGTCAGCGAAATCAATAACGAGCAAACGGCGACCAGCGTCCTTGTCGATCTAGGTCCACTGAACTTGCGCGGCATCAAGATCACCGGCACGCAGGCAACAATTGGTGCCATGACGACCATGGCCGACATTGCCGCCCACCCGAAACTCAAATTCCTGAAGCCCGTAGCCGAGGCGATCGGCGGCCCGGCGGTGCGCAACATGGCAACCGTCGGCGGCAATCTCCACGCGGAAACCCCCTATGGCGACCTGGGTGTCGCCCTCCTGGCGCTCGATGCCAAGGTGACGCTTGAGATGGCGAAGCAGCGTAAGACGCTCAGCCTTGAAGATTTCTTCGCCCAGCGCGCCAAGCTCGCGGCCTATGTGCTGACTGCCGTCAGCTTCACGCTCCCGGGCGCAAACAGTTTCTTCTTTGTGAAGGCGATCCGCCGCAAGCCGGTCAGTGCCTCGGTCATAACGATTGCCGCGCATCTGCCCGTGAAGGGTAAGAAGCTGGCACATCCCCGCATCGCGCTGGGCGCCATGGCGCCGCATCCGGTCCGCGCCAAGGCGGCGGAGAAGGCGCTCGATGGCAAGGCGCTCGACGAGGCAACGATCGCTGCGGCTGCTGCAGTAGCCACCGAGGATTGCGCGCCGCAAACCGATCCCTATGCCAGCGCCTGGTATCGCCGGGAAATCGCCCCCGTCCATCTCGCAAGATTGCTCCAACAGGCGGCGGGGAAAAAATCATGAGCAAGATCCCGGTCAGTTTCGACCTTAATGGTTCCGAAGTCGGTGAAATCATTGACAGCGGCACGACGCTGCTTTCGCTTTTGCGCAACAAGCTCGCCCTCACCGCCACCAAGAGCGGCTGCAATCAGGGCACCTGCGGCGCCTGCACCGTGTTGATCGACGGCGCGCCGCAGCTCTCATGCCTTGTGCTGGCCGCGCGCTGCGAAGGAAAAGCGGTGACGACGCTCGAAGGTGTAGTCGAGAATGGCGAACTCCACCCGCTTCAGCGCGCCTTCATGAATGGCTTCGCGGCGCAATGCGGCTTCTGCACCCCCGGCATGATCATGGCCGCCAAGGCGCTTCTCGATCGCAATCCCACGCCGGATCGCGATGAGGTGGTCGATGCCATTTCCGGCAATATCTGCCGCTGTACCGGCTATGAGCCGATCATCGACGCCATCCTCTCCGCCGCGGCCGAAATGCGCGGCGGCAAACGCAAATCGGCATGAGGATCGACCATGCTTGAATACAATTCGAAATACTTCGCCGAGGAACGCAGCGAGTCGCTGCATGAAGTGGGCGTCGACCGCCCGCGCTCCGACGCGCAAGGCCATGTTACCGGCCGCACGCAGTTCTATGCCGACCGCAATTTCCCCGGCCTCCTGCATCTAAAAATGGTGCGGAGTCCGCATCATCATGCAAAGATCAAATCGATCGACGTCTCGAAAGCCCTGAAGGTGCCGGGCGTCGTGCGCGTGCTGACCGCCGCCGACATTCCCAGCAACATCTATACGATCCTTTGCTTGATCCAGGTCGAGCCCAATGACGAGCCGGTACTGGCTTTCGACAAGGTCCGTTACAAGGGCGAACAGATCGTCGCCGTATTGGCCGATAGCGAGCGCGCCGCACGCGAGGGCGTCGCCAAGGTCAAGGTCATCTATGAACCGTTGCCCGCTGTCTTTGATGTCGAAGAGGCGTTGAAGCCCGGGGCACCGCTCGTCAACGAATACCACGGCAAGAACTGGTTCACCTATGAAGGCCATCACTGCCGCCGCGTGCGCCATGGCGATGTCGAAAAAGCTTTCGCCAAAGCCGATCACGTGATCGAGGAAATGTATCAGTCCTCGCCCATCGAGCATGCCCCGACCGAAACGACGGGCTGCATCGTCGTGCCCGACAATAACGACCGCTTCACCTGCTATTCCAATACACAGGCGCTGTATTTCACCCTCGACAACTCGGCGCTCATCCTCAAATTGCCCTTTCACAAATTGCGTTTGATCGGCGGCACGGTCGGCGGCGGCTTCGGCGGCAAGGTCGACGTCATTGTCGAGCCCATATCCTTTCTTGCCGCGATGCTCACCAAGCGCCCGGTCAAGTATGAATTCAGCCGCGAAGAGGAGATGCAAGTTTCATCGCCGCGCGCCGCCGAACGCATCTATATCAGGGACGGGGTGATGAATGACGGGCGCATTATTGCCCGCAAGGTACGCCTCTTTGTCGATGCCGGCGCCTATTCCAGGCATTCGCCCTATGGCACGACCAAGGCCGCGGCGCACATGCCGGGCCCTTACACCATCCCCAATGTCTGGGTCGATTGCCATTGCGTCTACACCAATCGCACGCCTTCATCCGCCATGCGCGGCTTCGGCGTCACGATTGGCGATTTCGCACTCGAAGTGCAGATGGACAAGCTCGCGCGACTCATCAAAATGGATCCGATGGAGTTCCGTATCCTCAATGCCTATCGCGACGGCGATCTGAAGGCCCATGGCAAGACGACGGACGGTGCCGCACTCGTCGAATGCGTGCAGGCGGCAGCGCAATTGGCCAACTGGCCGATCGGCGAAAAGTTCAAGGCCGCATCATCTGCGAAGAAGGAGGCTTGAGCCATGGCGAAGAAGCGCGGCCGCGGCATGGCCTCCGTCAACTATCCGACCGGCATGAACCTGGGCGGCGATCCCTCGCAAGCGCTCATCCATGCGACGACGACCGGAAGCTTCGTCGTGACCTTGTCGAGCGTCGATCTGGGGCAGGGGCTCAAGACCATCATGGCGCAGATCTGCGCCGAGACGCTTGGCATCCCGACCGACAATGTCATTGTCGATACCGCCGACACCGATACCGGCCCGCATTGCATGGGCACATTTGCCTCGCGCGGCACGCACCGCATCGGCAATGCGATCATCATGGCGGCGAAGGAAGCCAAGGCGGTGTTGCTCGAAGTGGCGGCCGAGGAACTCGAAGTCAATGCCTCCGATCTCGAGACCGACGGCAAGGGCAATATCCAGATCAAGGGCAGCCCCGGCAAATCGATATCGGTGCTCAAGACAGCGCTCGCGGCGCATTTCAAACACGGCAAGACGATTTCGGGCCGCGGCATCTTCCTGCAGCCGCGCTCCTATCCAGAACCCGAGACCGGCAAGATGACGCCTGCCACCTGCTATGCCCATGCCTGCACCGTTGCCGATGTCGAAGTCGATACCGAGACTGGCGAGGTCGCGGTTCTGACGCTCAAGAGCGCCTATGAAGTGGGCCGCGCGCTCAATCCGCGTATGGTCGAACAGCAGATCGTCGGCGGCGCGTGGATGGGCATCTCGCATGCGCTTTACGAGACGACCGAGCCCTATTACCCCGATCGCAGCCATGGTCCGGTCGACTTCAACGAATATCTGATGCCGGGCCCGGGTGACTTGCCGAAATTCGAAAATGTCGTGATCGAGCGGCCAGCTTCCGATGGCCCTTATGGTGCCAAGGGGGTCGGCGAGATGACGGCCAATTCGCCGATCCCGGCGATCGCCAATGCGATCTATGACGCCGTGGGGGTGAGGATCGACTCGCTACCCATCACGCCGGAAAAAGTGCTGCGCGCCTTGAAAGCGCAGGCTGCCTGATCATTCCTCAACCAGTGGAGTACCAATGCACAAGGTCATGATCTTTTTGAAGCGCCGCCCGGATTTGAGCTTTCCCGATTTCAAACACTGGGCCGAGAACCAGCACACCAAGATTGCGGCAAAGCTGCCCGGCATTCGCGGCTATCGCATGAATGTGCCGCCGGCAGAAACACCCGGCGCGCCCTATGACGCGGTGAGCGAAATCTGGTTCGACTCGGCCGAGGCACGCGCTGCCGCCATGGCAAGCGATCAGGGCAAGGCGGCTGGCGATGATGCTGCTGCTCATTGCGCTAGCCGCACGCCCTTCCCGGTCGATGAGAAGATCGCCGTCTAGCGTGTTCGACACGCCCGAAGCCCTGGCGGCGGCATTGGCGAGAGAGGCCTATGTCGCCGATGAAGGCTTGAGCACCGCCGCTTTCCTGGCGCTCAAACTCGGCAAGCCCTTGTTGATCGAGGGCGTGCCGGGCGTTGGTAAGACCGAGGCGGCCAAAGCGCTTTCATCTGCCTTGGGGCGAAAGCTCATTCGCCTTCAATGCTATGAAGGCATTGATGCCGCGCATGCGCTCTATGAATGGAATTATCCCAAGCAATTATTGGCGATCCGCAAGGAAAAAGCAGGCTCGCTCGATCTTTATACCGATGATTATCTGATCGAGCGGCCCTTGCTTGCCGCCTTGCGCGCGCCCGAGAAAAGCGTGCTGCTGATCGACGAGATCGACCGCGCCGATCATGAATTCGAAGCGCTGCTCCTCGAATTCCTCTCCGATTTTCAGATCTCGATCCCTGAGCGCGGGACGATCAAGGCCAAGATGCCGCCGGTCGTGGTCCTGACCTCGAACCGCACCCGCGACCTGCACGAAGCTTTGCGCCGGCGCTGCGTTTATCACTGGATCAATTATCCCGACCGCGAGACGGAAGCGCGGATCGTCATGCTGCGGGCGCCGCATGTCGCCAGGGCCGCGGCGCATGCCGCTGTGAATGCCGTGCAAGCCTTGCGCAATCTGGCCCTCGTCAAGCGCCCGGGCATTTCCGAAGCGGTTGAATGGGCGACCGCCGCCGATCTCCTGCAAGCGCAAGGGGCTTCCCTTGATGATGCCTTGCGCCGCTCGATCGGCGTGGCGCTGAAAGAGGAGGACGATCTCGCTTTGGTGCGCGATGAGCTTTCGGGCCTCATCGCCGGTGCGGTGCGGTGAAGACGGAAGCCATTCCGGATGCCGCGCGGGCCTTTCTCGAATTTCCGCAAGTCTTGCGCGCGCATCGCTTTGCCATTGCCGGCGACCAGGCGCTCGCCTTCATGGCGTCGGCACCCTTGCTCGCGCCTTTGAATCTGCGCCGTCTGCATCGCGCCGCGCATGCGACCTTGGCGCCGCCGCCTGAGCGCCATGCCGAATTCGATGCCTTATTTTATGAATATTTCGCCGGCGGCGGTGCCGGCGTGGCGGCGGCGAAGAGCCTGCCCGAGCATGACGCGCCGGTGAGCGAAGGCCCGGGTTCGCAACAGGCCATCGCGGAAATCCGCAAACTCAATGAATCCGGCAAGAGTGCCGCGCAAAGCGAAGCGCTCGGCATTCGCCGGCTGCGCGGCCAGAACGAAAAGCCTCTCGCGCGGATATTGCGCTCGAAACTGCCCCATCGCCTGCGCTTGCGTCATGAGCGCATGCCGCGTGGGCCGCGCCTCGATCTGCGCCGCTCGCTCTGCGATCTCGTCGCCAATGACGGCGATCTCGCTGCATTGGCAAGGAGCGGCCGCAAAGCGATTCCGCGCCGCATCGTACTCTTGATCGACATCTCGGGATCGATGAAGGCCGAGACCAACGGCTATCTCGACCTTGCCTATGAACTCAGCAGCGAATTTCGTGACACGGAAACTTTCGCCTTCGGCACGCGCCTGACGCGTCTCACCCAGGCCTTGCGCATCAGGAACAAGGAAGCGGCCTTGGCGCGCGCCTCCGATCTCGTCGCCGATTGGGATGGCGGCACACGGATCGGCGCAGCACTCGACGCCTTTCTTAGCCATCCGCGGTATTCCGGTCTCGCCCATGGCGCGATTGTCGCAGTGATTTCCGACGGGCTCGAGCGTGGCGATCACAGGCGCATGGTTGAAGCCGTGCGTCGGCTTGACCGTCGTGCGCGGCATCTGCTCTGGCTGTCGCCCTTGGCTGGCGATCCGCGTTACAGGCCTGAAACAGCGGCGATCAAGGCGATCCTGCCGATCGTCGGCCATATCGGCGATGGCAGCTCGGCGGGGAGCGTGGTCGATACTCTTCTGAGAGGCATTCCATGACGACTCCCATCATCGACGCGCATCATCATATCTGGCGTAAGGACGACCTTCCCTGGCTCAAAGGCCCGATGCAGCCGCGCATCTTCGGGCCTTATGAGGCGATCCGCCGCGACTATCCGATCGCGGAATATCGCGCCGATCTCGAAGGCACCGGCGTCACCCGCTCCGTCTATGTGCAAACCAATTGGGCGCCTGACGACTTCGCCAAGGAAGCGGCCTGGGTCCAGGCGACGGCGGACGAGGCCGGCTGGCCGCATGGGATCGTCGCTTACTGCGATCTGATGGCGGAGGATTCCCGCGCCGCGCTCGACCAACTGGCCGCATTCCCCTTGATGCGCGGCGTGCGCATGCAACTGCATTGGCACGAAAACCCGATGTACCGCTTTGCGCCGCGCCCCGATCTCATGAATGACGAGCGCTTCCGGCGCAATCTCGCTTACTTGAGCGATTACGACTGGAGCTTCGACCTCCAGGTCTTCGAAAGCCAGATGCGCGACGCTGCGGCTCTCGCCCATGATTATCCGCGCACCACTTTCGTCCTCCAGCATGCCGGAATGCTGGAGGATTTGAGCGAGGAGGGGCGCGCCCGATGGCGCGACGGCATGGCGCTCCTGGCGCAGGAAAGCAACATCGTTTCCAAGATGTCAGGGCTCGGCACCTTCATTCATGCCAATGACCAGGATCACATCGCCGCCATCTATCGCGATACGGTTTCGCTTTTCGGCGCCTCGCGCTGCCTTTTCGGCTCGAACTTCCCGATCGAGAAACTCTGGACGAGCTATCCCGCGCTCGTCGAAGCCCACAAGTCGGCCGCCGCGCAATTCAGCGCCGATGAGCAGCGTGACATTTTCTGGAACACCGCGGCGCGCGTCTATCGCATCGCTGCGTAAGCGCCTATAAACCGCCCGCCATATTCGGGGAGAGATCATGCCGCGCTTCGAACGCCGCCAATTGTTGGAAAAATTCAACGCCATGAAGGTGAAGCGCGAGCCGATCATCGGCGGCGGCGCCGGCACCGGTCTCTCGGCCAAGTGCGAAGAAGCCGGCGGCATCGATCTGATCGTCATCTATAATTCCGGGCGCTATCGCATGGCGGGCCGCGGCTCGCTCGCCGGCATGATGGCTTATGGCAACGCCAATGACATCGTGCTCGACATGGCCCGCGAAGTTTTGCCGGTGACGAAGAAGACACCGGTGCTGGCCGGCGTCAACGGCACCGACCCCTTCTGCATCTTCGATCCCTTCCTCGATCATCTGAAGGCGCTGGGATTCTCGGGCGTGCAGAATTTCCCGACCGTCGGACTGTTCGATGGCGTAATGCGCGCCAATCTCGAAGAAACTGGCATGGGTTACGGGCTCGAGGTCGACATGATCAAGCTGGCGCATGAAAAGGATATGCTGACCACGCCCTATGTCTTCTCCGCCGATGAGGCCAAGGCGATGGCAGAGGCCGGCGCCGACATCATCGTCTGCCATCTCGGCCTCACCACCGGCGGCGCGATCGGGGCGGAGACATCGACCAAGCTTGCCGATGCGCCGCGGCTTGTCGAAGAATGGGCCGAGGCGGCGTTGAAGGTGAGGAAGGATGCGATCATCCTCGTCCATGGCGGACCGGTCGCGGAGCCTGCGGATGCCGAGTTCGTATTGAAGAACACGAAGAACTGCCACGGCTTCTATGGCGCAAGCTCGATGGAACGATTGCCGACCGAACGCGCCCTTGTCGAGCAGACGCGCAAGTTCAAGGCGATCAGGGGACGCTAATCACCCTCTAACTTCCTCTCCCGCAAGCGGGAGAAGACGAAGTAGGTCTCTCATTCAATCTTCGGCGGTTCGAGCTCGAGCGGCGGAGCATCATCGATCCCGGGTATGTCGAGCTGCTGGATTGTATTGGGATCGACCGTGACCGGCTTGTCGACGAAGGCGGTCACCACTTCCGGGAAAAAGATCAGGATTGCAACCAGGAGCAGTTGCAGGCCCACCCATGGGATCGCTCCATAATAAATATCCGTCGTCTTGATTTGCGCCGGTGCCACGCCGCGCAGATAGAAGAGTGCGAAGCCGAAAGGCGGATGCATGAACGACGTCTGCATGTTCGCCCCGATTAACACGCCGAACCAGATGAGATCGATGCCGAGCTTGTCTGCGACGGGTGCGAGCAGGGGGATGACGATGAAAGCGATCTCGAAGAAGTCGAGGAAGAAGGCAAGAATGAATATGAAGATGTTGACGAAGATGAGAAAGCCGATCACCCCGCCCGGCAGCCCGGTCAAGAGATGCTCGATCCATTGCCCGCCATAATAGCCTTGGAAGATCGAGGAAAAGGTGGTCGATCCGACGACGATGAAGATGACCATGGTCGAAAGCCGCGTGGTCGAATCCATCGCATGCCAGAGCATCGACCAGGAAAGCCTGCGGTTGATCCAGGCGAGCAGAATTGCGCCGGCCGCACCCATGGCACCCGATTCGGTCGGCGTCGCGAGACCCATCAGGATCGTGCCGAGCACGATGAAGATCAGCGCCAGCGACGGCAGCATGCCGCGGATGAGCTTCTCCGTGAGTTTCCACCCGCGCAAGGTGCGCGCTTCCCGCGGCAAGGCCGGCATCGCCTTGGGATAGAGCAGGCTGATCGCGAAGACATAGAGGCAAAACAATAAGACCTGCAGGATCGAGGGGCCGATCGCGCCGCGATACATGTCGCCCACGGGTTTTCCGAGCTGGTCGGCAAGCACGATGAGCACGAGCGCCGGTGGGATGAGCTGGGTGATCGTGCCCGACGCCGCGACGACGCCGGTGCCGAGCTTCATGTCGTAGCCGTAGCGCATCATCACCGGCAGCGCGATGATCGCCATGGCAATGACGGAGGCAGCAACAGTGCCGGTGACGGCGCCGAGAATGGCGCCGACGAAGATCACCGCATAGGCAAGGCCGCCGCGCACTGGCCCGAACAGCTCGCCAAAGCCTTCGAGCATGTCTTCGGCGAGCCGCGATTTTTCCAGAACTGCTCCCATGAAAGTGAAAAACGGAACCGCGAGCAGCAATTCCTTCGACATGATATTGCCGAAGAGGCGCAAGGGAATCGTATTGAGGAAGCTTGAATCGAGGAGGCCCGTCGCAATGCCGAACGCGGCAAAGGCAATACCGACAGAGGCCAGTGAGAACGCCACAGGATAGCCGATCAGGAGAAAGATGATGAGCCCCAGAAACATATAAGGGGCGACGTCGATCGGCTGCATGCCTATTGCACCGGCATTTCGTAATGGGTGTCGATGGCGATGGTGCCGCGCAATGCCTCGATCCGCTTGATGAGTTCGGAAACGCCTTGCAGGATGAGGAGCGCAAATCCGAGCGGGAACATCATGAGCGCCGGCCACAAGGGCAGCCCCGCCGCATTGGCCGATTCTTCATGCGTCAGAAACGCAGTCCAGAACATCCCGAATGTGAGCCAGCCGAGGAGAATGCAGGTCGGAAGGAGGAACAGCACGGTCCCGCCGATATCGACCCAGATGCGGCCGCGCGGCGGCAACTTGCCATAGAAGAGATCGACCCGGACATGCTCGTTGAGCCTGAGCACATAGGCTGCCGCGAGCATGAACATGGCGCCGAAGAAGTACCACTGGATCTCGAGCCAGAAGTTGGAGCTCCGGCTCAGGCTGTAGCGCACCAACGCATTGCCGCAGGAGACCGTGCAGGAGGCGAGCATGGCAAAACTCGCGAGATAGCCGATCCAGGTCGTAAGCCAGTCGATTGCGCGGCTCGCCTTGAGCAACGCGGCCATCTCCGTCCTCCCTCATTTTGCGAGCGGCAACTTGAATCGCCGGGCCTGTTGCGCCAGAGATTAGAGAGGATTCGCTTTTGGCAACAGGGTGATCGCATGGCCTCGGGGGCCGTTGTTTCGATCCGGCCGGACGGCCGCCAGTCGGAAACCGCCGCTGCCCTTCAGAAGGGCGTATGCCGGCGCTTCCGCGCTCAAGGCTTCGCGACCTTGTGCGAATTCACCCTGGCCTCGGGCCGCCGCGCCGATGTCATCGCCTTGGGACCGAAGGGCGATGTATGGATCGTCGAAATAAAATCCTCGCCGGAGGATTTTCGCGCCGATCGCAAATGGCCGGACTATCGCGACTTTTGTGACCGCCTCTATTTCGCCGTCACCGCCAGCATGGACCAGGCATTGCTGCCGCTCGATGCCGGCTTGATCATTGGTGATGCCTTTGGCGCGGAAATACTGCGCGATCCGCTCGAGACGCCGCTCAATGCCGCGCGCCGCAAGGCAATGACCATCAGCTTCGCGCGTGCCGCCGCCATGCGCCTGCACGGTCTCTACGATCCGGAGATGGTTTAGCATTTCCTCTCCCGCAAGCGGGAGAAGATAAGAAGGGAGGGTGAGTTGGTTACTTCGGCGCGCGTTTCGCGAGGATGCGCTGCAAGGTGCGCCGGTGCATGTTGAGACGCCGCGCCGTCTCCGAGACATTGCGATTGCACAATTCGAAGACCCGCTGGATATGCTCCCAGCGCACCCGGTCGGCCGACATCGGATTTTCCGGTAACGCCGTGCGTGGATCGGTGTCGGCGACGAGCGCGCCATAGACCGCATCGGCATCGGCCGGCTTGGCAAGATAGTCGATGGCGCCGAGCTTCACCGCCGTCACCGCGGTGGCGATGTTGCCGTAGCCGGTCAAGACCACGGCGCGCGCTTCCGGCCGTGCCTGGTGCAGGGCTTGGATGACATCGAGCCCGGTGCCGTCGCCAAGTCTCAGATCGACCACCGCATAGCCGGGCGCGCTGCGCCTCACCTGGTCAACGCCTTCGGCGACCGATTCGGCGGTCCTGACCTCGAATCCCCGCGCCTCCATGGCGCGTGCCAGGCGGGTCAGGAACGGCTTGTCGTCATCGACCACCAGCAAGGTCTTGTCAGGCGGCATTCCATCGTCGGTCATTGAGTCACCCGGTCGGTCCCGTTCTTGGGCATTGTGAAGGCCTATATACGTTGCCCTGCGGCGTTTGGACACCCTCGCGGTCGCGAAGGTTAAGCGGGTTTGCTGGCGTCCTGACCGGCAAGATCAATGACGGCGCGGGGCCAGGCGATCCTCACCATCGCGCCATGATCGGGGGCGGGCTTGTTGGCAAGCGACACCGTCGCGCCTGACCGCTCCAGCAATGTCTTGGCGATGAAGAATCCAAGCCCCATGCCGGAATGGAGTTCGGCGTCGCTGTCATCGCTGCCGCCAGGTCCATAGCCCGGCCGTGTGGTGACGAAGGGATCGCCAAGCCGGTCGAAAATTTCCTGAGCAAATCCAGGCCCGTCATCGCTCACCGCAATCGAGACATCGCTTTCTGTCCACCGCGCCTCGATCGAAACCTCGGTCTCGGCGAAGTCGATGGCGTTTTCGATCAGATTGCCGAGCCCATAGGTAATCGCCGGATTGCGCGGCAGGACCGGCTCGGCGGGTTCTTCGGCGCCTTTCGCGGCGACAGCGCGCGTATCGACCTGGATCTTGATGCCGGCCTCGCGCAACGGTGCCACGATATCCTCGATCATGACGCTGAGCTTAACGCGCGCGAACATTGCGTCCGCTTGCGCCTCGCGATTGGCGAGCCGCGAGAGGATCTCGCGGCAGCGTGCCGCCTGGCCGATCAAGAGATCGACATCTTCCGCATGCGGACCTTGCGTAGGCAATTCGCGCTTGAGTTCCTTGGCGACGAGCGCGATCGTCGCAAGCGGCGTGCCGAGCTCATGCGCGGCGGCGGCGGCGAGCCCGTCCAATGCCGTCAAGCGCTGCTCGCGCGCCAGGATCTGTTCGGCCGCCGTCAAGGCCGTCGACATCTGGCGGGCTTCCTCGGCGATGTGGCGCGCATAGATCGCCGAGAAAACGACGCCGCACAGGATCGCCGCCCACAAGCCGCCGACATAGAGCTGCGGGAGTTGCAAGGTCTGCCCGGCATACCAGGGCAATGGCAGGTGATAGACCGCAAGGAAGGTCGCGCAGCCAAAGGCGATGACGCCGAGCGCCGAGGTCCAGCGCAGCGACAAGGTAGTCGCTGAAACGGTGACCGGCACCAGGAAGAGAAAGGCGAAGGGGTTTTCGAGCCCGCCGGTGAGATAGAGCAGCACCGCCAATTGCAGGATGTCATAGGCTAGAAGCAGGCCGGCGAACTGGCCCGAAAGCCGCATGCTGGAGCGCCAGCGCAAGGTGAAGAAGATGTTGAGCCAGGCCGAAAGCGCGATGACGGCGAGACACCAGCCTAAGGGCAGGGGAAAGCCAAAGACCAGATTGACGCTGAGGACCGCTGCAGTCTGCCCGGCTACCGCCAGCCAGCGCAGGCGAACGAGCGTGCGAAGGCGCAAGACCTGGCCGCGTTCAAGCGGCAGATCGGCCGAATTTCCCGCTAAAAGCGGCCTGTCCAGCGCAAGGGCCATTGCGTGGCAAGCATAGTCGATTCACGCCGGACGCAGCTACCTCGTATTGGAAAACCCGGTGGAAGCGCCTAGTTAGCTGGTATGACAAGTTTGGCCTGTGAGCCGCGATGCCGTCCCGCCGCAATCTGATTTTCGCGGCTGGCGTGCTTCTGGTCGCTCTCTTCGTGGGGGGCGCGGCGCTTTTCTTCGGAAGCGACGGGCGCTTGGGGCCGATCGCCACGGGGAAGGCCCTGGTCGGCGGTCCCTTTGAACTCACCAACCAGGATGGAAAGCGCGTCAAATCCGCGGATTTCAGCGGCAAATACATGCTGATGGTCTTCGGCTACACCTATTGCCCGGACATCTGCCCGAGCGAATTGCAGGTGGTCTCGGCCGCCCTCGACGAGATGGGACCGGCGGCAGACCGCATTCAACCCATTTTTGTGACCGTCGATCCCACCCGAGACACACCCGAGGTCATGAAGGACTATGTCGCGAATTTTCATCCGGGCTTTGTGGGGCTGACCGGCAGCGAGGAAGATATTGCCAGCGTCGCCAAGGCCTATCGGGTCTACTATCGCAAGGTGGAACAGACGGACGCTTCGATACCTTATCTCATGGATCACACGACACTCGTCTATCTCATGGGACCCGACGGTGAATACGTAACCCATTTTGCCTACGGCACGAATGTTGCGAGTCTGGCCGAAGGTTTGCGAAAGGCCGTGGGTACGTGACCCAACGTCGTGTTAGCCAAATGGCCGGGTTGCTGGCCCTTCATAAGATTGTTAGGCTTGATTCGGGTGGATCGCCCGGATTGGGCGAAAATGGGGCGCAATAGGCGTGCTTTATCAGCTTTATGAAATGAATCATGCGGCCGTCGCGCCGTGGCGGGTGGCGGCTGGCTTGAGCCGCGCCTTCTGGCGCCTGCCGCTCAATCCCTTCGCCGGCACCGGTATCGGCCGCAGCATGGAAGCCTCGCTCGAGGTGTTCGAGCGGGCCACACGGCGCTATGGCAAGCCGGCCTTCGGAATCGATGAGACGATCGTCAATGGCGAGCCGGTACCGGTCGCCGAACGGGTCGTGTGGCACAAGCCGTTCTGCAATCTCCTGCATTTCAGCAAGCCGAACGCCATTCTCGACGAGCCGACGGTTCTGATTGTCGCGCCGATGTCCGGTCACTACGCGACATTGCTGCGCGGTACCGTCGAGGCGATGCTGCCGCATGCCGATGTTTATATCACCGACTGGGTCGATGCCCGCGAGGTCCCGGTCTTCCAAGGCAGTTTCGATCTCGACGATTATATCGACTACGTCATCGACATGCTGCGCTTCCTCGGACCGAAGACCCATGTCATGGGGGTCTGCCAGCCTTCGGTTCCGGTGCTTGCCGCGGTCTCGATCCTCTCCGCGCAGGACGATCCCGTCGTTCCCGCCTCGATGATCCTCATGGGCGGCCCGATCGACACGCGCCGCAATCCGACGGCGGTGAATGCGCTCGCCGTGGCCAAGGGCATCGGCTGGTTCCGCAAGAATGCCATCGAGCGTGTGCCATTCCCCAATGCCGGCGCCATGCGCGAAGTCTATCCGGGCTTCGTGCAGTTGACCGGCTTCATGACGATGAATCTCGATCGTCATATCGATGCCCACCGCGATCTCTATTGGCACCTGGTGAGGGGCGACGGCGATTCCGCCGAGAAGCATCGCGAATTCTATGACGAGTATCTCTCCGTCATGGACTTGACCGCCGAGTTCTATTTGCAGACGGTCGAAAAGGTCTTCATCCGGCACGACCTGCCGAAGGGCACGTTCACGCATCGCGGCGTGCCGGTGAATCCAAAGGCCATCACCAAGACCGCCTTGATGACGGTCGAGGGCGAGAAGGACGACATATCAGGCGTCGGTCAAACCCAGGCCGCGCATGATCTCGCCGTCAACATCCCGCCCGAGAAGAAGCGTCATCATTTGCAGCTTGGCGTCGGCCATTACGGCGTCTTCAATGGCGGGCGTTTCCGCAGTGATATCGTACCGCGTCTCGTCGATTTCATCCGCGCCAATAACTGAGGATCGATGCGCTCGCTGCTGCGGCGATGGCGGTCCGAACGGCGCCAGGAGCTGCTGGAGCCGGGACTGATTGCGATCGACGGCCGCGAGATCGAAGTCAGATTCAAGCGGCACGCTCGCGCCCGGCGCCTGATCGTCAGACTGGATCGAAAAGGTGAGGCCGTCACGGTCACCGTGCCGCCGCGCGCCAGTCGCAAGGAAGCATTGGCTTTCGTCGACAAGTCGCGCGAGTGGATCGCCGGGCGATTGGCGAAACAGCCGCAGGCCATTGCCTTCGCTCCTGGTTCCGAAATCATGCTGCGTGGTGCCGTGCATGTTATTATCCACGAGCCGCATCGCCGCGGGCTCATCAGCACCGCCCCCGAACCTGCCCGGGTCATCGTTCCTGGCGATGTTGCGCATCTCAAGCGGCGCCTGACGGACTGGCTCAAGCGCGAAGCAAAGCGCGATCTGCTCGAGGCGTCCGACCGACACGCCCGCGCCATGGATGTCACATTCCGCAAGCTCTCCGTCCGCGACCAGGCGAGCCGCTGGGGCTCATGCACGGCGGATGGAAGCCTCAGCTATTCCTGGCGCCTCGTCCTCGCGCCATCGCATGTGCTTGATTACGTCGCCGTGCATGAGGTTGCGCATCTGAAGCACATGAATCACGGTATGCGTTTCTGGCGATTGGTCCTTGCCCATTGTCCGCACGCAGGCGAAGCACGAAGCTGGCTGAAACATCATGGCGCAAGCTTGCATCGCTATGGGATGTGAGAATAGTTACAACCTCATGGTGAGGAGGCGGCGCAGCCGCCCTCGAACCATGTCCTTCGAGGCATCGCTGCGCGACGCACCTCAGGACGAGGCCCACTACCGGTTGGCAGCTCGGTCTTTCACCGAGTTGTAGGACGAGCCGAAATTGGTCGACTTCCGCTCCTGGCGCTTTTCCTTCCGCTTCGAGGATCCAAACAGGCTCTCGAAGAATCCGCGCGGTTCCTCGTAGCGCTGCGCGGTTTCCTGATTGTCGTCGCCATAGCCCTCGGCCATGGGATTGTAGCCGTCACCCTGATAGTCGCGATCGCCAGGCAATGGCATGGCCATCAATCCGGAATGCGCGGGCTCCATAACGTCCTTCCAGATTGCGGTCGGGATCGAGCCGCCGGTGATCTTCTTGGTCGGCGAATTGTCGTCATTGCCGATCCACACGCCCGCGACGAGATAGGATGTGTAGCCGATGAACCAGGCATCGCGATAATCCTGGCTTGTGCCCGTCTTGCCGGCGATCTCGAATTCGCCGAACTGCGCGCGCCGGGCCGTGCCTTCGGTGACGACCGCGCGCATCATGGAATTCAGCGCGCCGAGATCGAAGCTGGTGATCGCTTGGCCCAAGCCGCTGCCATTGCGCTCATAGAGCGTCTGCCCGGAGCGCGTGGTGATGCGCGCGATGAGATAGGGCTCGACCGGTGTTCCGCCATTGGCGAAAGGCACGAAGGCCGCCGTCAGTTCAAGCGGCGTTACTTCCGACGTGCCGAGCGCGATCGAGGCATTGTTGGTGAGTTCGGAACGGATGCCGAGCCGATGCGCGACCGAAATCACCGCCTCGGGCGTCACTTTCATCACGAGCCGCGCGGCAACCGTGTTGAGCGACATTGCCAGCGCCTTGGTGAGCGTCACCGGCCCCAAATATTTCTGCCCGTAATTTTCCGGCTCCCAGTCGCCGATCTTGATCGGGCCGTCGATCTCGGTGGAAGACGGGCTGTAGCCCTGTTCGAGCGCGGCGAGATAGACGAAGGGCTTGAAGGCCGAACCCGGCTGGCGCATCGCCTTGGTGACGCGATTGAACTGGCTCTTCGCATAGGATTTGCCGCCGACCATCGCCTTGATTGCGCCGGCCGTATCGAGCATGACGAGCGCACCTTGCGAGGCGCCGAGCTTGGCGCCTTCCTCATTCAGGCGGTCACGCAACGCCCTTTCGGCATGCGCCTGCGCCTCGCCATCGATCGTCGTCCACACCACGATCGACTCGTCATACTTGCTGACGAGTTGCGGCAGGATCTCGCTCGCATAGTCGACGATATACTGCGTCGCCGGCACGTAGTCGGAAGGCTTGATGTCGACCGGGTTGGAGATCGCCGCCATTGCCTCTTCGCGGGTGATGAAACCGGCATCGACCATTTCCTGCAGCACGACGGCGGCTCTGGCGCTCGCCGCGTCCGGATGATTGACCGGATTATAGTCGCTCGGCGCCTTGAGCACGGCGGCTAGGATCGCGGCTTCCGTGAGTGTCACCTCGCGCGCCGACTTGCCGAAGAATTTCTGCGCCGCCTTTTCAATGCCGGTTGCGCCGGCGCCGAAATAGACGCGGTTGAGATAAAGCTGGATGATCTCATCCTTGGAGAAGTTCCGCTCGAGCCACAGCGCCAGCACGGCTTCCTGGGCCTTGCGCGACATGGTGCGCTCGGGCTTGAGGAACAGGTTCTTGGCAAGCTGCTGGGTGAGCGTCGAGCCGCCCTGGACGACGTGGCCGGCCTTGAAGTTTTCAACCGCGGCGCGCACGAGGCCCATTGGATCGACGCCGAAATGCGACCGGAAACGGCGGTCCTCGATGGCGATGACCGCTTGCGGCACATAGGCGGGTAATTCATCGACGCGCACTTCATCGCCGAAGAAGGCGCCGCGCTCGGCAAGGACATCGCCGTTGGAAGCGAGGAGCATGATGCCGGGCTCGCGCGCCGGCACCTGGAACAGGCCCTTCTGGTCGAGCGTGTACCAGACATAGCCGAAGCCAGCACCCGCGAGGACGACGGCCCACAGCGCGAAGGTGAACATGAGCGAGAACAGGCCGCGGAACAGCGACCGCCGGCGCCTGCGGCGGCCTGCGCCGCGCGACTCGCGCGACGACCCGAACAGGCTCGGCTCGACGCGTTCGCGCTGCCGCTTTTTCCTGCCCGAATTTCCGAATAGACCCATCTATCCCCGCAAACCGGCGATGACCGTCTGGCCAATTTACGCCCAAAGGATGAAGCCTTGCTTGTCCGGGCCTGGAAACTGACCCGAAGGCGGCGTTTCCAGCGGCTTCACGGCACCGACTGGTCGCGCCCAATCATGTCGGCATCAAGGCCCTTTCAGGCGTCGCCGATCGCACGCAAGGAAGCTCTGTCGCGGGATAAAGTTGAGGTTGCGTTAACCCTTGGTGCGCGACCGGATCATGTAATTGTCATAGCCATATTCGGCGACCTGCCACCACAGATATTCATCGTTCCGGAACGCGGTCTGCGCGTCGTAGATCTTCTTGAACGTCGGGTTGGCGGCCGAGATTTCCCCAAGCAGTTCATTGGAGGCGGCAAGGCAGGCATCGAGCGTCTCATGCGTGAAGGGCCGCAACTGCGTGCCCGCCGCGACCAATCGCTTGAGCGCCGGCGGATTGAGCGCATCGTAATGCGCAAGCATGTCCATATTGGCTGCCGCGGCGGCGGCCGAGATGATCGCCTGGTAGCTCTTGGGCAGGCTCTTCCATTTGTCGCTGTTGATGAAGAAATGCAGCGCCGGTCCGCCCTCCCACCACGCCGGATAGTAATAATATTGCGCCACCTTGTTGAAGCCGAGCTTCTCGTCATCATGCGGCCCGACCCATTCGGCGGCATCGATCGTGCCTTTCTCGAGTGCCTCGTAGATCGCATCGCCGGCGAGGAGCTGCGGCACCGCCCCGAGCTTTTCGAGCACGCGTCCGGCAAAGCCCGCGATCCGAATCTTAAGTCCCTTGAAGTCGGCGGGTGTCTTGATTTCCTTCCGGAACCAACCGCCCATCTGCACGCCGGTATTGCCGGAGGGCAGCGCATAAATGCCTTGCGTCGCGTAGAACTCGTTCATCATGTCGATGCCGCCGCCATGATAGAACCAGGCATTGATCTGGCGCGCATTGAAGCCGAAGGGAACCGCCGTTCCGAGCGCGTAGGTCGGGTCCTTGCCGATATAGTAGTATGACGCGGTCTGGCACATCTCGACCGAACCATTGGTCACCGCATCCGCCGCCTTCAGTCCGGGCACGATTTCATTGGCACCGAAAAGCTGGATCTTGAACTGGTTGTCGGTCGCTTCCGCGATGTATTTCACGAAAAGCTCGGCTGCTCCGAAGATCGTGGCCAGTGTCTTGGGATAGCTCGAGGTCAATCGCCATTGCAGCGCCGGCATGGACTGCGCGATGGCCGGCGCTGCGATAAGGCCGGTCGCGGCAGCGGCTGTGCCGGTGGTTGAAATGAAACGGCGTCTGTCCATGCTGGGGTTCCTCCCTTGATCCGATCTCTTTTTTTCACCCTCCCCACACGGGGGAGGGGAATTTGTACTTCTAATGCGCCTCTTCCCAATTCTGCGCCGCGCGCGCATCGACCTGCAATGGCACGGCAAGCTTGACGGCCGGCTCCGGCGCTTTCTCCATGACCGCCTTGACGATGGCCTTGGTCGCCTCGACTTCCTTGTCGACTGCTTCGAAAACAAGTTCGTCATGTACCTGCAACAGCATCTGCGCCTTGAGACCTGCCGCATCGAGCACCGGCTGCATGCGGATCATGGCGCGGCGAATGATATCGGCCGCTGCACCCTGGATCGGCGCGTTGATGGAAGCGCGTTCCATGAAGGCGCGCTCGGAAGGATTTGACGAATTGATGCGCGGGAAATGGCAGCGCCGCCCGAAGATGGTTTCGACATAGCCTTGCTCGCGCGCCCGCTTGCGTGTTTCGTCCATATAATCGCGAATGCCGGGAAAGCGCTTGAAATAGGTCTTGATATAGTCGCCTGCTTCCTCGCGCCCGATCGACAATTGGTTGGCAAGCCCGAAAGCCGAGATGCCGTAGATGATTCCGAAATTGATCGCCTTCGCACGCCTTCGCACCAGGGGGTCCATGCCGGCGATCGGCACGCCGAACATTTCCGACGCCGTCATCGCGTGAATGTCGAGACCGTCGGCAAAGGCCTTCTTGAGCTGCGGAATGTCGGCGACATGCGCCAGCACGCGCAATTCGATCTGGCTGTAATCGGCGCTGATGAGCTTGGAGCCCGGCGGCGCGATGAAGGCGGTGCGGATGCGACGTCCCTCCGGCGTCCTCACCGGGATGTTCTGCAGATTGGGATCGGTCGAAGAAAGCCGCCCGGTCGATGTCGAGGCGAGTGCATAGGACGTGTGCACGCGGCCCGTCTCGGGATTGATGAAGCTGGGGAGCGCATCCGTATAGGTCGAGCGTAGTTTCGCGACCTGCCGCCAGTCGAGAACCTTGCGCGCCAGTTCGACACCCTGGCCGGCCAGATCCTCGAGCATGTCGGAATCGGTACTCCACGCACCGGTCTGGGTTTTCCGTCCGCCCGGCAGGCCCATGCGGCCGAAGAGAATATCGCCAAGCTGCTTGGGCGAGCCGATATTGAACTTCTCGCCGGCGAGCTTGTGGATCTCGGTCTCGATATCGGCGGCACTGCGCGCAAATTCATCCGATAGCCGCGCCAGCACGGCGCGATCGACCAACACGCCGCGCTTTTCCATGTCGCGCAGCACCGGCACCAATGGCCGCTCCAGCGTTTCATAGACGGTCATCTTGTGCTTCGTAACGAGACGCGGCTTCAGCAAAAGCCACAGGCGCAAGGTGACATCGGCATCTTCCGCCGCATAGGCGGTGGCACGGTCGAGCGGTACCTGGTCGAAGGTGATCTGCGATTTGCCGGAGCCCGCAACCTCCTTGAAGGCGATCGGCTTGTGGCCGAGATGCTTCTCCGAGAGCTCGTCCATGCCGTGGCCGTTCTCGCCCGATTCAAGCGCATAGGAAATGAGCATCGTGTCGTCGATCGGCGTTACGTCGATGCCGCAGCGCCCGAGCGTCTGCAGATCATACTTGGCGTTCTGGCCGATCTTGAGGATGGAAGGGTCTTCCAGAAGATCCTTCAGTCGCGCGATCGCCGCTGCATGCGGAATCTGGCCTTCGACGGTTTCGCCGCCGAATAATCCGCTGCCCTGGCCGCGATGTGAAAGCGGAATGTAGCAGGCGCGCCCTGGGGCGGTGGCAAGCGAGACCCCGGCGAGCGTGCATTGCATCGCATCGAGCGAATTGGTTTCGGTATCGAAGGCGACGTATCCTTGCTCGCGGGCTTCGGCGATCCACTTGTCGAGCGTCTCGAGCGACATGACGGTCTCATAATCGGCATGGACGAAGGGCACGGCGAGTAGGGCTGAATCATCGCGCGGTGCAAGCTGCGCGGGGGCGCTCGGCGCAGCTACTGCCGGAGCAGGCGCCTCTTGCGCGGCCTCGCCGGGTGATGCTGCCGGCGCTGTTGCGACCTCGGCACCGTCCGGCGGCCAGAACTTGATCTCGACCGGAACCGGATCGATCGCCGCCATGTCGGCGCCGATATCGGCGGCGACGCGCCGCGTCAGCGTCGTGAATTCGAGCGCCTTGAGAAAGCCGATGATGGCGCTTGCCTTGGGCGCATCGATCGCAAAGCTCGCCAAGGGCTCCTCGACCTTGACGCGATCATCGAGCGTCACAAGCTTTTTCGACAGCCGCGCCTGCTCGGCGAACTGGATCAAGTTCTCGCGCCGCTTCTGCTGCTTGATCTCGGGGGCGCGGGTGAGCAGCGTTTCGAGGTCGCCATACTCGGTGATGAGCTGCGCGCCGGTCTTGACGCCGATGCCCGGCACGCCCGGCACATTGTCGACCGAATCACCGGCAAGCGCCTGGACATCGATGACCTTGTCGGGCTTCACCCCGAATTTCTCGAAAACCTGCTCCTCGCCGATATCCTTGTCCTTCATCGTGTCGAACAGCGTGACGCCCGGCCGCACCAGTTGCATCAAGTCCTTGTCTGAGGAGACGATGCGAACCCTCGCCCCGGCTTCGACGGCCTCGCGCGCATAGGTGGCGATCAAATCGTCGGCTTCGTAATTATCCTGCTCGACGCAGGCGACGTTGAAGGCGCGCGTCGCCTGCCGGATCAATCCGAATTGCGGGCGCAGGTCGGCCGGCGGCTCGGGCCGGTGCGCCTTGTAATCGGCATAGATGTCATTGCGGAAGGAATGCGCCGATTTATCGAAGATGACGGCAAGATGCGTCGGCTGGACCGCCTTCATCTCGCGCATGAGCTTCCACAGCATGGCGCAGAAGCCTTGCACGGCCTGGACGGGCAGGCCGTCGCTCTTCCGGTTGAGCGGCGGGAGCGCATGATAGGCGCGGAAAATATAGCCCGATCCGTCAATGAGATAGAGGTGGTCGCCGGGCTTGAGCGTGGGGGTTTTGGCCATGACCGCCACTATATGCCATTGGGCGTTGTGCGGCGAAAGGCCGGCGCGCCGGGCGTCTTGCGATTGCTGCCATGACCGGACATTGCGCTTGGGCTGGGCCTTCGGTTATATGTCGCCCCGGCTCATCAGGCACCCGTAGCTCAGTTGGATAGAGTGCTGCCCTCCGAAGGCAGAGGTCACAGGTTCGAATCCTGTCGGGTGCGCCAATCACCAAAAGCAGTAAGCGCTCAGGGGCCATTAGTTCCAAGGAGATGAGGATGTGCTGCTGGTGCACCCGGTCTGAAATTGGCGACCGGCTTACCGCGGGAATATTGCCCAGCCGGAGGCAGTTCCTTCGCTATGCGGCGTCACTCGCCATCACCGGGACGGGCTTTCCCGCGCAGGCGGCAAACAATTTGGCGGAAACAATCTTCTACCAGGGTCCGATCTATCCGATGACCGCAGCGGGCGGCAATGTCGAGGCGCTCGCCATCGCTGGGGGCAAGATTCTTGCGGTGGGATCCTCATCCGATGTCATGGGCCTGGCGGGGCCCGCAACCAAGACGATCGACCTCGCCGGCCGCACTTTGCTGCCGGGCCTCATAGACCCGCACAATCATACCACCCTCTCGGCCCTGCTCGACCTGCTGCTGACCAATGTCGGCTTTGCGAGGTACAAGACCAAGGCGGATGCGCTGTCCGCGATGAAGGCCGTTGCCGGCAAGACCGCGCCAGGGGCGTGGATGGTCTTCGGCTTCTACGACAACCTGCTTCAGGGCGGTGATATCTCTATGGCGGAGCTCGATGCCGTCTCATCGACGAGCCCGATCTTCCTGCTCTATGTCAACGGCCATGTCGGCGCCGGCAATGCGCTGGCCTTCGAGCAGGCCAAGGTCACAGCCGACATCGGCATGCTGCCCGGCGGCGGCTTCTTCGGTCGCGGTGCGGACGGCAAGCTCAATGGCATGATCTATAATGAACCCGCTTTGCTGCGGTTTTTCGACATCGCAGTGGCCAAGCCCGATGCCGACGGCCTCGCCAAGGCTGTCGCGGCCTATGCCCGGCAGGCGGCCGCGGCAGGCCTCACGGCCCTGCATGAGCCGGGCACGGTAAAGCCCGAATGGGTCGAGATGCTGGCGAAGCTCTCCAACAGCCTGCCCATCCGGCTGAGCGCAAGCTTCAGCACCGACATGGTCGAGGCAAGCAAGAGTTTCGCCGCCCTTGGCCCCTCGAACAAGGCCCGCCGCCTGCCGGACAGCCGTTTCTCCCTCTATGGCATGAAGTTCTGGGCCGATGGCTCCAACCAGGCCGAGACCGCCGCTCAGAGCCAGCCCTATCTTCACACCGACAAGCGCGGCACCCTCGGCTACACGGCGGCGCAGGCGGTGGAGCTCTGCGGCAAGGCGCGCGATGCCGGCTGGACCATCCTTGTGCACTGCCAGGGCGATGCCGCGATCGATCAGGTTCTCGATGCCATCGAGAGCGCTTACGGCGCCAACTCGCCGGTGGGTCTCAACCGCGTCGAACACGCCACCATGGCAAGGCAGGACCAGATCGAACGTATGAAGCGGTTGGGCTGCGAAGCAACCTACATGGCGGACTTCATCTACCTCTATGGCGCGGCGTACCGCGACCAGATCTTCGGACCACCCCGTGCCGACTTCATGGTGCCGGTGGGAGCCGCGCTGAAAGCCGGCATCGGCTATTCGATGCACACCGACAACCCGGCCGCGGGCCTTCCCCTCAATCCACTGCGCCTCGTTCAGACGATGGTGACGCGCCGCTGCATCACCGACGGCTCGGTGATCGGCCCGGACTTGCGCCTCACCGTGGAAGAGGCGCTGCGCGGGATCACGCTGCACGCCGCCCGCCACATGGGCCTCGAAGATGCCATCGGGACGCTGGAGACCGGCAAGGAAGCCGACCTTACGATTCTCGAGAGCGATCCCTACACCACCGACCCCGAACAGCTCTCGGCCATCAAGGTGAGCGAGACGTGGCTGGCGGGAGCCAAGGTATTCGGCTGAGAAACGAACTCGTGACGATATTCGTTCACTCGCGCTGGAACGCGTAGCGCTGGCCATCGGCAAGTGTCATGGTCAGGACATCGAGCTTGCCGTCAGGCGCGATCTGGAACTGGACGAAGCCCTTCGTCATGTAGTCGAGAGCGACGACCGGCCCGAACTGGCCGATCGGCATCAGGCGGGCAACGAAGATATCGCCATCCCACGGCTCGAGCTTGAGCTTCGCGCCGGTGGCGAGGATCTCCATGACGAGCGCGTTGCCCTCCACAACCACGGACGCCTTGCCGAAGCTCGGGCTCACGAAGGCGCCGGCCAGCGGGTTGAGCGGTGGAAATGGTCGCGGGTTCGGCGGTGGGGCGAACCGGGCGGCGGCGGCCGCGAAATACGCCTTCGTCTCGGTGATCCTGGTCGCAACATAGTCGACCTCCGGATTGCCCATCACCCGGTCGAGAATCCATGTCCCGAGTGCCGAGGGAAAGCCGACATTGCTTTCGTTCGTCAGGATGATGACGCCGACATTTCTCGCCGGCACCAGGCCGACGAATGAGCCGAAGCTCAACGCATCGCCATCGTGCCAGACGATGGTGCCGTTGGCGGTGTCGTAATTATACCAGCCCATGGCATAGGACAGTCTATCGCTCAGCGCGACGCGCGCCATGCGGGTGACGGCGAGATTCTCCGGCGAAACGATCTCGTGTCCGTCGAACGCGCCGTGGGCGAGCTGCAGGCGCACCCACCGCGCCATGTCCTCGATATTGGAGTTGATGTTGCCGGCCCCGGCGAAATGATAGGGAAAAATCGGCGTGAATGGCACTTCGACCGTGCCTTCCAATGTCCAGCGGTGGCCGTTCGCGTGGTTGGCCGCGCCTTCGATGGCTTCGACCGTCCAGGTCGAATCCTTCATGCCGAGCGGATCGAGCAGATTGCGCTGAAGGACGTCGCTCCAGCCACGTGCGCCGGCGGCGTCCGCAACGATGCGGCTTGCGAGCAAATGCGTGATATTCGTGTAGGCGAACGTCGTCCGGAAACTTGATATCGGATCGACATCGCGTAGCGACCGGATCAGCGCTCTCTCGTCGAAGCCGAGCATCGCCAGCATGTCGTTGACAAGGCTCGGAAGCCCGGAGCGCTGGGCGAGCAGGTCGAAGACGCGGAACTCGCGCGTGACCCACGGGTCCTTCATCTGGAAATCCGGGTAGAGGTCGACAATACGGTCGTCCCATTTGAGCTTGCCGCGATCGACCATGATGGCGATGCTCGCTGCGAGAAACGCTTTCGTGTTCGAGCCGATCTGGAAGACCGTGCGCGTATCGACCGGCTGGCCACCGCTCTTGCTGCGGACGCCGAAGCCCTTGGCGTAAACCAAGCTGTCACCGACAATGATTCCAATGGCGAGGCCTGGGACGTCATAGGCCTCCATCCCGCGCGTGGCATAGGCGTCGATCTGCGGGCTCATCGCCTCGATGCGGCTCGTCATGGCTGCATCGGCAGCGGAAGGCTCCTGAGCCTGCGCCAGATGCGGGAGGATGACGCTCGCGAACGCTGAAACGAGGGTGGTCAGAATGGGTCTGGAAAAGATCATCGTCACGCAAGGCATCCAAGCCAAGGACAGCTCTTTCCCAACTAACACAATTGGCGCTGTCCCCTCAACGCCCGCCCGGAGCGGAAGTGGAATGACGGCACGCAGCCTCAAAGTCCGGGAAATGATGCCCGCACTCGGCCGGAAGGCAGCTTGGTGATTTTTCCAATGCCTCCGGCAGTCTCGGCAAAGCCAAAGGTCGGCTTTGGCACTTTGCCGGTGACGGGATATCCCGCGGCAAGCAGCTTCTTCCGCACTCTCACGCAATAGCTTACCGATTTTTGCGAGAATCGGGTTTCGCCATGTCCGGCTCGATACTTCATGACGGTCGTGCAGATATCTCCGTTTGCGAGCCGCCAGGCGTCCGCCAGATATTGCGTTCCGTACTCAATATTTGTCTCCGGATTGGCGAGGCCTTCCACGCTCCCTGTGTAGCCGAGCATTGTCGCAGTCGATGGCAGCACCTGCATCAGGCCGACCTCGCCTGCATCACCATGTGCATTCGGATCGTAGCCGCTTTCGACACTCATCACCGCATCGACGATGGCATAGGGAACGCGGTGCTCCATCGCATTCTGCCGCGCTAATCGGCGATAGAGTTCCGGACCAGCCCACAGCTCGCCCAGTTCGGGTCTCGCAGAAGCGATCTCGCCGCTCGCCGAAATCGACAGCGCCACGAGTATGATCCGCAGGATAGAAGCCACGCGATCCCTTCCCAAGCTACCTCGATTTGGCCTTGCCTTTGCCGCGCTGGTTTATCGCGACGACGTTCTTTGCCCCGCCCAGGCTCTGCCGTAGCGAAGCCTTCAAACCTACCGGTCGATTGTGTTTTTTCATCAAGTCGCGAAACGCCTCGTCGGCCAATTCCTGGAATGTCGCCATTCTGTCCTTGGCAAGCATGTTGATCGCTGCCCATTCTTCGAGGTCGAACTGGACGCGCTTGCCGATGAGCCCTCCTGGCATGCTGTGCTCCTCCGCTCTTCGATGGTTCCCGCAGAGTCGTAATCACCATTCGGCGTGCGGGCAACGCTACCATGGAGTCAATGGAGGTGTGATAGGCTATGAACTAAAACTGGAAATCCATGCCCACGCGAAGAGATTGCGAGCCGGGGTTTATCCTGAGGCGCACGCCGTCACCCGGGATGTCTCCGTCACGGCCATCGAGGTCAAAATAAAGAAACTCGACCTTGGCCTTGGCGTTTTCCGAAAGGCCCCATTCCATGCCAGCGCCAGCAGTCCAGCCGGTCGCAGTCGTGTTGTCCTTCGGATTCATCGAGACGCGGAAGTCCGTTCCGGTGGCGGCAACGCCGCCTGTCCCATAGAGAAGCAGATTGTCGAGAGCATATCCTGAACGCAGCCGCATCGTCGTGAACCAGGTGGCGTCTGCTTCGGAACTAGAGGCGAGCCCGCTGACGCCTCTGGTTTCAGCTTCCGAAATGTCGGCATATCGGACGTCGCCATCGACGCCAAGCACCCACTTGCCGGTTTGCCAGTTTGCGGCCGCCTCTCCACCGCTGATGAACCCTTCCGCCCCCGGCGTGGCAGTCCCGCCGGCGAGCGGTGCGTTCTCGCTCCCGAAGCCAAAACCGGTATCGGACCCAATGAAAAGGCCGCTCCAGTCATAGGCGTCCGGCGATTGTGCATCCAATTCCGCAGCCTCGGCGCTCGTCGCGCATAAGAGGACGATCGAGCCCGCAAGACAAAGCCCCAACGGCTGGATTGACATACCGACCCCCCGGCGCATTGGCGTCCTTTCCCACAGGAGGCGCGTTATGCGTCAACACCTGCCCAGATTAGGCCGTAATCATTCCCTCCTCGTTAGGACTTAGCGTTAATACTTTCTTCGCGCGTGTCCTGTTGCTGGGCGCGAGGGCCCGAAATGTCGAAGCGCATTGATAAGTCGTGGGTGGTCTTCAACAGCGTCGAGAACGACGATCATGACAGCTGCGTCGATGTCTTCTATCGGCCGGATGGGAGTTTCGGTTTTGAGTCCTTTCGCCGTGACATCGAGGATTTGGGCGCGTGGACGCCCCTTGGCTATTTTTCGTCTCTCGCCTACCGCTCTTCGGAAGCTGCCTATGCCGCGGCCGAAGCGGCAGTCCCGTGGCTCTCCGAAGTGCTGATCCGCAGGCCGGCCCTCCGGCGCCATCCCTCGAAATAGGTCTGAAGATTCTCGGCGCGCATTAGCCCGCTCCAGAGTCCCTTCACTTTGCGATTGACATCGTTCTTTTTAAATTCTATGGCTGCTCCCATGGATTGGGATATGGCCGTTGAACGTTGGCGGGTGCCGCTCTTGGGAGTGGTCATGGCGCTCTGCGCCCAGATCGGACTCAGCGAGGGGGCGAATGTCGGGCGCCTGTCGAGGCCTCTCTACAGGTTTATGCTCGGCCAATTGCGGAAGGCTGAATCAGCCGCGCGGCGGCTCATTTTCGTCGCGGCCCGCAACATCGTATTGGAGCCGCCGGCCGAGCGTCCGGCCCGGGTAAAGCCCAAAGTCTCAACCAAAGACAAAGCCGCTGGCGAAGCCAAAGACAACGACAAAGCCAAGCGCCGCCCGTCATTCGGATTGTTCGATCCGGCCAGGCGTAA
>JAXMCQ010000019.1:0-117559 GCA_046349315.1 Hyphomicrobiales bacterium | reverse complement strand
CGGATAGTCCGGGTCGAAGGAGGATTGATCCCAGCGATGGCAGAAATCCTCGCAGGACTTGTAATAAATCGAGTCGCGGTACTTCTCGCGCTCATGCTGGTTCCAGCCATAGTGATGCGCGTAGTAATACATCTGGAACGAGCCGTGATGCTCGACGGTCCAGGTGACTTCCTCGCGCAGGAAAGGCCGTAATACTTCCGCCGCGAAGCGGTCATGGTTCTGCGGCGCTAGCCCGTCGCCAATATCGTGGAGCAGGGCGGCGGCTACCCAATCCTTGTCGGCGCCTTCGCGATAGGCGCGCGTTGCCGCCTGGAGCGCATGGCCGAGCCGGCTGATCTTGTAGCCCGGGAAAGTCTCCTCGTCTTGCAGGCGCAATTCACGCAGCACACGGTTCGCTGTCTCGCTGTTGTGCTCGTGTTCGAAACCACGGAGGAATTCGTAATCCTCCTTGGTGCCATCCTTCATGGCAACGAAGCTAACGGTCTCCATCGGTTCACTCCGCGTAGGATGGATCTTTGACGTCAAGAATCTTCTTCATCTCGTCGAAATGGACGGCCATCGAATCTCCGTAGTCCTCCCATTCGCGGGCGGTCTTCTCGGCGACCCTGTCTGACATGATGTTGAGCTTCTGCCCGGTCGAATAGGCAAGAACCAAGGTCTTGCAGGCGCGTTCGAGGTAATAGAGCATGTCGAAGGCTTCCGCGACGGTGTTACCGACAACGAGCACGCCATGATTGCCCATCATCATCGTCGAGCGGTTGCCAAGCAGGCGGGCGATACGTTCGCCTTCGGCATCGGAATTGGCCATGCCTTCATAGCCCATGTCATAGGCAACCCGATCGAAGAAGCGCGCGGTATTCTGGTCGATCGGTTTAATTTCCGGATCGGCGAGGCCGGCAAGTGCCGTCGCATAGGGCGGGTGGACGTGCAGCACGCAGCGCGCATGGGGCAATAGCGCATGGATGCGGCCATGAAGGCACCAGGCTGTTTCATCCGGCGCGTCCGGCCGATCCATCGTCGATCTGTCATCTGTGTCGAGCAACATCAGATCCGACGCCTTGATGCGATCGAAATGCCGCCAGCGCGGATTCATCAGGAACTTCTTGCCGTCCGGCGAAACCGCGAGGCTGAAATGATTGGCGACCGCTTCATGCCAGTCATTATGGACCGCCAGCCGGAAGGCGGCGGCGAGATCGACCCGCATCTGCCATTCCTCGGTCGTTGTCGTATTGGCCGGCTTGAGCTTGGTCACATTCGTCATGGCATTTCCTCTGGCTAAGGCGACCGCTTCTGGGCTGCCAACTGGCGTTCGCGATGGAAAATATAGAGTCCGCTGCCGATAATAAGCACAGCCCCGGTCCAGGTCCACACGTCCGGAAGCTCACCGAATATGACGAAACCGAATAGCGTCGCCCAGATGAGCGAGGAGTATGAGAAGGGTGCCACGACGGAAGCGGGTGCTGCCTGCAAGGCGCGGATGAGGCAGAGATGGCCCAGTCCGCCGGCCAGCCCGGTCGAACAAAGGAGCAGCCAATCGGTGATGGTCGGCCATTTCCAGGCCCAGGGCAGCATCAGGCTGGTGACGATCGCGCCGGCAACCGCGGTATAGAGCAACGAGGTCATGGGATCGTCCATGCGCACGCGGCGCGTGGCAATCTGGTAGTTCGCATTGCTGAGCGCGGCGACGAGGAGCAGTAGGACGCCGGCGCCGATCGTGCCTTCGATCGTCTCCCAGGGGCGCACGACAATCATCGCGCCCAGAAAGCCGACGCCGATGCCCGCCCAGCGGCGCGCGCCGACATGCTCTTTGAGCAGCACGGTAGACAGCACCGTGACCAGGATCGGGCTCATGAACATGATGGTCGTCGCCGTTGCCAGTGGCGTTGTCCTGATGCCGGCGTTGAATACGCCGGTTGTAAACATCAACAGCACGGAGCGCAGGAGCTGGAATCGCGGGGCCCGGCTGACGGCGATTTCGGGAAGGCGCGGCGCGGCGACAATGATGGCAATCACGGTCGCGAAGAAGAAGCGCGCCCAGGTGACCTGGATCAGCGGGTACGTTTCGAGGAGAAACTTCATCAGCGCGTCGAGCGAGATGAAGCAGAACATGGTCGCCAGCATCCACAGGATGCCACGTGTCCGGTTCTCTCCCTGCGGGATGCCCTGGGCGGCGACGCTCATGGCGCAGCTATAGATGGCGGGCCCGAGTCATCCAAACGCGAATGCCGTAGGTCGCAGCTGCGGGCGCTGCATGGCGTGATTTCCTCTCCCGCTCGCGAGAGAAAAGGGGCCCATTGCGCAGCAATGGGAGAGGTGAGGGGGAATCAACAGTAGTTGTCATTGCCGGACTTGTTCCGGCAATCCATTGCGCCACAAACTCGGCCGTCGGAGTGTCGGCACAGTGGATCCCCGGACCAAGTCCGGGGCTGACAAAAAGGGGTTATCTCCTCGAAATGACCCTCGTCCTGAGGTGCCGCCCGCAGGGCGGCCTCGAAGGACGGCCAGAAATCCCATGCTTCGCGGCCCGCAGTGCGGGCTCCTCAGCATGAGGATAGGGCTACACCGGCAGACTCGTCCCCTCGCTTCGTGCCAGTTCCTCTAACTCAGCCCGCAAGCCGTCGGGCAGAGGAATGCCGTTCGCCTCGCGATCCCGACGCTTTTCCCATTCCGGGCCGCCGGCCGGCATGGTTCCAGGCTGCTTGGCGAAAGCGTCGAGGTATGTCGCCATGCGCTCGTTGAAGAATGCTTGCGCGATGAAAGTCGTGGGGTCGATGGCGACGACGAAATGGCCTACCCTGGTATCGCCCAGGGCCGTCCCGTCCTGCTCGTGCGAGAGGCGCATGCCCATCAAGGCTCCGCCCAGGACATCGGCGACGCCGGCAAGGGCTGCGCCCTTGTAGCCGAAGTCGATTCCCCCGACCGGCGCCAAGGCGCGGGCTTGGTTGGGGTCGCGTGTGAAGGCGCCGCTGGCGTCGATCGCTACGCCCTCCGGTAGTGGGAGACCCTCGGTGCGGTAGCGCAGCACCTTGTTCCAGGGAATGCTCGAGGTCGCCATGTCGAGGAGAAACGGATCACCGCTGTCGCGCGGGGCGGCAATGGCGATCGGACTTGTGCCGTGAAAGGCGCGGGTGCCGCCATGCGGGACAACGAGCGCACCCGAATTGCAGGTTACCATCGCAATGAAGCCGGCATTGGCGGCGGCGAGCGCGTAGGCGCCGGCGGCGCCGAAGTGGGTCGAGTTGATGATCCCGGCCATGCCGATCCCGCAATCGCGGGCGAGCGCGCAGGCTTCGTCCATGGCCCGGTAGGTTGGCAGGTGCCCAAGGCCGCCACCGGCATCGACCAGCACGGCGGCGCGGCGCTGCGGCTTGACGGTGATTTGCGGCTTGCCCTTGGCCAGGCCGGTGCGGAGGGATTTCACGTAGAAGGGCAGGAGGCGGATTCCATGGCTGTCGACCCCATGCAGCGAGGCGTGCAGCATGGCGTAGCTGGTTGCCTCCGCCGTCGCTTCGTCGGCGTCGGCCTTGGCGAGCGTCGCCTGGGAGAATTCGAGCAATCGAGCGGCCGGGATGCGGATTTCAGCCACCGCAACGCTCCAAGTCGCCGTGAACCAAAGAAGCAAAGCCGCTATCAAAACCCTGATCATTCGTTCCTCTTTCGTACCCATGAAGAGAGGAGTTAATCCGCGAATGTGGCAAAATTATGCCCTTAATCCTATTATTTGGGATTTCCTGTTCAGGAACGCTTGAGCTTCGCCAAAAAATCCGGAGTCGGCCAGGAATCCGCCGGCATGCCGAACTTGATCTGCATCTGCTTTACTGCCGCGCGAGTCTGTGAACCGAGCTTGCCGTCGATCTCGCCGACATCGAAACCGCGCTTCGCCAGGGCCTTCTGCAATTCGATGATCTGCTTGTAATCCAGCGCATCGACGGGGCCGTTGCCCTGCTCAACCGGCGGCGCGCCGGAAAGGCGGGTCGCGAAATAGCCGGCGGTGAGCGCGTAGGTCAGTGACTCGTTCCACTTCAGGTACACCTTGGTGAAATTATAATAGGCGAAGAACGCCGGGCCGTGCCGGCCCATTGGCAAGAGCAGCGCTACCGGCACCTTGTCGGCCTTGACCGGAGCCCCGCCGCGCATCGTGACACCCCATTTCGCCCATTGGGCGCGTGGCAGGCTGATCGCCAGATCGGCCTGGTCCCAGGGCAGTTCTTGCGGGACTTCGACCTCCTGCAGCCAAGGCTGATTGGCCTGCCAGCCATGGGTCTTCAGGAGATTGGCCGCCGAAAACATGATATCGTTGAGACTGCCGATCAGATCGACGCGGCCATCGCCATCGGCATCGACGCCGCTTTCGAGGAAGTCTGCGGGCAAGAACTGCACCTGGCCGATTTCCCCGGCCCAGGCGCCGACCATCTGGTCTTCCGACATGTCGCCGCGATCAATGATCTGCAGAGCGGCGATGACCTGCGGGCGGAATTTCTCGGGCCGGCGGCAGTCATAGGCGAGTGTTGCGAGTGACTGGATCGTCTTGAAGTCGCCCATATACGAGCCGAAATCGGTCTCGAGACCCCAGAAGGCGACCAGGACCGCGCCCGGGACGCCGTATTTCTTCTGAACTTTCGCGAACAGCGCTGCATGTTTCTTGAGCAGGGATTGCGCCTTGGCCATGCGGTTGGCGGAAATCAGCTTGGCCTGGAACTGCAGGAAGGTGAGGGCGAAGGTGCTTTGCGAGCGATCGCGCTGGATCACCCGCGCGTCGTACTGGAGATGGTCGAGGACGGCGAGGCCGCGGGGCGAAACACCCATGCTGGCCGCTTCCTTTTTCAGCCCGTTCAGCCATTTGGGGAATCCGGCGGGGCCGGGGGGAGCGCAGGCGGCGAGCGCCGAGCCGGCTAAGCTTCCCAGGAAGGCTGCAGCAACAAGGATGCTGGCAATGCGGCGCATTGGTTTCTCCGTATTCGCAATGATTCTGAAGGTCCCTCTAGCATCGGGGCGTTGCCCGGTCCATGTGGTGAAACTTTGACGCATGCGCTTGACGGTTTGGCGCCTTAGTTCGAAGCTGCGCCGGCAACCAGGGAACCAGTCCATGACCAGCGCAACCGCAGCAGCCAAGAGCGAAGACAGCTTCGATTCCAGCAAGATCCCGTTCGACAGCGAAAAGCTCGATGCGCTCATGGATGCGGCCGGTCTCGACGTGCTGGTCGTGACCTCCAAGCACAACATCCAGTATTTGCTCGGCGGCTACCGGTTCTTCTTCTTCGACGCCATGGATGCGATCGGCCTCAGCCGCTATCTGCCGGTGTTCATCTATCCGAAGGGACATCCCGAGGACGCCGCTTACATCGCCAATTCGATGGAATCCTACGAGCGCGCGCATGGCCGCTTCTGGGTGCCCAATGTCATCACCAAGACCTGGGGCTCGCTCGATGCCATGCGGGCCGCTCTCGACTATGTCGGCAAACTCGGCAAGACGCCGCGCAAGATCGGCGTCGAAACGGCTTTTCTCCCCGCCGATGCCTATAATCTATTGCAGTCGGGCCTTGCCAATACGGCGATTGCCGACTGCCTCATCCCGCTCGAGCGGCTGCGCGCGGTGAAAACGCCGCACGAACTCGACATGGTGAAGAAGGCTTCGGAAGGTGTGGTCGATTCCATGCTCGCCGTCATGTCGAGCCATGGCCCGGGAGCGACCAAGCACGAATTGGTTGCCGCCCTGAGGCGCGAGGAAGTCGCGCGTGGCCTCACCTTCGACTACTGCCTGATCACGACCGGCACCAGCAACAACCGTGCGCCTTCGGACGAGAAGTGGCACAAGGGTGAAATCCTGTCGCTCGATTCAGGCGGCAATTATCACGGCTATATCGGCGATCTTTGCCGGATGGCGATCCTCGGCGATCCGGATGTCGAATTGCAGGATCTCCTCGCGGAGGTTGATGCGGTCCAGCAGGCGGCGCGCAAGCCGGTGCGGGCTGGTGCGATCGGCAGCGACATCTATGCCGCGGCCGAAAAGGTTCTCTCGACGTCACCCAATCGCGCGCATATGCATTTCTGCGCGCATGGGATGGGCCTCATCTCGCATGAGGCACCGCGGCTGACGAGCAACGGACCGGTGCCCTATCCGGGCGATGACGCCGAAAAGCCGCTCCAGGCCGGCATGGTGCTCTCGATCGAAACGACGATGCCGCATCCCAAGCGCGGTTTCGTCAAACTCGAGGATACGGTTGCGGTCACCGCCAACGGATTTGAGCCATTCGGCGACGCCGGCCGCGGCTGGAATCGCGGGAAAGTCTGAGCCCTTCTTACCTATTGGTGGCGGCGATCGGTAGAAGCGTTCCCGCCTTGCTAACCGGCTCTTCACCAACCGCATTCACCAACGCGGAATTGGCGCAGTTCTGAAATAATTGCGCGGAACGAAGTAGCGAATTTCAAACCTGAAGTTGCAATGACTCTGACCCAAAGAGCGCTTTGGAGTCGGATGAGTCATGTGGGAGGCCCTGTCTGCCAACCTTGCAGTGATATTGGCGCTGCTGGTCGGTTGGACCTGCGCAAGCGAGTTGGTGGGCCGTTTCAGCGCCAGGACGCAGCAAGTCCTGTTCGGCATGCTCATGGCGGTTGGCACACTTGCCTCGATGGCGATGGCCTATGAGCTAGTGCCCGGACGCTATTCGGATTTGCGAACGGCGATAATCGTCATTTCGGGTTTCTTCGGCGGCGTTCCCGCCGCGCTCATGACCGGCGCGGTCGCTTTGTCCTACAGATTGTACCTCGGTGGTACGGTGCTGCCGGCGGCAACCTTCATTCTTCTGGCAATGGCCCTCGGGCTTGCAGGCTATGCGCTGCGTCGCGGCCGACCCGCGACATTGTTTCAGGTCGCTACTCTTGCATGTGCAACAGTCGTCATCATCGTCGGTCTGATGGCACTGGCCTTCCCGCAATACGCTTCGATTATCGATCTTCGCCTTCCGACGTTCTATATGTTCGGCGCTATCTTACTACTGGGAGCGGTCCTCGTGCTCGAGGCCCGCCGCCGCGAGCTCCTGACCACCAACAGCTACTATCAGTCGATGGTCAACGCGCTCCCCGACTGCCTCAACATAAAGGATCTCGATGGGCGTTTTCTGGCCGCCAATCCCGCAACATCTCGGCTGATGGAGGTTGCGACGGCTCAGGACCTTGTCGGGAAAACTGATTTTGACTTCTATCCCAAAGAATTCGCGGACAGCTTTCGACAGGACGAGATCGCGGTCGTCAGTGGGGGCGAGACTCGGATACTCGAACAGAAGCTCATACTGCCAAGCGGGATTATCCGATACGTCTCCACGCTTAAGGCTCCGGTGAAAGATGCTTCCGGCAAGATCACCGCACTTATCACTCTGAATCGCGACATTACCCAACAAAGGCGCATGCAGGAGAAACTCGAAGAGACGCAAGTCTATCTCGATCTGGCCCTGGATAATATGCAAGACGGCCTGGCCATCTACGATCCAAAAGGTGTGCTCGTCTTCTGCAACGATCGTTATCGCCAGCTCTTTCCGCGCACGGCGCATCTGCGCCAACCGGGCGCGAATTTTGCCGATATCCTCAAGGCAGCTATCGCGCTGGGTGAAGAGCAGTTTCCAGGCGATGAGAGCGTCGAGGACTATGTTCTAGGCAAGCTACGCGGCCTCAGGGTGGAAGGCGAGGTGCTTATCGCCTTGAATGACGGCAAAACCTATTCCAAGCGGACAACGGTTCTCGAAAATGGGTGCAGCCTCAGAATCGTCACCGACGCGACGGAACAGCACAGGCTGCAGAAATCACTGAGCCATCAGGCCTTTCACGACGCGCTCACGGGGCTGCCGAACCGCGCGATGTTCAATCGCGAAATCATGCGCCGTCTTGAGGAGGCGCGCGCCGAGGGCGGCGAACTCACTGTCATGCTACTGGATCTCGATCGCTTCAAAGAGGTGAACGACAATTTCGGACACGATGCTGGTGACAGGTTGCTGATCGAGATGGCGCGGCGTTTGGAGTCCGCGATCAGGCAGGGGGATTTGGTTGCACGATTTGGCGGCGATGAATTCGCGGTCCTGCTCCCCGGCGTTCTGAGCCGATCCGATCCGGCGATTCTTGCCGAAAGAATACTGAAGACCGTCAGCCAACCCTTCAAGGTGGGCGACATAACACTACTTTCGGGAACGTCGATCGGATATACCACCTATCCCCACGATGACGCCGACCTCGAGGGGCTTCTGCGCCATGCGGATCAGGCGCTTTATTTTGCCAAAGCAAGCGGACGGCGCACCTATCGGCGCTTCGATCCCAGCGTGACTAGCAAGATCGCGAGCGCTTAAGTCGACGCATCATAACAACTAACTCTGTGGCCGCTGGCGTCCGTAGATCAGCAGCATGACGACGATCACCACACCGTAAATGACCTGCCGCCCCCATTCCTGCATCTGCAGCACCGACAGGATCGATTGCAGGAGGGTGATGAGGATCACGCCGGCGACGGTTCCGAGATAAGTGCCGCGGCCACCGAGGATCGAGGTACCGCCCAATACGACTGCGGCGATCGAGGGCAGAAGATAGGCATCGCCCATGGCCTGCGCCGCCTTGGAGGCGTAGCCGGCGAGAAGCACGCCGCCGAAGGCCGCCAATCCACCCGAAATCGCAAAGGCGATCAAGACGACTCGCTGACTGTTGACCCCAGAAAGGTAGACGGCGCGCTCGCGATTGCCGATGGCGTAAATAGCGCGGCCGAAACTCGTGCGGTTCAAGAGGAAGACAGCCAGCGCACCAATGATCGCCCAGACGATCAATGCATTGGGAATGCCGAAGAGGGGATCGCCTGTCGCAATGAAGCGCATGGATTCCGAGGCGGCATCCTGCGGCGAGAACCCGCCGGTGTGAACGACCATCAGGCCTTGCGCGACGGCGTTGACGGCAAGTGTCACGATCATCGAGGGAATGCGCATATAGGCGACGCCGAAACCGTTCATGAGCCCGAAGATCACGCCGCAGAAGATTCCAAAGGGGATGGCGAGAGCAGCGCCAACAGGACCATAAGCGGTGAGCGCTGCCGCCATCATGCCACCTGCCGCGACAACCCAGGGTACGGAAAGGTCGATCTGGCCGAGCAGGATGATGATGAACATGCCGGTCGCGATCACACCGAGGAAAGACGCGACCTTCAACTGCTGCAGCAGATATTCCGGAGACAGAAAATTGGATTGTACGAGGCTGCCAAGAAAGAGCAGCAGGATGATGCAGCCGAAGGCGGTCGCGACCGCCGGATCGATCCGCTGCAGATAGGTTTTGACGGTCGCAGCCATGGCTTATCCGAAAAGATCGAGGCGGTTGCGGATCTGGAACAATCTGAGGGCGCCGAGGCTTACTGCCGCGACCAACACGATACCCCTAAATAGAGGTTGCCAGAGCGGTTCGACGTCGAAGACGAATAGCAGGTCGCTTATCGTTGAGAACATGAAGGCGCCGAAGATTGCGCCCACCGCACTTCCCGATCCACCGAAGAGCGAAACGCCGCCGAGAACGACCGCGGCAATCGAGTAAAGCGTGTAATTGCCACCATTGGCGAGTGAAGCCTCGCCCGAATAGGTGAAGAAGGTGAGAAACAACCCGCCGAATGAGGCGAGCAGGCCGGACAGCACATAGGCAGCGAATTTGCCCTGCTTTATCGGCACGCCTGACATGTAGGCTGCAACTTCCGACGAGCCTACGGCATAGGCGGCGCGGCCGTAGACCGATTTCCTAAACGGTACCCAGACGATCAACACGATCAAAATCAGGCAAGCCAAACTCGCCGGAATACCGCCGGGCAGTTTGCCGGTGATCGCATCCGCCAAGTCCTCGTTGATCTCACCGCCGCCTGGCACGGGGCGCAAGGCGAGTGCGATGCCGAAAAAGATCGCACCCGTCGCAATCGTCGTGACGATCGGTTGCAATCGCCCGTAGATGACGATCAGGCCGTTGAGTGCGCCGCATGCAACACCTGTGAGCAGTACGCCGAGGATGCCGAAAGTCGTAGTGATCCCGCCTCCGACGACGATCCAGGATGCGACGCAATTGGTAAGCACGACGATCATGCCGACGGAGAGGTCGATGCCGGCGGTCAGCACCACCATGGTCTGCGCCATGGCGACAAGGGCGAGCAGCACGCTCTTGTTTGAGGCCGTGGTCACGACATTGGAGCTGAAACCCGCCGGATGATTGCTGGCGTAGATGATGAACATCAGCACGAAGACGGCGGCGGCGAGTAGCGTGCCGCGATGCTCTGCGAAATAGTAGCGCCAGTCCTTCATGCCGTGTGCGCCGGAGTCCCGGTTCCTTCTGAAGCCGTATTGATGTTGAGCGCGCTGCTGATCAAGGCTCGCTCGGTGATCTCGGCGCCGACCAGTTCTTTGCGGATGCCACCATCATAGAGGACGAGCACGCGATCGCAGCAACCGATCAGTTCGTCGTAATCGGTGGAGTAGAAGAGGATCGCCGCGCCGCTGGCCGCGAGCTTGCGCAGAAGCTGGTACAGTTCCTGCTTGGTGCCGACATCAATGCCGCGTGTCGGATCGTTGAGCAGGATGATGCGCGGATTGACCATCAGCCATTTGGCGATGACGACCTTCTGCTGATTGCCACCCGACAGGGCGCCGACCGGAATCTCCGTGCCGGCGGTCCTGATGGCAAGTAGCTGAATCATATCGTCGATCGCTTTGCGCTCGGCGGCACGGTCGACAATGCCGAAATGCGAGAGCCGGTCGACCGCTGCGAAAGAGAGATTGTCGCGCACCGACATCGGAAGCATCAGGCCTTCGGTCTTGCGATCCTCGGGGATGAGTGCCATGCCGATCTTCTTCGACTTGGCGGCGCGCGGGCTGCCGATATGAGTCTTCTTGCCGTCAATCTGGATTTCACCAGAAACGCCGCGAAGAACACCGAAGAGAGCGAGCAGCAATTCTCTCTGCCCCTGGCCGTCCAAGCCGCCGAGGCCGACGACTTCGCCAGGGCGAACCGAAAGGGAAATATCCTTCAGCCGATCCGTCCAAGAGAGATTCTTCACCTCGATCATCGGTTTGACCGAACTCGCCGGTGGGGCAGGGCGCGGCGGGAAAATGTGGCTGTATTCGCGGCCGATCATCATCTCGACGACTTCATTGTCGGTCTTTGTGCCGGCCTTGAAGGTCGCGACGTTGCGGCCATTGCGGAATACCGTGCATTCATCGGCAAGTTCGGCGATCTCGTGCATGCGGTGCGAGATGTAGAGGAGTGCCAATCCTTCGCTGCGCAGACGCTTTAAGACGGCGAAGACCTTCGCCACGTCGGCTGCTGTCAAGGCGGAGGTTGCCTCATCGAGAATGAGAATGCGCGGATTGCGGGCCAGCGCCTTGGCGATTTCGACCATCTGGCGGCGCGACAAGGGCAGATCCTTGACTGGTGCCATAGGATGGATGTCCTCGGCACCGGCGCGCGCTAGGGCTGCCTCCGCCATGCGGCGCTGCGCCTTGCGGTCGATCATGCCGAAGCGCTGCGGGGGATCGCTGATAATGATGTTGTCAGCAACGGAGAGATCGGGGATCAGCGACAATTCCTGAAAGATGCAAACAATGCCGGCCTTGTTCGCTGCCGCCGGGTTGCTGAACCGGACTTCCTGTTCTTCGAGCAGCATGCGGCCTTCATCGGGCTGCACGACGCCCGACATGACCTTGATCAAGGTCGACTTGCCGGCACCATTCTCGCCGAGGATCGCATGAATACGGCCGCCCACGACATCAAGTTCGGCCTTTTCAAGCGCCTTGACGCCGCCATAGCGCTTTGAAACGCCATCCGCACGGAACAGCGCAGGCGAAACCGGCTCCATCCCACCCCCCGAAAACAGCGCCGCGGGATGGTCCCGCGGCGCCAATCCGTTCAAACGATACTACTGGTTGGCTTCCGATTGTCCCATGATTTCTTGCGCGGTGAAATTGATACCGCAAGTCGGGAAGGCGTTTCCGACAAAGAAATTGGGAGACTGGTCCGAATAGTAGTTCTCGCCGTCCTTGAAGTTCGGATCTTCAACGATCGCAAGCGGCAGCTTGACCGATTGCGGGACGACTTTGCCTTCAAGCGCATCGATCGCAGTCTTGATGGCGACCGCAACCTGGGCAGGGCCGGTGCCGGCCGACGAGCAGACAAGGCCTTCCTTCGAATACTTGCCGCAGAATGTGCGGAAGCCATTTTCGGTTTCGCCGCCGAAGGGCACGAAGGGATGCTTCGCGTCGATCAGCGCCTGCACGACGCCCGTATCGCCGCCTTGTGCAGTGATGCCGTCGAACTTCTTGTGAACGGCGAGCGCATCGGCGGTGACCTTCTGGGCAGTCGGGTCGTCCCACTTGCCGACGACTTCGACGATTTCCCAAGGCTTGCCGGTGGCATCGAGGGTCTCGTGGATACCGTTATGGCGGTCCGTATCAACGGAAGTGCCGGCGACGCCGCGCACTTCGAGGATCTTGCCGCCATTGGGGATCTTGCTCGCCAGCCAGTTGGCCCAGAGGACGCCGAGGCCCTTCTGGTCGACATTGACGTTGATCGCGTCCTTGGTGTCGAGAATGTTGTCGAAGGCGACGAGTACCACGCCCGCGTCATTGGCGCGCTTGATCACCGGCTTGAAGGCATCGGGATTCTGCGCGTTGACGACAATGGCGTCATAGCCTGAATCGATGAAATTGTTGACAGCGGCAATCTGCGCGGCAACGTCTTCACCGGTCGAGATGACCTTGAATTCCTTGAGCTTCGCCTTGACGTCCGGCTGTTCGGCATAGGCCTTGGCGGTCTTGATCATCTGGATGCGCCAGGTGTTGGCGATGAAGCCGTTGGCGAGCGCGATCCGGTAGGGACCATCCTTCTTGGGGAACTTGAAGAAAGTGGTGTCAGCGGCCCATGGCACGTAGCATTCCGGATCGGCCGAGGGGCCCTGAACAACTTCAGGTCCGGCGTGTGCGGCGGATGCGAGGACGCAGGTAACCGCAAGAGCGCTGGCAAAGGACGCAAGCCGGCAAGCAAGATTCTTAGAGATCATGTATTCCTCCCATGAAAGCCAATGATTGGCTTCGTCTTGTCCGGTTTGCGCTTCTTCGCAGTTGCGATACGCAAGATTTCTTGGTTCCGGACGGCGATATCGGTATAGGTGAATGAAAGCGCTGTCAATTAACTTCGAAAAGGCATGAGCAAGCGGCACGAACATCGCACGCGGAGCAGGTTGTCGGACGTCGCGGCGCGCGCCGGCGTGAGCGCTGTGACCGTCTCGCGCGCAATCCGTCACCCAGAGATGGTGACGCCGAAATTGCGCAAGCGCATCGAAAAGGCGATCCACGAACTCGCCTATGTGCCAAACCGTGCCGCCAGCATGCTTGCGTCTTCGCGCACGCGGCTCATCGGTGTCGTCGTCTCCTCGCTGACCAATGGTGTCTTTGCCGACTTTCTGCGCGCGCTGCATGATCTGCTGCTGCCAGAAGGCTTCCAGGTCATGGTGCTCGACAGCCGCTACGTGCCCGAAGAAGAGGAGACGGCGATCGCCACGTTGCTCGGCCAACATCCCGAAGCGATGATCGTCTCGAGTATCGATCAGACGCCGCGCGCCAAGAAGCTCCTAAAGCGCAGCGGCATTCCCGTCGTGCAGACGATGGAACTCGCAAAGACTCCGATCGACATCAATATCGGTCTCTCGCATGAGGAGGCAGGGTATGCCGCCACGCGCTACCTCATTGGACTCGGCCATCGCCGGGTCGGCATTATCGGCGCGCCGCGCGATCCGCGGCTTCATAACCGCATTGCCGGCTATGAACGGGCGATGCGGGAGGCGGGACTCGACATGACCGGACTTGCGGGGCGCAGTCCCAATCCTTCGACCGTTGCGCTGGGCGGTGAACTCATGCGCGGCCTCGTGGAAAGACGGCCCGATATCGAAGCCGTGTTCTGCTGCAACGACGACCTCGCGCTCGGCGCGCTGTTCGAGTGCCACCGGCTTGGCATCTCGGTTCCGCAGCAAATATCGATGATCGGCTTCAATGACCTCGAATACGCGGCTTGCGCCTATCCCTCGCTCTCCTCGGTTCTAACCCCGCGCTACGAAATGGGGCGCAAGACAGCTGAGATCGTACTGGAGATTATCCGCGGCTCTGGCAAACGGCCACAGCGCAAGCGAATTGATATCGGCTTCAAGATCATGGAACGCGAGAGCACGCGGGTGCGGGAGAACAGGGCGGCCGGGAAGCTCGCGAACAGAGCCCGGCAATCCGAAAAAGTTTAATCGAATTTATCCGGAGACCGAGCAGGCGCCGTTAGCGGGTTTCGGCTAAGTTCCGCACCGGGGAATGTTGGGCTAGGATGAGGAATGTGACTCCGCCCGCGCGAATCGCCCGGGGACCGTAAAGTGATGGCCAATAGTCGCGCCGACGCCAATTCCGAACTTTCCGCGGCACTTGCGCCGTGCCGTTCGGCTGTCGTGTCGCTGACAGTCTTCAGCATGTTCGCCAACCTGCTCATGCTGACCGGGCCGCTCTTCATGCTGCAGGTCTATGACCGCGTGCTGACCAGCGGCAGCATGCCGACGCTCGTCGCCCTGGCGATCCTGGCGGCGGTGCTTTACGCGCTTTACGGCTTTCTTGATTTCATCCGGTCGCGGCTGCTCGTACGAGTCGGGCGGATATTCGACGAAAGCCTGCGTGACCGCGTCTTCGAGGCGACGGCACAGCATTCGTTCCGCAGCGGGCTGAAGCGCAACGAGGCGCTGAGCGACCTGCAAACGATCCGGCAATTCCTGCAGGGCAATGGACCGATCGCCTTTCTCGACATGCCATGGGCGCCGATCTATCTCGCTCTGATATTCGCGATGCACGTCATGCTGGGGTGGCTGGCGCTGGTCGCCGGCGTCGTGCTCACCGTGATCGCGATCGTGACCGAGCAAGTGACCCGCAAGCATGCCGCCGAAGCGCAGAAAGCCATCGGACTGGCCGGCGCGCAGGCGGATCAGTGCCGCACCAATATCGAAGTCGCAACGATCCTCGGCATGGTCGGCCGGTTGCGCCAGCGCTGGGCCCGAACGCAGGACGAAGCGCTCGCAAGCCATATGCTGGCGAGCGACCGCAGCGGAATGCTGACGACGCTGTCGCGGACCCTGCGGCTCGTCTTCCAATCGGCGGTACTGGGGCTTGGCGCTTATCTGGCGCTCAAGCGTGAGGTATCGCCGGGCGTCATGATTGCTGCCAGCATCATCATGGCGCGCGCGCTGGCGCCGATCGAGACGGCGGTGAGCCAGTGGCCGCAGTTCCAGAGCTTCCGGCGCTCCTGGCAAAGGCTCAAATTGTTCCTTAGCGAGATCCCCAAGGCGAAGCCGCGCATGGAATTGCCGCGGCCCACGGGAAAACTCGCGGTGGAGAACCTTTCCGCCTACGTGCCGGGCGTCGAAAAGCCGATTGTCGGGAATGTCAGCTTTACCCTTGAGACGGGCGATGGTCTCGGCATCATCGGACCGACCGGCGCCGGCAAGTCGACATTGGCGCGTGCGCTGGTCGGCGCCTGGCCGTTGACGCGCGGCAGTGTGCGACTCGATGGTGCCACACCCGACCAATGGGACCCAAATGTACTCGGCAGGTCGATCGGTTATCTTTCGCAGGAAAGCGAACTCTTCGACGGGACGATTGCAGAAAACATCTCGCGCTTCGAGGAGTCTCCCGATCCCAAAGCGATCGTCGATGCAGCCCAGCAGGCCGATATCCACACTCTCGTGCTGAGCATGCCGGACGGCTACAATACATTGATCGGGCAGGGCGGCCGGCGCCTCTCAGCCGGCCAGCGCCAGCGTCTCGGTCTGGCGCGGGCGCTCTACGGCAATCCCAGTCTGGTCGTTCTGGATGAGCCGAATGCCAATCTTGATGCAACAGGCGAGACTGCCTTGGTGAGAGCTATCGCGGGAGTGCGGCAACGCGGTGGCACGGTGATCGTCATTGCCCATCGCCCCAGTGCCATTGGATCCCTCGATAAGCTGATGGTGGTAGGCGAGGGGCGGGTGATTGCCTTCGGACCCAAGGATGAGATTCTCGCCAAGGTGCTCGCTCGCCCGGTCGATAGCGGCGGCAGGCCGGGGGGCCTAACGGTTGTTACGGACGCACGAGGCTCTGCATGACCCAATCCTCCACAGCCCGCACATTGCGCGGCTACCAGATTGGCGGTTTTCTTGGTCTTGGCCTGCTTGTAGGCGTGCTCGGTACCTGGGTGGTGATGGCGCCGCTTCAGGGGGCGGTGATCGCGCCCGGTGTTACCGTGGTCGAGAGCTATCTCAAGCGCATCCAGCATCGCGATGGCGGTATCGTGTCGGAGATTGCGGTGAAGGAGGGCGATCATGTCGAGGCCGGAGCTCTGCTGATCAAACTCGACGAAACTGACACGCGCGCCGAACTCGGAATCCTGCAATCCATGCTGGACGAGTTCGAAGCCAAGCGGGCGCGCTTGCTTGCCGAACGCGACGATGCGAGCGATGTTTACTTTCCGGATAGCCTGGAATCGCGGCAGCAAGATCAGCGCGTCGCCAATCTGATTACGGGCCAGCGCAAGCTCTTCATCGTTCAAAAGGCCGCACTAACCGGCCGCACCGAACAGCTCACCGAGCGGATTGGCCAGCTTCAAGAGGAAGTCCAGGGCCTCGACGCGCAGTTTTCCTCCAAGAAGGAACAGACGAAGCTGGTGCGGGAAGAGCTCGACAATCTCAAGATGTTGTTGAAGCAGGGCCTCGTCCAGGCCAACCGCGTTTTTGCGCTCGATCGTGAAAGGGCGCGGCTGGAAGGCGAAGAGGGCGAACTCCTGGCGCAGATCGCCTCAACCAAGGGCCGGATCAGCGAAACCAAGCTCCAGATCATCCAGCTCGACGATGACGCCCGCACCAAGACCTTGGGTGATCTGCGCGAGGCGGAAGCTGGCGTTGCAGAAACCCTTGAGCGGTGGGGGGCGGCGGAAGCAAAACTGAAACGCATGGAAGTGCGCGCCCCGCGGGCCGGAACCGTGCATCAGCTCGCTGTCCATACGATCGGTGGGGTGATCGCGCCCGGTGCCGACATCATGGCAATCGTCCCCGAGCTCGACGAACTCGTCATCGACGCGCATGTGCGGCCGGAGGATATCGACCAGGTCAATCTCGGCCAAATGGCGCAGGTGCGGTTTCCGGCATTCGACCTGCGAACAACGCCCGAAATCAAGGGCGAGGTTGTGCAGGTCGCCGCCGACCTCACGCAAACATCGAAGGATACGCCGCCCTATTTCGCGGTGCGCGTAAGGCTGGGGCCTGATCAGCTCAAGCTGCTTGGCGCCAACAAGCTTCGCCCCGGCATGCCGGCGGAAGCCTTTATCCAGACGCAGGAAAGATCGCCGCTCAGCTATTTCCTGCAGCCGCTGACCGACCAGATTGCCCATACATTCCGAGAGGGCTGACAAACCCGTCTCAATTGGCTAGGCAAGCGGCTCGGCGAAGGAGTCGTGCTGATCTCATGTCTATGATCGATGATCTTACGTCGTGGCTGTACCCATCCCGGAGTGGTCCCATGAACATTATCTATGTCGTCGTCCTGAGTATTGTCTTGCTCCTGTCGAGCTTTTTGATTGGCGGTACCTACAGCCTTGCTCCAGTGGCAAGCGGCAGCCTGATCGGGACTTACGTCATCAACCGCTATACCGGGCACGTCTGGCTCTGCAATGTGAATGTCTGCCGGGATATTCAAAATCAGGCTGCCGGTCAGGGCGGCTGAGCGCAGGCGGTCACCGGACGATCGCCTGGTGTAGAGTCTGTCGCGATGTCCTATTTACGTTACGCAAAGCAGCAGTTTCTTCAGAAGGGATATCCCGAAGGCCTGCGCCGGGCGTTGCTGTCGCTTGAAGAGAGGCGGATCGCGTCGTCGCCCTTCTACACGCGCCATCCTTACCAGGGGGCCATGGATCTGCGCGATGTCGATCTGCGCTGCGTCGTAATCCCGGAGCACAAGGTGCTCTATCATCGGATCCCGAAGAACGGGAATTCATCGCTCGTTTCGACGATGCTCAACATTTTCGAGGGCGGGGCAATTGCCGAGCGGATCGAGGATAAGCGTTACTCGAAGAAGCTCGTCCGCAATGCGTCTGAACTTACGCTTGAGCAGGTCGATGATCTGGGCGCCTTCACGAAGTTCCTGATTGCGCGCAATCCTTACGATCGTACGCTGTCTGCTTATCTGAGCAAGGTCGTAAAGCGCTATCCGAAACTCAAACCCGACCATCCGTTGAAGCGGAAGTTTGCGCGGCCGGGCGAAGCAGGCGCCGTGCCCGATTTCGAGTGCTTCTGCCGCTATCTCGCCGAGGGCGGTCTCCATATCGACCATCATTGGTCGCCACAGCACGACTATCTGGTGCTGCCGATCAGCGAGTATGATTTCGTCGCGCGGCTCGAAACGATCGACAGTGATTTCCCAAAGATCGTGGCGCGCATTGCGCCGTGGCGCACGGAGCAGGCGCTTGTTCGCGAAGACGCGCCGCATCGGACGTCGGCCGCTTCAAAGCGCGCACAATACTACTCCGATCGATCTTACGCGATCGTTGCGGAACTCTTCGCTAAAGACTTCGAGACGTTCAAGTACGATCCAAATGAACGATGATCTCAAGGGTTTGACCGAAGTGAATGCGGAATATTCCGCGGCATCCAAAGCCCATCGAGAAGGTCGATTTGCCGAGGCGGAAGCCGGTTACCGTCGCGCGCTTGCAAGAGAACCCGGACACCCCGAGGCGTGGTATGATCTCGCGCGACTGATTGCTGCATCGGGCCGAATTCACGAGGCGATCAATGCCTATGAAACGGCGATCCGGATCAACCCTCGACATCGCAATGCGCTGATCAATCTTGGCTATCATCTTGGAAGAAGCCAGCCTCAAAGATCCTTGGAGCTGACACGACGGGCAATCGCAGTCGATCCAAATTTCCACGTTGCGCACGATAATCTCGGAATTCAGCTGCGCGCTCTCAATCGTTATACGGAAGCCATCGACAGCTTTCACGATGCGCTCCGGGTCAACCCCGCTTATTTCCGAGCGCAGCTCAATCTAGGGGTGACTTTAAGCATCGTGGGTCGCGTTGGTGAAGCTGAACAGGCGCTTCGCCAGGCCATCGCGCAGGAGCCCAGGAATGGGCACCCCTACTTCTTGCTGGGAACGATGATCAAAATCAAATTCGACGACCCGATTGTTGAGCCGATGCTTGCGCTCTACAACAGCGCGTCCACCAGCGAAACGGATCGCATGTATGTTGCGTTCGCGCTCGGTCGTATTTGCGACGATGCAGGCCGCTACGATGAGGCGTTCGACTATTGGCAGACTGGGAACCGCCTCAAGCGCAAGGCCATTAATTATAATCTAAAGGAGGACGAAGCGCGCATCGCAGCGATCAAGGCACAGTTCACGCCGGAATACCTTCAGTCGGTGCCCAATTCCGGTATCGCCGACGAAACACCGATCTTCGTCGTTGGCATGATCCGATCCGGCACGACGCTGATGGAGCAGATTCTCGCGAGCCATCCGCAAGTCCAGGGCGCCGATGAAAATCTTTGGTTTCCTGACGCGGTCGGGCGACGACGCGACTATGGCCCCGAGGATCTGAAGAGCATTGGCGATACGTACCTCGCTCGCGTGCGTGGCGCGTTCGGCGCGGCGCCTCGGTTTGTCGTCGACAAGCTCGTCGCCAATTGGCTCTACATTGGCGAGATCCACATGGCGCTTCCAAATGCGCGAATCATCTGCATGCGGCGCAATCCGCTCGACTCCTGTCTTTCGGCCTATTCGTGTCTGTTCGCCGAGTACCATCATTATTGTTACGACATGGAAGAACTTGCCGGGTTTTACCGGCTGTTCGACGAACTCATGGCATATTGGAACGAGGTGCTCCCGGGAAAGATATACGTGCAGAGCTATGAGGCGCTACTGCAGGATCCGGAAAGTGGCGTGCGGGGCGTACTCGACTACTGCGATCTTCCATTTGATCAACGCTGCCTGGAATTCGACAAGTCGTCGCGCCCCGTGCGAACCGCGAGCTATCAGCAAGTTCGCAGCAAGCTCTATACAAGTTCGGTCGGTCGCTGGAAGAATTATGAAAAGTATCTAAGCGCATGGAAGGGGCTTCAGCAGAGCTGAAGTTTGCTAAAATGGAAGTCCAACACGTTACCGGCGGGTGCTTATGCGGAAAGGTTAGGCTTGTGATCGAGGCCGCGCCGAGCCGCGTCGGCATCTGTCACTGCCGCGACTGCCGAAAGCAGTATGGCGGCATTTTCTACATGTTCGCCGTGTTTCCGGACACCGCTGTCACCGTAGCGGGTGAAACGGCGCAATATGGCGCTCGCCACTTCTGTCCGGTGTGCGGCTCATCAGTCTTCGACAGGAGAGGATCCGAGATTGAGGTCAATGTTGGAGCTTTCGACTCTGACAATGTGGTCCGCCCAACCTACGAGACCTGGGTCTGTCGTAGAGAACGATGGCTACCCGCCTTTCCTGTCGATCAGCGATACGAGCATGATCGCGCGTGAGACTGCGGACGCCGCGGACTTATCCCGCGCTATTCGTTGACGTTCTCATAGGCCGTGAACTTCCATTTTCCGCCACGCTGGCCGAAATAATACTCATTGCCATCGCAGTCGATCACCCACGGGCTATTGGGAAACTTCGTTTCTGCGGTTGCCAGTTTTCCCTTGGCTAGGCACTTCACGATCTGTGCGTCGCCGCCGCCGAACAACCCCTGAAATTCATCCGCAAATTGTGCGGCAGTGACTTTGTCGGGATGTTCGTAACCGCTGAAGGCCAAGGGGAACTGTGTCATTGCGGCTACGCCTTTGACGTCCTGCTTGGCAACCGCAACGCTGAACGCTTTGCGCATCTTCTCCAATCCGGGCGGTGCGGCTCCGGCTGCAATTGCAGAAGCCGGAATCGCTGCTGCGACACAGAAGAAAGAAACGGCAAGCAAAGTCTGTTTCAGCATTGTTTTCCCTCCTAACTTGCCGCAACCGCCCGCAACGCTTCGGCCGGAGCCTTGAGGACGGGATCGCCATGCGACACGGTGATGATGCGAAGGTCGGGGATCGTCGCAAGATCTCCTGCAAACTTCCTTACCTCCGCGATGTCGGTGATGAATCGCCAACGATAGATGCGGGGAATGCCGAGGTGATGTCCTGGCACGGCGATATGGCTGACGATCAGCCAACCGAGCAGCCTGGTGTCGTCCGCAGCGTGCGCGCTGCCGAAGACGTCGTTGGCTATGAGGAGCCGTCCCACGGAGGGGATTGGGAACTCATAAACGAATTCCGCTATCTTCGTGCCCGGCGCCTTGTGAAGTTTGAAACCCAGCGACGGCAGGACATCTTCAACCGAGCCGTCGAGAGACACAACCCTGCCGATCTCTTCCATCGCCGCTGAAGGCGCGAGCTGCTTCATGGCAGGATAGCGCTGCTTGTAAAACGGGGCGTCCATGACGTGAAGGATGCTCGGTACGATGGCATAGGCCGGCGTCCCCAGCGCTTCGAGAGCCTTGAGGCCTGATTCCTCCATCGCAATGACGCTATGCAGTACCAGCTCGCCGCTCGCGAGCCGCAAGATCACCATGTTGCGGTGAAGCGGGTAAGAGAGGTTGCCGCGTATTACCCAGAGACCGTCCGCGAGCTTTTCTGGCGCGGTATAGGGGTAGATCTTCGGCGGTTGCGTGATGGGCAATGTCCCTTTTTCCCTCTTAGGCATCTCCGACGGGGTCGGGTCGGAGAAATTGCCGCGTTCAGTTGGTGGCGGAGGGGGAGGGATTCGAACCCCCGGAGGGCTTGCACCCTCAACGGTTTTCAAGACCGCCGCAATCGACCGCTCTGCCACCCCTCCGCAGGAGTGATTTCAAACATTTAGCGAAACATTCGCCGAGGTCCAAATCGAGAATTGGCACCTTTTGGTACCCATCCGCGGCGATCACCCTTCGGGTATCGTATTCAGCGCCGCGGTGCTCCCATGCCCAAGCGCCGGCTGACCGTCAAGAGGTCCTCACCAAGTCGGGTGATCGGCCGCCGGCCAATAATCAACAAAGCTTTCCGGTGTCGCAGGCGCGGCGGCTGATGCCGAGGTTGCGATGGATTCAAGATGGCAAAATATGCGACGCTATTCCGATCTCCGTGCGTGACTCCATCGTGACTGCAATGAGGATCGTACTTGGTTCCACCGACTGACTCTTTGACGCAGAGTCCTTCCAAGGAGTATTTTACTTGCGAGCATTGCCGCGCGAGCGGGACGGCGCACATGGCATGCGAGTGTTTCTCACCCACAAAACCCTTAGGAGGTTGAGATGGCTGCGAAGCAAGACAATTCAACAGCCGACCCGCTAACCCAACTACTTCTCGAAAAGCTCGATACCAAGGCTGCCGAAGGCCGAGTCATTTTCGCGTACAGCGTGAAGATCGTGTGCGGCAAGCAAACCGATGCAAACTGCTGTTGTGTGGCTGGCACCCGGCCCGGCGTCTACGCGACCGAGGTCAATATTCAAAACATCAATCTCAAGCCCGCACGAATCGTGAAGGCCGTTCTGCCCCTGATCAACATGGGCGCCGTCGTCGCGCGTGAGCCCAATATCGCGGATCCGGCCGTTGCGAAAACCGACATCATCACACTGCCGCCGCTGGCCGCGACGATGGACGATTGCTGCCGGATCGCGGAATTGCAGCTGGGTGCTTCCCCGAGCGGAGAGACCGGGCTTACCATCGCCATCCTGACCATTTTAAGCCTGTTCGAGTTGTCTGTCTCTGCCGTCTACACGGCGAGCCCATTGAGTGGGGACGGTATCAGCATCGATGTCGAATATATTTCTCCACGGCGACTGGGGCTCGGCGGCCAAGACTAGCGGAGGCATCTGAAATACCGGACGAGTTTCGGATACTGACGGGACGACCCTGGCACATGCAAATGAGCCGGGGCCGTCTGTGTCGGACTGGCCGAGCAACGGTCATCGCAGCAAACGATCACGAGCAAATCACGCGCACCCCATAATTTCTCTCGTCGTCGATTAGGGGGCGAGTCGATTTATCGGAGGAATGCCGGATGCGCTTTACGGTCAGGCTTTGGCGTGGAGCGACTCTCGTCGATGGCCTGCATTTTCACGACCGAAACGCAGCGGATCAACATGCGCAGGAGCAATATTCGCGGCTTGCCGGAAGATGTGGCCCCCTAAAGGTCGAGGTGGTCGATGATCGTGGGGTGGTCTTCTACCAGCTCGAGCACTTCCCCAGGTCTGCCGGTGATCTGACCATGCTACCGCCGGTGCAGACGTCTTCAGAAGTAACCCCGATGAACGTGTTGAAGCGGCGAGCGGCGTCGGGCTAGCCCCGACGAGGCAGCGTCTCGCGGCATATTCTCCGGCCGGCCTCTCGCCTATCAAACCGCATTAACAACGACATCGCGCCGGGCCAGCCATGGGCTTTTCCCTTTTATCGGCTTCCGCTAGAGGAATTCCCCATGCGCAAAAACTATCAATGCTCGGTAACCGGCCTCGCGACAGCGGGGCAGGGGCCTTATGTGCGCGACCAGGTCGGTGCCGGCGACCCGATCGAACTGCGCGCCGACCCCGCGGCGCCTGGGGCGATCAGCGCGTTTCACCAGGGCCACAGGATCGGCCTCCTCAGCGACAGCGACCGCTGGATCGAGCCTCACCTTGTCCGTTCTGGCGACAACGCGATCCGTGTCGATGACCTCATTGTGAACGATGAGGGCGAGCTCGATTCGATCGATCTCAGCATCGAATTGGCGCTGCCGGATTCCCTGGCGGCCCCTCCGTCCGTCATCAGCGAAATCGGCGACGAATTGCGGCTCCTGATGACCGTGGTCATGGCGGATGGTGTTTATCACATGCAGGAAAGGGAGATGCTGCACCGATTTGCCGATGTAAGGGCGCGCGAGGTCGGCATCACACCCTCCGTGGAGGAGGTCATGCGCGCGGTCAGGTGGGCACGCCGCCGGGTCCCGAGCCCTTTCGAGACCGCCCAGATCATTGGGCGCCTCGCGATTGATCGGCCGAGTTCCTTCGACGCCGTTCTCGAAGTCGCGGATCTGGCCGCCGAAATGGACGGCAAGGTGGCCGCCGAGGAGCGGGCCAAGGTGGCCATGCTGAGGGAATTGATCGAGGTCGGCCGGCAATACGTGCCGCGAGCTTGAGCTTAACCTCGTATCGATCCCAAGCCGCCCCTCCCTTGACCCGGCGCGCAAGGTGGGCTTTGCCAATCGGTGAGGAATTGAAACGCAAGGCTCTGCGCCGTGTTTGAAATCAGGCCTCTTCCGCTCCGGTCGTCAGTTTTGGCGGCGTTTCTCTTGTTGCTCGGCGTGGCCTGCGCAACGGGGCAGGAGACCGTGCCGCTCGACAAGCTTCCCGGAAAGCAGATCGACAGCGCCTGGTTTCGCTACACCAATGAACAATATGGGCTGAGCGCCGACATACCCGCCGCGGGCTTCGATTACGAGCTCGGCGAACTCGGCGACGAATTGTCAATGACGTCACCAGACGGCGAGGAGACGATCACCGTTTATGGATCACAGGATGTCGATCCGAATTTGCGGGGCAATAATCTAAGCATGGCCTTTGCGGACGTTGCCGCGGCGCAGATCGACGCCATGCGACTTGGCGGCATCGAAATCACCCTCGAACATGTCGATCCGCTGTCATTTGAGGTCGGCGCCACCGATGCGAGCTATTTTTACTATCAAAAGGGCCTGATCTCTGAGAACTGCCCGACGCTGACGGCCAACCTTTGGATCAAATATCCGGTGGAAGCCAAAGTCGCCTTCGACGCGCTTGTCAGTCGAATGTCGAAGTCCCTGTCCATGGAATGCGCGGCAGAATAGAGCGCGAAGCCAGCCATCAAACCTAAGGTAGTGGCATAATCATACGTCATATTGCTCCACCAAGCAGAGCAGTCGCTAGTATAATTTAGGTCAGGCTTCGTGTCGTATGTGCAACATCCGGCCAGTAATCAAAGACGATTTGCTTCCGGCAACTGGCTCATGACATTGTTCTATTCTACCGTTTATCAGAGATTCTCTTTCTGAAGTGGTGGAGTAGAATGAAGCTTCTCAGATTTCTGATCCCGGCCTTGGTGATCTTGGACTCTAGTGGCGCAGCCCATGCCGAAGGGGGCTCTGGCGCCTATGTCCGTGCTGATCTCGGCTGGTCGTATACGGATTGGGGTGATGGGGACAATGCCTTCGTCGGTGGCGGGGGATTTGGCTACCAGTTTAACGATTGGCTCCGCAGCGACGTCACGGTCTCCTACGCCGGATCATATGACATCGGCTGGTGGTACGGCGGTAGCATGAGCACGGTGTCGGGCTTGGCGAATGTTTATCTCGATATCCCGACAAACACCGCCTTTACACCCTATGTCGGCGGCGGGGCCGGTATGACATGGGTGGATCGAAACGAGAATGACAGCGCCTTTGCCTTTGACCTGACAGGCGGGCTTGCGATCGACGTTTCCGAGAGTTTTACGCTCGATTTCGGATATCGGTATGTCAATACGAATGCCGAGGGTTCGAACCTTCAGCAACACGAAGGATTGGCGGGGATCCGCTTCGGATTCTAGCGCACGGGCCTCTCAAAAGGGGGAGCGGCGGCCACCGGCTAGAGCCAGTGACCGCCGCTACGTGGGCCCGGACAGCGAGGGGGCGGGGGAACTGCCCGGGTGAGAGCTGAAAAGCGATTAGAACAGGACGGCCAGGGAAGCGCCCGGGCCAGTGCGATAGGCGACAACCAGGGCCTTCTTTTCATTGGCCGTGCTTGCAATCGGCAGCCGGTCGCCCTTCGACGACGAGGGATTGTCGAGCCGGTCGGCCTTGGCGGCTTCGTTCGAGTGAAGAACCTGAACGGGGGCCGTGGGCTCGATCGAGGCCGAGACCAGGCTAGCTGAGATCAAGAATGCGGCGCCAGCGATTGCGGCGGCCGTGGTGATGATGGAAGTCCTCATTTTCGTTCTCCCTGCGGGGCTCGCTTTTGCGCTGCCCGAATTTGATGGTGCCGCTTCTACAGGGCTTGTGTTGCAAACAATTTTCGCGACCAGCGAAGCTTTGTTTCAAATGTTTCCTGCTTAACTGCGCCCAACACAGAAACTCTTGAAACGAAACTCTGTTCCTTCAGCCATCGGATCGAAACCGGCGGCCTCGATATCGCTCCCAACGCACAGTTTGGGACCGAAGAAGAAGGTCCGGAGGAAACAAATGAACAGGAAGACGGCGATCATGAAGGGACTGAGGAATTTCGTGGCTACAGCCACTATGACTGTGGCTTTCATGGCCATGGGCTTTTCGCTCGACCATGTCTCAGCCAGCCAGACGGTCAATGCCGACACAACCGCCGTCACGGCGCCGGCCAAGCCCGTCAAGAAGGCCAAGGTCACCAAGGCGGGAGACCCGAAATTTAAGGTCGGGAAGATCGTGTCGTTCGATAGCCCTTACGAGAAGGGGACGATCGTCATCGTCAGCCAGACGCACAATCTCTATTACATTTTGGGTGGTGGACGCGCCGTGAAGTACCGTGTCGCGACAGCCAAGGATGGGTTCGAATGGTCCGGCACCCATAAGGTCAGCCGCAAGGTCGAGTGGCCGGATTGGTATCCACCGGAAGAAATGCGCCAGCGCCGCCCTGAACTCCCTGAACATATGGCAGGCGGACCGGAAAATCCCTTAGGCGCGCGGGCCATCTATCTTGGCTCATCGCTCTACCGTATCCACGGCACCAATGAACCGTCATCGATAGGCCGTCCGGCGTCTTCCGGTTGTATCCGGATGCTGAACGAGGCCGTAACCGAGCTCTACACCCGCGTGAAAGTGGGCGATACCGTTATCGTCATGTGAGATCCCCTGCAATTCCCCTCACTCTCGCATGATGCACTTGGCGCCCTCTTCGGAGGGCGTCTTTTTTTTGCGCTGAGGGGAAGCTGGTGCTAAGCGCTAGCCAACGGCCACATGGCCTTGGAGGTACGTCCAGCCCATGAGTGACGAGCACATCGTAGTTGTCGACGACGAGCCGGAAGTGCGCGCCATGATACGCGATTATCTGGCCGGCCAAGGCTATGCCGTCTCAACGGCCGATGGCGGTGTCCAACTACGTGCAATCCTCGCCGAGCGGCCGGCTCATCTTGCGATTCTCGACCTCCGGATGCCCGGCGAAGACGGTTTGAGCATTGCCCGCTATCTGCGCAACCAAGGTCCGATCGGCATCATCATGGTGACGGCCAGCACCGAAGTGATCGACCGCGTGGTTGGCCTCGAGATGGGTGCCGATGACTATCTCGCAAAGCCCTTCGATCCGAGGGAATTATTAGCGCGTGTCCGCAGCGTCCTGCGCCGGGTTCAGCAACCTGCCGCAGACAAGGAACAGACCACCGCAACGCTCGGCCATGAGGTGCGCATGGGTCGTTGCATGTTCAATCTGGAAAGTGGGCGTCTTTATTCGGTCACTGGCGAGGATGTGCCTTTGACTGCCATGGAATACGATCTGCTCAAGGCATTCGCGGACCGTCCCAATCGCATACTCACCCGCGACCAGCTTCTCGATCTAGCCCATAACAAGGACATGGAAGCGTTCGACCGCTCGATCGATATCCGCATCATGCGGTTACGCCGTAAGATCGAGGATGATCCGGAACATCCCCACGTGCTCAAGACCATACGTGGACAAGGCTATATGTTCGTGACTGCGGATCGTGCCGGCCTCAAGTCATGAGTGTTCCCGGGATTTCACACTCGGCGCTGATTGCCGAGGCCGCTCGGCAGCTGCGATCGAGCCGCGATTGGATGCCTCACTTCGAGCTCATCTTGAGCCGTCTGGGGAAGGGGCTCGGGATATCGCGGGCGTTTCTATTTCAGGTCCATGAGATTGTCGGGGGCGGTCTCGGACAGTCTTGCCTCTTCGATTGGGCGGCGCCGGGTCTTGGCGAACTTTCGAGCGATCCACGCAATGTGAACGAGCGCCTCAGCCAATCCGACCCTCTTCTCAACGAATGGGCCGAGAGACGCAGGCGCGGCGAAACGATTTCCGGTCACACGCGGGACCTCAAGGGCTATCTGCGCGCCGATTTCGAGTATCAGAAGATCAAATCCTTCATCAGCGCGCCGATCATGGTCAATGGCCATTGGTGGGGGCATATCGGATTTGACGATTGCGTCCGGGAGCGCGCCTGGACCGATTCGGAACGTGCCGTGCTCGAAACCATCGCCTATCTGCTGGGCGATGCGATCGAACTCTCTACCTCTAGCCTGGTGATGAGCGAAGCAACTCGCGTCGCGATGCTTCAGACGGCGCCCGACGGAATCATCTTCATCGATGAAGACGGGGCTATTCTCGAGTTCAACCCTGCGGCTGAGGCAATGTTTGGTTTCCGGCGGACCCTTATTCTTGGGCGTCCGGTCGTCGAGACGCTCATACCGCCCGCGCGGCGGCGGTCCATTGGCACCTTCATCCGGCATCTGCAAAAGGGGCAGACCCGGCGAATCCTCGGCCGCAGAATCGAAATGCAATTGCGGCATGGAACCGGCGGCCTGGTTCCAGTCGAACTGGCAATTACCGAGATTGTCCAAGGCGGGCGCCGGCTTTTTGTCGCCTATCTGCGCGATCTGACTGTCCAGAAGCGGACCGAAGCGGAGGTCGCCCGGCAGCGTGAGGCTTTGCATCAGAGCGAAAAGCTTACCGCACTGGGCTCGTTGCTCGCAGGGGTTGCGCATGAGCTCAATAATCCGCTCTCGGTTGTCATCGGTCGTGCGGTCATGCTCGAAGAGGATGCGCGCGATTCGGTCCAGCGCGAGCGGTTGACCAAACTCCGCGAGGCGGCCGAGCGCTGTGCGCGCGTTTCCAAGACCTTCCTCGCGATGGCGCGACAGAGCCCCTCCGTCCGTGTTCCCACGTCCCTCAATACCGCGATCAATGCCGCGCTTGAGCTTGTCGCTTATCCCTTACGCTCGAGCGGTATCAAGATCGTGCTCGAGCTGAAAGACGATCTTCCGCAGACAACCGCCGATCCCGACCAGCTGATCCAGGTTTTCGTCAATCTTTTCGTCAATGCGGATCACGCGATGCGCGAGATCGACGGCCCGCGGAATTTGACGGTTGTCACCGGTGTCTCCGCCGACGGCGGCGCGGTTGTTGCAGAAATCCGCGACACGGGCACCGGCATCGATCCGGCGATCAGGTCGCGGGTTTTCGAGCCCTTCTTCACGACGAAATCGATGGGCATGGGGACCGGCATGGGATTGGCGGTCAGTTTCGGGATGATTACAGCGCATGGCGGAGAGCTCCAGGCCGTCGATCCGCCAAATGGGGTCGGCGCCTGCATCCGGCTGTCGCTGCCCATTGGCGCAGCTGGTTCCGTTTCGACCAGGACGGAACCGCTTGCCAAGCCCCGCGCGGCGCGACGTCGCATCCTGGTGGTGGATGACGAGCAGGAGATCGCCTCGCTCCTCATCGATATCCTCATGCGCGAGGGTCACGAGGCCGATAAGACGTCGGAACCTGCCCGAACGTTCGAGCTACTGTCCCGGACCAACTACGACGCGATTTTCTGTGATCTGCGCATGCCCGGCATCGATGGCCGGAACCTTAGGCGCAAAATTCTCATTAAGTATCCGCAATATGAGAGGCGAATGATCTTCGTGACCGGAGATTTGCTGCGACCAGGCCAACCCAGCCAGCAACTGGACGGCTGTCCGGTTGTGGAAAAACCGTTCCACACCAAGGCAATCCTGGACGCTTTGGTTGCCGTTGGGGCGAACAGATCGCCATAGTCCGGTCCTTGCGTGGACACGATCTCGCCACTTCGCTAGGTCAGGAGGCAAGGCTGTTGAGCAGCGGGCGGTACCGGGCAATACTGATTAACGTAAACACCACGGCACGGCTGTGGGGCGGTCCGGAAACTGCATAAAATTGATTGTGACTTCAGGAGTGTGACAGACATGAAAGGTCTGAGGGCAGCGCTAGCAAGCCTGATTATCTCGGTAACAGCGATCAGCGCGGGAGCGGCGGTCGCCGCCGATCCGTTGGGGACGTGGGTGATGTCCAACGGCAAGGTGACGGTTCGCGTGAGCAAGTGCTCGGCGAAGCTGTGCGCCCGCATCGTCGGCTTGAAAGAACCCCTCGACAACACCGGCAGGCCGAAGGTTGATAAACTCAACCCCAATCCATCCCTCCGCAAGCGCCCGCTCCTTGGCCTGATGCTGGCCTCAAATATGGCTCCCGCAGGCTCCAATTACTGGTCGGGTTCGATCTACAATCCCGATGATGGGCGCACCTATTCGGCGTCCATGAAGCTCACTGGCAGCACCATGCAGGTCAAGGGCTGCGTTGCCGGAATCCTCTGCAGATCCAATAACTTCCGTCGCATCAACTAAGCGGCTGCTTCACCTCCAAAGCGGCGTCAAGCTTGCGCCACAATAAACTGTTCGGGTGGCGTCGGTGGGCGGCGAGTTTGGTGGCGAGTAGCGCATATGCGGAAGTTTGGACATCGATTGGCCTTAGGCTTATCGCTTGCCGTGGCCTGTGCGTCGGTGGCGGCTGGCCAAACCCTTGAGAAGCTTCCATTTGAAAAGCGGCTGAAGCTGGCTTCGGTCGGCGATGAAGACGCGCAGCTGTCGGTTGGCGTCGCCTATGAGACTGGCGACAAGGCCAAGACCAGCAAGACCGAGGCAGCGAAATGGTATCGTTTGGCCGCCGATCAGGGGAATATCGAGGCTAAGTTCAGGCTCGCGCGCCTTCTCCAAGAGGGCGAGGGTGGGGTCAAGAAGGACCTCAAGGCCGCCGTCGCGCTTTATCAAGAGGCGGCGGAGGGAGGGAACATCGAAGCCCAAAACTGGCTCGGCTACAGCTATGAATATGGCCTCGGCGTTGAGGTCGATAATGCCAAGGCCGTCGAGTGGTACAAGAAATCCGCCGATGCCGGGCTCGCGATTGGCGAGAACAACCTTGGGCTGATGTATCTGAACGGCAAGGGCGTCAAGCGCGACTACGACCAAGCCTTCAAGTTGTTCGACGCAGCGGCAAAGGAAGGCGATGCCTGGGCGATCAACAATCTCGGCGGCATGTATGAGATGGGCTGGGGTACCAAGGTCAACAAGACAATCGCCTTGCAGCTGTACGGGCAGGCAGCCGCGAAGGGCAATCCCCACGCCGAGGACAATGTCCGCCGCCTGACAGGGGCCGCAACGGCGGAGACGAAAGATACCAAGACAGAAAAGCCCGCGGCCGAAGCTGCGGTCACGCCCGAGCCGGCTAAGACGGAGGAAGCCGCGAAGGCGCCGGTCGTTCCACTCGAGAAGCCCAAGCTTGCTCCGGCTTCCAATGCAGCCGATGAGATGAAGGCTGAAACGCAGACAGAAGTGCCCATCGAGACCGACGAGGCTCCCGTGGAAGAGGCGCCAGTGGTCGAAGGGCAGGTCCCGGCAAAGGAAGAGGCTCCCGTCGAGGTCCCCAAAGCGAAGGCGGAAATCTTAGCCCCGCCACCTCCGCCTCGCACGGTGAAGACCGACTCTTCGACCGAGTGACGTTCCGTCGCTGCTAACTTCCGCTTAACCACGCTTCGCAACCGGTCCTTTACCCAAGACAGGCGAAAACACGAGCTGTGCTGGGGAAGGCACAGTGTGGGTGATGGTGCTTGGAGGGTGGTCAGTGCGTATTGGCGTCGCGGGGATCGTCGCCGCGTTGATTGGCGTTCTCGCTTTTCTTCCGCTCTCGGGGTGTTCTTCATCGCACAAGACGGCAAAGCTCGATCCCTTCGCAGGGCAGGGCAGCCCGCGCTATCCGGGCAACGGTCCGCTGCCGCGTGGAGGCGGGCGCTATCAATTGGGCGAGCCCTATCAGGTAGCCGGCCGCTGGTTCACACCCCGCGAACAGCCCGGTTATGACGAAGTCGGCGTTGCCTCCTGGTATGGTCCGCAATTTCATCGACGGCAGACGTCGAACGGTGAATGGTTCGACATGAATTATCTGACCGCCGCCCATGCCACGCTGCCGCTGCCTTGCTATGCGAAAGTCACCAACCTCCAGAACGGGCGCGAGGTTATCGTGCGAATCAATGATCGTGGCCCGTTTGTCGGCGATCGGGTCATTGACCTGTCGCGGCAGGCGGCCGTGGTGCTCGGTTACAAGGACCAGGGGAAGACTCGGGTTCGTGTCGAGTATCTGGGACCGGCTCCATTGAATGACCGCGGCTCCGAATTGATGGCAATGAACGAACGGTTGCGCAGCGGCGGTTCGACCTCCGTCACGACTGTCGCACTGGTCGCGCCGAAGAAGCAGGTCAACTACGCTCCGCGCGTTGCCGTCGCGCCGACCGCAGATTCGGGATATTTCGTTCAGGTGGGGTCTTTCCGCGATCCCGACAATGCCGAGCGGACTGGCGCCGAGCTTGCCGGATCCGGGCCGGTGGTCATTACGGCGGTTTCCGGCTCAGCGGGACAAATCTATCGTGTCAGGATAGGCCCTTTGCCTGACGCCTCCCAGGCGCAACGCGCACTTCAGGATGCAGTGAATGCCGGCCACAGCGATGCCCGGCTCGTGATAGCGCAGGGAAATCTCTGAGCCTTAAGTTGCTTTTGGCGACCCCGGTCAGTACATGATCCTTGTCGGGCGGAGAGGCGCAAGCCTTCGCCCAAAGAGGGTTTTGTGCATGCCGGACAAGCAGCTTTCTCTCCTCTCGATCGCCCTCCTGGCCTTGCTGTCGCTCATGTCGGTGAGCGCCGCACAGGAGCCGGCGCCACTCGAGACGAAGGCCAAGGAAGCGATCCTGATGGACGCCCAAACGGGCGCCGTCTTCTACGAGAAGAACGCCAACGATCAGATCGAACCGGCGAGCATGAGCAAGCTCATGACCATGATCATGGTCTTCGAAGCGCTCAAGGCCGGCAAGCTTACATTGGACCAGGAATTCCTGATATCCGAGGATGCTTGGCGTCGGGGCGGTGCGCCGTCGGGCGGCTCGACCATGTATGCCGAACTCAACTCGCGCATAAAGCTTTCGGATCTTATCCAGGGCGTCATCATTCAATCCGCCAATGACGCCTGCATCGCGATCGCTGAAGGAATGGCCGGCTCGGAGACGGCCTTTGCCGAGCAAATGACGCAGCGAGCCAGACAGCTTGGATTGGAGAAGGCGGTATTCAAGAACTCGACCGGGCTTCCCGATCCCGAGCACCTGATGTCGGTTCGCGAGCTCGCGATACTCGCGCAATACATCATCAAAAACTTCCCGGAGTATTACAAGTATTACGGTCAGGAAGCCTTTACCTGGAACAAGATCACCCAGAACAACCGCAATCCGCTGCTCAAGGATTATCCGGGTGCGGATGGCATGAAGACGGGTTACACGAAGCAGGCTGGCTACGGGCTTGTTGGCTCCGTGATGCGTGACGGGCGCCGCCTGATACTGGTCGTCGCCGGTCTCACATCACTCAATGAGCGCAAGCAGGAAGCCCAGAAGATCCTCGACTGGGGTTTCAAGCAGTTCAAGCCTGTCGTCGCCTATGCTGCCAATGACCGCGTTGCCAGGGCGCGTGTCTGGGGCGGTGACAAATCGCATGTCGACCTGCTCGTGACGCAGGACGTAAAACTGTTGCTTTCGCCATCCGAGCAATCATCGATCGAGGTGAAGCTCGCCTATGTTGGCCCATTGATGGCCCCCATCAAGCGAGGTGAGAATATCGGGAAGGTGCGGTTCCTGGTGAATGGCCGCGTGCTCGAGGAGGTCCCTGTCGAGACAAGCGACTCGGTGGCCGCGACCGATTCCATGTGGCAGAAGGCGTGGGACAGCGTCGTCTACATGGTGTTCGGCGGCTGACATGGCCGCGCTCTTCGTTACGTTTGAAGGCGGCGAAGGAGCCGGCAAAAGCACGCATTGCCGATTGCTGGCCGAACGCTTGCGCGCCCTGGGGCGAACAGTAACTCTAACCCGCGAACCGGGCGGATCGCCCGAGGCTGAGCAGGTGCGCGAACTTCTTGTAAGTGGCGCAACCAATCGCTGGTCGCCGGAGGCTGAGGCGCTCCTCAACTATGCTGCCCGAGACTCGCATTTGCGAGAAACGATCAGACCCGCGCTCGCCAGGGGTGAAATCGTGGTCTGCGACCGTTTCATCGATTCAACCCGCGCTTATCAGGGCTATGCTGGCGGCTGTGATTTGGGCCTTATCGATATGCTCGAACGCCAGATTGTCGGTACAGACAGGCCACGACTGACGCTCGTCTTCGATCTTGATGCCGCGCGAGGGCTCGAGCGGGCCGGCGGACGCGGCACACCCGGTGAAGATCGCTTCGAGCGCAAGGGAGTGGCGTTTCACCAACGGCTTCGCGACGGTTTCCTCGCGATCGCCAAAGCCGAGCCCGAACGCTGCCGCGTGATTGATGCAAGCGGTCCTGTCGAGGCCACGGCAAATGCCGTGTGGCGGCAAGTCGAGCCGCTGGTGAGCTGACCATGGCCACCGCCGAGGATCCGCGCGAGACCGATATTCATCCGCGAAGACGGACGAACCTTGTCGGGCATCGTGAGGCCGAACAGCAATTGCTGCGAGCCTATCAAAGCGGGCGGATGCACCACGCCTGGCTGCTGGCTGGCCCGCGCGGTATCGGCAAGGCGACATTGGCATACCGTCTCGCAAGGTTCATCCTTGAATTTCCAAAGCCGGGACTGGCGAAGGATCGATCGACGCTTTACGTCGCGCCTGAGGCTGGCGTTGCCAGGCGCATCGTGTCGCGCGGGCATCCGGATCTCCTCGTCCTTGAACGGCAATTCGATCCGAAGCGAGAGCGGCTCAAATCAGAAATCGTGATCGAGGATGCCCGCGAGGCAAGCGAGTTCTTCTCGCGAACGGCGGGTGAGGGCGGGTGGCGCATCTGCATCGTCGATTCGGCCGACGACCTGAATTCCGCATCGGCGAATTCGCTGCTCAAAATTCTTGAAGAGCCGCCTTCGCGCTGTCTCTTTCTTCTTGTCAGCCATCAGCCTGGCTCGTTGCTACGCACGATCCGGTCGCGCAGCCTGCGCCTCGACCTGCGTCCCTTGAATAGTGACGAAACCCTCGCTGTGGTGAAGGAAGTCTATGGCGGGGAAGGGCAGGACGAAAGCGACCTCGCACGTGCTGCGATCCTCTCGGCCGGTAGCCCAGGGCGGGCGCTCGAGCTTCTCGCAAACAAGGGCGCGGAGATTTTCACTGGTTTCCGGACAGCAATGTCTGAGCGCGGTAGCCTCCAACCAGCCGAGCAGTTCAGGCTCGCGGACCGCTTTTCAGGCCGGGATGGTGCTGAGGATTTCGATATATTCTGCGAGCTATTGCTGGATTGGACGGCCGGCGAGGCCCGCCGCTTTGCAGGGGCCGGAAAAGGCGCTGCAATGGCCGGTGCGCATGGCGATATCGCCCATTCCATTCGCCTGACAAATGCCCTAAACCTCGACCGCCGCCAAGCGATCCTCGATGCCATGTCCCGGCTCGAAGAGGCCATAAAGGCCGCCTGACGGCTCAGCCGAAACAACGAACCATGTCTGCCCCGAAGTTCTACATTACGACTGCAATTCCCTATGCCAATGGCGCACCGCATATCGGTCACGCCTATGAGCGCATTGCCACCGACGTCGTCGCGCGCTTCAAGCGGCTTGACGGCGCTGATGTCCTGTTCGTCACGGGCATGGATGAGCATGGCCAGAAGATGCAGCAGACGGCGGCCAAAGAGGGGATCACGCCGCTGCAACTTGCCGACCGCGTGGCCGGATTGTTCGAGGAGATGGGGACACAACTCGATGCGCCCGCCGATGATATTGTCCGTACCACCTCGCAGCGTCACAAGGAGTCTGTCCAGGAAATCTGGCGCCGGATGGCGGCGAATGGCGACATCTATCTGTCGAAATACAGCGGCTGGTATTCGGTGCGCGACGAGGCCTATTACGATGAAGACGAGACCGAAGAGCGCGAAGGCCGCCGGTACTCGGTCAAGACCGGCACGCCCGTCGAGTGGGTCGAAGAGGAAAGCTATTTCTTCAAACTCTCGGCCTATGCCAAGCCCTTGCTCGAACATTACGAACGCTATCCGGATTTCGTGACGCCGGAGAAGTATCGCAATGAGATCGTCGCCTTCGTAAAGCGCGGTCTCAATGATCTCTCGATCAGCCGCACGACGTTCGACTGGGGCATTCCCGTACCCGGCGATCCGAAGCACGTCATGTATGTCTGGGTCGATGCGCTGACGAACTATATCACGGCGACGGGCTTTCCGGACGCTAATGCACCACGCGCCAATTTCTGGCCCGCGGACGCGCACATGATCGGCAAGGACATCACGCGGTTCCATGCGATCTATTGGCCGGCCTTCCTGATGTCGGCAAAGCTGCCTGTCCCGAAGCAGATCGTCGTGCACGGTTTCCTCTTCAATCGCGGAGAGAAAATGTCGAAGTCGGTCGGCAATGTGATTTCGCCAGAAAGCCTGGTGCGCGAATATGGCGTTGACCAGTTGCGCTATTTCTTCATGCGCGAGGTGCCGTTCGGCCAGGACGGCAATTACAGCCATGAGGCGATCATCGGACGCATCAATGCCGATCTCGCCAATGATCTTGGCAATCTTGCACAGCGTTCGCTGTCGATGATCGCCAAGAACTGCGAAGGGCGGGTGCCTGCTCGTGGTGAATTGACGGCGGAAGACAAGGCGATGCTGGACGCCACTACTGCGCTTCTGGGCGAATGCCGAACTATGCATGAGGCTTACGCGATCAATCGCGCGCTTGATGCGATCTGGAAGGTCGTGGCCGACGCCAATCGCTATTTTGCGGCACAAGCGCCGTGGGCGCTGAAGAAAACCGACCCGGCGCGGATGGAGACCGTTCTCTATGTGACGGCGGAGGTCCTGCGGCAGGTCGGCATTCTGGTCCAGCCCTATATGCCGGCTTCGGCGGCACGCCTGCTCGATCTTCTGTCCGTTCCAGCTAATGCACGGATGTTCAGCGCGCTGACGGAGCCTCTTGTCTCCGGCGTGCAATTACCAGCACCGACCCCGGTCTTCCCGCGCTATGTCGAGAAGGAAGAGGAGCCGGCCTGATGGCTCATCCGGTGATCGATAGCCATTGCCATCTCGACTATCCGGGTCTCACCGAGGATATCGAAGGCGTGCTGGCGCGCGCAGGAGAAGCGGGCGTCGGGCTCATGGTCTCGATCGGCACGCGGGTGCGAAAGTTCGAATCCGTGCTGAGGATCGCCGAGCGCTATCCTCAAGTCTGGTGCACGGTCGGCACGCATCCGCATCATGCCGCGGAGGAGCCGGATGTGACTGTTCAGGATCTGGTGACGCTGTCCCAGCATCCGAGGGTCGTTGGCATCGGCGAGGCGGGCCTCGACTATCATTACGGCTTCAGCCCACGTGAAGCGCAGGCCGCAGGCTTCCGCGTCCATATCGCAGCAGCGCGCGAGACCGGCCTGCCTCTGGTCATCCACAGCCGCGAGGCCGAGGCCGACACTGCCGCCATCCTCGAAGAAGAAATGGCGCGTGGGGCCTTCAAGCCATTGCTGCACTGCTTCACCTCCAAAGCCGAACTCGCACGGCGCGGGCTCACGCTTGGCGCCCATGTCTCCTTCTCGGGGATACTGACCTACAAATCCGCGGCCGATATCCAGGCGACGGCCGGCGAAATCCCACTTGACCGCCTGCTGGTCGAGACCGACGCACCTTATCTTGCGCCAGTCCCCTACCGCGGCAAAACGAATGAACCGGCTTTCGTGGTGAAGACGCTGGAGAAGCTTGCCGAGATCAAGGGCGTGTCGCGCGAAGAGATGGCGCGGGCGACAAGCGCCAATTTCTTCAGGCTTTTCTCAAAGATCGCGCGGCCGCAAATCTTCGCCGACGCTGCATGACATTGACGCTGACCATTCTTGGCTGCGGGTCGTCCGGCGGCGTACCGCGCATCGGTAATCATTGGGGCCAATGCGACCCGGCCAACCCAAAAAACCGCCGCCGGCGCTGTTCGCTCCTCGTGCGTCGCAGGAACGAACAGGGCGAGACCAGCGTGCTCATCGACACGTCACCGGATTTGCGCGAGCAGATGCTGGAGCAGAACGTCAAGGCGCTCGATGCGGTGCTCTACACGCATGAGCATGCCGACCACACCCACGGGATCGATGAACTCCGCGCCTTCTACATCGCGCGGCGCAGGCGCATGCCGGTCTGGGCGGATGAGGTCACCGGCACCCTCCTGACGAGCCGCTTCAATTACTGCTTCTATACGGCGCCCGGCAGTGATTACCCGCCCATCCTCGATCTCAATCGGCTCGTCGCGGGTACGCCGCTGGAGATAGCCGGAGCAGGGGGGACAGTCACGGCGCTTCCCTTCGAAGTTGACCACGGCAACATCAATGCCCTCGGATTTCGCTTTGGGAATTCCGCCTATACGCCTGATATCAATGGCGTTCCGGAGCGCAGCCTGCAGGCGCTGCAAGGCCTCGACCTGTGGATCGTCGATGCGCTGCGCCGCGACCCGCATCCCAGCCACTTCAGCCTCAAGGAGACGCTGGAGTGGATCGGACGATTGAAGCCGAAGCGCGCGGTCATCACCAACATGCATATCGATCTCGATTTTGACGCGCTGAAAGCCGAGCTTCCCGCTGGTGTCGAACCAGCCTATGACGGGATGATTCTGACGGCTTGAGCAGGAAAGGCTTGAGAGATGACGAAACGGTGGATGTCGGCGATTGGGGCCTTGCTCTTGTCGGTCTCTCCGCTGGCGGCGGCCTGTCCCGACGGGACCGCGCCCGATCCTGCCAAGCTCGCGGTTGCCATCGACCGCTATGCCGATGCGCCGTTCAGCGCGCGAAGCTGGCGCATGCTCAAGGGGCTGGGCGATCCGATGATCGAGCTCAGCTACCCCGGTGGCGAGCGCTGGGAAGACGAGCGCCGCTTCAAGGAACTCGCGACCCAGGTTCTGCCGGACACCGCGCTCCCGGAATATCTCTCCTACGAATGCCGCATCGGCTATCCATTGCAGGAGCTCGAGAAGCGCATTGCCGTGCTCGGCGCAGGCCACGACTATGTGAAGCAATGGGTGAAGGTGCAACTCGCGGTCTTTGCGGCTTGTGGCGGCGCCGATGTCACCGAACTCCCACCGGCGCTCGACATCAGGGACGATCTGCGCCTCATCCAGGAGGCGGACCGCGCCTATCAGCAGGCAACGCTCACCTTCTACAAGGATAAATCGGCCTCGCTCGACCAGTTCCGGGCGATCGGCGCTTCAAAATCGCCGCACCGCGCGGCGGCGCGCTACATGGTCGCCAATATCCTGGCGAATGCGAAACAGCTCGAACAGGCACGCACCGAAGCACGGGCCATCCTGGCAGACCAGTCGCTTTCGAGCGTCCACGAGATCACCCAGGAATTGCTCGGCTATATCGCCAATCTCGAAGATACGGCAGCAGGCTGGAACGACCTCCTCAACGACACCATCGCGGTGATCGAAACTCCCGCCGCCGAAATCCTCGCTTCCCCGAAGCTCAAGGCCGATTACGGGCGCTCACTTTACGATATCGACTTCGTCGGCATACGCGCGAAACAAGATGATTTCTGGCTTAATGGAACACTTCCCGAGAATCCCACCATTTCGAAAGCGATCGTCGATGTCGCGCGGCAAAAGCCAATCGTGCCGTGGATGATCGCAGGCCAAACCGCGAATGACTATTTCACGCGCGCGGGCTGGCAATATATCGGGCCGAAATGGGAAGATCGCACCCAGTCCTACATCAATCGTGCGACGGCCTTGGCGCCTGGCATGCCGCCCCTGGCCAAGGATGCGATCGATTCGCTCCAGGCGCGTTCGGATTCAGCCTCGCGTACGGCGCTTTGGGCAAAGGCCAAGGCAGCGGCTGAAGCTGCGGAAGCGAGCTGTGGTACGGCTCCCGAAACGGCGGCGGCCGGCATTCTTCTTTACAATGCGGTCCGCGTCTCTGCCCTGGCGCAGAATTTCGAGGAAGCCTATGCCGGTCTCGAAGCGTTTCCGGCGAAGGGTTCCAAGGCCTATTCGCGAGCCGTCATTGCGCTCGGCAAATATCTGGTCGGTCTCGGCATGCTGGAAGAGGGGAGGCGCTATCGCGACCGCCTGCTCACGCCGGAGTTCATGTCGGGCCTTGAAGTTGCGGACAAGGATGTCGCCGGGCAATTGGCGATGTGGCTCGCCGAGGACGACGCCCATTGGCTTGCAGCCCTCGCGACGCAATCGCGAAAGACTGATCTTGCCGTCATGAATTTCCTGCCTGCCAAGCAATTGCGTGTGCTGTCGCAGGATGCGCAAACATTCAGTGACGCCGAGCGCGCCTTGCTGTCGCGCGCCGGCTGGACGCGTGTCTATGCGCGCGGCGGTTTGCCGGAAGCTAAATTTACGGATGAGCTATTCGCGCTCAATCCGGACATGAAGGCGATCGCTGACAAGACCGCGGCGGATTATCCCAAAGCCAAGCCCGACCAGCTCCGGCTGTTAACCATCCTGCGCACGCCGCAATACAATATTCTTGTGAACGGTCCTGGTGGTTGGGAGCCGTTGACGATGACCGATCCCGGCACTGTGGGCGCGATCGATTCTTTCGATCACAATGACAAGAATTGGTGGTGTCCCTTTGAGCCGGATCGCAATCTCTTGGCGCTGCGCACGGAATTCGACGGCGTATCAGGCAACGGAACGGCTGAATGGGACAAGGATCGGCTCGCAGCCGTGATCGATCCTGCGACCAAGGCGCAACTCGATGCCAAGCGCGAGGCCGTGCTGAAAACCAATCCGGCGGTCAAGGACATCGGCTGGAAGGAGATTTCATCGCTGAGCAAGATGCCAAGCGCACCGAAGCGACTGAGCGACCGTGCCATAGCTTGGGGAAAGCGCAGCAAGGGCGATGACGGCGCGCCGGAGGCCTTGGCGCTAGCGGTGAAGACGACGCGCTATGGCTGCGACTGGCATGGCGGCCACGGCGCTTATTCGAAGGCAGCGCAGGAGCTTCTGCAGAAGAAGTTTGCCGGCACGACGTGGGCCGCGCAGACACCTTACTGGTTCGATTGCATGAACCAGGAATGGGCTGACGAACCAGACGGGCCGAGCAAGATTGCAACGTGCAAGCCGAAGACGTGGCCGAAGCAGGCTCTGCCGCGGTGATGATGCAGAATGCGCATTGCCGTGGCTAAGCATCCAGATTTCCTAGACAAATGCCGAAACTGACCGACATAGAAATATTCCATAATATATATTATGCGAATGACTGATCCGGCCAATATGGACCCCCGCAGCATTGAGACGCTGCGCGCCATCATGAAGGCGTTGCGGACGCCCGGCTCTGGTTGTCCATGGGATCTCGAGCAAAGCTTCGAGACGATCGCTCCCTACACGATTGAGGAAGCTTACGAGGTCGCGGACGCGATTGCGCGCGGTGCAAGGTCTGAGCTTCGCGACGAGTTGGGCGATCTGCTCCTTCAGGCGATCTACCACGCTCAGCTTGCGGATGAGGAAGGCAGCTTCGATTTTGACGATGTGGTTGAGTCGATCAGTCGGAAGATGATCCGCCGCCACCCGCATGTGTTCGGCGATACGGAAGCCCGTTCCGCCACCCTCGCCAAGACCTTCTGGGAAGACATAAAGGCCAAGGAGAAGAAGCCACAGAAGGATGGGCTACTCGGCGATGTACCTGTAGGGCTGCCTGGTCTAACCCGCGCCATCAAACTGCAGGCGAAGGCCGCAAAGGTCGGCTTTGACTGGCCGGATATCAGTCACGTTTACGACAAGCTGGCTGAAGAACTCGATGAACTGAAATCGGCTTCGCCCGACAAAAAAGCAGAAGAATTCGGCGATCTTCTCTTCGTCGTCGCCAATCTTGCACGCCATCTCGATATCGACCCTGAAGCCGCCTTGCGTGCCGCCAACACGAAGTTTGAACGGCGCTTTCGCTACATCGAGCAAGAGCTTGAGAAACAAGGGCGAAAGCCAACGGATTCCGATCTCGCCGAGATGGATCACTTGTGGGATGAGGCCAAAGCCCAGGGCAGGTGATGCGCCCTACTCTGCCGCGGCGCTTAGATCGACGTCAGCTCTCATCGAACGTCCGAAGCGCGCGTGAGCCTGGCCGGCGCGATCTTCCGAAAGCCTGACTGTCAACTTCATGCGCCCGTCGGGGAAATTCTCGCGGTCCAGGACTTCGCCACGATCATGCAGCCAGGCTTGGCCTTCGCCGTCGCTTGGATCGAGGAATATCTGGTAGACGGCGTTCACCGAACCAAGCTTGTCCTCGATCATCGACAAGAGCCGTGGCAGTCCCTCACGCGTGATCGCAGACACGAGCACGAGGTTCTTGTGGCGGTGCGCTTGCGCCTCGCGCATGGCCCGCGCTTCCGCGTCAAGGAGGTCAGCCTTGTTCCAGACCTCGATGATACGGCCGGACTGATCCTCACGGATGCCGAGTTCTTCGAGAACCCTCGCAACGTCCTGGGCTTGGGCGTCGCTCTCCGCGTGGCTCACATCGCGTACGTGCAGAATGAGATCGGCGCCGATCACCTCTTCGAGCGTTGCTCTGAACGCCGCGATGAGCGACGTCGGGAGATCCGAGATGAAGCCCACCGTGTCGGAGAGAATGACCTTTCGGCCATGCGGCAGGTCGATGACCCGCATCGTTGGATCGAGGGTCGCGAAGAGCAGGTCCTTAGCGAGAACTTCAGCGGATGTCAGCGTATTGAACAGTGTCGATTTGCCGGCATTTGTGTAACCGACCAGCGCCACGACAGGATAAGGCACGCGCGCCCTGCCCTTGCGGTGCAATGCCCTCGTCTTCACGACGGATTCGAGCTGGCGCTCGATCCGCTTGATGCGCTCATCGATAAGCCTGCGGTCAGCCTCCAACTGGCTTTCACCGGGACCGCCAAGGAACCCAAAGCCGCCGCGCTGGCGCTCGAGATGGGTCCAAGAACGGACCAATCGGCTTTTCTGATACTGAAGATGGGCAAGCTCAACCTGAAGCGTGCCCTCGCGGGTCTGCGCCCTGCGCCCAAAGATTTCGAGGATCAAGCCGGTGCGGTCGAGCACCTTTGCATCCCACGCCTTCTCGAGGTTGCGCTGTTGGATAGGAGCCAGCTGCGCATTGACGACAACCAGGTCGGCGCCTGTCTCTTCCCGCAAGCGGCCGATTTCCGCGACCTTGCCCTCGCCAACGAGGGTCGCCGGCCGCGGCGAGGCGATTACGGCGACCAGTTCACCAACGATTTCGAGATCGATCGCCTGGGCGAGGCCAACGGCCTCCTGCAAGCGTGATTCCGCATCCCGCGTGCCCACCACTGGAGCACCTCGCGATTTCCGCTCGATATGAACGACGATGGCCCTGGTCGCCTTCGGGCCTTCAATCTGAAAGCGAACTTCCTGGCCCCCGCGAGACTTCCGCCTCAACGTCAAGCCGTGCCTTCCTCTTCAAACAGACTGATCGGCCCCGCCGGCATGATCGTCGAGATCGCATGTTTATAGACAAGCTGAGACATGCCATCGCGGCGCAAAAGCACGCAGAAATTGTCGAACCAGGTAATAACACCCTGCAATTTCACACCGTTAACGAGGAATACCGTAACTGGTACCTTTTGCTTGCGAACGTGATTGAGAAAAGTATCCTGCAAATTCTGTGGTTTTTCGTGTGCCATTCTTTGCCTCTTTGTCCTTCGGGACGAGCTACACGCTAGGATTGGACGGACAACCTTAGCACAGGCCTCCAGTCCTCTTAAAGGGTGTAATTCCGCAATGCAGTTATCATCGCCAATCGGTTGTGGCATCTTTTGCCACGGATTGGTTGCTTGGAGACTGCTCATGAAGATTTACGGCGACATCATCTCACCCTTTGTGCGGATGAGCATGGTTTGCGCATACGAAGCGGGGCTGGGAGACAAAGTCACGCTGGCCGAAACAAAGGTCTCACCCGTAGAGGCCAATAGCAGTCTCGTCCCCGTGGCCCCACTCGGGAAGATCCCGGTCCTCATCACCGATCATGGGCATGCCGTCTATGATTCCCGCGTGATCATGGAATATCTCTGCCATGTCGCTGGAAATTCGAGCCTCATCCCGGACGACGGCGTGAAGCGGTTCAAAGTGCTGACACTTCAGGCACTGGCGCAGGGCATGGGCGATGCGTCGGTCGCCTATCGCTATGAAACCGGCGTGCGCCCTAAGGAGCTTCAATGGGATGGCTGGAAATCGCGGCAGCGGACCCGCGTTCAGGACTCCTTCGACGAACTGGAAAAGAACTGGTCGCCGATCCTCGCCGAGGTCAATGTCGGCTCGATCGCCGTTGCCGTCGTCCTCGATTATATCGATTTCCGCATGCCGGATTGGGCCTGGCGCGATAGACGCAAAAGCCTGACGGCTTTCCATGACAAATTCGCCAAGCGGCCGTCGATGACGAAAAACGGCCTGCCGGCCAAATAGGCCGTCAGGGACCGCGCCAATCGAGCGGGCAGATCTCGGCCGACCTGCCCTTGAAATCCCAGTTGCGGCCTTGAAAGCGGAAGCGGCTCTTCTGCGCCTGCGCGACGATGATCTTGGGTCCAATCCAGTATTGGCTGCCCTCGATCGTCGTGTGCTGGCCGGCGCTCTTGCCCGGCACCGGCACGATCTCGCCATCGATGATCTTGGGGATCGAAAAGCGGCGCACGTCGCCGTCGACTTCGTACTTCACGTCCTCCTGCCAGACGCCGAGGAAGCGGCCGACCAGGATCGAAAGAAGGTGGGTCGTGCCGCCGGCCTGCCCCGACATGATCCGGGTCAATGCCTTCACCTGATAGACATCGGCGGCATTGTCGATGAAGACACCGGCCGACCAGTTGCCGCGGCTCATCTGGCCTGGGATTTCGATCACCAGGCCAAGCGCCAGGCCTGAAAGATCGACGTCACCAAATTTACCGTCGTCGATGCGAACGCCGCCCCAGGTCTGGCAATATCCTTCGGTCGGCGGATGCTTGCCGAGCGAGAGCACGCACGGACAGAAGACCGTGCAGTTACAGGACAGCATCAATTCGCCCTTGATGTGCCAGCTTTCACGCGCCGCCATGTGCACCCCTATCCAAACCAAAGAACCAAAGCGCCCGCCGCGATCAGGCCGATGCCACAGCCATAGATGATCGGCTTCGGTTCGGGGAGCACCTTTTCGAGAATAGCCACCGCGCCGACCACCGCCATCCAGGCGAGATTCATGAAACCAGTAACAAGAGCCAGCGCCATCAAGGCCCAGCAGCAACCGAGGCAGAGCGCCCCCTGCTCGATACCCATGAAGAGGACCTGACGTGGGCGGTCCGACCAGCGGCGCAGGAAGTATGGCATGGGCGCCCGGCACTTGGTCAGGCAGGCATGCTTGAGCGGTGTGAACTGGTAGGCACCGGCGAGAATGAGAGCCGCGCCTCCAAGTCGAGGATCGGGTAGCTCCATCCAGGTCGCTGCGGCGATCTGAACCCCGCTCATGACCACCGCAAAAGCGATCCAGACCAAGCAGTAACCCGCAACCAAGATCACCGGAGAAGCGACCGCGATTGATTTCGCCCGTGCCGCATCCGCGATGTCGAGATAGGTGTCGATCATTGGCGAGGCCGAGGGCAGCATCATGGCCAGGCCCATGGCGAGCCACATGGAGAAAACAAAAGCGAAATCGCGCGGCGCGGCGCCAATCGGCAAAGCCCGGCAAAGGGCTTCAAATGCGTTCTGGTTGGCTGCGAGATAACCCCAAGCGGATAGCGCCATAGACCCGAGGCAAAGCCACATCAGTAGGCGTGGCGAGGCGATCGCATGTCTCAGTGCCTGGGCCTTCATGGCCGCTCCTTTTCCGCGACAAGAGCATCCCTTGCCCGCCGGCGCGCGTCAACGCATCCTCCGCCCATGAGCGATAGGCAATTTGACGTTATCGTGGCCGGTGGCGGGCCGGCAGGCCTCGCCGCTGCCTGCCTGATGGCGTCTCGCGGCAGCAAGGTCGCACTGGTCTCAGGCAATGCGACGACTGGGGGCGACCCCCGAACGGTTGCGTTGATGCAGCCGGCCATCCGGCTCCTCACGCATATTGGCGCCTGGCCCGACCGGTTGATCGCGCACTCCGCACCGCTCAAACGCCTTCGCCTCGTCGATGACATGAAGGGTGCTGTTGCGGCACCTGAAATTATCTTCAATTCGACCGAGCTTGGCGGGGACGAACCCTTTGGATGGAACATACCGCTCGTTCATCTCATTCCGGCACTCCGTGCAAAAGCCGTGAGCCTCGGTGTTGCGCTCTACCCGGTCGATGCGGTCGATTTTGTTTCCGGACCGGCACTGGCCGTCGTGCGGCTTGGCGATGAAACGCGACTTTCAGCGCCGCTCGTCCTTGCCGCTGATGGACGCGACTCCCGATTGCGCCAGGCTGCAGGCATTGCGGTTGATGCCTGGGAGTACGATCAATCGGCGATTGCGACAAGCTTCTCTCACTCGGCATCTCACCGCGACACATCGAGCGAATATCACCGCCCCGGTGGCCCCTTCACGACCGTTCCCCTGCCCGGTTTGCGCTCAGGCCTAGTCTGGATGGAGCGGCCGGAACGGGCGCAGGAATTGATGACGCTCGACGACGCGCGCCTGGCGAGCGAAATCCAGCTCGCAACCCATGGAGAGTTGGGCCGCATCGGGGACATCGGTTCGCGCCAGCTTTTCCCCATGCGCGGCCTCAAGGCGCGGGAAATGGCCGTCCCGCGGCTCATGCTCATCGGCGAGGCGGCGCATGTCGTTCCGCCGATCGGCGCCCAGGGCTTGAACATGTCCTTTAGGGATATTGCAGAATCCTATGATATTATTGATAAATTTGAAGATACTGGGTCAAAAGAGGCGGTTGCTGCCTACAAAGCCGCCCGGACGGCCGATATCGTCCCGCGTCAGACGGCAATCGATCTTATGAATCGCTCGCTTTTGGCCGATCTGACCTTGGTGAATGGTGCCCGGGCAGCAGCCTTGGCGGCAATCGGCAATTTTGGCCCGCTCCGCCGCTTCGCCATGCGGCGAGGATTACAGCCGCCGGGCGCCCTGCCGGGCATCATGCGAACGCATGTTTGATATCCCCGGCAGCCCTTGCTTTGGCCGCTATCTGCTGCAATCTAGCGTCAATGGACACTGATTTGCGGACCGCCAAATTCCGAATCGGCCAAGTGGTCAAGCACCGCATTTTTGCGTTTCGCGGCGTGATCTTCGACGTCGATCCGACCTTCTCAAATTCGGAAGAGTGGTATCTCTCGATTCCCGAAGACATCCGGCCGCGCAAGGATCAACCATTCTATCATCTCCTCGCGGAGAATGACGAAACCGAATACGTCGCCTATGTCTCGGAGCAGAACCTGCTGGTCGATGATTCCAACCAGCCGGTGCGCCATCCGCAGGTGAAGGAATATTTCGAGGGATACGACTCGCGCCGGAAATACTACCGGATGCGCGACCTCCGGAAGCACTAGCGGACCGCATGAGAGCTTGTTTCATCGCTCTCTGCCTGCTTCTCGGCTTTTGCCTGCCTGCCGCCGCCGAACCGCGTCATGGCATCGCCATGCATGGCGAACCGGCGTTGCCCCCTGACTTCACGCATCTCCCCTATGCCAATCCCGACGCGCCGCAAGGCGGGATTTTACGGCAGGCCGTGACCGGCAGTTTCGACAGCCTCAATCCCTTCATCGTGATGGGCCAGAAGCCCTATGGTTCCGGCACCTATGTGGTGGAGAGCCTGCTCGGGCGGAATTGGGCCGAGCCATTTTCTCTCTACGGATTATTGGCCGAGAGCATCGATGTCAGCGATGACCGGCAAACCGTGACTTTCCGCCTGCGCCCGGAGGCGAAATTCTCCGACGGCATGCCGGTGACGGCGGAGGATGTCGTGTTCTCTCTCGAAACCCTGCGCGACAAGGGACTGCCGCGCTTCAAGACCTATTATTCGAAGGTCAAATCGATCGAAACGCCGGACGCGCGAACGATCGTGATGAAGCAGGATTCAGGCGACCGCGAACTGCCCTGCTCCTCGGCCTCATGCCGATCATTCCGAAACACTATTGGAAGGATCGCAAGTTCGATGCGACGTCGCTCGATCCTTTTATCGGGTCGGGCCCGTATACATTCGGAGAGATCAAGCCCGGCGAGTCGATCGTCTATCGCAAGAATCCCGATTACTGGGGCAAGAATCTTCCGTTCAATCGCGGCTTGTGGAATTTCGATGGAATCCGCATCGACTATTTCCGGGACTCCAATGCCGCCTTTGAAGCCTTCAAGAAGGGGCTTGCCGATTTCCGGGTAGAAGTCGATCCGGTGCGATGGTCGTCGGGCTATGATTTTCCGGCTGCAAAATCGGGTGAGGTGGTACGGGAGTCGATTGCGCAAAAAACGCCGGCACCGACATCGGGATTGGCATTCAATACCCGCCACCCCGTCTTCGCCGATCCCCGGGTTCGGGAAGCCTTGATCGCCGCCTTCGATTTCGAATGGGCCAATGCCAATCTGTTCTCGAGTCTCTATCAGCGCACTTACGGCTATTATTCAGGCTCGGAGCTCTCCTCACGCGGCGTTGCCGCGGATGCACGCGAGCTGGCACTGCTGGGCGAGGCTGCCAAGAAAATCCCGCCGGCCATGCTCGACGGCACCTATCAGCTTCCGCAGACGGACGGCTCCGGTCGCGATCGCAAGTCGCTGCGCAAGGTTGTCGATCTCTTGAAAGAGGCAGGCTACGAGATCAAAAATCAGAGCCTCGTCAATGTGAAGACCGGCGAGCCCGTCACTTTCACGATCAGCGTTGCCAGCAAGGAGCAGGAGAAGATTGCCCTCCACTATCAGCGCACGCTCCGGCAGATCGGTATCGATGCGCGGGTCAGGCTGGTCGATGCCGCGCAGTTCAGCCGCGTGCTGCAGGAGTATGATTTCGATATGGCGCCCGTGAGCTGGTATAATTCATTGTCGCCCGGCAACGAGCAGAGCTTTTATTATGGAAGCGGCGCCGCCAAGACGCCCGGTACCCGCAATTATCCAGGCATCGCCGATCCCGATGTCGACAGGATGATCGACGCGCTCACCGAGGCAAAGACGCGGGAGGACCTGGTGACGGCCGTCCACGCGCTGGACCGATTGCTGGTCGCGGGTTTTTACATCGTCCCGCTCTATGACGCCGGCGGTCAATGGGTGGCGCGGTGGAAAGCGGTCGAGCATCCCGAGGAGCAACCCTGCCCGGCTTCGAAGCCAGCGCCTTGTGGCGCAAGCAGTAATGGGCTGGTCATGAACAAGCCATGGCTTCCGGAGGATTGCGCCAAGACGATCGCCGACGTCGAAGCGGCGTTGCGCGGCTGGAACGATCTCGACGCCATTGAAAGCAATCTGCTGGTGCTCGTTGATCGTCACGAGGCGCATCTCGACCGGGAATCGATTGGCCTCAATGCCGGCACCAATGTCTGAATCCGCGCGCGGCAGCCCTTCTCGGCCGGTCACTGGGCAACAGGCCGAGCCTTGGCTATCCGGGCGACAAATACGAAATGGGCATGGAAGCAGCCGGCGAGATCGAGGTGATTGCCGAAAACCTGGTGAAGCGGCTCTTCGATGCGCCGTTCGCGGAAATCAGGGTCGGCTCCGGCGCGCTCGCCAATCTCTATGCGTTTATGGCAACGGCGAAGCCTGGCGACTGCATCATGGCGTTCACCGGCGAGATGGGCGGGCATGTCACCCATCACAAGTCGGGCGCGGCCGGTCTCTATGGGCTCGAAACGCATCCCGTGCCTTTCGATGCGGCGGCGATGACGATCGACCTCGACAGACTCCGCCTTGAGGCAAAGCGGCTGCAACCGAAACTGATCACGGTTGCCGGAAGCCTCTGTCTCTACCCCTACCCGGTCCGCGAGGTTCGCCAGATCGCCGATGAGATCGGTGCCTATGTTCTCTACGATGCCGCCCACATGGCGGGCATCATTGCCGGCAAGCGCTTCCAGCAGCCATTGGCGGAAGGGGCGCATCTCATGACGATGTCGACCTACAAGGCGTTCGGCGGCCCTCCCTCGGGGCTTGTGCTCACGACCGAAAGCGAACTGGCGCAGCGTATCGACCAGATCGCCTATCCGGGGCTCACCGCCAATTTCGATCTCGGCAAGACGGCGGCGCTGGCGATGTCGGCGCTCGACCTGCTGGAATATGGCGAGGCCTATGCCGACCAATGCGTGCGCAATGCGCAGGCTCTGGGTCATGCCCTCGCCGATCGGTATCGATGTCCACGGCGCTGAAGGCCGAGAGGTTACCGAGAGCCATCATCTGGCGATCCGCGCCGCGGCCTATGGCGGCGGCCAGACGGCCTCGAAGCACCTCGCCAAAGCCAACATACTCCTGTGCGGCATAGGCCTGCCCATTGAGCCGGTCGCCGGCGATCTCAATGGCATCCGGATCGGAACGCAGGAAGTCACCCGCTTCGGGATGAAAGAAGATGCAATGCGCCCGATCGCGCGTTTGATGGCGCGAGTGCTGATCGATCGCGAAGATCCCGCACTTGTGCGCCCCGATGCTGTCGCCTTTCGCAAGCAATTCCCGGGCATGGCCTTCGTGCGATGAGCGAGCCCATTACCATCGATGTCGTGTCGGATGTGATCTGCCCGTGGTGTTTTCTCGGCAAGCGCCGTCTCGACAAGGCTGTCGCCGCGCTCCCGTCGCAACCGGTTCAGGTGCGCTGGCGTCCATTCCAGCTCGATCCTTCGATACCGAAGGGCGGAATTCCGCGTCAGGCCTATCTGGAAGCGAAGTTTGGGCCTGCCCGTCTCGCCGAACTGCACAAGCCGCTTGTCACCGCCGGCGAGCGCGAAGGCATCGCCTATGCCTTCGACAAGATCAAGGTCACGCCGAACAGTCTTGATGCTCACCGGCTAATCCGCTGGGCGCATACGCATAATCTTCAGAGCGAAATGGTCGAACGATTGTTCAGTCTCTACTGGCTTGAAGGAGCCGATATCGGAGCGCGCGAAGTCCTCATAAAGGCGGCTGTCGATGTCGGCCTCGACAGCACGCTGGTCGCGCAATTGCTGCAATCCGAGGCCGACCTCGACGCCGTGATCGCTGAGATCAACCAGGCTTCCGGGATGGGTATCACCGGAGTTCCGACTTACATCCTTGCCGGCCGCTATGGTGTCGTGGGAGCGCAGTCATCAGAAGTCCTCAGTAACGCGATCACGCGTGCCGCGCTGGAGTCCAAATTGGCATCTTGACCGGGTTCGTTTTCTGTTCTATCGTCATCGCCGGATTCATTCCGGCGATCCATTGTGCCGACACTCCGTAAACTGAGTTGGTTTATCCATGGATTGCCGGACCAAGTCCGGCAATGACAGTTTTCGGTGTCGTAACACTATCTTTGTTGGCATGACGGTCCATATACGGATCAAATATCCACGGACGGGCTTACCCCTCTGCCCTCCGTGGGAGAGGGGAAAGCCAAGGCGTTCGCGCCAGCTTTCCAGCCTTCGCTGGTATGACGGTTTGTGTACGGAGCAATTCCTTGTATTTAGCGTCGCGTTCCCTCAGGCCCCTTGCTCTAGACCACGAGCCCGGCCTTGAGGCCTTCATAGACCGCCTCCTCGGCGGTGCGGGGCGCGAGGCAATCCCCGATCATATGCAGTTCCAGGCCGAGCGAGCGGACGCCATCCGCCAGCTCGTCCACCGGACTGTTTGGACAAGCGAGGACCAGCGTGTCGACATCCTCGAGCACGACGGCTTCCTGAGCCGCCGTGTGGAGGAAGTAGGCGGTCCGGTCCTCCGCGCCATAAAGGCGCATCCATGGGAGAACTTCGATACCGAGGCGGAACAATCGCGCATTCGCTTCGTCGCGGATATAGTTCTGGATGCTGGCCGCCGCGCAGATGCCATTCACGGCGAGGCGCACATGGGCACCCTCCTGCGCTAGACGCTCGGCAATCCCGACACCGATCCAATCCGCCAGCCAGTCATAGACGACAACGCGATTGCCGGTCTTCTTCCCGCCTTCCAGAATTTCGCTGGCGTGGACGATCTCGATGCCGGAACCCAATTCAAACTCCGGCATAAGGGGCCGGCTGCCTGAGGCAAGTATCACGGCTTCGGCTCGCGTATCGCGGATATCGTCAAGCGACATGTCTCGCTTGTTGTGAAGTCGTGCGCCGGCGCGCTTCGCTTCCGAGACGAGATTGCCGATGATGCCGCCGAACTCGGCGCGATGCGGTAGCAATTGCGCCAGGCGCGTCTGGCCGCCGAACTGGACCTCGCGCTCGTAGAGATCGACCTCGTGGCCACGTTCGGCAGCGATCGCAGCCGCCTTCAGGCCCGCCGGACCGCCACCGATCACCGCAATACGGCGCTCTCGCGCGGCCGGCGTCAGCTTGCCGTACTGAAGTTCGCGACCGGTTTCGGGATGCTGAATGCAGGAGATGGAAAGCCCAAGCTGGAAATGGCCGATACAGGCCTGGTTGCAGCCGATGCAAGCGCGGATATCCTCGCTGCGGCCGGCCATGGCCTTGGCCGGCATATCCGGATCGCAGATCATGGCGCGTGTCATGCCGCACATGTCGGCCGCACCCTGCGCGACAATGCGCTCGGCATCCTGGGGCTGGTTGATGCGGCCGGCGACGAACACGGCTGAGCCGGTTGCCTGCTTAACCTGCGCGGCGTAGGGCGCGAGATAGGCATGGGCATTGGCCATCGACGGAACGATGTGGACCGCGCCTGATGCCGATGCGGATGTTCCGGCGATCACGTTGAGGTAGTCGAGTTCGCGCGACAGCGCGCGGGCGATGGCCAGGGTTTCGTTTTCCGCCAGTCCCTCGGCGTCCTTCTCATCGCCTGAAAAGCGCATGCCGACGATGAATCTGTCGGGTGTCGACGCCCTTACCCTGGCAATCGCCTCGCGCGTGAAGCGCAGCCGGTTGTCGAGCGAGCCGCCATAATCATCATCGCGCCGATTGACCTTCGCATTCATGAATTGGGCCGGCAGATAGCCATGGCTTGCGACGATCTCGACGCCATCGGCACCGGCTTCCGCCATGCGGGCCGCTGTCGCTCCATAGCCTTCGACGATCTCACCAATGAGATCGCGGCTCAAGGGCCGCGGGATGACGCGAAACCGCTCGGAGGGCGACAGCGAGGGCGCATAGGCCATCTGCATCACGCCTTCGGGGCGGCCGAGTAATTCCCGGCCGGGATGGAACAGTTGCACGAAGACTTTCGTGCCCTCGGCATGGATGGCATCGATCAGCCGGCGGAATGAGGGGATGCAGTCGTCGGATGTTCCCATCAAAAGCTCGCTCGTGTAGCGGGCGCTCTCATGCACGCCAACGACCTGGATGATGATAAGCCCTGCCCCGCCTTTGGCGCGGGTACGCTGGTAGGCGATCAGTGCGTCCGACGGAAGGCCGTGTTCGGGGAGATAGGTGTCATGGCCGGTCGAGAAGATGCGGTTGCGGATTTCGGTGGATTTGATCTGGAACGAAGAAAAGAGATTGGGGAAAGCGTTGGCCATGCGGGGTCCTCGAAAGCCCCTCATTGGACCGCATCAGGGTCATCCTTGTCGAGGTCCCGTCTTGCTATCGGCTTGACCGTCCAGGGTCTTTCTCCCTGCTCCGTCCGGGAGGTGGTCTGCACAAGCTTTCCGTCATCGATGGAGAGAGCGTAGGAGCCGTTCCGCCACACATCGAACCGGTCGATGGTCACCGGGACTTCCTCGCAGCTTTCGCGCAACGGGAAGCGTGCAATCAGGATATCGACCGCCGGGCAAGCCTTGGCGATTGCCGCGGCATCATCGGCATAGGCGATGCGATAGGCCTTGACGGTCGCGAGGCACAGGCCGCCTCCACAAATCCAGTCACCAGGATTGGACGATGGCGATAGCCGCGCCTCCTCACCATTGGCCTGCAGCCATTTCTCGGCAGCAAACCGGCCGCGTCTCGTACTTGCGAAGGCAAGCACCCCATTGTCCGTCAACAAAGCGACATTTGATGCAGTGCGCTCAACAAGAATATCGGGGTCGTCGCGGTTCATAGCGATCAGTACCGCGCCAGGGATGAGGAGCAGGCCCAGAAATCGGACCGGTCCCCGCAAAAGGCATAGGGCAAGCGCTGCACCGGCCAGTAGGATCGATGCGAGCAATGGCACGGCAGGAAGATAGAGACGGGCGCCCGGCAATCCCGAGACCCAGTCGGAGATTGCGAGCATCAAGCGTATGCCTTCGCCCATGATCTGCAATGGCCAATAATCAAGCCCAAATGGCATCAATAGCGTACTCGCCAGCGCCATCGGCATCATGAGTATGCCTATCACAGGGGTCGCCAGGAGATTGGCGATCAGGCTGTATGGCGAGGCGCGCCCAAAGTGATAGACGGCCGGAATCGAGGACAGCGTCCCGGCGATGAGCGTGGTCGCGGCCGCGAGAAGAACGACCCGTATCGCGCGCTGCAGGACCACGATGAACTTCGAATGTGAAACTGCCCGCTCCTCGCGTTCGCGGCTTGACCAGAAATCATAGAAAGAGACCAGTCCAACGACCGCGAGGAAAGACATTTGGAAGCTTGCGGAAATCGCCGCCTCGGGTTCGGCGAGGAGAATGAAAAGCGCAGCGAGCGCCAGATTTCGGGTGGAGAGTGCCGGCCTGTCGATCAGGATCGCGAGGAACATGATCGCGAGCATGATGTATGATCGCTGCGTGGCGACCGCACTGCCCGATAGGAGGAGGTAGGCGAAGCCCGCAAATAGTGCTGCGGAAGCCGCCCATTTCTTGATCGGCCGGCGGAGCGCAAGGCCCGGCGACAGGGCCAGCAGGGCGCGCACCAAGGCAAAGACGCCGCCCGCGACCAGCGACATGTGGAGACCCGAGATCGACAGTACATGCGCCAATCCCGAAACCTGCAGATTGGTGTTTGCCTCACGCGAGATCTCGGCACGCTCGCCGGTGATCAGTGCCTCGCCGATCGCGCCAATGTCTCCCGTAAGTTGGCTCCGGATCCGCTCGCCGATCTGTGTCCGCAGGTCCTGCAGCCAGGCCTGAAACATGTCGTCGAGAGAGGCCTGGCGACTGACAATGGCGACGGGGCCGATGGCGCGTCCAGTGGCGCCGATCCCCTCGAACCACAGGGTGCGGGCATAGTCGAAACCGCCCGGCGAAACCGGTGCCGGCGGCGGGAAAAGCCGGCAGCGCGCTCTTACCTGGTCGCCGATCGCGACCTTCGGCGTGTCTGATGCGAGAAGCTTGATGGCTGCCGGCGTGTTGCCGCCGGCGATGCCCGATAGGGAGGAAACGCTGACGGCCAGCGAGACGCGACTGCCGCGGCGGGCTTCGACCCCTGTCACTGTGCCTTCGCAGGAAATCTCGCCCGTCGTCGCAGGCAGGACTGGCGCCCTCACCCATTCGGTTCGGAGTTTTGCGAGGCCGAAGCCCACCAAGACGAGGCAGATGCCGAGCAGCAAGGGATTGCGGGTCCGCGCCCAGAAGACTGCAAGGAGGCAGGCGACCATCGCCAAGATCGCGACCAGGGCTGTTGAAGGTTCTTCCGCCCAGGCGAAATAGGACCAGATGCCGATGGTCTGGCACACCGGTATCCAGGCGAAATAGATGCCCTCTTGTGCCGCAAGAACGTCCCGCAGGTGGCTGACGACAAGCGCGAGGCGCTGCGGGCGCAGCGCCACTTCCTGTGTCAGCGCATCGACACTCACGTCCGCCCGTCCCCTTACCTCTCGACCATCCGCGTGCTAACGCATCCGCGCCTGCGGCATGTCGACTGCCGTAAGGTTATTGTGAAGGAGAATTGCCTCTATGTCATCGCCGGTCGTTACGCGTTTTGCTCCCTCCCCGACCGGATTTCTTCACATTGGCGGCGGGCGGACGGCGCTCTTCAACTGGCTCTATGCCAAACGCACCGGTGGCAAGATGCTGTTGCGCATTGAGGATACCGATCGCGAGCGCTCGACCGATGCCGCTGTTGCAGCGATCCTCGATGGCCTGTCCTGGCTCGGCCTTACATGGGATGGCGAGGCTGTCTCGCAGTTTGGCCGCGTTGCTCGGCATCGCGAGGTCGTGGAAGAGCTCCTGAAGCGCGGTGCCGCTTATCGCTGCTACTGTACGCCGGCCGAACTCGAGGCCATGCGCGCCAAGGCCGAAACGGAGAAACGTCCAATCCGCTATGACGGCACGTGGCGCGACCGTGACCCTTCGGAGGCGCCCGCCGGCGTGGCTCCTGCCATCCGCTTCAAGTCACCGCAACTGGGCGAAACCATCATCGAGGACGCCGTCCAAGGACGCGTCGCATTCCCGAACAAGGATCTCGACGACCTGATCATCCTGCGATCAGACGGTAATCCGACTTACAATCTTGCTGTCGTTGCGGACGATCACGACATGGGTGTCACGCATATCATTCGTGGCGTCGACCATCTGACCAACGCGGCGCGACAGACGCAGATCTACCGCGCCATGGGGTGGGACGTGCCATTGATGGCGCATATTCCGCTGATCCATGGCCCGGATGGTGCCAAGCTCTCGAAGCGCCATGGCGCGCTCGGCGTCGAGGCCTACCGCGCGATGGGGTACCTCCCGGAAGCAATGCGGAACTATCTGGCGCGCCTCGGTTGGAGCCATGGCGATGATGAGATTTTTTCGACCGAGCAGATGATCAAATGGTTCGACCTCGACGGCGTCGGCAAGTCAGCCGCGCGCTTCGATTTTGCCAAGCTCGAGAACCTCAACGGCCATTACATCCGCAATACGCCGGACGAAGTGCTGCTCGACCATTTCCTCGCCTTCCTGCCGCATGTCGAGGGCGGGCCCGATTTATTGGCTCAGATCGATGCCGAGATGCGCGCGAAGCTCTTGCGCGCGCTGCCCGGTCTCAAGGAGCGCGCGAAGACTCTCGTCGATCTGATGAATGGCGCGAAGTTCTTGTTCGCCACACGGCCACTAAAGCTCGATGACAAGGCTGCACAAATTCTCAATACGGAAGGCAGGACAGCGAATGCGCTCAGCATTGCGGCCCTGGGCACTATTCCTGATGGCGACTGGCTAGCGCCAGGCCTTGAAGCAGCGCTGAAGGCCGTGGCCGAAAAGGAAAACTTGAAACTCGGCAAGCTGGCGCAACCATTACGTGCTGCCTTGACCGGAACCAATACGTCACCTGGAATATTCGATGTGCTTGAGGTTCTCGGCCGTACTGAATCGCTTGCCCGGATCAAAGATCACTCCACGTAAAACAGGTCAGTGATATTGACCCTTTTGCTACATGGTGGGATAATCGGGTCGGAGCTGCGAAGCCAATCGGCGTTTACCTGATCGTCGAACTTCCGAGACAGGATGAGCGCGAAGCGCGAGGAGGCAGACATGGCCGACAAAGCAACCACGGCAAAATTGTCGATCGAAGGCAAGACGCTGGACCTTCCGATCCGACATGGCACTCTGGGTCCCGACGTCTTCGAGATCACCAAGCTCTACAATGAAGGTGGGGTCTTCACTTACGATCCGGGCTTCTCGTCGACAGCGTCATGCGAGTCGAAGATCACCTATATCGATGGTGACGAAGGCGTGCTGCTCTATCGCGGCTATCCGATCGAGCAGCTTGCAGAGCATGGCGATTTCATCGAGACCTGCTACCTCCTCTATTACGGCGAACTTCCCAATGCCGCGCAGCGCAAAGAATTCGAACACGCGATCACGCATCACACGATGATCCACGAGCAGATGAGCCGGTTCTATTCCGGCTTCCGGCGCGATGCTCATCCCATGGCGGTTTTGGTCGGCGTGGTTGGCGCGATGTCGGCCTTCTATCACGACTCAACCGACATCAATGATCCCAAGCAGCGTGAGATCGCATCGCGGCGCATGATTGCAAAGCTGCCGACGATCGCCGCCATGGCGTTCAAGTATCATATCGGCCAGCCCTTCGTTTACCCGAAGAACAGCCTCTCCTACGCCGCGAACTTCCTGCACATGTGCTTCGCCGTCCCTTGCGAAGAGTACAAGGTCAATCCGGTGCTGGCGCGGGCGATGGACAAGATCTTCATCCTGCACGCGGACCACGAACAGAATGCTTCCACCTCGACTGTAAGGCTTGCGGGTTCTTCAGGCGCCAATCCCTTCGCATGCATTGCTGCCGGCATTGCCTGCCTCTGGGGTCCGGCGCATGGAGGTGCCAATGAAGCGGCGCTTCAGATGCTTGGTGAGATCGGCGATCCGGCCAAGGTTCCGGCCTTCATCGCCAGGGTAAAAGACAAGTCGCAACATACGCGTCTCATGGGCTTCGGTCATCGCGTCTATAAGAATTACGATCCACGCGCCAAGATCATGCAGAAAACCGCCCACGAGGTGCTGGGCGAGCTCGGCATCAAGGACGATCCCCTGCTCGATGTCGCACGCGAGCTTGAGAAGGCGGCGCTCAGCGACTCCTATTTCATCGAACGCAAGCTCTATCCGAATGTCGACTTCTACTCGGGCATCATCCTTCGCGCGCTGGGCTTCCCGACATCGATGTTCACCGTGCTCTTTGCCGTAGCACGCACGGTCGGCTGGATCGCTCAGTGGAAGGAAATGATCGAAGATCCGTCTCAGAAGATCGGTCGGCCCCGCCAACTTTATACGGGTTCGCCGCGACGGGACTATATCCCAATGAGCCGGCGCAGCCGTTAGCTTTTCCCGCGATCGTTCATCAGCATCGCGCCGATTTCGGCCTCAGCCACCTTCTTGCCGTCGACCTGAGCCTCGGCGGCGTATTTCCATACCGGTGGCCGCTTCTGCGTAAGCTTGACGTGGATATGCACGGTGTCGCCCGGCAAAACCGGCTTGCGAAATCGGGCGGCGTCGATCGACATGAAAAAGACGAGCTTGCCGGCGTGCTCATCGCCTAACGTGTTCAGGACAAGCGCGCCGGCGGTTTGGGCCATGGCTTCGATGATGAGGACGCCCGGCATAACCGGAGCGCCCGGAAAATGACCTTGAAAGAACGGCTCGTTGATTGTGACGTTCTTTACCCCGGTACAGGATTGGTCGCCGTCAATATCGATCAGCCGATCGATCAATAGGAAGGGGTAGCGATGCGGCAATAGTTTCATGATGCGCGCGATATCCGCGCTATCCAACGCCGGCGATTGTTCTGACATGCCCTGTCCCCAAAGCGTTTGCGGACGGAATGACCCGTCCGCAAATCATCATACCAGTTGCCTTCTCCGCGCCTCTCCTAGAAGCGGCTTCCGAAGCTGAAGCGGAAATATTCGGTCTTGTCGTAGTCGGCCTTCGCGAAGGGATAGGACAGATCGACGCGTAACGGTCCAAAGGGCGACTGCCAGATCACGCCAGCACCGACTGAAGCACGCATGGCGGCGGTATCGAAGACTTGGTTGCAGGGTGCTTCCAAAGGCGGAATCTGCGCAGCGCACTCTGCTTCGCTCTTGGTTGTCTTTTCCGGGGCATCGAAGACGGTACCGAAGTCCGAAAAGACGGAGCCTTCCAGGCCGAATTCCTCCGGCAGGCCGAGCGGGAATGTCATTTCGACCGTACCGATCGCATAGACTTGGCCGCCAATCGCATCCTTGTGTCCGGTCGCCGAGTTTTCCTGGCGGGGGCCTACACCCTGGGGCATGAATCCACGGAAACTATCGCCGCCCTTCGTGTATCGGTCTTGAATCGGAACATCCTTGTCGTTCCAGGGTTGCTCGACGCCGGCATTGGCCTCGAGCTTCAGAACGACCTTCTCCTCATAAATCGGGTAGAAGTACCAGCCGTTTACCTCGGTTCCCACGTAGTAGACGTCGCCGCCCAGGCCTGCGACGTCGACGCCAACTTTGCCGCGGAAGCCCTTTGTCGGCTTCACGGGATTGTCAAGATCGTCATAGGTATAGGTGCTGCCAATCATCGATTTCCAGGTAACGCCTTCCGAGTCCTGGATCGCGAGCGAGGCCTTCTCTGGGACGTCCCCAACATCGCGGCGGGCGAGGCTGTACCTGAAACCCATGCCTTGGAATTCATCAATCCTGAAGCCGGCACGGAGCGCACCGCCGACGGCGAAGACCGAATATGACGACGAAGTTTGATCGTCCGTGTAGGTTGTGTAGAGATCGGTGCCGACGGCCAGCGGCATCCCCATGAAATAGGGCTCGGTAAAGCTGAAATCGACCGATTGCCTGTCAAGGCTCAGATTCGTGTTGAGCTTCACAAACTGTCCGCGACCCATGAAGTTTCGTTCAGAAACCGAAACGCCCAGAATCACACCGTCACTGGTCGAATAGCCAGCAGAGAAGTTGAGAGAGCCGGTCGATTTCTCGACGAGATCGATGGTGAGGATCACCTTATCCGGTGCCGAGCCCTGCTCTTCCTTGAAATCGATCTTTTCGAAGAAGTCGAGCGCGGTTAGACGCCGGCGCGCGCGATCGACAAGGACGCGATTATACGCGTCGCCCTCGTACAAGCGAAGTTCGCGGCGTATGACTTCGTCCCTGGTGCGGCGGTTACCTACAATATCGATCCGCTCGATATAGGTACGTGGCCCTTCGACAATCCTGTATGTGACAGCCAAAGTGCGATTGGCGGGGTCGCGCGATATCTCAGGCTCGACCTTGGCGAATGCGTAGCCTGCCTTGCCGGCTTCAATAGTGATCTTTTCCACCGTCCGGTCGATCTTGGTGGCGTCGTAATCTTCACCCGCACCAAGCGCAACTACGGCGCGCAAGTTCGCCGGATCGAGATTTGTGTCGCCTTCGTCGATCGTTACCGAAGCAATCTTGTAAAGGGGGCCCTCGTCAACAACGAAGGTAATGTAAAAGCTCTCGCCGTCGGGTGCGAGTTCGGCGTCGGCAGATATGATCTTGACGTCCGCATAGCCGGTCTTGAGATAATAGCGGCGAAGCAGCTCTTTGTCGTAGTTGAGGCGGTCCGGATCATACCGATCCGCCGTCGACATGAATTTCCACCATGCCGATTCCTTGGTGGTGATCACGGCACGCAAATCGCTATCGCTGAACGATTGATTCCCGACGAAAGCAATCGAAGCTACTTTGGTTTCCGCGCCCTCGTCGATCTCGAAGACCAGATCGACGCGATTCTGCGGCAAGCGGATAATCTTGGGTTCGACGCGCGCCGAATAATAGCCTGAGCGCCGGTAAAGCGTGATGATGCGCTGGACATCGCTTTGGACGCGGGCGCGCGTGAGCACCGTTCGCTCGCGCAACTCGACTTCCTTTGCGAGGTCCTTGTCCTTGATCTCGCTGTTGCCCTCGAAATTCACGCGATTGATGAGCGGGTTCTCTTCCACAACCACGACGAGGGAGGATCCGCGCATGAAAATCTTGACGTCGGCAAACAGGCCGGTCTGGAAAAGCGCCTTGACCGACTCGTCGACCAGCATGGCATCGTAAGGATCGCCCGGATTGATCTGCATGTACGAAATGACGGTGTCAGGCTCGATGCGCTGGTTGCCTTCCACGACAATCCGGGAAATCGTCTGGGCTTCGGCCTGAGAGGCAAGAAACTTCGGCGCAGCCACGGGACCCAGCACCGCAAACACCAGGGCCCACAGCCAAACTGCAAAAAACCGATAACTCATAAGCTAGCCAATCACCCTCAAGTCGACGCCGCCCCGCATCACTTTGGCTTGTTCTTGCCGCCCCTTTTACGCCCTTAATCGACGAATGCAAATGAAAGATATCGTCGTATTATCAAAGGCCTAGAATTGGCTTGAAGTAGCGCCAGACGTCGTTGCCGTTCCCAATCAACATCAGTGCAAGAACCAGTGAAAAGCCGATTCGATAGCACCACTCCTGGGCATTGGCGTCAAGCGGTCGGCGCCGTACGGCCTCGATCGCGTAAAACACAAGATGCCCACCATCGAGCATTGGAATCGGAAACAGGTTAATCAATCCGATACTGACCGATAAAAAGCCAATAACCCAGACAAAAGGCAGCAAGCCCTGCGAGGCGGCATCGCCTGCGGCTTTTGCCATCGACATGACACCGCCCAGCTGGGCCGGGCTTTCTTGGCCAAGGAACAGTTTCTTGATGTAGCGGAGGGTCAGGTCGACGATCATCCAGGTGCGGTCGACGCCGTAATCGAGTGACGACAGCAGCGACCGACGTTCGATGCGCATGTCATTGTCGTTGCGATGCTCGACGCCCAGGAAGCCGACATTCAGCTTGCCAGCCCAGGGATCGGTCTCCACGCGCGATCCCACGGTGATATCGATGGTGTGGAGTTGACCTTGGCGCTCAACGCCGAGAACGAGGTGTTCCCCCGGCCGGAACCTTACCGTTTCGGCCAGTTCGAAGAAGGATTCGATAGCATTGCCATTGATCGTGCGGATGTAGTCGCCGGGCAGAATCCCCGCCTGCTCGGCAACCCCGCCCTGGACCACCCCATCGATTCGCGGCTCATTGATCGGCACGCCGATTGTCATTGCCGACAGGGCGAAGATGAAGATGGCCAACAGAAAATTCGCCATGGGGCCGGCCACCACGACGGCGGCCCGCTGCCAAACCTTCTTCTGGTGAAAATCACCTGTGGAGGGCGGTCGTGAAGCCGGGTCGTCAGGCATGCTCGCTGCGTTGGAATCGCCTTCGAATTTCACGAATCCGCCGAGTGGTATCCAGCCGATCTTCCAGCGCGTTCCGTAACGGTCGGTCCAACCGAAAATCTCGCGTCCGAAACCGACGGAGAACGTCTCGACATTGACGCCGCACCAGCGGGCAACCTGGAAATGCCCGTATTCATGAATGAAAACGATGATCGTAAGGGCTACCAGAAAAGCTAGGGCATAGGCCAGGATGCCGACTAAACCCAGATCAAGATTGAAGAAAAAACTCATGCCCTAACCCTAGCGCCCCGCCATTCAGTGACGAAATATTAACCACACAATCGCGGCATTGAGACAATATTTCGGCAAATCATGGTTACCAGTTCAGAAGACCTGAACCTGCTGCAGAATAGCCACTATGAAGGGCCCCGATGACGGCTGCGGCCATTGCCGCAGCGACCAGTCCGTCGACGCGGTCGAGCACGCCGCCGTGGCCGGGAATCAGTCTTCCGGCGTCCTTGACGCCATAGTGCCGCTTGAGCGCCGATTTGAAGAGATCACCCGCCTGCCCGACTACTGCCAGGAGGCCTCCAAGAAGGCCCAGCATGGCGAGCGATGGCAGGCCGGACAGAATGGCGACCGCAAGGGACGCGAGAACGCCCCCGGCAATGGCGCCACCAAGACCCGCCCAGGTCTTTTTTGGCGAGAGAATGGGGGCCAGTTTCGGGCCGCCGATGGTGCGGCCGGCAAAATAGGCAAGGCTGTCGGCTGCCCAAATCACCGCCATCAGCCAGACGATGGCAAGTGCGCCATAGTCGCGGTCCGTTCCGAGCACCATCAAGGCCATCGTGGCACCCGCCACGTAGGGGATGCCAACATAGGGCCAGAAAGCCTGTCGGCCGGACGTGCGGGCGAGACCAGCGCCTATTGCCCATGCAACGGCGATGACACCGAGGGATGCAAGAAATCCCGGGCCGAAGGGAAGGATGCCGGCTGCGAGGACTGCGAGCACATGCAAGGCCAGTTGAAGATCGTGATCCTCGTGAGAAAGCCTGACCCACTCACGGGCGATCAGCACACCGATCAATAGAACGAAAATTTCGTACCAGACCCCGCCGAGCCAGACATCGAGCAACACAATCGGGATGAGTATCGCAGCCGATAGCGCCCGGAGCCCGAGGTCCTGCCATTTGGGAGATGATGCGCCACTCCCCTCGGAACGTGCCATTGTCAGGCGGTCTGGGCCGCCAGCCCACCGAAGCGGCGTTCGCGCCGGCGATATTCGGCGATCGCCTGTTCGAAGGTGTCGCGGGTGAAATCCGGCCAGTGCTCGGCGACGAAGACGAACTCCGTATAGGCGCACTGCCACAGAAGATAGTTGGAAATGCGCTGTTCACCGCTGGTGCGGATCAGAAGATCGGGATCGGGGATGCCGACCGTATCGAGATGATTGCCCAGCAGTTCGGGCGTGATCGCATCGGGATCGAGACGTCCCGCTTTCACAGCATTGGCGATATCGCGGACCGCGCGCGCAATTTCCTGACGGCTTCCATAGTTGAAGGCGACGACGAGCGTCAGACCGGTATTTTCCTGGGTCAATTTCTCGCTGTGCTCAAGCAACGCGATGATGTCTGAATCAAGCTCATCGCGGGAGCCGATCACCCGGATGCGGACATTCGCGCGATGCAATTCTGCGACGTCCTGGAGGATGAAACGGCGCAACAGATCAAGGAGGAATAATACTTCCGACCTTGGACGCGTCCAGTTCTCGGCGCTGAAACTGTAGATGGTCAGATAGCCAATACCGAGGTCAGCGGCGGTGCGCACTGCGCCGCGCAATGCTTCGACGCCCTGCTTGTGGCCGGCGGTGCGTGGCAGACCCCGCGCGTTAGCCCAACGCCCGTTGCCATCCATGATGATAGCGACGTGCTTGAGCGGGAGCGCGTGATCGGACTGGGTCATTGAATAGTGCCTCAAGGCGTGAGCCGCCAACTCACACCTGCATGATTTCGCCTTCTTTGGTTTTCAGCGCCGTATCGATCTCGCGGATTGTCTCATCGGTCATTTTCTGAACTTCGGCCGCTTTGTCGCGATGATCGTCTTCGCTCATCAGGTGCTCCTTCTCGAGAAGCTTCAAATGCTCCATGCCGTCACGGCGGACGTTGCGCGCGGCAATCCTCGCCTTCTCGGCATATTGATGGGCAACCTTCACCAGTTCCTTGCGGCGATCCTGGGTGAGGTCGGGCATCCGGAGGCGGATCACCTGCCCTTCGGTTTGGGGGTTGAGACCGAGGTTCGAGGCGCGGATCGCCTTTTCGACGGCCACGACAAGCCCGCGGTCCCATACGTTGACGGAAATCAGGCGCGCCTCGGGCACGGTGATCGAGGCAACCTGATTGAGCGGCATCATCGCGCCATAAGCGTCGACCTGGATCGGATCGAGAAGGTTTGCCGAAGCGCGGCCTGTGCGCAGGCCGCCGAAATCATGCTTGAGCGCGTCGACGGCGCCGTGCATGCGCCGTTTCAGCTCCTTGGAATCGAAGGGAGCGGGTTGTGCCATGTCAGTCTCTCGTCACTATCGTCGCACGCCCCTGCCCGCGCAGCACGTCGAGAACCGCGCCGGGCGTGCGGATGGAGAAAACAACTACCGGAATCGCATTGTCGCGCGCAAGCGCTATGGCTGCCGGGTCCATGATGCGCAGATCGCGGGACAGGATGTCGGTATAGGTTAATCGGTCGTATCGTTCAGCGTCGGGATGGAGCTTGGGATCGGCGGAATAGATGCCGTCGACGCTGGTACCCTTGAGGAGGGCATCGCAAGCCATCTCGGCGGCGCGCAAGGCTGCACCCGTATCCGTCGTGAAGAAGGGCAACCCAGTGCCCGCCGCGCAGATTACTACCCGGCCGTGGTCGAGATGGTGAACGGCCTTGTCGCGCGAATAGGTCTCGCAGACCGTCGGCATGGCAATCGCGGAGAGAACGCGCGCATCGACGCCCTTGGTCTGGAGCACACCCTGCATGGCAAGGGCATTCATGACCGTCCCCAGGATACCCATATGGTCGGCGCTCACCCGGTCCATGCCCTTGGCCGCTCCGGCCACACCGCGGAAAATATTGCCGCCGCCGATGACCAAGGCCATCTGCACATCGGCTTTGAGGCAGGCGATGACGTCGTCGGCAATGCGTCCGACGGTATCGAGGTCGATGCCGAACTCGCGGCTACCCATCAATGCCTCGCCGGACACCTTGAGAAGAACGCGCTTATAGGCAAGCTTGCTCATGTAAGAGGTCCCCGGCCGCCAACTAACGTCATGCAGTTGTGCGGCTGATTCGCCGCCTGACCAAGATCGCATAATGAAAACGGCCCCGAAACGGGGCCGTTGCAACTATTGTAAATGCCTCAAAGGCCCGCCGCTTTGGCGACCTCGGCAGCGAAATCATCACTGCCCTTCTCGATGCCTTCGCCCAATTGCATGCGCACGAAGCCGGCGATCTTGATCGGTGCCCCGGCTTTCGCCGCCGCCTCGCCAAGCGCCTGGGTCACCGTCTTGGCGCCGTCATGAACATACATCTGTTCGAGCAGGCAGTTCTCCTTGGCGTAGGACTTGAGCCCGCTGGCCACGATCTTTTCCATGACATTGGCCGGCTTGCCGGCATTCTTCTCTTCGAGAATGGCCTTCTCGCGGGCGAGCGTCTCGGCCGGAACCCCGGCGAGGTCGAGCGCCACCGGATTGGTCGCAGCGACATGCATCGCGAGCATCCGGCCGAAGGCCTTGAGTTCTTCCTGGCTGCCAGTCGATTCAAGCGCCACCAGAACACCGATCTTGCCCAGTCCGGGCGCAATCTGGTTGTGCATGTAGGTGCCGACCGCCCCATTGCCGACCGCAAGCGCGGCGGCGCGGCGGACCGTCATGTTCTCGCCGATGGTTGCAACCATCTCTGCGACATATTCGGCGACGGCATGTGTCGAGCCTGGATATTTGGCGGTCTTGAGCTTCTCAAGATTGCCGCCGGTGCCCAAAGCAAGCTTGGCGATCTCGGAGACCATCGCCTGGAACTTCTCGTTCCGGGCAACGAAATCGGTCTCCGAATTCACTTCAACGAGGGCCGCTGACTTATCGCCGGTCGCAAGACCGACGAGGCCTTCAGCCGCAACGCGCGTCGACTTCTTGGCGGCCTTGGCAAGACCCTTGGCGCGCAGCCAGTCAACGGCGGCATCCATGTCGCCCTTGGTCGCGGCAAGTGCAGCCTTGCAGTCCATCATGCCCACGCCGGTCTTCTCGCGCAGGTCCTTGACCATCGCTGCCGTAATCTCAGCCATGTGGGTACTCCGTTAGGCGTTAGCGACTTCAGGGAGGGATTCGGTGATCAGCGGGTTCTCCGCTTCACCAATATCGCGTCCCAACGAACCCTGAGCCTGTGAAATGCCTTCAATCGCCGCACGGCTGATGAGATCGCAATAAAGCGAGACAGCCCTGCCAGCGTCGTCATTGCCCGGGATCGGATGGGTGATGCCGGCCGGATCGGAATTGGTGTCGATGATTGCGACCACCGGAATGCCAAGACGATTGGCTTCCTTAATTGCCAATTGTTCCTTGTTGGTGTCGATCACGAACATGATGTCCGGCGTGCCGCCCATGTCCTTGATGCCGCCCAAGGCCTGGTCGAGCTTGGTCTTCTCGCGAGTGAGGGTGAGCAATTCTCGCTTGGTCAGACCGACTTCGGACTTTGAAAGCAAGTCCTCAAGCTGGCGCAGGCGCTTGATCGAATTGGAAATGGTTTTCCAGTTGGTGAGCGTACCGCCCAGCCAGCGGGAATTTACGTAGTATTGCGCCGACTTCTTGGCGGCATCGGCGATCGATTCCTGCGCGGTGCGCTTGGTGCCGACAAACAGCAGCCGTCCGCCATTGCCGACCGTGTCGCGCACCGAAACCAGCGCCTGATGCAGGAGCGGAACGGTCTGCGCGAGATCGATGATGTGAATGCCATTGCGCGACCCATAGATGTAGCTCTTCATCTTCGGGTTCCAGCGATGGGTTTGATGTCCGAAATGCACGCCTGCTTCGAGGAGCTGGCGCATAGTGAATTCTGGCAATGCCATGCCTTGTCTATCCTTTTCCGGTTGATCCGCCGCGGATGATGTGACCGGTTACCCGGCACCGGAGGGAGGCATCGCTATGTGGGGAGCCGAAGCTCCCATGCGAAACATCCCGCATCCGCGTGTGTGATTAAGCGCGGCGGCTTATAGGTGGAACGGAGCATAAGTGCAATAGGACATTGGTAAACTGCCATACTCATCAGAAAGGCATTTAGCCAGGCAGGTGGCTTCTCGCCCAGTCTCACTTGAGACTCTTCCCATCCAGGTTTGAAATTACGCATTTATGTGTGTGAGTAGCTTCAGCGTAAGGGTTCCATTTTTCAAAAGAATCGCATCGGAATAGGGTGGCCTCTCTCGCATCTAATGCCGTTTCATAGCCAAATTCCGTTCCCCAGGTACCGTCACTCGACACGGCCACGCCCTTGTGCAGAGGTTGTTTTTTATAAACCGTCAGGAAATCGTCCGATAGCTGAGGTGGAGCGATGGAATTGTCCGGGTTTGGTCGGATTTTTAACGCCGGGATCTTGAGAAATTCACCGATGGCCTCGGTCATTCCCGGCCACCACGGTGCTGCGTAATGTCCCATTCCTCGGATTGAAACTGCCTTGAGCGGGCCGCCACCTTTCGCATTCTTGCAGTATGCTGACAGACTTTTCTGGCTTCGCGCTTGATTAAAAAAGGGATCCTTAGTCCCCGCCACGATAAGGGTGGGGACCTTGGCTGGCGTGCTATAGGCTCTTCCATCTCCAAATCCGCAGGCGCTGCCAGTAACGATTATTCCTGCGACGTCTTCTCCCAACGCCTGTACGACATAACCACCCTCGGATTGGCCGTGTAGATAAATCGGTTCGCCTGGGAATTGCTTGCGGAGGATCGCAAGAGAGCGCTTGGTTTGAGCTATTCTCTGTTTCAAAATTCTCGTCTGTTGATCTATTCCTTTTTCTCCCGGAGAACCGCAGAGTTCCGGGTCGCGATCTTCGGCAAAACTGTTGGGAAACAAGACTCGAAATCCGGCTGCCTGGTAGAAACTTCCCCAAGCATATAACCAACCGCTATCCCCCTGCCGATTGCATCCGTGAAGAAAAACCAAGGTTCCGCGGGCCGTGCCTTCTGGTATGTACTTGCGTGCAGTGAGTAGTGGATAATCCGGCTCACTTGGAATTGTGCCGAATGGGATGCCGACCGGACTTGCACTCCCAGTTCGCTTTCCATCCAAGTCGAAGATGACGCACTGCTGCTTGGACAGGCTTTTGAAGGGCGACGTCCGGAGGGCAGCGTTGCACGCATTCAAAGCTGTGTTCTCGGCCTTGCTCGCCGTGCTTTGCCCCGTATTGTCTGCCCAATAACCACCCGGCCCAACGGCAAGTGCTTTGTGGCCTGGTTTCTTCGAATACACGTGGTCGGCATAGAACTCTGCTACGGCGGATATGTGGAAGTCCGCGTCGTCCGCCGATTGAGCGTACGCAGGCGCAAAGCTGCTTGAACTAAATGCCGCCACAGCAACGGCAAAGCCGAATACCAGCTTCCATCGACGCTTGAGGATGTTTACCGAAATCACTTGATACCGCCCGCTTCGCATGAAATCGAAACTTCACATCGAAGTTGACGTTGTGCTAGACATAACGTCAAGTGGTATTGATGGCTCTCACGCTGCTTTTTCGGCTGCCATGGCGTCGCGCACCTCGGCAGCCAGAGCAAATGACCGGAGTCTCGCCTGATGATCGAAAATGTGGCCCGTGACCATGAGTTCGTCGGCCTGGGTGAGGGCAAGAAAATCCTCGATCCCCTTGCGGACTGTATTTTTGGTACCAACAAAGGCATAGCGCAGCGCCGAATCCACCCCTGCCCGTTCGGCTGGGGTCCAATCAGCCTCCGCCTCGGCATTGGGGGGCGGAAGCTTGCCGGGAGCACCCCGGCGCAGGCGCACGAAGGATTGCTGGATCGAGGTGAAGAGCAGCCGCGCTTCCGCATCACTGTCGGCGGCAATCACGTTCGCTGCCACCATGACATAAGGTTGGGCTAGCTGATCTGACGGGGTAAATCTCTCGCGATAGATTTCCAGCGCCGGCAAGAGCGCGTCGGGCGCGAAGTGCGAGGCGAAGGCGAAGGGAAGGCCGAGAATCGCGGCAAGCTGGGCGCCGAAGAGGCTAGAGCCCAAGATCCATAACGGCACTTTGAGACCTGCCCCGGGAACTGCGGTCACGCGTTGCCCCGGTTGGGGATCGTCGAAATACCCCCTGAGTTCGACCACGTCCTGCGGGAAATGGTCGGCGGCCTGGGCTGGATCGCGGCGCAGAGCACGCGCGGTCAGCATGTCGGTGCCGGGCGCCCTGCCCAGGCCGAGGTCGATCCGCCCGGGAAAGAGCGATTCAAGCGTTCCGAACTGCTCGGCAATCACCAGCGGGGCATGGTTCGGCAACATGACGCCGCCCGAGCCTACCCGGATCGTGCTGGTGCCAGAAGCGACATAGGCGAGGGCCACTGCGGTGGCCGCACTGGCGATCCCAGGCATGTTGTGATGTTCGGCGAGCCAGAAGCGATGAAACCCGAGTTTTTCGACATGACGGGCGAGGTCGAGCGAATTTCGAAGGGCAAATGCGGGGTTTGCCCCTTCCGGAACGGGTGAAAGATCAAGGACAGAGAACGGGACCATCACAAATCGCCTTACTGATTAGGGAAATTGAGATAGGACGTGGACATCGCGGTGTTAAGTCGCCGCATCGGCTTTTGGGACGCCTGTCGCGCATGGAAGCGTTGCGTTTCCTGATTTATACAGGAGCCGCGATCAGAGGGGCGTCATGAAGACGAATAGATTCGAAAAACTCGGGCTCGCCGGGGAAGCCGTGCGCATCAACCAGCAGGGCGAGATTGCCGCGCCTCATAGCAAGGGGCGGGCGTTCCTCGTTTATGTGATGCCCCTGGTCGCCCTGGCGGCCGCGCTCGTCATCCAGTTTACCAGCGCAGCCACGATCGAGCACGACGCCACCAGCGAGGTCGCAGTCTCGGTGTTCGCTGCAGCGCTCCTGCTCGGCACTGTTTTCATCGTTCTTCACCATGCCGAGGCACTGGCGATCGAGCTCCGCGAGCCGCTTGGCACCCTCCTCCTCACCATCGCCGTCACGGTCATCGAGGTTTCGATCATCGTTTCGGTCATGCTTCACGCCGACCCAAATCCCTTTCTTGCGCGCGAAGCGGTATTCTCCGTCGTCATGATCGTGTGTACCGGTCTTGTCGGGACGTGCCTGACTTTGGGTGCCCTGCGCAATTACGAGCAGGATTTGAAGCAGCAGGGCACGAGTGCGTTTCTCGCGGTCCTTCTGACCCTTGCGGTTCTGATCCTCATCCTGCCCGATTTCACATTGACGGCGAATCCAGGCTCGTTTTCCGCCTTGCAACTCGTCTTCGTCAGCGTCCTGTCATTGCTGCTCTATTGTTCATTCCTGTTCATGCAGATGGTGCGGCACCGGCGTTACTTCATCGACGATATCGCCGAGCATCATAAGGAATCCGCCCATCCGAGCCGATCGGCCCTCGAGATCACGCTGCACGCAATCTGCCTGATTGCAGGTCTCCTGGCCGTCGTGATCCTCGCCAAGCGTGTAGCGGCGGGGGTCGAGGACGGGCTCAAGGCGCTGCAGATCGAGCAAGGCGATGCGATTGTAGGCGCGCTCATCGCCTTCCTTGTTCTACTGCCAGAAGCGCTGGTCGCGATACGCGCGGCAATGCGCAACGAATTGCAACGCGCCTTGAACGTTGCATTGGGTTCGGCGCTGGCGACGATTGGTCTGACGATCCCAACGGTTGCCACGATCAGCCTTCTCACCGGAACCAACTTGATCCTTGGCCTCGGCGGCGGTGACATGGTGTTGCTGGCCGTCACGCTTACGCTGTGCATCATCAGCTTTGGTACGGGGCGAACGACCGTTCTTACCGGCATCGTTCATCTCGTCATTTTCGTCGCCTATCTGCTATTGATCGCGATACCGTGATTTGATCTGAAGCCCGAGGTCCCCACACTCCTGTTCAGCGCCCGAACGCCGAATACGTGGAGACCGCAGATGCTCATGCGCAGTCTGGCCGGGATTGTTTCCGGTGTGGGAATCCTCTTTGCAACGGTGCCGGCGCGGCCCAAGCTGCTGGTTCTGCCGGGCTTTTAGGCTGGCGCCGGCGGTGCCTCGGTTTTTGGCGCGTCGAGCGGATAAACGAAGCGGGCATAGAGATAGCCGATCGCGATGAGGAACAGCCCGAGGCCGCCGACGGAGGCAATCCTGTACAGGCCGGAAAGACCCGAAATATCGAGGAGGAAGACCTTGATGATGACGAGGATGACGACAATCAGGCCGGCATAGCGCAGGTATTTCCGGCCGCGCCAAATACCGGCGACGAGAAGGCAGAGCGCGAAGATGAGCCAGACCGCCGAATAGGCGTAGTTCTCCGCATCACTGAGCGCATCGAACGTCAGTATCGGCCCTTGGAAGAAGCGCTTGGTCTGAAGGGTCAAATACGCCAGTGCCAGAACCAGCGCGAAAATGCCGAAAATCGGCTGCGCCGTGCCCCACCCTATGCGGCCAAGCCACGGAACGATAACCGCAATCAGCAGTGCTGGAAGCAGATAGGCGAGGATCAGCGTATTCGCGAATACCTCGCCTTCGATCGGCTTGCCGGTGGCAATCGGATTGAGAGCGCCAAGATTGCCAAATATCAGGATGGCGCTCGCTGCAAGGAGCAGTAAGCGGCTGCCCCAGAGCGGCACCGGCGATGGATCGTGCCTCTGGCGATAGAGCAGTCCGATGGTGGCGCCAAGCCAGGCGAGCGCATGGGCGCTGGATTCGAGTAGGCCCGGCTCCGGCGACTGCACTCCGCCCCCGATGAGCACGCGGAGTTCCAGCGAAATCAACGCGATGGCGAGGCCGAGTGCTGCCCCTTCAAGGGCGATCGCAGCCCTCAGATCGTCCCGGCTCCTGAAGACGAGGCTCGATAGCCAGAACAGCACCGCAGGCACACCATAGGCATAGAGCACAAAGTGAGGGCCAAGCCACAAGTTATTGACATCGAACCACAATTCGCGCGCAACCAGCAGGCGCAGGGTGACAACCATGGCAACGATCGAAGCGATCGCGCCGAGATAGCGAGCGGGGAGGATGAAGGCCACCACCGCAATGACGGGTACGAGAAGGCTCCAGGCGAGAGTCAATTGAACGTTTTCCAGCACCATCGAGCAGGCGAAGCCTGCGAGCACGGTGGCGGCAATTCCATGGAGGCCGAGTGCCGTGCTGAACGCGGGAACCGCGACGCGGCGGCGCCCCGCCAGCATGCCGAGAAGAAGCACGATGGCGAGGCCGGCTGCGACCATCATCCAGTGCCGGTCGGCGATGGCGTTGGGGGCGCGGCCGAAGGCGACGAAGCCATAGCCCAGAACGGTGCCGAGACTCGTCGCAGCCCAGAGCGCGGGATTGGGTCGGGCCCACATGGCGAAATAGCAGACGACGATGAAGGCGGCCGCAAAACCCGCCATCCAGCGCAGGAATCGCAAGGCCTCGGGGCCCAAAACGAGCACATAGGTCCCGAATTCATCATAGGCCGGGGCGGCAAAATCGCGCGCGCTCCACCCCGCCAAAGCGACCAGGCAAAGTGCCACGGTTTCCGGTGCCAGAAAATCGAGTTTCTCGCGCATGGCGCCAATGAAGGCGATCAGCGCCGCAAGGCCGAGAAATCCTAAAATAGTCGGCGAATGGCCGGCGCGAACGGCCAGCGCCGCAAGCACCAGAAAACCAGCGAGCGCCCCAAAAAACACAGCCGATTGAAGGCTTTGGGTGATCGGTCTGCCGGCGAAGGCCAGCAATGGGACGGCAATGAGCGCCAGTGCGAAGAAGCTGACCGGCATCAGGTCGCCCGGCTCATAAATGCTGGACCCGATCCACAATGCGGTCCAGCCCAATGCACCGAGGATTGCCGCCAGACCCAGCCACCACCAACCAGGGCGGCGGCGCTGGACTGCGAAGGACGCCGCCAAGATAATGAAAAGATAGGGGAAAAACGACACCGCCGAGGGGTCTGCGGATGGAATAATGGCGGGGGTTGCATAGGAACCGATGAGGCCCAGGGCGGCGATCAACGGGCCTTGGGCGAGCGAGAGTGCAAAGGCCCCGAGGGCGACGATGGCGAGGCCGGCAAAGGCTGTTCTGGGCTCGATGAGATTATAGAAGCTGTGGGCCGCATAGATGCTGCCGAAGGCGATCACGAGGCCCGCTGCACTGACGGCAGCCGGCACATAGGTTTCACGTGCAACAGTCCGACGACGGAGGAATTCGCCGGCCAAGACCAAAATCAGCCCGAATATCAAGCCGATAGCGCATCGGATGGGGGGCGAAAGAAGGTCGTTATCGACGGCATATTTAACGAAAAGAACGCCGCATAAGGCGATTGCAATGCCGCCGATCCACACAAGCCAGCGCGAGGCGACGGCCTGTTCGACATTGCGCGCGGCGGGCGACGGCGGGGGTGGCGCCGCAATAGCTTCATAGGCCGAAGGAAGCACCTCCGGGACGGTTTCAGGCGCAGTTTCGACGGCTGCGACGGGCACCGGCTCTGGCCGGATTTCGGCAGTAGGAACAATGGGTTGGATAGGCTGGACTGTGGGCAGCAGGGCCGCGAGCCGGGCTACTTCGCGCTCCAGCCTGGAAATCCTGGTGAGCGCGACCAGCGCCAGAACCAGGACAACCAGAACCCCGACAAATTCCATCGACCGTCCCCGAATCGCGCGGAGGAGAGCTTGGCAGCACCCCCTCTGTTGAGTCTACACTAGCGGAAAATAACCTCGGGGGGAGCAAGCATGGCGCGCGGGGCAAAACGGCAAAAGCTTACGTCACTTTCGGATGTGTTCGGATACTTCAGGAAAAATCACACGCCGATCACCTTCCTGTCGCCCACGCCCTACAATATCCTGGGCCTCGGCCGCTGGATCAACCGCTTCGAATATATCAATTATTTCGATTCCTTTGACGGCACGCACCCCAAAATCGTGGTGCCGCGCGAGCACGGACCGCATGAGTTCCGCTCAATCGAGGACGTCAACAATTACCTGCTCCGGCACAAGGAAGTACGCGCGCGATTGACTGAACGCGGACCCGGCCTTCTGCTCCTGGTGATGTTCGACGAGGAAACCGAAGCGCTGGCGAAGGAGCTGAAGCAGACGATCGCGCTCCCCCCGGCGAAGCTCCGTAAGCATATCGATTCCAAGATCGTCACCACCCAGCTCGGCAACGAGGCCGGGATCAAGAGCGCTCCGAATATCTTAGGGAAAGCAAAGACTTATCCCGAATTACTGAAGCTCGCCGCAAAGGCAAAACTCGGCAGGGATCTGGTCGTCCAGACGCCTTATGGCGATTCCGGCCGCACCACATTCTTCATTAAATCGGCCGCCGATTTCGCCAAGAATGCCGAGACGCTCAGCTCAGAAGAGCTCAAAATCATGCGGCGGATCAAGCACTTGCCGGGAACGCTCGAGGCGGTTGCGACACGGCATGGAACGCTTGTTGGGCCGATGCAGACCGACATTACGGGCTTCGGCGAGGTGACCCCTTACAAGGGCGGCTGGTGCGGCAATGACGTTTTTGTCGGCGGTTTCGAGAAGGAGCGGAAAGCCGTCCTCAAAATGGCGCAGAAGCTCGGCGACCGGCTCTACAAGGCCGGCTACAAAGGCGCTTTTTGCATGGATTTTCTGATAGATACGGAGAGTCGCGAGGTTTATCTGGGCGAAATCAACCCGCGCATTTCAGGCGCCTCGCCGATGACCAATCTCATCACCTCGACCTATGGCGGCTGTCCTATCTATCTGTTTCATATGCTCGAATTCATGGATGTCGATTGGGAGCTCGACCTTGCGCGCATCCAGGACCGGTGGAGCGAGTTCGACAATTGGAGCCAGCTCATCCTCAAATATCCGGTCGACCGGGTGGAGATGATCACCAAAGCGCCGGCTTCCGGCATCTGGCGGATCGACGCCAAGGGTGAGATAAAACTCGTAAGGAAATCAATAGATTGGTTCCTGGTTTCGGACGAGAACGAGGCCTTCTACCTGCGCGTCTATTCGGCCGGCGACTATCGCTATCACGGCGCCGATATGGGCATCCTGGTGTCGCGCGGGCGCTTCCAGACCGATGACCGCAAGCTCACGCAGCGGGCCAAGGATTGGGTTTCGGCGATCCACCGGCAGTTCGAGGCGATCCCGGTGACGGGCTCCTCGGCGCCTGTCCCACCACCCGCGGATTCGACGCAAAAGATGTTCTGAGGGCGCGTTCGGGAGGGCATTTTCGCGCCTTTTGACCCCCAAATTTCGCATTCTTAGCGACACGGTTTTGGCGATTTCCGCACGCGGAATCATTTTTGAATGGGCGTTCATTTCGTCGTTCTGCAGAATGAAAGAACGTTGCTACCGGAGCCTGATCTGGCTTGGGGATCGCTACCTCTGCGCGTGCACGGAGCCTTCCTCTCCCCTGAGCAGCTTCACCACCTCATCGGCGGGGAATTTGCAGAGCCGGCCGTCGGAAACTCGTTCCGCGGAGATCGGATATTTAGGGCGCCGCTGGTCGATACCGGTGAGGCGGAAGCGGTGGCCTTCTACGCTGAACTCGCGTTCGAAATCTGACGCACTGAGGCCGATCTGCTGGGCCGCTGCAGCGAAGAGTTCCTGTTCCCGCTTGCGGTCTTCCCCGGCTCTCCCGATGACGCTCACGCGAAATCCGGTTTCGAAGGCGTTGCCATCCGACCGGCCGCGCCACCGGAAGTCGTCGATGACCAATCCGTGATCGTCGGCAATCCTTCCGCACGCCTGCATCATGAGCGTCAGGACGTGTTCACAGGCGTCGGGTGACAACTCGGTGATGTGTTTTGCCTTGTTCATGCGTCTCCGCCCCAGTTGGTCAGGTGCCGATGTTCTGCATTTGTGTACCAGAACAAATCGGGTTCGGGAATAGCGGTGGGTCCATTTCAGTGATGAAAGCCACTGGCCGGGAGTTCGGCGTATAATGCATTACCTTTGAAACTCGGGGGGATGGCGATGTCGGACTACCCGAAGCACGGCGGATGTCACTGCGGGCGCGTGCGCTATGCGCTTCTGGCGCCGCCCCTGAGCGTCCAGCACTGCCACTGCTCGCAGTGTCGCAAAGGCTTTGCGACCTTGTCGGTTCCGGGGGCGGTCATTCGGCGCGCCGACATCGCGATAACAGGCGAAGATCAACTCACCCGATATCGCTCGTCGCCAAGTTTCGAATACAGATTCTGCAGGACTTGCGGCTGCCGGGTGTTCGCCTACGAAGACAGCGAGCCCGACCTGATGTACTTCATGCCCGCGACCCTCGACGGCGGCGTTCACCCGGGCCATCCGCGCGAGAAGGAATCCCACATTCACGTTGCCTCGAAAGCAGGCTGGGAAACGATTGGCGATGACCTTCCCCAGTATGATGAAGCCTCGCCAGACGAGATCGTGACAGAAATGATGCGCGATTAGGTGCGCCTGCCGGTTCCGCGCGCGCGTGGCAATGGCGCCTGATCCTTGATCAGGATCAAATGCAAAACCCGCAATCTGGGCGATTGTGAAATCTTGATGACGTGGAGGGAATCGTGCCCGACGCCCCGCCTGACCTTGCCGTGCCGCGCCCCGCGCCCGAGCCCAAACCCCAAACGAACGGGCGCGGCCCTTCGGTCGCGCGGATGCGGCATGATCCCGACGCAATCCGGCATGCCTTCGAAACCGGCGAATTTCCCTATCGCAGCCGGATCGGCGAGGGAAGCTATGAGGGCCAGATGGTTCCGCTTCAGGTGGAACTGCTCAAGGTCCAGAACTGGGTGAAGGAAACCGGCGAGCGCATCGTCGTGATTTTCGAAGGCCGCGACGCCGCCGGCAAGGGCGGGACGATCAAGCGCTTCATGGAGCATCTCAACCCGCGCGGTGCCCGCGTGGTGGCGCTTGAAAAGCCAAACGACCGCGAGAAGAGCCAGTGGTATTTCCAGCGCTACGTTGAGAACCTGCCGGCGGGCGGCGAGATCGTGCTGTTCGACCGCTCCTGGTACAACCGCGCCGGCGTAGAGCGCGTGATGGGGTTCTGCAATCCCAACGACTATCTCGAATTCATGCGGCAGTGCCCGGATCTCGAACGCATGTTGGTGCGCTCCGGACTGAGACTTTACAAATACTGGTTCTCGGTCACCCGCGAGGAGCAGCAGAAGCGGTTCTCATCGCGCCAGAACGATCCGTTGAAGCAGTGGAAATTGTCGCCGATCGACCGCGCATCGATCGACAAGTGGGACGCCTATACCGAGGCCAAGGAGGCGATGTTCTTCTATACCGACACGGCTGACGCGCCATGGACGATCATCAAATCGGACGACAAGAAGCGGGCGCGCATCGCCTGCATGCAGCATTTCCTGTCAAGCCTGCCCTACCCCACGAAAAACCGCAAAGTGGTGACGGGCGCCGATCCGCTGCTGGTGGGGACCTCGGCGCATGTCATCGGCCGCGACGAGCACATTCTCGGCAAGACCCTGCGGCCGGGCAAGCAGGACAGACGATAGGTCATTTCGCCAGGCTCATGATGTAGAGGCTGATTGCGATCGAATGGTCCTCGGTCATGTCCCAGTCGGGCATGATCTCGTGGCGCACGGGCAAGCCCTCCATGAAGGCGTCCATCAATTCTTCCAGGCTGTAGCGCTTGGCGACGTCGCGAAACGGCGGTGCGGCGGCGAGCGGGCTTGCGCCTTCCTTGCCGACGGCGTGGCATCTGGTGCAGTTGGCCTCGGCGAGGCCCTGGCCCTCCTCGGCGGTCGGCTCTTCGGCGCGCGCAAGCATCGGGCTTGCGACAAGCGCGCAAGCGAGCATGACGGCCAACACATGTTTCATGGACTTCCCCCTCCTTGGCGCATCTCGGTCGGCGTGCGATCGGTCCAGCGCCGGAACGCGACGCTGAAGGCGCTCTGATCGGAATAGCCGAGAAGATAGGCGATCTGCTGCAGATTGAGCTTCTCTTCGCGCACATATTTGAGCGCCAGATCGCGGCGCAGGCGCTCGTGGATCTGGCCGAAGCTGGTATTCTCGGCGGCAAGCCTTCTGTGCATGGTGCGCTCCGTCATGCCGAGATTGGCCGCCGCCACCTTGGCGCGCGCACGCCCGCTCGGGAAAAGATCGATGATCGCCTGCTGGAGGCGCAAGACGAGATCGGAACGGCCGGGCGCGTGATGCTTCAACACCTCGTTGCAATAGGCCTGAAGTATGGCGAGAAGCCGGTCGTCGGCGGTAGTGATCTGGCGGCGCATGGCGTCGCGCGCGATGATGATGCGGCAGGAGTCTTTCGCGAAGGCGATGGGGCAACCGAGCATCTGCGTGTAGCGCTCAAGCGGCTTGGCGTCACGATGGCGATGCGCGAAGTGGATCTCGCGCGGGGCGAGCGGCTCCGACAGGAAGAACTGATAGCCATAGACGAGGCTTGCAACGGTTGCTTCCGCCGCCTGTTCCCATTCAAGGAAATCGGGCCGCGCCGCTTCCAAGGAAAGGACCGCGGCATCCTCCTCGAAGACGAGATCAAGCTGCCAGGCTTCGGTCTGCACCGGCATGTAGCGCTCGATGTTAAGGAGCGCGTCTTCGAGCGTGCGGCAGGAAAGCCCGATATAGGCGAGCGTGCCGAGATCGCGCGGATCGAAACGGCGCGCAAGTTCGAGACCGAAAAAGGCATCGTTGGTGGCGGCAGCGGCCGCTTCGAGGAAGAGCGCATGGCCGCGATATTCAATCCAGCCCTCGTCGCGATTGACCTGGGCGCGCTTGAGGCCTGAGCGCGCCAGCAGCGGCGCGGTGGCAATGCCGGCGGCTTCCAGGTCGCGCAGGACATGGCGGGCGAGGATGTTGCGCAGGCGCGGTTCGGCCATGGCGGTTGCCCTCAAGAATCGGCTGGACAGGCATTTTGGCAGAGATTCACAAGCTTTGTCCGGAATTCACAAGGGACATTGAGCCTCCCTCCCCCCATATCTCGATCACGCCAATCACATCAGACACCAGAGGGGGTTCGAGCCATGCGTATCCTGTCGATTCTTGCGGCCTGCGGCGTTGGGCTCGGAGCTGCGGCGGGCACCGCCGATGCGGGGCCGGCGCGCCTCACTGGATCAGCGATCAAGCAGATGTTTCCCGGCTATTTCGAGGCGCGGGTCAAGGGCTACAAGGTGACGCTCACCGGCCACAAGAACGGCGCGCTCAAGGGCGAGGCCTATGGCCGCAAGGATGACGGCCGCTGGTATGTGCGCGGCAATGCCTTGTGCGTGAGCTTCAACGACTGGACCAAGGGCGAGCCCCTGTGCGGGACGATCGTCAAGGACGGCGAGTGGTTCGTCGCCGCCGTCGATGACGGATCGAAAATGAAGTTCCGGCCGCTCCTGGTCGCGCAGCAGCAGTAACGGGCGAAAGCACGCCCTCAACGGCAGCGATGATGCGGACCAGCAGGCGCGATCAATCCTCGCCGGCTTCCGGATTGTCGACCTTCACCAAGGTCTCGGCATTGTAGGCGACATTGATCTTCTTGCCGGCCTTGTCGGTTGCATAAACTTCGTAGCAGCCGTTCTCGACCTTGATCTGGCGGACCTTGAGGCCTTCCGACTTGAGTTGGGCCTCAAGGGTCGCCTTGGGTTTGAACTGAGAGGCGGGCGCTGTGCTGCAGCCGGCGTCGGCCATCGCCGGCGTGGCGAGCAGCAGGGCAAGGCCGGTCGATGCGAATGTGCGGTACATGGCGAACTCCTAGATGGGGATCAACGCGGGCGCGGTCCCGGATTGAGTGATGGCGGGCGGCGATCAATGCCGCCGTCGATCGACACCCTAGGAGGGTCAAGCTGATAGGCGGCTGATAGCGCCGTTGCGCTTCAACCATGACCGGGAAAGCCGCGCGTGCGTGTCCTCGTGCCGAGCTACTTCACGAAGCTGCGGCGGACCGGGAGCGTCCTGACATTCGCTGGCGGCGGACCGTCGGTGCGGCGTGGCGTGGCCAACGCACCGAGGCCGTCAAGATAGGACTGGTCGAAGCCGTCGCGATAGACCGGGAATTCGACAGGCCGGTCGCGGAAGCTTTTCGCCATCTGGCCCAAGCCCCTGATGCCGCGCTCGCGCGAGCGGCGGACCTGCTCCAAGTCGATTTCGATCGGGATGATCTGTTCGGTGCCATCGCCCCGATAGAGCGCACGGCCCGATGGATCGAAGACGCAGGACTGGCCATTGCCGCCGGCGCCGAGACCGTTCACGTCGAAGACATAGCACTGCATCATGGCCGAGGTCGCATGGCTCACCGCGATATCGACATCGCGGTCGATGGTATGGGTCATGACCGGGTGAATGATGACTTCCGCCCCGCTGGCGGTGAGCTGGCGGGCGGTTTCCGGGAACCAGATATCATAGCAGTTCAGGATGCCGAAGCGGCCGACACCTTCGATATCCCAGGTGAAGAACTCATCGCCGGGCTCGACTCCCTGCTCCAAGGGCCGGAACGGAAACATCTTGCGATAGCGGCCGACGACCTCGCCTTCGGGATCGATGATCGAGGTGGTGTTGTAGATCTTGCCGTCATGGCGCTCGTACATCGAGCCGTTGACGAGCCAAATCTTGTGGTGGCGGGCCATCTGCTGGAAGGCTTCCTCGGCCTGGCCCGGCAATGGCTGAGCATGTTGCAGCAAGGGGCCGAATACAGCGAGTTCCGAGAACATCACCATCTCGACCCAAGGATAGAGATGCATCGTGAGGTCGAGCCGGTGGCGCATGGCCTCGATATTCGAGCCATGATTCAGATACATCTGAATGCCGGCTATGGCGAAAGGCTTCATTTAGGGACTTTCAGATCGTTTCAGATTCGGGGTTCAGTCTAACCGCCTGTGTGCGGCTATGGCAATGTAAGGGCTGCCGCTACGGCAGTTCATTGAGGCCATAGGACGCGGGAACCTAATGCAATTACGAGGCCGGGGTTCCGCCGATCGCCGGGGTTGAGACAAAAAGGTCCATGCCGAGACGCTGGGACAGAAAACGCGTGGCGCGCTGGGCCTTAACGCTGTTTCCAGCCTTGTCCAGTGGCGGGGCGAAGGCGCCAATGCCGCCCTTCCCCGGTGACACGGTAACAATGCCGCCGCCAATGCCGCTCTTGCCCGGCAGGCCAACCTCGTAAAGCCAGTCACCGGAGGTTTCGTAAAGCCCGGCCGTCGCCATGACGGCCAGGGCGTAATGGCACACCGCGGCGCTGACCACGCGCTCGCCATTCACCGGGTTGACGCCGCCATCGGCGAGGGTTGCGCCCATGACCGCGAGATCGCGGGCGCTCACATTGAGCGAGCACTGGCGGGTGTAGAGCGCGACGGCCTCCAATGGCTCGCAGTAGATCGCGCCCGAACTCTCCAGCATCCAGGCGATCGAACGGTTGCGGAAATTGGTCTCGGTAGCAGAGGCATAGACTTCGTCATTGAGGGCGAGCTCGCGTCCGGCAAAGCGCGACAGGCCGTGGCGGATGAAATTCCACTTCGCGTCGCTGTTGGTGCCGGGAACGAGGCTGGTGGTGGCAATGGCGCCGGCATTGACCATGGGATTAGTGATGCCGCCCGGCATGGCCTCGATCCCGGCCAATGAATTGAAGGCGCGCCCTGTCGCATTGGCGCCGAGCTTGGCGCGGGCTTCATCGGGTCCGATCAATTCGCAGACGAGCGCGAAGATGAAGGGCTTGGAGACGCTCATGATCGAGAATTCGTGGTCGACGTTGCCCGCCGCGTAGGCACGCCCCGATGCACTGACCATGCAAAGGCCGAAGAGATCACGCGGCATGCGCGCCAGAGCCGGGTAGACTTGCGAGTTCTCGCCGCCGTCGTCGGTCCGCGCGTCTTCATAGGCCTCGCGCAGGATTTGTTCGATACTCTCAGACTTCGGCAAATGGCCAGTCGAGACGTTCCTGAAGTCGCTCTTCATTGCGCTTACGCCATCTAGTGGAAGGGCAAGAGAATCGGCACCAGGATCACGCAGACAATGGCGACGACGATCGAGAACGGCACGCCGACCTTCACGAAGTCGCCAAAGCTGTATTGCCCGGGACCGACCACAAGCGTGTTCACCGGCGAAGAGATCGGCGTCATGAAGGCGGTCGATGCGGCGAGCGCGATGATCATGGCAAAGGGATAAGGCGACATGCCCAAATCCTTGGCAATCGCCAGGGCGACGGGAGCCATCAACACGGCGGTTGCGGTATTGGAAATGAAGAGGCCGAGTGCTGCGGTGATGACGAACAATGTCGCGATTATGATACGCGGCGATGACTCGCCAACAAAATGAACAACGGCGTCCGCGGCGAGGTCGACGCCGCCGGTGCGCTGCAGCGCCAGCGAGAAGGGCAGCATGCCGACGATCAGCACGATCGTCTTCCAGCTGATGGAGCCATAGGCGCTGTTGAAATCGACGCAGGCGAAGAGCCCCATCAGCAGACAGCCGATCAAGGCCGCCTGTACGTTCGGTACGATGCCGGTTGCCATCAGCACGACGACGAGCCCGAGCACGGCGAGCGCGTACGGCGCGCGGCTAGCCGCGGGCAGAATTTCCTCGAATTCGGCGGGCATGCTCAGAACGACGAGATCGTGCGTGTCGGTCTGAAGCTTGCGGATGTCCGACCAGAAGCCTGCGAGCAACAAGGTGTCGCCGAGCTTCAGGCGCTCCTGTCGGATAGCCTGCGGAACGACGGTGTCGCCGTGGCGCAGTCCGATAACCGTCAATCCGTAACGGGTACGAAACTGGGCTTCCTCGATGGTCTGGCCAATGAAGGCCGAGTCCGCCGGCAGGATGACTTCGACCATGCCGAGATCCTGCGAGCGGTCGGAGAAGTAATCCGTGCCATCGGCAAGCGGGCGCGCGTCCAGCGCGAAATCGCTGCGCAATTTGGCGAGTTCGGACGGCGCGATCTCGGCATCGACGAGAAGTACGTCGCCCATCTCGATGACGGTCTGGGGGTCGGGGCGTAGCACTTTGAGCGACAATCCACTGCCGCGTTCGATGCCCAACAGATAGACGCCGGGAATGCGGCCCATGATATCGCCGCAGCGCTTGCCGGCGAGCGAGGAGGCCTGCGTCACAACAAGGCGCTGTTCGCGGTCGGCAAGGCGATAGCGCTCGATCCAGGTGCGCAAGCTTGGCCGCGCCGCTGCACCGACTTCGGCCGCCGGCCTGTCGGCAAGCAGCCGACGCGCAAACAGCATATAGATGATGCCGAGTACCAGGATGGGCAGGCCGAAGGGCGTGAAACTGAAGAAGTTGAAGCCCTCGGCACCCTGGCGCATCAATTCGGCATTGACCACCAGATTGGGCGCAGTGGCGACCAAGGTCAGCATGCCGCTGATCAGGGCGGCGACGCTCAAGGGCATCATCAGGCGGCCGGGCGCCATGCCGCGACTCTGCGAAATGCGCAGGGCGACGGGAATGAAGATCGCCACCACGGCCGTCGAGCTCATCAATGAGCCGAGTGCCGCCACCGACCCCATCAACATGACGATCAGGCGCGATTCTCCGGACCCCGCCTTGGCATTGAGCCAGTCGCCCAGGCGGCGGGCGATCCCAGTTCGCGTCAATCCCGCGCCGATCACGAACAGTGCAGCGATCAGAACAACGGAGGAATCGCTAAAGCCTGCCAGTGCCTCGTTCATGGTGATGACGCCGGTAAAGGGCATCAAAGTCAGCATGAGCAGGGCCACAGCATCCATGCGCGGCCGGTTCATCACGAACATCGCGACAGATGCCGCGAGCATCAGCAGGACGAGAGCAAGCTGGTTGTTCATACGGCATTCCAATGATGTGATTCAATCAAGGTAGACCCCCGTCGTCGTGTTGACGCTACACTCCGGGCAAGGATACCGACATTTGCACGGTATGGACAGACGCTTGCTAACCATCTCGAGGTCGAAGGCCCAAACATTACAAAGCTGTACAGTTGACGGAAGCCAAGAAACGCCTGCAGTATTGATAAAGCGCCGCGAGTTGCGGCGTCTTCGAATCTGTGGACTGAAAAAGAAACCTGCCGGCTGCGGCCGGACCAGGCGCGAAACCGCAAAATGGAGCGCTACCGCCGAACGCGGAGCGACTGCCACATGGGAGGAGCTAGATGAACGAACGAGAAAGACGTGACTTCAACGCCGGCCTTGCCGCCGATGTTGACGCTTGGCTGAGAGGTGAGCCGACACGGCGCACCTTCATCAAGCGGTTCGGGCAGATGGCCGGCATGCTGGCTGTCGCGGGCGGCGGCCTGTCGCCGTCCTTCGTCAGCGGCGCCCTGGCCCAGGCCAAGGTGCAGCTCGAGGATCCCAATTCGCCACTCGGCAAGGCGCAAGCCCTGGCGCTCAAGGCTTCGACCGAAGGACCGGCTGACGGCTCGGCTTTCCGCGCTGTGGAGGCGGCCAAGAAGTTTGCCGGCGCAAACCTCAACATGACCTACGAAGCGGGCCTGCAAGGGCTCGATCCGCGCAATTTCTCAGGTCCCTTGTGGGAGCAGTTGACCGGCATCAAGTCGACGGTGGTCGAACTGCCCTCGCCGGACATGTATTCGAAGCCGATCGCCGAACACATCGCCCAGTCCGGCGCCTATGACATCCTCGACCTGCAGCCGCAGTGGACGCCCGCGTTGGCCGATGGTGGCGTGATCGCGCCACTCGACGACTACATCGCCAAGTACATGAATACGGCGGATCTCGAGGACTATCATCCGCTTTACAAGGCACTCCCGACCTACAAGGGCAAGATCTGGGGCTTCTTCGACGATGGCGACATGTTCGCCCTCTACTATCGCAAAGACATCTTCGAGGATCCGAAATTGAACGAAGCCTACCAGGCGAAGTTCAACAAGAAGCTCGAAGTGCCGAAGACCTGGGAAGACTATGCCCAGGTCGCGCAGTTCATCACCGACCAGATGGCGCCGAACGTCTATGGCGCGGGCCATTTCCGCAAGGCAGGCTCGCCCGGCAACCAGTTCGACTTCATGCAGCAGTTCCGCTCCAACGGTGGGCTGTTCTTCGATGACAACATGAAGGCGTCGATCGCCAACGATATCGGCGTCAAGACGCTCAACAACATGATCGCCGCCAACAAGGCCTCGATCCCCGGCAACGAGGAACTCGATGCCGTGTCGCTGTGGGTGGCGTGGCTGCAGGGCAAGGTCGCCATGATCTATTCTTGGCCGCCGACGGGCCGCATGTCCGCGGGCTACTCGCAGAGCGACAAGGCGATCTCGTTCATTCCGCAGTCTTCGATCGCCGGCAAAGTCGGCTATGCGATCGTTCCCGGCGGCAATCCGGAACACGCCTTCGGCTTCAACAAGGCACTTGCGGCGGATTCGGCCAATCTCGAAGCGGCCTATCTGTTCATGCAGTGGGCCTGTTCGCCGCCGGTGTCGCTTGCCCGCTGCATGCTGCCCTATGCGTTGCGTGATCCATATCGCATCTCGCACTTCAAGTCGGACCTCTATGGCCAGCTCTTCCCGAGCGCGCCGGAGTATCTGGCAAACCTCAATGCTTCGGCGAATGTCGGTCTGCTCGATCCGATCATGCCGGGCGCCCAGGACTACCAGCTCTCGCTCGACCGCATGTGCACGTCGGTGTGGGCCGGTACCGATCCAATGGAGGCGCTGAAGACGGCGTCGGCCGAATGGGATGCGACCACCGAGAATCTCGGCGTCGACTCACAGAAGGCATTCTATGTAGAGTTCCTGAAGCTGCCGGGCGCGACCGCCGCAAACACGGTGGAAAAGCTCGGCTTGGCCGTGAAACTCTAAACAGCAACGGGGCCACCGTGTCGTACGGTGGCCCTTTCCTATTTCGATTGCGAGACTCCGGGGGGCGTCTCGAAAAAAACAAAAAGCGGCTAGGCGGGGATGGCAAGCAGCGCAACGGCGAATGGGGCGATCGGCGGCGGAAGGCATTTTCCCTCGGCCCGGCAAAGCGACAGGTGGTTCAAATGGCTGCTCGTCGCACCAGCGGCGCTCCTCATTCTCGCCATTTCGATCTACCCGTTAATCTTTTCGATCTGGGTCCTTTTCGTCAATTACGACTTCCAGATACCCGGGCACGCTTTCGTCGGCCTGAAGAATTTCTCGCAAGTGATCTTCGATCCGGTGGCGCGATATTCGCTCTGGATCACTGTGGTGCTGTCGGTCATCAATGTGTCGGTCGAGTTCCTCCTTGGACTTGCGATCGCAATGGCCATGGCGAGGACCTTCAGGGGTCGAGGCGTCATCATCTCAATCCTGATCGTGCCACTTTTCATCAGCCCGGTCATCGTCGGCCAGGTCTGGGTGCTGATGCTGCACAACCCGTTCGGCCCGACGAATTATCTGCTCAGCCAATTGCTTGGCTTCGATGTAACGATCAAGTGGCTCACGCAATTTCCCTGGAATTTTGTCGCCTTGATCCTCGCCGATGTGTGGCAGTGGACGCCCTTCATGTTCGTGATCCTGCTCGCCGGGCTGACCGCGATCCCACCGCATGTCTATGAGGCGGCGGAGCTCGACGGCGTCGGGCCGTGGATGACCTTCTGGAACATCACACTTCCCTACATCTCGCCGATGATCTTTCTCGCCATCGCTTTCCGTTTGCTCGATGCGGTCAGGCTTTTCGACACGATCTTCATCATGACGGGCGGTGGCCCCGGCACCACGACTTACAGCGCATCTTTTTATCTCTACACGATCGGTTTCACGCAGTTCCATCTGTCGCGCGCGACGGCGGGCGCCTGGATCTTCATGGTGCTCACCCTCCTCGTGATCATCTTCCTGGTGCGGCGGCTGCTCAAGGCGGAGGCGCGATGATGGCCGATGTCGTTGCAAAGCCAGTTCGCCGCCCGAGGCGGTCGCGCAGGCCGGTCTGGCGTTTCGTGTTTCTCGCAATTTGCATCATCTTCGTCCTGGCGCCGCTCTATTGGGTGTTCGTCACATCCATCAAGCCGAGCGACGACTATCTCGCCATCCCGCCTGTCTGGTTCCCCGACAAGCCAACAATGGTGCACTACACGGCCGCCATGTTTGCCTATCGGGGGCTCAATGGGCTGATCAACAGCCTCATCATCTCGATTTCGGCAACGTTCCTGTCGTGCCTGTTCGGGACGCTGATGGCCTACAGCCTGGCCCGCTTCAACACGGGCGGCCAGCACCTGTCATTCTGGGTGTTGTCCCAGCGCTTCCTGCCGCCGATCGCCATCGTGTTGCCGATCTTCCTGAACTATCGCGCCCTCGGCCTCAACGACACCCATATCGGCATGATCCTCGCCTATACGGTGTTCACGCTGCCGGTTTCGGTGTGGATGATGTTTGCGTATTTCCGCGGCATGCCGCGTTCGCTCGAGGAGGCCGCGCTGGTCGATGGCTGTACCCGCTGGACATCGTTCTGGCGGGTGGCAGCGCCATTGGCGGCGCCTGGGATCGTGGCGGCCGCCGTGTTCACTTTCATCGCCTGCTGGACGGAGTTCTTCTTCGCCTTGGTGCTAACGAGCCGCAATGCCTACACGCTGCCGACGGTGTTCCGCGCCTTCCTGAGCTTCCAGGGCGCGCAATATGGCGAGGCGAGCGCATTGGCGATCGTGTCGCTAGTGCCGTCGATCGTGCTGGGTGTGCTGGTGCAAAAGCATCTGGTTCGCGGGCTTACGCTGGGCGCCATCCGTGGCTAGGGGACGAATATAATGGCGGACGTCAAAGTCACCGATTTGCACAAGCATTTTGGCGCCGTGCATGCGGTCCGCGGGATCAATCTCGACATTCCCGACGGAGAGTTCACCGTTCTGGTCGGGCCTTCCGGCTGCGGCAAGAGCACGCTGCTACGGACAATCGCGGGCTTAGAAGAGATCACCGATGGCGAGATCGCCATTGGCGGCGACGTCGTCAATGACATGCGGCCGCGCGACCGCGACGTTGCGATGGTTTTCCAGGACTATGCGCTCTATCCGCATATGACGGCGCGCTCCAATATCGGCTTCGGGCTCAGGGCGCGGAAAATGCCGCAAGCCGAGATCGAGCAGCGTGTCGGCCGAGCCGCATCGATGCTCGGGATCAATGCGCTGCTTGACCGCCTTCCGCGGCAGCTTTCGGGCGGCCAGCGCCAGCGCGTCGCCATCGGACGGGCGATCGTGCGCAATCCGAAGGTGTTTCTCTTCGACGAGCCGCTCTCCAACCTCGATGCCCAATTGCGTGACGAGATGCGCGGCGAGATCAAGCGCCTCCACCAGGAACTCGACACGACGATGATTTATGTCACGCACGACCAGATCGAGGCGATGACACTCGCCGATCGTATCGTGCTCATGCGCGACGGGGTAATCGAGCAGCAGGGTGCGCCGCTTGATCTTTTCGAAAGGCCCGCCAATCGTTTCGTGGCCGGTTTTCTTGGATCGCCCAAGATGAACTTCATTCCCGCAAAGCTCGTGCGTGACGGAGGCGATCGCCTCCTTCTGAGTGATGGTGCGATTCTACCCCTGCCGGCCAGCCGGCTCTCCTCCAATACGGTGGCAACAGATGTCCTTCTGGGACTTCGCCCGGAACATATCAGCCGCGCAACGGGAGAGCAGAGTGCGCCTGGTATTGCGCGACTGGATGCCACCGTGGATCTCCTGCAACCGACCGGCTCGCGGACCTTTGCCACCTTCAACATTGGCGGCGTTCCGGCCATTGCCGAATTACAGGCGCATGATGTCAGCCGCGTTGGCGAGAAACTCGCGCTGGCGCTCAACCTCAATCGCGCTTCGATCTTCGCTGCGGATAGTGAAAAGGCGATTTGAGGGTTAGGCTGCGGCAGAGACGATGCGATTGCGGCCTTCGTGCTTGGCACGATAGAGCGCTTCGTCGGCGCGCTTAAGGATATCAGAGGCGCGATCGCCCAATCCTTCATAGCCGGCGACGCCGATCGACACGGTGACAGTCAAAGGTAGCGCCTTGCCACCGGTCGGGAAGGGCTTGGCGGAAACGGCGCGCAGCACGCGCTCGGCGATCTTTTCGGCGAGGCGCGGTTCGGTGTCGGGTAAAACGACGATGAATTCCTCGCCACCGGTCCGGCAGGCCATGTCGACGTTCCGGACATTGCGCTTGATGCGGTTGGCGAGTTCCTGGAGGACGCGGTCGCCGACATCATGGCCATACGTATCATTGACGGATTTGAAGTGATCGGCGTCGAGCGCAATCACCGAGACACAGCGCTGGCGATTGGCGGCCGTGTCCACCAGCATCGCCATCTGGCCTTCCATGTAGCGGCGGTTATAGAGGCCGGTCAGCGGATCGGTGACGGCCATCTCGATCGAGGCTTGCACGTTGTTGCGCAATTTTTCGGCGTAGCGCCAGCGGCGCACCTGCGTGTTGACGCGGGCGAGCAATTCCTGGCGATCAACTGGGCGAATGAGATAGTCGTTCACGCCCATGTCGAGACCGCGCATCAGGCGCTGGTGATCGTCCGGATCGACGACGATGAGGATCGGAGTCTGGCGGGTGCGTTCCAGCGACTTGAATTGCGAGCAGACGCGCAAGCCGTCGACATTCTCCATGTCGAGATTGACGATGATGAGTTCGTAAACGTTCTCGCCGGCATTGACCACAGCCGCCTGCGGATCATCGATAACTGTAACGTCGTGACGACCAGCGAGTGCCGACTTGATGCGCTCGGCGCCGGTCGCGCGGTTGTCGACGACGAGAATACGACCCTGCCGCATCTCGTTGTCACCCCTGCCCTCGCCAAGGATACTCATGGTGTCGTTGCCGATCGAGCGGGCGCGCAATTCGTCGGTGAGCATCTTGAGCCGCACCAGGCTTTTCAAGCGGCAGAAAAGCGAGAGGTCATTCACCGGCTTGGTGAGGAAATCATCGGCCCCGGCCTCGAGGCCGCGCACGCGGTCTTCCGGCTGGTCGAGCGCCGTGACCATGATGACGGGAATGTGCTGCGTCTGAATATCGGACTTGATGCGCTTGCAGACTTCGATGCCGTCGATGCCAGGCATCATGACGTCCAGCAACACGATGTCAGGCTTGGCGCGCTGCACGGATTCGAGCGCATCGACGCCGTTCATCGCGGTGACCACCTCGAAGTATTCGGCCGCCAGCTTGGCTTCGAGCAATCTCACATTGGCGAGAATGTCGTCGACGACGAGTACGCGGGCGGTCATTGCTGTGCCTTCAGAAAGCTATCGACGGTCTGCAGGAAACCCATCACCGAGATTGGCTTCGAGATGTAGGCCTCGCAGCCGCCCTCGCGAATCTTCTCCTCATCGCCCTTCATGGCGAATGCGGTGACCGCGATGACCGGGATGCGACGAAGGTCGTCATCTTCCTTGAGCCATTTGGTGACTTCGATCCCAGAAACTTCTGGCAACTGGATATCCATCAGGATCAGGTCAGGCATGTGCTGGCGGGCAATATCGAGTGCCGACAAACCGTCGCGCGTCTGCAGGACCCGATAGCCATGCGCCTCGAGAAGATCGTGGAAGAGCTTCATATTCAGCTCATTGTCCTCCACGACGAGGACGGTCTTCTGGGCTGCAGGGACGGGTCCCGGCGTGTTCATCATTCCCACCCTTTGGGTCGCTGCGGAAGTCACGGGCTGGCGTCTCTCTGTTCGGGTTTGTATACCAACGCCCAAGCGCTGAAGCCGCAGATCCCAACGCTGCGTCTTAGCCGAGTCTCATCCGATTCCGTAAACCAAGCGTTTAACAGGCTTGATTTCAGGCCGCCATGCACGATCTTAGTTAACTTGAAGCAACCCATGCCCCTCAAGACTTCACAATCCGCTCCCGATGCCGAGGCCATCGCCTTGAATTGCTTGGGCTTTCTCGCCGAGGACGGGGAGCGGCTCGGGCGCTTCTTGGCGTTGAGCGGGATTTCACCGCAAAGCCTTCGGGCGCAGGCGAGTGAGCCTTCTTTCCTAGCGGGAGTGCTCGATTACCTGCTTGCCGATGAAAAGTTGCTCCTTGCCTTCAGCGAGACGCAGGGTTTGAAGCCGGAAGCCGTGATTGGGGCGCGGCGGCGGCTGCCCGGAGCGATGCCATGCTAAGCGACATCACTCGCGGCCAGATCGACGAATTGGCGCTTGCCCGTCGCGACCGTCTGGTGATCTGCGATGTCGACGAGGTCGTCGTACATTTCACGCGAGCGCTGGAATCCTATCTTGGCGAGCGCGACTTGTGGCTTGACACATCGAGCTTCGCGCTCAACGGGAATATCAGGCGGCAGTCGGGCAATGACGCCCTCCCCGCCTCCGAAGTCGGCAAGCTGATCGATGATTTCTTCATAACGCGAACGCGCCATCTCGAACCGATCGATGGTGCCATCGACTCGCTGCTCACGATTGCAGGCCATGCCGATATCGTGCTGCTGACCAACCTGCCGCATCACAGCGCCGAGGCGCGTCGCGAGAACCTGCGCGGCCACGGTCTCGATTTTCCGGTCATCACGAATTCGGGGCCAAAGGGGCCGGCGATCAAGACATTAGCCGAGATGGTCAGCGGGCCTGTCGTGTTCATCGATGACAGCCCGAGCTTCATTGCTTCGGCTTATGAGCATGTGCCGCATGTCAGGCTCGTACATTTCCTGCATGACGAGCGCTTCGCGCGGCATTTGACACCACTCGATTACGTGTCGCTCAGAACGGATAGTTGGGACGAGGCGCGCCCGCATATCATTACCGAGCTTGGGACCGTTGCTGCAGGCAATTCACTATGAAGCATTTGTATCAGATTATAGCTGCGGAATATTGGACCCGCACTGCACAATAGACTATCACGCGTTGCCGAATCCGTCATTTGACAGAACGACGAGTTCGGAGTCAGTCTCGACGCGGCGGCGTCATACAGGCGTTCAAATCATTTGGTGTTTTGGAAACGTGAAAGCGTTTTCTGTTTTTGGGAGGCTCCAATGATCCTAAGGACTCTAAACTGGCTGGCGCTGGCGGCGCTTGCCACGTTACTGGCGCTCGGGCCGCAATACGCGTCCCCAGCGCAAGCGCAAGACAGCAAGCCAAACATACTCTTCATCATGGGCGACGATATCGGGTGGTTCAATATCGGCGCCTATCACCAGGGCATCATGTCGGGCAAGACGCCGAATCTCGACCGACTGGCTTCGCAAGGCATGCGCTTCACCGACTATTATGCCGAAGCAAGCTGCACGGCGGGGCGCGCAAACTTCATTACCGGTGAATTGCCGATCCGCACCGGGATGACGACGGTCGGCCAGGCGGGTGCAGACGTCGGGCTTCCGGCCCAGGCGCCGACAATTGCGACCGCACTGAAATCGCTCGGCTACACGACCGGCCAGTTCGGCAAGAACCATCTGGGCGATCTGAACAAGTACCTGCCCTGCGTGCATGGCTTCGATCAATTCTTCGGCTATCTCTATCACCTCGATGCCATGTCGGATCCCTATTGGTTCTCCTATCCGACCGATCCGGCCATCCGCAACGCTGTCGGTCCGCGCAACCTCGTGCGATGCGAGGCGAGCGATACAGACGATCCGACCGTCGATCCGCGATGGGGCAAGGTCGGCAAGCAGAAACTTGTCGATGAAGGACCGCTGGCGCCCGGACCGGATACCGGCCGCACGCCCTATGGCGGCGAAGGCGAAGGCGTACAAGGCGCCAAATACGACATGACCACCTTCGATGAAGAACTCGTCAAGGAGTCGATTGCCTTCATGAAGAAGGCCAAGGACCAGGGAAAGCCCTTCTTCCTGTGGCACAACACGACGCGCATGCATGTCTTCACGTTCCTGTCGCAAAAGTACAAGGCGATGATGAACCCCGAGACTAATTACGGCATGGAAGAAGCCGGCATGGCGCAGCTCGACGACTCGGTCGGTGCCTTGCTCAAGGCATTGGACGACATGGGTATCACGGATAATACCATCGTCGTCTTCTCGACCGACAATGGCGCCGAAGTATTCACTTGGCCGGATGGCGGCGCGACGCCGTTTCGCGGTACCAAGGGAACGGCCTATGAGGGCGGCTTCCGTGTTCCAGCGATCATCCGCTGGCCCGGCAAGGTTGCGCCCGGCAAGGTCGAAAACGGCCTCATCAGCGGTCTCGACTGGTTCCCGACCTTCCTCGCGGCGGCGGGCGACCCGAACATCGTCGCCGAGCTGAAGGCCGGAAAGGACCTTAACGGCACCAACTACAAGGTTCATCTGGACGGTTACGACCAGACCGACCTCATTACTGGGGCCGGGCCGACGAAGCGGCATGAACTCTGGTATTTCGTCGAGACCAATCTCGGTGGTCTCAGACTCGACGAGTTCAAGTATCGCTTCTTCGACCAACCGGAAGGCTGGCCGGGACCGAAAGTTCCGATCAATATGCCTATCCTGGTTAACATCAAGCAGGATCCCTTCGAGCGGACCCCCGTTACCAATCTGCTGGAGGGTGCACCAGGTTTCATGGATAACTTCTTTGCCCGAGAATTCTGGCGTTTCGTCTATGTCCAGCAGAAAGTTGCAGAGCTGGCACAGACGGCGATCGAGTTCCCGCCGATGCAGAAGGGCGCCTCCTTCAACCTCTCGGCGGTCAAGCAGCAGATTGAAGAGGCGATCAAGAACAGGCCGGGCAATTAAGCTTTGGCACAAAGATTATCTGGGCGCGGCAGACCTTTGGCCGCGCCCAAATTGTTTCGACGCCGGACGCTTGCTTCGACGTCGATCGGATGAGTTTTGCTCTGCCCCGCGATTAATCTGACCTCGACGGCGGCCTAAGTGCAGGATCGGCCACCGTGGGATACGGCCACAGGAGACCCTTATGGATAACCATGAATTCACAAAAGCACTGGTTGCGTCGCTTCTTGCAGCGGCATCGCTGGCGTGCGGCACGTCTTCTTCCCTCGCCTGCACGTCCTTGGTGTTCAAGGCGCAGGACGGCACCGGGATCTACGCGCGCACCATGGAATGGGGTGCTTCCGATCTCAAATCAGAGATGGTCCGCGTGCCGCGCGCGACGGTATTCATATCAGCACTCGGCGATGGCAAGACTGGAATGACGTGGAAGAACGCCTTTGGCTTCGTCGGCATCAACGCCGCCGGCCTTCCCTACGCGACTGACGGCATGAACGAAGCCGGACTGGCGATCGGCGCCCTGTTCTTTCCGGGCTTTGCCGAGTTCCAGGAGCCGAGTGCGGACCAGCAATCGATGACGGTGAGCAGCGTTGACCTCGTCAATTATCTTTTGAGCAACTTCAAGACGATCGGGGAGGTGCGCGACGCGTTGCCCAATATTCGCGTCGTGCGCAATGAAGAGATCGAGCGGCAGTTCGGCACACCGGTGCCGCTTCATCATGTGGTCACCGATTCAACCGGCGCCTCCATCGTTATAGAATACACGAAGAACGGTCTTTCCATCTATGACAATCGGGTCGGCGTCATGACGAATTCGCCGAGCTATGATTGGCATCTTCTCAATCTGCGCAATTACGCAAATCTCAAACCCAGCGGCGCTGCGCCAGAGCGCAACATCGACGGTGTATCGCTGGCGCCGTTCGGTGCCGGGAGCGGAATGCTCGGGTTGCCTGGCGATTTCACCCCGCCTTCGCGGTTTATTCGTGCCGTGGCATTTGTTAACACGATGGAGCCGGTCAAGGACGCTGCCGAGGCCATCAGCGCGGCGGCGACGATGCTCAATAATTTCGATATACCGAAAGGGTTGGTGCGCGAAGGCGCGAACGCTGAAGACTATCATCTCGGCTATACGCAATGGTCGGTGATCGCCGATACAACCCACAAGGTGTATTATTATTGGACCATGTATGATCGGAGAATGCGCAGCATCGACCTAGGTAAGCTTGATTTTAATGCTGGGCGCCCTTCAGGATTTCCGCTGGATCGCGAAAGGGTGCAGGATATCGAGGATCGTTCGGGAGACTTTCCGCGCTAAGCTTGATAGTTGTACGGGGCGACTCCCGGCCTAGCCGGCGACACCAACGCGAGACTAGAGGTAAAATACCATGCTCGTTAGCAAGATCGTGGCAGGCCTGCTTACAGCAGCCTTGCTGCTGACAGCCCCATGGAAGGCGAGCGCGCAGGAATGGCCACTGCAAGGGACGACGCTGTTCGAGAATGTGCGCGTCTTCGACGGCACCGGTTCGGCACTGTCCGAGCCGACCAATGTTCTGGTCCAGGACGGCAAGATTGCCAAGATCTCTAAGGATCCGATTCCGGTCGATCGTAGCGCCACCACGACAATCATTGCCGGTAATGGCCGCACTTTGATGCCGGGACTGATCGATGCGCATTGGCACACAATGCTGATCCGCCTGACGCCACTACAGGCTTTGAACAGCGGCGTTGGCTACCAGAACCTGCTTGCGGCCGATGAGGCACGGCAGACGCTGTTCCGCGGGTTCACCACGGTACGCGACATGGGCGGGCCATCCTTCGATCTCAAGCGGGCCATCGATGAAGGCATCGTGTGGGGCCCGCGTATCTATCCGTCCGGTGCGATGATTTCGATCACCGGCGGGCATGGCGATTTTCGCTCCCTGACCGAACTGCCGCGCCCCCTCGGCACCGCGCAATCCCGGATCGAATTGATCGGCGGGGCGATGATCGCCGATAGTCCGGATGAGGTGCGGCTCAGGGTTCGCGAACAGCTCATGCAGGGCGCCTCGCAGGTGAAGCTGACTGCCGGCGGCGGCGTGGCCTCGCCTTTCAGCCCGCTCGACGTCTCAACCTTCACGGAACCTGAGCTGCGCGCCGCTGTCGAAGCTGCCGAGAACTGGGGCACCTACGTCGCGACCCATGCCTATACGTCGGCGGCGATCCAGCGGGCGATCAATGCCGGCGTCAAGGTCATCGAGCACGGCCACCTTATGGACGAGGCGACGGCAAAGCTCATGGCCGAGAAGGGAATCTGGCTGAGTACGCAGCCCTTCCTCGCCGAAGCGGGCGGCGGTGCGAGCCAACTCGGAGCCGCCGAGCAGGCTAAGAAAGCGCAGGTCGCTGCCGGCACCGACAACGTCTACAAGCTTGCCAAGAAGTACAAGCTCAAGACGGCCTTCGGCACCGATATCCTGTTCTCGCCGGAGGAAGCCGCACGTCAAGGCTCCAGGCTCGTCGACTTGCAGCGCTGGTACACGCCGGCCGAGATTCTGACAATGGCGACGCACGACAATGCCGAATTGCTGCAACTGACGGGACCACGCAATCCCTATCCCGGCAAGCTCGGCGTGGTCGAGGAAGGCGCCATCGCCGATCTGCTTTTGGTCGATGGTGATCCGACGAAGGATTTGAGCCTGGTCGCCGAGCCGTGGAAGAACTTCAAGGTGATCATGAAGGACGGCAAGATCTACAAGAATTCGCTGGATTGGAAATGACACACTGACTCCTCTCCATGGCAGAGCCTGACCCTGCCATCCAGACTGGATAGGTGGCTCGGAGGCCGGCCATGGAGAGAATAATGGCCCTTACCCACCGCGCTTGCGGTCGGCGATGAGACTCACGATCTCGAACATGAAGTGCGCGGCGACCATGGCGGTTATGTTGTTGGGCGAGTCCTTGGTCGGCATCAGGCAGACGACGTCGCCGCCAATGACATTGAGTCCACGAACGCTGCGCAGCAATTGATTGGCCTCGTCGATTGACCACCCGGTAACGCCTGCCTCGATGTTGGAGACGCCGGGCGCGACGGCGGGGTCGAGGCAGTCGAGATCAAAGGTGATGTAGAGCGGGCTATCACCGATCCGCTTGCGGATGATGTCGATGCAAGCGCCGGCGCCGATCTCGCGATAGCGGTCCATCGTGATCACTTCGTAGCCGAGATCATACGATGGCTGCAGCCAGTCGCGGGTACGCGGATTGCCGCGCATGCCGATCTGCACGCTGCGGGTTGCATCGAGATTACCTTGACGCACGCAATAGGCAGCCCAATGCGCGGCCGATTTCTTGGCGCCCATCCAGTGTTCGATATTCTCGTAGGAATCGGTATGGGCGTCGAGATGGAGAAGTGCTGCCTTGCGGCCATCGGTGAGCCTGCTCCCCTCGCCTGCGATCGCCTGGACGATGCCGCCAGTGATGCCATGGTCGCCGCCGATCGATACGGGGTTGATGCCCGCATCGGCGATCTTGCGAAAGAAGGCAGAGATACGTTCGATGCATTTCTCGTTGTCCATGGCTTCCGGCAAGGGCACGTCGCCAACATCGCAGATGCGCGCCGCTTCCCATGGCAGAAAATCAAAATGCTTGTGATAGCGCCGGTTATGCGCTGACACATGGCGAACGGCGCGTGGTCCCAAATGCTGATCGCGTTCTGTCGAGCCGTTCCCGGAACTATGCGGCACGCCAACCAGCGCGATATCGCAATCCTTGAGGTCCGGCGCGTAGGGCGCCCGGAACAGTGTCGGGACGCCCCACCAGTAGAGCGTCTCCATCATCATCCGGTCGGTGGCATCATCGCTCATCCGCCGTAGCCTCCGAGTTGCATCACGCCATGGGCCTCGAGCGCGGCCTTGAGCTTGGGACGGGCTCGCACGGCAGCACAAACCTTGGCGATATGCGGACAGCGGTCGAGGTGTGCGGGTTCGGAAGGACGCGCCCACAGGCTCAGCATAAAGAGGTAGATATCGACGGCGGAGAAGCGGTCGCCGAGCATGAAGGGCCCTTCCTTGGTGAGGCGCGCTTCGATCATGTCGAAGAGCGCGTTCGCATTCTCTGAGGCGCGGCGCGAGACGGTCGCCTTCTCGGCGTCGGTGTCGGCCAGCATGCCCGGCGCAAAAACAATGCTGATCATCTGATAGAGGTTGACCGACATGAAAACGAGCGAGGAGAGGTATTCAGCATGATCGGGCTCGCCCGGCGCCGGCGCAAGCTTCTTGTCGGGATGGGCATCGGTGAGAAAGGCTATGATTGCCGCCGATTCAACGATGGAGCGGCCGTCGGGAAGGCCAAGCACCGGCACAAAGCCGAGCGGGCTGATCTCCTTGAATTTCGGATCGCGGACCTGCTCGGCCGTCATCCAGATATTCTGGTAGGGCACGCCCAGTTCCTCGAGCACGCAATGCGGCGCAAGCGAACCCCAAGTCTTCACATTGTAGAGCTTGTACATGATCCCTCCCCGGATTGAGGTGGGAGTGAAGCCGAAACGACCGGACTGCGCAACCGCGCTATGATGCGCTAGAATTGATGCATGACGGATGGAGGCGACCGGCAAGGCGCATTTTGCCGCGACTGTCTTGCAGCGGCGGCTGATGACGCAACGCGCTGCGGTCAATGCCGCAGTCCGCGATTGTTGCGGCATCCGGAATTGCACCGATTGAAGGTGGCTCATCTCGATTGCGATGCGTTCTACGCAGCGGTTGAGAAGCGCGACGATCCGAGCCTGCGCGACAAGCCGGTGATCGTCGGCGGCGAACGGCGTGGCGTCGTTTCGACAGCCTGCTATATCGCGCGGATCAAGGGCGTGCGATCCGCCATGCCGATGTTCAAGGCCTTGAAGCTCTGCCCGGAAGCAACCGTGATCACGCCCAACATGGAGAAATATGTGGCGGTCGGCCGCGAGGTCCGCTCCAAGCTGCTTGCCTTGACACCGGCGGTCGAGCCGTTGTCGATCGATGAGGCCTTTCTCGATCTCGCCGGCACGGAGAGATTGCATGGACACAGTGCCGCCATGAGCCTTGTGGAGCTTGCACGCGAAATCGAGCGCGATATCGGCATCACGGTATCGATCGGGCTTTCCTACAACAAGTTCCTGGCCAAGGTCGCCTCGGACCTCGAAAAGCCGCGCGGCTTTTCGGTCATCGGCAAGGCTGAAGCGAGAGACTTCCTTGCGCGCCAGAAAGTGAGCCTCATCTGGGGCGTGGGCAAGGCCACGCAGGAGCGGCTGGCGCGCGCCGGCATCACCGGCATCTCACAACTCCAAACGCGCGAGAAATCCTGGCTGATGCGAGAATTCGGTTCGATCGGAGCTCGACTCTATCACCTGTCGCGTGGCGAGGATGTCCGCCATGTCGAGTCCGACGAAGAGAGCAAGAGCATCAGTTCGGAGACGACGTTCAACGAGGACATTTCCCATTACAAGGAACTCGAGCGCATCTTGTGGCGCATGAGCGAGCGGGTGTCTCGCCGCGCCAAGGCAGAGGCGATGGCCGGGAGCACGGTGGTGCTGAAGCTCAAAACGGCGGATTTCAAGCTCCGCACGCGCAATGTCACGCTTGGCGAACCGACGCAGCTTGCGGACCGTATCTTCTCGGCTGCGCGTGCCCTGCTCCAACGCGAAACAGGCGCGACGCGCTACCGGCTGCTTGGCGTCGGAATCACGCATCTGGCACAGGCCGCGCAATCGCCCGACGTTGAGACGCTCGATGCCACCGCCGCGGCGCGCGGCAAGGCTGAACTTGCGATGGACAAGCTGCGGGAAAAATTTGGCCGCGATGCGATTGAGCGCGGCCTTGGCTTCAACAAGCGCGGGAGGGAAGAAACTGAATAGCGCGGCAGGCCTTTCCGAATCGGTTTAGTCTGCAAGACAGGAATCATACTTCCGGGGGGATGAGATGACGCCTGTGACCATCGGCTTGGTTGCGATGCCATTATCTGTGGGCGCCGCACTTTTGGTGGGTCTCCTTGTTTCGCCAACCAAAGCAGCTGATTTCATACAAGCTGCTCCCACACCGCCCAGCGGCTTCTTTGTTGGCGGCGGCGGAAGCTTTAACGGTGTTCAGCTCAAACAGACCGGTGATGGCATCGGCGTCACCGATGTGCATGACGGGGATACGCTGGTCGGCTTCGGCGTGGCGGTAGGTCCGATGCCGACCTTCAAGGACAGGATCACGTCTTCGCGCCCGACGTCCAAGTCGGCTATTTCGGGCCACTTACTGACGACAATGATTGGCTCTGGGCGTTACGCTCTACCCCGAGCCGGAGGAAGGAACCCTTTCCGGCAACGCATTGGTCAAATCATCGCAAACCCGCATAAACCATGAGCTTTTGTTCGTTCCCTTTCTTGGGCACGCCTTCACTGGCGGCTACCTTTATGGCGGCGCAGGCCGAGCATTGTTTGGAACCAGGTCGAAGATCAACGACCTCGTTGGACTTGCCGATATCGACGGAAACAAGTTCGACTTGACGGGCACGCCGCTCGATCTCTCAGGTTCCAAGTGGATGTGGGGTGGAGCTGTCCAAGCCGGCATAACCTACTTCGTCGGAAACAGCTGGTTCGTCGATCTCAATTACACCTTTGCGCGGAGCGGGAAATACAAATTGGAATATTCGGCGCCATTTACGAATCTTGTGAACGGCTACACCTATTCCGGCACGGTTGGTGTAGAAAATCAGGACACGATCACCTCGCAGAGTGTATCCCTTACGATCAACATGATGTTCTAATGAGGCTCATTACGACGTCCTATTGTGCCCGGCCCTGGCTTCGATATTGCGGACGATTTTGACAAAGGCCTGGGCAGCCGGCGACAGCGTGCGGCCGCGGCGCCAGATGAAGCCATAACTGATCGCGAGCCAAGGAAGCTCGACCGGAAGCCAGACAAGGCGCCCGGATTCCAGTTCATCTTTGATCATGTATGGCGCCGCACCGGATATCGCATCGCTCGCAAGTACGATATTCCTGGCGGCGCCGAAGGTGCCTACACGGATGCGCGGGATCACCCTGCCGGTTGTCGGATCCTTGATGCCAAACGGCAAAGACTCGGAAGGGAAGAAGGCGCTGATGCGCTCGGGCAGGCTTGGTCCGACCCAAGGATATTGCAGCAAATCTTCGAATGTCAGCGCCTCCTTGCCGGCAAGCGGATGTCCGGCGCGGCAGAAAACGGGACATACGACTTTGCGGATATGCTCGGTCGTCAGTTCGGGATTTTCGTTCGCATGCTGAGTATCGGCGATCCCGATATCGCAGCGCGCGGTGAGAACATCTTCCATCACGCCGGCCCAGTCTTTCACGATGAGACTGCATTGAATCAACGGCCGCTGCCTCGACAACTCGGCTAGCGATTCCTCTATGAACATCTCCGAGGGATAAATCCCAGCCGCGACCGAGAGATTGCCGAATTCGACCCCTTTTGCGAGTTCGATCTCGCGGAGCAACTCTTCGAAGGCATGAACCAGTGCATTGCTGCGCTGAAGTATGATTTCACCGAATGCCGTCGGCGCGATCGGCGCGGCCCGGTCAAAGAGTTTTACGCCAAGCACGGATTCGAGGTGATTGAGTCCTTTCGAAAGCGCGGGTTGCGAAATTCCTAAATCCTCGGCGGCGCGGCCGAAGTGCCGATATTTCGCCAAGGCGTTCACAAGCTCAAGATGATGAAGGGAATGCATGATGCCTCTGATCTATCGAAATATAACTCAAAGATATTGGATTTAACTTTCATGATAGCTTAAGGCTACCGCGCCTTCAATACACATCAGAGCCGAAGCCGGCTCTAAAATGGGAGAAACGAGGATGCTTCGACGCGACTTCTCGCGACGAATGACGTTATTCGCCGCAGCTTTGCTTTGCCTTGGAGGTGCCTTGAATAGCGAGGCATCGGCCCAAGAGAAGAAACCCAACATCCTGGTGATCTGGGGCGACGACATCGGCCAGTTCAATGTCAGCGCCTACAACCGCGGGATGATGGGCTTCAAGACGCCCAACATCGACAGCATCGCTAATGAGGGCGCGCTGTTTACCGATTGGTACGGTCAGCAAAGCTGTACGGCGGGCCGCGCTGCCTTCATCACAGGCCAATCGCCCATCCGCACAGGCCTGACGAAAGTCGGCCTGCCCGGCGCTCCGGAAGGCATGAAGATAGAGGATCCAACGATCGCCACGCTGCTCAAGCCGCTCGGCTATGTCACCGGGCAGTTCGGCAAGAATCATCTCGGTGACCGCGACGACATGCTGCCTACGAACAACGGCTTTGATGAGTTCTTTGGCAATCTTTATCACCTGAACGCCGAGGAAGAGCCGGAGAACGCCGACTATCCGAAGAGCCCGGAGTTCAAGAAGATGTTCGGTCCCCGCGGCGTCATCCATTCCTGGGCGCAGGCCGATGGGACACAGAAAATCACGGATACCGGCCCTCTCACCAAGAAGCGCATGGAAACGGTGGACGAAGAAGTCACCAAATCGGCGCTTGACTTCATGGACAAGGCCCACAAGGACGGTAAGCCGTTCTTCGTGTGGTGGAACTCCACCCGAATGCACATCTTCACGCATCTGAAGCCCGAGTCAGAGGGCAAGACCGGCTACGGGATCTATGCCGACGGCATGTCCGAGCATGACGCGCAGGTCGGCCAGTTGCTGGCCAAGCTCAAGGAACTCGGCATCGAAAACGACACGATCGTGATGTATTCGACCGACAATGGCGCCGAGACTTTCACTTGGCCCGATGGCGGCACAACCATGTTCCGCGGCGAGAAGAACACCAATTGGGAGGGCGGCTACCGCGTCCCGACGGTGATCCGTTGGCCGGGCACGATCAAGCCGGGAACGGTCGTCAATGACGTGGCCGCGCATGAAGACATGCTGACGACGCTCCTCGCCGCCGCCGGCGATACGAACGTCAAGGACGAACTCCTCAAGGGCGAGAAGATCGGCAACCGCGAATACAAGGTTCATCTCGACGGCTACGATCTCGGGCCCGCCCTGCGCGGCCAGGCAGAGTGGCCGCGCAAGGATTTCATCTACTGGACGGATGACGGTAGCGTTGCGGCGCTCCGCTATGGCGACTGGAAGGTGACGTTCCTCGAGCAGCAGGCGGAAGGCTTGCGCGTATGGCAGGATGCCTTTGCGGTTCTCCGGGCACCACTCCTGACGAATCTGAGGATGGACCCCTTCGAGCGTGCCGAGCACGAAAACGCCATGGGCTTCCAGCGCTGGTACATGGAACACATGTTCATGATCGCGCCGGCCATCGCCTATGTCGCCAACTGGCTGCAAAGCTTCAAGGAATTCCCGCCGCGCCAGAAGCCGGGCAGCTTCAATCTTGAGAATGTCATGGACAGTCTCACGTCCGTCTCGGGCAATTGAACGCTGACTAACGTTAAGGCAGCGCCCGGTTTCGGCCTGGCGCTGCCGCCCTCGGGAGGACCTGGCGCGCAGCATATTTACGGTTGTGTGCGCTGCGGCTAGTGTCGAGTCGGGGAAAGGGGATAGACGTTGCTTCGGTGGAGACAATTATGATCGAATTTCCTTCCAGTCGCGGACCGCAAATCAGCCGGCGCAAGCTCATTGCCGGTGCCCTCGCGAGTGCGCTGCCGCTATCACTGGCGTATCCTGCGCTGGCGGATGAGAACGACCCTTATCCCCTCCCCCCATTCGACTATAAGAAACTGCCGAAGCCTTATCGCCGGACGGTTGTCGAATATACGGGCCACCATCGCCCGGGCACGATCATCGTCAACACGTCGGACCGGCAACTCTATCTCGTCATGGATGGCGGCCAGGCCATCCGTTACGGCTGCGCGGTCGGCAAGGATGGCTTCCGCTGGGCGGGCCTCGCCGATGTCTCGCGCAAGGTGATGTGGCCCACATGGACGCCGCCGAAGGAGATGATCGAGCGCCATCCTGAAAAGGCGAAGTGGGCCGATGGCATGCCGGGTGGACCGGACAATCCGCTGGGAGCGAGAGCGCTCTATCTCTTCCAAAACGGCAACGACACGCTGTTCCGCATCCACGGGACGACTGAGCCGCTATCGATCGGCCATAACGCGTCCTCGGGTTGCATCCGGATGGTCAACCAGGACGTTGTCGACCTCTATGCGCGCGCTCCCGTTGGGACGCGGGTCATCGTTATGGTCGAAGGGACCTGAAGTTAGAGTTTGATCTGACCGGCTAACGAATTTTTCCAGTTTGGGGCGCACGCTCGGCGATCCGCCTTGAAGAGAGGGTCGCCATGACGAAATTTCCTGCCATCCGTAAGTTCGCAGCCGCGCTTGCAGCAGCAGCCCTGTTGCTAAGCACGGCGGCCGAGGCCTGTACTGGCATCAGGCTGATCGCCCAGGACGGAAGCGTGATTCATGCCCGCACGCTCGAATTCGGGATCGATCTCGATTCCTCGATCCTGATGATCCCGCGCGGCTATGCGCGCACCGGCACCACGCCCGACGGCAAACCGGGTCTCACGTGGAAGACAAAATATGCAAGCGTCGGCGCCAATGGCGCAGGACTGCCGATCCTTCTCGATGGACTCAATGAAAAAGGCCTCGCGACGGGGACGTTCTACTTCCCCGGCACAGCGGGCTACATGCCCTATACAGCCGCCGATGCGGGCAAGACGATCTCGCAGTGGGAGGTGGGCTCCTATCTGCTCGAGAATTTCGCAACCGTTGCCGAGGTGAAAGCCAATATCGGCAACATCACTGTCGCTGGTACGGTCTTGAAGGCCTGGGGCTTCGCGCCTGAGGCGCATTACATCGTCCATGACGCGACCGGCCAGAGCGCGGTCATCGAATATGTCGGCGGCAAGCTCAATCTCTATGACGCGCCGCTCGGCGTCATCACCAACAGCCCGGCCTTTGACTGGCACATGACCAATCTGCGCAACTATCTCAATTTCTCGATCGACAGCGCACCGCCGGTAAAGCTCGGTCCGATCACACTTACTGCGACGGGCCAAGGGTCGGGTATGCTGGGACTACCGGGCGACTTTACACCGCCGTCGCGCTTCGTGCGGGCGGTTGCATTCAGCCAATCCGTGCTGCCTTCGAAGACGGGCGATGACGCCGTGCTCGAGGCTTTTCACATCCTCAACCAGTTCGACATTCCGAAAGGGTCGGCACGCGACCGGGAAAAGGATGCCAATGGTAATATCGTTGCCGATTACACCCTTTGGACTGCGGCGAGCGACCTCAAGCAATTGCGCTATTATTTTCGGACGTATGAAAACAGCCAGATCCGCATGCTGGACCTCATGAAGATGGAGATCGACGGCCCGGACATCGTGACCGTGCCAATGACGGGCGACGAGGTCATCGAGTCTCTGACCCCCTAGCTACTCGCAGGGCGATTGCTTGAGGAGCTCGAGCACCTTGAGATTGCCGCCAAGAGCGAAGTCGCCATAGTCGAGCACGAGATTATCGGCGACACCATTTTCATACATGGTGAAGCCGATTTGATAGGCCGGGGTCGCCTCGCCTTGCGCGTCATCCGGCTTGGTCGAGTAAAAGGAAATGGTCATCGGCCAGGCCGCGAGCTTGGACAAGACGTCTCCGGCCGGGCCGGCAATGGCCGTCTTTGCCTGGCCGGGCGCCTTCCGTGAACCGATGAATGCGATTGCGCGATAGCCAGGACCGTCGTCGGAGCCGTCATAAACGAGCGTTGAATCATGCGTGATGCCGGCCATGGCGGCGCGCAGCAGCCGCTTCTGATGCTCGATCGAAAACACCGCCTCCGGCGACAATTCGAGAGTGCGCTGTTCAGGCTTCTCGATCTCGGCGCTGCCCGCGCCGCCTGCGGCGTCACGCTTGGCGGAGACCTTCCGCTCGCTCTGCGGGCTGCCGTCAAGGAACTCGCGCTGGTTGTATCGCATGGAAAGGCCATCGCCCGATTCCCAGCTCGCCGACTGGGTATCGATCACGCGCCCATTGCCTTCCCGCGGCCGGAACTCGTTTGCCATCCGGAAATTGGTGGTCCAGCCCTCGCAATCCGACCCCCCCAGTTCCATGGCGAGGCGTCCGTCGGCACCGGACAGGTCCGCGCGCTCGTCGGCGTGCGTGAGCGTTACGTCATAGACGGCCCGGTGCGGCGCCAAAACCACATCCGCGGCCAGGACATAGCCTGGCGCCACCTGCAGCGCGCCGAGCGCCAGGATCGCTAACCTCAACCCATGCTTCATAAGAAACTCTCGCTACCTCTGGCATTTTTGGGCGGGCTACGGCATGACAATGCCCGACCTTCCCGCCAGAACACACTATCAGAATACAGCAGAAAGATGATCCGAACAGTGGCCGAACGACCGCGTATCTGCGTTGCCCGGAGACTCCCCAAAGCCGTCGAGGAACGGCTCGCCAAGACCTATGACGCCCTGTTCAATGCCGAGGACAGGCAGTTGCCGGCCGATGAATTGCTGGCGCGGGCACAAGGTTGCGACGGCCTGCTCATCACGCCAGCCGACAAGATGACACCCGATTTCCTCAAGCGGCTGCCGGCCAGCGTGAAAATGATCGCGACCTTCTCGGTCGGCTTCGATCATGTCGACATCCCGGCCGCCAAGGCGCGGGGCCTGTCGGTCAGCAATACGCCCGACGTGCTGACCGATGCGACGGCCGACATCGCACTGCTCCTCATGCTCGGGGCAGCGCGCGGCGCCTATTGGGGCGAGCGCATGGTTCGCCAAGGCGATTGGGGCACCTGGTCACCGACCCATCCGCTTGGCCATGATGTGAGCGGCAGGCGGCTCGGCATTCTGGGCATGGGACGGATCGGGCGGGCCGTGGCGCGGCGCGCCAAGGGCTTCGACATGGAGCTTCACTATCATAACCGCTCGGAAGTGGCCGAAGCAGACAAGCTCGGCGCGCGTTACCACAAGCGGTTCGAAGACATGCTGCCGCATTGCGATTTCCTGTCGATCAACTGTGCCTCGACAGCCGAGACTCGCGGCCTGATCAATGACAAGACACTCGCCCGCCTGCCGAAGGGTGCGATTGTCGTGAATACGGCGCGCGGCGAGATCGTCGATGACGACGCCCTGATCGCGGCGCTGATGTCGGGGCATATCGCCGCTGCGGGTCTCGACGTCTTTCGTGGCGAGCCTAATATCGACCCGCGCTATCGCACGCTCGACAATGTGTTTTTGTTGCCGCATCTCGGCAGCGCCACGCACAATACGCGCACCGCCATGGGCATGCGTGCCGTCGACAATCTCGACGCCTTTTTCCGCGGCGAAAGGCCGCGCGATTTGTTGACCGGCTGAGGGCCGGCGCTGGATAGTAGGTACAAACAGGGAGACAAATATGGGACAGATTGACAAGCGGCTCGCCGAACTCGGCATCACGCTGCCCGTGCCGGCCAAGCCGGTCGCCAATTATGTGGGCTGGGTGCGCACCGGCAACCTCGTCTATACGGCCGGCCAGGTGCCATTGAAGGACGGCAAGATCGAATATCAAGGCAAGCTCGGCAAGGACTATACCGTCGAGCAAGGCGCACAGGCGGCGCGGATTTGTGCGATCAATGTGGTGGCCCAGCTCAAGGATGCAGTCGGTGGCGACCTCGACCGGATCAAGCGGATCGTCAAGGTGGTGGGCTTCGTCAATGGCGTGCCCGATTTTGCCGACCATCCCAAGGTGGTGAACGGCGCCTCCGACCTGCTCGTCGAGATCTTCGGCGACAAGGGGCGTCATGCGCGCTCGGCCGTGGGCTCCGGCTCGTTGCCGGTCAACGTGGCAGTCGAGGTCGAGGCGGTCGCCGAGGTCGAGTAGACTTGGTTCGATTTACGCCGGAACTGAGACGGCTCGATTGGCTGGTGGCCCGGCCGATCGCGCATCGCGGGCTCCATGATAAAGCGAAGGGCGTCCTCGAAAATACCGGGGCCGCCTTCGCTGCGGCGATTGCGCAGGACTATGCCATCGAGTGCGACCTGCAATTGTCGGGCGATGGCGAGGCGATGGTCTTTCATGATGACACGCTCGACCGTCTGACGGATGCGACAGGACCTGTCAGCGCGAAATCGGTGCGCGAGCTCAAGAAGATCGCATTCAATAATTCCGACTCCCGGATGCAAACGCTCGGTGAAATGCTGGATCAGGTTGCAGGGCGCGCAACATTGGTCATCGAGATCAAGAGTTATTGGAATGGCGACGACGGGCTCAGCGACCGTGCAATCAGCGTGCTTGAGTCCTATGACGGGCCTTATGCATTGATGTCGTTCGATCCCGATATCGTTGCGCATGTTCGCGAGCGTTCGCCGCACACGGTGCGCGGGATCGTCGCCGACCGGGCCACCGATGCCTATTATGCGCATCTGCCGCTGGAGAGGCGCCTTGAACTGCGGACGCTTTCGCATGCCGGTCGCACGCGACCACATTTCGTGTCGTTTTGCGCCGCCGAACTCCCGTTTCCCCCGATCGGGCGCCTGCGTGCAGCGGGATTGCCGGTCATCACCTGGACGATCCGCACGCCGGGCGAGGCGCAACATGCGCGACGCTACAGCGACCAGATCACCTTTGAAGGCTTCGCTGCCTGAATGAGCGCGCGCGCGGCGAATGCCCGTCTCGTTCGCAGTCTTAAGGAAATTGCGCCGGCGGAGTGGGACGCGCTCGCCAATCCGCCTGCCGCGCCTTTCAATCCCTTCGTGTCACACGACTTCCTACGGTGTCTCGAGGAATCGGGTTCGGCGGTGGCGCGGACCGGGTGGCAAGGTGCGCATCTGGTGCTGACCGATACGGACGGCAAGACGATTGGGCTCGCACCCTGCTATCTCAAAAGCCACAGCTATGGCGAATATGTCTTCGACCATGGCTGGGCGGAAGCCTATGAGCGGGCCGGCGGAGACTATTACCCGAAGCTTCAGGTGAGCGTGCCATTTACGCCAGCGACGGGACCAAGGCTTCTCGCGCCAACTGCGGAGCTTCGGTCCGCCCTTGCCGATGGGCTGGTGGCCCTTTGCAGGCAGGTCTCTGCCTCCTCCGTCCATGCCACTTTCCTGCCGGGCGAGGACTGGCAGGCGCTCGGCGGGACGCCCTGGCTCAAGCGCCAGGACATCCAGTTTCATTGGCACAATCAGGGCTATGGCAGTTTCGACGATTTCCTGGCGGCGCTCTCTTCGCGCAAGCGCAAGAATATTCGCAAGGAACGCGAAACGGTGCGGGAAGCCGGGATCGAGATCGACTGGGTGACGGGGAGCGATCTCAAAGAGCATCATTGGGATGCGTTCTTCGAGTTCTACATGGAGACAGGCTCGCGGAAGTGGGGTTCGCCCTATCTGACGCGGCGCTTCTTCAGCCTTATCGGCGCGGCGATGGCGAAGCATGTGCTGCTGGTCATGTGCCGCCGCAATGGCCGCATCATTGCTGGCGCTCTCAATTTTATCGGGTCGGATGCCCTATACGGGCGAAATTGGGGCGCCACCGAACATCATGACTGCCTGCATTTCGAGGCGTGCTACTACCAGGCGATCGAATTTGCCATCGCGCACAAGCTCAAGCGCGTCGAGGCCGGCGCGCAAGGTCCGCACAAGCTTGCCCGCGGCTATGTGCCGGCGCCAACCTATAGCCTGCATTATCTGGCCGATCCGCGGCTATCGCGAGCAGTTGCGGAGTACCTTGCGCGCGAGCGCGAGGCGATCGGGGAAGAACAGGAAATCCTTGCCGGCCATGCACCGTTCCGGGAAGCGGACTTCTAGAGTAACGGTCCACCTCACCATGAGGCCATGGCCGTCCCTCGAGGCCCGCCTTTCGGCGGGCAGCTCAGGACGAGGACAGAGAGTTGGACAGGCTCACGACTACGACGTGTCGTAGAGCTGGTGTTCGGCTTTGAGGGCGAGCCAGTGGCATTCCTTGAGAATGTCGTCGACCTCGTGGATACTGCGCTGGCGAAAGCCCGGCGGCCGGCCGAAGCGCAAGGCGGATCGCCGTTGCGGATGGCGCTCTTCATAGGGCTTGTCCCGCCAGCGCGCATAGCGCTCGGCGTGGCGCTTGATGTCTCTCACCGCATCGATGACGGCATGGAGGCGGCGGATCAGGTGCCTGGCACTGACGGTACCGTCATCGACCCTCTCTTCTACGACAGGCGCTGCGGGAACGGCGGGCTGGGCACGGAGGAATTCTGGGATTCGCGGATCGTGATGAAAGTGGGTGATGCGGGGGTTTAATTTGCGGCGTTTCTTCTTGAAGATGCGGACCTGGCGCTTGAGCGCGTCGAACAGGTTGAACAAGGGGCGGCGCTTGTGCTTGGGCTTGGCCTCGGCGGGGGATCTGTCTTTATTGTCCTTGGTCGACGGCTTGCGCGCGGCCCGCGCCGGACGCTCTGGCCTCGGCTCGACGACGATGTCGCGGGCCGCGGCAACGATGAGGCGCCGAACGGCTGCTTCCGCGGTTCGCAATCGGCTCAGGATAAGCCGGTGGAGCGGCTTCGACAGGCGCTCGATGGTTGCGCCTTCGCTGAGCCCGATCTCGGCGAAGAGTTTGAGGATGATGGCGAGAAGCGGCACCCGCCAGCGTTCGATAACCGCGTTGCTGTCCATGCGAATCGAATAGAACATAAAAAGAACTTGGTCAACAGAAAAATGCAGAGACCTTCGAATTCCTTCTCGCTCTTACTCCTTCGTCATCCCGGCGCAAGCCGGGACCCATCCTTCACCGTGACGGCGCCTCGACAATCTTCACGCGGATAGTTGGGTCCCGGCTTCCGCCGGGACGACGGTGGTTGTGATGCTCCTCGCGCGGAGCGCGGGAGAAATGAGGAGGCGGATAATTGGGTCCCGGCTTTCGCCGGGATGACGGTATCTGATGCGCTTGGCCTTCACGCGTCTACGGTTCACTTGCTGATGCCGACAGTGAGGCCAACCCTCCACCAGTTCGAAGCATTTGGATCGTTGGTGAACTCGTGCCCTGCTGCTCCTTCGATGCCGGCGCGCAGCGCCCAACCGTTGGTAAGCATGCCGCTATTCACGCTCAGGCTCCCGCCAACCTCGCCATAGAGCGAGGACCGCGACGGGGTGGGTGAAAGGCCGGTAAAGGACCATGGATTGCTGGCCGCTTGATAGAACCCTCCGCCAGAAGCGAACAGACTTCCGGTAATGCCCACATTTGCAGGCGAAGTTTGCGCGTCGAGACCGACGCGCAATCCGGCCATGAAGGCCTTTTGGTCCTTGAGTTGGAGATTGTAGAAAGCCTGGCCTTGGGCGCCGAACAGAAAATTCAGCCGCCTCCGCCGTTCAAGCGGAATGCCGGCGCCGACGAACAGAGAGGCGTAAGCTGAGCCGCCAACGCGGGTCGAGACTCCCCCCAATCCGAGATCGACACGGAACTCCCAAGGCGAACTCGCAACCGACTCGAGGCTCACGGAACAGCCTTGACCTTGCAACACGGCTTCCAGGAAGGCTTGCGCGAAACGGAAGTGCCGTTCGTGGAACAGCGCGAAACGGCCATATTCGTCTTGGCTATCCATGGCCGAGATATCGCCACGCTCGCGCTCTCGGCGCTCCCAATGCTCTCCGCCCGCAATAGCCCCGGCTATGATCTGCGGATTCCTCTCACGATACTCATCGGGAGCGCCTAGGGCCTGGTGGCCGCCCTCGTGCATTGCAAATGCATCATTGAAGCTGCCGACGCAGATGGTGCCCGCATCGCCGCGTCCACCGCGGTTGACAACGTTGATGGTTATATCGGGAGTACCAGCAGCTTTTTGGGCTTCGATGATGATTGGTATCGGCCGGTCGGCGCAGGATTGCTGCTGCCTGCAACCCGCGATGCGTGCCGCGTAGCGGTTGTTGAGCCCGTTGTTCAGAGCCCGAACATACCGGTCCTGGATGTTCTGAAATTGCGCGGCGGGCAGCAGGTTCACGGGAGTGGTGTTGGGGGGCGACTGGCAAATGCCTGACCTTGTCTCCGCCTGAAGCTGCTGGAATTGAATCTGAAGTGGCACGACGATCCTGCAATCGGGGGTGAACCGGATGTGGCGCACGCGGCCCGTGTGGGTCGTTTGCTGGGGCAGGCTTCCTGAGGCTGGCGCTGACACGCGGCGATCGACGCTTCCCTCAATTCCGTCCGCAGTCTGGCTAGGCGCGATTTGTACGGTCTCGGTGTAATCGAGTGGATCGCCGCCGGCATCGTCGCGGAAGGTGCGGGTATAGAATGGGGCGGGCTGGCGCGCGATGCGCGGCGCCTGCTGCGCCACGTGAGCGAGTTCATGGGCGATCAGCCGGCGGCCGTCCCGCGTCGCCGGCGAAAACTCGCCGGCTGCAAAGGCGATATCGTTCTGAAGGGTATAGGCGCGAGCCTGGATGTGAGCCGCAGCGGCAGCGGCGCGGTCATGCGTGTGCACGCGAACTTGCGACAGGTCGCGTCCGAACCGGGGCTCGAAATAAGCCCGTTCGCGCGCGGTGAGCGGCGAGCCGCCGTGACTGAGGGCCCGGGCTGCGGCTGCAGCCGGCGCCGGACCGGGAACCTGTGGCGTCTGGCTTGCCGTCTTGCGGTGAACATGCCGATCTTCTTCCGCCTCGCACGCCGCGCATTTGCGCGCGACGACATTCGGTGCCGTGCCGGCAATACTTCCGATCGGGGATCCAGCGACGACGGCATCCGCCACCCGATCGGCTTCGTGTTCCAACGGATCATCGACTGGCCCAATGCGCGTCTTGCGTTGCACGGCGGGTTGCCGCGCAACTGGCGCGGTGCTCGGTGGGGCATGTTGCAGCACTGCTCTCATGATGGCCAATCCTAGCGTATCTTGGGGGCGATCTGAAACGTCGCGCCGAGAGTATAGAAACGTTCCTCGCCGGCGTTCCGCGTCGGATCGTATTCGGTGCCGGCGCCGAACGAGACGTCGTAGATGTGCCAGCGATAGCCCAGGCGCGCACCGAGCGCATAACCGAGACGCGGCTTGTCGGTGCCGGGGGCGATTTCCGCTCCGCCGTCCAGTGAGAGGTAGGCGCCGCCTTCCTTTCCCGGATCGAAACGCAGCGCACTCATCAGTGAGAGGAATGTGCTGGTCCCCGGCGTTGAGCCGGCGCCCTGTCCGGCAAGCGGCACGCCGATGATCGACACCCCGATGCCGAGCGATGGACGGAAGATGCCGAGCACCGGTCCGCGCTTCTCGATGCCGAGGTAGAGACGCGCGTATCCGGTCGCAGGGCCGCCCTTGCCGGGACTTGCGGTTCCGAGCGAAGCCCCAACGAAAGGCAGCCAGCTTCGCTCATAATCGCATTTCGATGCATCGCCGCGTTTGAGTTTGTCAGCGCCGGGATAGCAGGCCTCGCCGCAGTCCCACGGCAGGTCGCCATGAAATGGGTTCCATGGTTCCGCGACATGCACCACTTCATGGAATATCGTGGCCGCCAATTCGCCGGGACAATCGGCCCCGTTCAGGGATTGTTTGAAGAGATTGACCCTGCGCGCTCGCTTGTCCGTCTCGCCGCAGGTTCCCTCCTTCGTTTCAGGATTGCAGACGATCGTCAGGCCTTCGTAAGCCGCGAGGATATCGCGTCTCAAGGCCTCGTTCTTGATGCACGTGCCGCTTGTTTGATCAAATGCATTAATGGCGGACGTCTGCACATAATTGAGCGAATAGGGCGACTGATCGCATCCGACAAATTTAACCGAGCTGGGAAAGGTTGGCTCGCTTCCGGTGACTTCCGTCGGCTGGCGCCGGAGCGTTGCTTCCGGCCGCGAACTGTCCGCTTGATGGACGACATGGGCCAATTCATGGGCGATCAACCGCTTTCCCTCTTCCGATCTTGGGCGATACTGCCCTTCAGCGAAAGCGATGTCGCGTCCGAGCGTGTAGGCGCGCGCATTGATTGCCCGCGATGCTTCGGCCGCCGAACCGTTGGCATGGACACGCACTTGGGAAAAGTCGCGTCCGAAACGCGGCTCGAAATAAGCGCGTTCGCGCGCAGTGAGCGGCGAGCCGCCCTGCGCGAGCGCCGAAACCGCATGTGCGGCTCCGTCTGATGTCACGGCCGCCGATGCGGCTTTGCGCAACACCGGAGTTTCCTCGGCCTCGCATTGCGCGCATTTGCGTTGTGCCGCGCCTGATGAATTTCCGCTGATCACACCAGCCAATCCGCCGGAAACCACCTGGTCGGCAACGCGATCCGCCTCGCGTTCCAGCGGATCGTCGACCGGACCGATGCGCATCTTCCTCTGGATTGTGGGACGTATCGCGGATGCGGCAGGTGCCGGTGCAGCGTATTGCAGGGCTGTTCTCATCCGCGACCGCCCTTGGTCTTGCCGTCAATGGCGTCGCGGAGCGCGCGGGCGATATCGGATGGGCTGGCGCCCGCCGGCAATTTCAGCCGCAGCGTGTCGATATGCATCGCCCGATCATGACCGGCGAGCGCCGCCGTTACGCCATCGCCGATCGTCTGGCCAAGCTGCGCTGCTTCTCGCCTTGAGCCGGTGCCGGTCACCTTGATCGACGGAGTTTGGGCCATGGTCACGTCGCCCCGATCCAGTTGAGCCGCAATTCGCGGTCGAGCTTGCGGAACTCGGCCCGGGCTGCGCGGGCGAGGTGGTTCATGTCGAGGGGCGCGCCATCGGCGGCGGCGAGGAAGGCGGCGTTGATGGCGATGACGGCGATGCTTCCGCCGGCGACGTCGAGCCGCGCGAGGGCATCGAAATCGAGCGTGGCACGGGGCATTTCGGGTGGGAAAGCCTTGAGCCAGATCAGGCGGCGGGCGGCAAAGTCGGGGAAGGGCACATCGATCACATAGCGTAGCCGGCGCAGGAAGGCTGCGTCGAGATGGTTCTTCATGTTGGTGGCGAGGATGGCGAGGCCGCCATAGCTTTCCATGCGCTGCAGCAGGTAGCTCACTTCAATATTGGCATAGCGGTCATGGCTGTCCTTCACTTCGCTGCGCTTGCCGAAGAGCGCGTCGGCCTCATCGAAGAGCAGCACCGCGCCGCTCGCCTCCGCGGCGTCGAATACGGCGCGCAGATTCTTCTCGGTCTCGCCGATATATTTCGACACGACGCGCGAAAGATCGATCCGGTAGAGATCGAGCGCGAGATCATTGGCCACGACCTTCGCGGCCATGGTCTTGCCCACGCCGCTCGGCCCCGACAGCAGCACCGAGATGCCGCGGCCGCGCGGATATTTTCGGGCAAAGCCGTGCGCGCCATAGACCAGCGCCTGATAGCGCATCTGGGCGGCCGCTGCCTTGAGATCGTGCAACACGTCAGCCGGCAGCACGATGTCGTCCCAGGCGAAGCGCGGCACGATGCGATCGGCGAGCTCCTCGAGTTCGCGGCTCGCACGTTCTCGGCAAGCCTGCCATAGATCACCGCCTTCCGCAGCCGCAGCCGCGATCGCGCGCGGTCCGAACTTGAACTGTGCCGCGACCGTGGTGAGGGTGTTGTGCACATCCGCCGGGTGCGGCCCCAGTACCTCGAGCCACAGCTGCATGCGGTCCTCGACGTCGAGCGGATCGAGCCGCAGCAATGGCACTTCGAAGGCAAGATCGTGCCGCGCCCCGGCAATCGCGATCACCAGTCCATCGAACCAGCCGAGCCGTTCCTCGAACACCCGTTTGCCCTCCGGCTGATCGATGTCGACAAGGAGGGCAAAGCCACCAAGTGCCGCCTCTCGGGCGAGAATGGGGAGAAGATCCTGGGCCGCCTCGAGTGCGCGCGGTCTGATTTCAACGAGGACGAGCCCGAAGCCGCGTGCGAGTGTCGTGGCGGCGGCGCGGCGGCCGCTATGCTTGGGGCCGACGATCATGGCAAGCGGGCGCGCGCCATTGCCGAGCCGTCCCGCGAGCCGTTCGACCCCCGGCACATGCCGCCTCGGCATCGGCCCGCCGGTGACCGGCGTCACCAGACTAACGATGCGCTGATCGGGCGCATCTTCTCCCATCAGATAGCGGCCTACCCGCTCGTCGATGAAAAGGGAAGACGTCAAGGAAAGCGGTCGTTCGGCGCATTCGATAAGCTGGAAGCGGCGCAACGGAGCGCGGGGACCGAGCCGTTCCCAAAGTTTGGCATCCGCTTCCGCCGATTGGCCCGCAAGCAAGCTTCGCGCGAGTTGCGGTGTCGCCTGCTTTGGCTTGCCATGAAGCTGCGACGAGAGCGCAAGTATCAGGACATCCTCATCGAACGGAGAAAGGCCGAACAAGACCGACAACCTGTCGATGGCCGCGGGCGCATTGCTCTCCCGCATCGCGGCGCGCGCGGCTTGATAGGCGGCCGCAGCGTCGGCGGCTCCCGTGCTGCCCGGCTCCGCGAGCAGTGCATCAAGCCATGCGAACGCAAGGCCCATGACGTCGAGATTGCGTTGTGGCCACGGTGTCTCGCCCGTATCTCGCACCGGTTCGAGGTCCTTTTTTCTGGTGCGGGGCATAGCGCTAAGGCCCGAGCGCGAAAGTCACCGCCGGATCGCGGCTGCGCGCGCCGTCGACCTGGACCGCGACCGGGTAGGGGATTGCCGAGATATCGAGCAGCCCGGACGCGGCGCTCATCGGAACCTCGACGGCAGTCGGGGTCGGCGCGGCCCAGGGATCGGGGGCGGTCGGCGGACGCACCGGGATGGCCGCATCGCCAATGATGACTTCTACGGTGCGGGCACCCGGGTGCCAGAGCCGCTGACCCGTGACACGCAGGATCGTTGCGGCATTCCCGGCTGGCGGGATCGCTGCCGCGACACGCGGACTGAGTTGCAGGAGCCATGAGTTGGACGGATAGCGCCGCAGTCCGCTAATTGCCGTTCCCGCACCAAGGCCACCTTGCACGCCTTCGCCAGGATGCATCGCGATGACTTGCACTTCGAGCGGTCCAGGCTGGAGCTGCGCGGCGGGCTGAATCGGCCGCGGCGCAGGATGATCGAGATCGATCGGATATTGCGCATCAGGGACAATGATGCGAATGCGCCCGTCGCCCGGCGGCGAAACGCGGATCGGCTCAAGCGACCCGAGCCGGACATAGAGGCGGTCGGCCAGCGCGCCTTGCGAAATGATGGTGATCTCTTCGCCGATCCGCACCCGCGTCTCGCCGATCGGATCGCCGGGCGCGACGGGAGAAACATAGGCATCGACAATCTCCGGCCGCTTGCGCGCTGTGACGAAAATTCGCCTGGTCTCGACCGGCTGCGGGCGCACGCGCGGCACCGGAGTTTCGATTTGTATAACGGTCACTTCATAAACCACCGACCGGCGGAAATTTGTCCCCGACACTGCCGACCAGACTTTTGTGATGTCGTCGAGTGAGGCGGGATGCAGCACGATCTTGAGGCGCTCGAATTCGCGCGCGAGATCGGCATCGAGGATCGGATCGCCGGGCGTTCCGGCCACCGGGTT
>JAXMCQ010000018.1:0-126476 GCA_046349315.1 Hyphomicrobiales bacterium | reverse complement strand
GCACATCCGCCTCGGGTCCGATGGTCACCACGTCGCGGACCATGACATCCATAGCTTTCATGTTCGTCTCCGGCTGGCCGATGGGCGGCGTTTCTCGCGGATACTCAAAACAGATGGGAGAACACATAGTAAAGCGTGGCCGAGAGCGTTATGGCGGCAGGCAGCGTCAGGACCCAGGCCATGAGTAAATTGCGAACGGTCGCCCACTGCAAGCCCGATCCATTGGCCGCCATCGTGCCGGCGACGCCTGAGGACAACACGTGGGTGGTTGAAACCGGCAGGCCCATCATATCGGCAATGCCAATGGTCGAGGCTGCGACCAATTCCGCCGAAGCACCCTGGGCATAGGTCATGTGGCTCTTGCCGATCTTCTCGCCCACCGTCACTACGATGCGCTTCCAGCCAATCATGGTGCCAAGCCCCAAGGCGATCGCCACCGCGATCTTCACCCAAAGCGGGATGAACTTGGTCGCCCCGTCCAACGATGCCTTATAGGCGGAAAGGGTCGCGAGGTCCGCTTTGCTGAGACCGCTCCCCTTGTCCTTTAGCAGAAACCGGATTGCCTCCGATGCAAGGTACATGTCGTTCCTTGTGTTGCCGACCGAAGCGGCAGGAACCTTGTTGAGCGAACCGTAGCCGGCGACATCCTTGGCGATCTCGCGCATCAGCCCTGCCAGCGATGGAAAGGTCGCCTCGCTGATCTTGCGTTGCGACACATAGGACTTGACCGCATCGCGGGGGTCGCCCTCGGGAACGGCGAAGCCCTCGGACCTGCCTTCGACGACCTCGGCGGCCGCGGCCGAGGTCTTGGTGAATTGCACCATCTGACTGTCAGACATCGAACGGTTCAGTGCATAGGCGGTGGGTACCGTGCCGATGAGGATCAGCATGATCAGTCCCATGCCCTTCTGACCGTCATTGGAGCCGTGAGCGAAGGAGACCCCGGTGCAGGTCAGGATGAGGATACCGCGAATCCACCATGGCGGCGGTTTGTTGCCCTCCGGCTGCTTGTAGAGAGCGGGATTGCGCACCACGAATTTCAAGGCGAGGAACAGCAATGCCGCTGCCACGAAGCCAAAAATCGGCGACAAGAGCAGCGACCAGCCGATTTCGGTGGCCTTGGTCCAGTCGACGCCTGAGGTGCCGTCCTGGCCGTGCATCAAAGCGTTGGCAACACCCACCCCGATGATCGAGCCGATCAGTGTATGGGAACTCGACGCCGGCAAGCCCAGATACCAAGTGCCGAGATTCCAGATAATCGCAGCGATCAGCAGCGCGAAGACCATGGCAAAACCGGCACTGCTGCCAACCTGAAGGATCAGTTCCACCGGCAGAAGGGCGATAATCCCGAAGGCCACCGCTCCGGAAGCGAACATGACTCCGAGAAAATTGAAGATTCCCGCCCACACGACCGCGATATTGGCTGGCAAGGCGTGGGTATAGATGACGGTGGCCACCGCATTGGCGGTGTCGTGAAAGCCGTTCACGAATTCAAAACCGAGGGCGATGAGCAGTGCCACGCCCAGCATCAGGAACGGCAGCAATGTCGTGACGGTCGTGCCTGCGTCGGAGATGTCGACATAAAGACTGTAGGCGGTGAAGAGCAGTCCCGCCGCCATGACACCGCCGAACAGGACCATGGTCGCGATGTTCATGCCGCCGTCGAGACGGGGCCGGCTCTGGCCGCCGCCCACAGGTGTCGTTGCCATTACATCTGCCACGTTTCCCTCCGCTCGACGGCGATCCGAGACGATCGCGGCGACAGTTAGGAATCGCGGCATGAAGAGAAGATGACGAGACGCAGAGGTTTGCTGTCCAGCAGAAAGCGCGGCCCGCCTGCTCTCCTCTCGGAAGAGCAGGCGGGCCCTTTGGCACACGCAAGCCCGGGACGGCGACAGGAGCCGCGCGGCCAACTCGCTCGCAACTGGGGTACGACTAGGAATCCCTAGTAAATGAAGCTTTCCCCGCTCATTTAACCGATTGTTTCGGCCTCGATCCCCCGCTGGATCGAGGGTGAGCGTGACGTCGGATGATGGCTGCTTGTGGCCGAGATCGGGGCGAATTTGCGGCGATATCGTGGTGACGACAAGAGTCGTTTCCGTCAGGTTAAACCGCGCATGCGGTCGGTAACCTTGAGGATCGCGGTGGTCAGTCCCGGCTCGGTCACGGTGTGACCGGCATCGGCGACGATTTCGAAATGCGCTTCCGGCCAGGCGCGATGCAAATCCCAGGCGATGCCGAGCGGGGTCACGACGTCATAGCGGCCATGGACGATGGCGCCGGGAATGCCGCGCAGTTTCGAGGCTTCGGCGATCAATTGCCCGTCATAGGCGAAGAAGCCGCGATTGACGAAATAGTGGCATTCGATCGAGGCGAAGGCGATTGCATAATCTTCGTGGCCGAATTGTTCGACCCGCGCCGGATCAGGCAGAAGCGAGATCGTCGTGGCCTCCCACTGGCTCCAGGCTTTCGCACACCGCAAGGCCTCGGCGCGATCGGGTCCGGTGAGCCGCTTATAATAAGCGGCCATCATATCGTGGCGCTCGTCCGGCGGGATCGGTGCCAGATAGCTCTCCCAGGCGTCCGGGAAGAGCCAGTTGCAGCCTTCCTGGTAGAACCACAGCAACTCACTGCGGCGCAGCGTGAAGATGCCGCGCAAGACGAGGCCCGTGACACGCTGGGGGTGCGTTTCGGCATAGGCGAGCGCCAAGGTCGAGCCCCAGGACCCGCCCAGCACCTGCCAGCGCTCGATGCCGAGATACTCGCGCAGTCGCTCCATGTCGGCGACGAGATCCCAGGTCGTATTCTCGCGCAATTCGGCATGCGGCGTCGATTTTCCGCATCCCCTCTGATCGAAGAGAATGATGCGATAGGTCGCGGGATCATGGAGACGGCGCAGATAGGGCATCGAGCCGCCACCCGGCCCGCCATGCAGCACAACCACAGGCTGCCCATCCGGATTGCCGCAGTCCTCGAAGTGGAGTTCGTGCAGGTCGGAAACGCGCAGGCGCCCCTGGCGATAGGGCTCAATTTCGGGATAGGCGGAACGGCGCGCCATTCATAACTCCATGATGTAAGGCTTGGCGCGCCGATATGACCACGCTAACCTTGCAAAGGCCAGCCGAGGCTCATGACAAGAATGCACGGCAGGCATAGCCAGGGAGGGCGACTGAGGCGATGGCAAGCCAGCGCGTCATCGTGGTCGATGATCACCCGCTGTTTCGCGAGGCGGTAAGGCAGGCCTTGACCGCGGCCTTTCCCGGGATTGCCATCGCGGAGGCCGGGACGCTCGATGCGGTGAGCGATATCCTCGCCCAGGACAGCGATTACGATCTCGTGCTCCTCGATCTCAAAATGCCGGGCGTCCAGGGCTTCTCCGGCCTCGTCTATCTGCGCGCGGAATATCCTTCGGTTCCGATCGCGGTCATCTCGGCGAGCGAGGAAGCCCATTTGATGCGTCGCGCCATCGAGCTCGGCGCTTCCGGCTATATTCCGAAATCCTCAAGTGCCGAGACCATGAAACGGGCGATCGCCGCGGTCCTCAACGGCGATATCTGGTTGCCAGAGGATGCCGCCGCGCGATCCGGTTCCGACAGCGAGGTCGACCAATTGGCGCGAAGACTGACGACGCTCACGCCGCAACAAATCCGTGTGCTGATGATGCTGCGCGAAGGCCTTCTCAACAAGCAGATCGCCTATCAGCTCAAGGTCTCGGAAGCCACGGTCAAGGCGCATGTGTCGGCGATCCTGCAAAAGCTCGAAGTCGACAGCCGCACGCAAGCGGTGATCGCCGCAAGCCGGATCGATGGCGAGGCGGTGCCAAATTCGAGTTGAAGTTCCTCTCCCTCCCCCTTGTGGGGAGGGATCAAGGGTGGGGGTTCTGAAGGTTCTTCCAATGGAACCGAAGTAACAAATGTAGTTCAGCGCAACCCCCACCCCTACCCTCCCCACAAGGGGGAGGGAGATGCAGCCTTATTCCGCAGCCTCAGCAGCAGCGGCCTGCATGCGGGCATGGCCGATCGCGGCGCGCAAGGAGGCCGGGCGCAAGGGCTTACGCAGGCATTGCACGTCGTGGACGGCAGCTAGGTCCTGCACCTGACGCGAGCGGTCGGCGGTGATGAGAATCGCCGGAACGCGTCGCGCCGACACGCGTCTGATCGAATCGATAAGGCTCAGGCCGTCTTCGCCATCGAGATGGTAGTCGGCAAGGATGAGATCGACATCCTCGCCGCGACTGGGCCACAGCGCCAAGGCCTCCGCGGTACCCTTCGCGACGAGCACGCTGCAGCCCCAACCGCCGAGCAGGCTCTGCATGCCCGCCAAAATCGCCGGCTCATTGTCGATGACGAGGATGGTGAGACCGGCAAGCCGGTTTTCCCCGGTCCGCTTCGGCGCCTCCAGCGATGAGCCGGACGCCGCAATGGGCGGCAGTGCGGGCAGCGTGATCGTGAAGACGCTGCCCTTGCCGACTTCCGAGCGCAAGCCGACGGGATGCTTCAGCATGCGCGCGATGCGATCGACGATCGACAAGCCTAGCCCTAAACCCGGCGTTGCCGTGGTATCCTGGGCAAGGCGCTCAAACTCGCGAAAGATGAGCTTGCGCTTCGATTCAGGAATTCCCGAGCCCGTGTCATGAACCTCGATGCGAAGTTGATGCCCCACGCGCCGGCAGCCCATCAAGACTCGGCCTTGCGAAGTATATTTGATCGCGTTCGAGACAAGATTTTGAAGGATCCGGCGCAGCAGTTTTCGGTCCGAGCGAACGGCGAGCGAACACGGCATGACCTTGAGTTCGAGCCCCCGCTCGCGCGCCATGGGTGCAAATTCGAGCGCCAGGGCCTGCAGCAATTCATCGATGCGAAAGACGCTGATCTCGGGCTTCATCGCACCGGCATCGAGGCGCGAAATATCGAGCAAGACGTTGAGTATTTCCTCAACCGCTTCGAGCGAAGCATCGATATTGCGCACCAATTGACCCTGCTCGGGCTGGCCCTGGCGATCGACGAGGCTCGAGGTGAAGAGCCGCGCGGCATTGAGCGGCTGGAGAATGTCGTGACTGGCAGCGGCAATGAATCGCGTCTTGCCGCGGTTGGCATCATCGGCGCGATGCTTGGCCTTGGCGAGTTCGGCATTGAGGCGGGTCAATTCGGCGGTGCGCTCTTCGACGCGCCGTTCAAGCGTCTCATTGGCGCTGATCAGCGCCTCGGCCGAAGTCACGGAATCGGTGATGTCGGCAAAACTGATGACGATGCCGCCATCGGGAAGCGAATTGCTGTCGATCTCGACGATGACGCCGCCTGGATCAAGCTTTTCCCGAAAAGGCTCGTGGCCGCGGGCGACCCTGCCCATGCGATCGGCGACGGCCGCTTCGATCTCGTCTGCCGGGTAGTTTGCGTTGGCGAGCGCGGCGGCGACAACATCCTCGAGGCGCGTACCCAATCGAGCAACTTCCGGCGGCAATGACAGAAGCAGGCGGAACTGCCTGTTCCAGCAGGTCAGTTCATGCTCGCGATCGAACACGGCGATGCCCTGCCGAACATTGTCGATGGCCGATTGCAGGAGGTCGCGATTATACTGGATCGCCGCCGAAGCATCGTCGAGCAATTTGACTGCAGAGCGCGCATTCTTGGAGTGGCGTTCGAGAAGCAAGGCCATCACCAGGCGGGACGAGGCCGGGCCGATGGCGCTCGCCAGCAAATGCTCGGCGAAACGAACGGTCCTCACATCGGCGCCGGAATTGGGATCGAAATCGAGACCGCGCTCGGCTGCGTGTTCGGCGAAGGCACGGCTGGTGCGTTCCTCGCCGAGATAGCGCGCCACCGTCGTTTCGAGCTGGCCGATGGTGACGGCCGGGCGGCCGATCCGGAAGCTTGAGGCGGTCGGTGCGGGAAGATCATGCGGCACGAAGGCTTCCGCCTGGATGCGCTCGATCGAGGTCGGCTGGCGCATGAGCGAGAAGCCGATAAGGCAGGCAAGATTGACGCCAAGGCTCCAGATCACGCCATGGGTCAGATGATCGAACTCGAGATAGAACAGCGTGCGAGGCTTCAGTGCGGCAAGGCCAAGCGGCCCTTCTTCGACAAAGCCGGCGCCGATCCAGCCGGCATCGGCGAAGGAGGGCAACAGCAGCGTGTAGATCCAGATCGCGAAGCCTGCGATGAGGCCCATTTTGGCGCCGCGCGCGGTGGCGCGCTTCCAGACAAGGCCGACGAGCAAAGCTGGGGCAAATTGCGCGACCGCAGCGAAGGAAATGAGGCCCGTTTGCGCCAGAGCGGCGCTCGAGCCGATCATCCGGTAGTAGCTGTAAGCCAGGAGCAGGATTGAAACAATCGCCCAACGGCGCACCGCTATCAGCCGTCGACCCATGTCTTCGAGCGCATGGCTGCGTTCAGGGCGCCGGCGTACCAGGATCGGCACGACGATGTTGTTGCAGACCATGATCGACAATGCGACGGTTTCGACGATGACCATGGCAGTCGAGGCCGAAAGGCCGCCGAGAAAGGCGACCAGCGCAATGGTCTTGCTGCCGGCGGCGATCGGCAAGGCCAGAACAAAAGTATCGGCATCGGTGGTGCCGGGACCTAAGAACAGCAAGCCCGCGACGGCGATCGGCACGACGAAAATGTTGATCGCGACGAGATAGAGCGGGAACAGCCAGGCGGCACGACGCAGATCGGCGCGCCCGGCATTCTCGACAACCGCCACATGGAACTGGCGCGGCAATAGTATGATCGCGAACATGGCGAGCAAGGTCATGGTGATCCAGCGCCCGCCATCGAGACCTTGCGAGAATAGACCGGATATTTCGGGTCTTGCGGCCGCGGCCTCGTAGAGGGCCGCCGGGCCTCCGGCAAAGATGAAGGTGACGAAAGCGCCGACCGCCACGAAGGCGATCAATTTGACGATCGATTCAACCGCGATCGCCAGCATCATGCCGTGCTGATGTTCGGTCGTATCGATATGGCGCGTACCGAACAGGATCGCGAAGGCGGCCATGGCGACGGCGACGAGGAAGGCCAGGTCCTGGGCCGGCGTGTTGAAAGGGCTGATGGCGCCGGGCGCGATCAAGGTCTCGATCGAGAAGGAGACCGCCTTCAACTGGATGGAGATGTAAGGGACGATGCCGATCACGGCAATGAGCGTCACCAGCACACCCAGGACCTCGCTCTTGCCATAGCGCGCGGCAATGAAGTCGGCGATCGAGGTAATGTTCTGCCGCTTGGCGAGGTCGACCATGCGCTGCAGCAGGGGCCGGCCGAAGACGAAGACCAGGATGGGTCCAAGATAGATCGGCAGGAAGTCGAAGCCCGAGCGCGCGGCAAGGCCGACGCTGCCAAAATAGGTCCAGGAGGTGCAGTAGACGCCGAGCGACAGGGCGTAGGTCAGCGGGCCCCAAACGCCGCTTTCGCGACGCTTGGCGAGGCGATCGCCCCAGGTCGCGACGACGAAGAGCAGGCTTACGTAAAACAGGCCCGCAAACAAAACTGTCCAGCTATCGAGCATGGCAGAGGCTATCATTCACCCGCTGAGCGGCCGGGTCCAGTAGCCGAAGGTTCAACCCGTCGTTGAATCCCGGCTTTTTCTGGCGCCCGCGCTGTTGTAATGAATCAAAATGGCTGCGCCGGGGGCGGAGGCGGCCGGACAGAGCGGAGGGGTCACAGCATGTGGAAAGAATTCAGGAGTTTCGCCTTCAAGGGTAATGCGTTCGATCTCGCCATCGGCGTGATCATCGGCCTTGCCTTCAGCCGGATCGTCACGTCGATCGTCGACGATCTCATCATGCCAATCATCGGGGCGGTCTTCGGCGGGCTCGATTTCAGCAATTACTTCCTTGGCTTGTCGTCGAAGGTGACGGCAACCAACCTGGCCGGGGCCAAGGAGCAGGGCGCCGTCTTCGCCTATGGCAATTTCATCACCGTGCTCATCAATTTCCTGATCGTCGCCTGGATCCTGTTCATGCTGGTCAAGGCTGCAAACACAATCCGCCGCAGCGAACCGGCGCCGCCGCCGGCGCCGTCAACGACGGACAAGCTCCTGACGGAAATCCGCGACCTGTTGAAGAACAAGTAGGCTTGGGTCTATTGCCTAACCGACCCGGGTGCTCCGGCACCTGGGTTTTGTTTTGCCGCTCGAGGATTGCCCCGTGAACGCCCAGGACCTGCTTCAGTCGATCACCCGCCAGTCGCGCGAAGAGCCCGATTCGGGGATCATCGTCGCCGTCAATCGCGGCTTCGGGCGGCCTGACGTCATCCCGGTCTGGGCCGGCGAAGGCAATGTGCCGACGCCCGAGGCCTTCTGCCGGCCGGCGATCGAGAGCCTGCTCAGGGGCGACACGTTCTACACTTGGCAGCGCGGCATACCACCCTTGCGCGAAGCCCTGGCGCGCTATCATAGCCGCCATTACGGCCGCGAATTCTCGCCAGAGAACTTCTTCGTGACCGGCGGCGGCATGCAGGCGATCCAGACCATCATCCAGATGATCGCCGGCGAGGATGACGAGATCATCCTGCCGACCCCGGCCTGGCCCAATTATGCCGGGCCGATGCGCCTGCAGGGCTCGCGTCCGCGGGAAGTGGCGATGGACTTCGCCAATGGCAAATGGCACCTCGATCTCGACCGGTTGTTCGCTGCGATCACCCCGAAGACCAAGGCAATCGTCATCAACTCCCCGTCCAATCCGGTGGGCTGGACAGCAAGCCTCGATGAACTGATTGCGGTGCGTGATGAATGCCGCAAACGGGGCTTATGGATCGTCGGCGATGAAGTCTATGCGCGCTTTTACTATGCCGGCGGCGAAGGGGCGCGCGCGCCATCGTTCCTCGACATTTGCGACACCGAAGAGCGGCTATTGCTCGCCAATACCTTCTCCAAAAACTGGGCGATGACCGGCTGGCGGGTTGGCTGGCTGCAGGCCCCAAAGGAGCTCGCTTCGCCGATCGAGCGCATCATCCAGTACAACACCAGCGGCACGGCCGCCTTCTTGCAGGTCGGCTGCGCTGCGGCGCTCGATCATGGCGAAGGCTTTATCGCCGAACAGGTCGCAAAGGCGCGGACCAATCGCGACCTCGTCTGCGCCAAGCTCAGCGAGATCGAAGGCATCCGCTTCGAGCCGCCGCCCGGCGCGTTCTATCTCTTCTTCGCGGTCGAGGGCATGAAGGACTCGCTCGCCACAACCTTGCGGATCATCGACGAAGCGGGGGTTGGCTTCGCGCCGGGTGCGACTTTCGGTCCGGGGGGTGAGGGATTCCTCCGCATGTGCTTCCTGCGCGATCCGGCCAAGCTCACCGAGGCGATGGATCGCTTCGCCTCATGGATGCGCCGTTCGAAGCCTAACTAAAGCCGGAATTCACCTCAAAACCGCATATTAGGTACTTGAACTCCGGTTCAATTCTCACATTGTATAGCGCCCCGCCGGAACCCTGGTCGGGGACGGAGTTAACGGATGACGGCGGAGCACGGGAGCGGCGAACTCTACACGGGCCAGATGATCGGCATGCTGGAAACCGTGTGGGGCGAAGGCTGGCTATCGCCAGGCGGTGCCGATGAAGTGGGCCGGGTCGTTGCCGGCATCGATTTCGCCGGCAAGTCGGTGCTCGATATCGGCTGCGGCGTGGGTGGCGCGGATTTCTACCTCGTCGAAACGAAGAAGGCCGGCTTCGTCACCGGCATCGATGTCGAGGACACCGTCATCAACACGGCGAAGCAACGCGCCGTCGCAAAAGGCGTCAAAGACCGCACCGACTTCATCAAGGTCAAGCCCGGTCCCCTGCCCTTCGATCCTGATAGTTTCGACATCGTGTTCAGCAAGGATGCGATCGTCCATATCCCGGACAAGCACACGCTCATGACCGACGCCTTCCGGGTACTCAAACCCAACGGATGGTTCACCGCGTCAGACTGGCTGATCGGCCATGACGGACCGCCGACCCCGGAAATGCGCGAGTATATCATCGCCGAAGGGCTCGATTTCGGCATGGCCTCGCCCGAGCGCTATCGCGATGCAATGGTAAAGGCCGGCTTCACCGACATTAGGATCGACAGCCGCAATGGCTGGTATCGCGAGACGGCGCGCCATGAGCTTGAGGCGATGTCGGGCCCGCTCTACAAATCCTCGGTCGAGAAGCTGGGCAAGGATTTCGTCGATCACAATATCGAAATATGGACCAAGATGCTTGTCGTCCTCGACAGCGGCGAGCATTGCCCAACGCATGTGAGGGGGCGCAAACCCGCATAGCCATGGCTTCGCTCGACGCGACGCAACAGTCGCAAGGACGCAAGGCGTCCAAAGATGTCCGCCGGCAGCAATTGATTGATGCCACCATCCAGGTCCTGGCGCAGCGCGGCTATGCCTCGCTGACCGTCGCCGATGTCGCCAAGGCAGCGGGACTATCGGTTGGGATCATCAATTTCCATTTCGAAAGCAAGGAGAAGCTCCTTGCCGCATCGCTTGCCTATCTCGCCGATGAGTATGCGCGCAATTGGAAGGCGGCGATGGCCGCGGCGGGCACTCGCGCATCCGACCAGCTCGAAGCCGTGCTGATGGCCGATTTCGATGACTCAGTGTTCACGCCGACGAAGCTTGCGGCCTGGATCGGCTTCTGGGGCGAGACGCAAGGCCGGCCGACATATCAGGAATATTGCGCGGCCTATGACGCGGAACATTCGGAAGCCTTGCGGCAATTATGCGCGCAGATCATCGCGGAGGGAGAATACGGCTATGAGCCCGTGGGCATCACACGCGGGCTTGAATCGATGGGCGAAGGCCTCTGGCTCGGCGTCGTCACCGCCAATGCCGGCATAGAGGCGCAGGTGAGTGCCGCGGAGGCGCGGCGCACCATTCGCGTCTGCCTTGCCGCGCTGTTTCCAAAGCATTTCAACGAGAAGAAATCATGAGTTTCACGCTTCCGGCCGACGCCATCCAATGGCGCGACAAGGCACGCGCCTTCGCGACGAAAGAACTGCAGCCGCTTGAACTCGAAGCGGAGATGAATGAGGGCCGCATTCCCGATGCGACGCGGCATGCACATGAGCGCTGGGCGATCGATAATGGCCTTACCCTCATGGATACGCCAAAAGCGCTCGGTGGGCTTTCTTTGCCGATCCTCACGCAAGTGGCCATTGTCGAACAGTTCGGCCGCGTCACCAATGCGCTGGGCTGGTGCTACGCGGAAGCGCAAAGCTGGATGTTCGAAGCCTGCAATGAGGACCAGCTCAAGCGGTTTATCCTTCCCGTCACCCGCGGCGAGGTGCATCTGTGCTACGCGATCACCGAAGAGAATGCGGGCTCAGACCCTGCCGCCATAGAAGCAACCGCCGAGCGGCGTGGTAACACTTACGTGATCAATGCCGAGAAATGGCATGTCACGAGCTTCAATCACGCCAGTCACATGGTCGTCCAGGCCCGCATCAAGGGCGGCGAAAACGATGGCGCGCATTGCCTGTTCTTCTGTCCGATCGATGCGCCGGGCGTCGCCATCAAGCGCTCGCCGCTCTACACCCATACTTACGACCATCATCACCCGATTGTTACTTTCACCGATGTGAAGATACCGGTTGCCGATCGCATCGGCGAGGAAGGCGACGGCATGAGTTTCACCCATGCCTGGTTCCGCCGCGAGCGCCTGATGATCGCGGCGCGCTGCTGCGGGGCCATGGCGCGGCTCATCGAAGAAGCGAGCGAATTCGCCAAAACGCGTGTAGTTTCGGGCGAGCCGATCGCCAATTACCAGATGATCCAGGCGATGCTCGCCGACTGCGTCACCGACCTTCACGCCTCTCGATTGATGACCTATGAAGCGGCCGACGCGCATGACCGCGGCGAGGATTTGAAGTCGCTCCATGCGCGCTGCTCGCTTGCCAAGCTTTTTGCTTCCGAGGCCGCCTTCCGGGTGGCCGATCGTGCCGTCCAAATTTTCGGCGGGCGGGGCTACATGCGCGAAAATGTGGCAGAGCGATTCTTGCGTGAGGTCAGGGTCGATCGCATCTGGGAGGGCACCAGCGAGATCCAGCGCCTCATTATTGCCCGCTCCTTGCTGAAACGAGGACTTGAGAGCACGGTGGGTTCCTCTTAGTATTGAACCGGTATTCAATAGGGCCGGCCAGAGCTCAAAACCCGGGAGGTTTAGTTGATGAAGACCACAAGACGTTCGGCTTTAACGCTATTGGGCGGGGCTTCACTGCTCGCCATGCCCTATGTACGCCGGGCCCGCGCCGATGCAGGCGTCGTCCATATCTATAACTGGACCGATTACATCGGCGAAACCACGCTGGATGACTTTGAAAAGGCCACCGGCATCAAGCCGGTCTACGACACCTACGATTCGACCGAGGCGATGGAAGCCAAGATGCTCGCCGGCTCGACAGGCTATGATGCCGTCATCCAGGCCGGCTCGACGCTCGAGCGCTTCGTCGAAGCCAAGGTCTATCAGAAGCTCGACAAGTCGAAATTGCCGCTGATGTCCAATCTCGACCCCGACATCATGAAAGTGCTCGAGGGCTGGGATAAGGATAACCAATACGGCATCCCCTATATGTGGGGCACGACCGGCATCACCTATAATGTCGATATGATCAAAGAGCGATTGCCGAATGCCGATCTCAGCTCCTTCGACTTGCTGTTCAAACCGGAAAATGCCGCCAAGCTCGCCGATTGCGGCATCTCGATCCTCGATTCGCCGGGCGACGTCGTGCCGATGGTGCTTGCCTATCTCGGCAAGGATCCCAACACCACCAATCCGGATGATTTCAAGGCCGTCGTCGAAGCTTTCAAGCCGGTCCGGCAGTACATCAAGACCTTCGACAACGCGAATTACCTGAACGCCATTCCGAACAAGGAATTGTGCTACATCAACGACTGGTCGGGCGATTATGCCACCGCCAAATCGCGCGCCTCGGAAGCCGGCGTCGAGATCAACCTTGCCTATCGCGTGCCAAATTCGGGCTGCCCGACCTGGTTCGACATCTGGTGCGTGCCGAACGATGCCCCCAATCGTGACAACGCTTTCGCCTGGATCAACTACATGCTTGAGCCGGAAGTGATCGCGAAGTGCACCAACTTCACCAATTACGCCAATGCCAACAAGGCGGCCGACAAGTTCGTCGATGCGGCGGTGCTGAATGATCCGGCGGTCTATCCGGACGCCGAACTGCGCAAGCGCCTGTGGACGCAGAAGACATTGAGCCAGGAGCTCGAACGGGCCCGGACAAGAGCCTGGAGCGACATCAAGACAGGCTCCGGATCATAAGAGAAAACAGCCCGGCGGGACCTCGTTCCGCCGGGTTTTTCGTTCCCCGAAGCACATGCACGAAGCAGGCTTATGAACGCGCAAGACACCGCCCCGGCCCAGGCCAAACCAGCCTGGCTCGACCCAACCGCCAAGCCCTTCATCCGCATCGACGGCGTTACCAAGAAATTCGGTCCCTTCACCGCCGTCAACAATGTGTCGCTCGACATCTACAAGGGCGAACTCTTCGCGCTTCTCGGCGGCTCGGGCTGCGGCAAGACGACATTGCTGCGCATGCTGGCCGGCTTCGAGCAGCCGACCAAAGGCCGCGTCTTCATCGACGGCCAGGACATGACCGACATTCCGCCCTATGAGCGACCGGTCAACATGATGTTTCAGTCCTACGCACTGTTCCCGCATATGAGCGTGGAGAAGAATGTGGGTTACGGTCTCAAGCACGAGACGATGAGCGATGCGCAGAGGAAGGATCGCGTCAAGGCGATGCTCGACCTCGTGCAGTTGACACCGCTCGCCCAAAGGAAGCCGCACCAACTGTCGGGCGGCCAGCGTCAGCGCGTGGCGCTTGCGCGAGCACTCGCCCGCCAGCCCAAACTGCTGCTCCTCGACGAGCCGCTCGGCGCGCTCGACAAGAAACTACGCGAGCAGACGCAGTTCGAGATCATGAACATCCAGGAGAAGACCGGCATCACCTTCGTCGTCGTGACGCACGACCAGGAAGAAGCGATGACGCTCGCCACCCGCATCGCGGTTATGGACAAGGGCGAGATCCGCCAGACCGGCACGCCGACCGATATCTATGAATTCCCCAAGTCGCGCTTCGTCGCCGATTTCATCGGCTCGATCAATTTGTGCGAAGGCACCGTCAATTATGCCGGGAACGGCAAGGCAGTCGTTGCCTGCGAGGCGTGGGGCACTGAAGTCGACGTCGCCTGCGACGAGGCGCTTCCGGTCGGGTCGAAGGTTTCGGTGGCGGTCAGGCCCGAGAAGATCAGCATCGACCGCCACAAGCCGACCAACGGGCTCAATGTACTTTCCGGCAAGGTCACCGATCTCGGCTATTTCGGAAAGGACTCGCTTTATCGCGTGAAACTGCCGAGCAACACGCTGGTGCGGGTCAACAGGGTGAATGAACGGCGCGCCAGCGAGGGCGAGCGGGTCGCGGTGTGGGAAGACGACGTCTATCTTTCCTTCGAGCCTTCGGCGGCAATCCTACTCAAGGACTAGATCATGGCAGGGGTGGCGGCGCCGGCGGGCGCATTAACCGGTCCGGAAGCGGAGCTTCCGAAGGGCAAGGGTTTCAAGGTCTGGCTCGACCGCAAGGCGTGGCGCGATTTCATCGTTGCCATTCCTTATGTCTGGCTATTGTTCTTCTTCCTGCTTCCCTTCTTCATCGTCTTTGCGATGAGCTTTGCGCGATCGCTGATCGCGCAGCCGCCCTTCGAATATAACGCGCAGTGGCCTTATATCGTCCTCGACAATTACCATCGCCTGTTCACGGACGGGCGCTACCTCCAAGCCTATATCGTTTCGATCATCAACGCGGCTTTCGCGACTGTCCTCTGCCTTATCATCGGCTATCCGATGGCGCTCGGCATTGCACGGGCGCGCGGCGCGTGGCGCAATATCCTCTTGCTCCTGGTGATCCTGCCATTCTGGACGTCGTTCCTGTTGCGCGTCTATGCCTGGATCGGATTGCTCTCCAACAACAGCTGGTTCAATCGCGGGCTCACCTCGATCTACAACATGTTGTTCGGAGCTTTCGGCACGATCAACAACATCCCGATGATGAACACGAATTTCGCGGTCGTGCTGATCATCGTCTATTCCTACCTGCCCTTCATGATCCTGCCGCTCTACGCAAATCTCGAAAAGCTCGACTACACGCTCAATGAAGCGGCGATGGATCTGGGCTCGCGACCGATGCAGGTTTTCAAGGACGTTACTCTCCCCTTGTCATTGCCGGGAATCGTTGCCGGTGCGCTCCTGGTCTTCATCCCGGCCTCGGGCGAGCTCGTCATCCCGACGCTGGTCGGGCGTGCCGACAATCCGATGATCGGGCGCATGATCAATGATGAATTCGGCCTCAACCGGGATTGGCCGATGGCGTCCACGGTCTCGGTCGCTTTGCTGGTGCTGCTCGTCGTGCCGATCATGATTTACAACAACATGGCGACACGCGCCGAGGCGCGAAACTGATGGGCAAGCGCTCGAACTTCCTCATCACCTGCCTCGCTTTCGGCTTTGCCTTTTTCTACATTCCGATCATCTCGATGATCTTCTTCTCGTTCAACAAGTCGCGATTGGCGACGGTGTGGGGCGGGTTTTCGACACAATGGTACGGCAAGCTCTTCAATAACAGCCAGGTGCTCGATGCAGCACTCCTGTCACTCGAGATCGCAGTGATGAGTGCGACCTTTGCAACCGTCCTCGGCACCATGGCGGGCATGGCGATCGCACGGTTCTCGCGGTTTCGCGGGCGCACCTTGTTTTCGGGCCTCGTCTCGGCGCCGCTCGTCATGCCGGAGGTCATTACCGGCGTTTCGATGCTCCTGCTCTTCGTCTTCATGCAGCAATTGATCGGCTGGCCGAATGGGCGCGGCGTCACGACGGTCACCATCGCACATACCACCTTCTCGATGTCCTATGTCGCCGTCGTGGTGCAGTCGCGGCTTTCCTCGATGGACCGCTCGCTCGAAGAAGCCGCCATGGACCTAGGCTCAAAGCCTTTCCAGGTCCTTTTCGATGTGACATTGCCGATCATCGCGCCGGCCATGATCTCGGGGTGGCTTCTCGCTTTCACTTTGTCGCTCGATGACGTCGTCATCACCAGCCTCACCAACGGACCCGGCACGACGACTTTGCCGATCTATATCTGGGGCAAGGTCAAGCTCGGCGTGACGCCCGACATCAACGCACTGGCGACGATCATCGTGGTGGTCGTCGGTGTCGGTGTGGCAATCGCCGGCGTGCTCATGCACCGCGCCGAGAAGCAGCGCGAACGCGACATCCAGATGGCGATCGCAGCGAATAAGTAACATTCCCCCTCCCCCTTGTGGGGAGGGTTGGGGTGGGGGTTGCGCCGACCTGGACTTGATTGCACGAAGCAATTCTTACAGGCACTTTTGACCCCCACCCTTGATCCCTCCCCACAAGGGGGAGGGAAAACCGGAACTCTCTTTACGGTTTCGCGTTCATGGCCACGCGCAAGGTGGAGGACGACATGGATTGGCTCGCGAGCCTTGGATACGAGCCGACGCGAATTCCGGAAGTCAAAGTGCTCGGTCGTCTGTTCGTGGCGATGGTGTTCGGCGCGATCGTCGGCATCGACCGTGAGGTGACCGCGCGCCCCGCCGGTCTCAGGACCCACATGCTCGTCGCGCTTGCGGCCGCCGCCTTCACCATCATCACCTTCGAGCTGGCCCAAGTCTTCGACGGCCAATCCGGCGACGGTCTCAAAGGCGACCCGATCCGGATCATCGAGGCGGTGACGGCGGGCGTTGCCTTCCTCGCCGCCGGCTCGATCATCCAGAGGCGCGGCAGCGTCGAGGGGGTAACGACCGGCGCCGGGCTCTGGCTTGCCGGCGCGCTCGGGCTCGCCGCAGGCGCGGGCTACTACACGCTTGGCGCGATCGCCACCGTGCTGGCCCTCATCGTGCTCACAATCCTGCGCTTCCTCACCCCCGGCAATGAGCCTCCGGCCGAGGCCAAGGCCGGTAAAACACGCGGCGAATAGCCCCTTTCATCGTCACGCAGGTCGGTTATAAGACCCCCGGTTCGCGTTTTGGCGGTTCGACAGGAGGGTTTCATGGCGGTTCGCGTGGCTATCAACGGGTTCGGGCGTATCGGGCGCAACATTCTGCGCGCCGTATTCGAGTCCGGCCGCAAAGACATTCACATCGTCGCCGTCAACGATCTGGGTCCGGTCGAGACCAATGCGCATCTGTTGCGCTTCGATTCCGTGCATGGCCGCTTCCCTCACAAAGTGACGGTCGAAGGCGATACGATCAGCGTCGGCGAAGGCAAGGTGAAGGTCACCGCGATCAAGGATCCGGCGCAGCTCCCCTGGAAGGAGCTCAATGTCGATATCGCGCTTGAATGCACCGGTATCTTCACGTCCAAGGACAAGGCTTCGGCGCATCTGACCGCCGGCGCCAAGCGCGTGCTCGTTTCCGCGCCCGCCGAGGGAGCCGATCTGACCGTCGTCTATGGCATCAACCACGACAAGCTCAAGAAGGAAGACCTGGTCGTCTCCAACGCGTCCTGCACGACCAACTGCCTCGTTCCGGTCGCCAAGGTGCTGAATGATGCGGTCGGCATCGAACATGGTCTCATGACGACGGTTCATGCCTATACCAACGACCAGCCGGTACTCGACCAGATGCACAAGGACCTTTTCCGGGCCCGTGCTGCGGCGCTTTCCATGATTCCGACAACGACGGGGGCTGCGAAAGCGGTCGGTCTCGTGCTTCCGGAACTCAAGGGCAAGCTTGACGGCATCTCCATCCGTGTGCCGACGCCCAATGTGTCGGTGATCGACCTCAAATTCGTCGCCAAGCGGAAGACTACGGTCGAAGAAGTGAACGGCGCGATCGAACGCGCGGCCAGTCAACAGCTCAAGGGCATTCTCGGCTTCACCAAGGCGCCGAATGTGTCGATCGACTTCAATGGCGATGCGCATTCATCGATCTTCGCGATCGACCAGACCAAGGTGCTCGACGGCACATTCGTTTCGGTGCTCTCCTGGTACGATAATGAATGGGGCTTCTCGAACCGCATGGCCGATACGGCAGTCGCCATGGGCAAACTGATCTAGGGGCGCATGACGCACAAGGTGCTGATAGCGCCGTCGATCCTGTCGGCGGATTTTGCCCGGCTCGGCGAGGATGTGAAGAAGCTCGACAAGGACGGCGCCGACTGGATCCATATCGACGTGATGGACGGGCATTTCGTGCCCAACCTCACTTTCGGGCCGCCGGTGGTGAAGGCGATCCGCGGCATCACCAAGAAGCCTTTCGACGTTCACCTGATGATCAGCCCGGTCGATCCCATGCTCGAGGCTTTTGCCGAGGCGGGCGCCGACCGGATCACCGTCCACGCCGAAGCAGGGCCGCATCTCGACCGGTCGCTCCAGGTCATTCGCGGATTGGGCAAGAAGGCGGGTGTGGCGATCAATCCGGCGACGCCGCCTTCGGCCATCGAATGGGTGCTGGACCGGCTCGATCTCGTATTGGTTATGACCGTCAATCCCGGTTTCGGCGGCCAGGCCTTTATTGAGGCAATGCTGCCGAAGATCTCGCAGGTTCGCGCCATGCTGCAAGGGCGAGACATCGAGCTCCAAGTCGATGGCGGTATCCATCCTGAGACTGCCGGGCGGGCGGCGAAAGCAGGAGCGCAGGTCCTGGTTGCAGGATCAGCCGTGTTTGCAACGCCCGATTACGCGCGCAACATCAAGACGCTTCGCACCGCGGCAACCAGCCTTTCGGCTTAGGCAGTCTATACAACTTTGGTTTTGACGTCGCCGATGCCTTCCACATGCCCGTGGAGGCGGTCGCCGCGCTTGACTGGGCCGACGCCTGAGGGCGTTCCGGTCATGATCAGGTCGCCCGGGAAAAGCTCGAACAGACCCGAAAGATAGGCGACGATTTCGGGCACTTTCCAGATCATCTGGTTGAGGTCGCCGGTCTGCCGGCGCTCGCCATTCACATCGAGCCAGATTGCCCCTGCTGAGGGGTGAGCCATGGCGTGCAAATCCGAGCACGGCGCGGAGTGGTCGAAAGCCTTGGCAATTTCCCAGGGCCGGCCGTGCTTCTTGCATTCGGCCTGCAGATCGCGGCGTGTCATATCGAGGCCTACGCCATAGAATCCGACGCATTCAAGCGCGTTTTTGAGGGGAATTTCGCGCCCGCCGCGCGTCAGACCGATCAGCAATTCGATCTCGTGATGGACGTCTTCTGAGCGGCTCGGATAGGGGAAATCGCCGTCATTTATGACGAGATTGTCGGGGTTTTTGGCGAAGAAAAACGACTCCTCGCGGTTCGGATCGCCACCCATTTCAGTGGCATGGGCGGCATAGTTTCGCCCAACGCAGAAGATGCGATGGACCGGGAAAACCGCAGCGCTTCCAGCGATCGGAAGAAACGCTTGCGGGCGCGGCGGGAAAGCAAAATTCATGGCTTGTTTTCGACCCATTCCTTGAAGTGCTTGAGCCAGGTTTCGATGACTTTGCGGGTCGGCTCGTCGTTCAGATCGCCTTTTTCATCGAATTTGGAGGCCGAATTGGTGACGAAAACCTCCGGTTTCGGCATCACAATCGCCTCCAAAGCCTGCAAATTCTGGCGCAGGTGATATTGCGAGCGCGCCGTGCCGATCGGGCCACCGGAAGCCCCCATCACGCCGACCCGCTTCCATTTGAAGGGGTTGCCGTCGCGCGACAGCCAGTCGGTGGCGTTCTTGAGCACGCCCGGTATCGAGAAATTATATTCCGGCGTGGCGATGATCACCGCGTCGGCGGCGCGGATGCGCTCTTTCAGTTTCAAGACGCTGTCCGGGATTCCTTTGTCGGCTTCGAGATCGCCGTCGTAGAGCGGAATGCCGTGCAGGGTCACAATCTCGATCTCAATGCCCTCGGGAGCGAGCTTCTTCACGGTGTGAAGCAACGCCGTATTGGTGGAGCCTTTGCGCAGGGCGCCGGAAATGGCCAGTATTTTCATGAGGTCCTCTGTAGCGGGGCCTCAGACTGCACCGAAAGCCCAGCAAGGCCAAGTGAAAGCTATTGTTGCATTTTTTGCAACAATATTGGCTCCCATTGTGCTATTAATGCGCGATGGACAGAATCCAGGCGCTGAATGCCTTCATTTTGGTGGCCGAAGAGGCCGGGTTTTCCCGCGCCGCAACAGAACTTGGAATTTCCAAATCTGCCGCGAGCCGGCAGATTGCGGCGCTTGAAGAGGCGCTGGGAGCGCCATTGCTCAGCCGGACGACCCGGACTGTCGAACTCACAGAGGCCGGCAGGGCCTATCTCGACCAGGTCAAGGCGATCCTCGCCAGCCTGGCAGCGGCTGACCGGGCGGTTACCGCACCGCAAAACGACCTCGAAGGCCATCTGCGGGTTGCGGCTCCGATCGCCTTCGGGATGAGCCGGCTTGCAAGAATTGCGGCGGCCTTCATGGCGCGCCATCCCAAGCTCGTGGCCGATATTGTGCTCGCCGACCGGTATGTCGAGCCGGGCGAGGAAGGCTTCGACCTCTCCCTTCGCATCGAGCTGGCAACCGGCGATCCGCAAGGCTTACGCCTGGCACCAGTGGAACTGGGCTTGTTCGCCTCTCCCTACTACATTGCCCGCCATGGCCGCCCGCAGGCACCAAGCGACCTCGGCCAACATCCCGCGCTTTGCCTCGGTACCCTGAGGCGGCAAATCGCCTGGCACCTGCGCGGGCAGGTTGAGCCCATCCAGGTCAGTCCAAGGCTTGTGAGCAACCAGGCGGAGGTGATCCGCGAAGGCGCCATAGCGGGATTGGGGATTGCTCTCCTGCCCGTCTACTTTGCTACAGAGGATATGAGATCCGGCCGGCTTCAGCGCCTTCTCGATGGATTCGAGCCGAAGCCTGACTGGCTGTGCGCCTATTATCCGGATGACACGGCCACCGCCAAAAGCCGGCTGTTCACGGATTTCCTGGTCGAAGGCCTGCGCCGCGACGCTTAAGTTTCCGCCGCCTTGATGGCTTTCAATGCGGCCAAAGCGCGTTTGCGCGCCATGTCGTGGTCGACAATCGGCTGGGGATAGTTGAGGCGCTGGGAAGCCTCCCAAGGCCGGTGGATCACCGAGGCCGGCTGGTTGGCAAGCTCAGGAACCCACTTGCGGATGTAATCGCCTTCGGGATCGAACTTCTCGGCCTGCAGGATCGGATTGAAGATACGGAAATAGGGCGCGGCATCGGCACCGCTGCCGGCGACCCACTGCCAGCTCGCGGCATTATTGGCGATATCGGCGTCGACCAACGTGTCCCAGAACCACTTCTCGCCTTCCTGCCACGGCAAGAGAAGATGCTTGATGAGGAAGGAGGCGACGATCATCCGCACGCGATTATGCATGTAGCCCGTCGCCCATAATTCGCGCATGCCGGCATCGACCAGCGGATAGCCGGTGCGGCCCGCTTGCCAGGCCTGCAGCGCATTCTTGTCGGAGCGCCAGGGGAAGTCGTTGAATTCCGGGCGGAAGGCTTTTTGCGGAAGATCAGGCCAGTGATGGATGAGATGGTAGGAGAATTCGCGCCATAGCAGTTCTTTCAGAAACTTCTCGCCGGAGGCGTCGAGCGCGCCCTGCGCCTTGTCCATGGCATTGCGTACAGCTTGCCAGCATTGGAGTGGACTGATCTCGCCCCAATGAAGATGTGGCGAGAGCCGTGAGGTTGTGTCCCGGTCGGGATGGTCGCGGCCTTCGGCATAGTCAGCGAGCGAAGATTCAACGAAATCTTCGAGGCGCGCCTTGGCGCCCTCTTCGCCCGGCGTCCAGGCGGGTTCAAAACCTTTCGCCCAATTAGGCCTGGCCGGAAGGAGTTTCCAATCCGCAAGACGGTCGCTTGCAACTCTGGTCTTTGCCGCCTCTATCTTCGGTGCAGGACGCGGCTTGCGGTCGGGCTGTGCGGCAAACGCCGCCCGCGAGAATGGCGTGAAGACCTTATAGGGCTGCCCTGCCCCGGTCCTGACAGCTTCCGGCTCGTGCAGCAGGAAGCCGCCATAGCGATGACAGTCGACACCTGCTTTTTCGCAGATGTCCCTCACACGCTGTTCGAGTGTGCCGCTCCACGGCGCGTAATCGCGCGTGAAATAGAGGGCTTTGGCCCCGGTCTCCTTGATGAGCGCGGCCAGCACCGCGTCGGACTTACCCTTTCTCAGGATGATCGGCAGTTTCTTGGAGAGGCTTTTGAGACTCTGATGCAGCCACCAGCGGCTGGCCCCGCCCCAGCGCCAATCGCCCGGCGTTTCATCATCGAGAATGTAGAGTCCGATGAGGGGACCGGCGGCCGCGGCGGCGATGAGCGCAGCATTGTCGGCCAGGCGCAAATCCTGGCGGAACCACATGATGACGGGCTGGGTCAAAGGATTTCCGCCATTCCCGCAAACGACCTTCCTCTCCCGCCTGCGGGAGAGGAAAGGGGCCCATCGCGCGAGCAATGGGAAAGGTGAGGGGAACTTGCGAGTGCCACCCCCTCATCTCCCCCATGTCACTTGGTGCCCTGGGGCCCCTTCTTCTCCCGCAAGCGGGAGAAGACAATTCCTGTGCAAGTTACCTACGCCGGCACGCGCGTGGCGCGCGCGCTTCTGGCCGCGAGCAGTTGCGTCAGCCAATCGGGGTCCATCTGCGGGACCGATGACAGGAGCAATTCGGTATAGGCGGGATGCGGCGGCGAGAGCACCTGCGATTTCGGGCCCTGCTGCACGACCTTGCCCTGATACATCACGACGATCTCGTCGGCGATCGCCCGCACAGTGGCGATGTCATGGGTGATAAAGAGGTAAGAGACGTTGGTCTCCTCCTGCAAGCGCATGAGAAGCTTGAGGATGCCTTCCTGGACGATCTGATCGAGCGCGGAGGTGACTTCATCGCAGATGATGAGCTCGGGCTCGGCAGCGAGCGCGCGGGCGATACAGACACGCTGCTTCTGGCCGCCCGATAATTCACCGGGCAGGCGGTCGAGATAGCTCTCGCTCAGCTCAATCTGGTCGAGGAGATCGACGACCTTGCGATCACAGGCGGCGCCGGAGATGCCGTGATAGAATTGGATCGGCCGGCCGATGATGTCGCGCACGCGGTGACGCGGATTGAGCGCGGTATCGGGCGACTGATAGATCATCTGGGTGCGCCGCAAAGTATCCTTGTCGCGCTCCCTCAGCGTCTTCGGCAATGGCTTGCCGTCGAAGTATATCTCGCCTGAAAGCGGCGGCAGCAGACCGGTAATGGCGCGCGCCAATGTCGATTTTCCGGAGCCCGATTCACCCACCACAGCGACGGTGCGACCGCGCGGCACTTGCACGGTCACATGCTCGAGCACGGTGATTTCTCCGCCATAGCTTGCGGTCACATCATGCACGCGCAGGACGGTGTCTTCGCTCGGGCGCTCGTCCATTTGCAAACTGCGGACCGCCCAAAGTGTCTTCGTGTAGTCCTCGCGAGGGCTCTTCAGCATCTCGCGGGTCGGGGCCTCCTCGACCTCTTTGCCGTAACGCAGGACCATGATGCGGTGCGCCATTTGGGCGACAACGGCCAGGTCATGCGTGATGTAGATAGCCGCGGTGTGGAACTGCTCGACGATGTCGCGCATCGCGGCGAGAACCTCGACCTGCGTCGTCACATCGAGCGCCGTCGTCGGTTCATCGAAGATGATGAGATCGGGGCGGCAGGACATCGCCATGGCGGTCATGGCGCGCTGCAACTGGCCGCCCGAGACCTGGTGCGGATAGCGATTGCCGATCGTGTTGGGATTGGGCAGGCGCAGCCGGCCATAAAGGTCGCGCGCATCGGCCTCCGCCTTGGTCCTATCCAGGATGTGGTGATCGAGGGCTGTTTCGATCGTCTGATCGAGCAAACGATGCGCCGGGTTGAAAGCGGCGGAAGCGCTTTGCGCGACATAGGCGATGCGCGAGCCCCTGAGCTTGCGCAAGTCTTCATCGCTCGCCTTGATGAGATCGATGCCATCGAAGACGATTGAGCCAGAACTGATGCGACAGCCCGGCCGCGCAAACCCCATGGCGGCGAGCCCCAATGTTGATTTGCCGGCACCGGATTCGCCGATCACTCCCAATACTTCGCCGCGCTTCAAGGTCAGGTCGACGCCCTTGACGATCTCATGCCACTTGTCGTCGCTGAAGCCTTCGATCTTCACGCCCTTCATCTCGAGAAGGACTTCGCCCTTGGTGCGTCTGCGCTCAGTGCTCATCGCGCAATCCGCTGGTGCGATGCAGGAACCAGTCGACGACGAAATTGACGGCGATCGTCAGGACCGCGATGGCGGCGGCCGGATAGAGCGGCGTCGGATTGCCATAGGTGATGAGCGTCTTGTTTTCGGCGACCATCGAGCCCCAGTCGGCGGTGGGCGGCTGGATGCCGACGCCAAGGAAGGAGAGCGAACTGATGGTGAGGAAGACGAAGCAGAAGCGCAGGCCAAACTCGGCCACCAATGGCGGCAGGATGTTGGGCACGATTTCACGCATGGTGATCCAGCCAAGACCTTCGCCGCGCAGGCGGGCCGCCTCGACAAAGTCCATCACCACGACATTGATCGCGGTGGCGCGCGCGAGGCGGAAGACGCGCGTTGAATCGAGCGTCGCAAGGATGAGGATCAGCGCCCAAATATACTTGCCGAAAACGGCGAGCAGCATGAGCGAGAAGATCAGTGTCGGAATTGACATCAACGCATCGACAAGACGGCTCAGGATCTGATCGAGCCAGCCGCCGCGATGAATGGCGGCGAAAACGCCGAGCGTGCCGCCAATCATGAAGGAAAGCAGCGTGGTGACGAGCGCAATGCCGATGGTGTTGCGGGCGCCGAAGATCAGGCGCGAGAAAATGTCGCGGCCGATCTGGTCGGTCCCGAGCCAGAATTGCGCGCTGCTCGGCTGGTAGGCATTGCCGACGATTTCCGCCTCGCCATAGGGCGCAAGCCAGGGCGCGAAAAGCGCACAGATGACGTAGATCGCGATGACGATCATGCCGAGCCAGGCGCTGAGCGGCGCCGTTTTCAACACGCGCCAAACGCTTTCGATCTTGCCGCGGCGCGCCTTTACGGCGCGGATATCGCCTGTTCCTGCTGTCATCTGGGATGAAGGAGCCGCGGATTGGTGATGATCGAAATGATGTCGGCTGAAAGATTAAGCAGAATATAGGTCGCGGCAAATATCAAAGCGCAAGCCTGAACCACCGGCATATCCCGACTCGACACGGCGTCGACCATCATCTGTCCGATGCCCGGATAGACGAAGACCACCTCGACGACCACAACGCCAACTACAAGATAGGCGAGATTAAAGGCGACGACGGTGACGATCGGCGCCCAGGCGTTGGGCAAAGCGTGGTGGACAATGACGCGGCCGCGCGGGATGCCCTTGAGCTGCGCCATCTCGATATAGGGGCTTGCCAATAGATTGATGATGGCGGCACGCGTCATGCGCATCATATGCGCGATGATGACGAGGGTGAGGGTGATGGCCGGCAAAGCGGCGCGCTGGATATGCTCGATGAATGTTGTCGATTCGCTCACCGTCGAGAGCGAGTAGAACCAGCGGAACTTGATGGCGAAGAAGAACATCAGCACATAGGCGACGAAGAACTCGGGCAACGCGATGGTGGCGAGCGTCACTGAATTGACAATGCGGTCGAACAGGCTGTTGCGATAAAGCGCGGCCAACACGCCCAGCGTCAATGCCAAGGGCACGGCGATGATCGCCGCCATGATGGCGAGGAAAAATGTGTTGTAGAGGCGCGGCGCTATCATTTCGCTGACGTGGCGCTTGATAATGCCGCCGGAGCCCGCATAGGACGTGCCGAAGTCGCCTTGCAGAATGTTGCCGATCCATTCGACGTAGCGTACGACCGCCGGGCGATCGAGGCCGATCTCCTTGTTGAACGCGGCAACGGTCTCAGGCGTTGCCGATTGGCCGAGAATTGCCTCGGCGAAGCCGCCAGGCAGCATTTCCAGCGCAGAAAAAATGACGATCGAAACGATAAAGAGCGTCAGGAGACCCAAGCCCAAACGCTGCAAAACCGTCCGCACGATCGGATGCATTCACTTCCCCTTGGTGGCCGTTCTTTTGGATTGCGGCCGTTTTGTGAAGCTTAACAGAAACGCAATGCTGCGCTAGACAAAAAAAGGGCCGCCTCGCGGGCGGCCCTCAACCGTTGCTTCGCTGTCACGCTCTTATGAGGTGAACCACCAGCGCTCGGCGATCTTCATGCCGTCCATCGGCCAATTGGCGGCGACATCGCCATGGGCGAGGTTGTTGGCATGGGCATCGACGAAGGAGTTGAACACCAGGTTGATCAAGCCGCCGTCGTCGTGGACGAGTTGCTGCATCTCGGCATACATCGCGGCGCGCTTGGCATCGTCGGTCTCGGCGCGGGCGGCGACGAGAAGTTCGTTGAAGCGCGGGTTCTTCCAGAACGTGTCGTTCCAGGCCGCGTCGGCCGCGTAAGCCGTGGTGAACATCCAGTCGCAGGTCGGACGGCCCGCCCAGTATGATGCAACGAAGGGCTTCTTGAGCCAGACATTGTCCCAATAGGCGTCTTCCGGCTCACGGATGACGTTGAGGTCGATGCCGGCTGCCTTCGCCGATTCCTTCCACAGAAGCGCTGAATCGGTCGCGCCGGTGAAGGCGGCTTCAGCAACCGAGAGATCGACTTTGAGCGAGTCGAGACCCGCCTTCTTCAAGAGCTCCTTGGCCTTGGCCGGATCATAGGCGTGCTTCGGGTCCGGGTTGATGGCGAATTTGACGGTCGGCGCGATCGGATTGTCGTTGCCGACCGCGCCATGACCCTGGAAGACCTTGGCGAGGACTTCGTCGCGATTGACCGAGTACTTGATGGCGTTGCGCACGTCCGGATTGTCGAAGGGCGGCTGGGTCACATTCATCACGAAGATGTAGTGCCCATAGCCCGTCACTTCGAAGATCACGACGTTCGGATTCTGCTTCAGCAAGTCGAGCGTCTTGAGGTCGGCGCGGTGGAGATACTGCGTCTCGCCCGAGGTGAGCGCATTGGTGCGCGCGGTGACGTCCTTGATCGAGATGCACTCGACCGTGTCGAACCAGCCCTTGTCGGACTTGAAGTAATTGGGGTTCTTCTTGAACGTCGCGGTGACGCCCGGCTCGAACTTCTCGAGAATGTAGGGGCCGGTACGAATGCCTGACGACCAGTCGGCGCTGCCGTCATCCTTCTTCGGCATGATCGGGATGTGATAGTCCGAGACGATGTAGGGGAAGTCGGCATTGCCGCCCGTCAATTCGAAAATCACGGTGTTGGCGCCGTCTGCCTTCACTGAAGTCACGGGCTCAAGCAGCGACTTGGCGGCCGATTTCGAATCGGCGCCGCGGTGATGCAGGATCGAGGCCACGACGTCATCGGCCGTGACCGGCTTGCCATTGTGGAAGGTCGAACCGTTGCGCAGCTTGAACACCCACTTCTTGGCTCCATCGGACGGCTCGAAGCTTTCGGCGAGATCGGGAACGCAGCTGCCGGTCGAATCGATTTCGGTCAGGCTGTTGGACATCGTGCCCCAGCAGGCGGTGCCGGTGAACTGGTCGTAATAGAGGCCAGGATCGAGCGAGTCGGTCGTCGCGCCATGGGCAAGACCAAGCTTAAGGTTGCCGCCCTTCTTCGGCTCGGCGCGCGCCGCCTTGGTGAACATCAGATTGCCGGCGGTGGCGGTGAGGCCCGCGGCGAGCGCCAATTGCACGAAGTCGCGGCGCGAAACCCGGCCGCGGGCGGCAAGCTTCGCCGCCGTCATGAGTTTCTGTTCGAGTTCAGTCACGGGATACTCCTCCTTGGCGGATCGGGCTTTTGACCGCTCTCCCGGAGACCGGAATTCCGGCTGCGAGAAAGGCGAGTATCGAGCCGTCTCCTCCCTTGTTTGTTGTGGTTTCTTGCTAGCGGATCGGCCGAGGACCGGCCAATTAACTAAAATTCACATGGGAAACGGGCCCCGTCAATGGCATGGCGGAGCCCGGTTAGATTGAGTCAGAACGGCCGTCTCAGGCCTGCCACCAGCGCTCGAAGATGTAGCCGCCATCATCGTCGAAGTTGGAGTTCATGTCGCCATGGGCGACGTCCTTGGTGTTGGCGGAGACGTAGTTGTTGAACATCAGAACGACCACGCCGCCGTCGTCATGCAGGATCTGCTGCATCTCGGCATACATCGCCTGGCGTTTGGCGTCGTCGGTCTCGGCGCGCGCGGCGTTCAACAGCTCATTGAAGCGGGCGTTGTTCCAGAACGAGTCGTTCCAGGCAGCGCCGGCGGCATAGGCTGTTGTGAACATCCAGTCGCAGGTCGGCCGGCCGCCCCAATAGGACATGCACCAGGGCTTCTTCATCCAGACATTGTCCCAGTAGCTGTCATCGGGCTCGCGGATGATATTGAGGTCGATGCCCGCTGCCTTGGCCTGGGCCTGCATCAGGAGGCCGGCATCGACGGCGCCCGAGAAGGCCGCGTCGGAGGTCGAGAAATCGACCTTCAAAGTCTCAAGCCCCGCCTTCTTCAGGTGGAACTTGGCCTTGTCCGGATCATACTGATAGACCGGCTCCGGATTGATCGCATATTTGATCGACGGCGCGATCGGATCGTCATTGCCGGGCGTGCCATAGCCGAGCAGGATCTTGTCGACCAGTTCCTTGCGGTTGATCGCCCATTTGAGCGCGGTCCTGACATCGACGTTGTCGAAGGGCGCGGCGCGCACGTCCATCGGCGCCACATAATGGCCGAATCCCGTGAGATTGGTGATCTCGACATTGGGGTTCTGCTTGAGCAGGTCGATCGTCTTAAGATCGACGCGGTTCATATACTGGATCTCCCCCGAGTTCAGCGCGTTGGTGCGCGCCGTGACATCGATGATGGAGAGCATTTCGACGGCATCGAACCAGGCAGAGTTGGGCACGAAATAATTCGGATTGCGCTTGGCCTCGACCTTGACGCCTGGCTCGTAGTTTACAATCGCATAAGGTCCGGCGCTGATGCCCTTCTCCCATTCGATGCCGCCACCGTCCTTCGCTTGATAGATCGGCAAATGGTAATCGGAGGTCACATAGGGGAAGTCGGCGGAGCCGCTCTTCAGGGTGAAGATCACGGTCTCGGCACCGTCGGCCTTGATGTCGGAAACAATATCGAGAACCGACTTCACCGCCGACTTCGAGTTCTCGCCGCGATGATAATTGTAGGTCGCAACGACATCATCGGCGGTCACGGTCTTGCCATTGTGGAACTCGGTGCCCTTGCGGAGTTTGAAGACCCACTTGGTTGCGCCTTCGGCTGGCTCGATGGTTTCTGCCAAATGCGGGACGATGTTGGTCTTCTGGTCGATCTGGGTCAGCTGGGCGCCGAACATGCCAACCGACATGTCGAACTGGAAGCCATTGGTCCAGGTCGCCGGATCGAGCGTGTCGGTGGTGGCGCCATGGCCGTTGCCAAGCTTGAAAGTTCCGCCCTTCTTGGGCTCGGCACGCGCGGCGCGGACGAACATGGTGTTGGCCGTGGCAACAGTCAGGCCGCCGGCGAGCGCCAGCTGCATGAAGTCGCGGCGCGACACACGGCCTTGCGCGACAAGCTTGCTGGCAAGTTTAATCTTGCTGTCGAAGTCTCTAACCATTGTTTACTCCCTCCAGGCAGGACAGCGCGGCCGCCCGCCATATCTCATTGATCTTCTTTATCGTTGTTGACCGGCATATGACAGCCGGTAGGCCCGGTCAGTCTCACACGCGGCGAACGGAGGGTCAAATGCGACAGGCTGCAGCAGGCCTAGTCCGAATGTTCGACGGCATCGCCCGAAGGCGCTTCTGCCCAGCCATGGCGGCTCGTTTCGAAGACGGAGTGTCGTGGGGCAGGAAAAGTCGGATCGGCGAAGGTACCGACGGCTACGGCCACTAAGTCCGGAAACGCGCGGAATGTCCAATAGACCGTCGAACCGCAGAGCGGGCAGAACCGGAAGGTAAGTGTGTTGCCGCTATCGGCTTTGCGGGTGAACTCAGTGCTGCGACCCGAAATTGCAACTTGGTCGCGGCGAAACCGAGCTTGAACGCCGAACACGCTGCCGGTGCGGCGCTGGCATGCCAGGCAGTGGCACATGGAGATGCGAACCGGTTCGCCCTCACAGTCCAGATTCAGCTGACCGCAGCTACAAGATGCGCGACGGGTCAAGACTGTCTCAGGTGAACCACCAGCGCTCATAGATGTAGCATCCGTCGTGGTCGTAATTCACATTGAGCGGGCCGTGGGCCAGCTTCTTGGAATTGGCTGACACCCAGTTCGCGAACATCAGGACGACGATACCGCCATCGTCGTGAAGCAGCTGCTGGGCCTCGGCATATTGCGCGGCGCGCTTGGCATTGTCGGTCTCGGCGCGGGCGGCGGCGAGAAGCTGGTCGAATTTCGGATTCTTCCAGAACGTGTCGTTGAAGACCGCGTCCGACGTATAGGCCGTCGCCAGCATCCAATCGATGGTCGGCCGGCCGCCCCAGTAAGAGGCGCACCACGGCTTCTTCATATAAACATTATCCCAGTAACCGTCGGCCGGCTCACGCACGACATTGATGTCGATCCCTGCGGCCTTGGCCTGCGATTGCATCAGGAGGCCGGCATCGACGGCACCGGGAAAGCCGGCATCGGAAGCCGAGAAGTCGATCTTGATCGTCTCGAAGCCCGCCTTCTTCAAATGAAACTTCGCCTTGTCCGGATCGTATTTGAAAACCGGCGCGGGATTGGTGGCGAACTGGATCGAAGGGGCGATCGGATTGTCATTGCCGGGAAGCCCGTAGCCATTCAGCACCTGCTTGACGATGGCCTCGCGATCAATCGCCCATTTGATCGCGGTACGGACATCAAGATTGTCGAAGGGTGCGACCGTCACGTTCATCGGCGCGACATAATGCGCAAAGGCCGGGAGATTGGTGATCTCGATATCTGGACTCTGCTTCAGCATGTCGATCGTTCGCAGATCGACGCGATCCATGTAATCGATTTCGCCGGCGACGAATGCATTGGTCCGTGCGCCAACATCGGCAATCGCCAATAGCTCGACTTCATCGAAGTAGGGCAAGCCCGCAACATGGTAGTTGGGGAAGCGCTTGGCGCGCAGGCTGACGCCCGGCTTGAACTCCTCGATGATGAAGGGGCCGGCCATATTGCCCTTCTCCCAGTCGATGCCACCGCCGTCCTTGGCGGGAAAGATGGCCAAGTGATAGTCTGAGGCAACAAAGGGAAAATCGGCATTGCCGCTGGCAAGCGTGAAAACAACAGTCTGCGGATCCTCGGCGACAACCGCGCTGATACCAGAAAGTATCGAGCGCGCAGCGGATTTTGCTTTATCGCCACGATGATACTCATAGGTGGCGACGACATCTTTCGCGGTGAGATCGCGCCCGTCATGGAAGGTCAGGCCTTTGCGCAGCTTGAAGACCCATTTCTTCGCGCCATCGGACGGCTCAAAGCCCTCAGCGAGATGGGGCTGCACCAGATTCTGCTGATCGATGCGCGTCAAGGTCGCACCGATGAAGCCTTCTCCGACATCGCCCATGAAAGCATTGGTATAGGTCGCGGGATCAAGGCTGTCGGTCGTCGAGCCGGCGCCGATGCCAATCCTGAGCTTGCCGCCGCGCTTGGCCTCCGCTCGCGCCGCGCGAGCAAACATGCCGTCGGCTAGCGCAACAGTAAGACCGGCCGCGAGGCCGAGTTGAATGAAATCGCGACGCCGCATCCGGCCCATGCCGGCGAGGCTGTTCATTGTTTTGAGATCCATCGGATCCTCGGCCCTGCCCATGACTGTTACTTGGCGGCACCGCGTTCGCCGTTTTGGCGCCAGTAACAGGCTTAGGCGACTTTCATGAAGCTAGCTTTAACTCAAAATGCGCAGCCGGGGCATTTCAGGCTGATTTATGGTTATGGTACGGAGCGCGACGCGCGAATCCAAACTATGGATAAAATTCTCTTTATGCGCCGGGCTCCCGGGCAGCACGCGCAAGCCCGTGTTCCACCAACCGGTCGATAACCTCAGGATAGCTCACACCACTCGCCGCCATGGCCTTGGAGTACATGCTGATGTCGGTGAAACCGGGAATCGTGTTCAGCTCGTTGACGAGAAAGTGCCCATCAAGCTTCAGGAAGAAATCGACGCGCGCCATGCCGTCGCAACCTGCCGCTTGGAAAGCTTTGGCGGCCATGTCGCGAATTGCGGTTTCGACTTCCAGCGGCAATTCGGCGGGCACCTTTAATGCCGCGCCATCCGCGTCGATATACTTCGCGTCATAAGTATAAAAGCCGCGGCTCACCGCGGGCACGATTTCACCTGGACGCGAAACGAAAAGGCCACCCTTCAGATCCTCCAGCACGCTGCATTCGATTTCGCGACCGCGGACAAATTCTTCGGCCAATAATTTGTTGTCGTGCTTGAAACCTTCATCGAGGGCCCTCTCGTAATCTTCTTCATTCGCAACCTTGCTCACACCCACAGAAGAACCCTGGCGTGCAGGCTTGATGAACAGCGGAAGCCCGAGTTCGGCTTCGAGTTTCTTGAAAGGCGGCACCTTACCCGGGCGGATGGTTACCGAGCGTGCCACCGGCACGCCCGCCTCCTTCAGCAGACGCTTGGCGATATCCTTGTCGAGCGCGACCGCGGAACCGAGAATGGAACAGCCGACCAGCGGCACGCGTGCTACTTCCGCCAAGCCCTGAACCGCACCATCCTCGCCGTGAATGCCATGCAGGACCGGAAACAGGATATCGATCTTCTCCAGTTCATGTGGCTCCGAATCGGCGGGGATCGCCATGATCCGCCCGCCACCCCCTGGGACAAGGCTGAGTTCGGTACCCTTGGCCGGCTTGGCGAGCACGCCATCGGCGACACCGCTCAACAGCCACTGGCCTTCACGTGTCACGTAGATGGGCATGACATCGTATTTGGACGATGGCATGGCGCGCACCACATTCGTCGCCGAGAGGATGGAGACCTCATGTTCGGCCGAGCGCCCGCCAAACAGCACGGCGACGCGCAGCGATTTTTGACGATTCATGATTCTCCCCCTAAATCCCGGTGTCATTGTCGGTGCGATTGCGGTTGGTTTGTGGCGGGTTGGGGTGCGCTTCGGCCATCAACCGACGATCAGCTTCTTGATCGTCTCCAGCGTATCGGCTTCGACGGCAGGCTTGTCCCAGCGGATGCGATGAATGCGCGGAAACCGCATCGCGACGCCGGATTTATGCCGGCCGGAAGGGTGGACGGCATCGAAGGCGACTTCCAGAACAAGGCCTGGCGTCACCGCGCGTACCGGGCCGAAACGTTCAACCGTGTTGTTCCTGATCCAGCGATCGAGGCGCAAGAGTTCCTCATCGGTAAAGCCGGAATAGGCCTTGCCCACCGGCACCAGTTTGTCGCCGTCCCACACGCCGAATGTGTAATCGGAATAGTATGACGAGCGCTTGCCGGAACCTCTCTGCGCATACATCAACACGCAATCGAGGGTCAGCGCGGCACGCTTCCACTTGAACCAATGCCCCTTGGGCCTGCCGGCAAGATAGGGGCTTTCCTTGCGCTTCAGCATCAAGCCTTCGATGCCCTCGGCACGCGCGCCACGCCACAGCGTATCAAGCGCGGTGAAATCCTCAAATTCGACCAACGCACTCACATCGGCAAGGCTCGGTACGAAACGTTCATACCAGAGCTCAAGCCTTCGCCGGCGCTCCACAAAGCTCAGTGTGCGGATGTCTTCGCTTTCGTCGAAGAGCAGATCATAGAGGCGAATATGCGCCGGGTAATCGCGCAGCATCTTAGGCGTCACGGTCTTGCGGTTGAGCCGCTGCTGCAAATCGTTGAAGGGTGCGACGTCGCCGTCGCGCATGACCAGCAGTTCGCCATCCAGCACGCCGTCGGTATGCGCGAAGGCTTGGCCGATTTCCGGGAATGATGCGGAGATCTCGTCCCCCGCGCGCGAGAACAGGCGCACATTGGCGTGTTTCGCCGCCAGCTGAACGCGGATGCCGTCCCACTTCCATTCGGCGACGACATCCTCAGGCGCAAGCCTGCGCCAGTCTTCTTCTTCGATAGGATGCGCGAGCATCACCGGCCGGAAGCTTGCCTTGCTGCCGGGATCGGGACGCTCGGCCCTCCCCTCGAGCCAGTCGAAGAGTTCCGCATAAGGCGGCTCGATGCCGTGCCAAACTTCCTCGATCTCGCCCACATCGCGGCCGAAGGCTGCGGCAAGCCCGGTCTTGGCGAGACGTGACGAAACACCGACGCGCAAGGCACCGCTCAGGAATTTCAAGAGCGCGAAGCGGCCCTTGGCATCAAGTCTATCGAGCAATCCGGCGAGAGCTTGCGGAAATTCGCGCAAGGAGGACGCCTTGATCGTTTCGACAACCTCCCTCAATCGCGGCGGATCGGCATCGCGATGATCCGGCCACAAAAGCGAAACGGTTTCCGCCGTATCGCCGACATAGTCGCGCGACAGGCGATAGAGTTCGGGGTCGACATAGGGTTCAAGGATGGTTTGCAACGTGCGCCTTATCGGCAGGCGCAAGGGAAGTCCGTCCGTCAAGGCGGAGAGCGCCCAGCCGCGATCGGGATCGGGCGTCGTCCTGAAGTAGTCGGTCAATAGTTTCAGTTTAGCATTGCGGGCCGTCGTATAGACCAGGCGATCGAGAAGCTCCGCGAAGCGCTCCATCAATCGCCCTCGTCCTCAAACCCAACAAGCGCGAGTGCGCGACCACGCCGGCCCATCTTGCCGATCTGGTGCACGAGCGCGTCCTCGCGGCCATGCGTCACCCAGATTTCGCCCGCTCCCGTTTCCTCAATTGTCGTCAACAGCTCCGGCCAGTCGCAATGATCGGAGACGACCAGGGGCAATTCGACGCCGCGCTGGCGGGCGCGGCCGCGCACGCGCATCCAGCCGCTCGCAAAACAGGTGACAGGATCCGCCATGCGGCGCGACCAGCGGTCATTGAGCGCCGCAGGCGGGCACATGACGAGCGCACCGGCGAGATCGCCCGGCGCCGCATCGGTGACGGGGCGCACATCGCCCAGCACAATGCCCAGTTTCTCATAGAGCGCGCACAATCCGATCAAAGCGCCGTGAAGATAGATCGGCCGATCGTAGCCCGCCTGCCGAATCAGCACGATCATGCGCTGGCATTTGCCAAGCCCATAGACGCCGAGCAAATGCGCGCGGTCGGGATTGTCGGCGAGCGAGGCAACGAGGCGCCTCGCCTCCTTCCCTGCCGGCTCGTGGCGAAATACCGGCAAGCCGAAAGTCGCCTCGGTGATGAAGAGATCGCAAGGCACGAGTGCGAAGGGCCGGCAGGTCGGATCGGGGCTCCGCTTGTAATCGCCAGAGACCACGACACGGGTGCCCTGCCAGTCCAACACGATCTGGCAGGAGCCAAGAATATGGCCTGCGGGCTGCAGCGCAATGCCGACGCCGTTGATGGTCATCGGCTCGGCATAGGCTTGGAACGTGCCGGCAGCGTCCTCGCCATAGCGCTGCTTCATGATGGCGATGGTCTCGCTGCTTGCGAGGACGTGGGCGTGGCCAGAGCGCGCGTGGTCGCCATGGCCATGGGTGATGATGGCGCGGTCGACGGCGGCATGCGGGTCGATGAAGAACTGGCCGGGCTCGCAGAAAAGCCCGCGTTCGGTGGGATAGATCCAGGTTTCGGGGTGCGGTGTCAGCATGCTGGCGCGTTACAGGACAATACAACCACAACGCGTCAGCAGTCGAATTGGTTTGCTTTGCATGCTTCGAGGCATCGCCTACGGCGATGCACCTCAGCATGAGGACAATTGAATACCTCATGGGTGAGTGGCGGCGCAGCGGCCCCCCAACCAGGAGGCTTGCGATACGTCAATTCAATTTCCGCTCGATCTCCTCGTTCCAGTCGCGGCTGAAGATGAGTTTTTCGCCGTCATAAGCTTCGAGGCGGCCCTTCACCAGCCAATGCGTCGCACTCGCGCGCAATTCGCCATAGGTCTCGGTGCGGATCGACCAGTCGCCGCGGGCGCGCTCCTCGGTCCAGTGCGTCTTCATGACCGCCGACAAGGGATCGTCTTTCTTGATCTCGTAAGTCTCGCGGCCGGCACCATGATAAATGAGGCCGTGGCTTGCGATCTCGTAGCGGCCGAAATCATCGACGATCTCCATGGTTGCGGAGCCCTCGGGATTGATGGTGACGTCGCGCTTGTTCCACGGCGCGCTCAATTCGATCTGCTGCAGAGGCTCGGCTGATTCCGGCGGCGGAAATTCCGGCGGCGTCTCGCCGGCAATCGCCTTGCGGACGGGCAAATCGAGGCGCGAGCGCCCGGCATAGACAGTCAAGGTCACTTGCTCCGGCGCCGGCCACATCAACGGCCAGTAGGTGGTCGAGATCGAGACGCGCAGGCGATGGCCTTCGGGAATGCGCATCGCGATGTCGTCGAGCCTCACCTTCACCTTGTAGCGCTTGCCGGGTTCGAGCGAGGTTGGAAATTCATGGCTGTCGCGATGGGTGAGATTGAGCAAACCGTAGGTGATGCGTGATACTTCGCCGCTCGGCCAGACATCATTGAGACGCACCGCGATGAGCGCCACCGGCTTGTCGACGGAAAGTTCGAGTTCGACGACGGGCGCTCCGACGATATCCATCGCGGTGACGAGAGCGGGTGAATCGAAAGTCAGCGAGCCTTCGTCGTCACGCTTCTGATCCCCGGCAAATTCCTTGCCGAGCCAGATGATGCAATACTCGCCACCATCAAGGCCGGTCGTCTGCGGCGATGAGACCGTCAATGCCGTCTCAGCACCCGCGGCTCCGCCAATGCCGTCGGCATTCAAATGCCATTGCAGGATGGACGTATTGCCGGTCATCCACAAATGATCGGCGATCCAGCGGCCGGGCCATGTGGTTTTGAAGCCTTCGGGCTTTTCGGCATCCATCACATAGACGCGATAGGGTGGATCGCGCGAAATGCCGGTCGGCTCGCCCTTCAGCCAGAAGTCCCACCAGCGCAATGCTTCCTGGAGGAAGCCGATGCGCGGTTCGGGCACCGCAAAATGCGGATATTTATGCGCCCAGGGACCGATGATCGCCTTGCAGGGGCTGCGCAAGCCCTTCATCAATCGCGGCACGGCATTGGAATAGGCATCGTTCCAGCCACCGACGCAGAGCACCGCCGCTTCGATCGGCCCGAAATCTTCCGCGACGCTGCCATGTTTCCAGTAGGCATCGCGATGCGGATGCCGAAGCCAAGGCAGGATCAGGAACGGCTCGTTCTCAAGACGCTCGAGCCACATGTCGCGCCAGCGCTCGCCGACGATCAAGGGATCGGGAGGCCTTGAGGAATAGGCGAACATGGTCGCCGCCCAGCCCAGATTCTCGTTGATGAGGCAGCCGCCCTTGTAATGAATGTCGTCGGCATAGCGATCGTCCGTCGAGCACAGCGTGATCACCGCCTTGAGTGCTTCAGGCTTGCGCGCCGCCACCTGCAATCCGTTGAAGCCGCCCCAGGAAATGCCGATCATCCCGACCTTGCCTGTGCACCAGGATTGCTTGGCTAGCCAATCGATGACTTCGAGCGCGTCGTCCTGTTCCTGCTTTGCATATTCATCATGCATCAGCCCGTCGGAATCGCCATTGCCGCGCATGTCGACGCGCACCGCGGCATAGCCGTGGCCGGCAAAATAAGGATGGGTCAATTGATCGCGGACGATGGTGCCATCGCGCTTGCGATAAGGCAGATATTCGAGGATCGCCGGCACCGGCTTATCCTCCGCATCCTCCGGCAGCCAGACGCGTGCGGCGAGTTTCACGCCGTCCGACATCTCAATCCAGAGGTTCTCGATTTCCTTCACCTTGTGGGGAAACTCGGTCACGATCTTCATGGGCGCCTCTCGCGATACGGCCGCGCACAGTAATGACGCCATCCGGGCTTGCAACCCCGGCCCATTGCGAAAGCCCGCCTGCCAGAGATCGCCAGTAACCTAACGGTAAAACGTCCATTGCAACCCGGGTCGCTTTGGCGCAACGTCAGACTGCGGGCCAAGCACGGCAACGGCCCTAGCATTGCTTCTTATCTTCGCCCCCGCGCATTGGCCCGGCAAAGCAGGTGAACAGGAGAGGTCCATGCCCGCTGAACCATCAATCAAATGCAAAGGTGAATGCTCAAAACAGGAATTTGACGCCAATAATGTCAAAATCACCAAGACATCGGTCGACGACGTCAAGTGCCCCAAATTAACCCCCGCGGAAGAGGCAGCAATTGCCAATGACATCATCGCCAGTGTGAAGGCGTCCGGCGGACCACTCACGGTATGCGCGGGGAACAAGTGCCAGTGCCGCTATGACCCGGCGCCGCCCTTCTTCAATCCCTATATCCAAATTCCCTTCGAGTGGGTGTTCAAGAAGAAGTTCACACCGCCCGTCGTGCCGCCGGCGAAGCCGAAAGAGATAAAGTGCAAATATACTTTGGACGGTACGGTCGACATTTCATGGCGCATCGTCAGAGGAGCCTGCGGTCCCAAGACCGGCGAAGGCGGGTTCAAGATCCAAGGCAAGAGCGGCGTCGAGTAACCTTCATTCAATGCGCAAGTTTGCGTCTCCGTCATAAGGACGCGGGCCGGGGCTCTCTTGGCGCTCCGGCTCGTGCTCAAGATGAACGGCGGATAAATCTGTCGATCAGGGGGAATTCAGCCACGGCTTTCTAGAAAACGCCCCATCGATTTATCCCCAGCGTGTTCGGAAAGTCCCCCAAAAATGTCGAGCAAGTTCACCACCCTCCTCGCCGCCCTCCTGGTTTCAACCAGTATCGCTGCAACCAGCATCGAAGCCAATGCCGCGGCGAAGAATACTGAAACCAAGCAGTCGGCGGAGGTTGCCGGTTTCAAGCGCGGCAATGTCGTGTCCTTCGCAACCAAATATCCAGCCGGCTCGATCGTGGTGAAGACGGGCGAGCGCGCGCTCTATTACGTTCTCGGCAATGGCAAGGCGGTCAGATACGCGATCGCCGCGCCGAAGAAGGGTTTCGAGTGGTCCGGCTCGCACATGGTCAGCCAGAAGGTGAAGTGGCCGGACTGGAGCCCGCCTGCCGCGATGCGCAAGCGCCGCCCGGAACTTCCGACATACATGGCAGGTGGTCCTGAGAACCCGCTGGGTGCGCGCGCCATCTATCTTGGCTCTTCGCTCTACCGCATCCACGGCACCAATGAGCCGTCATCGATCGGCAAGGCCGCCTCTTCGGGCTGCATCCGCATGCTCAATGCCGATGTCAGCGAACTCTATGCGCATGTAAAGATGGGCGCGCTGGTGGTCGTCGTCTAATCAGGGTAAACAACCGTCATGGCCAAGGCTTCGTATCGCGGCGGTAATCGCCTGGAAGCCGGCCATGGCGGGCTTTGATCCATGCCTCGCCCGCATATAGGAGTGGGCGAGCGCCGGTTCGCGGCGGATCATCACTGGCACGCCCGCCGCTTTCAATTTCGCCTCCATCATGACCCCATCATCATAAAGCGGGTCATGCGCCGCCACCGTGATGAAGGCTGGCGGCAGGCCGCGCAGATCCTGCGCCAGGAGCGGCACCGCATAGGGGTCGGTCCAGTTGGGCGATCCTCGCGGGCCTAAAAAACTCTCGAGATAATAGATCATGTCGGAGCGCGTCAGGCATGGCGCCTCGGCATTGCGCGTGTAGGACGGCGTATCGACATCGGCGCCAAGCACCGGATAGATCAAAACCTGTCCTTTGAGCTGCGGCAGATGGTGATCGCGCAACCACATGGCCAGCCCAAGCGTCATCTGGCCGCCGGCGCTGTCGCCCGCTCCCACAATAGCACTCGGATCGATGGCCAGCGCGCGGCCCTGCTCGCGCATCCAGTCTAGTACTTTCAGCGCATCCTCGCGCTGCGCAGGGTGGCGATGTTCCGGCGCCAGGCGATAATCGACGGCGACGACCACGACATCAGCGCCCATCGCCATTTCGGCGCACATGTCGTCATGGGTCTCACAGCTTCCCAGCACCCAGCCGCCGCCATGGAAGTAGATGACCCCTGGCTTCGGCGCTTCGCCCGGCGGGCGATAGACGCGCACATGCACGCCGTCGATATCGAGATCCTCGACCATGAGGCGTTCGGGCCGCGGCGCGCGGAACATCCGGCAGACGTCTTCCCAGCCTTTTCGCTGTTCGGGCAAGGGCCAGTTGACGGATTCAGGCGGTGAATGTTTCAGAAGCTCGTCATAGAAACGCAGCATCCCGGGATCGACGGGAAGATCAGACATTAACGGACTCCACTGGGCAACCGTCTCCTGTTTACCTTGCCATCACGTGAAAGCAATGCGCCGCGAGCTTTTGTGAAATTCGCTTCCGATTGACGCCATTCTGTCATACGAGACGGCAAACCTAGCGCATGTTCGAAGGTTTCCGATTCGTGCCCGTCAGCTGGCCATGGAAGAAGGATGCCGACGAGCGCACCCTTGGGCAGGCTGCCCGGGTTCCCTCGTCCGGCAGTATGGAACTTGTGGCGCGCATCGGCGCCGCTCTTCCCGATCCTTGTCTTGTGCTCGATGCCCATGGCGTCGTCGTTTCCGTCAATCGCCAGGCGCTTGAGCTGTTCGAGTTCGATCCCACCGCCAAGCATTTCTCCGCGGCGATCCGCTCACCAGCAATCGTCGAGGCGGTGTCGCACATCCTGCGGGGCGGCGAACCCGTGCGGGCAGACTATGAGCAGCGGGTACCGATCCAGCGCAGCTTCGAGGCCTATATTGCGGCCATTCCCGGCGATGCGAGCGGACCAGCAGCGCTGATCCTGCTGCGCGATCTCACCCGCGAACAGCAGATCGAGCGCATGCGTGCCGATTTCGTCGCCAATGCCAGCCACGAGTTGAGAACCCCGCTTGCCTCGCTTCTCGGCTTTGTCGAGACATTGCAGGGCGCGGCCAAGAATGACGAGGTGGCGCGCGGCAAGTTTCTCGATCTCATGCGCATACAGGCAGAGCGCATGCGCCGATTGATCGACGATCTCCTGTCGTTGAGCCGCATCGAGATGAATGTCCACAAGAGGCCCTCCGATACGGTCGACCTCGTCCAGGTGGCACGCCATGTCCGCGACATTCTCTCAGGCCTCGCCCAGGAAAACGGCATGGACATCAAGATCGCCATCGATGCGCCCCTGCCGGTGCTCGGCGACTGGGACGAACTGGTGCAGGTCGTGCAAAACCTGGTCGAGAACGCCATTAAATATGCAAGCCGTGGCAAGCATGCCGATATCACCGGGCGCATCGACGGCAATTATGCCGAACTCCTGGTGCGCGATTTCGGACCAGGCATTGCCGAAGAGCATATTCCGCGCCTTACCGAGCGCTTTTACCGGGTAAGCGTGCAGGAGAGCCGCTCGCGCGGCGGCACCGGCCTTGGCCTCGCAATCGTCAAGCACATTCTCAACCGGCATCGCGGGCGACTTGTCGTACGCTCCGAAATCGGCGTCGGCAGCTCCTTCGCAATCCGCGTCCCGCGTTCGCTGCATGGCGATCGGCACTGATTTATTTTGTTATTTTTCAATAACTTAGATTGTCATAATATCGTTATCTGATCGTCACATAACCATTATCCGGGATACCTATGGTCGCCCGCGTAATCGGTCGAACAGCCAGTCACAAGGCCGCGGCCGGGCGTCATCAATCCAAGGAGACACTTTAATGAAGCGCATCCTGTTTGCTGCGAGCGTTATGGCGCTTTCGGCGGCCCTGGCCGGCCCGGCGCTGGCTCGCGACCAACTCCATGTTGCCGGTTCTTCGACGGTGCTGCCCTATGCGCAGATCGTCGCTGAGGAATTCGGCAAGACCTTCAGCAACTTCAAGACCCCGGTCGTCGAGTCCGGCGGTTCGGGCGCTGGCATCAAGCAGTTCTGCCAGGGCGTCAGCGAAGACACGATCGACGTCGCCAATTCCTCGCGTCCCATGAAGAAGGAAGAGCTCGAAAGCTGCGTCAAGGCCGGCGTCAAGGACGTGATCGAGGTCAAGATCGGCTATGACGGTATCGTCTTTGCGTCCGACGTCGGTGGCCCGAGCTTCGCTTTCGAGCCGAAGGACTGGTATCTGGCGATCGCCGACCAGATTCCGGTCGACGGCAAGATGGTCGCCAATCCCAACAAGTCGTGGAAGGACGTCAATCCGAACTTCCCCGATCAGGCGATCGCCGCCTTCATTCCGGGTGAAAAGCACGGCACCCGCGAAGTCTTCGAAGAGAAGGTTCTGGTTGCAGGCTGCAAGGCCCTCAAGGGCGATGAAGCCCTGATGGCAAGCGGCGTCGACAAGAAGGATGTCGCCAAGGCCTGCGCCAAGGTCCGCAAGGATGGCGTGGCTGTTGATATCGACGGCGACTACACCGAAACGCTCGCCCGCCTGCAGTCGAACAAGGACGGCATCGGCGTGTTCGGCCTCGCCTTCTACGAGAACAACACCGACAAGCTGAAAGTTGCGACCGTCAATGAAATCGTTCCGTCGGTGGAAACGATTGCCGCCGGCAAGTATCCGGTTTCGCGTCCGCTCTTCTTCTATGTGAAGAAGGCGCATATCGGCGCGGTTCCGGGCTTGAAGGAATATGCCGAGTTCTTCGTCTCCGACAAGATGGCCGGCCCCGATGGTCCCTTGGCTGAATACGGCCTGGTCCCCGCCCCTGAAGCCGAACTCAAGGCAATCCAGGAAATGGTCAAGGCCGAAACCACGATGGCGACGCAGTAAGCCGATTTTGGGACGGGGCGCGAAACGCGCCCCGTCATTCTCTTGGTTTGAGGGTGGACGGTCGTGAACTTCACCACATTATTTCTCCTGATCCTGGTGGCCGCCGTGGCCGCGTTCTTCGCAGCCCGTCATCGCGGAGCTGCGATGGTCACTCGCGGTGAGAAGCCGCATTCGCGACCGGTCTATTTCGGCGCCCTCGCGGCCATTGCCACAGCCGTACCAGCACTCATTCTCGCAGCGCTGTGGTTTTCGATTGCTCCCGGGATCATCCGCGAAATTGCCCAAGAGTCCCTCCCCGCCGATGTCCTGACCCGCTCGGCCGGCGATCTGACGCTCATCATGTCGTCGATCGCGAGACTGGCCCAGTACTTGCCTTCCTTGACTGCAACAGAGATCCAGACGCTTTATTCCGGCGGCGACGCCGCCACCGCGCTTCTCCAGGCGAAAGGCATATCGCTCGGCTCTTTGCCCGAGCCTTACATGCTCGACGCGGCGCAGCGCATGCTTTCGCTGACCATCACCAGCCGCATCATCATCACTCTCCTGTGCGCGCTGCTCGTCGCGGGCGGCTTCTATCTTGCTTGGCGCAAATTCGATCCGCGCCTCAGGGCGCGCAACATGGTCGAGCGCGTGATGCTGCTCGGGCTCATCGCAGCCTCGACGGTCGCAATCCTGACGACGGTCGGGATCGTCGCCTCGGTGCTCTTCGAGACGATCCATTTCTTCAGCCTTGTTCCGCTCAAGGACTTCTTCTTCTCGCTGGTGTGGGATCCGCGCTTCTCCGCGGCAGGCGCTTCCGACTCGGCCGGCCAGTTCGGTCTGATCCCATTGCTATGGGGCACGATCTTTATCTCGATCATGGCCATGCTCGTTGCCGTGCCGGTCGGCTTGTTCGCCGCCGTCTACATGTCGGAATACGCTTCCAGCCGCATGCGCAGCTTCTCCAAGCCGGTGCTTGAAATCCTGGCCGGCATCCCGACCATCGTTTACGGCTTCTTCGCCCTCATCACTTTCGGCCCGTTCCTGCGCGATGCCGGCGCCACGGTGGGCATCGCGATCTCGGCCAACAGCGTGCTGACGGCGGGCTTCGTCATGGGCGTGATGATCATCCCCTTTGTCTCCTCGCTTTCGGACGACATCATCAACGCGGTTCCAAACTCAATGCGCGAAGGATCCTACGCGCTCGGCGCAACGCAGTCCGAGACGATCCGGCGTGTCATTCTGCCCGCCGCATTGCCAGGCATCGTCGGCGCCGTCCTGCTCGCGGTATCGCGCGCCATCGGCGAGACCATGATCGTCGTGCTCGCTGCGGGCATCGCCGCCAATCTCACGCTCAATCCGTTCGAGCCTGTCACCACGATCACCGTCAAGATCGTCAGCCAGTTGACCGGCGACCTTGAGTTCAATTCGCCGCAGACCCTGGTCGCCTTCGCCCTTGGTCTCACCCTCTTCGTCATCACCCTGGGCCTCAATGTCGTGGCCCTGTACATCGTCCGCAGATACCGGGAGCAATATGAATGACCGATAGCGTGCTCGCATCTGCTGAAGTCGTCACGCGGTCGGAAGCCTTCCAGGCCCGCCTCAAGCGGCGCTATGCGGCCGAACGCCGGTTCCGGTTCTACGGTCAGGCGGCGATATGGTTCAGCTTCTTCTTCCTGGTCGTCCTGTTCACGACCATCATCGGGCGCGGCTGGTCGTCATTCCTGCAATCCTCGATGACACTCGACATCGATTTTGCCTCCTCGGTCATAGATCCAGACGGCAAGCGCGATTCCGCCACGCTTCTCCAGGCCGACTACCAAAAACTCGCGCGCGACGCTCTCTTCAAGAATCTCGGCATCCAGGACAATGACCGTGCCGGACGCAAAGCAGCGGGCGCACTCCTGTCGCGCGGCGTCGACGTGCAATTGCGCGACTTGGTCATGGCCGATCCCTCGATCATCGGCCAGACCAAGCCCGTAGCAATCCTTGCCAGCGGCAATGTCGACTCACTCCTCAAGGGTGCGATCGATCGCAACGTGCCGGAGGCGAGCCGCCAGCTCACCGACCAGCAGATTACCTGGATTGACACGCTCAGATCGAGCGGGGTTCTGGGCCTCCATTTCAACTGGGGCATGTTCACCTATGGCGCATCGAGCCAGCCGGAAACGGCAGGCCTTGCGGTCGCCCTCGTCGGCTCGCTGTTCATGATGCTCACCGTCCTTCTGCTGGCGGTTCCGATCGGTGTTGCCGGCGCCATCTACTTGGAAGAATTCGCGCCGAAGAACCGCTGGACCGACATCATCGAGGTCAACATCAACAATCTCGCCGCCGTGCCGTCGATCGTCTTCGGCCTGCTCGGTCTCGCGATCTTCATCAATACGATCGGCCTGCCGCGATCGGCTTCCCTGGTCGGCGGCCTGGTGCTCAGCCTGATGACACTGCCGACGATCATCATCGCCACCCGTGCGGCGATCACGGCCGTTCCGCCCTCCATCCGCGAGGCGGCGCTGGGCGTCGGCGCTTCGAAGATGCAGACGATCTTCCATCACGTCCTGCCGCTTGCCGTTCCCGGCATCTTGACCGGTACGATCATCGGCCTGGTTAGAGCGCTCGGTGAAACCGCGCCGCTCCTGATGATCGGCATGGTCGCCTTCATCGTCAATCCGCCGACTACGCCCTTGCAACCCGCCACCGCCCTGCCCATCCAGATCTACATGTGGGCGACATCGGCGGAACGCGGCTTCTACGAACGAACAGCAGGCGCGACGATCGTGCTCTTGCTCTTCTCCTTCGTCATGAATGCCGCCGCCATCTATCTCAGACGCAAATTCGAACGCCGCTGGTAAGGCGGAAGAACCGAGGTCGAAAAACATGGACGCCACCGTAGCCCGCGTAAACCCCCTGCCGACGCAACCGCGTATCATCGGCGAGCGCCCGCTCAAGATCACGGCGCGCGACGTCAATATCTATTATGGCGAGAAGCACGCGATCAAAAATCTTTCGATCGACATTCCCGATCGCGCCGTCTCGGCCTTCATTGGTCCCTCGGGCTGCGGCAAGTCGACCTTCCTGCGGTCGCTCAATCGCATGAATGATACGATCCCCTCCTGCCGGATGACCGGCGACATCGTGATCGACGGCGAGAACATCTACAATCGCGACCTCGACGTCGTGCAATTGCGCGCCCGCATCGGCATGGTGTTCCAGAAGCCGAACCCGTTCCCGAAGTCGATCTATGACAATGTCGCCTATGGGCCGAAGATCCACGGCATGGCCCACGGCAAGGCGGAACTCGACGAGGTGGTCGAGACCAGCCTCAAGAAGGCCGGCCTGTTCGAGGAAGTCAAAGACCGCCTGCACCATCCCGGAACCGGACTTTCCGGCGGCCAGCAGCAGCGCCTGTGCATTGCCCGCGCCATCGCCGTCAATCCGGAAGTCATCTTGATGGACGAGCCCTGCTCGGCGCTCGATCCGATCGCCACGGCCAAGATCGAAGAACTGATCGACGAGCTTCGGCAGAATTTCTGCATCGTCATCGTCACGCATTCGATGCAGCAGGCGGCGCGCGTGTCGCAGCTCACCGCCTTCTTTCATCTCGGCAATCTCGTCGAAGTGGGCGACACCGAGGACATCTTCACCGCGCCCAAGGACAAGCGCACCCAGGACTACATCACCGGCCGCTTCGGCTGATCCCGAATTAAAGGAATTCGCGCATGTCAGACCATATCGTCAAAGCCTATGATGACGATCTCGAGCAGATCAAGACGATGCTCGCCCAGATGGGCGGCCTCGCCGAGGATCAACTGGCCAAGGCCGTCGACGCGCTCGCGAAGCGCGACATCGACCTCGCCGACATGGTCATCCAGAATGATGAGAAGATCGACGCCATCGAGGTCGCACTGGAAGAGAAGGTCATCAAGACCATCGCCAAGCGCCAGCCGATGGCGCGTGACCTGCGCGACATCATGGTGGCGATCCGCATCGCGTCCGATCTCGAACGGGTCGGCGATCTCGCGAAGAACCTCGCCAAGCGCGCCCATGCCATTCCCGACACACTGCCGAGACGCCTGTCGGGCGGCGTCCTCCGCATGGGAAGGTTGGCACTCGAGCAATTGAAGAATGTGCTCGATGCCTATGCGACGCGCGACGACGTCAAGGCGGTGCAGGTCTGGCGCAATGACGAAGAGATCGATGCGCTCTATAATTCGATTTTCCGCGAGCTCCTCACCTATATGATGGAGGATCCGCGCATGATCGGGGTGTGCACGCATCTTCTCTTCGCGACCAAGAATCTCGAGCGCATCGGCGATCACGCCACCAATATCGCCGAGAATATCCATTACCTCGTCCACGGCCGGTCGATCGGCGAAGAACGTCCGAAGAAGGACACAACCAGCTTCACGATTGTTGATCCAACGAACCCGCAATGACAGCATCCATCCTCATCGTCGAAGATGAGGAGCCTATCCAAGTGCTCCTCTCCTATAATTTCGAGGCGGAGGGTTTCCGCGTGCGCTGCTGCGCCAGCGGCGAGGACGTGCCGCGCCTCGTCGCCGAGGAACGCCCCGATGTGATCCTGCTAGACTGGATGCTGCCGGGCATTTCCGGCATCGAAGTCTGCCGGTTGCTGAGAGCCAAGCTCGAAACGCGCGACATCCCGATCATCATGCTCACCGCGCGCGGCGAAGAGACCGAACGCGTGCGCGGGCTTTCGACCGGGGCCGATGATTACATCGTCAAGCCGTTCTCGGTGCCGGAGCTCATGGCGCGCGTTCGCACCATCTTGAGACGCGTCAATCCGGAATCGGTTGCCGAGATGCTCAAGGCCGGCGACATCTCTCTCGACCGCCGCACGAGGCGCGTCACGCGCTCCACCCGCGATATCGCCCTCTCGCCGACCGAATTCCGCCTCCTCGAACATCTCATGCAGAATCCGGGGCGCGTCTACTCGCGGGCGCAATTGCTTGATGCCGTCTGGGGCCGCGACGTCTATGTCGATGAGCGCACTGTCGATGTGCATGTCGGGCGCTTGCGCAAATCGATCACCCGCAGTCGCGAGATCGATCCGATCCGCACGGTGCGCGGCATGGGCTATTCCTTCGACGAGCGCTTCGGGCGCAGCAGCGCCGCCTGAGACTTGACGGCCTTGCGATAGGCCCGCGAATCGGAAGATTCTGCCTTTCCCGTGAGGCCGATCATGCGCCGCTTCCCACTTCTTTCCGCTGCCTTGCTTGCCTTGCTCACGCCGGCGATGGCCGGCGAGGTCATGAATCTGCGCGATCAGCGCTATTGCGAAATCCTGCTCGGCAAGGGCGGTCTCCTCGTGCCGAAGGAATTCGATGTCTACAACACGATCGGTCTCAATGACTGCCCTGATGATCTTTGGGCGAAGATAAATACCGAAGCGATCAAGACCGAAACCGGCGCCCGCTTCGTCAAGCTCAACGGTCCGCGCCATTGGATGATCGACGGCATGACCAACACGACACTGGTCTCGACCGGGACGCGCGCTTTCGAAGGGCTCGAAATGCGTCTCGCCGGCATCTTGAAACTGCCGCTCGAAGATATGCTGAAGCCGCCCAAGCCCTATCAGCAGCTCACGGTCGAGCGCCACACCACCTGGGTCTATCTTGCCGGCCAGCCGGTGTTCCAGCTCATCGATGATAAAGGCAAAGTCTATTTCATGCAGTCCTACAGCCTGGAGAAGGACGCGAACCAAACGGCGCAAAGCCTGTCGCAGCTCGGCACGATATTGACCCTCCCGGCAGGCTGGAGCTTTCGCAATCTCGTGCTCAAGGCCGACTATAATCTGACCGCTCTCGACAACATGGCGACCCTCACTCAGGACGATCTCCTCAACACCTATCAGCTCGCGCCCGGAGCCACGGCCGATCAATTTTAGTATCCTCATGGTGGCGTAGCGGGCCTCGTGGTTCGAGGGCGGCTGCGCCGCTCCCCTCGCCATGAGGCCATAACACTCCCCTCATCCTGAGGTGTATCGCCAAGCGATGCTTCGAAGGATGGGTGGAGCGGGTGTTTGTCTTGAGAGCGCCTTGATCGCTCCGCAGTTTTCGCGTTGCGTCAAAGCGCTTGGGAGGATCCATTGACCATCAAGACTTCAGTATCAGTCCTGTTCATGTCCGCCGGTCTGCTCATCAGCCTTGCCGGTGGGGCTTCCGCTTCGCCCACCGCTGCGCAGCAGCAGGCGATCCGTTCCGCCTGTCCCAATGATTTCCGCAGCTATTGTTCAGGCGTCTCGCCGGGCGGAGCCGCCGCCTTGCAATGTCTTGAGAAGAACGTCGCCAAGCTCTCCTCGGCCTGCCAGAGCGCAGTCAAGGCGGTGATGCCGGCGCCATCATCATCTTCGACATCGTCTTCGAACAATGCCGCGACATCGACGGATTCTTCCGGCACAGCGAACAGCTCGGCCACCACGGACTCCTCAGACGATGCGACATCTGATTCCGATGCTGCCGCCACCCAGCAGACACAGCCTCAAACCCAGAAGAAGACTACCAGCCAGCCCGCGACGGCCGAGCCGACGGTGCGTCTCACACTTCGCCAGGAGATTTTCCTGGTACGCGAAGCCTGCGGGCCGGAATTCCGCGCCTATTGCAGCGGCATCCAACTGGGCGGTGGCAATGCCGTCAATTGCCTCAGGGCGCATGCGAACAAGCTCACGGGCGCGTGCAAGGGCGCGATTTCAGATTTGATGCATTAACAAAAACTCTTGTCATTGCCGGGCTCGTCCCGGCAATCCATTTCTCATTTCACTCCGCATACGGAGCATCGGCTTAATGGATCCCCGGAACAAGTCCGGGGATGACAATTGGAAGAGCTCTCCTATCTCCCGCTCGCGAATTTGCGATGGCGGCGGTCCTGCAAGGGCTGATAGGCGATGCGCGCGTGATACTCGCAATAGGGCGAGCCGTCACGCGGACCGTGGCCACAGAAGCAGAATTCCTCGGTGCCCGGGTCGCCGATCGGCCATTTGCAGGTCTTGTCGGAGAGATGCAGGATGGTCACGCGACCGTCCTTCGGCAGGTCGACCAAGCGCAGAGGCTTGGGCTCGGGGATCGTCAATTGCCGCGCCATCGGCTCGGGCCGCATCATCGGCTTGAGCGCGGTATTGCCGGAACTGGGCATCGAGGGAATGCCGAGGCTCCGCGCCGGATGGCTCGGCTCGCGGATCTTGCGCGGCCGCGCCACGGCGGTGCGCGGCTGCGGCGCCCGGCCAGACAGATTGAGCCTGTGAACCTTGCCGATCACAGCGTTGCGGGTCACCCCGCAGCCCAGTCGCCCGGCGATCTGGCTGGCGCTCAGCCCCTCGGTCCACAATTTCTTGAGAAGCTCGACGCGCTCATCCGTCCACGACATCTTCTCGCCCACAGGGCTGTCGATCAGCATCTCGTTCACTTTTGGGAATCCCTTACCGTTCGCCGGGCTTAGAAACCCAGGCGTTGCCCCGTTTTACGCTGTACAGGAACGCTACATGTCGTAGTGCGACTGCCGCACCCTACTATACGCAGTGACTCACGATCAACGATCTGGCTGCTTCGTCCGGGGTGTTTTCCCCAGTTCTCTTGTCGCCGTTCGAATTAACCAAGGTTAACGCGCTCGCGAATCAGCGGTCTATGCGACGGTTTGACTCAGTTCGCGCAAACGCCTTTTATGCTGGCAGGTGTGATTCTCTTCCCCGCACATACGCATGCTAAATGCACGTTTTGGTTGGGTTTCCAGGCTATTTGCGGGAATGCCACAGTCGGCTAGGAAGTGCGGATCGGCTGCGGAAGAAGCAGGAGGTGGCAATGATGCGGGTGCTTTTGGCGATCACGCTTGCCCTGTTGACAAGTGAGGTCAGGGCCGAAGCGCCGGGACACTCAACGGCGATTGTCGTTGCACCCATCCATGACGCCCAGGTGGTGCGCGGCGATGACGGGCGCGACCATGTCGAATATGAGTTGCTCGTCATCAACGCCTTCGCCGGCCCGGTGACGCTCGCCAACGTCGTGGTCGTCGATCCCGCCGGCAACACCTTGGCGACGATTGCCGGCCCAGCGCTGGCGGCGGCCACCCAAACGCTCCTCACGCAATCGCCCGGCGCCACCATCCCGGCCTCGGCCGTGGTCTCCGTCGATATCGACCTCGCGCTCACACCCGGTGCAGCGCCTGCGAGCCTCAGTCATCGCATCGCTTATACAATCGCACCCGATGCGCCAATGGCGACACTCCTCGCAAGCATGACGGTCGAGGGTCCGGTTGTTTCCGTCGATCGCGCCGCGCCCTTCATCATCAAGCCACCGCTCAAGGGCAAGGGCTGGTTCGCGGTCAATGGCTGCTGCGGCCCCAATGTGCATCGCGACACGCGCATCGCGATCGACGGCTCGCGTATCGCGACTTCGGAAACCTTCGCCATCGACTGGACGCGCGTCGAGAATGGCCGGATGTTCGAAGGCGACGGGGGGAAGAACGAGCAGCATTATGCCTTCGGCGCCGATCTCCTGGCGGTCGCGGCGGGAACCGTCGTGGCAACGCGCGATGGAATGCCGGAGGAAGCGCCGTTCAAGCCCGTCCTATCGGTCAAGGCTCCCGAAGATTACGGCGGCAATCATGTGATCATCGAGATCGCGCCTAAGGTCTTCGCCGTCTATGCGCATGTCAAAACTGGAAGCGTGGCGGTCAAGGTCGGCGATCGCGTCAAGGCGGGCGATGTCGTCGGCCGGCTCGGCAATAGCGGCAACAGCACCGCGCCGCATCTCCACTTCGCCCTTCTCGACAAGCCCAATTTCTTCGCCGGGCGCAGCCTGCCCTATGTGATCGACGCCTTCACCTATGCCGGCACCGCCCGGCCGAGCGATCTCACCACGCTTAACATCACCGGCGATCCGCGCCCCGTCTCCAATGCCTACCCGCTCTATCTCGGCCTGCAGGATTATCCGTAGGCTGATGACTTGTCTTCTCCCGCCTGCGGGAGAGGAAGTTTCAGACACGCCCAAGGGGCTCGGCCGCCTTCCCGCCTGGCCAGGCATTGCGCAAAGCCTCGTCCGCCGGAATGCGTCCATTCCAGCAAACAGAGCCCGCGCACGGGAAAAGCGGACGATGCACCCTTGTGCATGTCCGGTCGCGGATCGGATTTCGGGCCCCGATCCTGGCCTCATCTTCACGATGTCAATCAGCGATAGGCACGGCACGTTCAACCATGCTACATAGGAACATTTAGGGAACTTGTCAAGGATTATTTGTGCTTCCTAGGTTCGCGTTCTTATTCGGCTTTTTGAGGCGGCGGTTAGAATGCTGGCAATGACGCCCCCCGTTCCGCTGCTGCCGCCGCTCTTCCAGGACTGGTTCGCCAGGCGCGGCTGGGCGCCACGGCCGCATCAATTGGCATTGCTCGACCATGCGGCGCAGGGCGAAAACGTCCTTCTCATCTCGCCGACCGGCGGCGGCAAGACGCTCGCCGGCTTCCTGCCGAGCCTCATCGAACTCAGCACACCGCACCAGCGCGCCGGCATTCACACGCTCTACATCTCGCCGTTGAAAGCGCTCGCCGTCGACATCGCGCGCAATCTCGAAGCGCCGGTTGCCGAGATGGATCTTCCGATCACCATCGAGACGCGGACCGGCGACACGCCGCATTCACGGCGCCAGCGCCAGCGCGAAAAGCCGCCCGACATCCTCATCACCACGCCCGAACAACTCTCCCTCCTCGTCGCCGATCCGCATGCGGCGCACATGCTGCAAAGCTTGAAGACGGTGATCCTCGATGAACTCCATTCACTCGTGACATCGAAGCGCGGCGTGCTGCTGTCGCTGGCGCTCACCCGCATCGAGGCGCATGCGCCCGCCTCCCGCCGGGTCGGATTGTCGGCCACCGTCGCCGACCCCGATGCCTTGCGCGCCTGGCTTACGCCGCACGGCGGCAAGTCCGAAAAAGCGCCGCTGGTGCTCGGCAATGCCGGCGCACCGCCGCATATCCGCATCCTCAAATCAGTCGAGCGCGTGCCGTGGGCCGGACATTCCTCGCTTTACGCGATCCCGGAAATCTATGCCGAGATCGGCAAGGCGAAGATGACGCTCGTCTTCGTCAATACGCGCAGCCAGGCGGAGATGGTGTTCCAGTCCTTGTGGAATGCCAATGAAGACAATCTGCCGATTGCTCTCCATCACGGCTCGCTCTATGTCGGGCAGCGGCGCAAGGTCGAGGCGGCGATGGCGGCTGGCAAATTGCGCGCCGTCGTTTGTACGTCGACGCTCGATCTCGGCATCGACTGGGGCGATGTCGATCTCGTCATCCATGTCGGCGCGCCGAAAGGCTCAAGCCGATTGCTGCAGCGGATCGGGCGTTCCAATCACCGGCTCGACGAGCCCTCGCAAGCCCTGCTCGTTCCGTCCAACCGTTTTGAAGTCCTCGAATGCGAAGCCGCACTCCAGGCTGCGACCGCGCTCGCGCAGGATACGCAATATCCCTTCGTGCTGAAGTTCGATGTGCTCGCCCAGCACATCCTCGGGCGCGCCTGCGCCGGCCCGTTCAAGCCCGATGAGCTTTTCGCCGAAGTCACGCGCGCCTGGACCTATCGCAATCTCACGCGGGAAGACTTCGATCGCTGCGTCGATTTCGTCGCGACCGGCGGTTATGCACTTCGTGCCTATGAGCGCTATGCGAAATTGAAAGCTCAGCCCGACGGCTCCTTGCGCCTCGCGCATCCGAGCATCGCCCAACAATACCGCTTGAATATCGGCACCATCGTCGAAGACGAAATGCTGAAAGTCAGGCTGGCCAGTGTGAAAAAGCGATTGGGCAAGCGGCTCGTCACCGGCGGGCGCGTGCTCGGCGAACTCGAAGAATGGTTCCTCAGCCAGATGGCGGCCGGCGACACCTTCCTTTTCGCCGGCGAGATCCTTCGTTTCGAAGGACTCGATGAATTCGGCGCATTGGCGACGCGCAGCAAATCATCGGAACCGGCGATCCCCTCCTACCAGGGCGGCAAGTTTCCGCTTTCGACCTATCTTGCCGAACGGGTACGCGAAATGCTGGGCGACCCGAAGAGCTGGCCAGCACTTCCCGGACAAGTGCGCGACTGGCTTTCGATGCAGCGCTACAAGTCGCTCGTTCCTTCCGCCGAACAAATGCTGGTCGAGACTTTTCCGCGCGGTCATTACCATTATCTCGTCGCCTATCCTTTCGAAGGCCGGCTCGCGCATCAGACGCTCGGCATGCTGCTCACGCGCCGGCTCGAACGCTGGGGCATGCAGCCTTTGGGCTTCGTGGCGAGTGAATATGCGCTCGTCGTCTGGACGGTGCGCGATCTTTCGCTGATGATCTCTGCCGGCCGGCTCGATCTCGACCGGCTCTTCGATGAAGACATGATGGGCGATGATCTCGATGCGTGGCTCGCCGAGTCGAACTTGATGAAGCGCACCTTCCGCAATGCCGCGATCATTGCCGGCCTCATCGAGCGGCGCTGGCCCGGCAAGGAGAAGACAGGACGCCAGGTCACCGTCAATTCAGACCTGATCTACGACGTGTTGCGCACACATGAGCCGCAGCACATCCTGTTGCGCGCCGCCTGGGATGACGCTGCGGACGGCCTCATCGATGCGCATCGGCTCTCCGCCATGCTGCGGCGCATCCGCGGAGCGATCGTGCATCGCGCCCTTGACCAGGTGTCGCCTCTCTCGGTACCGGTCATGCTTGAGATCGGCCGCGAATCCATTTACGGCGAAGCCCATGATGCGCTACTCGCCGAGGCCGCCGATCAGCTCATCGACGAGGCCATGCGGCTTGTCTAGGACGCAGCGCATCGCCCTCGGCGGGCTCGATTTCATTCCGGATCTCTCGGGCGCGCTCTATGTTCCCGAATTTGATACTTTGATTGTGGCCGATCTGCATCTCGAGAAAGCGTCGAGCATTGCGCGGCGCGGCGTGCATCTGCCGCCTTACGATACGCGCGCGACATTGGCGCAGCTTGCATTGGCAATCGAAGCCAGCAATCCGCGGCGTTTGATTTTCCTCGGTGACAGTTTCCATGACAGCGATGCCGGCACGCGTATCGCGCGCGAGGATGTCGAGATGCTTAGCGCGATGCTGTCGAACCGCGAGGCGATCTGGATCATCGGCAATCACGATCCCGTGCCGCCTCCCAATATCTGCACGCGCGTCGCCGAGCATGTTTTGCTTGGCCCTGTGTTGCTGCGGCATGCGCCTGGCCCACTCGATACGGGGCTCCATGAAATCGCCGGTCACTTGCATCCCGCCGCGGCGGTGGCCCAGCGTGGGCACTCCATCCGTTGCAAATGCTTCATCGGCGACGACACGCGCCTCGTCATGCCGGCCTTCGGCAGCTTCACCGGCGGCTTGTCGATTTCGGCTGATCCCTTCATCGCACTCTTTCCATCGGGCGAGTATGCGGTGTGGATGCTCGGCAGCCGCGCCGTGCACCGCTTTCCGGCGAAGCGGGTTTATTAATTGTCTTCTCCCCCTTGCGGGAGAAGAAGGGGCCCCATGTCACGCAGTGGCATGGGGGAGATGAGGGGATAGGATTGGCATAGCTCCCCTCACCTTTCCCATTGCTTCGCAATAGGCCCCTGTCCTCTCCCGCAAGCGGGCGAGGACGACGTTCGGCTAATGAAACAACCGCTCCCCCAGCATGGCGAGGATGGCGATACCGGTGGCGGCGGTGAGCAGCATCCGCCATTTGCCGTACCAATAGGGCAGGCGCGCGTCCTCGACGGCCAGCACGTCGGCCAAAGCCTGAAGCAACAGAACGATCAGCAGGATACAGAGCGCGAATTCGGGCCTGAGGATGAGGGCAATCCACGCCGCATAGGGTGGGAGCAGTCCAAGCAGAAATTCGGGCGCGGAAAGCGAGCCCAGGACAGCGCCCCAGCGGATGCCGCTAAGAAAAGTGATGAGAAGTGCTGCATAGATCGGCCCCGCCTGGCGGGCGAGAGTATCAAATCCGCGGTCCGGCATCCAAACCGCCGCGACACTTGCAGCAAGCGGGAGTGCGGCGATCAGGCCAGCCAGCCAGGCCGCCACGGGAACGCGGGTTTCGGCGAACGCAACAGACATGGCGCCAAGCTTTGCGCATCACGCCCTGCTAATCAAGTATATGGCTCAGTTGAGTTCGGCGGTCGGTCCCGGCGCCTGCCAGTCCATCTCGGTCACCGACACGCGATTGGCGGATTCGATCTCGGGGCGCGGCACAAAAGCGTCGATGCGAGCCTGGGTCTTTGCGGCAAGATCGGGCGGCAAGGTGGCTGCGACTTCCAGCAAGCGCGCATTGGCGTCCTGGTCGCCCTGGCGGGCCGCAAGCCCATACCAATACATGGCCTGGACGAGATTCTTCTCCATCCCGAGGCCGCGCTCAAAGAGGATACCAAGATTATACTGGCTGTCGCTCAAGCCATAAGTGGCGGCAGCCTCGAACCAGCGCGCTGCCTTCTGATAACCCACCGCGCCAGCCTCGGCCGCGGCATAGATCACCGCGACATTATGCATGGATTTGACATTGCCGCCGCCGGCAGCGCGCTCATACCAGGCAAGGGCGGTTGCCATGTTGCGGGCAACGCCTTCGCCGCGCTCGTAAAGCGTGCCGAGGCGGTATTGCGCCGGAGCGAGGCCCTGTTCCGCTGCCTTCTCGTACCAGGCTGCAGCCTGGGCCGGATCGGCGGTCACGCCATGGCCTTCGAGATAGCGCCCGGCAATGATGAACTGCGCATTGGCGTTGCCTTTGATGGCTGCGTCGCGCAAAGGCGCTGTCCCGATCGCTGCGGGAAGTTCCGTATCGGCGCCTTGCGCACTCGCGCCTTCCGGCGGCGAGGGCAATGCAGCGGTGAGCATGGCATCGACCATGCGCGATATGCTGACCGCCGGTTGCACGTCCGAACTACCCGGCGTCGCGGGCATGAGTTCGCTGCTTTTGGCGGCGGGAGCCGGGGTGGCCGGCTTATGCGAGCGCAATAAAGTACCGAAGGCCAGCGCCGAGGCGGCCGCCAGCAAGACGATACCAATGAGCAGCAGACGACGGCGCTTGGCCGTATCGGGTGCTTTTGCAACCGCAGCAGGCGCGACGGCCGGTGGCGGCGGCGCGGCTTCCTCGGCTTTCTTCGGCCGGTTCAGGAAGGGAAGCGAAAATCCCTTGCCCGCTGCCTTCTTGGCGGGCTTGTCCTTTGCCCGGTTGAGGAAGCCGATGCTGCCGGCGAAAGGTCCGTTGGAATGATGCGACGCGGCCTGCGCGGCACGGCGGGCGGCGGCGATGAAATCGTCGGAGGGCGGTCGCGCATCGGCAATCGGTGCGCCGATCTCGGGCATTGCGGGCAAGGGCGTGACGAGCGGCGCGACCAAAGGCGTCACATGCGGCTTGCTGAGTTCGGGCGCAAAGCGATCGAGCGGCGGAATTTCGGGCGGGTGGAAAGGCGCCTGCTCTGCCGGTCGAACCAAAGGCGACAGCGCTTCTTCGATCGAACTCGGTCCGGGCTGCGAGCGCGATTCCAGAGGCGCGGCACCGCCTTCCATATCGCCGAGGCGCGATATGATTTGCGAGATGGCCTCGTGAATGACGGTGAATGTCTCCTGGTTGCGCTGATCGACCATCGCCGCGCTGGCGCGCATGGCGTCCATGCCTTCGACAAGCGCGCGCAACTCCACCGATGCGTTCGCTTCGCCGTCAGGCTGCACTGCGTCGCGCGTCCAGTTGCGGTTCTGCTCGACGCTTTCCGAAAGCTGGGCGATCGAGCGCTCGAGATTGGCAAGATGGCTCAATTGGGTTTCGGTCTGGCCCAATCGATCCACCAATGCGGTGATCTGCGGCTCGATGGCCGGCCAGGCCGGGATCTCGCCGCGCTCGGTGACCAAGCGGTCGAGCTTCTGGTCAAGTCTTTCGATGCGCGATTCGAGTTCGGCAAACTGCGGCGCGATGTCGTGGTCGCCGGACGCTGAGCGTCCCAGGCGTTCATTGATCTCGGCGATGCGGGCTTCGAGATCGGCGAGCGGGCGCAAATCCGTTCCTTGCGCGACCCGCGCCGAAATCTGTTCCATTGCGACGCGAATAGAATGCAGATCGCGTTCCGAGGCGGCATCAGCCTTCAAATCGTCGAAGCGTTGGTTCAAGCCTTCGATTTCGCCCCAGAGCCGTTGCCCGTCGGCACCAAGCGACGGCTGCTGCATCGCGCGTGCTTCGCTGAGCGAAGCGTGCAGGCGGCGTTCGACATCGGTGATCTCGCGCTGCAGCCGCGTATCGGCTTCGGCACGCAGCGCATCGATGCGTTCGGCGAATCTTGCAAACTCGGCCTTGGTGGGGGCGGTGAGATCCTGGCGTGATGCCGATTCAAAACGCGACATGCGGGTTGAGATTTCGCCCAGTCGCTCTTCGATCCGCCCGAGCTCGGCGCCGCCCATGCCGGAATCGGAACGCGAGGCGATCGCATCGATGCGGCCCTGTATGGCCTGAAGCGAATCCCGCGAGCGCGTTTCGCTGTCGGCAATATGCTCGATGATGTTGCGCAGCGCGCTTTCAAGCGCGGAATAGCCCGGCACGTCTTCCGGGCGCAATGGCAAGCCGAATGGACCGCTCTGGGCGATGTCGCGGCCGATGCCGGCAATCCGGTCATTGACGGCGGCGAAGGCTTCGGCGGTTTCGCGCTCGGTATGGTCGATGCGTTCGAGAATCCGGTTAAATTCCTTGGAGAACCGCGCTTCGCCCATTGGCCGCCCGGCCGTGCTGCGCCCATCCTCTCTGGCAAGCCGGGTCAATTGATCGGCGAGGTCGTCCATGCGGGCGGGGACATCTTCGCTCGGTCTCGCGCTCCGCGACCTTAGATTGTGGCCGGTAGCCGGTTCAACCGCGGTATCCGACTGCTCCATGATAACGCTGTTGAGCCAGGCACCGAGCGTCATGCCGCGGCGGCGGGCGGCGTCCTTCGCTGCCTCTCGCGCGTCGGCGCCAATCCCCTTAACGCTCCACGGGATACCGGGCTTCATGCAATTGCTCGCCTTCTCTCGCCCAGTCTGGCGAAACGGTTCGTCGGAAACCGCTCGCGCCAGCCTGGAATTCCGCTACCCAAAAGTTAACGTTCTTGGTAAACATTCCGTTAAGCGGAGAATCGATCCGATTTGCTGGTGCTTTACCAGCCATGCGCGTGAAGCAGTCGCGCATGCGGAGCCCGGGACGATTCGTAATGTTGCGTGTCTTGTTCGGCTTGACGTAGGCGTTATATGAGGGGTTTAACCTGTATTTCCAAGCAAATAAGAACATTGGAGCAACGAGATGACCTCAACTGCCACCGACAAAGCCAATCGCGACAGAACCTACTCAATTACCGAGCTGTGTCGCGAATTCAACGTAACGCCCCGTACCTTGCGGTTTTACGAGCAAAAGGGCCTGCTTGCCCCGGCTCGGCGTGGCTGGACCCGGCTTTTCAGCTATCGCGACCGGGCCCGCCTGCAGCTCATCCTGCGCGGCAAGAAGGTCGGCTTCTCCCTTGAGGAAATCAAGGAGATGCTTGAGCTCTACAACCTTAAGGACGGTCAGCTGACGCAGCTGCGGGTTGCCGCCACCAAGTTCCGCGAACGCCGCGAGGCGCTCCAGCTTCAGCGGGTCGAGGTCGAAGAGGCGATGGAAGAGCTTGAGAAAACAATCTCGCTCATCGACAGCCTTCTCAAGGAACGTGAAGCCGGCTCACCGCGCGCCGCCAACGCCGGCTAGTCGCCAGGGGCGCTGTCGCTCGCCAGGTTCGTTTTTTCGGGGATACGCGTGTCTGTCCTCAATGTTTCAAAGCCGGCCTGGGCCAGCGAGGATGTCGACCAGTTAGCGGAAAGCGCACAGCGCTTTTTCGAACGCGAATGCCTTCCCCATTATGATGAATGGGAAAGGCAAGGCTCTGTCGACCGCGAGGTTTGGCGAAAGGCCGGCGCTGCCGGCCTTCTTTGTGCCTCGGTGCCCGAAAAATACGGTGGCTCGGGCGCCACCTTCGCCCATGAAGCGACCATCTCGCATGCCGCGCATCTTGTGGGCGTCGAAGGCTTCGGGCTCTCGCTCCACAATGCGATCGTCGTTCCCTATATCGTCGCCTTCGGCTCGGAGGAGCAGAAGCGCGATTGGCTGCCGCGGCTGGCGAGCGGCGATCTGGTCGGCGCCATCGCGATGACCGAGCCCTCGGGCGGCTCCGACCTTCAGGCGGTTAAGACCACCGCGCGGCGTGACGGCAACCACTATGTCCTCAACGGCCAGAAGACTTTCATCACCAATGGCCAGCTCGCCAATTTCATCATCGTCGTAGCAAAAACCGACTCCTCGCTCGGCGCCAAGGGCATATCGCTCTTTGCGGTCGAGACCGATGGGCTCGACGGCTTCAAGCGCGGGCGCAATCTCGACAAGGTCGGGCTCAAGGCCAATGACACATCGGAACTCTTTTTCGATGGGGTGCGGCTTCCGGCCTCGGCCCTGATCGGCCCCGAAGAAGGCCAGGGCTTCACCATGCTGATGCAGCAATTGCCGCAAGAGCGATTGCTGGTGGCACTCGGCGCCATGGGGCGGATCGAGCGCGCGCTCATCGCGACGATCGACTACGTCAAGCAGCGCAAAGCCTTCGGGCAGCGCCTGATCGATTTCCAGAACACCCAGTTCGAACTCGCCGAATGCAAGACGGAAGCGACGATCGCGCGCGTATTCGTCGATAATTGCATCGGCCGGCATCTCGACGGCGGCATCGACACCGCGACTGCCTCGATGGCGAAATACTGGGTCACCGATCTGCAATGCAAGATCATCGACCGCTGCCTGCAATTGCATGGCGGCTATGGCTATATGAACGAATATCCGATCGCGCGGATGTTTCGCGACGCGCGCGTTGAGCGTATCTATGCGGGCGCCAACGAAATCATGAAGGTCGTCATTGCAAGAACTCTCTAATCGGCCGCCGCGACATCGCCATGCGCTCGGCTATAGCGTCAATGGCATCGATCGCTCGGCCAATCACCGCCGCGACGAAGCGTGGCTCAAGGCACAGCTTGCGCATCCCCATGCCGCGGTCATCGACATCGCCGGCGACAAGGTCGGGATTGCGGAAGGCCGTATCCAGACACGACCGCCGCGCGAGAGCGAGGACCTGGTGCTCCTCGGCCTGAATCGTGACGATCGCCCGTTCTTTGCGGCGCGCGCCGCCAACCCGGAAGAAGATTGGCGCGACCTTCGCAGCATTGCCATCGAGGGCGCGGTTACGCCGGATGAACTGGGCCTCCTGGCGCAAGCCCGATCGCTCATCAACTGGCATATCACCCACGGTTTCTGCGCCAATTGCGGCACCGCTACCATCATGATGGATGGCGGCTACCGGCGTCATTGCAATGCCTGCGGTCTCGACCACTTTCCGCGCACCGATCCGGTGATCATCATCATCGTGCGCTCGGCGAAGGGCCTGCTGCTTGGGCGGCAAAAGATCTGGGCGCCCGGCATGTATTCAGCGCTTGCCGGTTTCATGGAGCCCGGCGAGACAATCGAGAATGCGGCGCGCCGCGAAGTCTTCGAAGAGTCCGCCATTCGGGTCGGCGACATCGATTATGTGATGAGCCAACCCTGGCCGTTTCCCTCAAGCCTGATGATCGGGCTTATCGGCGAGGCCGAGAATGAGGACATCACCGTCGACCCGGTGGAGCTCGAAACGGCGCGATGGTTCGATCGCGACGAACTCATCCTGATGCGCGAGGAGCGCCATCCGGATGGCTTCAAATTTCCGACCCGGATGGCGATCGCGCATCACCTCATTCTGGAAGCGCTTCAGCTTCCCTGACGCTCCGCCATGCGCCTGGCAATCTCGGCGCGATAGGGGCTGGCGCGATAGACGCCGAGCACACGCAAGTAAGACGTAAAGAATTCAAGTTCCTCAAGCGCCAGGCGCACCGAGCGATCTGACGGATGGCCTTCGATATCGGCATAGAACTGGGTTGCCGAGAAATAGCCCTCAAGCTGGTAGGATTCGAGCTTTGTCATGTTGATGCTATTGGTGGCAAAGCCGCCCAGCGCCTTGTAGAGAGCCGCGGGCACGTTTCTCACCCGGAATACGAAGCTCGTCATCACCGGCTTCTCCTCGGGCTCGGCATCATGCGGTGTCGCCGAGAGGATGATAAAGCGGGTGGTGTTGTGCTCGTCATCCTCGATGTCGCGACGCAGGATCTCAAGCCCGTAGATTTCGCCCGCCAAGGCGGTGGCGATGGCGGCACGGGCCTTGTCGCCGGTTTCGGATAATTCGCGCGCCGCACCGGCCGTGTCGGCGGCAACCACCGCCGTCAGGCCCAATTGGCGGATCAGTTTGCGGCATTGACCCAGCGCATGAACGTGGCTGTGAACGGTGCGAATGTCTTCAAGCTTGGCGCCGCTGACCGCCAGCAATTGATGATGGACGCGCAGGAAGTGCTCGCCAATGATGTAGAGATTGGCGGCCGGCATCAGATGGTGGATATCGGCGACGCGGCCGGCGATCGAATTATCGATCGGGATCATAGCGAGCAAGGCTTCGCCGTCCTTCACCGCGGCAAAGGCGTCTTCGAAGGTGCGGCAGGCGAGCGGTTCGTGATCGGGATAGGCCTCGAGGCAGGCAATATGCGAGTTCGCCCCCGGCTCGCCCTGATAGGCGATCTTTGCTTTCATTCGGAAATCCTCAGACTGTCGCGTGATGTGCCTTTAGCATGCGCCGTGCCACTTCGAGATCAGCGGGCGTATCGACACCGAGCGGCACCGTATCGACGCGCACGACGCAAATGCGCATGCCGTTTTCAAGCGCCCGCATTTGCTCAAGCTTGCGCTCGGCCTCGAGCGGGCTCATCGGGAGCGATACGAAGCGGCTCAACGCCTCGCGCTTGAAGGCATAGACGCCGATATGATGCCAATAGGGGGCCAGGTGTTCGGGCAATAGGGTTCGAACGAAATCGCGTGCATAGGCGACCTCGCGCACATCCCCGAGCGGCGCAATCGCCTTGACGATGTTGGGATTGGCGAGGTCGGCCGGATCGGTGATTTCGGCGGCGATGGTCGAAATGTCGACCGGATCGTTAACCAGGCCGGCGAGGCAGCGCTGGATGGCCAATGGTTCGATGGTCGGCAAATCACCCTGGACGTTGACCACATATTGGAATTGGCCGTGAGGGTCGCGCAACGCCAGGGCCTGGGCAATGCGATCGGTGCCCGACGGCAAATTCGGGTCGGTGTTGATCGCATCCCCGCCGTGATCGCGGATGGCTTCGGCGACCTTGGTATCGGCGGTCGCCACCAGAACCGGTCCGACCTTCGATTCGAGCGCCCGGCGCCAGACATGCACGATCATGGGAAGTCCGCAGATGTCGGCGAGCGGTTTTCCCGGTAATCGCGTCGAGGCCATCCGCGAAGGGATGACGACGATTGTATTTCGATGGTCGATCATAGGCTTAGGGGTGGGCGCGGCAAATTGGACCGCCCTCGTTATACGTATTGCGACGGTTTGGAGAAACAATTAGTTTCCGCGCGGTTCAAGGCTCAAAGGGACCGGGACGCTTCGGATTGGCCGTATGATTGACAGTTGGACATTCAACAAAATTGCCGGCGCTGTGCTGGGGACAGCGCTTCTGGTGTTCGGTTTGAACGAGCTTTCGGGCGCGATTTTCGCAACCGAAGCACCGGAAAAGCCGGGCTTTGCGATCGAGGTCGCCGATGCCACGACCGGCGGCGGCGGCGAAGCGACGGCCGGCGCGGAAGAGAAGCCACTTGCCGAACTGCTGGCTTCGGCGGATCCCGCCAAGGGCGAAGCGGCGCACAAGAAGTGTCTCGCCTGCCACGACTTCACCAAGGGTGGGCCAAACAAGACCGGTCCCAATCTCTGGGACGTGGTCGAGCGGCCGATCGCCTCGCATGAAGGCTTTGCCTATTCGGACGGGCTGAAGGCGCATTCGGGCGACAAGTGGACCTATGAAAACATCTTCAAATTCATCCACAATCCCAAGGAATTTGCGCCGGGGACGAAGATGACTTTGGCGGTTAAGAGCCCGACGGAACGTGCCAACATCCTGGCCTATCTGCGCACGCTCTCGGACAGCCCGAAGCCGTTTCCTGCCCAATAATCGCCCTGAATCTCACCAAGATTTAACGCCGGGATAGACCTTCCGGGGTTTCCAATTGCCTGCAGGCATGCGTATGTATTCGGCATATCCTTGCCAGGGAGGCCGAACCAGAATGGACTTGACGCGACGCGGTTTGATCAAGCTGGCCGGGCTCGCCGGAGCTCTGCAGGGCGCCCGGATCATCGGTGCCTCCGTCGCCTTCGCCGAGGAACGCCAGTTCAAGCACGCGCTGACCCTTTTCGACGACATCAAGTATCCGCCCGACTTCAAGCATTTTGCCTATGTCAACCCCGACGCGCCGAAAGGCGGCCGGGTACGCTTTGCGGTCTTCGGTTCCTTCGACAGCCTCAATCCCTATACCTACAAGGGAGATTCTGTCTCCGCAGTGGGCAACGAAACGCTGCTCACGTCGGCGCTCGACGAGCCTTCGACGGAATATGGACTGGTCGCCTCCGAGGTCTGGCATCCGGAAGACCGCTCGCAGGTCGTTTATCGCCTACGGCCGGAAGCGCGCTTCCATGACGGCACGCCGATCACCGCTGATGACGTGATCTGGAGCATGCTTGCGCTACGCGACAGCCATCCCTTCTACAACGCCTATTACAAGAACATCCAAAAGGCGGAGCAGACCGGCGACCACGAAGTCACTTTCGTTTTCAACCAGGCGAATAATCGCGAACTGCCGCTCATCACCGGGCAATTGCCGGTGCTGCCGAAACATTGGTGGGCTGGGCCGGGCAAGGACGGAAAGCCGCGCAACATCCAGGAAATGACGCTTGAGATTCCGCTGGGCTCCGGCACCTACAAGATCGGCAGTTTCGTGCCGGGACAGAATTTGCGGCTGGTGCGGGTGAAGGATTATTGGGGCAAGGACCTGCCGGTCAACATCGGTCAGGATAATTTCGACGAACTAGAATACATCTTTTACCGCGATCCCAATGTCGCCTTCGAAGCCTTCAAGGCCGACCAGGCCGATTGGCGGAGCGAGAACAGCGCCAAAGGCTGGGCCACGCAATATACATTCGAGGCCATCAAGACCGGCAAGGTCATCAAGGAAGAGATCAAGCTCTCGAATGTCGAAGGCATGCAGAGCTGGGCATTCAACACGCGCCGGGCAAAATTCAAGGATCCCCGCGTGCGCCTCGCATTCAACTATGCCTTCGATTTCGAATGGTCGAATGCCAATCTCTTCTATGGCCAGTACACGCGCTCGCGGAGTTTCTTCAACAATTCAGAACTCGCCGCCACTGGCCTGCCGAGCCTTGAGGAACTTGCGATCCTCGAGCCATTGCGTGCGGACATCCCTGCCGAAGTTTTCACAACCGAATACACAAACCCGGTCAACGGCAATGCCCAGGACCGTCGCAAGAACCTGCGCACCGCTGCAGGGCTTCTGAAGGAAGCGGGCTGGAACATCGTTCCGGAGGGAAACAAATCTGTTCTCAAGAACGACAAGGGCGAGATATTCACGGTCGAATTCCTGCTCGACGATCCGCTCTTCGAGCGCATAGCACTTCCCTACAAGGCACAGCTTGAACTCCTCGGTATAACGGTCAACATCAAGACCTTCGACACGACAATCTATACCCGCCGCATCCAGACCTATGACTTCGACATCGTCGTCGGGAGCTGGGGCCAATCCTTGTCGCCCGGCAATGAGCAGCGCGAATTCTGGGGTTTGGAAGCGGCGAATAAGGATGGCAGCCGCAATCTCGTGGGCATCCGCTCGCCGGCAGTCGACAAGCTCATCGACCAGGTGATCTATGCCAAGAACCGGGCGGGCCTCATTACCGCCTGCCGGGCGCTCGATCGCGTCCTGCTCTGGAACCACTTCGTCGTGCCCATGTGGTACACGCCCTTCGATCGCGTGGCGCGCTGGGACCGCTTCTCGCATCCCGAAACGCTGCCGAAATACTCCGTCGGATTCCCGAGCGTGTGGTGGTGGGACGAAGAGAAGGCCAAGAAGGTCGTCACCTGATGATGCGTTTTGCGGCCGCGGCGACGGCCTTGCTGCTCGTGGCGATCCCAGTATCCGCACAACCGCGCCACGGCATCTCGGCCTTCGGCGATCTCAAATATCCCGCCGACTTCACCCATTTCGATTACGTCAATCCCAATGCGCCGAAGGGCGGAAAGATCGCGACGATCGGTGTCGTCGCCCGCGACACGTTCGATTCCTTCAACGACTTCATCCTGAAAGGCGATCCGGCGCAAGGCTTGGGCCTCCTCTTCGATACGCTGATGGAGCGCGCCAATGACGAGCCCGATGCAATGTATGGGCTTGTCGCCAAGACCGCCGATCTCGCCGCCGACAAGAAGAGCATTACCTTTCAATTGCGCGAGGAAGCGAAGTTTTCCGATGGCACCGCGGTCACGGCGGAAGATGTTTGCGAGACATTTCGCCTCATCATGGAACACGGCCATGAGCGGCTGCGCATGACCATCAGGGACGCGGAGCGCTGCGAGGTCCTGGGACCGCATGAGGCTCGCTTCATCTTCAAAACCAGCGACAATCGCGACTTGCCCCTGTCTATCGCCGCATTGCCGGTCCTTTCGAAGACCTATTACTCCACCCACGATTTCGCCAAGGCCGATTTGCAGCCGCCGCTCGGTTCGGGCCCCTATAAGATAGGCAGCTTCAAGCCGGCCGAATACGTGGCCTATGAACGGCGCGATGATTATTGGGCCAAGGATCTGCCGGTCAATCGCGGGCGCTACAATTTCGATGAGATCCGTTACGAGTATTTCCGCGACCGCAAGGCGCAATTCGAGGCGCTGAAAGCAGGCATCCTCGATATTCGCGAAGAATATACTTCCCGGGATTGGCAGACCGCCTATGATTTCCCAGCAGTCAAGGACGGCCGGGTGCTCAAGACCGAGCTTCCCGACGAGACGCCATCGGGCGCACAAGGCTTCTTCTTCAATCTGCGCCGCGACAAATTTCAGGATGTGCGCGTCCGCCAGGCCCTCAATCTGGCCTTCGATTTTGAATGGACTAACGCCAATCTCTTCTATGGTCTCTATGATCGTACCGCGAGCTTCTTTGAGAAGTCCGCGCTGAAGGCCGAAGGCGCCCCGTCGCCAGATGAACTCGTTCTTCTCGAACCTCTGCGCGGCAAATTGCGACCCGAGGTCTTTGGCGAGATTGCGCTACCCCAGAAGAGCGACGGGTCCGGCCAAGACCGCAAGATGCTGCGCGCCGCTTCAGCGCTTCTCGATCAGGCAGGATGGACTCTCGACGGCAATGTCCGGCGAAATGCCAAGGGTGAACCATTGGAGATCGAAGTCCTCATCGACGATCCGGTCTTCGAACGCGTCTTTGCACCTTATGTCCGCAACCTGAAACTCCTGGGCATCGATGCCAGACTGCGCATGGTCGATCCCGTCCAATATGAGCAGCGCCAAAAGAACTTTGACTTCGATATCGTTTCGGCGCGCTTCTCGACGGGCGTTACGCCAGGCAGCGAATTGCGGATCTTCTTTGGCTCTGATTCCGCCAAGGCGCCGGGAAGCTACAATCTTTCCGGCGTTGCCAATCCTGAAATCGACGCTTTGATCGAGAAGGTCGTGACCGCAAAATCGCGTGAGGAACTTGACACTGCCGGCCGGGCGCTCGATCGCGTGCTGCGGTCGGAGTGGTTCTGGGTGCCCAATTGGTACAAGGCCAGCTACTGGATCGCCCAGTGGGACAAGTATGGACGTCCCGCCGTCCAACCCAAATACGACCGGGGAATCATTGACACCTGGTGGTATGACCCCGAAAAAGCAGCCAAGATCGCCAAGGCCAACTGATTCATGGGCGCCTACATAATCAAGCGCTTGCTGTTGATGATTCCGACCCTGTTCGGGATCATGCTCATCACATTCGCCGTCATCCAGTTCGTACCCGGCGGCCCGATCGAGCGCATCATCGCGCAGGTACAGGGCACCGATGTCGATGTGACGGCCCGCATCGGCGGCGGCTCGGGTAGCGAGACCGGGCGATCCGGCGATGTCGCGACCCAGATGGGCGACCAGAGTGCCGCGGTCAAATATCGCGGCGCGCAAGGGCTCGACCCCGAATTCATCAAGTCGCTCGAGAAGCAATTCGGCTTCGATAAACCCGCCTATGAGCGGTTCTTCATCATGATGAAGAACTATCTCACCTTCAATTTCGGCGAGAGCTATTTCCGCGACAAATCCGTCGTCGACCTGATGATCGAGAAGATGCCGGTTTCCATTTCGCTCGGGCTTTGGCTGACGCTCATCACCTACCTCGTCTCGGTTCCGCTCGGAATCAGGAAAGCGGTGAAGGACGGCACCAGCTTCGATATCTGGACGTCCGGCGTAATCATCGTCGGCTACGCCATTCCGGGATTCATCCTGGCGATCATGATGGTCGTGCTGTTCGCCGGCGGCAGCTATTTCAGCTGGTTTCCGCTGCGCGGTCTCACATCCGAAAATTTCGACCAGATGAACTGGCTGCAGAAGATCGGCGACTATGCCTGGCATCTCGTTCTGCCGTTGATCGCGCTTGGAATCAGCAGCTTTGCCACCATGACGCTGCTCACCAAGAACTCTTTTCTCGATGAAATCCGCAAGCAATATGTCATGACGGCGCGAGCCAAGGGATTGAGCGAGCAGCGCGTGCTCTACGGCCATGTGTTCCGCAATGCCATGCTGCTCGTGATTTCCGGGTTTCCCGGCGCGTTTCTATCGGCCTTCTTTGCAGGATCACTGCTCATCGAGCAGATCTTCACCCTCGACGGCCTCGGCTATCTCACTTACACCGCCGCGCTCCAGCGCGACTACCCGGTAGTCTTTGCCAATCTCTATATCTTCACACTTCTCGGCTTGGTGGTGGCGCTGATCAGCGACCTTACGTACACGTGGATCGATCCGCGAATCGACTTCGAGTCTCGGGAACTCTAGGGGATGGTCTTCGGCAAACTCAGCGCGCTCAACCGGCGGCGGTGGGAGCTCTTCAAGCGTAACAAGCGCGGCTTCTGGTCATTCTGGCTCTTCCTCGTGTTGTTCGTGCTGAGCCTGCTCGCACCCGTCATTGCCAATGACCGGCCAATCCTTGTCCAGTACAAGGGCGAATTGCTGTTTCCGCTGGTCATCGACTATCCGGAAGAGAAATTTGGCGGCTTCCTGGCACGGACGGATTTTCGCGATCCCGTCAACCAGGACGAGATCAATGCCAATGGCTGGATGATCTGGCCACCGGTCCGTTATTCCTACAATACCGTCAATAACGACCTGCCGATGCCGGCGCCTTCGCCGCCGGCCTTTCAGCTCACGCGTGAAGAGGCGTGCGTCAAATATCCGCTCGGGGTCCAGGATCCCAATTGCATCTTCGGCAATCTCAACTGGCTCGGAACCGACGACCAGGGCCGCGATGTCTTCGCGCGGTTGATTTACGGCTTCCTCTTGTCGGTCGCCTTCGGGCTCATCCTCACCGCCATTTCCTCGGTGATCGGCGTCGCCGCGGGCGCTGTGCAAGGCTATTTCGGCGGCTGGACCGATCTCCTGTTTCAGCGCTTCATCGATATCTGGACGTCGATGCCGACGCTCTATTTGCTGATCATCCTGTCGGCCTTCATCATACCCACATTCTGGATCCTGCTTTTCATCCTCGTCCTCTTCTCGTGGACGTCATTGGTCGGCGTGGTGCGCGCGGAATTCCTGCGCGCGCGCAATTTCGAATATGTGCGCGCCGCTCGCGCCTTGGGCTTGAGCAATATGAAGATCATGTTCAAGCACCTTTTGCCCAATGCCCTCGTCTCGACCGTCACCTTCATGCCATTCATCCTCTCAGGCTCGGTAACGACACTGACGGCGCTCGACTATCTGGGCTTCGGACTGCCGGCCGGTTCGCCATCGCTTGGCGAATTGTTGCAGCAGGGCCGCAATAATTTGCAAGCGCCTTGGCTCGGCATAACGGGCTTCCTGGTTCTGTCTGTCATGCTGTCGCTGCTCGTCTTCGTCGGCGAAGCGGTGCGCGACGCGCTCGATCCGCGAAGGACTTTCGCATGAGCGAGCCGCTCCTCGATATTCGCGATCTTTCCGTCGCTTTCCGCCAGGGCGGCAGGACAACGGTCGCCGTCGATCACGTCTCGTTTTCGATCAACAAGGGCGAGACCCTGGCGCTGGTCGGTGAATCGGGTTCGGGAAAATCCGTTTCCGCCTTGTCGATCCTGAAGCTCCTGCCCTATCCGCCGGCCGAGCATCCGTCCGGCGAGATATACTTCAACGGCAAGGAACTCTTGCGATCCGACGAAGCGGAACTGCGCAAGGTCCGCGGCAACAAGATTACCATCATTTTCCAGGAGCCGATGACCTCGCTCAACCCCTTGCATACGGTCGAGCGGCAGATCAGCGAAATTCTCGAGATCCATCAGCGCGTCACCGGCGCCAAGGCGCGCCAGACGGTGATCGAGCTTCTGACCAAGGTCGGCATTCGCGATCCGGAAACACGGCTTCAGGATTTTCCGCATCAATTGTCGGGCGGCCAGCGCCAGCGGGTCATGATCGCCATGGCGCTCGCCAACAAGCCCGATCTCCTCATTGCCGATGAGCCGACGACTGCGCTTGATGTCACTGTACAGGCGCAGATCCTCAAGCTGCTCAAGGATCTGCAAAAAGAATTCGGCATGGCGATGCTGTTGATCACCCATGATCTCGGCATCGTGCGGCGCATGGCGGACAATGTCTGCGTGATGCAGCACGGCAAGATCGTTGAGGCCGGCCCGACCGAAAAGATCTTCTCCGATCCGCAGCATCCCTATACGCGGATGCTGCTCTCGGCCGAGCCCAAGGGCTCGCCGCCCAAATCCGACCCGAGCGCGCCCGTGGTCATGGAAACCAAGGGGCTCAAAGTGTGGTTTCCGATCAAGCGCGGCTTCTTCCGCAAGGTGGTCGGATACATCAAGGCGGTCGATGGGGTCGACGCCACGGTGCGGGCCGGCCAGACGCTTGGTGTCGTCGGCGAGTCGGGTTCTGGAAAGACCACATTGGGCCTGGCGCTCCTGCGGCTCATCTCATCGCAAGGGCCGATCGTCTATCTCGGCAAAAGGATCGACGGCTTCGCCGCGCGCGAAATGCGCCCGCTGCGCAAGGAACTGCAGATCGTTTTCCAGGACCCTTACGGATCCTTGTCGCCACGCCTATCCATCCTGCAAATCGTCGAAGAGGGTCTTATCGTCCAGGGCAAGGACCTTTCCGCCGATGAACGCCGGGCGCGGGTCGCCAAGGCCTTGAGCGAAGTCGGACTCGATCCGGAAACCATGGATCGCTATCCGCATGAATTTTCAGGTGGTCAGCGGCAGCGCATCGCGATTGCGCGAGCGCTCGCGCTCGAACCGAAATTCATCGTGCTCGACGAGCCGACCAGCGCGCTCGACATGTCGGTGCAAGCCCAGATCGTCGATCTGCTGCGCGAACTGCAGAAGAAGCACAATCTCGCCTATCTGTTCATCAGCCATGATCTCAAGGTGGTGCGGGCGCTCGCCAACGAGGTGATCGTGATGCGCAACGGGCTTGCGGTCGAAACGGGGCCCGCGGCGCAGATTTTCGATGCCCCTCAGAGCGAATACACAAAGGCCTTGATAGCAGCCGCCTTCCAATTGAAAGTCGCGCCGGAAAGTGTGGTGAAGCAATAATGGCTCTCCTCTATCTGACGCCGACCTGGCCGACCGATGTGTGGACAAATTCCATGCGGAAGCTTGCTCCCGGCATGGATATTCGCGTGTGGCCGGACAAGGTCGGAAATGCCGCCGACATCCGCTATGCGGTTGCCTGGCTGCCGCCCGCCAATGTGCTGCGGAGCCTGCCCAATCTTTCGGTGATCTTCTCTCTCGGCGCGGGTGTCGACGCGATCCTCAGTGACCCGACCTTGCCCGAAACAACACCGATCGTTCGCGTCAACGAGCCCGATCTCACCATGCGCATGACGGAATATGTCGTGCTGCATGTGCTGATGCATCACCGCCAGCAGCGCCGGCTCGATGAAAACCAAAAGAAGAAGGTCTGGGATTCCTTCCCGACGCATGGTGCGAGCGATCTTGCCGTCGGCATCATGGGGCTTGGCGTGATGGGGAGCGATTCCGCCATGCGGCTGCGCGATCTCGGCTTCAAGGTGGCCGGCTGGAGCCGCAACCGGCGGCGTATCGATGGCGTTCATTGCTATGCCGGCGATGCCGAATTCGACGCCTTCCTGCACCGCACCGATATTCTCGTGTCGCTCCTGCCGCATACGCCGGCTACGAATGGCATCATCAATCGCGAGACGATCCGCAAATTGTCGCGAAAAGGGCCGTTCGGAGCGCCGATCCTCATCAATGCGGGGCGGGGCAAGCAGCAGGTCGAAGCCGATGTCCTGGCCGCACTCGATTCAGGCGAGCTTCATGCGGCGACGCTCGATGTCTTCGTGACCGAGCCCTTGCCGCCGGAGAGCCCGTTCTGGACGCATCCCAAGGTGACGGTGACGCCGCATTGCGCGGCCGATTCCGATCCCGAAACGATCAGTGCCTATGTATTGCGTCAGATCAGGCGGCACGAGGCCGGACAACCGCTCGAGAATCTGGTCGATCGCGCCCGCGGCTATTGAAGCCGGCGGATACCGGTGACCGTACCATAGAGCGAGGCAATCCGCGCCACGGCTGTCGCCAAGGGTTCGCGCGTCACCTGCATGAAATGACCATTGGCATGGAGCAGTTCGTCAGCGCTGGTCATGATGCCGACATGGCCCTTCCAGAAGACGAGATCGCCGCGGCGCAAATTGTCCAGGCGATCGATCGATAGGCTCGTCCCAATGCTTTCCTGCATGTCGGAATCGCGCGGGCAATCGATGCCGGCGGCGGCCAATGCCGTCTGCAGGAGGCCCGAGCAATCGAGCCCCAGAACCGTCTTGCCGCCCCAATTATAGGGGACGCCTAAGAACTGCTCGGCGACCGCAACGAAGTCGGGGGCCGCTTGCGCAATGGGCGCCAGATGCGCGGCGATCGCATAACGCCCATTGGCGAGATCGGCATATTTCTCGCCGATCCTGGTGACATTCACGGCCGCGTTCATCGGCAGAAGCGATGCAGGCTGGGACTTGTGATCGGGGCCGGGATAGGAATAGCTCAAGGGAACACGGACCCGATGCGTCGGCGTCCCCACTGGCCGGCCCAACGAGTCTTCCGAGACATAGCCGACATAGCCATCGCGCTCGAGTTGTACCCAGGCCCAACCTTCCCGGCGCTCGAAAACGCGGACCGGTTCACCCAAAAGCGCTTGCGTGGTCTGGACGGCGTCGAAACGCGGCTCGCGCCTTATGCTGGCTATGGGATCGACGATCGTCATCGGGTCGCCGGCAGTGAAATTGTTTGCCTCGATCTGGCCGCGCAAGCGGAGATCAGCAAGATCGGGTCGGAAGGCGTGAAGGCGGGGGTCGAGCATGGTCATGGGCTGCATCTTAGAGCGTTTTGGCGATAGTTCCTACGAGGTCGCCCAGGCGTTCAAGATAAAGCGCGCCCTTTACCGTTCTCTGAACCAACACATTACGACGATCATGCTCATCGCGCCGGCGCGACACCAATTCCAGCTTTCCCATTGAGTCGAGCGCCCGGGTGATCACGGGTTTTGAAACCCTCAGCTTGGCGGCAAGGTCGCGGATCGTATGCGGCGGGGCCTCAAGATAGATCGTGAGCAGGATGCTGATCTGGCGGACCGACAGGTCGGGCTCGTCGTCGCGGGCCAAATGCAGATTGACATCGTGCCAGAGTTTTAATGCCTGGCCGGCCGACACACTCAACATACCGCGACACCCCGGCAGAACCCCGATCGTTTCGGGTCCGTATCATTCTTGCCGAGAGTCCATGTAGAATCAAGGGTTAGGTACCGTAACGGCTCCGTATCAATGCAAATAGAGCGCGCATGCCCTGGGCCTCCCCACCCTTTGGGCGCCCCGGCTTGGCCGTGGGCGTCCAGCCAAAAATGTCGAAATGGACATAGGTTTTGGCAGCTTCGACGAAGCGTTTCAGGAACAGGGCTGCAGTGATCGAGCCGGCATAGGCTGATTCCGAACTATTGTTGATGTCGGCAATGCGGGAGTCGAACAGCGCGTTGTACGGATCCCAGAATGGCATGCGCCATAAGGGATCGTTTTCGGCCTTGGCAAAGGCAGAAATCTCGCCTGCCAGAGCATCATTTTCGGTGTAAAAAGGCGGCAAATCGGGTCCCAAAGCAACGCGCGCTGCCCCTGTAAGCGTCGCCATATCGATCAAAAGATCGGGCTTTTCCTCATCCGCAAGCGCCAAAGCATCAGCCAAGATCAAGCGGCCTTCGGCATCGGTATTGCCGATCTCAACCGTCAAGCCCTTGCGGCTGGTCAGCACGTCACCCGGCCGGAAGGCGAGGCCGTCGACCGAATTTTCAACGGCGGGGATCAGAACCCGCAATCTCACCTTGAGTTTTGCGGCCATGATCATCTGGGCGAGTCCCAGGACATTGGCCGCCCCGCCCATGTCCTTCTTCATCAAGAGCATGCCGGAGGGCGGCTTAATGTCGAGCCCGCCGGTATCGAAGCAAACGCCCTTGCCGACCAGCGTGACCTTGGGCGCACGCGCCGGCCCCCAGCTGAAGTCGATGAGCCGGGGCGCGCGGGGACTTCCATGCCCTACGGCATGAATCATCGGAAAATTGCGCTCAAGATCGCGGCCGGATGTCACCCGCAGCTTCGCTTTGAACTGACTTGCCACTTTGCGGGCCGCTGCCTCGAGCTCAGCGGGACCCAGATCGGAAGCCGGCGTGTTGATGAGATCGCGAACAAGACCCGTCGCGGCGGCCGCCGAAAGAACCTCCCTGCGATCGACACTCTGGGGGCATTGAAGGCGCGCTGCGTCCCCGCCGCCCTTGCGATAGCGATCGAAAGAATAGGATTCGAGCAGCCAGGCGAGCACCGACAACCTTGCATCGGGAAAACTGCCTTCGATGCGGTATTCAGTGGCCGGAAGCAGCCTGCTCAAGCGGCCGAAGTCAAAAGGATCGCGGTCCTGGCCGTTCTGGGCCACTCCAAAATAGACCTTTTCCACGTCGCCATTGGCGTTACTGACCACAAGATAGCTGCCGGGTTTTGCCGCGAATTTGTGCAGCTCGATCCAGCGTCGCTCGGCAGCCGAGAACTTCGGCAATCTCGATTTGAAGTCGTTCGCCGTAACCGGAACGACCGGGATGGCGCGGGAAGTCGCGGCATAGGGTGTCAAAAGGCGGTCAAACGCAGTCATAATCACTCCAAAGCGTTCCAAACAGGGCCGAAAACCTAAGAATTATGGTTAAGAGTTTATTGAGGACTGTCCTTGATGATTAACGCAGGTCGGCGGGTCTCCGCCACGGTGTCAGGGAATGACTTTCATGTCGAGCCAAAGCGGGGCAAGCAGCGCATATCGCCGAATTGCCGCAGCCTGCCTTTTGGGTTCGGCCATCCTCCTTGCCGGTTGCGGGAAGCAGCCCGATCTCGACAATCTCACAACGGGCAGCACACAGCCGGCCTCGATGAAAGAAGTCGTCGCGCTCGGTGAGAAATACGAAGCCGATCCCGACAATCTGAAACTTGGTCTTGCTTATGCCGCCCAGCTCAAGGCCATGGGCCGGCAGCAGCAGCAATTCGAAGTCTATAAAGGCCTCCTCGCCAAGCATTCGTCCGACGGCAAGCTGCTCAACATCTATGGCAAGGAATTGCTGCAGGCAGGTCAGGCGGCCGATGCCGCGAGCCTTCTCGAGCAGGCCGTCAAGACGAAGAATGCTGACTGGCGGACCTATTCGGCATTGGGTTCGGCCTGCGATCAGCTGGGTCGCAATGAGGAAGCGCGCAGCAATTACAGCCGGGCGCTTGCCCTGTCGCCGGGCGAAGTAACTGTGCTGAACAATCTCGGCATGTCCTATGCGCTGCAGGGCGACCTTCCCAAGGCGGAAGAGACGCTGAAAGAAGCCTCAAAATCGCCGAAGGGCAGCCAGGATACGCGACTGCGGCAGAACCTCGCCCTCGTTGTGGGGCTGCAGGGCCGCTTTGACGAAGCCCGCAAAATTGCCAGCGAGGATCTGCCGCCCGAGCAGGTCGACGCCAACATGGCCTATTTGCAGCATATGCTGTCGCAGCCCAATCCCTGGCAGAAGCTCAAGCCTGCGACCGAGGGCTGATTACCACCAAGACAATTTCGTGCTGAACGTCGAAACGGGATCGTTTCGGCGCGCGAATTACTTCGCGCCGAGCACGAGGATCGCCGAAGGACCGAGAATGACGATGAAGATGACGGGCAGGAAAAACAGCACCATCGGGACCGTCAATTTGGGCGGTAGAGCGGCCGCCTTCTTCTCGGCATCCGACATGCGCATGTCGCGGTTTTCCTGGGCAAGGACGCGCAAGGCGGTGCCCAGAGGCGTACCGTAGCGCTCGGACTGGATCAGACTCGTCACCACCGACCTGACGATAGGCAGACCGGTTCGCTTGCCAAGATTCTCAAAGGCCTTGCGCCGATCCTGCAGATAGGAAAGCTCGGCATTGGTCAGTGTCAATTCCTCGGCGAGCGGGACCGACTGGCTGCCGATTTCGCGCGAGACACGCTGCAACGCCGCCTCGATGGACATGCCCGATTCAACGCAGATCAGGAGAAGGTCGAGCGCATCGGACCAGGCGCGCCTGATCGATTCCTGGCGCCGCTGGACCATGTTCTTGAGGAAGATGATCGGCACATAGAAGCCCCCGACCATACCGATCAGGGAGGCCGCCAGGCGCATGGTCGGAGAGACCGTATTGGCAAAAACCGTCGAAGAGTAGATGAACACGATGAGGCCAAGCAGCAGCGGGGCGACCGCGCGGATCGCGAGGAAAGTGACGAGATGGCGCTCGCTGCGATAACCCGCCTGGCGCAGCAAAGCGCGCGAACCTTCCGCCTGCATGAGCTGGCGCAGATTCAGACTTTCGACGAGTTGCGTCACCAGGCCGCTGCGCGGCTTTTCACGAAGCTTGCCCTCGCCGACGGCGAGTGCCGCACGCTGTGCCGCCTTAAGGCGATCGCGCTCGGTCGCGACGGATTTCATGCGAGTCCGCAGGCGGTCGCCCTGCATATAAGGCGCAGCAACCGTCAGCACGGTGGCGAATGCAGAGAGCGCCACGAGGATCGTGATAATCTGCTCGGGCTGAATATAGTGCCAAAGCTGGTTGATCATCGCACCCTGCCCATCAGAAATCGAAATTGATCATTTTCTTCATGATCAGGACCCCGGTCAGCATCCACAAGCCTGAGCCGACCAGCATGATATTGCCGATCTTGGTATCAAAGAGCGGGTTGAGGTAGGCCGGGTTCAGCACCATCATGGCACCCATGATGAGGAACGGCAGCGAGCCGATGATGGCGGCAGATGCCTTGGCCTCCTGGCTGACTGCCTTGATCTTCGCCTTCATTTTCTTGCGGTCGCGGAGCACCTTGGAAAGATTGTTGAGCGCTTCGGCGAGATTGCCGCCCGTCTTCTGCTGGATTGCCATCACGATGCCGAGGAAGTTGACCTCGGCGAGCGGCATGCGGTCGAACATGCGATCGATCCCCTGATCCATCGTGATTCCGATCCGCTGACCTTCGACGACCTCGAGAAATTCCGGGCCGACGGGCGGTGGTGATTCTGTCGAGATGACTTTCATGGCGTCGGTAACCGGCAGGCCCGCTTTCAGGCCGCGCACCATGACGTCGACCGCATCGGCAAAGCCGTCCAGGAACTGGTTCTGCCGGCGCTTACGGAGATAGCGTAGCGCCCAGCGCGGCAGACCGAGCGTTCCGGCAATGAATGCGACCGCCGCCAGATACCAGGGCATACCAACGATCAACAATGCACCGGCAATCAATCCGCCGATGGCCAGCGATAGAGTGTAGAAGAGCCGTGGCGTGATATCGAGCCCGGCCTGGCTGATCAGCAACCGCAATGTGAGTTTCTGCTTGCGCTGCTTCTCGCGCTCTTCAATCTGCTTGAGAGACTCCTGCAATTGCTTGCGGCGGGTGTCCTTGGAGTCTTCGGCGAGAAGACGCTGCCGCAATCCGACCTTGGGCTGGGAGCGCTCCTTGCCGCCGCTGCTGATGGCTCTGGCGCGCCGCGTCGCCTCGGCCGAGCCCGCCAGCATGGGATAGAGCAGCGCCAGGGCCAACCCGCCGACGCTCAGCGCGATCAATAGCACGAACCCGTATTGCGTGAGCGAGTCGTCGAAGTTCATATCTGCCTCGCCAATCGACTAGATTTCGTCTTCGCCTTCATTGCGCGTCTCTGCCCGTTCGAGCGCCTCGGCCAGACGACGCTCTTCGCCATAGTAACGTGCGCGATCCCAGAAATGCGGCCGCGCGATGCCCGTCGACCGATGGCGACCGACGATCCTGCCATTGGCGTCCTCGCCCATGATTTCATAGACGAATAGATCCTGAGTGATGATCACGTCGCCTTCCATGCCGATCACTTCGGTGATGTGGGTGATGCGACGCGAGCCGTCGCGAAGGCGCGCCGCCTGGACGATCACGTCGATCGAGCCGGTGATCATCTCCTTGATCGTCTTCGAAGGCAGGGCAAAGCCACCCATGGTGATCATCGATTCCAGACGCTGCAAGGCTTCGCGCGGGCTGTTTGCGTGCAGCGTGCCCATCGAGCCGTCGTGACCGGTGTTCATGGCCTGCAGAAGATCGAAGGCTTCCGGGCCGCGGACTTCGCCGACGATGATCCGCTCGGGACGCATACGCAGGCAGTTCTTGACGAGATCGCGCATGGTGATCTCGCCCTCGCCTTCGAGATTGGGCGGACGCGTTTCGAGTCGAACCACATGCGGCTGCTGCAATTGAAGTTCGGCGGCGTCTTCGCAGGTGATCACGCGCTCATCATGTTCGACATAGCCGGTCAGGCAATTGAGGAGCGTCGTCTTGCCCGAGCCCGTGCCGCCGGAAATCAAAACATTGCACCGCGAACGTCCGATAATCTCAAGGATCGTCGCGCCTTCGGGCGTCACCGAATTATAGCGGACCAAATCAGGAAGCTTGAGTCGATCCTTCTTGAACTTGCGGATGGTGAGCGTCGGCCCATCGATCGCCAGAGGCGGCACGATGACGTTGACGCGCGAACCGTCGGGCAAGCGGGCGTCGCATATCGGAGAGGCTTCGTCGACGCGGCGGCCGATCTGGCTGACGATGCGCTGGCAGATGTTCAGCAGTTGCGAGTTATCGCGGAACCTGACGCCGGTCTTCTGCATCTTGCCCGCGACTTCGATGAAGCAGGTGTTGGCGCCATTGACCATGATGTCGGCAATGTCGTCGCGGGCGAGCAACGGCTCCAAGGGGCCGTAGCCCAAAACGTCATTGCAGATGTCCTCGAGCAGTTCTTCCTGCTCGGCGATCGACATCGCGACATCTTTCAACGTGATGATCTCGTTGACGATGTCGCGGATTTCGTCACGCGCGCCATCGCGGTCGAGCTGACCCAATTGAGTGAGGTCGATCGCGTCAATCAGCGCGTTAAAGATGGTGCTCTTGATATCGTAGTAATTTTCCGACCGGCGGCCCGGAATTTTCGGCTGTGGTGACGCCGTCTGGGCTGAGTTCTGGGTCGTCGGCTGGCCGCCCGGCCCAGCGCGGTCTCCGGCCGAAGGTCCGGTTGCGCCGGGGCCAAACTGCACCGGCGGCGGCAGCGGAACGCCAAGATCGGGAATCTGCTGCGGCATGGCCGACGCCGCGACCGAAGCAGCCGGGCTCGGCTGAAAATTCGCCGGCGCCGGCGCAGGGATGGCGGTGACCGGCTTGCTGCCGACTTCCGAACGCTTGCCAAACATCGTCACTTCTTCCTCAGCATCTTACCCAGCACTCCACCCAACCCGCTCTTCGCCGGCTTGGCGGCCATGTCCTGGCCCGACAGACTCTTGGCAAGCGTGGCGATGGCCTCCGCTGCCTTCGACTTTGGCGCGACGTCGGCAAGCATCTGACCGTTGCTCGCTGCGGTTCCGAAGACCTGCGGGTCATAGGGAATGACAACCGTCGGCTCGACACCGAGCGCCTTGGCAAATTCGGCGACCGGGATTTCGGGCCGCTTGGGAACGCCGACCTGATTGAGAATCAGGCGGGGTGCGTGATCATTCGGCCGCGCCTGCTTCAACAGATCGATCAGGTTCTTGGCATTGCGCAGGCTCGCAAGCTCGGGCGTGGCCGTGAGCACGACATCATCGGCTTGAATCAAAGTATATTTGATCCATGGCGCCCACATGTTGGGAACGTCGACGACAACGTTCGGCACATTATGGCGCACGATCTCGAGGATCGTTTCAACCGCATGAGCCTCGATGTTTACTTCCCGATCAATCGTACCGGAGGAGGCCAACAGGCTGAGCTTGTCGCCGCATTTGGTGAGCAAGCGGTCCAGCAATGTCTGGTCGACACGATCCGGCTGACCAAGGGCATCGATGATCCCTTGCGATGTCTCCTGGTTGAAATTGAGCCCGGCGGTTCCGAAGGCGAGATCGAGATCGGTGATGACCGTGTCGATGGCCATGTTCTTCGAGACATATGAACCGTAATTATGCGCCAATGTGCTCGAGCCGACGCCGCCCTTGGCGCCGACAAAGGCGGTGATCTTGCCGAGCGGCTCTGCCTTCGGATCGCGATAGAGTGCGGCAACAGCTTCGATGATTTGCAGCTGGTGAAGCGGTGCGACCAGGTATTCGCTGACACCCTGGCGGATCAACTCGCGATAGAGCACGACATCATTCAAGTGCCCGATCACGATCACTTTCGTGTTCGGCGCGCAAACCTGCGCCAACTGCGCGAGCTCGGCCAGCAGCATGTCGCGCTGGCTGTGCGATTCGACGATCAGGACATTGGGCGTCGGCTGCGACTGATAGACCTGGACGGCGGCCGCGATGCCGCCGAGCTGGATCGTCACATGCGCGCGCTGCATGCGCCGATCGGCGGCCGCCGATTGCATCGCCTGAACCGTCTGCTGATTGTCGCACAGGGCGTGAATGTTCACGCGCGGGACGGTCGCGACGACCTGATGGTCCGGGGTCGGGGCGAACTCCGCGTTTTGTGCCGCCTGCGTTATCATGTTCGTACTCGCTCTTCGCTCTTACTGCTGTGCAACCGTCGAGATCTGTACTTGCTGCTGTTGCGGCGGCTGCGTGTTTGTGGGGACTGCGTTGCGATAGTCTGTAAAGACCTTGGAGCGGCGCGTCGGATCGGATGGCGTCTCGGTCCTCGGCATGACCAGATCATTCGGATTGGCAACCATGGCCGCGACATTGTTCTGCACCGAGCAGCCGAAATTTGCATAGCCCGAATTGCTGAACGTGACGGTCAGATCCTCGTCCCAATTGCCGCATTCCTGGGTTACGGCCCAGGTGCGGATATAGGAGACAATAACGGGCGACTGGGCGTCTCCCGGATAGGTGCTCTGGGCGATCATCGAATCAGGGACGCCCTGCTTGATGAGGATGCGGTGGATGGCGCTTGCCACCGCCGGACCACGGCCGCCGCCCGAGGGCCGGCGCACATTGATCGTCGAGGCATAATTCGATTTCGCCTGCTGCGCGAAGCGGACGATCGTATCCCTCTGTTGGGCGTTCAAGGCCGTCTTGTCGGTCGGCACGTCGAATTTCACCGGACCCTTGGCGACTTCGATCGGGAAGCGATCGGAGCTCGAGACCGGTACGAAATCGTTCTGCGTCTCGGGAAAGGGCGTGTCACAAGCCGCCAACGCGAAGAGCGCGGCGAGCGTCGCAGCCAGCGCCGGCACCCGGCGCGCGCGAAGTATAGTCTGGTTCCGCATCTCACTCTCCACAGTGCTATTCGACAATAAAGCCAACCTGGCCGTGATAGACGCCGTTCGGATAATTGCCCGGCGCTCCGTATATCTTGTTGAGCCGGCCGAGCAGGATGGTTTGGCTGTCGGTCGCGATGTTGAGCCGATCCATGGGTGTGGCTAGCTGCTTCTGGTTGACCGGGTCGACGACATAGGGCGTCACAATCACCACCAGTTCGGTCTGATTCTGAATGAAGTCACGGCTGCGGAACAACGCACCGAGTACCGGAATGTTCTTGAGGCCGGGGGTGCCATCGATATTCTGACGCGTCGCGTCATTGATCAAGCCGGCCAGCATGAGCGAGCCGCCGCTGGGAAGCTCGACGGTTGTATTTGCCCGGCGCACGACCAATGCCGGTACGGGTGAACAGCCTTGGCAGATTACAACGGAATTCTGAGAGTCGATTTCGCTGACCTCCGTGCTTATGGACAGGCTGATGCGTCCTTCAGTCATTACGATCGGCGTAAAGCCCAAGCCCACGCCAAAGGGCTTGTATTCAACCGTTGGAGGGTTATCGACATCGCCGGGTATCGGCACCGGAAACTCGCCGCCCGCCAGAAACTTCGCGCTTTCACCCGAGATTGCGGTTAGCGTCGGCTCGGCCAGCGTCTTTAAGAGGCCATCGCGCTCCATGGCGCGCAGAACTGCATCGACGCTGGTGCTGCCGCTCTGATAGCTGCCGGCATATCCGCCCGTCGGGCTTAATAGGCCGGTTCCGGCAGAGAATGGATTTATGCTGGCAAGATTGAAGGCGAACTTGCCGACATCGAACATCGCCTGCCAATTGATGCCGAACTGCTTGAGCACGGTGCGCTGCACTTCAGCGACGCGAACCCGGAGCATCACCTGCTCCTTGCCGGTGACGGCGATGGTCGACATCACTTTCTTTTCGTCACCTGTGAATTTCGTTGCGAGATCGAGCGCCGTCTTGGCTTCGGCAGGATTTGCCGCCGTGCCGGCCAAGACAATGTTATCGTTAATCGTGTCGACCGTGATCTTCGATCCAGGGATAGTCCTGCGAATCAGATTCTGCAGCGCTGCCATGTCTTGCGCGACTTCGAGGTCGAGGCCGAGAATCTGGCGCCCGTTCGCATCGAAGAAAAAGACGTTGGTCTGGCCGACGGCGCGGGCGAAGAGATAGGCCGTGTTCTTGGTACGGATCACCGCATCGACAATGTCGGGATTGCCGACCAGAACATCGCGGGCGTTCGCCGGCAATTTGATGACCACCGACTTGTTGAGACCGATGCGCACGAAGCGCGATCCGGACGAACTTGAGGTGTCGAGATCGGTGGCATGGGCGTGGATCGGCAGTGCAACCGGCGAGGCGGCAAGGACAAGCGCCGCCAGTGCGATCGTTGCGGCGCGCCGGCAGAGCGAAGTCACCCCGTTCCCTCTTGGCTTTCGCGAAATCAAGTACATGTCGGCAAATCCTACTGAATGTCGGTGATACGCTTCTCTACGCCGTACTTAATGTAAGTCTTGTCGTTGCCGTGGGCGCCTTGCGCATACTTCTCGGAAAGTTGCGGCCCCGTATCTTCCAGGCCCTTGTCGCCATTCTCGGCGATCGATCGCAGCATCAGCGAGAGTTGGCCGAGCGATTCCGCCATGGATATGACTTCGGACTGCTGCGGAGTGAGCTGCAGTGTCGCCGTCTTCTTGGCGACAATCACTTGCTCACTGTCGCCTTCTTCGCGTCGAAAGGCCTGATCGATCGCCAGGACCTTGACGTTCGACAGAATGGTTTCGCTGGTAACGACTTTCGCCGCGGCGCTGTCGTCTTCGACCTTGCGAGTGAGCACGACGTCGACGCGGTCATTGGGAAGAATGAACCCACCCGCGCCGCTTTCCTCGGAGACGCGGACGGCGATTGCGCGCATGCCCTTTGGCAGGATGGCGGCCATGAAACCCGATTCGGTGGGCATCACGACCTTCTTGTCCATAATCGGCTCGCCCTGGAAGATCGCGGTCTTGGCGCGCGAGGTTTCATACTTCTCCTGCGCTGCGGGGTCTTCCTTCTGCGTTATCATCGTGTCGGTGACCGATTTCTCGGGCCAAGCCTGCCATTCGATGCTGCCCGGCAGGAGCTTCTCTCCCATCAGCACGTCACGCTTGGCGACCAATACCGGAACCGTCGCGACGGTATTCACTTCCACCACTTCGGTTTGGGGCTTCTTGCCGATGAATCCCTTGGCGAGATAGGCGGCGAGAATGGCCGACCCAACGGCCAATCCAAGAATGACAATACGCGTCTTACTCATGCCCGTGTCCCTAACTGTCGCCCGAGGTGCTGCGTTTGCGTGTGATGAGTTTCGTCGGGAATGGTCAAATTAAGGTTAATCGTTTGCAACCATTCGAACCGGAAGAGTTAAGAAATAGTCGACCATAACTGGGGATAGGCGATGATAGCGCCGGCGGCGATCGCCACGCCGTAGGGCACGTTTGGCTTGAATCTTTTGAAGTGCTCAACCCAGGAATGGCCGCGAATCTCCTGGTCGACCTTAACCAGGCTCCAGGTAAGGAGAGCGAGCGAAAGCACGCCGCCTGCCAGTACCGTATATACTACGAAGGGCATGGACGCCGGCCAGCCGAACCACAATGCCGCAGCCGCCATTAGCTTGGCGTCGCCGGCGCCGAAAAGCCCCGCTGCATAGAAGCCGAAGCCGACGCCGAGCATGATGAGCGCGGATGCCAAGTGGGCTGGATAGTCGGAAAACTGCAGGCCCATGATCAGGGTTGCGGGAAAGAAGAGGATCGCGATCCCGGCAGTCAGCCAGTTCGGTATCTTCAGCGTGAGAAAATCGAAGATTCCGGCAAGTATCAAAAGCGCCGGAAAGACTAGGCGCGCGACGTCGCTCAGCATTGGAATGTCCGTCTCTCGATCTTTGTAGCAGCGCACCCGATAGGGCGCGACGTTTACACTTCCACAGGTCGTGTAAAGGGCCGGTTAAGCCTCGGCGCGGCACGGCAATCAAAAAGGCCGCCGGAAACCGGCGGCCTTTTTGTCACCGTCAGGTGATCTCGTGGCGCGGTAGCCGCGCCACGCGAACGTTCGATGCCTCAGGGGTTGAGGCTGGTACCGATCGAGGTGAAGATGTTGGTGAGGCCGCTCTTGATGGCCGGCATGACCGCAACCAGCGCGAGGCCGGTCGCCGCAGCAATCAGACCATATTCGATGGCCGTCGCACCAGATTCATCCTTCACAAAACGTACGAACTTGTTCATTTTTCACTCCGTTTGAACACTTACAGCACCGGCTCACCCCTCGGCGATCTGATGCCGTCTTGCGTGAACCACCGCCGACAATAAGAACGACCTTTTAACGGGTAGTAAATCGGGTGTCCGTTTCAGTAAACATTGCGGCCCCGCTTGCGAGTTTAGTTATTAAAGTCTTTCCTCGAGCGTCGATAATTTTCGTCTAAATTTAATAAAAGGCCATCGTTTCACGTATTTCCCGATCGTTGCCCCTTTTATACTTCGCTTCAAGCAATCTAAACTGATTCCCGGCACGTTTGTCCGCACCAATTCATAGATTTCCGATCTTGACTCAGCGAGTACGGAAGGCACATCCCGCGGCTCAGCTTGCCGAAAATTGCTTTTCCGATTGCCGTGTTACTGGCTTGCTCCCTAAGCAGCAGCCGGAACAACAAATGGTAAGGGAAGATTCACCATTCTTGTCTCAAATACGGGAGGATAACGGGTTTTGCGTCGCGCCCTTGCGCGCATGCAGATAGGGAGTTTGCCATGTTCAGACATCTCACGCGCATTGTGCTGACCGCTGCGATTGCAAGCATACTGACGAATACAATGGCGCTGGCAGCCTCCGAGATCGTCGTTATGTCCGACGAAGCCAAGCTCGTCAGCGTAGGCGGAGACGTATCGACTGTGGTGGTTGGAAATCCGAGCATTGCCGATGCCACCGTGCAGGGCCAGAACGTTTTCGTTCATGGCCGCACCTTCGGCTCAACAAATCTCATCGTGCTCGACAAGCAAGGCAGTCAGATCGCCAATCTCGCGGTGACGGTCATGCAGGGCGGCAACAACAACCTCACGGTTTTCCGTGGCGGCGGCAAATATTCATATGTATGCGAGCCGAATTGCCAGGTGGCGCTCCAGATCGGCGACAAGACCGAATTCTTCGATGCCGTCAACGATGAGTCGACAAAGAAGGTCGGCCTCGCCACCGGATTTACAAAGTGAGAAATCCGAACCCCGAATCAGTTCAAGATTGAATCAAATTTAAACGGCTTTGTTCATACTGACGTAAGCGCCGGCTGCTACCCATCAACTCCGCGGAGGCGGGAACGGAAGAATTCGGTCCCGCTATGCCCAACCCGGGTGGGAGTCGAATTCATGTGGTGGCGCAAGAAGAAATCGGGGCCAAAGAACAGAGGCCTGATTCGTCACTTCATCAAGAGTAAGGACGGCGTCACGGCGATCGAGTTTGCCCTGGTCGGCGCGCCTTTTCTCTACCTGCTCTGCGTCATCTTCGAAACCGGGCTGATGCTCTTCAGCGAGTACATCATTGAGAATGGCGTAAGCCAGGCTTCGCGCATGATTCGCACCGGCCAGGTGCAGATCAACGGGATAACCTCAGCGCAATTCAAAGACAAAATCTGCGGCAAGCTTGCAGCGTACCTGGATTGCAAGAACAAGCTGCATGTCGACGTCCGGAAGTTTTCCGACTTCTCGAGCATCGCATTGCCGAGCGCCTACAATGGAAAAGAACTGTCCGCCGATGTCACGACCGCGGCGAAATTCCAGCCGGGCGTGGCGCTCGATGTCGTAGTCGTGCGCGTCTATTACGAATGGCAACTCTTCGTGCCCGGCCTGAGCCAGCTTGCCAATCTCTCGGGCGGGCGGCGTTCCCTCACCGCCGGTGCTGCATTCCGCAACGAGCCCTACACCACATGAGACGCGCGCCGCAAAACACCATCACGCGCTATCTCGGTCGTTTCGCCCGCGCCGAAGGCGGCGTTGCGGCCATCGAGATGGCGTTCATCTTTCCAGTCATGTTGCTTCTGTATTTCGGACTGGTCGATGTCACCAATCTCTTGTCGGCGAATCGCCGCGTGACTTTGGCAGCAAGCACGCTGGGCGATCTCGTCACGCAAAAGGCTGAGACGATCAAGAAATCGGAACTCACCGGCATCTATGCGGCCGTGGCGCCGATCATGGATCCGTTTCCGAGCTCAAGCGTGAAGATCAACATATTTGCTTACAAGAAGAGCGGCTCGAGCGCCGTCCTCTCGTGGAGCAATTCGAAGAATGGTAGCTGCGGCGGTTCGCCGTCAACATCGGGCCTCGCCACGTTGATGGGCGACGGCAATGATCTCGTGATCTCGCGGGTCTGCGTCGCCTATGCACCGATTACGGGAATGGTCATCGGCAGCGCACCCATCACCTTGCAGGATGAGATTATCCTGCGGCCGCGCCAGTCGCCGACTCTCGCCTGCTCGGATTGCTAAACTCCCCCCGGATGCCCTAGAAGCCCCTTTTGACGCGGGGCTTTTCGTCACCGGCCATGGGCTGGCCGCTGGCGAGGGATTACGGATTTGGAATTCTCGGTATTCGCTGCGGTCCTCTTTGCAGCGCTTCTTCACGCAAGCTGGAATCTCGTCGTCAAACTGGCGCTTGACCGGTTCTTGTCGCTTTTCCTCATTCAAACCATCATGGGCCTTCTTGGGCTCGCCATGGTTGCTGCCTTTCCCTGGCCGAACCCGGCGTGCCTGCCCTATGCGGTGGCCTCGGGCTTCATCCACCTCGGCTACAATCTCTTCCTCGCACGCAGCTATCGAACCGGCGACCTGAGCCAGGTCTACCCGGTAGCGCGGGGTGCGGCGCCCTTGCTCACCTTTGCCGGCGCCTGGATGTTCGCGGGCGAGGCCGCGACACCCATGATCGGCCTTGGCGTCGGACTTCTTGTCGCAGGCATCTGGCTCGTCACGCTCGCCGACCGGCAAAACCTGAATCTCGACAGTACCGTTCTCTTTTATGCCTTGGGCACGTCGCTGTTCATCGCCCTTTACACGATCATCGACGGTCTGGGCGGCCGCGTCTCCGGCTCACCTTCTTCCTATGCCGGATTTGTCTTCATCTTCGATGCCTCGTTCCTTTTCATCCTCGGCATCATGATGCGTGGTCCGAAGATCGTGAAGGACGTCGCGCCCTATTGGAAGACGGGCGTCACCGGCGCGGTGATGTCGGCCGGCGCCTATTGGATCGCCATTTGGGCGATGAGCCGCGCACCGATCGCTGCAGTGGCCGCGCTGCGTGAAGTCTCAATCCTCATCGTCATGGGCATGTCGGCTTATGTGCTCAAGGAGCATGTCAGTTCCAAGCGATTGATCGGCGCAGGGCTCGTCGTGGCGGGAGCAATCGCTTTGCGATTGGCGTAAGCGCTATTTGGCAAATGTACCGGCGTAGAGCTTGCGCAATTCCGCCTTCTGCACCTTGCCCATGGCATTGCGCGGCAATTCCTTGATCGTGAAGATTCGTTTGGGAAGCTTGAACTTTGCGAGCCGCCCGGCCATCAGGGCGATCAATTCCGACTCAGCCGGAACGTTGCCGGTCGCGGTGATCACCGCAATCACCGCTTCGCCGAAATCAGGATGCGGCACGCCGATCGCCGCCGATTCACCCACCCCTGGTAGCGAATCGATCACATCTTCAACTTCGCGCGGATAGACATTGAAGCCGCCTGAAATGATCAGGTCCTTGGCGCGGCCTGATATCGTGACGCGATCGTCGTCAGCCATGACAGCAACGTCGCCGGTGATGAAGAAGCCGTCCCGCCTGATTTCCTCGGCTGTCTTTGCCGGATTGCGCCAATAGCCCTTGAAGACGTTGGGACCTCTGACTTCGATGACGCCCGGCTCGCCGCGCGGCAGTTCGCGGCCTTCCGTATCGGCGATCCGGACATCGACACCCGGCAAGGCGTATCCGACCGTGCCGGGGATGCGCTCGCCCTCATAGGGATTGGAGGTGATCATGCCGGTTTCGGTCATGCCGTAGCGCTCGAGAATGGCGTGGCCGGTGCGTTCGCGAAACTGGCGATGCGTCTCGGCGAGAAGCGGCGCCGAACCCGAGATGAACAGGCGCATGTTGCGGCAGGATTCGGCATTGAGTTCGGGCAGGCCGAGAAGACGCGTATAGAAAGTCGGCACGCCCATCAGAACCGTCGCATGCGGGAGCGAGTCGAGAATCATGCGCGCATCGAATCTGTCGAGCCAGAGGAACGTCGCTCCGGAAAGCAGGACCGTGTGCAACGCGACGAAGAGTCCATGGACGTGATAGATGGGCAGCGCGTGGATCAATAGATCGCTGGATGTGAAAGCCCAGATATCGCAGAGCGTTTCGGCGTTCGAAGCCAGATTGCGATGGGTGAGCATCGCGCCCTTCGAGCGCCCGGTCGTCCCCGAGGTATAAAGAAGACCTGCCAGGTCATCATCCGCGCGAGCAACGGTTTCGTGATCGACACTCATGCGCGCCGCAAGATCGGCCAGGGCACCGCCTCCCTTGTCATCGAGGGAGACGACGGCGCGAACGCCATGGCTGTCGGCGAGCTTGCGCATATCGGCCTGGCGCGCCGGATCGCAAACGATCAGCGACGGGCTTGCATCGGCGATAAAGTATTCGACTTCCGACAGCGTATAAGCGGTATTGAGCGGCTGATAGACCGCGCCCGCCTTGAGCGTCGCAAGATAGAGCGCAACCGCCGACAGCGATTTCTCGGTCTGCACGGTTACGCGATCGCCCGGCTCGACGCCGAGCACGGCAAGCGCATTGGCGTAGCGCGACACCTCATCTCTCAGCTCAGAATAGGTGAGACGCGGCTTCAGGTCGGGGCCAATAACAACGGGACGATCGCCGGCCGATGCAAAACTACGATCCAACCGGGAATAGAGGTTTCGATCCGATACTGTGGATAAGTGGTTGTCGGGGATGTTCGTCATCTAGCTGTCACTCTGCATGGGCAAGCAGAGAGTCGCAGGGAGGCAGTCTCGCGTTCCTAAAACTCTCCTGCAACACCCCGACTGCCCGGCCATGCCCGATGCCGCCCCTTCAACTGCCCCTCGGCCTCGCATCCGGCATGGCCACTTTCTTCTAAGAACTCAGATAGTCGCGCATCCGCGACAGTGCCTCGTTGAGTTCCTTTTCGCTCGCCGCGTATGAAAGGCGCAGATAGCCCGCACCATTGGCACCGAAGCTTTCGCCCGGAATAAGCGCCACATGCTTCTTCTCAAGGAGATCGCGCGCAAGCTCGCGCGAAGGCCGGCCGGTATTGCGAATATTCGGAAATGCGTAGAATGCCCCGCCCGGCATGCGGCAGGAAACGCCCGGCAACGCATTGAGCCCGTCGACGACAAGCTTGCGGCGCTTTTCGAAACTCTGGCGAAAACGCTCGATCTCATCCATCGGGCCGCTGATCGCCGCGAGCCCCGCCATCTGCGCAACGCCATTGGTGCAGGAATGATCCACAGTGATCAGCTTCCTCACATGTTCAACAAGCGACTTCGGCCAAATGCCAAAGCCCAAGCGCCAGCCGGTCATGGCGAAGGTCTTGGACCAGCCATCGAGAAGAATGGTGCGATCGCGCAGTTCCGGAAAATTCAAGAAACTCTCAAAACGCGCGCCTGAGAAAACCAGTCGGCTGTAGATTTCATCTGAAAGGACAGCAACGCCAGGATGGCGCAGCAAGCCTTCGGCAAGCTTCTGATCTCGCGGGCATCGACGACGCCGCCGGTGGGATTGGCCGGCGAGTTGATGATGATGAGGCGGGTGCGCGGCGTGATGAGCGACAGGACTTCATCGGCATCGAAGCCGAAGTCGCGCTCCTCGCGGATCGGATAGGGTACGCCCACCGCGCCGCCCGAGCGAATGGCCTCGCGATAGGGCGGGAAGCCCGGATCGGGATAGAGGATCTCGCTACCCGGTCCGCCGAAGAGCAGGCAGGCGAAGTAGAAGGTCACCTTGCCGCCCGGAACGATCACCACTTCATCGGCCGACACTGGAACATTGAAGCGGCCGGCGACATGGGCCGCCACCGCCTCGCGCAGGGCCGGAATGCCGACCGGCGAGGTATAGCCATGCGGGCCTCGCGTGCCGCCTTCTCGGCGGCGGCAAGGACATGGGCGGGAGGAAGGAAATCAGGTTGCCCAATGCCGAGATTGATGACCGGTGCGCCCTTCGCCTTGAGCGCCAGTGCGCGATCGAGAACCGCAAGGCGCCCTCTTCTTCGATGGCGGTGATGTTGGGATTGAGCTGTGACATGGGGCGATCCGGCTTTCCTCTGGGTTTATGACCAGCGACATAGGCCGCTGGCGCCGGTCTGGCAATATTCCAGCACCCACTTGAGGTTCTTGCTTGCGGGCTTTGGTGATGGCAGCCTTGTGGTCCACATCACCCGAAGGAATGCCCATGACCCTCACCCGCCGCCAGATTCTCAAAGCCAGTGCAGCCATCGCCGCTCCCGCCATTCTCGGCCGCGCTTCGCTTTCATCGGCCAGCGCTGCCTTTGCCGGCGAGCCGCTCATCGTCGTCTCGTGGTCGGGCAATCACGAATTGAGCTTCCGCAGCGCGGTGATCGAGCCTTTCAACGCGACTTATGGGACGAAGGCCGAAACGGTCGGCGGCTGGGACCAGATGGTCGCGCAGATCGTCGCGGCACCGAAAGACAATCCGCCTTTCGACATTACCATTGCCGATGAATACACGACCTCGACCGGGCTTGCCGAAAACCTCTTCCTCGAAACCGACCGCAGCAAGATTCCGGGCTTTGCCGCCGTCTATCCGTGGTTCGACGAGAAGCGCGGGGAAGCAAAGAAATACGGCGTTCCGTTTGGCGGCGGCTCGTTGTGGATGCTGACGTCCAAGGCTTCGGGGTCGCCCCTGATAGCTGGCGCAATTTCTGGCTCGAGTCCGTGCGCGGCAAGACGACGATGGACGTGGCCGCCTTCTATTGGGATCTGTGCGTGCCGGCGCTGCTTTCCGATGCAAAGCCCGGCATCGATGAAGTTTTCGGCACGCCCGCCGAAATGGAGCCGCTTTTCCTCGAGCTTGAGAAGCTCAAGATGGCCAAGTGGTACAAGGATGGTGCTGAACTTTCCAATCTGATGCTGCAAAGCGAAGCTGAAGTCGCCATGATGTATTCGGCCGATGCCTACGGATTCTGAAGGAACATGGGGCGGAATTCTCCGCTGCGATCCCGAAGGAAGGCTCGGCCTCCTACACCAACTGGTTCATGAAAGTGCGCGGCACGAAGCACAGCGAGCTTGCCGACCTCTTCCTTGCCTATGTGCTTGAGAAGGATACCCAGCAGCGCTTCCTCGATGTCGCCACCGACTTCATGTCACGCTCGGACCCGACGGCGCCGGCGCATTGGCCGGGCTATCCCAAGTCCAATGCGGACATGGAGAAGACCTTCAATCTCTTCAGCCTCGACGGCTGGACGAAGTTCGGCGCCAATTGGGAGGCGCTCGATGCGCGCATGAAGGAGACGATCGCGCGCACCACCAGCGGATGACTTGATCCGTATACAGACTTTCCTCCTCTCTCACCCGCGTCGAGTGAGCAGCGGCCGACTTCTCTCCTGCGGGGAGGGTGCCCCGGGCATTGAGGGTAGAACCACCAACTACGTCATCCCGGCGTAAGCCGGGACCCATCTTTCACCGTGATGGGTCGCCAACAGCCTTCACGCGGATAGTTGGGTCCCGGCTTTCGCCGGGATGACGAAAAAAGAGAGGCACCATAAAATCTGAAGCCACCCGAATTTTTTATGATTGACTAAGTTCCAGGTTCTGTTCTATTGGGCGAGCAATGAACTGGGAATTGGCCATCGAAAGCAAGCGCGTGCCACTGTTGGCGGTGGTGTTGGCGCTGTTCGCCAAGATCGGGCTCTCGGAAGGCGTTTCGATCGAGAGGATATCCAAGCCGCTCCACCGTTCCGTGCTCCAGATATTGCGGTCGGCGGAATCAGCGGTGAGACGGCTCATCGTCGCCGCGGCGCGCGACATCGTGCTCGAGCATAAGCCCCGGCGTCCGGCAGCGCCAAGGAAGCCCAAGACCCCTCGTGAAAATAACGCCGAAGCCAAGCCTAAACGCAAGCGCCGGCCCTTGTTCAACCTCTTCGATGCGCTCAGGCGCCAGGGCCGCCGGTTCAAGAAGAAGCTCCGTGGCCCTGAGCCGCGCATCCGCGTTCTCGGTGATCCGCTGTCTCCCGGGATCGGATGATGCGCGAATTCCGGTCGGGTTGCAAGCTCCGCCGCCATCGCCGGCGCCTGTTGTCGAAGAGAAGGTCGATGACGGCATGGTTAGTGCCAGGCACCTGGTCCGCCGGCTCCTCGCCGTTCTGGACGCGGTTCAGGACATCCCGCGCCATGCGATGCGGCTCGCCCGCTGGGACGCCAGGCCCTTCGACGAGCGCCGGCCTGAGCGCTCCGGCCCCTTGCGCTCCGGAAGGCCTCCTGGATACCGCCAGCGGAACATCCACGAGGTCGACCAGATCCTCAAAGACTGCGACTGGCTCGCGCGCCTCGGAAACCCGCCGCGCGACGACACGTCGTAAACGCATTCCTCCTCATACCGACTATTGACCCACCCCTCATCCTTCGAGGCAGCGCCTTCGCGCGCACCTCGGGACGAGGGGTGTTTTTGTGCGCTTCATTACCCTTCCTTCCCCTCTCCCCTCCGTGGAAGAGGGCGGCATGCGCGAGCATGCCGGGTGAGGGGGCATTTCAAACTCACAAAGGTCCGTGTCGCGGCACGTTACCCCTCACCCGCCTCGGGCCTTCGGCCCTCGTCGCCCTCTCCCACAAGGGGGAGGGAGAGCTCAGCCTTTTCCGAATGACGGTTCGTGTACGGATCAAATCTCAATTTCTGTGCCGGCGGACTGCCTGTCCTCCGGCTCGCCCCAATGCCCTAGCTCACATCATCGACAGCCGGGTCGAGCAGATGGCTGACATTGCGGCCGCCATGGCCTTGCGCGGCGGCTTCGGCAAAGACTTCGCGCACCGCTTCGGTCAATGGCGTCAGCCGCTCAAGGCTTTCGGCAAGATCGGCATAATAGGAGATGTCCTTGCTGGCATTGGCAAGCGACCAGCGATAGCCGTCGAAATCGCCGGCAAGGGCTGCCTCCATCATCTTCTTCAATACGCCGGAATTGCCCGAGCCCGCCTGCATGACGTCGTAGAGATCGCCCCAGTCGATGCCGGCTTGGCGGGCGGTGCCGAAAGCCTCCGCCACCAGAGCGATCATGCCGGTAATGACGTAATTGGAGACGAGCTTGGCGGTCTCGCCCGATCCGGGCGGACCAAAGCGGCGCAGGCGCGCCGAGTAACAGGAAATGACCGGTTCAATCCGCGCATAGGTTTCGGGATCGGCGCCGATCAAGGAGCCGACCGCGGCCTTGGCCGCCTGCTCGGGCCCACCGGTCATCGGGGCATCGACAAAAGCGATGCCGCGCTCGCTCAAGCGATGGGCGAGTTTCTTGGTCTCGACCGGATCGGAGGTACCGGTGTCGATGACGATCTGCCCGGGTTTGAGCGAAGGCAATAATGCCTCAACCGTCTCGCCGACGACCTTGGATGTCGTGAGGCAGAGCATGATGATCTCGCAGGGCTCCGCAAGTTCGGCGAGCGAGCGCGCCTCGTGCGCTCCTTCCGCCACGAGGCGTTCGAGGGGTGCGCGGTTGCGATGGGCATGAAGCCACAATTCGTGGCCGCCCTTCATCAGATTGCGCACGACGCCCTCGCCCATCATGCCGACGCCGATGAAACCAATACGCATGGGCCACTCCCCTTTGGGGGCTATTCCTTGCACAGACAATTGGTGAAAGACGAGAGGCTCGATTCGCCGAGCGCACAATAGAAGGCGGGCGCGAGGGTCGATGGGAATTTGGCGCTGCCCACGTCGTAATAAGCACCATAGGTCTTGCGCTCTGGTCCGGCCGCGGCAATGGCCGTCCAGATCCTGTTGACCGCGGCAGCATCGAAGCGTTTCAGCCGATAGGCCCTGGTGAAGCGATATTCGGTTCGCCAGCCGATGGCGGGCTTGACGAGGTCGAGATAAACAGTGGTGAAATCGGTGGGTTCTCCGGACTTGGCGTCGTAATCGAAGACGTGAAAGCTGGGGTTCTGGCCGAAGATCGGGCTGATGGCGGGGGCAATCTTCTCGACATCAAGGGCTTGCCCGTCCTTGCCAAGGATCAAGCGATAGCCGTCGAAATGCACATGGCCCGTCAGATTGGCCGTGATGACGGGTGCATATTCGGCCAGCAATTCCGGAAAGCGCGTGGCGAAGGGTTCGCCCATGAAGGAGACGGGCTTCTTGCTGCATGCTGTCTCTTTCGATTTCATGGTCGCGAAGGCATCGATACCGGCCGGGATATGATGCACCATCCAGACCTTGCGATTGGCGGCGCGCGCCGCATCGAGCCTGGCCTTGAACCAGGTCAGCATGGCCTCGGCGGCAGCCATGCCGCTCGAGCCGCAGACATCGCGATACTCGGCCGACCACAAGACGTCGTTGAGCACGATGATCTCGGTATCGGGAGCAGTTGGATGGCGCATCGCGTAATAGCCGCCGGCACGATAGGTCGTGTCGAAATCATCGGCCACGAGCGCGGCGCCGGCCAGGCGCTTGACCAATTCGCGGGTGAATTCGAGATAGGGACCGCCCGGATCGATCTGATAGTCGCCGCAGTCTGAATCATTGTTGCCGAGCGCCAGAATGACCGGCTTGCCTGGAACAGCCATGGCGAGCGCGTCGGCCACCAGACCGCTGGTCGAAACCGCGGCATCCGCGATCGCCGGCTGGCTCGGCGGATTGGCCGTCGCCGCCCTGAGCTTCTTCTCGAAATCATGGGCGAGGAGATCGCCGGTAAGGACGACGAAGTCGGCAGAGGCGCCGGCCTTTGCAATGGCCGCAAGGGATGTTGCGAATAATGCGTAATTCGTGTCCTCGCCGTAATGCGCGAGCTTGCGCCCGGCAAAGGGCGTGAAGGGATCAAGATGGATATCGGAGACGTGAAGGAATGTGCGTCCCGCTTCCTGCGCGTGGACCGGAGCGCAAATGAGACTTGCGATGATCGCAACCATGGAGAGCATTCGCATCGAGCGCTCCATCCTACTTCGTGCGCAGGCGATAGACGCCATCCCAATCGGCGGGCGGCGGCGTTTCGAGATACTGCTTCACGCGCTCCTCATAGATCGACCACAAGACCGACAATCCCCAATGCACATAGCGATCGCGATAGTCTTGCAGGAGGCGCAATGCGTCCGACCAGCGCCGCTCGCCATAGGCGGTCAGGAGTTCTTCATGGACTTTGCGCAGTTTGGCAAAATCCTCATCCGCGCGCATCGTCGCTGGCCCAAGCAAGGCATAAATCTTCTCAGGCTCGGTCTTGCCCTTCACCGCGACGCGATCGAGGAGAAGCGTGGCGAAGCGGTCGCCGGCCAATTCATTGGTGCGCGAGCCAATGATCGTCGTCACGCCATAGGCCTTGGTCTGGCCCTCGACGCGCGACGCAAGATTCACGCTGTCGCCCAGGACCGTGTAATCGAAGCGGACGTCCGAACCCATATTGCCGACGACGCCCTGGCCAGTATTGATGCCGACGCCGATCTTGAGTTCGAGGAAGTTGTCTCCCGCATTGACTTCCTCGGCGCGCCGCACATCATTGAGCTTCTTGACCGCGCCAGCCATGCCGAGCGCCGCCGCGCAGGAATTGGCGGCATGGTCGGCATCGTCAAGCGGCGCATTCCAGAAGGCCATGATGCTGTCGCCGATATATTTGTCGATCGTGCCCTTGGTGGCGACGATCTCATGCGACAAGGGCGAGAGCAGCCGGTTCATCAATCGCGTCAGGCCTTGCGGATCCTTCTTGTAGCGCTCGGAAATGCTGGTGAAGTCGCGCACATCCATGAACAGGATGCTCAATTCCTTGGTCTCGCCGCCAAGCTTCAACTTGTCGGGATTGTTGGCAAGTTCCTCGACGAAGGCGGGCGAGAGATACTGGCTGAAGGCACTGCGGATCTGCTGGCGGCGGCCCTCTTCGCGGAAGTAATTGGTGAAGACGAGAGCCAGGAAGACCGTGAGGCTCGCAAGCAATGGCATGGTGACGTCGAACAGCAGCCCGTATTTCTCGAAGAGGTAGAAGGCGCCGCCGACGAGGATCGCGGCCATGGCCGCGCCGATCGCCAGAACCCAGGCCGCACCCAGTACCGGCACGAGCAGGATGATGATCCCCGCCGTCACCACCATGGCGACAAGCTCCGCGCCAATCGCGTAGCTCGGCCGCGACAGCAACTGGTTCGACATGATGTTCTCGATGAGCTGGGCGTGGATTTCCACCCCCGGCATCACCGATTCGACCGGCGTCGTCTTGGTATCGAGAAGGCCGATCGCCGAGGTTCCGATAATGGCGAGCCGGCCCTGCAGCTTCTTCATCGCCGCCGGATCGCCGCGCAGCACGGCGGCGGCCGAGACATAGCGATTGGGATCGTGCTTGTTGAACTTGACCCAGACCCGGCCATTGGCGTCGGTCGGAATCTGCACGCCCTTTATCACGACCGCATCGACGCCGTTCTGCGACGATTTCACAACCATCGCGTTCGAACCCGTCGCCACGCGCAATAATTCGATGGCCAGCGCCGGGCGGAAATGGCCTTCCGCCTTCATGATCACGGGGACGCGGCGCACGATGCCGTCCGGATCGGGCCGGATGGTGAAGAGCCCGCGCCCCGCCGCCGTCGCCTCCAATTCGGGAACGTTCTGCAGAAGCCCGGGGAAGTTCACGATGAAGGCGGTGGGATCGGGCCCCATGAGGCCCAGGGGCGTTTCGGCGGGCTTGGGGCTGCCATCCGGCGCCGGGACTGCCTGGCCCGATTGCGCGACGATCGCCCTGATCTTGCCGAACGACCGCGCCATGGCCGCATCATTGCTTTCGAGACCCTCGAGCTTGGCCTTGGTCTCGGGGTCGAGGCCGCGCATGTCTTTGGCGATCATCGCGGGCGAGGTGCGGTCGGGCTCGGGGAAGATGACGTCGAAGGCCACCGCCACGGCGCCGCCGCGGGCAATATTGGTGATGAGATCGCCGATCAGCGTGCGCGGCCAGGGCCATTGGCCGAATTCGCGCAAGCTCGCCTCATCGATATCGACGATGACGGCCGGCTGCTGTCCCGGTGGGCGTATCGACAGGCGCTGGTAGAAGTCAAAGGTTCGAAGACGCAGTTCTTCGACGATCTGCGGATCGGCGATGCGAAGGGCGAGAAAGCCGACCAGCAGCGCCAATCCGAGCGCTCGCCCGCCGGCCGTCAGGCCGCTGCGACGGAGAAATCTGGCAAGCCATCCCGGCATGGTATGATCGCGCGACCCGCCCGATCAGAGATCACTCAATGCGGATGGTGGTGACTGGCGGCTTCGGCGTCATGCGCCATGTTCTGGACCACATCATTGACCGCCACATGGACAGCCTCGTGAACCGGCGCGTGCATGGTCAAGCCTTCCCCCCAGAAGCTGCCGCGATCCGGCGCCAACGGCGCATGCGGTTCGGGCAGCAGATCGCGACTGAAGTCGACGATGCCTGCGAAATCACCATGCTTCAAGTCCGGAATCGGAGCGGCTGTCGCGCCTGCCGCGTGAAGCGGCGGGTGGAAATCCGGCAGGTTCGAGAAATCGATGATTGTACCGAGGTGTGGTGCCGGGCCGTCAGCGGGCGCCGCTTCGTGATGCTCCGCGGTAGCTTCGGGCTGTGGTGCGTGGTGGGATTCCGCCGGTTCAACGGATGCCACAGAGTCACTGTTGCCGTGCGCGTTTTCGCCAGGCTTGCGAGCCTGCGTCTCCGGCTCGGCAGAATCGCCGGCTGACGAGAGAGTCTCGAAATGCTGGTTGATGATGTCGGAAAGGCTTGGCGCTTCGCGGCCGGTAGCGGCGGGTTGGAGCGCATCGATCGGACCCGGCTTGTGGGCCCCCGGTCCACTACCAGCGACGCCGTGAAGTGCGGTGAGATCGGCGATGGACACGCCCGGCCAGCTATGGTCACCACCATTTTTCAACAGGAGAGAGGCATGGTCATTGCCGGCGTGATGCGTCTCGGCCTGTGCAAAATGCGGCGAGACAGCGGCGATCCCGGCCCCGGCGGCGATCGCGTGTGCCGTCGCCATATCATTATGGCCACGCCAATCGCCGTCGCGGCGCAAGATACCAAATGTCGAGAATTTCGCCTCGCCAGCGCTCGAGGCAGCCAGCGACGTTTGCTCCGGCGCCTCAGTCGTATCCGCCACCATCAAGCTCATGTCGGAGGCGAAAGATTGGGCGAAAAAATTGTTCTCGCCATGGACCGTGACGTTGATAGACCCGGTCGTCGAGGCGGTGTCGCCATTCGAAACCTCGGTCGACGTCGCGGTCACTGTCAGCGTGTATTCCCCGGCCGTCGGAGAATTGAGGGTGAGACCATTGAGTTGCGCTTCTGTCAGAACCCAGCCATCGAGCTGGGCATTGTAGGTCCCTGCCGACAGTGTCGCGCCATCGGGGAGACCCTGGATAAGGATCGACAGGGTCTCGGAACCGTCGGTGTCGACAAGGTTCGACGCGATATTGAGGGCGATCGGCTCGCCGGTATCGCCGCTCACCCCCACCTTCAGGTTGTCGATGACCAGATGCGAATCGACGACCTGATCACCGACATCGACATCGGCAATGCCAATCGTGATGATGCCGGATTCGGTCGCCGTGTAGGTGAATGTCTGCCAGCCGCTCTGAGTGACGTCGCCACTAACATTGCCCAGCGCCGAGACGTCCGAAAGCTCGCTATAGATTTGGCCGTTGATGGTGACGATCGCATAGTCATTGTACGGCATGTAGTCGCTGGCCACGAAGTTCCAGTCGAAGGAAATCGTGTCGCCAGCCGAGACCTCAACCTGGATGACTGCCGCAGAGCCGGACGTCGCATTCCCGGAAAGAGAGTTACTATATCCGGAAGCTCCGCTATCTTGCTGCGCCCACTGATCGAGCGCTCCTTGCTGCAAGCCCAGGAATGTCTCAATGCTCGACTGGGTCGCCCCATCGGTATTGAGCACGGTCAGGTAACTGCCTTCCTGCGGCAGCAAAGTGATGTTCGTGCCTGGGTTAGGATCATAGATGGTGAATGACTGTTGGACACTCACGGCGCCGTTGACGGTCCAACCGGACGCATCACCCACTTCGAATCCATATGTGCCGAGACTTAATGTCGGCGTGTCGGCTACGGCTTCGATGTGAAGAGAGGCCGTTGACGTTGACTGAAGCGCGCCGTCGGAGACGGTGTAATTGAAGACAACGTCACCGGCGTAATTTTGAGGCGGCGTGTAGGTCCAAGTACCATTCCCGTTGTTGACGAGTTCGCCCGGGTTTTGGCCCGCCAGGCTCACCGACGTCACCGTCAACGGGTCCAGATCGGCATCCGAAGCTCCCGCCAATAACTGCGCCGCGGTGATGGTGACGGCGCCATTGTCTTCCGTGGTCTGGGGCAATGATACTTCGCCGGCTACCGGCGCATCGTTGACGCCGTGAACGGTGAGGGTCAGGGTCGTGGTGGACGTGGCACCCGAACCATCTTCCATCGTGTAGGTGAATATGTCGTTCGCCGCTTCGCCCTGGCCGAGCTGTTGCGTATCGGAATCAGCGTAGTTAAGCGTGTAGCTCCAGGTGCCATCCGCACCGAGGGTCAAAGTGCCATAGGTACCAACAACTTCCGTTCCGACTTGGCCCGAAACATCGCCTTCCGGCGTGCCCGCTGCGACGCCAATGACGGCCTTGCTGTCGCCGGCGTCAACATCGGTATCGTTGGCCAGCACGTTGCCGTATGGGGCCGTCAGATTATAAACGGTTTGAACTTCCTGGGGCGTAAGGGCGTGATCGTAGACCTGAATCTCGTCTACCTCGCCGATCAAAAGTCCGGGGATGCTGATCCCCGGAGGACGCGCACCAACCAGGAAATCCGTACCCGCAGGAGTATTGATCGCCAATTCGCCCGTGGCGACCACGACGCCGTTTAAATACAGGGTCACGTCGTTGCCGACGTTGGTCACGGTGACATTATACCATTGTCCGGCCTCAAGATCGGGGCCGAACACTGCGCTGCCCCATTGCGAAAAGAACAGCGTGTCGCCGGATGTGCCGAGCTGGTAGGTCGAGTTACCCGATCCAAAGGTTCCGTAGCCTGCGAGGAATGACTCGAAGCTCGTAAACGCATCGGGCTTCACCCAAACCGAGAGGGTTCTGTCTTCATTGCCGGTTGGCAAGCCTGTGGACGGCGCCACGAAGACATCATCGACCCCGTCAAAACTGAATGCCTGCCCGAACATGCCGCTCGCATAGGAAGCACCGTTTTGCAGAACGCCGTCATTATTGCCGACAGCATCCTCGGTCGTCCCGTCAGCGGTGTATCGGGCGATGAGGCCGGATGGGAGATTGACAGGATCTCCGCTGGCAACATCGGCATAGGCAACCGGACCGTCATTGCTGCCATTGATGGTGACGGTGACGAGCTGCGTCGTTCCATCGGCAGACACGGCCGTGAAGCTGTCGGTCAGCGACTGGTTGACACCAAGCTCTTGGATCGCTTCCTGGCTGTTATCGGCGGTATAAGTCCAGTTACCTTCGGCATCGAGCGTGAAGGTGCCATAACCATTGCTGCCGGTTGTCTCTGCCTGCGAAGCAAACACCGCCTGGCCGGAATCGGGATCGGTGATCGTCAATTGGCCATCCGTGTAAAGCTGGCCTTCGCCCACCGTTGCGTCCTCGGTCACCGTGCCGGTCGTCGCACCGCCAATCTCTGCGCCGTCATTGCTGCCGTGGATCGTCACCGTCACAAGCTGCGACGTTCCATCGGCGGACACGGCGGTGAAGCTGTCGGTGAGCGACTGATTGGCGCCTAGCTCTTGGATCGCCTGCTGGCTGTTGTCGGCGGTGTAAGTCCAGTTGCCGGCCGCATCGAGGGTGAAAGTGCCATAGCCGTTGCTGCCGGTTGTCTCTGCCTGCGAAGCAAACACCGCCTGGCCGGAATCGGGATCGGCGATCGTCAGCTGACCATTTGAATAGAGTTGGCCCTCGCCGACCGTTACGTCCTCGGTCACCGTGCCGGTCGTCGCACCGCCAATCTCTGCGCCGTCATTGCTGCCGTGGATCGTCACCGTCACAAGCTGCGACGTTCCATCGGCCGATACGGCCGTAAAGCTGTCGGTCAGCGACTGATTGGCGCCTAGCTCTTGGATCGCCTGCTGGCTGTTGTCGGCGGTGTAAGTCCAGTTGCCGGCCGCATCGAGGGTGAAAGTGCCATAGCCGTTGCTGCCGGTTGTCTCTGCCTGCGAAGCAAACACCGCCTGGCCGGAATCGGGATCGGTGATCGTCAGCTGACCATTTGAATAGAGTTGGCCCTCGCCGACCGTTACGTCCTCGGTGACAGAGCCTGTCGAAACGCCGCCGATCTCGGCGCCGTCATTGCTGCCATGGATGGTGACGGTGATGACCTGGCTGTCAGTCCCGTCGGCAGACACGGCCGTGAAGCTGTCGGTGATCGACTGATTGGCGCCAAGCTGCTGGATCGCTTGCTGACTGTTGTCGGCCGTGTAGGTCCAGTTGCCGGCGGCATCGAGCGTGAAAGTGCCGTAGGTGCCAGCCACACTGGCCTGTGCGGCGAATGCTGCCTGGCCGGAATCGGGGTCGGCGATAGTAAGCGAACCCTGGGTCGTGAGATCGCCCTCTTCGGTGACCGCAACATCCTCGGTGACCGAGCCGGTCGAAACACCACCGACTCGGCGCGTCATCAGGATGTACGGGGATCTGGCGTCGGTGCCGCGGCGAACTGGCGTAGCTGTCGGTGATCGACTGGTTGGCACCAAGCTGCTGGATCGCCTCCTGGCTGTTGTCGGCGGTGTAAGTCCAGTTGCCGGCCGCATCGAGCGTAAACGGCCAGGTCCCGGCAACGCTCGCGTGCGACAAAGACCGCCTGGCCGGAATCGGGATCGGTGATCGTCAGCTGACCATTCGAATAAAGTTGGCCTTCGCCGACCGTTACGTCCTCGGTGACCGAGCCGGTCGAAACGCCGCCAATCTCGGCGCCGTCATTCGTGCCATGTATGGTGACGGTCACCACCTGGCTGTCGGTGCCGTCGGCCGAGACGGCCGTGAAGCTGTCGGTGATCGACTGATTGGCGCCGAGCTCTTGGATCGCTTGCTGGCTGTTGTCGGCGGTGTAAGTCCAGTTGCCGGCGGCATCGAGCGTGAACGTGCCATAGGTCCCGGCAACGCTCGCTTGTGCAACAAATGCCGCCTGACCGGAATCGGGATCGATGATCGTCAGCTGGCCATTCGAATTAAGTTGGCCCTCGCCGACCGTTACGTCCTCGGTGACAGAGCCTGTCGAAACGCCGCCGATCTCGGCGCCGTCATTGCTGCCATGGATGGTGACGGTGATGACCTGGCTGTCAGTCCCGTCGGCAGACACGGCCGTGAAGCTGTCGGTGATCGACTGATTGGCGCCAAGCTGCTGGATCGCTTGCTGGCCGTTGTCAGCCGTGTAAGTCCAGTTGCCGGCGGAATCGAGCGTAAACGTGCCATAGGTCCCGGCCACACTGGCCTGTGCAACAAATGCCGCCTGACCCGAATCGGGGTCGGCGATGGTAAGCGAACCCTGGGTCGTGAGATCGCCCTCTTCGGTGACCGCAACATCCTCGGTGACCGAGCCGGTCGAAACACCACCGATCTCGGCGCCGTCATTCGTGCCATCGATGGTGACGGTGATGACCTGGCTGTCAGTCCCGTCGGCAGACACGGCCGTGAAGCTGTCGGTGATCGACTGATTGGCGCCAAGCTGCTGGATCGCTTGCTGGCTATTATCCGCAGTGTAAGTCCAGTTGCCGGCGGCATCGAGCGTGAAGGTGCCATAGGTCCCGGCCACACTGGCCTGTGCAACAAATGCCGCCTGGCCCGAATCGGGGTCGGCGATGGTAAGCGAACCCTGGGTCGCGAGATCGCCCTCTTCGGTGACCGCAACATCCTCGGTGACCGAGCCTGTCGAAACACCACCGATCTCGGCGCCGTCATTGGTCCCGTGAATGGTGACGGTGATGACCTGGCTGTCGGTCCCGTCGGCAGACACGGCCGTGAAGCTGTCCGTGATCGACTGATTGGCGCCAAGCTGCTGGATCGCCTGCTGGCTGTTGTCGGCGGTGTAAGTCCAGTTCCCGGCGGCATCGAGCGTGAACGTGCCATAAGTCCCGGCAACGCTCGCTTGTGCGACAAATGCCGCCTGACCCGAATCGGGATCGGTGATCGTCAACGACCCTTGCGCGGTCAGATCGCCCCCTTCGCTAACAGCGGTATCTTCGGTGACCGAGCCTGTCGAAACACCACCAATTTCGGCAACGTCATTGGTGCCAAGAATGTTGACTGTCACCGTAGTCTGGGTGCCGTCGGCCGCCGTGACCGTGAAACTATCTGTGTAGGTCTGGCCAGCGAGGAATTCGTTGTGGGCACTGTCGGCGGTATAGGTCCACACGCCGTTCGCATCGATACTGAACGTGCCGTATGCACCCTCGGTGCCCGTCTGCGCGACAAACGTCGCCGGACTGTCGACATCGCTGATTGGAAGCGTGCCGCCTGTCGAAATGTCGGCGGCCGAGTTTGTCTCTGCGAGATTTGCGACCGCCGGCGTCAGCACGGCCGCGTCGTTGCTGCCATTGATGGTGACCGTCACCACATGCTGAGTGCCGTCGGCCGCCAGAACGGTGAAACTATCGGTTAGTGAGTCGCCGACATTGAGCCCGTCGACAGCGGCATTGCCGTTATTGAGCGTGTAGGTCCAGTTGCCGCTCTGATCTACGGTGAAGCTTCCGTACTGGCCGAGGGTCCCGCTCTGAGTTTGGAAAACCGATTCGCCGGTATCCGGATCGCTGATGGTCAGCGCTCCTTGAACCGAAGTGGTCTCGCTGTTCTCCGTAACGGAGCCAGTGTCGACACCGCCGATAGTCGGACCGTCATTGCTTCCGGTTATGGTGACGGTGACGGATTGCGTCGTGGTGCCGTCGGCAGAGGTGACGTTGAAGGTCTCGGTCAGCGTCGCGCCTTGGGGGAGTGCCTGGACTGCCGCATTGGCATTGTCGAGGACATAGGTCCAAACGCCAGCGGCGGTGATGGCAAAAGTGCCGTAGGTTCCGGCCACCCCGCTTTGCGGAATGACGGATGATTCGCCCGTATCCGGATCGCTGACAGCGATCGTGCCGGTGGCCGTTGCTGTCCCGTCTTCGCCGACGTCGCCGGTCGCGGTGCCAGTGATGGTCGGGATGTCATTGGTGCCGGTGACTGTGATGTCGACGGATGTGGTTGCGGTGCCGTCCGCCGAAACGACGATGAAAACATCATGCGCCAGTGTGCCGTCCGGCAGGGACTGAACGGCGGCGCTGCCGTTGTTCAGCGTGTAAGTCCAGGTGCCATCGGCAAGTATGCTGAAGACGCCATAGGTGCCTTGGGTCGCGGTCTGGGGCTGTACACCGGATTCTCCGCCACCATCGGGGTCAGTAACGACGACCGTTCCGCCAGTGCTGGTGCCGACGTCTTCGACCGCATCACCTGACTCCTGGCCGCCGAAGGTCGGCGGCTGGTTCTGGACGATGACCGGCGGGCTCGACGTATCGACGACACCCGTGCCCGCGTCGGTGGTGGTTACGGTCTCGGCACCCGATTGGATTGCCTCGCTGACCAGCTCCGCTTGGCTCGTCACAAACGCCGCGAAGGCATCGACTGCATTGGGCTCGATCGGAGAATCAGTAAAGGCACCGCCAATGCCCGAGCCTCCAGCCGCATGGTTGGTCTCGCCGGAACCGTTGCCACCGGGCTCGTCAGGCTCGACCGACGTCTCCTTATGCTCGAAGGCATCGATCAGATTTTGAAGCTCTTGCTTGAAGTCGGGATCGATCGCACCGGTTTCATATCCGCCATTGGCGAACACGGTGTACTGAAGATCGGTCGTGTTGACGGTCGCGATCAGATTGTTGGTACCGGTCGCAAACAGCAGATACTGGCCGATGTGACCGTCACCCGGATTGGGAACCAGGATGAACTTGCACGGGCCGCCATTTGAACAGATGCCCATCGGCGCCGTTCCGCGGATGCCCATCGTGGCCACCGGCGTATCGATACGCATCTCGCCGGTCGGTGCAATCTGGCCGGCAACGAACGAGAATGTGCCCTGCACAATGTTGAAATTGAGCGCATTGCTGCTGCCACCTGGCTGGTAGACCAGATTGTCGAGCACCATCCGCGAATCATTCGACAGGTTGAAGACGGTGCCGTCGGTGAAGACCAAGCCCACGGATGCACCTGAACCGGTCTGCAAAACATCGCCCATCGCGACCGGGTCGCCAATCGCCAATTGAACGACCGTACCGTCGGTGTGCTGCGCCGAAACCGGCCCTTGCAAGGTTACGACCTTGCCGATCGCTTCCGCCGGTTGCTGATCGCCGGCTTGCGCATATTGGCCGGGCGCGAGTGGGCCGGCCAGGGACTGGACTACCGAGGATGAGAGAACCGCGCCATCGGGCGAGACGAGATTGACGGGGCCGTGCGGGCCGAAATAGTCAACAATGGTGAGCGTTTTGCCATCATCGCCGGTGAGCAGGAGGTCGTGGCCCGCCCGGCTGAAATCGGCACCGAAGAGCAAATGGGCATCGGGAACGGTTACCGGGCCGCCCTGTGCCAGGAGCGCTGCGGCGCTCGATTCGCTAAAGGCGTAATCCACCTTGACCATTGGTCACTCACTCGCGCCAAGCGCTTTATTTTATATGAACTTCGACGTCAAACATCACCAGACTGCCGAATTGTGGCATTTCTGGCGATCCTCCCGATAAAGCACGGTGGTAGGGGTTAAATCCCCTTCAATATCGCAATTTCGTACGTTACAGTATTTTTCGGGGATACGAAAGCACCGGCAGAATCGCGCGTGAATGGTCAAAAGGCCGGCGTTGCGAGACGAACTGACCGGCCATTCGGGGGCGTGACTTAATGCGTTTGGCGGTGGTTGCCTGCATTCTAGCCGTGGTCGGCTCGGCAATGCCCGCTTACGCCATGTCGTTGCGCGACGCGGTGCAAATGACCGTTTCAACCCACCCCGCCGTCGGTGCAGCAGCAGCCGCAGAACGGGCACGAATCTGGGATTTCAAGGCAGCGAAAAGCCGCCTCTATCCCAGCCTTGATGTGACCGGCGATGCCGGCGCGCAATATGTCGACCAGCCTGATTACCTTTCCGCCAACGAAGACGATCAGTGGGATTTCCGGCGCATGATCAGCGCCGAATTGACCCAGGTCCTGTTCGATGGCTGGGATCGCTCGAATGACATTTACCGCAGCGCCGCGACCGTCGATGCCGGTGCGCTGCGCCTGCTTGAGCGTTCGGAAGCGCTCGGCCTCGATGCGGTCGAAGCCTATATCGACGTGCAGCGCCATAGCCAGATTCTTGGCGTTGCTCACACGAATCGCAAGCGACTGCAAAGTATTCTCGGCCTGGTGCGCGATCTGAACTCCGGCGGAAAAGTGCCGCGCAGCGATGTCGATCAGGCGATCGAACGGGTGGCCGCGGCGGATGCGATCATTGCCCAGATCGAGCAGGCTCTCGAAGAAGCCCGAGCGAAATTTCGTCAGGTGATCGGCAGGGAACCCAAGAACCTCCAGACAGTCGCCTATCCCCGCAACCTGCCGGGATCGCCGCAATCGGCCTATGATACCGCTCTTGCAAACAATCCCGCGATCCAGGCGGCAGGTGCCGAGGCGGAAGCGGCCTATTTCGCGAAAGAACAAGCGAAAAGCAGCTATTATCCAACGATTTCCCTGCGCGGGAGTACAAGCTACGGCTATGACATTGACGGCGTCCAAGGCAAGGATGTGGATATCTCCGGCGTCGTGGTCTTGAGCTGGAACCTCTTCAACGGCAACGCCACGAGCTATCGCACCGAGGCGCTCGGCGAGGAACTCAACCGGGCGCGCTACCAGCAAGAAGAAGCGGCCCGGAAAACCCGCGAAACCATCGACAAGACCTATGCCGCCTATGTGATCGGCAAAGAGCGGGTCGATGCCGCCCAACAGCAGGTTAACTCTAATCAGAGCTTGGTGAAACAGTACCGGGAAGAGTACAAGCTCGCCAAGCGCAGCCTGCTGGACTTGCTCGATTCCGAAACGGCCCTATTTAACAGCCAGTTCCAGCTTGCGAGCGCCAAGGCCATACGGTTGTTTTCGGCATATCACTTGCAGGCGGCGACCGGACGATTGTTGAGCAGTCTCGGGGTTGAGGCTCCGGCGGAAAGCTATGTGGAAGTTCCCGATCTGTCGAAAACCAGCCCGTTCAACGTCGATATCGAGCCGCTCCGGCTCGAATAATCTCTTTCGGCCGGCGTGACAGCCATGGCCGTGACCTCCGCCACGCCCCTGGATTTCGAAGCCGCGCAATTGACTGAGCCGGCCAGCGCGGCGGGCGATCCATTGCTCGACTGCATCGAATATGTGGCGCGCTATTTCGGCCTGCCCTTTTCGCGCAGCGGCGCCTTGGCCGGCCTGCCGGTCCGTGGTCCGCAATTAACCGCCGATCTTGCCGAACGGGCGGCCGAAAAGGCGGGACTGCGCGCCCAGGTCAATCAACTGAAGATCAAGGAAATCCCCGGCGTCGTGTTTCCGGTCGTCGCTTTCATGCGCGATGGCGATGCGTGCGTCATTCTCAAGCGCGAGGGCAAGGACCGGTTGCTGGTCGCCGAGCCCGGGCGGTCAAAGGAACCCGTCTGGGTACCGCGCGCCGAGTTCGAACGGCATTACTACGGCTATGTCATGTTCCTGACGCCGGCCGACAAAATGCAGGCGCGTCCGGGAGCCAAGGAACCAACCCATTCGAAGCACTGGTTCTGGTCGACAGTCTTCCGCTTCTGGACGTCATGGATCCAGATTTTCTTCGCCGCCTTCATCGTCAATCTGCTCGGCCTCGCCGTCCCGCTCTTCACGATGATGGTCTATGATCGCGTTATTCCCAACATGACGATTCCCACTTTGTGGGCCTTGGCCATCGGAGTGATCATTGCGCTCTTTTTCGACGCGACATTGCGCCAATTGCGGGCCGTCGTTCTCGACATCACCGGACGGCGTGTCGACCTTCACATTTCTTCACTGCTGTTCGAGCATGCGCTGGCACTCAATATGAGCGGGCGCACCGGGCCTTCGGGCGCACTTGCCAGCCAGATCCGCGAATTCGAGGCGGTGCGCGATTTCTTCACCTCGGCCAGCATCATCGCGATGACCGACCTCTTGTTCATGGGCGTCTTCATCTTCGTCCTGTGGAATCTCGTCGGCATTATCGTCTTCGTGCCGATCACCGCGGTCATCCTGGTTCTGCTCGTAACGCTGCTCATCCAGATTCCGCTCGCCCGCTCAGTCAGGCTCAGCCAGCAGCATGGCTCGCGACGCCATTCGGTGCTGATCGAAAGCCTTGTCGGCATCGAGAGCGTGAAGGCCGCCAATGCCGAAGGCATCATGCAGCGCAAATGGGAAGACTCTGTCGCGGCCTCGGCGCGCGCCAGTTCATCGGCGCGCATGTGGTCGTCTTTCGCCACCTATTTCACCGGCCTCATGCAGCAGGCGGTGAGCGTTGGCATGATCATTACCGGCGTCTTCCTGGTTCGCGACGGCCAATTGACGATCGGCGGATTGATCGCCGCCAATCTGCTCGCCGGCCGATTGATGTCGCCACTCGGCAATATCGCAATGACCTTGTCGCGCGCGCAGCAAGCCTTCACCGCGATGCACGGGATCAATGAATTGATGGCCCTGCCACGCGAGGGCGTACAGGGCCGGATGAGCGCGCCGGTGCGGCGCGGCGGCGGGATCGAATTCCGCCATGTCGATTTCCAGTACCCGGGACAAGGCCGCCCGACGCTTGAGGATATCTCATTCAAGGTCGCGCCGGGCGAGAAGGTCGCGGTGATCGGGCGGATCGGCTCCGGCAAGTCGACGGTCGGCAAGCTTGCGGCCGGCTTCTTCGAAGCCGAACGCGGATCGATCCAGGTCGGCGGCACCGATACGCGCGCACTTGACATCTCGGATCTCCGGGCCACCGTCGCCTATGTTCCGCAAGAGCCCGAGCTCTTCAGCGGGACGATCCGCGAAAACATCCTGATGGGCAGGCCTTATGCGACGGCGGAAGAGCTCGAAGTCGCGGTGCGCATCAGCGGCGTCGATGCCTTTGCCGGCGGCCATCCGCTCGGTCTCAACATGCCGGTCGGCGAGCGCGGCAAGGGCCTGTCAGGCGGGCAGCGGCAAGCGGTGGCGCTCGCCCGCATGCTGCTTCGCGATCCGGAGGTGCTGTTTCTCGACGAGCCTTCGAGTTCCATGGATTCGGCGACCGAGGAGCGGCTCGTCGCACAGCTCTCGGGCTGGGCCGGCCCCAATCGCACCATAATCGTCTGCACACATCGCGGCTTGTTCCTCAATCTCGTCAGTCGGCTGATCGTGCTCGACGGCGGAAAAATCGTGGCGGACGGACCGCGCGACCAGGTGCTGGCCATGCTCAACCGCAACAAGGCCGAAGCGGCCAAGCCGCAATGAAAACCGGCGATCATCTCGAGTTCGCCAATGACGTTCGCGCGGCGATCGAAGCGCGCGCACCGGGCACCGCCTGGATGCAGCTTGCAGCGATCGTCGTCTTCCTGATGATCGCGGCGGTGTGGGCCCATTGGGCGACATTGGACGAAGTCACCTCGGGCGAAGGCAAAGTCATTCCCTCTTCGAAGCTTCAAGTCGTGCAGACATTGGACGGCGGCATCGTGCAGGAAGTCTTCGTGCGCGAGGGCGACATGGTCGAGCAAGGCCAATTGCTCTTGCGGATCGACGACACGGATGTCTCCGCAAAACTTGGCGAACTCACACAGAAGCAGCTTGCGCTCAAGGCGCAGATCGCTCGGCTTGAAGCGGAAGCCGAGGGTCTCGGCAAAATGGCTGACGCGCCGGATGTTGCGAAGCTCGCACCTATCGCTTTCCGCGCCGAGCAGGAGACCTTCGTGGCGCGGCAGGCGAAGCTTGCCCAGGACAAGCAAATGCTGGTGAGCCAGCAGCAGCAGCGCGAGCAGGAACTTGCCGAGTACGAGGCGCAGCACACGAAGCTCGTCGACTCGATGGAACTGTTGCAGCGCGAAGTCGATGCGACGCGCAAGCTCTACAAATCGGGTGCGGTGCCGGAGATCGAGTTTCTACGCCTCGAACGTCAGATGGTCGACGCCAAGGGCGAAGTCTCGGTGCTCGAGGCTTCGATCCCCAAGGCGCGCGCCGCGGTCGATGAGGCGCGCGCCAAGGTGCAATTCGCCGATAGTACATTGCGGGCCGAGGCGCATGAGGATCTCGGCAAGGCGCTCGCCGATCTGGCGATCGTCGAGGAATCCTTGCGCTCAGCGCAGAGCCGGGTGGTGCGAACGTCGGTCAAGGCTCCGGTGCGCGGCATCGTGAACCGGCTCGGCTTCACAACCATCGGGGCGGTCGTGCAGCCGGGATTTGACATGGTGGAGATCGTGCCGATCGATGACACGCTGCGAGTCGAAGTCGAAATCGGGCCGCGCGACGTTGCCTTCATCACGCCTGGCCAATCGGCACGCATCAAGCTTACCGCCTATGACTATCAGCTCTATGGCATCATCGAAGGCAAGGTCGAGCGGATCAGCGCCGATACGTTCACCGACCAGAAGGAGCGCACGTTCTACAGAGTGCTGGTCGAAACGGACAAGAACTACATCGAGAATAACGGCAAGCGCTATCCGATCCTGCCGGGCATGGTCGCCAATGTCGACATCCTGACCGGACAGAAGAGCGTGCTCGACTACGTGCTGTCACCGATCCTCACGATCGGGCATGAATCGATGCGGGAGCGGTAGGATTACGTCTTCTCCCGCTTGCGGGAGAAGAGGGGCCCCGTGTCGCGCCAGCGACATGGGTAGATGAGGGGTAATTTCTGCAGTTCCCCTCACCTTTCCCATTGCTTCGCAATGGGCCCCTTTCCTCTCCCGCAGGCGGGAGAGGAAGTGTTTGGAATATCGCTTGTCTCATGGCCATTGCATGCTAGTTTCCGCCGCCAAAATGAAGGAGCGCGGACTATGACGCTGCACAAGAACTACATTGCCGGCGAGTGGGTCGAAGGCAAGGACCAGCGCGACAATATCAATCCGTCGGATGTGAGCGACATTGTCGGGCATTATGCGCAAGCCGACGCCGCGCAGGCGGAAGCCGCGATCGCCGCCGCCAAGGCCGCCTTTCCCGGCTGGTCGCAGACGACACCGCAGCAGCGCGCTGACGCACTCGAATTCGTCGGCGTCGAGCTCCTGGCACGCAAGGACGATGTCGGCCGCATGCTGTCACGCGAGGAAGGAAAACCGCTCGCCAATGGCATCGCCGAAACGATGCGGGCAGCGCAGATCTTCAAGTTCTTCGCGCAGGAGGCCTTGCGCCAGGACGGCGTCGCGATCGCCTCGGTGAGGCCGGGCGTCGATGTCACGATCATGAAGGAGCCTTTGGGCGTCGTCGGCCTCATCTGCCCGTGGAATTTTCCGATCGCCATTCCGGCCTGGAAGATCGCCCCGGCGCTCGCCTTCGGCAACACGGTTGTTCTGAAGCCCGCCGACCTCGTGCCCGGCACCGCGTGGATGCTGATTGAGATCATGTCGCGCGCCGGATTCCCGAAAGGCGTGATCAATCTTGTCATGGGCCGCGGTTCGGTCGTCGGCCAGACGATGCTCGATTCGCCCGATGTCGCGGCGATCTCCTTCACAGGCTCGGTCGATACCGGCGCGCGGGTGGCGGCGGCTTGTGCCAAGCGCGGCGCCAAGTTCCAGCTCGAAATGGGCGGCAAGAATCCCTTGATCGTGCTCGACGATGCCAATCTCGATGCCGCGGTCGCTGCTTCGATCGACGGCGCCTTCTATCAGACAGGCCAGCGCTGCACAGCCTCGTCGCGCCTCATCGTGCAATCGAAAGTCCATGACGCTTTCGTCGACAAGATGACCACCGCGATGAAGGGGCTCAAGGTCGACAACGCCTTGAAGGACGGAACCATCATTGGTCCGGTGGTCGACGAGCAACAGCTCGCGCAGGATCTCAAATATATCGATATCGGCCGCAAGGAGGGCGCCGAACTCGCCTGGGGCGGCGAACTCCTCAACCGCGACACCAAGGGCCATTATCTGTCGCCGGCCCTGTTCGTCGGCACACGGAACGATATGCGGATCAACTGCGAGGAAATCTTCGGGCCGGTCGCTTCGGTGATCAAGGTCGACAGCTACGAAGAAGCGCTCGCAACGGCGAATGATACACGTTTCGGCCTGTCTTCCGGCATCTTCACGACATCGCTCAAGGCAGCGAGCCACTTCCGCAAACACACGGCGGCGGGCCTTGCGATGGTCAATCTGGCGACAGCTGGTGTCGACTATCACGTGCCCTTCGGCGGCCGCAAAGGCTCGAGCTATGGCGCGCGCGAGCAAGGCCGCCAGGCGGTCGAGTTTTATACTTCGACCAAGACGGCCTACACGCTGGCAGGGTAGCTCAGTTCTGAATCCTCTGCGTCAGACCGCCGTCGACGACGAGGTTGACGCCGGTCACGAAGGACGCAGCAGCGCTCGACAGGAAGATGACGGCGTTGGCGATGTCCTCGGGCGTCGCCATGCGCCCCATGGGATTGCGCGACATGGCATCGGCAAAGCCTTCCGGATCCTCAAGCTCGACCTTGTGCCAGAAGCCGGCTTCGAACCACGTCGTTCCCGGGCTCACCACATTGGCCCTGATCCCCTTGGGCGCCAGATGGCGCGACAGGGATTTGATGTAGAAGAGCAGCGAGGCCTTCATCGTGCCATAGGCGGCATCGCCATAGCCGTAATCCTCGGAGCCCGAGACCGAGGAAATCGCGACGATCGAGCCGGCCTTCGACTTTTCGAGGAATGGCAAAGCCCGGTTGGCGGCGGTAACCGTGTGCATGAGGTCGGTCTCGAAAGCAGCAGTAAACGCTTCAGGGGTGGCGCCGACGGCGAGTGCGGAGGCATTGCAGACCAGGATGTCGATACCGCCCAGGGTGGCGGCGGAGCGGTCGACCCACAGCGACAGCGCATCCGGATCGGCGACGTTCACTGCTTCTCCATAAGTGCCGGGATGTGCGGTGACCCAGGCCGACACCGCGGCAGGGTCGCGGGCGCAGATTGACACGGAGCACCCCTCCGCCAACAATCCGTTGGCAATCGCCCGGCCAATGCCGCGCGTGGCTCCTGTGACCAGCGCGCGCTTGCCGATAAGTTGAAGTTCCATCCCTGCCCCCTATTTCCCATTCCGTGTTAGAGTTCCTGGCCAGGCGACGGAAGTGGGACCGCTCAGACGTCTTCTCCGGAGATCAAAAAAGGGGAAACCGTCATATTCCAGCCATAGTGGCAGAGGAATATGAGGATATATTTTGATTTTGGTCATAGAGAAATTGGACGGTAAATGAAGAGGTCGCTGATCGCATTGTTGCTGCTGCTGGCCTTGGGTGGTGGGGGCTATTGGCTGCAGAAAAACGGGCAATTGCAGGCGGCCTGGAGCGAAATTCGACAATATGCGGATAGCTACACCAAACAGCCCGAGAAGCCCGCAACGGCCACCGCGGCCGTGCAAAAGCCGGCCGCTGGCAGCAACCGCGGTCCGCTTCCCGTCGAGGTTGCGGCGGCTCAGCCCGCCAAACTTAGCGACGATATCAATACAATTGGCACGCTGCTTCCCGATGAATCCGTCGATATCGCCGCCGAGACGGCCGGCCGTGTCAAGGAAATCCTCTTCAAGGACGGACAGACGGTCGAGGCGGGCGTCACCCTCTTCAAATTCGACGACGATCTGATCCGCGCCGCCTATGACGAGGCAAGTTCGCGCCTGGTGCTGGCAGAAGCCAATTTCAAGCGCAACGAAACCCTGCGCAAGCAAGGCAATGTCGCGCAGAGCACCTTCGATGCGGCCCTCACCGAGTATCAATTGATGCGGACCGCGGTGAAGCTCGCCGAAGTCAAGCTCGACAAGCTCGTGATCCGCGCGCCCTTCGCGGGCACGCTCGGCTTTCGCCTGGTTTCAGTCGGGGCCTATGTCGATGCCGGCAATCCCCTCGTCCATCTCGACAAGATCGACCGGCTCAAGGTGAGCTTCTCGGTTCCCGAACTCGACCTCGTACGCCTGTCGGTCGGCCAGCAGATCGCAGTCACCGCCGATGCGCTGCCCGGCGAAACCTTCGTCGCCACGGTGACGGCGATCGATCCCTCGATCGACGCCAATGGCCGGGCCTTGAAGGTGCGCGCCGATCTCGACAACAGCGCCGGCAAATTGCGCCCGGGCCTACTCGTGCGTGTGACCGTCAAGGGACAATTGCGCGATGCGGTGACGGTGCCGGAAGCGGCGATCGTGCCGCGCGGCAAGGAGACGATCGTCTTCGTCGCCGAAGACAATACGGTGAAGGAAGCAAAGGTGCGCACCGGCAAGCGCTCCGAGGGCACGGTTGAGATCGTCGACGGGTTGGCGGCCGGCGCCAAGGTAGTGGTGGCCGGCAATACACGGCTCACCAATGGTGCCGCCATCCAGATCGTGCGCGACGAGGCAACGAATTGAGGCGCGCATGAGTCTACCGGAGCTCTGCGTCCGCCGCCCGGTCTTCGCAACCGTCCTGAGCCTGATCCTGGTTTTGATCGGGCTCATGGCCTTCAGCCGATTGACCATCCGGGAATATCCCAATATCGACGAGCCGCAGGTCTCGGTCTCGACCGACTATCCCGGCGCCTCCGCCGAAATCGTCGAAACCCAGGTGACGCAGGTTCTTGAAGGCTCGCTTGCCGGCATCGAAGGCATCGACACGATCGAATCAACATCGCGCGCCGAATCGAGCCGCATCACGATCCGATTTAGAACCGGCATCGCCATCGATTCGGCGACGAGCGACGTGCGCGACCGGGTGAGCCGCGTGCGCCGGGCGCTTCCCGATGAGATCAACGAGCCGACCATCTCCAAGGTCGAGGCCGACGCGCAGCCGATCATGTTCATCGTCATGCGCTCGTCCAACATGACGGCGCTCGAACTCACCGACTATGTCGACCGCTACGTGCTCGACCGCTTCAAGAATCTCGACGGCGTTGCCGATGTCTCGATGAATGGCGACCGTCGCTACACGATGCGGGTGTGGATCGATGCAGACCGGCTCGCCGGCTTCGGTCTCACCGTGCAGGACATCGAGACCGCGATCCGCAACCAGAATGCCGATATCCCGGCAGGCCGCATCGAAAGCACGGAGCGCGAATTCACGGTCCTGTCGCGCACCGCGCTAACGACGCCGCAGGAATTCGCCAATGTCGTTTTGAAGGAAGGCGGCGGATTGCAGGTGAAGCTCGGAGACGTGGCGCGCGTCGAGCTGGGCTCCGACGATATCCGCCGCGAGAGCCGGTATAATGGCGAGACGGCGATCTCGATCGGCATCATCAAGCAGGCCGTCGCCAATCCGCTCGATGTGTCCAATGCGGTGAAGGAGGTCCTGCCGCGCATCAATGAATCGATGCCCGAGGGGATGTCGGCCAGCATCGGCTATGATTCGACAATCTTCATCGACCGTTCGATCCGCAACGTGTTCCAGACGATCCTGGAGGCGACGGCGCTGGTGGTGATCATCATCATGATCTTCCTCCACTCGGTCCGTGCCTCGCTGATCCCGATCGTCACCATCCCGGTGTCGCTCATCACTGCCTTTGCAATCATGTACGCGGCCGGGCTCACGGTGAACACGTTGACCCTGCTCGCCATGGTGCTGGCGATCGGCCTCGTCGTCGACGACGCCATCGTCATGCTCGAAAACATCTATCGGCATATCGAAGAGGGCATGAAACCGTTCCACGCGGCGTTGAAGGGGTCGCGCGAGATCGCCTTCGCCATCGTCGCCATGACGCTCACCCTCGCCGCCGTCTATGCGCCGATCGCCTTCACCCCTGGCCGCACCGGCCGCCTGTTCCTTGAGTTCGCGCTGACCCTTGCCGGCGCCGTCGTCATCTCGGGCTTCGTGGCGCTGACCTTGACGCCGATGATGTGCTCGAAACTGCTGAAGCATTCGGAGAAGCGCAATTTCATCGCGCGCCTGATCGAGGGAGTTCTCGACGGGCTCGAACGCGGCTATCGCGGCGCGTTGCGCTTTGCGATCAAGGCGCGCTGGTTCGTCCTTCTCATCGCGCTCGGGGTGGCGAGTGTCGGCGGCTACTTCTTCACGCAGCTGAAATCCGAACTCTCGCCGACCGAAGACCGCGGCACCATCATCATTTCCGGCCAGGCGCCGGAAGGCTCAAGCTTTGCCTATACCAAGCGCTATGCCGAGCAGGTCGAAGAGATTCTCGGGCGCGTTCCCGAACTTCAGTCCTACCTCATGATCGTCGGCATGGGCGGCGAAGTTACGCGCTTCAACTCCTTCGGCCGGCTCAAGGACTGGAGCGAGCGCGATGTCAGTCAACAGTCGATCGTGCAGAAGATCCTGCCGCAATTGCGCAAGGTGGCGGGCGCCCAGGCCTCGGCATCGAATCCTGCTTCGCTCGGTGTGCGCGGCTTCGGCAAGCCGTTCCAGTTCGTAATCCAGTCATCCTCAAGCTATGCGGAGCTGAACAGCGTCGCCAACGCCCTGGTCGAAGAGCTCAAGAACAATCCCGGCCTCGCCGACCTCGATACCGACATGCGGCTCAACAAGCCGGAAGTCGAAGTCGAGATCGACCGCGACCGCGTTGCCGATATGGGGCTCGATATTTCGGTGATCGGCCGCACGCTCGAAACGCTGCTCGGCGGGCGCGATGTCACGACCTTCAAGATCGGCACCGAACAGTATGACGTCACGGTGGCGCTCCCTGCCGCCGATCGCGCCTCGCCCGACACCTTGTCGCGCATCTTCGTGCGCAACAAGGACGGCGCGATGATCCAACTTTCCAACGTCGTGAAGCTCAACGAGACGGTCGTGCCGCGCGATCTCAGGCGCTTCAACCAGTTGCGCGCCATTACCATCGAGGCAAACCTCGCACCCGGCTATACGCTGGGCGAAGCGATCACGGCCGTGCAGCAAGCCGCGCATCGCGTGCTGCCGGCGGGCACGGTCACAGACCTTACCGGACAGAGCCGCGAATTCCGCGATGCAAGTTCTAACCTCGCCTTCGTGTTTATTCTTGCGCTTGCCTTCATCTATCTCGTGCTCTCAGCGCAGTTCGAAAGCTTCCGCGATCCGATCATGATCATGCTGACGGTACCGCTCTCGATGACCGGTGCGCTCGGCGCCTTATGGCTCACCGGTGGCACGCTCAACGTCTATTCGCAGATCGGCCTCGTGACACTGATTGGGCTCATCACCAAGCACGGCATTCTGATTGTCGATTTCACCAACCGGCTGCAGGATGAGGGCAAGGACCGCATCGAGGCGATCATCGGCGCGGCTACTTTACGCTTGCGGCCGATCCTGATGACCACGGCGGCCATGATCCTCGGTGCGGTCCCTCTGGCGATTGCCGAGGGCGCCGGTGCCGAAAGCCGCCAGCAGATCGGCTGGGTCATCGTCGGCGGCATGTCGCTGGGAACCGTGCTGACGCTCTTCGTGGTGCCGGCCGTCTATGCAGTGATCGGGCGGCGCGCGGCACGGCCGCAGCATGTCATCGGCGAGACACACCGCGCCGAACCGAAGCCGTTGCCACAGGCGGCGGAGTAATTAGGTCTTCGCCCGCAGGCGGGAGAGGACAAGGTCGGCCTACTCCAATTCCACATAAAGCCTGAGCCACGGGGCCTCATCGAGGAGGCGCCAGCGATGGCCCGAGCCAGTGGTGTCCTCGGCAAGGAGCACGTCGCCGGGTGCGAGGTTGAATGTCTCGCCGTCGCGCGTCGTGAACTCCAGTGTGCCGGTCAGGGTCACGACATACTGCCGGCACGGCGCCGTATGCCAATCGAACGAGGCATGCGGTTGGCTTTGTTCGAAATGAATGACTTTCGCCTTTTCGAGCGCGCCGAGCGGCAGGCTCCTCTCTTCGACATGAGAGCGTTGATCGAGGCCGGTAAACAAGCGGACGCAGCGTGTCATGACTCCACCCAAGTTTTGACGAGGCGGGCGAGCGTTCCCTTGGCCACAAGACTTTGCTGCGCGCGCTCGATGGCCTGGCGCAAGGCCCCATCGCCGCGGCGTACCGAAACGGCAATCTTTTCGACGGTGATGCCCTCCTGGACGACGCGCAGATGCGGCCGATCCCGTGTCAGCCAATGCATGACCGGCGCAAGTTTCATGATGGCAGCAATCTTTCCCGCCTCGAGATCGTCGAGCATCGCGACAATGCCGTCATAGGGATAGAGCCTGACATCGGCGACGGCGCCTTGTGCCTTAAGGCGCTCGACCACCGGCTGGGATGTATTGCCGCGTTGAACGGCGATCACCCTGCCCTTCAGATCGTGGACCGAGTGGATCTCCGGCGTGCGTTCAATGTTGCAGACGAGACTCTGGCCCGAGACGAGATAGGGCGTGCAGAAATCGGCTTTCACCTCGCGCGCCGGTGTGACCGTCGCGCCGGAGGCGACGCAGTCCCAGGCGCCATCGTCGAGCGCATCATAAATCCCTTCGAAGTCAGCACCGGCATAGCGACATGATTGCCAGACGAGTCCGAGTTCGCCGCAGATCGCCTTCATCCATTCGATGTCGAGGCCGGCCGGGGCGCCGTCGCGCAGCAATTCGAACGGCGGATCGGGGATGGCCGAGCCGACACGGAGAACGCCCGGCGTGATCGTCGCAAGTGTCATGGCAGGAAGATAGGGCGGCGAGACTGCCGCCCTCAAGGCTCACGGTGCCAGGAACTTGAAGGGCTCGGCCGGGGCAAATCTCGCCGAGACTTCGCCGGCGAGGATCGGATGACCTTTCAGATCGAGCTTCGCCGGCTTGGCGCCTTCCGCCAGATTGAGCTTGTCGATATCGACCCAGAAGATCGTCGGGCTATAGGATGATTCGAAGTAGTAGCGCTTGGCGCCGATATCGGAGATCGACCGCCAGATGGTCGAGGCGATGTTCGGCTTGTCGGGATCGGCAAGACCCAAGGGCACAGAGACGGCGCGGATCAATGAAAAGGCGGTGGCGACGGCCATCGCTTCATCCTTCTGTTTCGGCACGGCATTGAGCGCCCAGCTCATACGCACGAAGCGATCCGGCGATGTGATGGTGCCGGGAAGGAAGCTCAAGCCATTGATGCCCTGCCAGTATGTGTCGATGGCAAGCTGCTGGTCGAAGCTCGGCGAATTGGTCATGACGGTATATTGCTTGCCGTGGTGGATGACCAGGCGCCCGCCGATATATTCGAAGATGGCGCTGTCGCCCGAGGCATCGGCAAGGGCGAGATGGCCTGTGGCCTTGCTGCCGTTCGGCAAAGTGGGCGCGACGATCGCGAAAGGCCCCTGGTTCAAGGCCTCGACCGCCTCGGCGACGGTTGCATAATTGTCGAGGACGTATTGCGTCCAGGCGCCGACCGAGATCAGCGGCTTGCCGGAAGCCTTGGCGTCACCGTAATCGGACTCGGCCAGATAGAGCGTGTTGGCGACGAGGCCCGCATCATTCATGCCTTCGACGGTCGCGACACCATAAAGCGTGGTGATGACGGAACCGTATTTCGCCGTCCACGTGATCGAACCTTCGCCGACGCCGCCATTGCGCGCCATGCCACGCGGGAAGGAATAGAGATCGCTGCCCGGATCCTCCATCCAGTCCATGGAACGGCCGACGATGAAACTGTCGGTGCCGGTTTGGTAGACGAAGCGCGTGCAGGCATCGGCACTTGCGGCTGACATCGCGATGACGGACGCGGCGACGAGACCGATCAGGCTCTTTTTCATGATGAGACTTCCTCTGTCCCGGCAATTGAAGGGCCTCGCGCGTTAAGGCGGCCCTAAGGCTTGCGCGAATCCACCCGCACGACGCCCAAGGCGCAGGCTTGGTTCTTCCTATGCTCAAGAAAGGGTGAACGGATCATCGCATCGCGGGGAACCATGCCGGCAGTCACGCATTAGGGACGCCGATGAGCGCAATATTCAAACGTTATGTGGGAGGTGCGTATGTTGGAGTCCGTGGTATTCGTGGCCGAACAGGCGTGTCCGTGGATTTTCAGTTTGACATTGCTCGGGGCCTATTTGTTCCTGTGAGCCTTAGGCGGCCAAGTTAGCCGACGCCCAGCCACTCGCTAGCTGGGATTCCCACGCGACCGAAGGCCAAGTACTTAATACTTGCACCGATCGGTGTTCTGATGTACGTGCACCGCCCCATTCAACCCCGAGACGTTCAACCGAAGAGGAGACCAGCCGTGAGACTATTGCCGCGATCGACACTTTCCGTGCCGACGCTCGCAGAGCGACCGGCTGACGGTCACCCATTTTGGTTGAACGACAATGGCACGTTCCTTGATACGCCGCCGGCAGGAGGCCGCGCGCACGCGGGTTGAAGCCTATGAGGCCTCGCTGCGGCGCGTGTCGCAGCTTGCGCGCCCGGCACCCAACTTTCACATAGCGATCGACGAGGCCCAGCGTGGCTTCGAGACCCTTGTCTTGCGTGACGGCCGGGCTTGGCGGCCGCAGATGAAGACGCGCGACCCCGCGCGTCTGCGTCTCGCTGCGGCTCGCCATCTGTTCGCGCGCTACACTGTTGGCGAGCACCTTGGAACAGATCTGGATGGATTGCGGCGGCCTCGATGCCGACGAGATCACATTGCGCAAGCGTTGGTACATCGTGGTGGCCGGCGGCGGTTCGCTCTACAATGCGGGAGCCGGCGCGTGGCTTTCGCGCAAGGAGGTACACGCATTCCTCAATCCGCCGTCGCGCCTCGGCTTCGATGCAGCGATCTGGCAGGCAATTGCCCGTTCCTATTCGAACGGTTCCGCAACGGCGCTGCGGATCGCGCGTTCGAGGATCGTGCGGACGCCGCGTGGCGAACTCGGCTTCTGGCGCGAGGTGGCTCGCTTCTTCTGCGCACATCCGACGTCGGTCGAGGACATGAACGATCTTGGCGACTACCTTGCGGATTGCCGGGGGCGCGATCGCGATTTTGCCCTCAAGGGCCGTACGCTCGCCTCGCTGGGGCGGCAGATGCGCGAGTGGCATCGCGATCTCGAAGCGATCCATCGCATCGGGGTCGCTCGGGGCGGAAACTTGGCGCGGGGTCGTGGGCGAGTCCTGGCACAGGAGCCGCCTGGGGACATCAGTTGGAAGGGCGCCCCGATCGCAGATTGGTCGTGGAGTCCGGCGACGAAGGATCGCTGCAAGCGCGAATACCTGGTTGTCCAATTGCGCACGGCGGCCGATCTCGTGGCTGAGACGCGCGCCATGCGCCACTGCGTCGCGAGCTACGCGCAGAAGTGCATAGCCGGCCACGCCTCGATCTGGTCGCTACGCTGTCGCGTTGCAGGCCATATGGACCGGCGTTTGACGATCGAACTCGACCGTCAGCACCGGGCGATCCAGATTCGCGGATTCGCCAACCGTGCGCCGCTTGCCGAGGAGCGAACGCTCCTGGAGCGCTGGGCCAAGGCACGCGGGATCGACTTGCCATAGCAGCGGCCCTCACCGCGCCTTCGGCCATGGCAATAACCTGCGACGGATTTCGCGGCGAGCTTACGTCTTGCTCACGGTAGTGCACATCTGAACCCGCGGCCTTTCCCGCTTACTGCCGCGGTAGGCCTAGGACGGTCGCAAGCCGCCGTCCTAGGCCCCCCTCTGCCCTATTGCAGCCCACCGACCGGGCATCCTCAAGCGGCCTTGGCCATAGCGGAGCGCATGGCGCCCGAGACGCGCCGGTCATATTCATCGGCGAGGCCATGGAGCGCGGCGGCGCCATCGCCTGAGAATGACGGGCCGTGCATGAGTGCGAGCGTGCGCGGATTGAGTGCTGCAAGATTGCGGATCGTCGAGCCCATCGCCGGGTTGAGGCTCGAGTAATTGAAAATGTCTTCAGCAGCGATCGCCGGGCCGACGATGTCGCAGTGCGTGAGCGCGCACTCGTCACCGAGCTGGGTGAAAAGGTCGCCGCACATCAATGTGCTCGTCGTCTCCTCATAGAGAACGCCGGCGTCCCAGCCATGCGGGGTGTGCGGCGTATCGATGAAGCGAACGCGCTTGCCGCCAAGGTCGATCACCTCGCCGTCCTTCAGGACGCGCGGGGCGCGATCGGCGAAATCATTGAGCGAGACATAGCAGCCGGTCTGACCATGCGCCGGCATCGCCTGGGGCGAGATGGCGAGCCACTCGTTCATGGCACCGCATTCATCGGATTCGAAGTGGCCGAAGGCGATCCAGCGCAGGCGCTCCGGCGGCATGATGCGGGTGAGCGCATCGCGATTGAGCGTGAACATCTTGCGCAGGCCGGTGTGAAACATCATCGGCTCATCGGCGAGGATCAGGAACTGGTTGAAAGTCAGTCCCGCAGGCGGGGCAATGTCCGGCACATGCGTCGATATCCGGTAGATGCCGTCGGCAATCTCGTTGATCCTGGTCTCCATTAAAGTTGCTCCTGGGCTTGGGGGTCGCTAAATTTCATGATACGCTTGTGTGTAGTGGAATTTAGCGAGACTGTCAATAATGATTGCACATCATCGTGCAGTGAATATGGAATGACCCGAAGCTACACCCTCAAGAAGCGCGCCGCGCAGCAGGCCGAGACACGCCAGCGCATCGTCGAGGCGGCGGTCGCGCTTCACGGCACGGTCGGGCCGGCGCAAACCACGCTCAGCATGATCGCCGAGCGCGCCGGCGTGCAGCGGCACACGCTTTATGCGCATTTTCCGGACGAGCGCAGCCTTTTCCTCGCCTGTTCGGGCCATGTCTTTGAACGCGACCCGTTGCCGGATTCGGAAGCCTGGCGGGCCATCGCGGAGCGCGGCGAAAGACTGCGAACCGGCCTGACTGCGATCTATGATTGGTATGAGCGCAATCAAGAATTGACGGCTAGCGTGCTTCGCGACGCGGAATATCATCCCCTCACCCGCGAGGTGCAGACGCTGCGCGCCGGTCCGATCCTGCAGTCCTATCGCGAGGTACTGGGCAACGCGCTCGATCCGCGCCAGCAGGCCATGCTCGATCTGGCCTTGAGCTTCTATACCTGGCGCGCATTGTCTGGCCACGTTAAAACCCCGGCAGCCGCGGAGATGATGGCGCAAGCGATCGAAAAGGCCTGACATGAGTGCCAAGTATGATAGTATCGGCATCAATTACGCGGAGCTGCGCAAGCCGGATCCCCGGATCGCGAAGATCATCACCAGCGCACTCGGCCCGGCGCAAACCGTCCTCAATGTCGGCGCGGGCAGCGGCTCCTATGAGCCGGCCGATCGCGTGGTGACCGCCGTCGAGCCCTCGGCTGAGATGATCGCCAAGCGCAAGCCCTCGGCGGCCAAAGCGATCCAGGCCAGCGCCGAAGACCTGCCCTTCGAGGATAGGAGCTTCGACGCTTCGATGGCGATCCTCACCATCCATCATTGGCCCGACAAAGCCGCCGGCTTGCGCGAGATAAGGCGCGTCACGCGCGGGCCAATCGTGCTTCTTACCTTCGATCCGGCACATCGGCCGTGGCTCACCGATTATCTTCCGGAACTTGCGGCATTGGACGAGGCGATCATGCCGAAACTCTCCGATTATGAAAAATGGATGGGTCCGGTCGAGATCACGCCGGTGCTGGTGCCGCATGATTGCAGCGATGGATTTCTCTATGCGTACTGGAGACGGCCACAGGCCTATCTCGATCCCTTCATCCGGTCGGGCAGCTCGTCCTTCTGGGCCATCGGCAAGGCCGAGACCGAATTTGAAAGCCTGAAGCAGGATCTCGCTAGCGGCGCGTGGCAGCGCCGCTACGCAGATTTGCTCAATCGCGACGAGTATGATGCGGGGTATCGCCTGGTGGTCTCGGGCTAGCCGCGGCGCGCCGCCTCGATCTTCGCCACATCGATTTTCTTCATGTCCATCATGGCGGTAAAGGCGCGCTTTGCTTCCTCGCCGCCCTTTGCCATGGCTTCGGTCAGCACGCGCGGCGTGATCTGCCAGGAAATACCCCATTTGTCCTTGCACCAGCCGCACACACTTTCCTGCCCGTCATTGCCGACAATCGCGTTCCAGTAGCGATCGGTCTCGGCTTGATCGTCGGTGGCGATCTGAAAGGAGAAGGCTTCACTGTGCTTGAACTGCGGACCGCCATTGAGACCAATGCAAGGAATGCCGCAGACGGTGAATTCGACGGTCAGCACATCGCCGGCCTTGCCGGAGGGATAATCGGTCGGCGCCTTGTAGACAGCCTTAACCGCGCTGTCGGGGAACGTCTTTGCGTAGAAGCGGGCGGCTTCCTCGGCATCCTTGTCGTACCAAATGCAAATCTTGTTCTTGGCATCCATCGTGTATCGTCCTCTTCGCTCAGGGTCCATCAGACATCTCCAACGCGGTTGCGTCGCGAGGTGTTCCTGGCCGGCTAGGCGGGCGTCCTTAGCCGTTGCGCCATCGCCGCATGCGCGCCGGCATTGCGCTGAACCATCAGCGCCACTGCCGCCTCGGACGACTTGTCGGGGTGTCCGGCATCGAAGGGCGGTGCCGGATCATATTCGATGCCGAGCTGGATCGCCTTTGCGACATCGGGTCCGGCGATCTCCGCAATGATGCGGAAGGCAAAATCAATTCCCGACGTGACGCCGCCCGAAGTGAAGACATTGCCGTCGCGCACGATGCGCCCCTTCTCGTGCTGGGCGCCCACCAATGGCAGCAAGTCGACATAGGCCCAATGCGTCGCGGCGCGGCGACCCTTGAGCAAGCCGGCGGCACCAAGGAGGAAGGCTCCGACACAGACCGAGGTTACATATTGTGCGCGGCCGCCCTCACGGCGGATGAAGTCAATCGTTTCGGCATCGACGAGCGCTTCGACCACGCCGGCCCCGCCGGTCACACAAATCAGATCGAGTGGCGGGCAGTTTTCAAACGTGCATGTCGGCATGAAGCCGAGGCCGCGATCGCTCACCACCGGTGCCATGGACTTTGCGACGACATGCGTTTTGGCATTTGCAAAGCGGCTCGGCACGGAAATCGAGGGCGGCGTCGAAAGCCGGCTCAGGACTTCAAACGGGCCGGTGAAGTCGAGCTGGGTGATGCCGGGAAAAATCACAAAGCCGATATTGAAATCTGACATGCCGGGTTGCTCCTTCAAGGCTCGGTTCGAATGGCCCAAGACAGAGTATCGGTGACTTTAATCCGTACACGAACCGTCACGCCTGCGAAAGCTGGCATCTCCTTTTCCTTCTCCCCTCGTGGGAGAGGGGTAAAGAGGGTAATGATGCGCAGCGCAAAGCGCTGCCTCGAAGGACGAGTGGCGCGTCAATAAGTCCGTATACGGAGGAACTCTCCTTACGACGTGTTGTCGAGCGGCGGCATGACATTGCGGGCGAGCCAGTCGCATTCTTTCAGGATCTCCTCGACCTCATGCTTTGGCCGCTCTCGGTAGCCGGGTGGGCGGCCGGAGCGCAGGGGGCTCCAGCGCTCAGGCCGGCGTTGATCGAGGGGTTTGGCCTGCCAGCGTGCGAGCCGCATGGCCTGGCGGGGAATGTCTTGCACGGCATCCATGAGGGCGAGGAAGCGGCGGATCAGGCGCCTTGCATCGACCATGCCGTCGTCGGCTTTCTCCTCAAGAGCTGGTGCGGGAGCCGGCTCCTGCGGGCGGAACACGAGAAACATCGAAACCAGCGGATTGGGGCCAACATCGACGATCTGAAGGGGCGGTAGCACGCGCTTGCGTTTGTTGCGGCGGCCAATGAGCTTCTTGTTACGCCTGGCCGGATCGAACAAT
>JAXMCQ010000017.1:0-138637 GCA_046349315.1 Hyphomicrobiales bacterium | reverse complement strand
CTTGAGGCGGACCTCGCCATTAGCGGTCATGACGCCGGTCTTGGTGTTGTAGGTGACGCGGGTCGCAATGAGATCGTAGGGACCGTAAGTGAGTTCAACGCGACCCGTCGCAACGGCGATCTTGGTGCGGGAATCATATGTCATCCGGTCGGATATGACATTGACCCGCGTGCCCTTCGGCGGCGTCTTCAGAATCGGCTTGACCTTGTCTTCCTTGGCGGTGGTGCTGGACGTCGCGGCCATCACCGGGGGCATGCCGAAAAGCAGCGCCGAGAGATAGAGGACGGGCAGGAGCGCAAGAAAAAAGGCGCGATTTCGCATTGCAGCACAAACGCTGCGCACTTGCCTGATGACCGTGTCCCCCGTCATGGCCGGAGAGTGTGCTGCCAAATCACGAATGTTTGCACTTTTTTAACTGGTTTGATCGCCCCCGCCTAGAAGGAAATCGATGGGAGCCTCGGAAGAAATTACGGTCGTGACATGGCGGCCATGCCGCCATGGCTAACGGAGTGTTGATCGTTGAACCGAGGACCTTAAGACGGTAAGGAAAGCGCACCGAAAAGCCTATTCCCTCAGGATTCTTCATGAAAATCAGATTCGAATCGCCGGCCCTGCCAAAGTCGGGAATTTTTATCACGTTTGTAGCGGAGGGCGGAAAATTGTCCGGGCTCGCCGCGAAGGCCGATGCCGCTGCGGGCGGCCATGTCTCGCGCGCGATGAAAGCGGCAAAATTCGAGGGCAAGCGCGACCAAATGCTCGACATTTTGGCGCCGGCAGGCACCCAATTCGAACGCATTGCGGTGTTCGGAATTGGCGACCCGGCCAAGCTAGCGGCGCGGGAAATCGAATATTTGGGCGGAACGATCGCCGGTGCGCTTCAGGGCATGAAGGCGAAGGAAGCGACGATCGCTGCCGACCTCCCGGCTGGGGTGAAGCTCAAGGCCGGGCAGGCGCCGGCGCTTTTGGCCTCGGGCGTGCGGCTTCGGACATATGGGTTCCTGAAATACAAGACCAAGAAGCCGGACGAGAATTCAGGGCTCTCCAGCCTCACCGTGCTTACTGCCGATGCAGCGGCGGCGAAGCTCGCATTTGCCGATCTCGATGCAGTCGCGGCGGGCGTTCACATGGCTCGTGACCTCGTCAACGAACCAGCCAACCATCTCTATCCGATCGAATTTGCCAATCGTGCCAAGGCGTTGTCGAAGCTCGGCGTTCAGGTCGAGATTCTGAACCCGGCCCAGATGGAAAAGCTTGGCATGGGGGCATTGCTCGGCGTCGCGCAGGGCTCATCGAATGCACCGCGCATGGTCGTGATGCGCTGGAACGGAGGCAAGCGCGGCGCGGCGCCGATCGCCTTCATCGGCAAGGGCGTTACCTTCGATACCGGCGGCGTTTCGATCAAGCCGGCAGCCGGCATGGAGGACATGAAGGGCGACATGGGCGGGGCGGCCTGCGTCGTCGGCCTGATGATGGCGCTCGCCAAGCGCAAGGCGCGCGCGAACGTGGTCGGCGCCATCGGGCTGGTCGAGAACATGGTGGACGGCAACGCACAGCGGCCGGGCGATGTGGTCAAATCCATGTCGGGGCAGACCATCGCCGTGCTCAATACGGACGCCGAAGGCAGGCTCGTTCTCGCCGATGTGCTTTGGTACATCCAGAACCGTTTCAAGCCGGAATTCATGATTGACCTTGCGACCCTTACCGGTGCGATCCTGGTGGCGCTGGGCAAGGAACATGCCGGCCTGTTCTCGAACAATGACGAACTGGCGAGTCGCCTTGCCGAAGCCGGGATCGAGACCGGCGAAAAGGTCTGGCGCATGCCGATGGGCCCCGAATACGACAAGATGATCGATTTCGAGGTCGCCGACATGAAGAATATCGGCGGCCGCAATGCCGGCTCGATCACCGCCGCGCAATTCCTGCAGCGCTTCGTGAACAACGTGCCGTGGGTGCACCTTGACGTTGCGGGGACGGCCATGGACTCGCCCAAGTCGCCGATCAGCCAGGGCTGGGCGTCAGGGTGGGGTGTTCGGCTTCTCAACCGATTGGTCGAGAAATACTACGAATAGGGCCTATTCCGGGGCCGCGTGGATATTTTCGCGATAGGCCCGGATGCCGTGATAATAGCCGACGAGTGCGTCGCGATAGAGCGTGCTCGCTTCTTCGAAGGCATCCTTGGCAAGCTTGCCGCGGTCATAGGCGTGGGCGGCGGCGCGCCAGTCCTTGATCGCCTTGATGCGGTATTTTTCAAGGAATCTCCGGAACCCCTCAAGCTCGCTGCGGTGCGGGCTGCCCATGTCGAGTTCCTTCAGGGACATGGCATTGAGGGGATTGCCGGTGGGACCCGCGGCGCCGGCGCCCTCATAGATGACGAAGGCGGGACACTGGTTGGGGGTGGCCGGGCGCGCCTCGCAGGCCTTGGCGCAAGCCTCCGGCATGGGGTTAAGGCAGCAGGTGCAAAAGCCATTCGCCTGGGCCGGTCTTGTGGTTCCGCCAAAGCCCAAGGCCAGCACCGCCAAAGCAAGCCACATCACCAGTCTCTGGGCCATGCATTTCCCCCATCCCGATTTCACCGGACAATCTAGTGACATTGTGCCCAAAAGAGAATCGCCTTTTGCGGCTTGACGGCGACAGCGGGCCAGGCACGATCGGAACATGACCGAGGTCTATTTCTATCATCTCGAGCGCCAGCCGCTTGAAGCCGTCCTACCGCAGCTTCTGGAAAAAACCCTGGCGCGGGGCTGGCGGGCGGTGGTGCAGGTGGGCGTCGCCGAGCGGGTCGAGGCCATCTCGGCGTTGTTATGGTCTTATCGCGATGATGCCTTCCTGCCGCATGGCTCGATTGCGGATGGCCATGCCACGCGCCAGCCGATCTACCTCACAGCGAGCGCCGATCGGCCGAACGCACCGCATGTAAGCTTTTTTCTGGACGGCGCCGAACCCGCCGAACTCGAAGGATTGGAGCGTGCCATCGTGATGTTCGACGGCAGCCTTCCCGACACGGTTGCCCAGGCGCGCGACTGGTGGCGCCGGATGGCCAGTGAGGGTCACGTGGTCAGCTATTGGCGCCAGGACGAAGGGGGCCGCTGGCGCAACATGGCGGATGCGGGCGCGAAGTCGAAGACGGTCTAGCGTGAAAGCAACAACGTGATAACATCGTCCCCAGCGGCCTCATGCAGGCCGGGAATTGAGGGGGTGATACATGCGCAATACCTCAACAACGGAGCTTCGCAAGGCCTGATCTTCCACCACGGGCTTCATGAAAGAAAAGCCGGCTAGGCATCGCCTGCCGGCTTTCGCTTGTGGGTCAAAGCCTGCTTACATCGACGTGTTGAGCTTGCCGAGGCCGATGAATTGCGTCTCGCCGGAATGGTCATCGACGCCGTCATTGTCGGTGATGATGTAGGCTTCACCTGCCGAATCGATCGCAAAGCTCTCGATCTTGTCGAGGATATAGCCGCCGGGCGCTGCCAGATCGGGCAGAAGATCGCGCAATTCCTTCTTTGTCACCACCGGCAGCGTGCCGCCAAGTGGCGCCGGCTTGACACCGTCCAGCGCAACGAAGGTCAGTTTCTTGATCTTGGCGTCCTTGCCGACCTGGTTGTCGCGCTCGATGACGATCAGGCCGCCCGGTACCGCGGTGATCTCCGAAAGCCCGACCCAGCCCTTTTCCGGCTTGTCGAGCGGATAATGAACGGCACCCCAACTCTTGTCTGAGGGCTTGTAGGCGAGAAGCTTGGTCAAGCCCTTGGGATCGTCCTTCCATTCCCGCTGGACTGCGAGCCACACGGTCTCGTCCGCACCCGAACCGGTAACGGTCACGCCTTCGAAGCCGAAGCGCGTGGCATTGGCGGCAAGCCCCTCGGGCAGGGCGATCTCTTCGAGAATCTTACCCGCCGCATCCACCTTGATGAGCGTCGACTGGGTCTTGTTCTTCTCGCGCTCGGGATTGCCCTCGGAGGCGAGCCAGAAGCCGCCGTCGGACGCAAGTGCGATACCTTCGAGGTCAAGAAGCTCGGCGGGCTTGCCGTCCTTCGTGACCGTGATCGCGCCGGTGATCAGCGCCGGTTTCTGCGTGGCGTCGATCGTCAGGATCTGGCCTTGCGAAGAAGCGCTGTCGATGACCGCATAGAGCTTGCCTGGCGTCGAGGCATCGGCAGCCGTGCCGGACAAGGCCCTCCATGGCAGTGGCAGGCCGTTTGCGTCATTGGCCGACTGGATGGTCGGATAGGCGGGCGTGCCTTCGGCGCGCTGATAGATCGTCACGACCGAGCCGATCAAGCCATCCTCGCGCAGATCGGTTTCGGAAGCGGTTACAAAGAGATTGCGCGCCGGAATGGCGAATAGGCCTTCGGGGCCAATGCCGCCGGGGAGCGCCTGCAAAAAGGTCGGTGCCTTGCCGGGACCTTCATCCTTGTAGACGCCGACGAGCGAGGCCCGCTCTGAGCCGACGAAAATCAATTTGTCGCTGCCGAAGGTTGCGACTTCGGCACCTTCAAGCTCGCTGCCTTTCTTGTTGCGCTTTTCGGGATAGTGACCGAGGCGGACGGTTTCATATTCGAAAGACGGACCGCTTTCGAATTCGACTGTTCCGTCCTTCTTGTAAATCGTGAAGCTGCGGCTGCCGCCCTTCCAGTCGCCCTCATTGGCGGTGACGAAGCGATCGTCATCGACCCACTGCACGGCATCGGGCTCGCGGGGAACGCCGTCCTTCTTGCCGGTGAGCGAAATGATGCCGTCTTTTTCGGTGTCGATATTGGCGAGATCGACAGTGCCGGCCGGGAATTGCGCGATGATTTTGCCGGAGGCAAGGTCGGCCACGACGATATGGTTGTTCTCCTGCAGGGTGAGCACAACTTCGTTCTTGCCGTTGATGTCGACGAATTCGGGCTCGGGATCCTCGGGCACGATAGCGGCGATGCCGGTCACGTCGATCACCTTTCTCGTCGCGCAATCAACGGTGCCGTCGGCGCCGATCGCAAAAGTGGTGAGGTTGCCGCCCGGCAGTTGTGGGAGGGCGCCTTCGTTCACTTCCTCGTCGCGCTCATTCTCGATCGCGATCGCCAGGAATTTCCCGTCTCTGCTCTTGGCAAGCGAATCCGGCTGGCCGCCAAGATCGCAAGTGGCAGCGACGGCCTTCTTGGTGAGATCGACGATTGCCAGATGTCCTGAAGGGTTGGCCTTGCTCTCGGACGTTACGACGCCGACGAGCGCGAAATTACCGGCCACCACGGTCGAGGTGGGTTCGCCGCCGACATCGACGGTTCCAGCGGGCTTCGGAGTCTTCGGATCGGTGATGTCGATGATGCCAATGCGTTTGCCGGGGCTGTCGGTATAGACCAGTGTATCGCCGTCCGCCGTGGACGTGATGATTTCCGCAACGGTCGATGTCTTGGGATCGGCGCCCGCCGGCAGGTTGTCGACGACATGGAACGTCGCGATGCGATTGAAGACCTCGGCCGCATGACCGGAAAGGCTTGTACCAGCGAGCAGGAGAGCGGCCAACGAGCCGCGCAAGAGTGTCGTGTGCATGGTTTCCCCATAGCGTGCGCGATGCGCATCGGTGTGATGGTGAGCGGGCCGACTAGATGGGGCTTCCATGACGATCGAATGACAATCACGCGCTTGTCAGCGCGGTGTCGGCGACGTCAACAGGATGATTGCACCGAGGGCTGCCGATATCAGCGAGCCCGTGATGACGCCGAGCCGTACTGCATCGGCCAGTGCAGCGTCCTTGAAGGCAAGCGTGCCGATGAACAAGCTCATGGTGAAGCCAATTCCGGCGAGCGCGCTGACACCCAGCATTTGCCGCCAACTGACCTGTTCAGGCAGGCGGCCGATGCCCGATTTGATCACCGCGGTGCAGGCAAGCATGACGCCGAGCGGCTTGCCGATCACCAAGCCTGCTGCAATGCCGAATGGAACGGAAGTGAGAAGATAGGTGACGTTCAGATCGGCCAGCGGCACGCCCGCGTTGACGAAGGCAAAGAGCGGCAGGATGAGGAACTTCACATAGGGATGGAGGGCTTCCTCGACCGACTCGATCATGGGCGAGCCGTCTTTCCGCTTCAGCGGAATGAGCAGGCCTAGAGCGACACCGGCAAGCGTTGCGTGCACGCCGGATTTGAGCACGAAGACCCAGAGCGCGATGCCGAGAAAGATATAGGGCGCCAATCGCGAAACTCTCATCCGGTTGAGCACAACAAGACCGAAGAGAGCGAGGCCGGCGAGAGCGAGCTGTGTCACCGAGACGTATTCGGTATAGAAGAACGCGATGACGAGGATCGCCAGCAGATCATCGAGGGTTGCAAGCGTCAGCAGGAAGATCTTAAGGGTCAAGGGGACGCGATTGCCGAGGAGCGCAAGCACGCCGAGCGCAAAAGCAATATCCGTGGCCGCCGGTATCGCCCAGCCGCGCAGCAGCGTCGGATCGTGCCAATTGAAATAAGAATAGATCAATGCGGGCGCTACCATGCCACCGACGGCCGCCACGGCCGGAAGGATCACCTGATCGCGCGAAGAGAGATGCCCATCCAGCATCTCGCGCTTGATCTCCAGGGCTACGAGAAAGAAGAAGACGGCCATCAGCCCGTCATTGATCCAAAGCAGCAGGGGCTTTGCCAGCGCAAGGCTCCCGATGCTGATCGATACCGGTAGGTCGATCAGGTCATCATAGTAGCGCCCGAGATCGCCGATATTTGTAGCCAGAAGCGCAAGCGCGGCAGCGATTACAAGAACAACGCCGCCGGTTGCTTCGTGGTCAATAAAGCGCCGAAGCGCGCTTTGGCTCGCCGCCGTCGACTGAGACATTGACTAGAACCAACCTTGATTGATGACGAGGTGGGCAATGATGCTGACAGCGTACCCCAAGGCGATCGCCCAACTCCACCTCAAATGACTGAAAAAGGTATATTGACCCCTGGCCAATCCCATCAGCGCGACTCCCGCTGCAGATCCGATCGACAACAAGCTGCCGCCTACTCCTGCTGTCAAAGTCACGAGCAACCATTCGCCGTGCGCCATAGATGGATCCATGCTCAGGACCGCGAACATAAGGGGGATATTGTCGACGATGGCCGACAAGACGCCGATGGCGATGTTGGCGAATGTAGGGCCAATGTCGATGTAGAGATACTGGCTCGCCAATGCGAGATATCCAAGGACGCCGAGTCCGCCAACTGCGAAGATGATACCGAAGAAAAAAAGCAAGGTGTCCCATTCGACGCGGGCGATCTGGTGAAACGAGTTGAGTACCATGTCGTCGTCATTGCGGCGCCGGCCGCGGCGCTGAAGAATGTAGGACCAAATCTGCAGGTAACCGAGGCCTAGCATCATGCCGAGCGCCGGCTGCAGGCCGAGGAAATTGCGGAACGAGACCGCTGTCATGATCGTCAGCGCAAAGAGAATGATGACCCCGCGCGCACCTGGTTTGAAGTGCACGCGGTCGACCTGGGCCGGCGGCGTGGTGCGTGGAATAGCGAAATGCAGGATGGCCGATGGAATGAGCCAGTTGAGCAGCGATGGAATGAAGAGCGCGAAGAATTCCGCGAACTCGACCTTGCCTTTCTGCCAGACCATCAAGGTGGTGATGTCGCCGAACGGCGAAAAGGCGCCGCCGGCGTTGGCGGCGACGACAATACTGATGCAGGAGATGGCGACGAAGCGCGGCGAGTCGCGGCCCAGCGCCATGACGACCGCGCCGACGACCAGAGATGTCGTGAGATTGTCGAGGACAGGCGAGAGGAAGAAGGCGATAGCGCCAGTCACCCAGAAAAGGCTGCGATAGCTCAAGCCGAGATTAACCAGGCGGGCGCGGAGAACGTCGAAGACGCGGCGCTCTTCCAGCGTGTTTACATAGGTGATCGCGACGATCAGGAAGAGAAACAGTTCGCCATATTCGTAGATGGTGTGCTGGGCCGCCGCCTCGGCCACGACGCTCTGGCCGGCCTGCGTATAGACGAAGCCGATGAGCGCCCAGATCAAGCCCGCGGCAACCAGCACGGGCTTCGACTTTGCCATCTTGCTCAGCTCTTCCGAGACCACGAAGCAATAGGCGATTGCGAAGATGGCAAGACTCAGGAAGCCGACCGGGTGATTGGTCAGGTCGAGGAGCTGCGGCGCATGCGCCGTTTCAGGCATCTGAAAGGCTGTCCTGGGCCTCTAGCCACTGGCTTTCGGCACGTTCGAGGTCGGCGGCAAGCTTGGTGCGCAATTTGGCGAAGTCGGCAGCCTTGCGCGGCTCGCTGGCATAGAGGTCGGGATCGGCGAGCGCGCGATCGAGTACGGCGAGCTTGTCCTGAAGCGTCGCAATGCTGATTTCCAGATCCTGCACCTGACGCGAGAGCGCGACGGGATTGAGCTTTGCCGGTTTGGTTGCCGGCTCGTCGTTCCGGCGACGCGGCGCCCGGCCGCCGCTGCGTTCCAGCACCAGCCGCGTATAGTCGTCCATGTCGCCGTCGAAGGGTTTGACGGTTCCATCCGCGACGAGCCAGAGCCGGTCGGCGCAGGTCTCGATCAGATGGCGCTCGTGGCTGATGAGAATCACCGCGCCTTCGTAGTCATTGATCGCAAGAATCAGGGCTTCGCGGCTGTCGACGTCGAGATGGTTGGTCGGTTCGTCCAGAACCAGAATATGCGGAGCGTGAAAAGCCGCGAGCGCAAATAGAAGCCGCGCCTTCTCGCCACCCGAAAGCGTGCGGGTGGGCGAATCCGCCAGCGTCGCGCCGAAGCCATAGGAGCCGAGCCGGGCGCGGCGCTGGGACACGGTCGCCTGCGGCATCAGTTCTTCAAAGTAATTGTACGCGGTGCGCTCCGGCGACAGTTCATCGACCTGATGCTGTGCGAAATAGCCAACGGTGAGCTTGCCGTGATGGCGCATTTCGCCGCCCATCGTCGAAAGCTTGCCGCAGAGAAGCTTGGCGAAGGTCGATTTGCCATTGCCGTTCGATCCCAGGAGCGCAATCCGGTCATCGGGATCGAGGCGCAAGGTGATCTTCCTCAGGATCGGCTTGCCGGGTTCGTAGCCGACGGATGCGTCGTCCCATTTGATCGCCGGCGGGGCGAGGGGCTTTTCCGGATTGGGGAAGTGAAAAGGGTAGACGCGATCCTCGATGACGTCGGCGATTGGCGCAAGCTTGGCCAAGGCTTTCAGGCGGCTTTGCGCCTGGCGCGCCTTCGAGGCCTTGTAGCGGAAGCGCTCGACGAAGGCTTCCATATGCTTGCGCTGGGCTTCCTGCTTCTTCTTGAGCTTGAGCGTCAGTGCCTGCTGCTCGCTGCGCTGGCGTTCGAACTGGTCGTAATTGCCCTGATAGAGTGCGAGCTTGCCGCGATCGAGATGCAGGATCGCATCGACCGCCTCATTTAGAAGATCGCGGTCATGGCTCACCAGAAGGATGGTGTGGCGATATTTGCGGATGAAGTCCTTGAGCCAGATCGTGCCTTCGAGGTCGAGATAGTTGGTCGGCTCGTCGAGGAGCAGGACGTCGGGCGAGGCGAAGAGGGCGGCGGCCAGTGCGACGCGCATGCGCCAGCCGCCGGAGAGGGCCGAGCAGGGGCCAACCTGCTTTTCCTCCGAAAAGCCTAGGCCCGACAGAATGGCGGCGGCGCGGGCTGGCGCGGAATGGGCCTCGATATCGGCGAGGCGGGTTTGGATCTCGGCAATGGTGTGCGGGTCGGTCTCGGTCTCGGCGGCTTCGAGGAGTTCGGCGCGCTCGCGATCACCGGCCAGCACGGTATCGATCAGGCTCTCCGACCCGCCAGGGGCTTCCTGGGCGACGGTGCCGATTTTGGCCCGGCGGGGCACGCGGATCGAGCCGGATTCGGTGCCAAGTTCGCCCAGAATGATCCGGAGAAGGGTGGATTTACCCACGCCGTTGCGCCCGACGAGGCCGATCTTGTGGCCTTCGGGGAGTGCGACGGTGGCATCCTCGAGGAGCAGGCGGGTGCCTATCCGGTAGGTCAGGTTATTGACATGCAGCATGGCGGCGCTCATTAGCGCGTCCCAGCACCCCTGTCATGATAGAATGGTACTGGCGTCGGAGAACGGCATGAATGTCAGGGTCCAGCTTGCGCCGGTCGACGGCGGTTATGTCGACGAGATCACGGTCCTCCTGCGCGACCTGCTGCGGCAGGTCATTCGGGCGCGAGAACCGAAAGTCGCCGGCATCATCGACAATCCCGACATGCAAGGGTCGCTCGCGCCCGAATTGATTCCGTCCGCGCTCCAAGTTATCGGCATCTGGCTGCAGCTTTTAAGCATTGCCGAAGAAAATGCCGCCATGCGGGCGAGGCGGCGGCTCGAAGCGCATGGCGGCCAGGACCAGTTGCTCGGATCGCTTTCCAACGCCTTTTCAACGATCGCGGCGGCGGGTATCGAGCCTGAAGCGGTGGCGCGGGCGCTGGAGCGGGCCGATATCGTCCCGACCATTACCGCGCATCCAACAGAGGCCAAGCGCGTCAGCGTGCTCGAGATCCACCGACGCATCTACCTCAAGCTCTATGAGATGGAGAGCCCGCGCTGGACGCCGCGCGAACGGCAGGCGCTGACCCGGGCCTTGCGCGATGACATCGACATGCTGTGGATGACGGGCGAAATCCGGCTCGAAAAGCCGACCGTCGAGCAGGAAATCTCCTGGGGCCTGCACTTCTTCAAGTCGGCGCTGTTCGAGCGCACGCCGCAATTGTGCGATCTTCTCGAAAGCGCGCTCGCCCGCCACTATCCCGAGCTTGGGCTCACCATCAAGCCGCCTTTGCGCTTTGCCTCGTGGATCGGCGGCGATCGCGACGGCAATCCCTTCGTGACGGTCAGCGCCACCAAATATGCGCTCGTTGAAAGCCGCAAGGCCGCGGTTGAACGCCTGGATCGCCGGCTGTCCGAACTCGCACAGCTCATCTCTGTGAGTTCAAGCGAAGTGGCACTTCCGGCCGCATTCCGTGAGCGTGTCTCGCGCGAGCTCGGCATGACAGGTGAGGGCGAAGGCATTGCCGCACGCAATGCCAATGAACCCTTCCGCCAGTATTTCACCGCCTTGCGGGCGCGACTTGCGGCGACCTACGCCGAAGGCGACGGCGCCAAGCCGTTTACAGAGCCTGCCGAATTGGCGCGCGCGCTTGCCGAGGCGGAGAAGGCATTGGGCCAGATTCAGGCAGGGTCGGTTGCCCGCAATGTGGTGCGCCCGGTGCGCTGGGAGGTGCAGGTTTTTGGCTTCCGCACCATGAGCCTCGATCTGAGACAGAACACGACGGTGGTCAGCCGCGTGCTCGCCGAACTCCATGCCAAGCTCAATGTCGGATCGCGCAAGTCGCAGCCGGAGCCGGGTAGCGCCGAATGGCTCAAATGGATCATGGCGGAACTGAAAAAGCCGATGCCATGGGTGCCGCAGTTCAAGAGCCTAAGCGATGAAGCGCGCGAACTCCTCGATCTCCTGACATTGGTGCGCGAGACCTTGGATGGCCCCGACCCGCAGGCAATCGGTACTTTCATCCTGTCGATGACGCAGCATGCAAGCGATGTTCTGGGCCTCTACCTGCTGGCGAAATACGCCGGCCTCTTCGCTGATGTCGAGGCGCGCGAATCCTGCCGCCTGCAGGTGGTGCCACTCTTCGAAACCATCGACGATTTGCGGCGCGCACCCGACGTCATGCGCGAACTGCTCGCGGTTCCCTTCATCCGCCGCTCGATCAAGGCGCATGGCGGGGTGCAGGAGATCATGCTCGGCTACTCCGATTCCAACAAGGATGGTGGCTTCTTCTGCGCGAGCTTCGAGCTTTACGAGGCGCAGCGGCGGCTCATGGACGTGGCGCGGGAGGCCGGGATAGCTCTGAGCTTCTTCCATGGCCGTGGCGGCTCTGTCAGCCGCGGGGGCGCACCGACGGGGCGCGCCATTGCCGCACAGCCAGCCGGCACGATTGGCGGCCAGATGCGAGTAACGGAGCAGGGCGAAGTCGTCTCCTCCAAATTCGCCAATAAGGGCACGGCTCTCTACCAGCTCGAGGTGCTGACTTCGGCCGTCCTCGTCCACACGCTCAAATCGCCGATCGAGACAGCGCTGAAAGTGAACCCGGCGCATCAGGCGGCGGTCGAGGCGATCGCACGCGAGTCCTTTGCCGCCTATCGCATGCTCGCCGAGGATCCGGGCCTCATCGGCTATTTCCAGGCGGCGAGCCCGGTCGAGGAATTGGCGCATCTCAAGATCGGCAGCAGGCCTGCTCGGCGTTTCGGGGCCAAGGGCATTCAGGATCTGCGCGCCATTCCCTGGGTCTTCGCCTGGAGCCAGAACCGGCATGTCATCACCGGCTGGTATGGGCTCGGTACCGCACTTGAGCGCTTTCTCCAGAAAGGCGGCGAAGAGGGTCGGCTCCTGCTCAAGGACATGTTCAAGCGCTCGCGCGGCTTCAGGCTCGCCATCGATGAGGTCGAGAAGTCGCTCTATCTCGCCGATATGGAAATCGCTGAACTCTATGCAGAGCTCGTTCCGGAGCGCGCCGATGCCGAGCGCATCTATGGACTCGTGCGCGGTGAATATGAGCGCACCGTCACGGCCGTGTTGCGGCTCACCGAAGCACCGCAGCTCGTCGAGCGCTTTCCGGGGTTCCGGAGGCGCTTCGATCGCGTCAGGCCGTTGGTCGGGCAGGCTAATCGCTGGCAGATCGACCTGCTGCGCGAAACCCGCGGCGGCCATGCCCGCAGCAAGTCGCTCAATTCGCTGTTGCTGACCATGAATTGCGTAGCGACAGGATTGGGTTGGACGGGCTGAGGCCGGGCTTGAAGCCCTGGAAAGCCGCCGCTATAAGGCGCGCGACTTTCCATAAGCATTCATAAGGGATTACTCATGGCCACCGAGCGCACGCTCTCCATCATCAAGCCCGACGCCACGCGCCGCAATATCACCGGCGCCATCAATGCGATGATCGAGGGCGCGGGCTTGCGCATCATCGCCCAGAAACGGGCCAAGTGGTCGAAGGCGGACGCGGAGGCCTTCTACGCCGTCCACAAGGAGCGCCCATTCTACAATGATCTCGTGAAGTTCATGACCTCGGGCCCGATCGTCATCCAGGTGCTCGAGGCGGACAATGCCGTGCAGCGCTATCGCGACGTGATGGGCGCGACCAACCCGGCCAATGCCGCGCCGGGCACGATCCGGAAAGCTCATGCCGAGTCGATCGAGGCCAATTCGGTGCATGGTTCGGACAGCGCCGAGAATGCGAAGAAAGAGATCGATCTCTGCTTCAAACCGGCTGAAATCGTCGGCTAAGGGGATCGAACGAAGCCGTCATGTGGGTCGTCGCCTATATCGCCTCAATCGTCCTGGTGAACTGGCTGTTCGTGGCCGTTGCGCCATGGCAGACGAGTTTCGGCGATCTCTATGTTGCGAATGTCGTGGTCGGCTTCGTCTTCGTGCTGCGCGATTACGGCCAGCGCCAGATCGGCCAGCGGATTTTGCTGGCGACACTGCTCGCCGGCATCATCACCTACTTTATGGTTGGCCAGGAATTGGCGATCGCCAGTCTTTCGGCCTTCTTCATTTCCGAAACGGCGGATTGGGCGATCTTCACCTTCACGAAGCGCCCATTGCAGGAGCGCATCCTGGTGTCGAGCGCGATCTCGGTACCGCTCGACACGCTCGCCTTCCAGTATCTGGCGGGCTACCTGACGCCCGCCGCTTTTACGACCGAAGTGTTGAGCAAGCTCGTGGGCGTGATGATCGTCTGGTATCTCTTGAAGCTGCGCATGGAGCGCAGCGCCGCGGCGGCATAGTTCGTCTGCTAGAATTGTCATCCCCGGACTTGTTCCGGGGATCCATTGTGCCGAAATTTTCGCCATCAGCAGATATGTAACGATGGATTGCCGGGACAAGCCCGGCAATGACAGGCTTGGCGGAGCTTTACGGCGCCGGTTCCGGTATGCGTTCGATGTGCCTGAGGCGCTCGCGATAGGATGTGTAGATCGCGCTGGCGATCAGGATCGCGACGCCGATGAAGGTCCACTTGTCCGGAAAATCGCCGAAGAAATACCAGCCGCCGAATACCGCCATGATGATTTCGGTATAGGAGAAGGGCGCCAGCATCGAAGCCTCCGCATAATCGAAGGAGCGCACGATGAGGTAGTGGCCGACGGTGGCGAACATCGCCAGCAACACAAAAAGCATCCATTGCTCGGTCGTCGGAGATTTCCAGAAGAAGACCACCGCGATCGAGACCAGCACCATTCCCGCCGCGTTGGTGTGAAGCGTCGTCAGGATCGCATGGGCACGGCCGGCAATCTTGCGGGTCAAGAGCATATAGACCGCCGTGGCAAAGCCCGAGCCAAGGGCGAGCACAATGCCCAGGTTGAATGTCTGGAAGCCGGGTCGGATGATGATCAATGTGCCGATGAATCCGATGACCGTCGCGATCCAGCGTCTGATCCCGACATGCTCGCCAAGCATCAAAGGCGAGAGCAGCGTCACCGCCAGAGCCTGGACAAAGAAGATCGCCAAGGCATCGGCGACGGGGAGATATTTCAGGCTCCAGAAATAGAGGCCGGTTGACGTCAGAAGCAGCAAACTGCGGAGAACCTGAATCCCCGGGCTGTTCGGCGTCAGGACCGGTTTCCAGCCAAACTGGCCCACGACGATCGGCAGCGTCAGGAGCGTGCCAAAAAACATGCGCGCCCAGACGATTTGGATGACTGGCACGCCGATATCGCCAAGATGCTTCGCGATCACGTCAAGAAACGGCAGCAGAGCCATGGCAATCAACATGATGCCGATCGCCAGCAAGGGGCGCTGCGCCTGTGAAGAGGGCGAATTCATTCTGGGATTTGTCTGGCCGGGTTGTAGAATTGGCCGGCACTTAGCGGGGAATCACGCAGCATGGCAATCCGCATTGCTCTCATGGCACTCCTGCTGTTTAGCGGGGTGGCGCTGGCCGCGCCGAAGGCCGGCGGTCCGGTGCGCGGCGCAATGACGATTGGTGAGAGCAAGCTCGCGGTTGATGTCTCGTGGCTTCAGGATGGCGGCGTCGTGCTGCTCAAGATCGTCACCGCCGAGCCGATACCGGAAGATCAGCGTGAAGCGCGGCTCGAAGCGGCGAAAAAACTCTTCGCGGCAAAACCCGGCAGCCGCGTGGCCTTGACCAAACAGGGTCAGTTGATCGCGATCGTGAAACTCACCGGCTGGAAGAAACCGTTCACGGCGGATGCGATTACGGGGCAAACGGGGCAGTGAGCAACTTTCCCTCTCCCACGAGGGGAGAGGGTATTGGTTTGTGTACGGAGGATTTATTACTCGTCCCCGTGAACGACGGTCACGCCCATGGCTGCAAGCGTGATGCAGAAGATGGCGATCACTGCGAGCCAGCCCAGGCCTTGCGAGAGGAAGACTGCACCGACAACAGCGCCGAGCGCGGGTTCCAGCGTTAGCAGAATGCCGTAGGTGCGCGCCGACATGCGTCGCAATGCGCGATACTCCATGGCAAATGGCAGGATGGTGGCGAGAAGGGCAACAGCGCAGGCGCCGAGGTAGTCTGTAACGCCCGCCGTGAAGAAGGCGCCCTCGGTGAACGCGAAGGGCGCGATGAGGGCCGTCGCGATCCACATGCCGAGGGTCAATCCGCCAATGCCGTCGAAGATCGTCTGCCCGCGCTTGCTCAAGGGCACGAAGGCCGCCCATGCGATCGCCGCGAGTGCGGCATAGAAGAGGCCCAGCGGATCGAGGCTCGTTCCGATTTCCGGCGTCAGCAGGAGCAGGCCGAGCAAGGCCAGCCCGATCCACAGGAAGTCCGTTAGCTTCCGCGATGTGGCGATGGCGAGGACCAAGGGCCCGAGGAAGGCGACGGTCGAGGCAATGCCAAGCGGGATGGATTGCAGTGCGATGAAGTAGAACAGGATGACGCCGGCGATCGCCACGCCGAAGAGTGCGAGGAACAGGGAGTGCTCGATGACGCGTTTGTCGAGTTTTGGCCGCGGCCGCATCAGGGTTAGGACGGCGGCGGAGAAGGCGGTGCTCACGAAGGCGGTGCCGGCGGGACCAAGGCTTGAGAAGAACACGGTCGCCAGGGCCGAACCGAGCTGGATCGAGATGATCGAGAGCAGCAGGAGGACGGTCGGCGGCGTGCGGCCGAGCGCGGCGCTGAGGCGCGAGAGCGCTACGCCTTCGGGCTCTTTGCCATCGCCCGATGTGCCAAGCGCAATGACGGTTTGCGGTGCCATGCGCGAGCAGTAGCAGCCGAGATGTGGGGGCTCAAGGCGCCATCTTCTTGTCCTCTACCGCTTGCGGGAGAGGACAGGGGCCCATTGCGAAGCAATGGGAAAGGTGAGGGGAATGTGCCCTCATCTACCCATGTCACTGGCGTGACATGGGGCCCTTCTTCTCCCGCATGCGGGAGAAGACATGAAAGCCGTTACGCCCTCAACCGCTCGTTCTTCGGATCCCAGATCGGTTCGGGGATGATGCGGGCCTTGTGGCGTTGGTCGAGCAGAACGACATCGAACTCGTTTCCGTCCACAGCAAGCTTGGGATCGACATAAGCGAAGGCGAGTGACTTCTTCACCGCGAAGCCATAGGCGCCCGATGTCGTAAGGCCGACGACCTTGCCGTTGGAATAGACGGGCTCATTGCCGCGGCAGTCGCTGTCGGTGGCATCGACTTCCATATAGACGAGCTTGATGCGAGGCCCGCGCTGCTTGAATTTGAGGCTCGCGGTACGGCCGATGAAGTCTTCCTTGTCGAGGCGGATGAAGCGATCCATCGAGCCTTCGAACATGTCGATCTCGCTGGTGAGTTCCGAACCCCAGCCGCGATAGGCCTTTTCCATGCGCAGCGCGTTCATCGCATAGGTGCCGAAGAGCTTGAGGCCGAGCGGCTCGCCTGCTTTCATCAAAGCATCGAAGACTTTCTCCATGCCGGCGCGCGGCACGTGCAATTCCCAGCCGAGTTCGCCGACATAATTCACGCGTAGCGCGCGAACGTCGGCGACGCCCGCAACTTCGATCTCCCTGGCGGTCAACCAGCGGAAAGCACCATTGGAAAGATCTGTCTTGGTGCATTGGCTCAGGACATCGCGCGCCCTGGGGCCGGCCAGCACCAGCACGCCGAAATTATCGGTGATGTCGGTGATGGTGACACGCTCGCCGGGTTTTTTACGCCATTCGAGCTGGTCCTTGTCGTAGAGCTGCGCAGCAGCGGCGGAGAGCACGTAGAATTTCTCCGGGCCAAGGCGTGTCACGGTCAATTCGGATTCGATGAAGCCGTTGTCGTTCAGGAGATGGCCGAGGATGATGCCGCCATCCTTTGCCGGGATCTTGTTGGCGCAGATGCGATCGAGGAAGGCATAGGCGTCGGGACCGGTGACTTCGAACTTGGCGAAGGTCGATAGATCCATGAGGCCGACGGCTTCGCGCACCGCGGTTGCTTCTGCTTTGACCGGCTCCCACCAGTTTGAACGCTTGTAAGAATATTGCTCGCCCTTGCCGGTCTTGTCGTACCAGCGCACGCGCTCCCAGCCGAAAATCTGCTGGAACTGGCCGCCGCGCGCCTTCAGCTTCTCATGCAGCGCGGAGGTGCGGAGGTCCCGGCCCACTTCATGCTGCTCGGCCGGCTTGTAGCAATAATACATGTGGTGATAGTCGGCGACCGAGACTTCGGCGGTGTAATCCTTGCTCGCCCAGTTGCCGAAGCGGCGCGGATCGAATTCGCGCATGTTGATCTCAGCCTGGCCATGCACCATCCACTGCGCCAGATACTTGCCCGCGCCGCCGCCCTGGCAAATGCCGATCGAGGCGCCGCAATGCATCCAGTAGTTCTTCGGGCCCGGTGCGGGCCCCGAGAGATAGACGCCGTCAGGGGTGTGGGTAATGGCGCCAGAGATCACCGATTTGAGGCCGGCATTGGCAAAGAGCGGAAAGCGCTCGGTGGCGCGTTCGAGCCATGGCGTCAGACGGTCGAGCTCGGGTGCGATGAGTTCGCTCTCGAAATCCCAGGCCGGCGGCGCGCCGTCCCAGCACACATGCGCGGTATCGGTTTCGTAAGGGCCGACGAGAATGCCGTTGGTTTCCTCGCGCAAATAGGCGTGCGAGTAAGGATCGCGCACCACCGGCAGTTCCATTTCGAGATCGATGAGTTCCTGCAATGGCTCGGTGATCATGTAGTGATGCAGCATGTTGGCGATCGGCACGTTGTGGCCGGTCCAGGAGCCGACGACATCGCAATAAGAGCCGGCAGAGTTCACGACATGCTCGCAGATGATGTCACCCTTGTCGGTGATCACTTTCCATTCGCCGGAGGGCAAGAGCTTGATGTCGGTCACGCGCGTGCGGCGGTAGATCTCGGCGCCGAGCTTGCGGGCGCCGGCGGCCATCGCATTGGTGACGTCGGCGGGTGCGACATGGCCGTCGGTCACTGTCCGGAAGGCGGCCTTGATGCCGAAGGTCTCGAGGAAGGGATGATACTTCTTGATCTCATTGGGGCCGATGATCTCGCCCTCGTATCCGGCAAGCTTGGAAATGCCGAGCACGTATTTGAGCCAGTTCACCTCCTCGTCCGTCTGGGCGATGCGCAAGCCGCCGCAGCCATGCCAGGAGACCGCCTGGCCGGTCAGTTTCTCGAGTTTCGGATAGAGTTCGGTGCCGTAGACATGGACTTTCGTCATGTTGAGCGAGCCGTTGAAATGCGGACATTGGCCGGCCGCATGCCAGGTTGAGCCGGAGGTCAGTTCGCCTTTCTCGACGAGGACGATGTCGCTCCAGCCTTCAAGAGCGAGGTGATAGAGGAGACCAACCCCCATAATGCCCCCGCCGACAACAACCACACGCGCATGCGATTTCATGGACCGACCTGTATTTCTGGATATCGCTCGCCATGCACATAGCCGTCCGGACGGACAAATCTCAAGGGGTGAGCCCAATTGCCGGGCGAGTTGGAAACTTCACCCAAGCTGTGTAGATTGCGCCCGGCTCAACCAACGTCAGGGAGGACGCGGCCATGGGTCTATCGATACATCCGTCTGTCGACTATGGAATCAAGCCCGCCAAAGAGGGCTTCAAGGGTGGCACGCTCACCTGCAAGTGTCCGACCAAGCCGGTCACGGTAACCACCACGAGTCAGAGCGCGCATAATCACGCCTGTGGCTGCACCAAGTGCTGGAAGCCTGACGGTGCGCTGTTCTCGGTCGTCGCGGTTGTTCCGCGCGACACGTTGAAGGTTACCGCGAATGGCGACAAGCTGCGCATCGTCGATGAGAAAGCGGCGATCCAGCGCCATGCCTGCAAGGAATGCGGCGTCCACATGTATGGGCGCATCGAGAACACCAAGCACCCGCTCTATGGCTTCGACTTCATCCATACCGAGCTTTCGAAGGATGAGGGCTGGTCGCCGCCGACATTCGCCGCTTTCGTGTCCTCCATCATCGAGTCCGGCGCCGACCCGAAGAAGATGGATCTGGTGCGGGGCAGGCTCAAGGATATCGGCCTTCCGCCCTATGATTGCCTGTCGCCGCCATTGATGGATTTCATCGCGACGAAGGTTGCCCAGGCGACCGGCGTTCTGAAGGCTTAGTTACGAACGCAGACCATAACCGTCACCCCAGCGTAAGCTGGGGTCCCCTGAATCGTTTCCGTTGTTGAGGCGATTCAGGGGATGCCAGCTTTCGCTGGCATGACGCGATCTTCAGATTCGATGACGCGATCTTCAGATTCGATGGAGACAGTAGAATGAAAACCCGCGCCGCCGTTGCTGTCGAAAAGGCCAAGCCCCTCGAAATCGTCGAGGTCGATCTCGAAGGGCCGAAGCAGGGCGAGGTGCTGGTCGAGATCAAGGCGACCGGCATCTGCCATACCGACGAGTTCACGATTTCAGGCGCCGATCCGGAAGGACTCTTCCCGGCGATCATGGGCCATGAAGGCGCGGGCGTCGTCGTTGAGGTCGGGCCGGGTGTCACTTCGCTGAAACCCGGTGATCACGTCATTCCGCTCTACACGCCGGAATGCCGCGAATGCGAATACTGCCTCAACCCCAAGACCAATCTTTGCCAGAAGATCCGCATCACCCAGGGCAAGGGACTGATGCCCGACGGCACCTCGCGCTTTTCCTACAAAGGCCAGATGGTCCACCACTATATGGGCTGTTCGACCTTCTCAAACTACACGGTGCTACCGGAGATTGCGCTTGCGAAAGTCCGCAACGACGCGCCGTTCGACAAGATCTGCTACATCGGCTGCGGCGTCACCACCGGGATCGGTGCTGTGATCAACACCGCCAAGGTCGAGACCGGATCCAATTGCATCGTCTTCGGGCTCGGAGGCATTGGCCTCAACGTCATTCAGGGTCTGCGATTGATTGGCGCCAACATGATCGTCGGCGTGGATCTCAATAACGATCGCAAAGCCTGGGGCGAACGCTTCGGCATGACTCATTTCGTCAATCCCAATGACGTCAAGGGGGATCTCGTCGCGCATCTCGTGGAATTGACGGGCGGTGGCGCCGACTACACCTTCGAATGCATCGGCAATGTCAAAGTCATGCGCATTGCGCTTGAGGCTTGCCATAAGGGCTGGGGACAATCGATCATCATCGGCGTTGCCGGCGCCGGGCAAGAGATCAGCACGCGGCCGTTCCAACTGGTGACCGGGCGCGTCTGGAGGGGAACGGCGTTCGGCGGTGCCCGCGGACGGACCGATGTTCCCAAGATCGTCGACTGGTACATGAACAAGCGGATCGAGATCGACCCAATGATCACGCATACGTTACCATTGGAGCGCATCAACGAGGCTTTCGACCTCATGCATGCGGGCGAGTCGATCAGAAGCGTGGTTATTTATTAAATTTGCCTGGCGACGGATCGTTGACCTTAGTTTCGTCTTAACTCAGCGCCGGAAGTTAAGGTGTACTGGAACCCCGACTCTGGTATCGGCGTTAGGGCGTTCTCAGGCATAAAGGAGTTCTCCATGCTGAGGAAAACTGTCACCGCTGTCGTTGTAGCGGCTGTTGCCGGCATTGCCGGTGTCGAATATGCGTCCGCGCCGGCTTCGGCTGCCATGCCGTATGCCCCACTGAATTCGCAATTGGTCACGGGCGATTCAAATGTCCAGACGGTCGCTTGGGTCTATGTGAAGGGCAAGCACGGCAACCGTTATTTGTATAAGCGGCCGGGCTATGGCTATTTCTATGGTGGCTACTGGTATGCGAAGCCGTGGTGGAAATACGGCGGCCCCACGGTCTGGGTGTATGATCCGGGCCGCTACGGTCCTCGCTACAAGGTCAAGAAGTACGGCTATCCCTATTACTACAAGGGCTACTACTACAAGAAGCCGTGGTGGAAGTACTAAGCCGATTTCATTCGGTTGAGTTCACGGCCCGGCGTCTGGCGAAAGCCAGCGCCGGGTTTTTGTTTTCAAGGGCATAGCGGCGGTTGCAAGCCCAGCGACGTCAAACTCTGGCAGGCGGCAGTGACGAGCTGGAAGCGATCGTCCCACATCGCAAATCCAAAGATCAGCGGGGCTATAGCGCCGCCGACAATGTAGTAGATCACATTGCGCACACTCTCGCCGTCCCAAAAGCCGGCATCATCCCACTCGGTCTCAACCACGTATTTCTCGACCGCATAATTGTCGCGGGTCAGCATGTTGAGCGGCTCGCCGAGGCCCAGATCTTCGGGAAAGCGCGTCGCGTGGGCGCGCCAGAAATGGGCGAAGATGCCAAGCAGTGCGCCGAGGACGCTCATCGCCAGGATGAAGCTGATATAGGCGAGATTGGTCATTCTGCCGCGCAGGGTGACGCCACGGCTTTAACGGAGTCTTAAGGCAGGGCAGTGCGGCGGATTTCGTAGAGCATGAGCGCTGTCGCCACCGCGACATTGAGCGACTCCGTGCCGCCCGACATCGGAATGCGTAGCAGCATTTTGCAAAGTCTCGCGAGCGACGGCGAAAGGCCTTCGCCCTCGCTGCCGACGACGAGCAGCGTCGGTGTTCGGTAGCTGCGGCGGAAGCTTGCCGGTGCATGGGCGGCAGTGCCGATCGTTTCGCCCGGCCAGGATTTTAGGAGGTCGGCGAATTGGGCCTCGCTCTGCTTGAGCAGGGGAAGCGCGAAGATCGAGCCTGTCGTGGCGCGGACACAGTCGGGCCCATAAGGATCGCAGCTCTGGCCGACCAGGATGATACCGGCGGCCGACACGGCATCGGCGGTGCGGATGATGGTGCCGAGATTGCCGGGGTCGCGGATATTTTCCAGCGCGAGCCAGACCGCATCCGCTGCCACCGTCGGCATGGTTTCGAGCCAGCGTTGTTGAAAGAGCGCGATGCAATCGGCTGGGTTGTCCTGGCCGCTGACGGCTTTCATCACGGCCTCGGTCGCCAGAAGACAGCGACTCCGTGTGTTGCGGCCCCAGTCGAGAAGCTCCTGCGTGTCGCTGCCATCGCGCAGCAGCAACGTCTGGGGTTTCCACCCAGTTTCCCTAGCGCGCGCCAGCATTGCGTGACCCTCCGCGACGAAGAGGCCTGTCTCTGTGCGGTGCTTCTTCAGCGCGAGCGAGCGGAGGAGTTTGACCGTGTCGTTCCTGGTCGAGCTTATGGCTTCCATATCAAAGACTTATAGAAACAAAACCTATCTCGCCACAAAAATACTTGCAATTGTTCCTGTTATGTACTATATGGCCAGCAGAAAGTGCCGTGCCTACCGCTGATTGACATCGTGAAGAAGTGGCCAGGATCGGGGCCCGAAATCCGATCCACGACCGGACGGGCAGGGAGCTGCATCGACCGCGTTACCCGTTCGGCCAACGGGTAGCGGGTCGGACGATCTCTGCAACAGGAAGGCCAATGGATTGCCGAGACTGTGGCCAGGTCTAGGCGACAAGTCGGCCTTCCTGTTCCGCTCGTCCGAGAAGGCCGTCAACTCTGTCGTATGGCGCAGAGGAGGCCAATGCAATAAGCTGCCAGCATGACGTGAGACAGTGGGCTGGAATCATGTCAGCCGAGACCAAGTATACCCGCAGCGATAACGTCAGCATTGCCTACCAGGTAACTGGGAGCGGGCCGATCGACGTCCTTATCGTGCCCGGTTTCGTTTCTCATCTTGAGCAGGGCTGGGAGAACCCATCCTACGCCGCATTCCTCGACCGTATAGGTTCGTTTGCGCGGCTGATCAGGTTCGACAAGCGGGGCACCGGCTTATCGGACCGCGTCGGCGACATCCCCACGCTTGAGCAGCGAATGGACGATGTCCGCGCGGTCCTGGATGCAGCCGGCTCCAAACGCGCCGCGCTGATGGGCATTTCCGAAGGCGGCCCAATGAGCGTTCTCTTTGCGGCGACCTATCCTGAGCGCGTCTCCGCGCTGGTGCTCTATGGCAGCATAGCGCGAGGCGCGTGGGCAGACGACTATCCGTGGGGTAGCAAGCAGGATGCTGCCTGGGAGGATTGGCTGACGCGCTGGCACAAGGATTGGGGCGGACCTTTCGGCATCGACTTTTGGGCGCCAACGATGGCTGGGGATGAAGCTTTCAAGGAGTGGTGGGCGAAATATCTGCGGCTCGGGGCCAGCCCCAATGCGGTCGTGAGCCTGTGGCGAATGAATGCCTCAATCGATGTCAGGCCCATCCTGCCGGCGGTGCGCGTGCCGACCCTCGTCCTCCATCGAATTGGCGACATGGCGGTGAATATCGAGGAGGGCCGATTGCTGGCGCGGCATATTCCGGGTGCGAAGCTCGTCGAACTCCCAGGGCAGGATCACCTATGGTGGGTGGGCGACTGGGAAGCGATCACCAGCGAAGTCGAAGAATTCGTCACTGGCGGGCGACACTTGACCGAGCCCGACCGGGTGCTGGTAACGGTGCTCTTCACCGACATCGTGAATTCTACCGAGCGCGCGGTCGAACTTGGCGATCGCCAATGGAAGCAGCTTCTCAGCAGCCACAATGCAGTAATGCGATCCGAGATCAACCGTTTCAGAGGTCGAACCGTTAAGAACCTCGGCGATGGATTTCTTGCGGTGTTCGACGGACCAGCGCGGGCAATCAACTGCGCATTATCGGCCCGCCGCGCAATCGAAAGGTTCGGCATCGATATTCGCTCCGGCCTGCACACAGGCGAAGTCGAGGTGATAGGGGAAGATGTTGGCGGAATCGCCGTGCACACTGCCGCGCGTGTACTTGGCAAATGCGAGCCGCGCGAAGTATGGACGTCCCGTACAGTGCGGGATCTTGTTGCCGGATCGAAGTTCAAATTCACCGATAAGGGCTCGCATCAACTTAAAGGCCTCGAAGGTGATTGGCCGCTCTTCAGTGTTACCGAGTGAGGTACTCCACTTCCGATTGACTCAGCTTACCCGGGTCTTGCGGTTGCGCAGCACGTGCTCATGCTTAGGGTCATAGAGTGCCGAATCGCGAAAGCCATGCGCGTCGAGCACCGGGCCGACAAGGATGAGCGCGGTGCGGGTGAGCTTGGCGGCGCGCACCTTTTTGGCGATGGTCGAGAGCGTGCCGTGGATGATCTTCTCATCCGGCCAACTCACGCGATAGACGACGACGACCGGGCAATCCTCGCCGTAATGCGGCGTCAGGGCACGCTGGATATAGCCGAGATTACGGATCGAAAGATGAATGGCAAGCGTGGCGCGCGAGCGGCCGAGTTCTTCCAGCGCCTCGCCCTGAGGCATCGGAGAGGCCTGCATCGTGGTGCGCGTGAGGATCACCGTCTGGGCGATCTCGGGCAGCGTGAATTCGGTCTTGAGTGCGGCCGCGGCAGCGGCGAAGGCGGGGACGCCCGGCGTCACGTCATAGTCGATCTTGAGATCGTCGAGGCGGCGCATCTGTTCGGCGATGGCGCCATAGATCGAGGGATCGCCGGAATGAACGCGCGCCACGTCCTTGCCTTCGGCATGCGCCTTTTCGATTTCGGCGATGATCTCATCAAGCGTCATCGGTGCGGTGTCGATGACGCGTGCGCCCTGTGGTGCGGATTTGACGATCTCCTCAGGGACGAGCGAGCCGGCATAGAGGCAAACCGGGCAGCGCTCGATGAGTCTCAGCCCGCGCAAGGTTATGAGGTCCGGTGCACCAGGGCCGGCGCCGATGAAGTGAACGGTCATGATCGGGCTTTCAGCGAATCGAGGGCGGATTGCAGGATGTAAACGGCGGCGAGCTTGTCGATGACTTCAGCGCGGCGCGCCCGCGACGTGTCGCCTTCGATGAGCATGCGCTCGACGGCGGCGGTCGACAGCCGCTCGTCCCAAAAGGTGATGGGCAGGGAGGTCAGCTTTTCGAGATTGCGTGCGAAGGCGCGCGTCGACTGGCAGCGCGGACCTTCGGAGCCATCCATGTTGAGGGGGAAGCCCAGCAGGATGAGGCAGGCGCGTTTCTCCGCCGCGATCTCAAGAAGCCGTGCGGCATCAAGCGTGAATTTGCGGCGCGCGATGGTCTCGACGGGTGAGGCGATGGTGCGCGTGACGTCGCTGACGGCGACGCCGATCGTCTTGCTCCCAAGATCGAGGCCGAGAAAGGGGGCGTTCGCAGGAAGCCCGGAAAGCGCTGCGGCAAGCGTGTCATGGATCATGGCGAGGGTGATACGCGGTTTGACGGGGCGCGCAAAGCGGTTGCATGATCGGAGCATGAGCAACCCTTAAGGCTGCATAGCTCCATTCGGAGCCGCAGCCCGTATTCGCCCAATCAGGAGCAACCGCATGAAAATCACGGCACTCGGCCATTCGGCCTTCCGTATCGAAACCGGCAAGGCGGTCATTCTTCTCGATCCCTTCATCACCGGCAATCCGGCCGCCAAGCCCGGAACAATGGACCTGACCCGTGACTGCACGCATCTGCTCCTCACGCACGGTCACGACGACCATGTCGGCGACACGGTTTCGATCTGCAAGGCGACAGGGGCGACGCTCGTCAGCAATTTCGAGATCTGCAATTTCCTCGCCGCGCACGGGGTCAAGAACTACAGCCCCGGCAATCACGGCGGGCGGATTTCGTTTGCCGATTTCGACGTCGTCTTCACCAATGCCTGGCATTCCTCGGGGCGTATCCAAAAGGACGGCGTGCCGATCTATCTCGGCAATCCCTCAGGTTTCGTGATCGAACCCCAGACCGAAAAGGGCAAGACCATTTACGCGATGGGCGATACCGGCATCTCGCACGACATGAGCCTCGTCCAGGAACTCTATCATCCCGTGGTCGGTATCGTTCCGATCGGTGACCGCTTCACCATGGGACCGGAGCAGGCCGCACTTGCCTGTCGCAAATTTTTCACCTTTAGTACGATCATCCCTTGCCACTACGCCTCATTTGAAGGCTATGTGATTCCGGACGAAAAGCCGTTCCTCGATGCTATGGGGCCTGACGCCAAGAAGGTGAAGGCACTCAAATCCGGGGAAAGCATTAGTCTGTGAACTGATCGACGCGGGCCAGGGTAGATGAACAAACATATTCAGCGCGCGGTCGGCGAGATCGTCGAGAACAAGCCCCCGGGACTTGCGCCTGATCTGCGCCCGCTATTCGGGCGCTGGACCAGGCTTGAGCCGGTCTCGGTCGATAAACATGCGAAGGATCTTTACGACTCCTTCAAGGACAGCGATCCGGAGGGCCATATCTGGACCTATCTGGGCTATGGACCTTTTGCCGATTTCAACAGCTTCCGCTCGTGGCTGCTGGAGCGGGAGTTGTCGCGCGATCCGTGGTTCTACGCCTATGTCAGGCGGGACACCGGCAAGGCGGCCGGGATGGGCGCCTTCATGAGGCTCGATGCGCCGAATGGGGTGATCGAGATCGGCCATATCTGGATGTCGCCTGGCCTGCAGAAGACGCGCGAGGCGACGGACGCGATTTTTCTGATGATGCGCCATGCCTTTGATGAATTGGGGGTGAGGCGGCTCGAATGGAAATGCGATTCGCTCAATGCGCCATCGCGCGCGGCGGCGAAGCGCTTCGGTTTCACCTTCGAGGGGATTTTCCGGCAGCATTTCATCGTCAAGGGCCGCAATCGCGATACGGCCTGGTTCTCGATCATCGACACGGAATGGCCGGCGATCCGGAAGGCTTTCCAGGAGTGGCTCAAGGACGAGAATTTCGACGCGGAAGGAAGGCAGAAGAAGAAGCTGGCGGTGGGCGGATAAGGCTGTTCGTCATGCCAGCGAAAGCTGGCATCCCCTGACGCGATGCCGCTAGCGGAGATGATTCAGGGGACCCCAGCGTTCGCTGGGGTGACGGGAATTGAAGCGGGACGGGCGGCAGGTTGCACCGCAGCATAGTGGGTGATAACAAGCCCCCGTTTTACGATAAGGATCCTCAGGACATGTCGGTCGACAAGGCGACGGTCAAGCGCATCGCCAAGCTTGCGCGCATCAAAGTCGAGGACGCGGATGTGCCGCGCCTCGAGGGCGAGCTCAATGCCATCCTGCACTGGATCGAGCAATTGAACGAAGTCAACGTGTCGCAAGTCGAGCCATTGACCTCGGTGGTGGCGATGAAAATGAAGATGCGCAATGACGTGGTGACCGACGGCAACTATCCGAAGGACGTCGTGCTCAATGCGCCGGTTTCCGAGGACGAGTTCTACATGGTGCCGAAGGTGGTCGAATGAGCAAGCTCACCTCGCTCACCATTGCCGAAGCGCGAAAGGGCCTGAAGGAGCGGAAGTTCAGTTCGCTCGAACTGACGGAAGCCTATCTCGCCGCCATGGAACAGGCGCGCATCCTCAATGCCTATATCGTCGAGACGCCGGGCCTCGCCCGCGAGATGGCCAGGGCATCCGACGCAAAGCTCGCCAGGGGTGAAGGCGGGGCATTGGAAGGCATTCCGCTCGGCATCAAGGACCTGTTCGCGACCAAGGGCGTCCATACGCAGGCGGCGAGCCACATCCTCGACGGCTTCGAGCCGCCTTACGAGTCGACGGTGACCGCCAATCTTTGGCGTGAAGGTGCTGTCATGCTCGGCAAACTCAACATGGACGAGTTCGCCATGGGTTCGTCCAACGAGACGAGCTATTACGGCAATGTCATCAATCCGTGGCGGCGGCGCAATTCGAATGCGGCCCTGGTGCCGGGCGGCTCGTCTGGCGGGTCGGCTTCGGCTGTGGCAGCGCATCTTTGCGCCGGGGCGACGGCGACCGATACCGGCGGATCGATCCGCCAGCCGGCGGCATTCACTGGCACGGTCGGGATCAAACCGACCTATGGCCGCTGCTCGCGCTGGGGGATCGTCGCCTTCGCCTCATCGCTCGACCAGGCGGGGCCGATCGCGCGCGATGTGCGCGACTGTGCGATCATGCTCAAGACCATGGCGAGCGTCGATCCCAAGGACACGACTTCGGTCGATGTGCCGGTGCCCGATTACGAGGCGATGCTGGGGCGCCCGATCAAGGGCATGCGGGTCGGCATCCCCAAGGAATATCGCGTCGACAACATGCCGGCCGATATCGATGCGCTGTGGGCCAAGGGCGCGCAGTGGCTGAAAGAACAGGGGGCGGAGATCGTCGAGATCTCATTGCCGCACACGAAATACGCCTTGCCCGCCTATTATATCGTGGCGCCGGCGGAGGCCTCGTCCAACCTCGCGCGCTATGACGGCGTGCGCTACGGGCTGCGCGTCGAAGGCGACGACATCATCTCGATGTACGAGAACACGCGCGCGGCCGGCTTCGGGCGCGAAGTGCAAAGGCGCGTGTTGATCGGGACTTATGTGCTCTCGGCGGGCTATTATGATGCCTATTATGTCCGCGCACAGAAAGTCCGCACACTGATCAAGCGGGACTTCGACGAGGCCTGGAACAAGGTCGACGTCGTCTTGACACCGGCGACGCCGAGTGCCACCTTCGCACCGGGCGAAATCACCGATCCGGTTCAGATGTATCTGAACGATGTGTTCACGGTAACGGTGAACATGGCGGGTTTGCCGGGGATCACGGTGCCGGCGGGGCTCGACCCGGCCGGATTGCCGTTGAGCCTGCAATTGATCGGCAAGCCGTTCGATGAAGGGACGCTGTTCCAGGTCGGCAGCGCGATCGAGCAGGCCGCGGGCAAGTTCGAAGCGCCGGTGTGGTGGTAGAGCCTCGGTGATCCCAATCGTCTTCTCCCGCTTGCGGGAGAAGAAGGGCCCCGTGTCGCGTTAGCGACATGGGTAATGAGGGGATGGATGCAGAAAGCACCCCTCACCATTCCCATTGCTTCGCAATGGGGCCCTTTCCTCTCCCGCAGGCGGGAGAGGAAAAAGACGGCGTTGCTATTACGAATACTTCCTGATGAGGCCGACGAGCTTGCCCTGGACCTTGACGCGGTCGGGTCCGAAGATGCGCGTCTCGTAAGCGGGATTGGCGGCCTCGAGGGCGATCGAGTCCCCCTTGCGGCGCATGCGCTTCAAGGTTGCTTCCTCGCTGTCGACCAGCGCCACGACAATCTCGCCATTATGGGCGGTGTCGGTCTTGCGCAGGAGAACGGTATCGCCATCGAAGATGCCGGCATCGATCATCGAGTCGCCTTTCACTTCAAGCGCGAAATGCTCGCCCGGGCCGAGCATCTCAGGCGGGACGGTAATGTTGTGCGTGTGGTCCTGGATCGCCGAGATCGGCACGCCGGCCGCAATGCGACCCATGACCGGCACGATGGCCGGACGATAATTGCCGTCATTGCCGGGCGGGATCGGCTTCACCTTGCCGAGATTGCCCTGGATGACATTGGGCGTGAAACTCGTCTTCTTCGGCGCCAAGCTCGTCGAATGCGATTCGGGAAGCTTGAGGACTTCCAAGGCACGCGCCCGGTTCGGCATGCGGCGCAAGAAACCGCGTTCCTCAAGCGCCAGGATGAGCCGGTGAATGCCGGATTTGGATTGAAGATTGAGCGCCTCCTTCATTTCCTCGAAGGAGGGGGGCACTCCTTCCTCCTTCAACCGTTCGTTGATGAAGAGGAGCAATTCGAGCTGTTTGCGCGTAAGCATGGGTCACCTGCCTTTAAAGAAGAGAATCGGAACAATTGATAAACAAATAACCGTTCTCTGTTGGTTCGGCAAGTGTTTCGTAAGGCGCTGCGTCAAAAATCGATTGGAAGCACTGAAACAAGGGTTCCAGCGGGCGCCGGCGGGGCTTGCGGGGGCCGGATGATCAGGCCGCCAGCCTCAACCAGTGTGCGCAGCATGGAGGAATCCTGCTTGGGAAAGGGCTTGGCCAACAAGCCGCCCTCGGCATCGCGGGTCAACGTCGCGCGCACGTAATCCTGGCGATCGTCATTGGCACCCATGGGGTCTGCCAGGCGGGCAAGACGGGCGGGGTTTTCAGGCGCCAGGCCGAGCAGGGCGTCGAGAAGGGGTTTCAGGAAGAGGCGCGCGCAAATCAGGGCCGAAACGGGATTGCCGGGGAGACCGATGACCCGCAGGCCGCCCTTGCGACCGAACATCAAGGGCTTTCCAGGCCGCATGGCGATCTTCCAGAAATCGATCTTGATGCCGGCGGCGAGAAGGGCTTCGCGCACGAAATCATGATCGCCGACGGAGGCGCCGCCCGTGGTGACGAGGATGTCGGAGCCCTTGGCCCTGCCGATGGCACGGATGGTGGCACTCAGGCGATCGGGGATGATGCCGAGATCGCGGGGCTCGCCGCCGAAGTGGCGGATGAAGGCTGCGAGCGCAATGCTGTTGGAGGAGACGATCTGATCGGGGCCCGGCTTGCCGCCGACCGGGACGAGTTCATCGCCGGTGGTGAACAGCGTGACGCGGGGCGGGCGCCGCACCGCGATTTCGGCATGGTTCATTGCGGCGATGAGGCCGATGGCGGAAGCATCGAGACGTGTGCCGGCAGCGATGAGCGTTTCGCCCTTGCGGAAGTCGAGACCCTTGCCGCGCACCGAATGGCCTGGAATGGGAGCCTTGTTGACGATGACGGCATCGCCATCGCGAGTTGTGTTCTCCTGGATCACGACGGTGTCGGCGCCGCGCGGCATCGGACCGCCGGTAAAGATGCGTACTGTCTCGCCGGTGCGGACGGTGCCGTCGAAAGCGTGGCCGGCCGGAGCCATGCCGATCACCTTGAGGCGTGCCGGAGCGGTTGCGACATCAGCGGCGCGCACCGCATAGCCGTCCATGGCGCTCGCGGCGAAGGGCGGCTGGTCGCGTGTCGCTTTCAGATCGCGAGCGAGGACGCGACCGAGCGCATCGCCAAGTTTCACAGGTTCGGGGCTGAGCGGCTTGACACCCGAAAGAATGCGCGCCTTGGCTTCGTCGACCGGCAACAGGCTCATGATTTGGGCCGCGTGTAGCGGCCCGACCTGCCGCCAGATTTCTCGACGAGGCAGATGTCGCGGATGCGCATGTCGCGATCGACGGCCTTGCACATGTCATAGACGGTGAGCGCAGCAACCGAAGCGGCGGTAAGCGCCTCCATCTCGACGCCAGTCTTGCCTTCGACCTTGACGGTCGCGGCGATGGTCAGCGTTGCGTTGCCCTGCGGCATAAACTCGATCTCGGCTTTGGTGATCGCGAGCGGATGGCAGAGCGGGATGAGATCCGACGTCTTCTTGGCGGCCATGATGCCGGCGATGCGGGCAGCGGCAAAGACGTCGCCCTTCTTGGCAGTGCCGGCGAGGATGAGATCGAGCGTTTCCGGTTTCATCTCGACGATCGCCTGGGCAGTGGCGCTGCGGGCGGTGACGTTCTTGTCCGAGACGTCGACCATGCGGGCGGCACCCTTGTCGTCGAGATGGGTTAGGCGGGTCATGGTTTGGTGAGAATGGCGCGCGTCGCAGCCGCGACATCGGCCTGGCGCATCAGGCTTTCTCCGATAAGGAAAGCGTTGACGCCAACCTTCGACAGGCGCGCGAGATCGGCCGGCGTGAAGAGCCCACTTTCGCCGACAATGAGGCAATCTTGCGGGATCAACGGCGCGAGGCGTTCTGTGACATCGAGGCTGGTCGCGAAGCTGTGGAGGTCGCGGTTGTTGATGCCGATGAGGGGTGTCGAAAGCTTCAGGGCGCGTTCGAGCTCGGCTTCATTGTGGACTTCTGCGAGCACATCCATGCCCCAGTCATGCGCGGTGCTTTCAAGCTCGGCGGCCAGCGTGTCATCGATCATCGCCATGATGAGCAGGATGCAGTCGGCACCCCAGGCGCGGGCTTCGGCGACCTGATAGGGATCGAGCATGAAATCCTTGCGCAAGGCGGGAAGGCCGCTCACCGCACGTGCGGCGCCGAGATATTCGGGCGCACCCTGGAAAGACGGCGTATCGGTCAGGACGGACAGACAGGCCGCGCCGCCATCGGCATAAGCGAGTGCGAGTTGCGGCGGGTTGAAATCGGCCCGGATAAGGCCCTTGGAAGGGCTCGCCTTCTTGATCTCGGCGATCAAGGCCCATTGACCGGCATTGATGCGGGTTTCAAGGGCCGCGGCAAAGCCGCGAACCGGCGGCGCATCAAGCGCCATCACTTCGAGTTCCGCTTCCGGTATCTCGGATTTCGCCTTCGCCACTTCCTCGCGCTTATAGGCGGCGATCTTGGCGAGGACGGACGGCGTTTCGGCGGCGATTGTTGCGGGACGGGCGCTCATGGCATCAGCCGTGCGAGGCTTTGACGAGCTTTTCGAGGCTCTTGCGCGCTGCGCCCTGATCGATCGAGGCCTCCGCCATGCGCACGCCTTCTGCGAAGGTCTTGGCTTTCCCGGAGACCAGGAGCGCGGACCCCGCCGTCATCGCGGCGGAATCGCGGAAGGCACCCTTGGCGCCAGCGAGCACGCCAATAAGCGCTTCGGCATTGTGCGCGGCATCACCACCGCGGAGGTCGGCCACGTCGCTGCGTTCAAGGCCGACGTCTTCGGGCGTGATCTCGAAAGTCGTAACCTTGCCGTCTTTGAGCTCCGCGATCCAGGTGCGACCGGTTGCGACGATTTCATCGAAGCCGCCTTCGCCGTGGCAAATCCAGGCGCGCTCGCAGGAGAGATTGGCGAGCACTTCGGCCAAGGGCTCGACCCAGTTACTGGCAAAGACGCCAGTGACTTGGCGACGAACGCCAGCCGGGTTGGAGAGGGGACCGAGGAGATTGAAGATGGTCCGCGTGCCAAGCTCGACGCGGCTTGGGCCGACATGTTTCATCGAGACGTGATGGGCAGGCGCGAACATGAAGCCGACGCCCGCTTCTTCGATGCATTCGGTAATGCGTTCGGGTGTGAGGTCGATCTTGACGCCCAGCGCGGTCAGCACATCCGCAGCGCCCGACTTGGAGGAGAGCGCGCGGTTGCCGTGCTTGGCGATCTTGAGACCAGCACCAGCAGCGATGAAGGCGGCACAGGTCGAAATATTGAACGATCCTGAGGCATCACCGCCAGTCCCGACGATATCGATGGCGTCGGCGGGCGCAGCGACCTTCAGCATCTTCTCGCGCATGGTTTCGACCGCGCCGGTGATTTCCGGAACCGTCTCACCACGAACGCGCAGGGCCATGAGGAAGCCGCCAATCTGTGAAGGCGTGGCTTCGCCCGACATGAGCACGTCGAAAGCCTGGCGCGCTTCCTCGCGCGTCAGCGGCTGCCCGTTGGCGACCTTGGCGATCAATTGCTTCAAATCGGCCATTTCAGCCGGCCCTCGCGAGATCGATGAAGTTCTTCAATAGCTTGTGGCCGTGTTCGGAAGCAATGCTTTCAGGATGGAACTGCACGCCATGGACATTCCTGGTCTTATGGCTGAGGCCCATGATGATGCCGTCATCAGTCTCGGCCGTAATGGTCAGTTCGCTGGGCAATGACTCCCGCTCAACGATCAATGAATGGTAGCGCGTCGCCTCGAAATTGTCAGGCACGTCGCCAAACACGCCCTTGCCGCCATGCTGGATGCGCGAGAGCTTGCCATGCATGAGCTTGGGCGCGCGGATGACCTTGCCACCGAAGGCCTGGCCGATCGCCTGGTGACCAAGGCAGACGCCCAGGATCGGGATCGTCGGCGAAGCCTTCTCGATCAGCTCGAGGCAGATGCCGGCATCATCCGGCGTCGCTGGACCGGGCGACAAGACGATCGCTTCGGGCTTGGCCGAGATCACCTGCCCGACGCCGATCTTGTCATTGCGGTGGACGATGGTCTCGGCGCCAAGCTCGCTCAAATAGTGGAAGAGGTTCCAGGTGAAGGAGTCGTAATTGTCGATGAGGATGATCATTGGCCCCTCCCGGCGCGACCCGCAAAACGGACGGCTTCTTCGGCGGCGCGGAACAAGGCCTTCGCCTTGTTGACGCATTCGACATGCTCGCTCTCAGGATCGCTGTCGGCGACGATGCCGGCGCCCGCCTGCACATACATCTTGCCATCTTTCACGATGGCGGTGCGCAGAACGATGCAGGTATCCATCTCGCCATTGGCGGAGAAATAGCCGACACAGCCGGCATAGACGCCGCGCTTCTCGGTCTCGAGTTCATCGATGATCTCCATGGCGCGAACCTTGGGTGCACCCGAGACAGTGCCGGCCGGGAAGCCCGCAACCAGCGCATCGATTGCATCGTATTTCTGATCGAGATTGGCCTCGACATTCGAAACGATATGCATCACTTGGCTGTAGAATTCGAGAATGAAGCGATCGGTGACCTTGACCGAGCCGATCTCGGCAACGCGGCCGGCATCGTTGCGGCCAAGATCGAGCAGCATCAAATGCTCAGCACGCTCCTTGGGATCGGCGAGAAGCTCCTGGGCCAAGGCTCGATCCTCGGCCGGCGTCGCTCCGCGGCGGCGCGTGCCGGCGATCGGGCGTACAGTCACCTTGCCATCGCGCACACGCACCAGGATTTCCGGCGATGATCCGATGATCGCGAACTCATCGAAGTTCAAGTAGTAGAGAAAGGGCGACGGGTTCACGCGCCGCAGGCTGCGATAGAGCGCGAAGGGTGGCAATGTGAACTCGGTCTCGAAGCGTTGCGAGAGCACGACCTGGAAGATATCGCCGGCGGCGATGTATTCCTTGGCACGCAGCACCTTGTCGCGATACTCCGCAGGCGTCGTATTGGAGCGCGGCGGCGTGATCGGCGGCGTATCGGAGCGGCCGGCAAAGCCATGATCGAGTGGGCGGTCGAGCGCCTCGACGACATTGGAGAGCCGTTCCATCGCACGCGCATAGGCGGCCTTGGCGCTGATGCCGTCTTCTGGATAGACAGGTGTGACGACCGTGACGTCGTCCTTCACCGAATCGAAGATTGCCATGATGGTGGGACGGATCAGCACTGAATCCGGCATTCCAAGCGTGTCCGGATTGGGCGGCGGCAATTCCTCCATCAAGCGCACCATGTCATAGGCGATATAGCCGAAAACGCCGGCCGACATGGGCGGAGCATCTTCCGACAGTGGAATGCGGCTTTCAGCCAGGAGCGCGCGGAGTGCTTGCAATGGCGGTTGCGACAAGGGCTCGAACGGACCATCGGGATCAAAGAGGGCGCGACGGTTGATCGAGGCGCTCTTGCCGTCGGTGCGCCAGATCACGTCAGGCTTCATGCCGATGATGGAGTAGCGGCCGCGCACCGCGCCGCCCTCGACGGATTCGAGCAGGAAAGAGTAGCGCGTATTGCGCGTGAGTTTGAGGACAGCGGAAACGGGCGTTTCGAGATCGGCGACGAGGCGGGACATGACGACCTGCGCCGCGCCTTCATCATAGCGGCGGGAAAACTCGTCGAATTCGGGTTGTACTTGCATGGTGCGGCTTTCGAGGCATTGGTTTCAAGGATCGTCAGGGTGAGTTGGTGCCTGTGATCTTTGACCAAAGCGCCTCGTCAATGGACCAGCCGAACTGATCCTGCAAGGCCGTCAGGAACATGTTGGTGATATCGCCCGTCGCGCCCTGGGCCACCACATCGCCCATAGTTTTTCCTTCCGCCGAGGTCGGGTCGAAAGTTTGCTCCAAGACCGGAAGGGCGGTGATGACCTTGGCACTCTTGCCATCGGATTGCAGCGCCGAAGCAAAACCATTGTCAGGAACGCTGAAAAGGGCACTGATCGCGGCGGCGTCGAAGCCGTTGGCGGCCTCATTGCGCTTAACGCCGCGAATGTCCTGGACCTGAGCGCCGGTTTCGCTGGCAAGCGTCTCGATCGGCGTGCCGGCATTGCCGCGCTCAGCGAGCTTTTGCGCCTTATCAGATGCCAGGTCGCGTACCTTCCTGGAGACGAGGTCGGCCTTGACCTTGTCCTTCACCTCATCGAACGGCCGCAAGGCTGACGGCGTTACCTCGCGAACCTCATACCAGACATAGGCATCGCCTTCCTGCAGTGCGTCGTTCTCGACGCCGACGTCGGAGGCAAAGAGCGCTTGTAACGACTGATCCTTGAAGGGCAAGTCAACCGGCTTGCCATCCTTGTCCAAGCCCTTCTCATCGACCGCCGCTGCGACCACGATGGGTATGCCGGCCTTCTTGGCGATTTCTTCAAACGACGTCTGGGCGGCACGCGCATCCTCAATAGAATTGTAGAGGTCGAGGATCTGAGTCTTCGCCTGTTCAAGCTGGATGCGCGAGGTGAGTTCGGATTTCACCTCGTCGAGGGTCTTCTGCGATCCCGGAGTAATCTTAGGCACGCGCAACAGGACGACCGAGAGCCGGCCCTGGACCGGATCGCTGACGGTGTTGACGGGAAGGGCGAAGGCGGCCTCGGCCAGAAGATCATCGGGGATCTCTTCCTTGCGCCGTTCACCCAGGCTAACGCTATTCGCGTCGAAGCCGAGTTCCTTGGCGATGGCGATGAAGTCCTCGCCCGCCGCGATCCGCTCCTTCGCCTTTTTCGCTGCATCCATATTGGGAAACACGATCTGTTCGATAACGCGTGTTTCCGGCGTCGCGTAGTCGGTCTTGTAGCGATCGTAGCTCGCTTGCAGCTCTTCGGCACTGACGATGATCTTAGGCGCGACGTCAGCGGGATCCGCTTTCATCACGACAACGCTGCGATACTCCGGTGCGGTATAAGTCTGCGAATTCTCGTCGTAGAACTTCTTGAGCTCTTCATCCGTCGGCGCAGGGACTTCGCTTTCGGTCGCAGTGACCACGAAGAATCGGGCATCGCGCACCTCGTTGCGGTAGCGATACATCGCCTCAACGAGAGTCTTGGGGACGGCAAAACTCTCAGCGGCGCTGTTCGAAACCGCAGTGCGCAGGAAGCGCGAGCGCTCGCTGGCGAGGTACTCTGCCTCCGAAAGATTGTTATTGCGCAGGATAGAACGGAAAACCTCAGGACTGAACTGGCCGTCCAAGCCCTTGAACATTGGATCCTGGGCGATAATGCCGGCGAGCTGGGCGTCCGAGACCGCGAGCTTCAACCTGGCACTCTCGGCGTCCAATGCCGATCCGCGCATGAGGTCGGTGAGGACCTGGCGATCGAGGCCGATCTGGCGGGCGATGTCGGGCGTGATCGACTGTCCGGTCTGGCGCGAATAAGCTCTCATCGCGTCCTGAAACTGATTGGTGAACTGCGAAGTTGAAATGTCTTGATCGCCGACGCTCGCAAGGGTGTTCGAATGATAGCCGCGGAACACATCCTGGATACCCCAGAAGACGCCAAAGCTCAGCGCCAGAATGCCAATCAGAACTTTGGCAACCCAGCTCTTGGCCGCACCGCGCAGTGTATCAAGCATCGATATTCCTTCGCCAAACGTCGCCGCCAGGGAGGCCGGCGCAACACAGGTAGCAGCCTTATAGGTATGAGCTTTGACCCTCGCAAGCACAGGGTTGCCGGCGCAACGGGCCGCCAAGTGGCATAGCTTGGCGGCGAAAAGTTGCGCCAAATTCATATCTTGGCGCATCGGATTATCCCAAAAGTGCTCACACTTTTGGGTCCGATGCGCTAAGAGCCCGAAAACTGGGGGTGAATATGGCAATTCGGGGACCACGTCCGCTGGTGGCGGGCAATTGGAAGATGAACGGGACCACGGCGGCGCTGAAGGAGGCGCGGCTGATTGCCGGGATGCTCAAGGACGTGCGGCTGCGCTGCGATGTCATGATCTGTCCCCCGGCGACGCTGGCGCGCCGGTTGAAGGGGGTCCTGGCGGGAACGCCGATCAAGCTCGGCGGCCAGAATTGCCATTGGGAGGCGAGCGGTGCGTTTACGGGTGAGATTTCAGCCGAGATGCTTAAGGATGCCGGCTGCTCCGCAGTGATCGTGGGCCATTCGGAACGGCGCGCCGGTTTTGGCGAAACGGACGCGGTGGTGCGGGCCAAGGCAGGCGCTGCGCATCGGGCTGGAATTACGGCAATCATCTGCATTGGCGAGACACTGGACGAGCGCAAGGGTGGAAAGGCCGTCGAGGTCGTGTCCCGCCAGCTCAAGGAGAGCCTGCCGGAAGGTTCAACCTCAGCCAATACGGTCATCGCCTATGAGCCGGTCTGGGCGATCGGCACGGGTCTGACACCGACGATGGAAGAGGTGGGCGACATCCACAATGCGATCAGAGATCGGCTGGGGGCGCTCATCGGCGAGGACGGGGCGCAGGTGCGCATCCTTTATGGCGGGTCGGTCAAGCCTTCCAATGCGCCAGCCTTCGCAGTCATTCCCAATGTGAATGGCGCCCTGGTCGGCGGGGCGAGCCTCAAAGCTGTCGATTTCATAGGGATCATAAAGGCTTACCTCTGACGGGCTTGGTCATTCTTGACCGGTGATTGCCAAGTGCCCATATCCCCGCTAATCCACGCACCGCATCGTCAAGCCGCCGGAAAGCCAGCCCCATGTTGACCGTCATCCTCGTCATTCACCTGATCATCGCGCTTGCGCTGATCGGAATCGTCCTTCTGCAGCGTTCGGAGGGTGGGGCACTTGGCATTAGCAGCGGGGGTGGTGCGGGATCGCTTTTCTCGGCGCGCGGCGTAGGGAATACCCTGACCCGGACCACGGCCATTCTGGCCTTGGCATTCTTCGTGACCTCGATCGCGTTGACGGTGCTCTCGACCAAGCGGACCGGCGGCGGATCGGTATTCGATGCGGTGCCGACAACCCAGCAGGCACCGGCCGGCCAGACCCCGGACGCCGCCGCGCAAAAGCCAGCAGGCAATGAAGGCACTGTCGGAGGCAGCGTGCTGCCGAACCTGCCGCCCGCAAAGAGCGGCGGACAGAACCAAGTCCCGGTCACGCCGTAAAAGTTTGATCTTGATTTGTTCTAAAGCCTGGGGTGAAAATTCCGGGCTTCGAATCGTTGAAGCGAACGGATAGAAAGGGGGCCCATGGCGCGGTACATATTCATCACCGGCGGCGTGGTCTCCTCCCTCGGTAAAGGCTTGGCTTCGGCGGCACTGGGCGCATTGCTCCAGGCGCGGGGCTACAAGGTTCGACTTCGCAAGCTCGATCCCTATTTGAACGTCGATCCCGGAACGATGAGTCCCTATCAGCATGGGGAAGTCTTCGTCACCGATGACGGGGCCGAAACCGACCTCGATCTTGGCCATTACGAGCGCTTCACCGGACGCTCGGCCAATAAGCAAGACAACATCACCACCGGGCGCATCTATCAGGACATCATCGCGAAAGAACGGCGCGGCGATTATCTGGGCGGCACGGTACAGGTCGTTCCGCATGTGACGGATGCGATCAAGGAATTCATCGGCAGCGGCAATGAGGGCTTCGATTTCGTGCTGGTCGAGATCGGCGGTACGGTCGGTGACATCGAGGGCCTGCCGTTTTTCGAAGCGATCCGCCAGTTCGGCCAGGAGCAGCCGCGCGGAAGCTGCATTTATATCCATCTGACGCTTCTGCCATTCATCCCGACGGCGGGCGAACTCAAGACCAAGCCGACGCAGCATTCGGTGAAGGAATTGCGATCGATCGGCATTCAGCCGGATATCCTGTTGTGCCGGGCGGATCGGGAGATACCTTTAACTGAAAGGCGCAAGATCGCGCTGTTCTGCAATGTGCGGCCCTCGGCGGTCGTCCAGGCGCTGGACGTGTCGAGCATCTATGACGTGCCGCGCGCTTATCACACCGAAGGGCTCGACCGCGAAGTGCTTGAGGCCTTTGGCTTGAAAGCCGAAATTGAACCCGATCTTAGCCGCTGGACAGAGATCACGCAGCGCATTTCGCATCCCGAAGGCGAAGTAACGATCGCGGTGGTGGGGAAATATACCGGGCTGCTCGATGCCTATAAGTCATTGAACGAGGCGCTCGTCCATGGCGGCATCGCCAACAAGGTCAAGGTCAATGTCGAGTGGATCGAGTCCGAGATTTTCGAGAAGAGCGATCCGACACCCTATCTCGATCATGTGAACGGCATTCTGGTACCGGGCGGCTTCGGCGAGCGCGGTTCGGAGGGCAAGATCAGGGCAGCGACCTTCGCGCGGACGCGCAATGTGCCCTATTTCGGAATCTGCTTCGGCATGCAGATGGCCTGCATCGAAGCGGCGCGCAATCTCTGCGACATCGACCAGGCAAGCTCGACCGAGTTTGGGGAGACCAAGGAACCGGTCGTCGGCATGATGACCGAATGGATGCGTGGCAATGAGCTTGAAATGCGCAGAGCGGGTGGGGACCTCGGCGGGACGATGCGGCTTGGCGCTTATGACGCGATGCTGGAGCAGGGCAGCAAGGTCGCCGATATCTATGGCTCGACGCGGATTTCCGAACGGCACCGCCACCGTTACGAGGTGAATACGCGCTACAAGGAGCGCCTGGAAAAGGCGGGCTTGCGGTTCTCAGGCATGTCGCCGGACGGGTTGCTGCCGGAGATCATCGAACTGCCGAACCATCCCTGGTTCATTGGTGTCCAGTATCACCCGGAGCTCAAGTCCCGGCCTTTCGAACCGCATCCGCTGTTTGCATCCTTCATTGCGGCGGCCGTCGAGCAGAGCCGTCTCGTTTAAGCCGGGTGAATCGGGGCGAATTGTCCCCGCCTTTGGCCCCGGCTATGAAGGGCAAGTAATGCGTCATCGAAGCTACCTCGCTGGGATTATCGTAGCGCTCGTCTGGCTAGCCGTTCAGATTACGGCAGCGGGCGCCGTTGATGCGGGGCTTACGGGCCAAGCCGAGCGGGCTGCGGAAAACCTCAGGACGGAGCTGACGCAAATCCAGCGCGAGCTGGGGCTCCCAACACTGAGTGACGAGCAGCTCTCGCAACATCGCGGCAGCATCGAAACCATCCGCACGGGTGCGCTTGAGCAGGCGCTGGCGCTTGCCGACCCGATTGCCGAAATCAAGGCACAGCTCGGAAAGCTCGGACCGGCGCCTGCCCAGGGCCAAACCGAAACCGAAGCGATTGCGGGCCAGCGAAAGGATCTGACCGACACGCTGCAGAGGCTCGAAGGGGCGAAGAAGCAGCTCGAAGTGATTTCAGTCGAGGCCGAGCAGGCGGGCGCCCGTGCCGCCGCCCTTCAGAAGGACAGGTTCTTCAGCCGGATTTTCGAGCCAGGCCGCTCGGTGTTCAATCCCGACCTCTGGGCGGATGCGGCGGCCGGAGCCAATCAGTTCGTGCAACGCCTGACCGCGTTGCTTCAGGCTTGGTGGAATGCGGTCAGCGCGGACGCGCGACTCAGCATACTTCTTCTCATTCCGGCGATCTTTGCCGGCGCCTTTGTTGCCTATGAAGTTGGCGCGCGTTGGCTGCGCCGCCGCTTCATGGCTGGAAATGGCGACAAAGGGCCGGATGACCTTGCCCGGCTATGGCGGGTGGTGCGTGGCACAGTGCTCACGGCCGCAGCGATCTTCGTCGTCATCTTCGCGGTGTGGAGTACGATCGGGATTGCGGGAATATCGACGCCGCGCTTCGATATGTTGTTGCGGGCGATCGCCAAGGTGGCTTTCGAGACCATAGTGATGGGCGTGTTCGCGCGTCGTGTCGCCTCGCCCAGCGATCCGGCCTGGCGCCTGATCGATGTCGACGACAAGGCGGCGTCGCGCTTCGTCACCCTAGTGACGGCGATTGCCTTCGTGACGTCGGTACAGGAAGCGCTCAGCACGGTCGCCGCCAATCTCTTCCTGCCGCTCGATTACTCGGTCGGGCAAAGCACTCTGGCGACTATTGTTCTCATCTTGCTGCTTGGGTTGCTGCTCGTGGCCTTGCGGCAATCCAACGCTGGTCCAGAAAAAGGGGGGCGGCGATTTTACTTCGGATGGACTGTGCAGTTCGCGCCTCTTGCCTGGGGCATCATCGCGATAGCGCTCATCGCGCTCGCGGCTGGCTATCTCGCCCTCGGACAATTTCTCGTCACGCAACTATTCGAAACGGCGCGGCTTATCGCCTGCCTCTATTTGCTGCATCGGCTCGCCGAAGCCGCAATCACCAAGAGCTTCGATCCGCAGACGCGGCCCGGAATTTTCATGCGCGAGGTCACCGGCCTCGGCGAGCGCGGCATCGAGCGGTTCGGTACGGCCCTGAGGACCATCGCCGACATCGTGCTCGTCGTCATCGGCCTGCCGGCCATCCTGATCCAACTCACGCTGACATGGATCGACCTCCGAAGTCTCGGCAATACATTGCTGTTCGGCTTCCATCTCGGCGACGTTACGATTTCTCCGGCAACCTTGCTGCTTGCGCTGGCGGTGCTGGGCGGCGGAATCCTCCTGACCAAGGTCGCCGTAGGCTGGTTCAACAATCGCATTCTCGAGCACAGCCGGCTCGACAAGGGCGTCCAGGATTCGCTACGCAAGGCTGGGAGCTATGCGGGCTACATCGCGGCCGCCGGCTTTGCACTGAATGTCGCCGGGCTCGATTTCTCCAACATCGCCATCATTGCCGGTGCGCTTGGTGTCGGTATCGGCTTCGGCCTGCAGTCAATCGTCAACAACTTCATCTCGGGCCTCATCCTGCTTGCGGAGCGTCCCATCCGGGTCGGCGACTGGGTGTCGCTTCCGGCCGGCGAAGGGCTCGTTAAGCGGATCAATGTCCGGGCGACGGAGATCGAGACCTTCGACAGTTGCACGATCATCGTGCCGAATTCGGACCTCATCACCAAGCCGGTCAACAACTGGACCCATGACGACACGCTGGGCCGCTTCACGGTTTCGGTTGGCGTGGCCTATAACAGCGATGTCGAGCATATCCGCAACATCATGCTCGATATTGCGAAGGCCCACCGGAAAGTCCTGACCTATCCCGAACCTACGGCACTCCTCACCAATTTTGCGCTCAATTCGATGACCTTCGAACTGCGCGGGCACGTCGCGGATATTTTCGAGGCGGCAGTCGTGGCGAGCGACATTCGCCTGGCACTGGTCAAGACATTCCACGAAAAGGGCATCATCATGCCGGTGCCGCAATAGAGAGGCTTGTTGCATTCCTCCCGCCCGGATGACTACAGACAATCATGGAGAAGACCACGAAAGAACATGCCAGCCGCGCCTACCTCGACCGCAATTGGGACGGCCAGGGGCTGTCGGCGCTCGGACGCCTTTTGAACATGAAGCTGGTCGAGGCCCATGACGGCGTGGTGACTTTCGAAGCTATTCCGAGCCGCGCCTTCTACAATCCCCAACAAGTGGTTCATGGCGGCTATGCGGCGACCCTCATCGACAGCGCGATGGGTGCCGCCGTCCAGTCGAAGCTCGGGGAAGGCGTGGATTACGGGACGATCGAGCTTAAGGTTAATTATGTGCGCAAGCTGACCGAGGAAACGGGGCGCGTCACATGCACGGCTAAGATCGTTCATTTCGGTCGACGCCTGTCGACGGCCGAAGCAAAAGTGGTGGACGGCAAGGGCAGATTGATCGCGCACGGCTCCGGTACCTTCATGGTCTATGATCAATGAAACCCAACACCACCATCCGCATCGGTTCTGTCGAGATTGGCAATCACTTGCCACTGACGCTTATTGCCGGACCGTGCCAGCTTGAATCGCGCGACCACGCCTTGATGATGGCGAGCAAGCTCAAGGCGATGTCCGAGCGCCTCGGAATCGGCCTCATCTACAAGACGTCCTTCGACAAGGCCAATCGCACCAGCATCGCCGGCAAGCGGGGCGTTGGTCTGGCGGGCGCGCTGCCGATCTTCGTCGAGATCAAGCGCGAGTTTGGACTACCGGTGCTGACCGACGTCCATGAGGCGCTGCAATGTGCAGAACTCGCGCCGGTCATCGATGTGTTGCAGATCCCGGCTTTCCTGTGCCGGCAAACCGATCTTCTCGTTGCTGCGGCGAAGACGGGCCGCGTGGTGAATGTGAAAAAGGGTCAGTTCCTGGCGCCCTGGGATATGAAGAATGTCGCCGACAAGATTCTCGAATCCGGAAATCCGAATGTCATCCTGACCGAGCGCGGAGCGTCGTTCGGCTATAACACGCTCGTCTCCGACATGCGGGCACTGCCGATCATGGCGGAGACAGGATGCCCGATCGTCTTCGATGCCACCCATTCGGTGCAGCAACCGGGCGGGCGGGGCACGTCTTCGGGCGGCGAACGCCGCTTCGTGCCGGTTCTGGCGCGCGCGGCAGTCGCCGTTGGCGTCGCTGGGGTCTTCATAGAGACACATGAGGACCCCGACCACGCGCCTTCGGACGGCCCCAACATGATGCCGATCGACGGCATGGAGGCTTTGCTCCGCCAACTGATGAAATTGGATCGTCTCGTCAAGGAAAAGGCAGGAAACCAGCTATGATCGCTCGCCTGTTCGGAATTCTGTCCATCATTTGCTGCACGGCCACGCTGTGCCTGGCGGCCGAGGAGATTGCACTGCCGCCCTATGAGGTGGTGGTGTCGCTCTCCGAAAAGGCGAAGGACAAGCTCGCGACCTCAAAGGAAATGGTTCACGTTTCGGCGATGTATTACGGCGAGGCGGAGGAAGGCTTTACCGGCGATGAGATGGGAGAAATCCAGCTTGGCGTCGAGGATGCCGACCTGCCGGGCGAAGGATCGGCCAAACTCGGCCAACTCAAGATGTCCAAGGATGATCTTGCACAGGTGGTCGGACATAAGCCAAGCGTCCTCATCAATGTCTATACGAGCCGCAAAGTCTTCGAGGACAATCTGCTCGATTGCGGGATATTTCAGGACCTCGTCGAGGCAGCGGCGCAAAAGCCAATTGCCATCGCGTGCAAGCTGATCGGCGAATAGAAGGCGCGACTGTTCCAGCAATTGCATTGCGCGCCGTTCTTGCCCATAGAGGGCAAAAATAACGGGGACATTCCATGACCGCCATTCTTGACATCACCGGCCGCGAAATCCTGGACAGCCGCGGCAACCCCACTGTCGAGGTCGATGTGACGCTCGAGGATGGGTCCTTTGGCCGCGCCGCCGTTCCTTCGGGCGCCTCGACGGGCGCGCATGAAGCGGTGGAATTGCGCGATGCCGACGCGAAGCGGCATCTGGGCAAGGGCGTGACCAAGGCGGTCGCGGCGGTCAATGGAGAGATATTCGACGCGCTGGCCGGCATGGACGCCGAAGACCAGATCGCGCTCGACCAGACGCTGATCGAGCTCGATGGCACGCCAAACAAGAAGCGGCTCGGCGCGAACGCCATTCTCGGCGTTTCGCTCGCCAATGCCAAGGCAGCCGCACAGGCCACGGGTCTGCCGCTCTATCGCTATGTCGGTGGCGTCTCAGCGCGGCTGCTGCCGGTTCCGATGATGAACATCATCAATGGCGGCGTTCATGCCGACAATCCGATCGACTTCCAGGAATTCATGGTGCTGCCGGTAGGCGCCGAGACCTTCCGCGAGGCGTTGCGGATCGGCGCGGAAATTTTCCACACGCTCAAATCAGCGCTCAAGAAATCGAAGCACAATACCAATGTCGGCGACGAGGGCGGCTTTGCACCGAACCTGCCGTCGGCGGAAGCCGCGCTCGATTTCGTCATGAAGGCAATCGAGCAGGCAGGCTTCAAGCCTGGCAAGGACGTCTATTTGGGGCTCGACTGCGCTTCGACCGAGTTCTTCAAGGACGGCAAGTATGTCTATGAAGGCGAAGGCAAGACGCGCTCGATCAAGGAGCAGGCGGAGTATCTTGCCAAGCTCTCCAAGAGCTATCCGATCGCTTCGATCGAGGACGGCATGGCGGAAGATGATTGGGAGGGCTGGCGCATCCTCACCGATCTTATCGGCGGCAAATGCCAACTGGTCGGCGACGATCTCTTCGTCACCAACACCAAGCGGTTGAAGCAAGGTATCACGCAGAGCATCGGCAATTCGATCCTGGTCAAGGTCAACCAAATCGGCTCGCTGACCGAAACATTGGAAGCCGTCGAAATGGCGCACAAGGCCGGATATACGGCGGTCATGTCGCACCGCTCCGGCGAGACGGAAGATTCGACAATTGCCGATCTGGCGGTCGCCACCAATTGCGGGCAGATCAAGACGGGCTCGCTGGCGCGGTCTGATCGCCTGGCGAAGTACAATCAGCTTCTGCGGATCGAAGAAGAACTCGGAACCCAGGCACGATACGCCGGCAAATCGATCCTGAAAGCCGCAGCGAAGAGCTGACTTTCTCTTGCCACAAACGCCCGGCACATGACGCCAAGGCCGGTTTACGGCCGAGCGGGAACGGCATGAAGCTTACCAATGTTCACCTGGCAGTCAGCGCCTTTGCGGCAGCTGCGGGTGTCGTCTTTGCGGCAATCCAGACCTTTGGGACAAGCAATACTCCACCTCCGCCTGTGACCGTGACGCTAGCCGTCGATCCCGCCAAAGCGGCGCAGCCCGACAATGCCAATCAGACCGTCGCGAAGTCCCAGGACCAGGACGCGATCAACACGGCGTTGAAGGCCGATGGCGGCGTATTGCAACCGGTCGCGGCGAGCACTGGCGGCGGCAAGCTCATCGACCTTGCCAATACTGGCCGGTTCTCCTCGGCGCTCAAGGATGATTCCGCGTCGCGCTATTCTTTCAGGGATATGTTCGATGGAAGGCCGGATACATCGGTGACGATTGATCCGCCCGACTCCGATCTGAATGTTCTGGTCGAATTCGGCTCGCAGACCGCGGTTGCCATTTCCGAGATCGATTATACGCCACCGCCGGTGGTGCCCGGCATTTCAGGCGCAACGGTTCTTGATGTGATGGTGTTGCCCGAAAGCGGCGCGGTTGGCGCCAATGGCGGGCAGGTTTTGAGCTATGTGCTACAAACAGAACCGGGGCGGCAGAGTTTCAGCCTGCCGCCCGACAGCCGCGGCAAGGGTCTGTGGCTTAGGATCGGTGGTGCTGGATCGGGCAAGCTCGCAGTTGGTGATTTTCGCGTCTACACGCCCTGAGCAACAGGCGCGGCAATGCGTGCCGTGATGTCCTTCAAAGTCGTTCGGGCAAGCGATGCGGCGAGTGCGGACTCCGCTGCATGCAGTGGGCCAGCCAGCACCCTGCAAATCTGAGCACCGACCGGGCAGTCCGAATGCGGATCGGTCTTATGCATGCGGAAGATCGTTTCGTCCTCGACAGCGCGATAGATGTCGGCGAGCGAGATTCCGTCGGCAGCGCGGGCTAGCGAAAAACCTCCCGTGCGGCCAGCGGCCGAGGTCACGAGATTGGCCTTTTCGAGGTCCGACATCAGGCGACGGATGACCACCGGATTGGTGTTGACGCTTTGAGCCACTTGGTTCGAACACACCGGCCCACGCCCGGCATAGCGTGCGAGGACGCTAAGCGCGTGAATGGCTACGATGAATCGGCTGCTCGATAACATTTGTCGCTCCTGAGCATAGGTAGAGTTCGCACCCCGCCCGGTCAAGCCGCGAAGGTTAATGGAATCTTCACGCGCTTGGGGAAGGAATGTAGCGAGAATCGTGGGGTCGCGAATTGATTGTGCGCAAATTCGATTTGGTTGTGCTGCTCGCCTGCCTGACTCTTCTGGGCTATTTCGGCTGGCACGCTTTCTATGGTCCGCGCGGCTTTGACCGCATGGCAGCGCTGAAGGCCAAGGCAGCCGAACTCCAAGTGGCGCTTGCGGATATTGCCAAGCAGCGCGAAAAGCTAGACCAGCGCGTCGGGCTCATGCGGCCGGAAGCCATTGACCCGGACATGGTCGATGAACTGGCCCGCTCCACGCTGGAATTTGCCCACCAGGAAGACCTAGTCATCCTTTCCGGCGATGCCCCGAAGGGGCCGTAAACTGAAATTCAGTTAATCGCAAAATCGTCAAGCCGGCGGGCACTTTCGGTGCTAATCTCCTTTCCCGTCAGGCGGGGAGGCAAGAGCCATGGCAGTAAAGTCGGCTTATATCGCGAAAAAAGCGACCAAGCCCGGCGGCAAGGCAGAATCAGGATCCAGTTTCTCGCCTGATGAGGATCTCGACGCCTATAAGGCGATGCTGCTGATCCGCCGCTTCGAGGAAAAGGCCGGCCAACTTTACGGCATGGGCTTCATCGGCGGCTTCTGCCACCTCTATATCGGGCAAGAGGCGGTCGTCGTCGGCATGCAGTTGGCCCTGAAGGAGGGCGACCAGGTCATCACCTCCTATCGCGACCATGGCCATATGCTGGCGACCGGCATGGATCCGAAGGGCGTGATGGCCGAGCTGACCGGGCGGCGGAGCGGCTATTCCCGTGGCAAAGGTGGCTCGATGCATATGTTCAGCCGGGAGCGCCAGTTTTTCGGCGGCCACGGCATCGTTGGGGCACAGGTGCCATTGGGCGCGGGGCTCGCCTTCGCCAACAAATATCGCGGCAATGACAATGTCTCAGTGACGTATTTCGGCGAGGGTGCGGCCAATCAGGGCCAGGTCTACGAGACCTTCAACATGGCCTCGCTTTGGAAGCTGCCGGCGATCTTCGTGATCGAGAACAATCGCTATGCGATGGGCACGGCGATCAGCAGAGCCAGCGCCAAGTCTGAAGAACTCTACAATCGCGGCTCGGTATTTGGAATTCCCGGCGAGCAGGTCGACGGAATGGATGTTCGGGCCGTGAAAGCGGCCGCCGACCAGGCAGTTGCGCATTGCCGCGCCGGCCATGGTCCCTACATCCTCGAAATGCTCACCTATCGCTATCGCGGGCACTCGATGTCAGACCCCGCGAAATATCGCGCCAAGGAAGAAGTGCAGAAGATGCGCGAAGAGGCCGATCCGATCGAGCAGGTGAAGAAGCGCCTGCTCGGAGAGGGCTCGACCGAAGAGGAACTCAAGAAAATCGACCAGGATATCCGGGCGATCGTGCTTGAGGCGGCGGAATTCGCGCAGTCCGATCCCGAGCCCGACCCGGCAGAATTGTGGACCGATGTCTACGTGACCGCTTGAACCGGAGAAGGGAAGTGCAAGGTGATCATCGCCGTGCTCGTCATCTTCGGTCTCGTCGCGGTCGCGGCCTGGATCACAGCCGTTGTCTCGGCAATAGCAGTCGTTCAGCTCGCCGCGCCCGGACACAAGTTCTCAAGTCTGTTCCGACTCGGCTGGTTGCAATTTTCCACCTTGAAAACCCAACTCGGTCCAGCGGCGCTGCCGCATCTTGCCCGCTATCGCATGGCGATGGTCGCCTTCCTCGCCTGCGTCATTGCTGGCGTGGCGATCAGCATCGTGCTTTCGGCGGACCGGCTCAATTGATCTCGTGACGGAGCATAATCGATGCCCAGCATTCTAATGCCCGCTCTCTCGCCGACGATGGAAGAGGGCAAGCTCGCCAAGTGGCTCAAGAAGGTGGGCGATGAGGTCAAGGCGGGCGACGTGATCGCCGAGATCGAGACCGACAAGGCAACGATGGAAGTCGAGGCGGTCGATGAAGGTACATTGTCGTCGATACTTGTGCCCGAGGGCACCGAGAGCGTGAAGGTCAATACACCGATCGCCGTCATCGGGGAGCCCTCGGCTGAGACGACGATTGCCAAGACTGCCGAGGCGGAGAAGCCGAAGACAGAAAAGCAGGTGCAGGTCAGCGAACGAAAAGTCGCGCCAGCTGCACCACCACCGGCAGCGGCGGTTGCCGCGCCCGATCCGGAGGTGCCCGAAGGCACTGAAATGGTCTCGATGACTGTCCGTGAAGCGCTGCGTTCTGCAATGAGCGAAGAGATGCGGCGCGACGAAAGGGTATTCCTGATCGGTGAGGAAGTCGGTCAATACCAAGGTGCCTACAAGATCAGCCAGGGCATGCTCGATGAATTCGGTGAACGACGCGTCATCGATACGCCCATTACCGAGCATGGCTTCACAGGCATTGCGGTGGGCGCGGCGTTCGCTGGACTGCGCCCCATCGTCGAATTCATGACCTTCAATTTCGCGATGCAGGCGATGGACCAGATCGTCAATTCGGCAGCGAAGACGCTCTACATGGCCGGCGGGCAAATGGGATGTGCGATCGTATTCCGCGGACCCAATGGCGCTGCAGCGCGCGTTGCGGCTCAGCACAGCCAGGACTACGCCGCCTGGTACAGCCAGATTCCGGGGCTCAAGGTCGTCGTTCCCTATACGGCGGCGGATGCGAAGGGTCTGCTCAAATCGGCCATTCGCGATCCCAATCCGGTCATCTTTCTCGAAAACGAGATTCTCTATGGGAGGAGTTTCGATGTTCCGAAGGTGGACGACTGGCTGGTGCCGATCGGCAAGGCGCGGATCGCACGCCCCGGCAAGCATGTGACGATCGTATCTTACGGTATCGGCATGACCTATTCGATGGCGGCTGCCGACAGGCTTGCCGAGCAAGGGATTGAGGCCGAGGTGATTGATCTGAGAACGATCCGCCCTATGGACCTTCCGACGGTGATCGAGAGCGTCAAGAAAACCAATCGATGCGTAGCGGTCGAAGAGGGCTTCCCGCAATTCTCGGTGACATCGGAAATTGCGGCGCAGATCATGACCTATGCCTTTGACTATCTCGACGCGCCGGTGGCGCGGGTCGCCGGCAAGGATGTGCCGATGCCTTACGCCGCTAATCTCGAGAAACTCGCACTGCCCAATGTCGATGAGGTCGTCGAAGCGGCAAAAGCCGTTCTCTACACATAGGAGCGACGCGCCATGCCCACGAACATTCTGATGCCGGCGCTGTCGCCCACGATGGAAAAGGGCAAGCTTGCCAAATGGCTCAAGAAGGAAGGTGACCAGGTCAAATCGGGTGACATCCTGGCCGAGATCGAAACCGACAAGGCAACGATGGAAGTCGAGGCTGTCGATGAGGGAAGGCTTGGCAAGCTTCTCGTCGCCGAGGGGACCGACGATGTCGCGGTCAACACACCGATCGCGGTGCTGCTGAACGAAGGTGAGAAAGCATCTGACATAAAGGCGGAAGCTGCATCCGCGCCCGCCTCCAAGGTTGAGAAACAACCAGAGAAGCCGGTACCTGAGAAGGCTACCGCGCAGATCGCAATGCCGCAGCAATCGCCTGCGCCCAAAGGCGACAGCCGGGTCTTTGCCTCGCCGCTGGCGCGGCGGATTGCCAAGGAGAAAGGGATCGACCTTGCGGCGCTTTCTGGCTCAGGCCCGCATGGTCGGATCGTGCTCAAGGATGTCGAGACGGCGAAGCCCGGACAGGTTGCTCCCGCCGCCAAGCCGACAACTGGTGCGCCAGTCCCACAGCTTGCGGCACCGATGGCGGACGACGCCATCGCAAAAATGTACGACGTGGGAAGCTATGAAGTCGTGCCGCATGACGGCATGCGCAAGATTATTGCGTCGCGCTTGCTTCAAGCAAAGCAGACAATTCCGCATTTCTATCTGTCGCTCTCCTGCGATCTCGAAAACTTGCTCGCGATCCGCGAGCGGCTCAATTCCTTCGCGCCTCAGGGCAAGGAAAAGACACCGGCGTGGAAGCTGTCGGTCAATGACTTCGTCATCAAAGCGCTCGCACTCGCCCTGCAACGCGTGCCCGATGCGAATGTCACCTGGACCGATGGCGGCATGCTCAAGCACAAGCATTCCGATGTCGGCGTTGCCGTCGCCGTCGAAGGCGGTTTATTCACGCCGGTGATCCGGGCAGCTGAAAGCAAAACGCTGTCGCAGATTTCCCTCGAAATGAAGGATCTGGCTGCACGGGCGCGCAAGCGCCGCCTGGCACCGCAGGAATATCAAGGAGGGACGACCGCCGTCTCCAATCTCGGCATGTTCGGGATCGAAAGCTTCTCGGCGGTGATCAATCCTCCACATGCGACGATCCTTGCTGTCGGGGCGGGGGAGAAGCGCGCGGTCGTCATCGGCGATCAAATCAAGATCCGCACGCAGATGACCTGCACTCTCTCCTGCGATCATCGCGCCGTCGATGGTGCCTTGGGTGCGCAGTTGCTGCAAGCCTTCAAGGCGTTCATAGAAGAACCCGCCTTGATGATGGCCTAGTCCGACGGGTCTTGGGAATCCAGTCATCGCACGCCTTCGGACCATATTGTGTTTTGGGGACTCGCTCACCTGGGGAATGATTCCAGGTTCTGACGCGCGTCACGAATTCGAGGATCGCTGGCCTAATGCGTTGGTGGCCGGACTCAATGGGCAGGCGCGGGCGATCGAGGAAGGGCTCAATGGCCGCTTCACCGTCTACGACGATCCGGCGTCAGAGGAATGCCGGAACGGTGCGGAAGTCCTGCCCATGCTGCTGGCGAGCCATTCGCCGCTCGATCTTGTGATCATCCTGCTTGGTACGAACGACCTGCAATGGATCGGACCGCGGCGCGCTTTCGACGCGATGTGGGGCATGGCACGATTGATCGAGATCGTGCAGCGTTTCGGCTATCGATCGGGCATGCCGACACCGGAAGTACTTGTCGTTTCGCCGCCGCATCTCGGGCATACCGACAATCCGGACTATCTGCTCTACTATCCCGACGCGATCGCGGAATCGCGCCGGCTTGTGGGCTTCTATGCACGTATCGCCGGCGAGATGAAGTGCCACTTCTTTGATGCCGCCAAGGTCAGTGCGCCGAGCCCGATCGACGGCTGTCATCTCGACGCCGCGAATACACGAGCGATCGGGCAGGGCCTCGTGCCACATGTACGTCGCATCCTCGGTTTGTGATTGGGAGCGTGACCATGAAATCCATCCTTTGCTATGGCGACTCGCTGACTTGGGGCTTCGAGGCCGGCACATGGAAGCGCCACGCCTTTGCGGATCGCTGGCCGAACGCTCTTGCAGCGGGGCTTGAAGGCAAAGTGCGCGCAATCGAAGAAGGGCTCAACGGGCGCACGACGATTTATGATGATTTTGCGGTGCAGGAAGATCGCAATGGCGCACGGACGCTTCCCGTCATGCTATCGACGCATCAGCCACTCGACCTCGTCATCATCATGCTGGGCTCCAACGATCTCAAATTCGGTGGGCGCTGCCGGGCAATCGATGCCAAATGGGGCATGGAGCGATTGGTCGAGATCGTGAAGCAGTTCCCTTATGGGCCTGGAAGCGCGCTGCCGCAGATCCTGATCATGGCGCCGCCGCAACTCTGCCAGACGGCGGATGAGGAATTCGATTTTGCCTTCGGCCATGCGATCGAGGAGTCGAAGAACTTCGCCCGGCATTACGCAAAATTGGCGAGCGACACCGGCTGCCACTTCTTTGATGCTGCGACGGTCGCCAAGGCTGATCCCGTTGATGGTGTCCACCTCGATGCCGCGAACACGCGCGCGATTGGTCAGGCGCTGGTCGAGCCGGTGAGAAAGATCCTAGAGCTGTGACGGCGGCGGCACGTTTGCGGCGTGGCTGTCCATCCGATGCCGCCGATCTTGCTGTCCTGGTTGATATGGCAGGGCGGGGTCTTCTCAACTGGTATTGGGGAACGCTCTGCGAAGCCGGAGAATCGGCGTTTGCCAAGGGGCGGGATCGGATAAGAAACAATACTGATATGCCCGCGCATTACCTGAAGTGGACGATTGCCGAGATCGAAGGAGAGGTCGCCGGTGCCTATACGGGCTATCGCCTCGACGACGTTTCAAGCGACGAAAGCCTTCCGGATGTCTACGCGCCAACGCATGAGCTGGAGGCGCTCGTCGAAGGGTCGTGGTTTCTCATGGCGCTTGCCGTGTTTGCCGAGCACAGGAGAAGAGGCGTCGGCTCAATCATGCTTGCCGACGCCGAGCAACAGGCGCGCCTGGCCGGTGCCTCTCAAATGAGCGTCCTGGCCGAAAGCGTGAATATTGGTGCAGTACAGCTATACCGGGCATTCGGGTTTCAGGAATTTGGCCGTCGCGCCTATATACCTTTTCCGGGATCGCGCGACGACGGCGATTGGATCCTCCTCACCAAAGAGGTCGCAAGATGAGCGATAAGACCTATGACGTTCTAATCATCGGGGCAGGCCCCGGCGGCTATGTCGCGGCGATCCGCGCCGCGCAATTGGGCCTCAAGACGGCGGTTGTCGAGCGCGAGCATTTGGGCGGCATCTGCCTCAATTGGGGGTGTATTCCGACGAAGGCTTTGCTGCGCAGTGCCGAGATCTACGACTATATGCGCCATGCTAAGGATTACGGGCTTTCGGCCGAGAAGATCGGCTTCGATCCCGCAGCCGTCGTGCAGCGCTCGCGCAATGTTTCGGGCCGGCTTAACGGCGGCGTCGGCATGCTGCTCAAGAAGAACAAGGTCGATGTCATATGGGGCGAGGCAAAGATCATAAAGCCCGGCGAAGTGGTCGTATCGAAGTCGTCCAAAGCGGCGATGCAGCCACAGCATCCTGTGCCGAAGGGCGCCTTGGGCGAAGGGACGTATAGGGCCAAGAATATTGTGATCGCGACAGGGGCACGGCCGCGCGTGCTGCCAGGGGTCGAGCCGGATGGCAAATTGGTCTGGACCTATTTCGAGGCCATGGTTCCGCCGGCGATGCCAAAGTCACTGCTGGTGATCGGTTCGGGCGCGATCGGTATCGAGTTTGCCTCTTTCTACAATTCCATGGGTGTCGATGTGACGGTGGTCGAGATCGTCGACCAGATTCTGCCGGTCGAAGATGCCGAGATCGCCAAGATCGCGCAGAAGCAGCTCGAAAAGCATGGGATCAAGATCAAGACCGGCGCCAAGGTCGCAAGCCTTAAGAGGAATGCCGACTCGGTCACCGCGACGATCGAGCAAGGCGGCACCAAGACCGAGCTGACGGTCGACCGGGTGATCTCGGCTGTCGGTGTCGTCGGTAATATAGAAGGCTTAGGGCTCGAGGCGCTGGGTGTGAAGACCGATCGCGGAACGGTCGTGGCCGACGGCTATGGGAAGACCAATATTCCCGGCATCTGGGCGATCGGCGATGTCGCAGGGCCACCCATGCTGGCACACAAGGCGGAGCATGAAGGGGTCATTTGCGTCGAAGCGATAAAGGGGCTCCACCCGCATCCGATGCTCAAGGAGCAGATACCGGGCTGCACCTATTGCCACCCGCAGGTTGCATCGGTCGGCCTGACGGAGGCGAAGGCCAAGGCGGCCGGTTACGAACTCAGGGTTGGCCGGTTTCCCTTCCTGGGCAACGGCAAGGCGATCGCGCTTGGCGAGGACCAGGGCCTGGTCAAGACAATCTTCGATGCCAAGACCGGGCGCTTGCTTGGCGCCCATATGGTCGGGGCCGAGGTGACCGAATTGATCCAGGGCTTCGTCATCGCCATGGGGCTCGAGACGACGGAAGCCGAGTTGATCCACGCGGTTTTCCCGCATCCGACATTGAGCGAAATGATGCATGAAAGCGTGATGGACGCCTATGGCCGTGTCATTCACATGTAGGCTTTTTGCTTGATGGGTCAGCCCTGCTGGCCCATATGTGTGGCCGTGCGGTTGTCGGACGGAGTCGGACATGGAAAGCCGTAGCATTATCATCGCCCTGGTCATCGGCCTCATAGCCGGTTGGCTCGCCAATCTGCTGGTCGGCAGCGGCGGGGGCCTCATTGCCTATCTGGTGAGTGGCTTAACCGGGTCCTTTGTCGGCAGCTTCGTGTTGGAGAAGGCTGGCATTGACCTTGGGATCAAGAATGAAATCGGCCGCGCCATCGTCACCGCGACGATCGGCGCTGTCATAGTCGTGATCATTGCGCGGCTTATCGTCTGAAGCCGTCAACTGCCAAGGAGGCTTAGGTGAATAACTTTATGGATCTGGGTGGCGGCGTCGGCTTCTTCGGCACGCTGCTTATCGGTGGGCTTGCCGGCTGGATCGCCGAGAAGCTGACCAAGTCGAATATGGGTCTCATTCTCAACATCATTACCGGGATCATCGGGGCCTATATCGGAGCGTTCCTTGCCAACGTCTTGAACCTTCGGCTGGGAGAAATCTTCAGCGGCTGGTTCTGGGGCAATCTTCTCGTAGCCGTGGTCGGTGCGGTTATTCTCATCGTCATTGTGAAGGCCATTCGCGGGCGATCCGCTTAAGGACTAGCGTACTTGGTCACTCTCCTCGACATGCGCGCGGCGCGTCCCCGGCATCCTGAAAAGGCCAACAAGCCGGACGCGCCGCTGTTGCGCAAGCCTGACTGGATCCGCGTCCGTGCGCCGGGACCGGGCGTTTACCAGGAGACGAAGGAGATCGTGCACCGCGAAGGGTTGGTTACCGTCTGCGAGGAGGCGGGCTGCCCGAATATCGGCGAGTGCTGGTCGAAGAAGCACGCGACCTTCATGATTATGGGCGATACCTGCACGCGCGCCTGCGCATTCTGCAATGTGCGCACCGGGCTGCCGGGACCATTGGTTTCAGATGAACCGGAGAAGGTCGCACGCGCCATCGCCACCATGGGTCTGTCGCATGCGGTCATCACCTCGGTTGATCGCGACGATCTCGACGACGGCGGTGCCGCCCATTTCGCTCAGGTCATCCGGGCGATTCGCAAGGCTTCGCCTAAGACCACGATCGAAGTGCTGACGCCCGACTTCCTGCGCAAGAACGGTGCACTCGAGCAGGTGGTCGAAGCGGAACCCGATGTCTTCAATCACAATCTCGAAACGGTTCCCGCGCTTTATCTGCGCATCAGGCCGGGCGCGCGCTATTTCCATTCGCTGCGGCTGCTGCAGCGCGTAAAGGACCTCAATCCGAAGATGTTCACCAAGTCCGGCATCATGGTCGGGCTCGGTGAGGAGCGCGAAGAAGTATTGCAGGTGATGGACGACATGCGCACGGCGAGTGTCGATTTCATTACGATCGGGCAGTATCTGCAACCGACGCGCAAGCATGCCGCCATTGACCGCTTCGTCACGCCTGATGAATTCAAGGCCTATGAGACGACGGCCTATGCCAAGGGCTTCCTCATGGTAGCGTCGAGCCCGCTGACGCGTTCCTCGCACCACGCCGGCGACGACTTCCAGCGATTGCGCGAAGCCAGAGCGCGCAACTGCGCCTGACAATGCCGAAATTCTCGGTTTCCCGTTCGTCCGCCTTTACGGCCCAGCAGGTCTATGACGTTGTGGCGGACATAGAGGCCTATCCGCAATTCGTGCCCTTATGCCGGTCAGCGACGGTTACGCGACGCCGCAATGAACCCAACGGCTTTGTGCATCTGTCCACTAGCCTCGAAGTTGCCTATCCGAAGCTTGCAATCCTCGAACATCTAAAAACAGAAGTGGTGCTCAATCCGGTGAAGCTCACCATTCGTTCGACCTCCGATCAGCCGCCGGTGAAGCATCTCGACAGTGTCTGGCGCTTTCATAGCAATCCGAAAGGTGGCTGCGAGGTCGAGTATATCCTCGACTATCAGCTTGCAAGCCGCTCACTGCAACTGCTGCTCTCAGGAATGGTCGACTGGGCCGCGCGCAAGATGCTTGCTGCTTTCGAGGCGCGGGCGCGCACGATCTACGTGGGATCGCTGGCGCCGGCTGCGGGAAACAGATCGGCGTGATCCCCGATCATCCGAAGGGCGGTGAGCGCGGCCTCCAGACGGATCGCTGATCGGTCGAAACCCGACAGAAGCAAACGCCGGTGGCGTGTCGGATGATGCTTCGCGGCGCAGGCCAGATAGACAAGTCCGACCGGCTTTTCTGGCGTGCCACCGCCAGGGCCGGCGATGCCAGTGATCGAGCAGGCAATGGATGCCCTGGAGCGCGAAAGCGCGCCCTCCGCCATTGCTACAGCGCATTCCCGACTCACCGCGCCGTGTTGTTTGAGGATTTCGCGTGAGACGCCGAGCATCTCGTGCTTCGCATCATTAGAGTATGTGACGAAGCCGCGATCGACGACGTCGGACGAACCGGCGATTGCGGTGAGGGCTGCACTTACGAGCCCGCCCGTGCAGCTTTCGGCAGCCGAAAGCATGATGCCTTTGTTCCGGCACTTATCGAGGACCGCCATCGAAAGCGAGAGAAGCTGTTCGCCGATCATCGCAAGGGTCCGCGCGCCGGCAATCTGACGGTGGCAGTCGCGAAGGCGGCGATGCCCTCACGACGACCGACAAAGCCCAGCGTTTCCGTTGTCGTGGCCTTGATGCCGAGCCGTGTGGGATCAAGATTGAGGATTTCGCCAAGTTTCTCCTTCATTGCCGTGATGTGGGGCGCAATTTTCGGCGCCTCGGCCAGGATCGTAACGTCGGCATGGGCTATGACGCCGCCCTTTGCTTCAACAAGCGAAACTGCGTGGCCGAGAAATATTCTTGAATCGGCACCACGCCATTTCGACTCTGAAGGCGGAAAGTGAAGACCGATATCGCCTTCGCCAATCGCGCCGAGGATTGCATCGGTCAAGGCATGCATGGGCGCATCGGCGTCCGAGTGACCTTCCAGCGCAAAGGGGTGCGGAATTCGAACGCCCAGCAAGGTGACTGCGTCGCCGGGTACAAATTTGTGCACGTCGAACCCCTGTCCAACGCGAACGTCCGGGAGGCCGGCAAAAGTCCTTGCCGTCAACAACGAGTCCGCGTCGTCGATGTCTGAAGGCGTCGTGAGCTTTCGATTCTCAGTCTCGCCAAGCACGATTGCAATGCGGTGGCCGGCGCGTTCGGCAACCGCGGCATCATCGGTGAGACCCAACTGACCGGCTTGTGCAGCCATGGCATGAGCTTGCTGGATGAGCGGATATTCGAAGCCCTGGGGCGTTTGAACCGACCATAGATCGGCACGATCAACTGTGCCCGTTACGATGCCCCCGGGTGCCCGCTTCATTGTATCGCTGACGGGGAGACCCGGGATCACGCATGGATGGTGGGCGAGACCCCCGATGACCCGATCGATGAGTTCAGGCGAGACAAACGGCCTGGCGGCATCGTGGATCAGCACGTGGGTCGGATTGTGAACTTTGAGCGATTCGACTCCCATGCGGCAGGATTCCTGGCGGGTCTGACCGCCATCGACAGGTGGGTCCAGTTTTAGGCCCGCGGTCGCCTCGAGGAAGAGGTCGCGGTGTTCGGCGGCAATGACCGTGCAGACACGATGGATCCCGGGATGGTCGCAAAAGGCCTTCAACGTCCAATAAATGACGGGTTTGCCGGCAATCGTCTGATACTGCTTGGGCTTCGGACCACCAGCTCTGGAGCCGCTCCCCGCCGCCACGACGATTGCAATCACTGTCATATGCCGCCTCTAACAGTGCGCAAGCGCGGCGGCAAGGAAGTGGCTTGACGCAATTGCCGAAGCGAGTAGGGTGCATAAAATACAATCAGACGGACGGTTTGCCTAAAATATGGGCATAAGCATCGGCAAATTGCACCTCGCCAATCCGGTTTTCCTTGCGCCGATGTCGGGTGTTTCAGACGGCCCATTTCGCGTTGCGGCGCACCGCCACGGCGCCGGCTTGGTCGTATCCGAGATGGTGGCAAGCGAGGAACTGGTCAAGGCGCGTTCGGATATGCTGCGGCGCGCGGCAGGTGCTAGTCGCGTTGCGCCGCTGGCCATCCAGCTTGCCGGGCGCGAAGCCCGCTGGATGAAGGAAGCAGCGAAAGTCGCGGAAGATCTCGGCGCCGATCTCATCGACATTAACATGGGCTGTCCGGCACGGCAGGTGACAGGCGGTCTCTCGGGTTCGGCTTTGATGCGCGATCTCGATCATGCCTCGTCGCTGATCGAAGCGACGATCGCGGGAACTTCAAAGCCCGTATCGCTGAAGATGAGACTTGGTTGGGATTCGAATTCGATCAACGCGCCTGAACTGGCACGCCGCGCAGAAGCAATCGGCGTTTCGATGGTTACAATTCACGGTCGTACGCGCTGCCAATTTTATGGCGGGACTGCGGATTGGTCCGCGGTGCGACGTGTGAGAGAAGCGGTTTCTGTCCCGCTCATCGTCAATGGCGACATCATAACCGCTCACGATGCGCGTCGTGCGCTTGCGCTTTCCGGCGCCGATGGCGTGATGATCGGGCGTGGGGCCAATGGAAGGCCGTGGTGGCCGGCTGTCATCGCTCATCAGCTTAATCCATCACAGGGACAGGCGGAGCCGTCACTGGCCCAGGAATGTGAGCTTATTATCGAGCAGCATCTGGACATTCTCACGCACTACGGCACGGAGAAGGGACAGCGCATCGCTCGCAAGCACTTGGGATGGGCTGTCGATCGCATCATTGAGCGAAGGCTCGTCTCAGCCGAGCGAGCGGTTGATCAGCGGCGACAGTTGATGGTCGCAGCGCAGGCGGATGTGGTGCTGCGCTGTTTGCGCGATCTCTACGCGACCGCTGGAGAACAAGAATTGATGGCGGCCTGATGATGAGTAATCCAGCGCTGGCCACAGAACACAATATGGCCGAGCTTCCCGGCGCTACGGCGATTCTCGATGCCTTGCCCGATGCGGTGCTCGTGGTCGATGCCGATGACCGGATACGATTTGTGAATTCGGGGGCGGAGGATTTCTTCCAGGCGAGCAGCGCGACATTGGTGCGCTGCCGGCTGACCGATCTGGTGCACAGTTCGAGCCCGTTGCGAGAGGCTGTAGCCCAAGTCCGCCTTGCCGGCGGCATTGTCACGAAATACGCGGTCAATGTCGGCACCCCCCGAACCGGCGGAGAGAGGTCGGTCGATCTGCAGGCGACCAGTATTTCAGATAATCCGTCCTTTGTTGTCGTCATGCTGCTGACGCGTTCCATGGCGCACAAGATCGATCGGCAACTGACCCATCGCGGTGCGGCGCGGTCTGTCTCAGGCATGGCTTCGATGCTCGCTCACGAGATCAAGAATCCGTTGGCCGGCATCCGCGGCGCCGCGCAATTGCTCGAGCCGGCGCTGGGGAGCGACGATCGCGCGCTGACTCGACTGATCTGCAGCGAGACAGATCGCATTCGCGATCTTGTCGACCAAATGGAAGTGTTCTCGGATGAGCGGCCGCCGGAACGAAAGCCAGTGAACATCCATGTGGTGCTCGCGCATGTGAAATCGCTTGTGGAAGCCGGACTCTCGCATCCCGTCACGATCAGGGAGGAGTACGATCCGTCATTGCCGCCATTGCTCGGCAATCGCGATCAGCTAATCCAGATCTTTGTGAACCTCGTCAAAAACGCCGTGGAAGCAATCGAGTCGACAGGCCAGGCGGGGGAAATCACACTCTCGACTGCGTTCCGGCCAGGAATGAAGCTTTCCGTTTCGAGTTCCAGCGACCGGATTTCGCTGCCACTTGAAGTCTGCGTTCACGACACCGGCTCTGGTATTCCGGAGGATGTGCGGCCGCATATTTTCGATCCCTTTGTCACGACCAAATCCGGAGGTCGCGGCCTTGGCCTCGCCCTGGTTGCCAAGATCGTCCAGGATCATGGCGGGGTGGTCGAGAGCTTCCCGCGCGATCGCGGCACGACGTTTCGTATCCTGCTGCCGGTCTTGCGCAGTCCTGTTGATATTGCCGAAACGGAGACCGTTTCATGAGCGTGCGAACGGTGCTCATCGCTGACGATGACGCGGCAATCCGAACCGTGCTGTCGCAGGCCATTAGCCGGGCCGGCTACAATGTCCGGGCAACAAGCACGGCGTCGAGCTTGTGGCATTGGGTCGCCGAGGGGCAGGGCGATGTCGTCGTGACCGATGTCGTGCTGCCGGACGAAAACGCTTTCGACGTCCTGCCGCGCATCAAGAAGATCAGGCCGAGCCTGCCAGTCATCGTCATGAGCGCCAAGAACACGATCATGACGGCGATCACGGCGGCGGAACGCGGCGCCTATGACTATCTGCCGAAGCCCTTTGACCTGAACGTCCTCGTCGAGCTCGTCGGTCGCGCGCTTGACCAGGCCGCACGGCCAGCCCCGGCGGCGCCAGCGTCCTCGCCGGAGCAATTGCCGATCATCGGCCGGTCTTCGGTGATGCAGGATATCTACCGAATCATCGCGCGGCTCACCCAGACCGATCTGACGGTGATTATCGAAGGTGAATCCGGCACCGGCAAGGAACTGGTGGCGCGCGCCATTCATGATTACGGCCGCCGCCGGCGGGGCCCTTTCGTTGCCGTCAATATGGCCGCCATCCCGCGCGAGCTTATCGAGTCAGAACTCTTTGGCCATGAGAAAGGGGCCTTCACCGGCGCCACGCAGCGCGTTCCAGGCCGCTTCGAACAGGCCGAGTCGGGCACGCTCTTTCTAGACGAAATCGGCGACATGCCGTTCGAGGCGCAGACCCGGCTGCTGCGGGTCCTGCAGCAAGGCGAATACACGACAGTCGGCGGGACACAGCCGATCAAGACCAATGTTCGGATCATCACGGCGACGCATCGCGATCTGAAGCAGATGATCGCCCGCGATTCATTCCGCGAAGACCTCTATTTCCGTCTCAACGTCGTTCCCATCCGCCTGCCGCCCTTGCGCGAACGTGGCGAGGATATCCCCGATCTCGTCCGGCACTTCCTTGCGCAAGCCGAGCGGGACGGTCTGCCGCGCAAGCAGATGTCGGCGGACGCGCTTGAAGGCCTCCAGGCGCATCACTGGCCCGGCAACGTGCGAGAGCTTGAGAACCTGATCCGCCGCGTCGCGGCGTTGCATGTCGATGAAGTCATCACCGGGCCGATGATTGAGCGGGAATTGGCCGACTCTCCGCGGGCACCGGAGCAGGGGAGCGGCAATCCGGGGCAGACGCTCGACGAATTCCTCGAGGGCCATTTCGCCCGGTATTTCGCGGGTTTTGGAGACGGATTGCCGCCGGTCGGCCTTTATGACCGGGTTTTGGCATCTGTTGAGCCCCCCTTGATCCGGGCGGCACTCGCCGCAACAAAGGGTAACCAGATCAAGGCGGCGGAGCTTCTCGGGCTCAACCGCAACACGCTGCGTTCAAAGATAAGGATGCGTGACCTAAAGGTTATCCGCGGCGGCTGACTGTCGCATTTATGCCACGATCATTGTTGATTTCTGGCAACAGTCTTGCTCAAAATCGGGGCGTAATGCTTCAGGCACTATCGACAGGCCAGCCGGTCCGCCCGGTAAGCCGCATTCACGCATGGATCGGCATATTCATTGTATGCTTGGCCATCGCTGTGGGCCTTGCGACTTACGCCATCCTGACCGGCCTTACCCCCGTTAAGCCTACCGCCCAAGTCATCCGCGCGCTCCTCAGCGTCAATCTCGTGCTGGTCGTAATCATGCTCGGCATGATCGTCTGGCAGATCTGGGGGCTGGTTGTCGCCAAGCGCCGCAAGACCGCCGGCGCGGGTCTGCATATCAGGCTCGTTGCCCTGTTCAGCCTCATCGCGGTTCTGCCGGCCTTGATCGTCGCGGCGTTTGCGGCGGTCACGCTCAATCGCGGTCTCGACGCCTGGTTCTCGGAGCGGACACGCTCGATCGTCGATACCGCCACGCAGGTTGCCGAGGCCTATATCAAGGACCACGCCGAAACCGCCCGGGGCGACGTCGCCACCATCTCCGCCGACCTCAATCAGCAGAAGGAGATGTTCGACAATGACCGGCAGAATTTCGTCAAGCGCGTCGCGCGCCATGCGGTCTTGCGCGGCCTGGTCGGCGTTTTCGTCTTCGATGTGAGCCTCAAGCGGGTCGACGCCAATGTGACCGCGAATAACCGCATCACCTTCATTCCGCCGACCAAGGAGATGATCGACCTGGCGGACAAGGGAGAGCTTGTGGTCATTCCGCCGCGCGAGGGCGGCAATGTGGTGCGCGCGCTGATCAAGCTGCAGAATTTCCCGTCGCACTATCTCTATGTCTATCGCACGCTCAACCCTTCCGTGCTTGAGCAGTTGGCGAAGACGCGCGCCGCCAAGGCCGAGTATGATCAGCTTCTCGAACAGCGCGTCGGCGTGCAGGTGACCTTCGCGTTGATGTATGCCGGTGTATCGCTGATCTTCCTTCTCGCCGCGGTATGGCTCGGGTTATGGTTCTCCGATCGCCTCGTCGCACCGATCGTCCGTCTGCTTGATGCGGCACGAGAAGTGTCGCGCGGCAATCTCGATGCCAAGGTGGCGGTGGTCGAGGGGCCGGGCGACCTCACGACGCTGGGCCAGACCTTCAACCGGATGACCGAGCAGTTGAAAGAGCAGCGCAACGAACTGGTCAGCACCAACCAACAGCTCGACGAACGCCGCCGTTTCACCGAGGCGATGCTGTCGGGTGTCAGCGCCGGCGTGCTGGGTCTTGATCCAGAGGGGCGGATTTCGATGGTGAACCGCTCTGCAACGACGCTCCTTTCGAAGAACGCCGAAGACCTGGTCGGAAAAACCCTGGTCGAAACCTTGCCAGATTTCGTCCCTGTGCTCGACCAGGCGGCGGTGAGGGCTTCGGGATCCGCCGAAGGCCAGGTCAATGTCCGCTCTGCCAAGAAGGATCGCAGCTTCATCGTACGGGTCACGACGGAAAGCTCGGAAGATGCCGAGCATGGCCATGTTGTGACATTCGACGACATTACCGAACTCGTGTCAGCGCAGCGTAATTCGGCATGGGCCGATATTGCACGCCGCATTGCACATGAGATCAAAAATCCGCTGACGCCGATCCAGCTCTCCGCAGAGCGCCTGCGTCGAAAATACGGTCGCGAGATTCAGACCGACAAGCAGGTTTTCGAGCAGTGCACGGAGACGATCATCAGGCAGGTCGGCGATATTGGCCGCATGGTCGATGAGTTCTCGTCCTTCGCGCGCATGCCCAGTGCTGTGCTCGAGGTTCAGGACTTGGCGGGCGTCGTGAGAGAGGCAACGGTCCTGCAGCGGGTGTCCTCGGCGGACGTGACCATCGATGTCGAAACTGACGACAAGCCGTTGATTTTCCCCTTCGACCGCCGCCTTGTTACGCAGGCAGTGACGAATCTTGTGAAGAACGCGCGCGAAGCTATTGATGCGCGCCAAAGCACGCAGCAGGAACCGGCCGGGCGAATTGTCGTTGAGGCTTCGATAGAGAATGATACGCCATTCATTCGGGTCACTGATAACGGCGTCGGGCTGCCCAAGGAAAACCGGCATAGATTGACTGAACCCTATATGACGACGCGGGAAAAGGGGACGGGGCTCGGTCTTGCGATCGTCAAGCGCATTATGGAAGAGCATCGCGGCCGCATCGTTCTCGAAGATTCCCCGGATGATTTTGCCGGCGGGCTCGGTGCGCGCATCACGCTTTATTTCGAACCTATTCCCGCCACGCAACTTGCCGAAACCGCCTGAGGCCGGAGCGTTACATGTCAGCAGATATCCTAGTCGTCGACGATGAAGCAGACATCCGAGAATTGATCGCCGGTATTCTCCAGGACGAAGGCTACGAGACGCGGCTTGCGCATAATTCCGATGCGGCGCTGATGTCGATCGCGGATCGGCGGCCGTCGCTTGTCATCCTCGATATCTGGCTGCAAGGCTCCAGGCTCGATGGGCTCGATCTTCTCAATGCGATCAAGGAGAAGCACCCCGAATTGCCGGTCGTAATCATATCGGGTCACGGCAATATTGAGACCGCGGTCTCCGCAATCCGGCGCGGTGCCTATGATTACATCGAGAAGCCGTTCAAAGCGGACCGGCTCATCCTGGTCGTGGGTCGTGCGCTCGAGACCTCGCGACTCAAGCGTGAGAATGAGGAACTCAAGGGCCGTGCAGGCACGGAGGCGGAGCTTCTTGGCAATTCGGCCGCGATGCGTCAGTTGCGGCAGACGCTCAAGAAGGTGGCGCCGGCGAACAGCCGCGTCCTCATCTCGGGTCCCATGGGTTCCGGTAAAGAACTCGCTGCGCGAACGCTGCATGCGATGTCGCTTCGTGTTGAGGGGCCGTTCGTCATCCTGCCGGCGGCCACGCTCGAGCCGGAGCGCATGGAAGAAGAACTCTTTGGCACCGAAGATACCGGCGGCGGAATGCTGCGCGTTGGTGCGCTTGAGGAAGCGCATGGTGGAACTCTCTATATTGATGAGGTTGCTGACATGCCACTCGAGACGCAAGGCAAAGTCCTGCGTGTCCTCGTAGATCAGACATTCCAGCGCGTCGGGGGTGCAAAGAAGGTCAAGGTCGATGTGCGTATTGTGTCGTCGACGAGCCGCGATCTGGTTCCGCTCATTACTGCCGGCAAGTTCCGCGAAGATTTGTTTCACCGTTTGAGCGTCGTGCCCGTGCGCGTGCCGGCGCTGTCGGAGCGCCGCGAGGATATTCCGGAATTGATAGAGCATTTTGGCCGCGCCTTTTCACTTGCGTCCGGGCAGCCGGCGCGAAAGCTCGCGGAAGACGCCACCGCCGTGCTGCAAACCCATGACTGGCCGGGAAATGTTCGTCAGCTTCGCAACAATGTGGAGCGGATTATGATTCTGGCCGGTGGCGATCCTTCGAGCCCGATTACTGCATCGACCCTTCCGCACGACGTGGGTACGTCCTCGACGGGAACCGGAAACGGATTTGGCGGAGAGCATCTCTTGGCAATGCCATTGCGCGAGGCGCGCGAGGCCTTTGAGCGAGACTACCTTGCCGCTCAACTTTCGCGCTTCGGCGGTAATATTTCGCGCACAGCCAATTTCGTTGGCATGGAGCGCTCGGCACTTCATCGCAAGATCAAGCTTCTCGGCCTGACCTCGCGTGGCGATGCCGACGAGGCTGCCTAGATCATTGCGCCTAGAAGCGCGAGCCCGGTTCGTCGTCGACCGGATATAGATCGAAAAGCGACAATCGAGCGACCTTTGTACCTGGCATGAGGACAGCTCCCGGCGCGATCACGGCATTGGCCCCTATCCGGCAATCATCGCCGATAAGCGCGCCAAACTTTTCTACGCCGGTCTCGATGGTGTGGCCTTCAAATCGGAACCGGATGCTCTTGATGGCGAACTCGTTACGGTAATTGGCGATGATCGCGCCCGCCTCGACATTTACGCCTTGGCCAAGGATCGAATCGCCGACAAAATTGAGATGAGCAAGCTTTGCGCCCTTGAACATGAAGCTTGTCTTTAACTCGGAGCCCGGCCCGACGATGCAATCATTGTCCAGGTAGGTACCTCCGCGCAGATATGCAGCGGCAGCGACAAAGCAGCGTTGCCCAATGATCGCCGGCGCCTTGATGACTGCGCCCCGCTCGATCTCAGCTGTACGATGAACGGCTATTTCATCGTTGATAGTGAATTCGCCGCTCAATTCCTTGATTGCCGCCCGAATATGCGCTTCGGCCTTGGTTGTGATCCGCCACGCATCTTCGTTGATATGCGCGAAGGGCGAACTCGACCATCGTGCGACAAAGCTGGCAACGGAAAAACTATGCTGCATCAGACTTCCAGTTGCCCCAATGAAGAAAGCCCCGCCGCATTGCTGCGACGGGGCCATGAACCCGTGCTCGCGGTCTTGCGGCTATTTCGGCTGCGGCACGAGGCGCAGATAGGGCTTCAAGGTCTTCCAGCCGCCTGGGAATTTCTCTTTTGCGGCCTCGTCCGAGACTGAAGCGAGGATGATCACATCATCGCCCTGTTTCCAGTTCGCCGGAGTCGCGACGGATTTTGTCGCGGTCAGTTGGAGAGAGTCGATCACGCGCAGGACCTCATCGAAGTTTCTGCCGGTGCTCATCGGATAGGTGATGATGAGTTTGATTTTCTTGTCCGGTCCGATGACGTAGACATTGCGGACTGTCGCATTGTCGGCGGCGGTACGGCCCTTGGCCCCTCCAGTCGCGTTGGGATGGATCATCCCGTATAGCTTTGCCACTTCGAGTTCGCTGTCGCCGATCATGGGATAGGTCACATCGGCGCCGGTGACTTCCTTGATATCGTTCTTCCAGCGCTTGTGATCCTCGACGGAGTCGACGGAAATGCCGAGAAGCTTCACATTGCGCTTGTCGAACTCGTGCTTGATCTTGGCCATATAGCCGAGCTCGGTTGTGCAAACCGGCGTAAAGTCCTTTGGGTGCGAGAAGAAGACCACCCAGGAATTGCCGATATAGTCGTGAAATTTGATGCGACCTTCTGTGGTGTCGGCCTCGAAATCAGGCGCGACGTCGCCAAGCTGAAGTGCCATTTCGACCTCCTTTGAAATTCGGGTCCTTGATATAAGACACCGAGCGTTCGGAATAAAGAACAAACTGTTCAGGATTTGGGGGCGCGCTTGATCGCTTCCGGCGCAGGGGGGAAACGGCTTTGCAGATCGCGGTCGGTCACGGACATGTGGTTGCGGGTGTACTGCTCTGAGGCATCGCGCAAGGGTTGAAAATCCCAGGGGAAACGCTCGCCGCGCTTAAGTGCCTCGAACATCATGAGCCGTGCTTGCTGGCTCTCCAAGACCTGGCGATGGATGCGCGGAACGTCGAACTTTGCAAGAATCTCGTTGCGGAACGTAGTCGTGAGATCCTGCAGCTCATTTGCAAGGTTGTGCAATTCCTTTGGATCGTCCTTCAGGTTGAAAAGCTGATCGGGATCGGTTGGGCAGTAGATATATTTCCACGGGCCGCGCCGGATCATGTAGAGCGGCGCGATTGCGCCTTCCGCAAGATATTCGCCCCAGGCTGTTGCGTCTGGGTCTTCGGGGGCGCCGAGGAGGAGCGGGAGCAGGGATCGGCCATCGACGGGCCTTGCCAGCTCGGTTCTTCCTTCGCTGCCGATGTCGACAAAGGTCGGAAGAATATCGGCCAGGGACACAGGTTCGGCAACGCGACGTGCGTGGAAACGCTTCGGCGACCACACGATCAATGGAACATGGGCCGAGTATTCGAGGAAAGACATCTTGTACCAGAGTCCGCGCTCGCCAAGGAAATCGCCGTGGTCGGAACTGAGGACGATGACCGTATCCTCAAGACGGCCGGTTTTTTCGAGCGCATCGATCATCTGGCCGATGAGGCCGTCCACATAGGTAATGTTAGCGTAGTAGCCGTGCCGCGATGAGCGGATGTCGGCCTCGGTGATGTCGTATTCTTCCATTGCCGACATGCGGTAGAGCCGCTGGCTGTGCGGATCCATTTTCTCGAATGGAATGGCCGGTGTGATCGGAAGATTGATATCTTTGTCGCGATAAAGATTCCAGTATTTCGCGCGCGCAGCGTAAGGGTCGTGCGGATGCGTGAACGACGTCATCAAGCAGAACGGGGTGCCGGCCTCGTAGCGCGCGAAGTCATAAATACGGCGCACTGCAAGGAAAGCGACCTCGTCGTCAAACTCAAGCTGGTTGGTCATTTCGGCGATGCCGGCCTGCTTGGTGGAGGTCATATTGTGATACCACCAATCGATCCGTTCATCCTTCAGGCGCCAGTCGGGCGTCCAGCCGAAATCGGCAGGATAGATATCGGTCGTAAGGCGTTCTTCAAGGCCATGTAATTGGTCTGGACCGACGAAATGCATCTTACCCGACAGGCAGGTGCGATAGCCGCGCAGGCGCAAGTAGTGCGCCCAGGTGGGAATAGCGGAGGGGAATTCGGCGGCATTGTCATAGACGCCGGTGCGCGACGACAGCAGGCCGTTCATGATGGTGGCGCGGGCGGGTGCGCAGAGCGGGCTATTGCTGTATGCGTTTTCGAATACGACTCCCTCGGCCGCCAGTCTTGAAATATTGGGTGTCTGCACGATCTTGTGCCCATAGGCCGGCAGGAAAGTGGCTGCGAGCTGATCGGCCAAAATGAAGAGGATGTTGGGTTGTTTCTGAGACATGCGGCAAGTCTAGCTGACAGCAGTTTGAGCCGGCATGTGTGAACGTCACCCGGCAGCGGAAAAACGACCAGCGCAAGGCGTGGTCGCGCATCTCCTGATCGCAACTATCGCGCTCTATCGCTATACGATTTCAGCGGTCCTGGGACGGCAATGCCGCTTCCTTCCGACCTGCTCGGAATATGCCGCCGAAGCGATACAGCGCCATGGTGCCTGGCGCGGGAGTGTCCTGGCGCTCACCCGGATCGGCCGGTGCAATCCGTGGGGAGGCGAGGGGTTCGATCCTGTCCCTGAGAGGACGGAGGGGGTGTGGTGGGAGGTTAGGAAAATCGCGGCATCGCGGATGCAGGCGCCAAAATAGAATGAGCGCCGGAGCGGGAGGCTGCGGCGCTCAAGTCGGTACTTGGCTTTTTTATTGCTACCAGAGGAACCCGTTGAAGTTATAGACGAGCGCGGCCCTGACCATGTGGACATTGTCGAGGGTAAGATCGAGCGTGCCGCCCGAACCCAAGCCGTCATAGAGCCCGTACTTCTCGGTTCCAAAGTCGCCATAGAGATACTCGAGCCGCCCGCTGAGGCCGGTATCCCACAACATGGTCTCGACGCCGCCACCGACTACCCATCCGCTGTAGGTATTGGTGTCAGAATCGTGGATCGAATAGGGACCCACGAGCGCGTCGAGTTTCGCATCCAACCAGCCGTAACCGCCGGTGGCATAAATCAGCGTGTTGCTATCGCCCGGCGAGACGCCGATGCGGGCGCGGAGTGTGCCAAGGCCATCGAAGCTCAGTTCGGTCGCTTCGGCCGGATCGCGATTCTGCGCAGTCTGGCCGCCCCAGCCGTAGTCGCCTTCGACGCCAACCACGATGCCGTCGAAATCGTAATTGAAACCGCCAAGGATGCCGGCATAGCCGCCGGTGCCGCTCATCTCGGGGTCATAGCCGTAGTCGTAGTGGCCTTCGACGAAAGTACCGCCGCCAAAAATGCCGAGATAGGGTCCGGTCCATGTCGGAGCCGGAGGAGGAACGTCTGCAGCATGGGCGAAACTGGAAGCCGCAAGCATCGCTGCGAGGCTAAGTGAAAGGCAGAGCGCCGTCTTTTTCATGATTCTGACCCGGAGAGGTGTTGCGTTTGAGTCCGAGTCGACAATCGGAAATTAAGGTTAACGAATCCTTACCGAGCGCCAAAAAAAAGATCGCGCGAAGGTTGTGGCGTTAACCAGCTAAGGCCTTGATCAGAATCGGAAATCGACGCCCATGCGAATCGATTGAAAGCTGGGGGAAGCCTTGAAGTAGCTGTCGTCCGAGAAGCTGCTGCCGATCTCCTTCTTGCCGAGATCGGTGAAGAGATATTCGATCCTGGCGCTCGAATTGGCGGAGAAACCCCATTCGACGCCGGCTCCGGCCGTCCAGCCTGTCGCGGTGTAGCTGTCGCCGAGATTGATGCTGGCGGAGGGGTCGTCGACGGTGTGGACCTTGTAGTCGACGCCGGCAAGGGCAAGCCCTCCCGTTCCGAAAATCAAAAGATTGTCAATCGCATAGCCGGTACGCAAGCGAACCGTGCTGTACCAGTCAATAGCGCCCTTGGAACTGAAATCGAGGCCATTGGCGGTTCGCCTGTCCGAATCGATTATATCCGACAGCTGAAAATCGGCTTGCGCACCCAGCACCCAATTGCCGGTCAGCCAGTTTGCGCCAACCTGTGCGCCGCCAAATAGTCCATTGAGATCAAGGTGTCCGACCTTGTCCTGGAAGTCGGGCTTAAGGCGGATCGTGTCTTCGCCCAGGAAGGCATCGCCGCCGTTCACGCCGATGAAATAGCCGCTCCAGTCATAGACGAGCGGCGGCTGCGCAACGATGTCGGCCACATCCGCTGCCCGAACCGACTGCACACCACACACAAGGAGCATGCCGGCGAGGCAAACCCTCAGCGTTGACATCCCACACCCGACGCCAAACCACCACCGCCCAAGCCTATAGTATGAAGATTAATGGGGGCCGCAAGAGCGTATTGACCGGCCTATCCGGCGATGCGATAAGGCCGCCGCTTGTGATTCAATCAAGGGCAATGTTTTCAATAGTTTAGCTTACCTGCGCGGTGTGCAGGAGTGAGCCGGAGGTAATGATATGATAAGCGTGACTTTCCCTGATGGTGCATCGCGTCAATACGAGGCCGGCACCACGGCAGCGCAGATCGCCGGGTCGATCGCCAAATCCCTCGAAAAAAAGGCGGTTGCCGCATTGGTCAATGGCCAGCTGGCTGATCTCTCCGATCCGGTTCCTGATGGCGCCGCGCTGAAATTCATAACCCGCGATGATGAGGAAGCGCTGGAATTGATCCGTCACGACGCGGCCCATGTCTTGGCCGAGGCCGTGCAGGAGCTTTATCCGGGGACGCAGGTGACCATCGGGCCGGTCATAGAGAACGGATTTTACTACGATTTTCAACGCGATACGCCTTTCACGCCGGAGGATTTCCCGGCTATCGAGAAGAAGATGCGCGAGATCATCGCGCGCGATGCAAGATTCACCAAGGAAGTGTGGTCGCGCGGCCAGGCGAAGGATGTCTTCCGCTCGAAGGGCGAGGGTTTCAAGGTCGAGTTGATCGACGCCATTCCCGCCGACCAAGACCTCAAAATCTACAAACAGGGCCAATGGTTTGACCTTTGCCGCGGGCCGCATATGACGTCGACCGGCAAGATCGGCAATGCCTTCAAGCTCATGAAGGTGGCCGGCGCCTATTGGCGCGGCGATTCCAATAATCCAATGCTGACAAGGATTTACGGGACGTCTTGGGCGAACGACAAGGACTTGCAGACCTATCTGACCGCGCTCGAAGAAGCCGAGAAGCGCGATCACCGCCGGTTGGGGCGCGAGATGGACCTCTTCCATTTCCAGGAAGAAGGGCCGGGCGTCGTCTTCTGGCATCCCAAGGGCTGGACCATGTTCCAGGCTCTCATCGCCTATATGCGGCGGCGATTAGCGCAGGACTATCAAGAGGTTAACGCGCCGCAGATGCTCGATAAAGTACTCTGGGAGACATCCGGGCACTGGGGCTGGTATCGCGAAAACATGTTCATGGCGCGGTCCGCCGGCGATGAAACCGATGACGATCGCATTTTTGCGATCAAGCCGATGAATTGCCCGGGTCACATCCAGATCTTCAAGCATGGGCTCAAGTCCTATCGCGATCTGCCCATCAGGCTTGCGGAATTCGGCGCCGTTCATCGCTATGAGCCGTCCGGCGCTTTGCACGGGCTCATGAGGGTGCGGGGCTTCACACAGGACGATGCGCACATCTTCTGCACGGAAGAGCAGCTCGCCGAAGAATGCTTGAAAATCAACGAGTTGATCCTCTCCGTCTATGCCGATTTCGGCTTCGAGGACGTCGTCGTCAAGCTTGCGACGCGGCCCGAAAAGCGCGTCGGCACCGATCAAATGTGGGATCACTCGGAAGCAGTCTTGAGCCGCTTGCTTGAAAAAATTGCAGCGGAATCAGGAGGAAGGATCAAGACCGGGATCAATCCGGGCGAGGGCACTTTCTACGGGCCGAAATTCGAGTACACCTTGCGCGACGCGATCGGGCGGCAGTGGCAATGCGGCACGACGCAGGTCGACTTCAACCTCCCCGAGCGGTTCGGCGCCTTCTATGTCGATGCCGACGGACAGAAGAAGATGCCGGTCATGGTGCACCGGGCGATCTGCGGCTCGATGGAGCGCTTCACCGGCATTCTGATCGAGCATTTCGCCGGACATTTTCCCTTGTGGCTCGCACCTTTACAGGTCGTTGTGACGACGATCGTTTCGGATGCCGACAGCTATGCCGGTGAGGTTCGCGCCAAGCTTGCCGCAGCCGGGCTTCGCGCCGAGACCGATCTTCGCAACGAGAAGATCAACTACAAGGTGCGCGAACATTCGCTCGCCAAGGTGCCGGTGATGCTGGTGGTCGGAAAGCGCGAGATGGAGGAGGGGACAGTCAATGTCCGCCGGCTCGGGAGCCAGCAGCAGACGTCTCTGACGCTTGCCGATGCGATCGCCCGGCTCAGCGCCGAGGCGACGCCGCCCGACGTTTTGCGCGCGCAAAAGGCGGCTTCGTAACGTTCAAAATCTGGGTTTAGGAGGCCGTTTTTCGCATTCTTAGCGACACGAATTTGTTGGATTCGTGAGCCCCAATTTTATTGAACGGGCGTTCATTTCGTCGTTATGCCAGATGAAAGAATGTTGCGATTTTAGATTGCTGCGAGCCGGCCCAGTGGTTGAGGACATGCGCTATCATCGTCGATCGATTATCTTACATATGGTAAGGTAGAGGCAGGTCAGGAACGGAGCAGCTTCGTGAAGCCCGCCGAGTGTCCGCGCTGCAAATCGCCTCTTACCACCGACGCGGGCTTCCGCGCGTGGTGCCCCGCATGCAACTGGAACTCGGGCGCGGGGGAAGAACCGCCAGGTGGCTCGCTATCCAGATTATATAAATCCCTTGGAAGGCGGTACGGCGCGAAACTCCTCGAAGAAGTCTGCTCTCAACCACCGGCGGCGCAACGGGGAAGGTTTGGAGCGGGGTATCTTATCGCCGTTGCAATATCCCTGTTGGTGATCAGCCTCGCGTCAGCCGCAGGTCTCCTTGGCGCGTGGCTGATCTGGCATATGTGGCCAAGCGTGGCGGCAATCATCGTCGGGCTTATTCTTCTTGGGGTAGCCTGGCTACAGTGGCCAAGCTTTGAAAGAAGGCCCGGGGACTGCCTGCGTCGCGAGGAGTATCCCAATCTATTTGCGCTTGTAGACGAAGTGGCGGCCGTTCTTGCCATCCGTGCCGAGATTCTTCTTCGCGCGAACTATGACTATAACGCCCGATTATCGGAAGTGACCTGGCGGAGAACGCCGGTAGTTACACTTGGTATGGGCCTGTGGAAGGTTGCCGGTCCACAAGAGCGCATAGCCCTCATCGCGCATGAGCTTGCGCATCGCGCGAATGGCGACCCAGTCAGACGGCAGGTCGTCTGGATCGCGCTCAACGTCCTCGACGAGTGGGAAAAACTCCTCGGCCAAGACCCAGACAGCATAGGCGGCGAACATTATGGCGGAATTGTCAAAATGGTCATGGCACTGCTCGCCGGCATTGTGCGGCTCGTTCGTCGGACGATCGTTCAGTTCCTCTATCTCGACAGTCAGCGTGCAGAGTATTTTGCCGATTTCCTGGCGGCGCGCGTAGCAGGAACAGACGCAACCCTAGCGCTTTTGCGGAAGAACCGCTTTTCGGAGAGCCTTAAGTCTTTCCTTTTCGAGCGCGTCTCATTGTCAGATGCAACCAGAACCGGCGTGTACACGCTTTTTCGGAGTTTTGTCGAAACGATGCCTCGCAATGAGGACGAGCGGCTTGTTCGTTGTCAAATGTCTGAGACTTCCCAGATCGATAGCACCCATCCTCCGACTCTCTTCAGGATTCGGTTTCTCATGGCCCATCCACTCGAGCCCGGAATTGTCTTTCGTTCCCCGGCAGAGTGGGAGGAGATCGATCAGGAGATTGTGCCGCTCGAACTCGCATTGTCCGACAGCTTGATGGCGCATTACTTCGGCGAGCGATAGTCGATTTCGGCGGCTAGTCCCAAACATGGCATGGTCACGTGCCCATCGTCAGGCCTAACAAAAGATTCCACGGCGCTTAAAGACAGTCGCCATATTGTGAGTTCATGCCCGACGGTGCCGATTGCCCGGCAGCAGCTTCGAGACGCTCCACCGGTTAGCTATCGCGCCCAGCTTCTCATGATACTCGGCAATGCGCCTCTTTCGGCAATGAACGCGCGAGAGTTTAGCGGCTGCTCCCGCGCATGACATAGACGCCGGCGGCGATGATCAGCACGATGCCGATGAGGGTCCAAAGATCGGGGATGTCGCCGAAGGCCACGAGGCCAAAAATTGTTGCAGAGATGATTTGCACATAGCTGAAGGGCGCAAGCACATTGGCAGTGGCGTAGCTATAGGCGCGCACGAGCAGGAGTTGCGCCGCGGCAAAGACAAGCGTGAGGCAGAGCGCCAGCGCCCAGGCGGTGGCGCTGACCGGAACCCATTCGATGATGGCCAGTGGCAAGGAAGCCGCGAGCCCGATGGCGAGCGTCCAGGCGAGCGTCGTTTCGGTGCGCTCCGCGGCTGCCGAGAGGTGACGGGTGAGCAATTGGAAGACGGCGTAGAAGAGTGCGGCGATGAAGGGGAAGATCGCATAGGCCGACACTTCGGAAAAACCGGGTCTGGCGACCATGATCACGGCAATGAAGCCCAATACAACGCCAATCCAGCTTGCCGGGCCGACGCGCTCGCCGAGCAATGGACCGGAGAGCGCTACGACGATGAAAGGGCCGGCAAAAAGGATGACGGTCGCTTCGGCGAGCGGCAGATAGCGCACGGCGAAGACCATCGAGCCGCCAATGATCAAGGGTGCGAGGCCGCGCATGATCTGGGTGCCGGGGCGTGCCGTGCGAAACAGGGCGGCAGGCTTCGGGAAGCCCGACACGACATAGAGCAGCGGCAAGGCGAGGCCATAACGCGCCAGCATGATCTGGCCGAAAGACTGGGTTTCGACGAGCACCTTGCTCAAACCGTCAACCGCGCCGAAGAGCGAGACGGAGGCGACGAGGAGGAGGATGCCTTTGAGCGTCTCGCGGCGCGAATGGGGTTGCATGACGCCTTGTGTCGCGATGCCTGCGGCCTGGCAAGTGCCGCCAGCGCATATCAGGGTGCGATGGCGCGCCGATAGAGATGCCAGGTGGCGTGGCCGAGCACCGGCAGGACGACGAGCAGACCGAGGAAGGCGGGGAGCGAGGCGAGCAGTATCAGCGCCACCACCATCAAGCCCCAGAGGATCATCGGCACGGGGCTGGTGGCGACCGTCTTCACGCTCGTGATGATGGCGGTGATAAAATCGACATTGCGGTCGAGCAGCAAGGGGCAGGCGATGACGGTGACCGAAAAGAGGAGCAGCGCCAGCGCGGCGCCGACGAGATGGCCGACGGCGAGAAAGGTGAGGCCTTCCGGCGTCGACACCACCGCATGCACGAATCTGCCAAGATTGATGCTGGCGCGGGAGCCTAGAAACAACGCGATCAGCAAGCGCACCTGATAGAGCCAGATCCACAGGACGAAGAGCACGACGAAGGCCATCCAGGAGAGTTCGCGGCGGCGCTGGTCATAGATGACGCGCAAGACGCCCGGCCAGTCGAGCGGGCGGCCGGCCTCGAGACGGCGGCTCACCTCATAGAGGCCGACCGCCACGAAGGGGCCGATCAATGCAAATCCAATGGCAAGCGGATAGGCGAGATAGGATATGTCGAGTTTGAAGACCAAGGCGACGATCAACAGGCCGCCAACGGCATAGACAGCGCCGAAGAAGAGACCATAGAGCGGCGCGCGGCGGAAATCGGCAATGCCCTGCGCAAGGCAGGCGCGAAGGTCGGCAAAGGTGACCGGCCGCACGATCGGCATCGTGGGTCGCGGTTGAGACGGGCTTTCCTCAGGACTCGACATGCACATCCCCCTTTGGCGCATGCGGTGACGCTTCTTAGCGCGCAGGACGGGCGTTCGTCTTGACCGAGATCAAAGTGGGGGAGGCAGGAAGTAAAGCCTGCCATGCTGCCTGCGGGGTGAAGGTGAGGATGGCTTGGCTATCCCCGTCACCCCAGCGAAAGCTGGGGTCTCCTGAATCAGCTTCGCTAGCGGCAACGCGTCAGGGGATGCCAGCTTTCGCTGGCATGACGGCTTGGTACGATTTTGGTGACAGGAGTTTCCGTTCGCCCCTCACCTCCCCATCGCGCGCACGCGCGCGACGGGCCCCTTCCTCTCCCCGCTGGCGCGGGGCGAGGACTAAGTTAACGGATGCATGCGGCGGATTTCTGCGGCGACAAGCTTCTGCAAGCGCCAGAGATAGGCATCGTGGATGCCGTGCTCTTCGAGCTTGGAAATGGTGTTGTAGAGATATTCGGCGCTAGTGCCGAGGTGGCCGGCGGCGCGGGCCAGCTTGGCCGCCTGTTCCTCGATCGGGAGATTGAGGTAATAGCCCTTGGCGCGCGGCGCCGCCCAGAAGGTGAGAGCGCGGAGCTTCTCGCCGCCCGTTGCGACATCGAGCCAGCGAAAGGCGTGAAGATCCTCATGATAACTCGCCTCTCGGCGCAACAGCCGTTCCATGCGCTTCGGCTTGTCGTCATCGGGCAGGCGAAAGGCGACGCCCTGACAGGAGCCACCGTAGTCGAGCGCCATCATGAGGCCGGGCTGCTGCGGCGAAGCGCGCCAACGCTCGATCACGAGGCTGAAGGAGCGGCGCCAGCCATGCGCCTTGCAGACGCGCTGCTCGACGAAGTCGAATTCCGGATTCCAGATCAAAGACCCATAGGCAAAGACCCAGATCGGGCCGTCGCCATTGCGGGCGAGAAAATCCTGCGTGACCTCGGCATATTCAGCGTCCGTCAATTCGACGAGGCCCGGCTCCGGTCCCGGATCGGGCTCGCGGCGGTCGACGAGTTTTACGAGATCGGCGGTGAGGGAGAGGGGCTCTTTCTTGCGGGGCATCGTCACCGTCAAAATGCGGGAGCCGCGACTGTGCCGGAAGGCCGGGTGGAAGGAAAGCAGGGGCTGCTGGTTACCGCCTGTCAGTTGGCGTCGCAGCCGTTGGGAAGCGGTTTGCCATCAAGCCTGTCGATGATCCACGTTACGTAAAGCGGCTGGGCGGCGGCGGGCGTGGTGAAGTGATTCTGAGCGCCTTCGAGCTGAACGCGGGTGATATTCACTCCGGCCAATTTGCACATCTGCTCGCGGTAGAGTTCGCCCATGACGGGTGGCACCACGGTGTCATGCGTACCCCAGTAGATGATCACGGGCGCCACCGGCGCCACCGGCAGAACGCTGCCGAGGAGGATGCTCTTCGCCCAGGCCAATTGGTTCGCCGGCGTTGCGCTCAGCAGGCTCTTGAAACCGGCGCCAAAGGTGAAGTTGATCGTATCCGAGGCCGGGTGCATGCACTTGCCTGAGAATATCTCGTCGAGCGAACGCGCGCCGTCTGCGGTGAAGATGTCCGTCAGATTGAGATCGGGAAAGGCGGCGGCTGTCGCCCATATCGTCATCGCGAAATGGGTAAAGTCGAAGACATTGGCGGTGAAAGACGTCTCCAGTCCCGACATGAGCTTCGCTGCTGCTGCATCGTCGAGCTCGCCCAGGGGCGCCAGCACGGCGACATCTTGCGGCGCCATGGCGGCGAATCCAACGATATCGATTCCGTCAAAAGCGGTTCCGGTCTTGGCAATGTAATCCGCCATGCCCGCCGCGGAGAGCGTTGCGCCGCCGCCTTGAGACCAGCCATACACCGCTGCCTTCCGGTTCGCACCGGCCAGTCCGAGGCTGCCGGCAGCGCGGATCGCGTTGATCGCGTCGCGGCCCTGGGTGGCGGATATCGCGTATTGGTGCTTTCCGCCGCCGCCGAGACCCTGGTAGTCGGTGGCAACCAGCACGCAGCCCTTGGCGAGGAACTCCTCCGCCGCCGGTATGCCGAAATCACTGTCGGACGTGCCGCCGATGAGGAAATACTGGTTGAGCGGCTGGGCGGGATCCCATTGCTGCGAGGGACCGCAATTCTGCGCTGTCCCTGTCGTGCCGTGCGCCCAGCTGACAATCGGCCGGCCCGCCGCCGGTACAGGACCGGCCGGCGCGATGACGAGGGCTGTAGAAATGGTCGGCCGCTCGAGTAGATCGGATGACACATAGGCAATTCGCCAAGCTTGCGCATTCGGGATCGCCGTATCGACGGCCTCACGGGCGATAACTGCCCCGAGCTTTCCCTCAGGCTTCAAGTCCATGACAGACTGATAGAATGGCGGCAGCGCGACCTCGACAGCACCCGCCGTGCCGGCTCCGATCGCCAGCGCCGAGGCGAGCAGCAACTTTAATCCGACCCTCATGTCACGCTCCCGCCTGATCCGCTCAAAGACCGGTTCCCATGGACGCCGCGGCGCCGCGCCGTCGGTGAAAACGCAAATGACGAATCTCCCCAGTAATTGCGAATAATTCGTTCCGAGGATGGCGCAAATTGTGCAGGCCTATCCGCAGAACGCAGATTCCGGGTGCTTTCCAGCCCGGCGCAAAACGTTCTAAGACGAATTGCGAGGGGGCGACCTATGCTGTTCATGATTATCGAGCGGTTTCGCGACAATGATATGGTGCCGGTCTACCGGCGCGTGCGCGACGAAGGCCGCATGCTGCCGGACGGCTTGCGCTATGTCGACAGCTGGGTCGAGGCTAATTTTGCTCGCTGCTTTCAGCTCATGGAATGCGACGATCTGCGATTGATCCAGGAATGGGCGCTCAAGTGGCGTGGCAGCGGGGTCGAATTCGAGATCGTGCCGGTGGTGAAGAGCGCCGAAACGCGCGCGGTCGTCGCGCCCTATCTCGACGGAGCCCGAAGGAAAGCGGAAGCATGATCGACATTGCCAAGGTGCGCGCCGAGACACGCGGCTGCGAAGAGGTCATCCATTTCAACAATGCCGGATCGTCACTGCCGCCGGTACCGGTCGTCGATGCGGTGATCGGGCATCTCAAGCTCGAGGAGGCGGTCGGCGGCTATGAGGCGGCTGCGCGGGCGCATGCGCTGGTTGAAGATTCGTACCGCGCGCTCGCCGAACTCATCCATGCGAGCCCGGAGGAGATCGCCTTTATCGAGAATGCGACGCGGGCCTGGGACATGGCCTTCTATTCGCTCAGCTTCAAGCCGGGCGACAAGATCCTCACCGCGCGGGCCGAATATGCCAGCAACTACATCGCCTTCCTGCAGGCGGCCAAGAAAACCGGGGCGACGATTGAAGTCGTGCCGAGCGAGGCGACGGGGGAGGTTTCGGTCTCGGCACTGGAACGCATGATCGATTCGCGGGTGAAGCTGATCGCGATCACCCATGTTCCATCCAATGGCGGGCTCGTCAATCCGGCAGCGGAGATAGGCAAGATCGCGCGGGCCAATGGCATTGCCTATCTCCTCGATGCCTGCCAGTCGATGGGGCAGCTCGAAATCGATGTCGAGGCGCTCCAATGCGACATGCTCTCGGCGACGGGGCGGAAATATCTGCGGGGCCCGCGCGGCACCGGCTTTCTTTATGTGCGGCGCGGATTGATCGAAAAGCTCGAGCCGCCTTTCCTCGATCTTCACGCCGCCGAATGGGTGGCGCCGGATCGCTATGAGATCAGGAAGGATGCGCGGCGTTTCGAGAATTGGGAACACTATGTCGCCGGCCAGATCGGGCTGGGAGTCGCGGCGCGCTATGCGCTCGACCTGGGGCCAGCGGCAATCGAAACGCGGGTTAAGGATCTCGCGGCACGTTTGCGCAAGGCGCTGGCGGGTGTGAAGGGTGTTGTCGTCGAAGATATCGGCCGGGAAAAATGCGGGATCGTCAGTCTTGTTGTCGAGGGACACGAGGCGGAGGCCGTCAAGCAGGCGCTGTCACAGCAGAAGATCAATGTGTCGGTCTCGGGCGCGTCATCGACATTGCTCGACATGAAGGCCCGCGGGCTCAACCAGGTCGTGCGCGCGTCGGTGCATTACTACAATACCGAAGACGAGATCGGGCGCTTCGCCACGGCCGTCGGGCGCCTCTGACCGGGCCGGATTTGCAGAGATAGTTCAATTCTGAAATAGTTGCTCCCGCAGCCATTGCGCTGAGAGGGAGAGAAACCGATGAAGAAGAATTACTGGCTTTCGATGGTGGCCGCCGTGGGCCTTGCTGCAGGGATCGGGACAGCGTCGGCCGAGCCGATACCAGGCATGCTCGGTCATGACCACACCGGCGTGACGGTTCCCAATATCAAGGAGGCGATCGCCTTCTTCACCGATATCGTCGGTTGCAAGGAGGCGATGTCCTTCGGGCCGTTCTCCGACGACAAGGGCACGTTCATGGCTGACCTGCTCAACGTCCATCCGCGCGCCAAGATTCAGCAGATCACCATGATGCGTTGCGGCAACGGTTCGAATATCGAACTCTTCCAGTATGAATCGCCCGACCAGCAGAATGCCATACCGAAAAACAGCGACATCGGCGGGCACCACATCGCGTTTTATGTCGAAGATATCAACGTCGCGGCGAAGTATCTGAAGGACAAGGGCGTGCGCACGATGATGGGACCGTTACCGGTGGATCAGGGACCGGCGGCGGGGCAATCGATCCTTTATTTCATGACACCGTGGGGATTGCAGCTCGAACTCATCAGCTATCCGAACGGCATGGCCTACGAGAAGGATGGCGGTACGATCCTGTGGTCGCCGAAGGATCCGGGGAAGTAAGACCACCCCCAAGCAAGAGTCTGCTACTTTGTCATCCCCGGACTTGTTCCGGGGATCCATTGTGCCGATGCTCCGTCAGTAGAGCGTGTTGATGAATGGATTGCCGGGACAAGCCCGGCAATGACAGGTTTGTGGGTGGGGGAGGGAAGTATCAAAGCCTCACGAACCGCAATCGCAGCGCGTTGGCGATGACGCTGACCGAACTCAACGACATGGCCGCAGCAGCAATGATCGGCGAAAGCAGGATACCGAAGGCGGGATAGAGCAGTCCCGCCGCGATCGGGACGCCTGCGGCATTGTAAATGAAGGCGAAGAACAGGTTCTGGCGGATGTTGCGCATGACGGCCCGCGACAGTTCTCTGGCCCGCACGATGCCGGTGAGATCGCCGCCGAGAAGCGTGATGCCGGCGCTTTCGATCGCGACATCGGTTCCGGTGCTCATGGCGATGCCGACATCGGCGGCGGCGAGGGCTGGCGCGTCATTGACGCCATCGCCCGCCATGGCGACGATGCGGCCTTCCTTGCGCAGGCGCTCGACGATGGCGCCTTTCTGGTCGGGCAGGATATCGGCCTCGACTTCGCCAATACCGAGCCGGCGCGCAACGGCATCGGCGGTCAAGCGATTGTCGCCGGTCAGCATGACGACACGGATGCCTGCGGCGGTGAGCTTGGAAAGCGCGGCTTGCGTCGTCGCCTTCACCGGATCGGCAATCGCGATGATGCCGGCGGCGCGGCCGTCGATCGCGATGAAGATCACGGTGGCGCCTTCGCCGCGCAAGCGATCGGCATCGGATTGTAGCGTATCCGACGGGATATTCAATTCGGCAAGGAAGCGGGCATTGCCGATGACCACGCGTTTGCGTTCGACCATGCCGATGGCGCCCTTGCCGGTCGGCGAATCGAAACCACGCACCGGCAGGGTGGCGATGCCGCGGTCCGCGGCGGCCGCGAGAATGGCGCGGGCAAGCGGATGCTCGCTGGCGGTCTCGACGCTGGCTGCAAATTTCAGGACCGTGGTTTCATCGTAGCCTTCGGCCGGAACGATTGCCGTGACCTTCGGTTTGCCTTCGGTGAGCGTGCCGGTCTTGTCGACGACAAGTGTGTCGACCCTCTCCATGCGCTCCAGTGCCTCGGCATTCTTGATGAGGACGCCGGCCTGGGCGCCGCGCCCGACGCCAACCATGATCGACATAGGCGTTGCAAGGCCCAGCGCGCAGGGACAGGCGATGATGAGCACCGCCACGGCGGCAACAAGCGCGTAGGCAAGGCGCGGTTCCGGACCGAAGAGTGACCAGGCAATGAAGGCGATGATTGCAACCGCGATCACCAAGGGGACGAACCAGCCAGAGACGCGATCGGCCAGCCGCTGGATCGGCGCGCGCGAGCGCTGGGCATTGGCGACCATCTGGACAATGCGGGCGAGAAGCGTGTCGCGCCCGACTTTCTCGGCCTCGATGATGACGGAGCCCGATTGATTGAGCGTGCCGCCGATGACGCGGTCGCCAACGCCTTTGCTGACGGGTAGCGACTCGCCCGTCACCATGGATTCATCGAACGCGGAATGGCCGTCTACGATCTTGCCGTCAACCGGGACCTTTTCACCGGGACGCACCCGCAATTTGTCGCCGACCACAACCGTATCGAGCGCTGCATCCTGCTCGCTGCCATCGGCGCCGATGCGGCGCGCAATTTTCGGCGTCAGATTGAGGAGCGCGCGGATGGCGCCGGAGGTGCGTTCGCGGGCGCGCAGTTCGAGCACCTGGCCAAGGAGCACCAGCACGGTGATGACGGCGGCGGCTTCGAAGTAAACGGCGACGGGACCGTCATGGCCACGGAAAGCCGGCGGAAATATGCCGGGCAAGAGGGTTGCAATAACGCTGTAGGCCCAGGCGACGCCGGTGCCCATGGCGATCAGCGTGAACATGTTGAGATTGCGGGTCTTGAGCGATTGCCAGCCGCGTTCAAAGAAGGGCCAGCCGGCCCACAACACAACCGGCGTGGCGAGCACAAGTTGCAGCCAGTTCGATGTCGATTGTGCGAGCCAGCCATGGCCTCCGGCGAGATGCGACCCCATTTCGAGGATGAATACGGGCAAAGCAAGCGCGAGGCCGATCCAGAAGCGGCGCTGCATGTCGGCGAGTTCGGGATTGGGCGGGCTTTCGGCGGTGACGAGCTCCGGCTCCAATGCCATGCCGCAGATCGGACACGATCCCGGTCCGACCTGGCGGATCTCGGGATGCATCGGGCAGGTGTAGATGGTACCGGGTGGCGGTGGCGGTTCTTCCGTCTCGCTCTTGCCCAAGTACTTGCCCGGGTTGGCGATGAATTTAGTGCGGCAGCCGGCCGCGCAGAAATAGTAGTCCTGCCCTTGATACTCGGCTTTGTGCGGCGTTGCGGCGGGATCGACCGTCATGCCGCAGACAGGATCGATCACCTCTGCGGACGCAGCCTTTGGCGAATGGTTGGAGCAGCAGCTGTGATTGTGGCCAGTCATGGGCAATGATATAGCCCTTCCCATGATGGGAAGGTCAAGGAGTGGCCCCGAATGATTATCGGCGAGGCTTCGGCGCGCTCGGGCTCAGCGCCATATCGCCTTTCGTTTCGGCGTAGGGACCGGCACTAGCCAAGAAGGTGGCGGGACAGCTGCAGCCTGGAGTGTCGGTTCGCGCCCAATCGCAAATTGTCAACTTGGATTCTCTGAATGGGCCAGAATAAACTTTCCGCCGATCCCTTGTTTGCATTGTGGTCGTCCCCATTTGTTAATTCTAGTTTGGATGATGTCATCCGAATAGATTTTTAAAGTATATTTGGAGATAACCTATGAATACTGTAAATTCGTCTACACAGCAGACTCCGGCCGAAACCAACAAGATCATTCTCAAGGACATCAAGGCCAAGTGGGACAAGTTCTCGGAGCAGGATCTGACCGCGCTCAAGAACAAGGATGAACTCGTCACCCAGGTGATGAGCAAGTACAATGTCGAAAAGCCGAACGCAGTGCGCGACGTCGACGCCTTGCTCAAGGGCCGCGAGTTCAAGTATCTGGCCTGAGCGCACCTACCGAAGCCGCCGACACGGCGGCTTCGCCCTTCCTTAAGTGCGCTAGCCGGAGGAGGTGCCCGTGAAAATTTTTGACTATGGTTCGATGGCCTCGCTGGTGTTTACGGGCGAATGGGCCGGCACTAGCCCGTGGCGCGGTCCGATCCCATTCCAGCTTGCATCCAACGCCATACGTTATGCGATCGAAGAGTTGGATCCCTCCAGCTTCGATTTCATATATCTCGAAGCTAGCGGGAGGCATTACGACGACGTCGGGATTCGCACTCTCTACAACGACACTGCCTATCCGCTGAGTCGAACTAAGATTCCCTGCAAGTCTCGTCGCGCACCCGCCCGCTCGCGTTAGCTTGCAGCCAGGCTTGGAATAGCGGGCGCGAACAACATCAAGGAGCTAACATGGTCAAGGGTCACATGCGCGGCAATCGCGAAAAGAAGAAACCGAAACAAGTCAAAGCGCCCGAAGCGGCCAAGGTATCGATCTTTGCGACACCGCCAGGCAAGAGCGCAGGGCTTGTCCGCAAGCAGAAATGAAGCGCGCGGCTGGTTCGTTAGGCCTGAGGTCGTCTTGATACTTCAGGACGGCGCGCGAAGAATTAACTTGGTGTTCGCGCCGCAACGGCGCATAGTGATTCATCATCGGCACTGTGTCTTTGGCCCGCCCGTGACTGAGAGGTAGCAACTCCCGCCTATTTGGCTTCGAGTTTCAACCTCTCAAATCTAGGGTGACATCATGCCGGTATCTCCGCAAAGAATGACGACTGTAAAAAACTTGTTATTGGGCGCCGCTCTAGGCGCCGTCGCACTTGCTATCGTTGGCTTCAACTGGGGCGGCTGGGTGACTGGCGGAACGGCCGAAAAACAGGCGGCTGAGCGGGCTGACTCCGCCGTTGCAATGGCTCTCGCGCCAGTCTGCGTTGACAAATTCAGGCTTGCGGCGGATGCCGCTGCGCAGTTGACCAGCCTTCAGAAGCTCTCGCCTTATGAGCAGCGCGGGTTTGTTGAAAAGGGCGGTTGGGCCACGCCGACGGGGAGCGACAAGCCGAACGTGTCGGTCGCGCGCGCCTGCGCCGATTCATTGGCGAAACTCTCGATCGCCGACCTCGGCTAAGTTTCTACTTTATCAATTTTAACTTTCCCTCCAGTCGCGCAACGAAAGGTGTCGATGATGCAGCCCAGATTTGCTGTCGGCCAGCAGGTGCGACTGATTCAGAAATTCTCGAGAGGCGAGATCGATCACTATGTGATCGAGCAAGCCATGCCTTATGACGGAATTGCTTACGAATATCGGATCAAGGCCGAGTCGGAGAAGTTTCTGCGGGTTGCGAAGGAATATGAACTCGATGAAGAGGCCGTTCCGTTCGCGCCCCGGTGAATTGGCGTAAGAAATCACCAAACGTTTGGGACGCGCTCTGATTGTGGCCGGTCGGTGCCGATGATATAGGCCTTCCTATCACTGGAAGGTCTAGGAGTGGTCCTCCATGAACATCGGCGAGGCTTCAGTGCGCTCGGGCGTGAGCGCCAAGATGATCCGTTATTACGAAGGGATTGGGCTTCTGCCCGAGCCCGATCGGCGGAAGAGCGGCTACCGGCTCTATGACGACAGCGACGTATATCGCTTGCGCTTCGTGCGCCGGGCGCGCGATTTCGGCTTTCCGGTGACGCGCATTCGGGAGTTGCTGCGCTTGTGGAACGACCGCAAACGGCCGAGCGCCGAAGTGAAGCGGATTGCCGAGGCGCATGTGGCGGAACTCGACAAGAAGATCGGCGAACTTACCGCCTTGCGCGATTCCATGAAGGATCTCGCCAAACGCTGCCATGGCGACCAGCGGCCCAACTGCCCCATCCTTGCCGATCTTGAGGGTTAGGGATCGCGCCCGTTTTCGGGCGGACAGGCCAGAGCCGACATCCTAAGACCAATCGACACTGCTGAGAGGAGTCATGATGAGCGAGCCGAGGCCTGTTTTCGACGCGGCAATGAAACACGCGGTCGCCTATCGCCAAAGCGTGGCCGCCGACCCAAAACTGCCAAGCGCAGACTACCATGCGATGCTTGAGACGTTTTCGGAACCGTTGCCCGAAGAGGGGATGGATCCGGCGGCGCTGATCGATCGATTGGCGACAATGGCCATGCCTGGCTTGATGCCGATGGCGGGCCCACGCTTCTTCGCCTGGGTGATCGGCGCTTCGCATCCGGCGGGCGTGGCAGCCGATTGGCTGGTTTCGGCCTGGGGGCAGAATTCCGCTTATCACACGCCGACGCCCGCGACTGCGGCAATCGAAGAAATAGCCGAGCGCTGGCTGGTCGAAATCTTGGGCTTGCCGATGGGGTCATCGATCGGCTTTACGACAGGTGCAACGGTTGCCAATGCGATCGGCCTTGCCGCGGCGCGCACCGGCGTCATGCTCAAGGCCGGGTGGGATCCCGATGCCGATGGATTGTTCGGAGCGCCGCCGGTCACAGTGTTCATCAGCGCGGATGCGCATTCCTCGCTCTTCTCGTCCTTGCAACTCATTGGCTTCGGCTATCGGCGCGTGACGACGATCGCAACGGACGAGCAGGGGCGCATGCTGCCGCGCGATCTCGAACGCGCGATGGTGGATGCGAGCGGACCGAAAATCGTCATCGCGCAGGCCGGGCAGATCAATACCGGCGATTTCGATCCGTTTTCCGAAATCATCGCCGTCGCCAAGGCACATGGCGCCTGGGTGCATGTCGACGGCGCCTTCGGATTATGGGCGCAAGCGTCGCCACGCTATCGGCATCTGAGCGCGGGCGTCGCGGATGCGGATTCCTGGGCCACGGATGGCCATAAATGGCTGCAGACGCCCTATGACTGCGGTTTCGCTATCGTACGAGACCGCGCAACCCATGAACGCGCCATGACGCAATGGTCGAGCTATTTGCCGTCGATCGGGCAGGGCGATCGCGTGCCCTCGGCGCTGGTGCCGGAACTGTCACGGCGGGCCCGCGGTGTTCCCGTCTATGCGATGCTGAAAGCACTGGGACGCAAGGGGGTTTCGGAATTGGTGGAGCGCCATTGCCGGTTGGCACGGTTGTTCGCGGATCTGCTTGGTGCCGAGCCTGGCATCTACATCCGCAACAAGGTTGTGCTCAACCAGGTGATCGTCAGCTTTGGAGAGGATGCGCAGAGCGCCGACCTGACCAAGGCAGTCATCGCGCGCGTCCAGAAGGATGGTGTGCTGTTCGCGGCAGGTGCGGAGTGGCGAGGCGGCTGGGTGATGCGCTTGTCGGTAATGTCAGGCGCGACGCAAGAGTCGGATATCGCAGTTTCGGCCGCGGCAATCATCGCGGCCTGGCGGGCGGTGCGGGACTAATCCCGCACGACGATGTCTTGCGACTGGCCGGCGCCAATCGAGAAGGTCTGGGTGAGGGTCTTGTCGCCAATCTCGGCGCGCGCCGTATAGCGGCCGGGTTTCAAGACGACATCGGCGGTGGCGCCGGGGATGGGCGGCAGTTCGGCGCCGGTTTCATCTGTGATGGTCCATGACACCGCGGGGCGTGCCGGCTTCACTGCGAGATGGGCGACGCCGGCCGGATGATCGATCTCAACCGCACTCATGCGGCCAGGCTTGACGGTGACTTCGGTGACGGCGAGCACATTGCCCGGCGAGAAGCGGCTTTCGATGCGATAGGAACCGGAGCCGACGCGGATGATTTCGCCCGGCAATTCGGAGACGCCGACGAGTTGGCCGGCCGCGGTTCCGGAGGCGGCATAAATCGTGGTGAAGGAGGGCGTCGCGGGCAGGCCAATGCCGGCGAGACGCGGCAGGACGCGGATACCGCCGACATTGAGGGTGAAGATGACACCGAGCCTGTTGCCCGGCGGCAGGTTGATCTGGCGCTTGAAGCGCACAGCGCCGTAAGTCGCTTCAACCTCGTATTCGCCGGGTGGTGTCAAGGTGCCGGCGGTGGGTGCGGTATTGCGCAGGACGATCTCGCCATCGCCGTCGCGCAACAGCCAGGAAATCGGGCGCTGGATGAGGCCGCCGTCTTCGGTGAGCCGGGCGGCGAGCTCGAGGCCCTCATTTCCGGGGCGGACCGATTCCATGCGGATTTCGTGGGCGACATTGTCGCTGAGCAGCGGGGTTTCGGGCTTGCGGTCGATGCTCGCGGTGGTCGCGGCATTCAGCGCGGATCCGAGCTGGACGACCGCGAACAGGCAGCTCAGGGATAGGACCGCCGCCAAAGCGATCAACCAGCGGGTCTGATCGCTCCGACGGCGTCCTTGGTGCGAGGCACGAGGGACTGTGACGCGCACACGCCTTCCCCTGTTATCAACTCCCCGACCCGACATGGCCGGCAGGAGCATGGAATCACAGGTTGGGGGCCAACCTCAACAACATGCTTAATTTTGGGTTAACGGCGGCATCGGCAATCGAATCGAATTAGCCTAACCCGCTTTCTTTTGCCCTCTTGCCGCATCGCCAAGGGTCGTCTCGGTCGACGTGAGGATGCTTGGAACCAAGCGCTCCGAGAAACCGGCGAGGAAGCACCAGACGACGAGCAAGGCGAGATCCTGCTTTGGCAAGAGCGAACGGAGCACGTTTGTGGTATCGCCGTCAGTCAGAAGAACTGTCCCTTGAGCCAGCCCGATCTTTCCGAAGTCGGGGAACAGACTGCCTTTGACAATACCGGACTGGAGAAAGAAAAAGACGACCAGCGCGCCGCACATGCCGACGCAACCGCGCAAGGCAATCGAGGAAAATTCGCGCGCACTTCTTAGTTCATCCATCGAGAGTTTCGCGCCGTCGCTCTGAAGATACAAAAGCCGGCTGAAGAACGCCCCGAACAAGCCTGCTGTCAATGCAGTGTACAGGGGCAATCCTGCCCAGCGAGCCACCGAAATGTCATAACCGATGATGCTCGCCACATACAGATAGAGGTAGGGGAGGAGGAAAGCGCCGAAGGCGATCAGACCGATCCAGACGATCCGTCTGGTTGCATCCTTGAGGATCGGTTGGGAATGATACTTTCGCTGGTTGGTCCAATGGTTTTCTTCGAGCACCTCGAGAAGGAAATTGCGAAGGGCGGGAACCTCTGCCGGTTTGACTTCCGGAGTTTCCTTGGACGTATCCGATGCTCGGACGGAGATTGCATCCAAGGTGCCTCTTAACCGAGGCTCTGCAGCAACCCCGTCACGCTTGCACTGGTCGACCCGGCGACGCAGTTCATCGATCAGTGTGTCGGGCGGCTCGAGCAAAGCCATCATTCGTTCGATCCGATAGGCTTTTGTCCAGGCCGCGTCGCGCGTGAGGGAATTTGCTTCTGGTTTGGTCAGGCTGGCTATGTCGCTCGCCAGAGAGTCGAGAAGGCTCAATTCGGCCGTGTTCAGCGCTTTTACGCCAGGAGCCGCCTCGCGTTCTTTGAGCCAGTTAACTCTGACTTCCATGGCGCTCAGGAAATAGACCAGCATCGCATCGTTAGCGACTGTATAGGCAGGGTCAGCCATGGAGCACTCCGGCGCCGTCCCGGTGCACGCGATTAGTGGAAGCTAGCTCAATGCCTTACTTAATGGCAAGTGGCGCGGCTTCGCAGGCTTAATCGCCTGGGCGTCACGGTGAACTTGACAATTAAGGCGAGCTTCGATTGTTAGGCGCGATGAAATTCAACGATAATTCCTCCGGGCTTGCACTCCTCAAGACCCGTAAATCCGGTTCTGCCAAAGCGATGGGCGAGCCGGGGCCAACGCCCGAGCAGCTTTCGGAAATTTTGAGCGTCGCGGTGCGCGTGCCCGATCACGGCAAGCTGACGCCGTGGCGGTTTATCCAGTTCTCGGGGGAAGCGCGGGAACGGTTTGGTGAAATTCTCGCGCGGCGCTGGCAAGAGAAATACCCCGAGCATGGTGCGGACAGCCTGGCGTTCCAGCGCGGGCTCTTCATGCGCGCGCCGATGGTGCTGGCGGTGATCTCGCGCGCCGCACCGCATCCCAAGATTCCGGAGTGGGAGCAGCTGCTCTCGAGTGCCGCGGTATGCCAGAACATCGTGCTCGCCGCATCCGCCATGGGGATCGGCGCGCAATGGCAGACCGATTGGCCCGCCTATGATGCGGAAGTGTTCAAGGCGATGGGACTCGAGCCGCATGAAAAGGTAGCGGGCTTCATCTATCTCGGCACGCCGACGGCACCGCTCGAAGAACGGCCGCGGCCGGATCCGGCAACGCTACTCACGCGCTGGAGTGAATGATGGCTATTCGCGGCGTGTTGTTCGACAAGGACGGAACTCTGATCGACATGACCGGGACCTGGGTTCCGGTCTATCGCGAAATGCTCTCCGAGTTGATGACAACCGAGCCTTCGCAGATCGACGCGCTCATGGCGAAGGCCGGCTATGATCCGCTGACCGGTGGTGTGCGCGCCGGATCGATCCTTGCCAGCGGCACGACGCGCGAACTCGTCGATATCTGGTGGCCGGGACTGACAAAGGAAGAGGGCGATGCGCAGATGCGGGTGGTCGATTACGATTACCGCCATCTCGCGGCCAAGCATTTGAAGCCATTGATGACATTGCGGCCGGTGCTGGAGGAACTGCACGGCCTCAATATGAGGCTCGGCGTTGCGACGAATGACACGGAGCACTCGGCGCGCAGCCACATGGAGCAGCTCGGCGTTGCAGACCTGTTCGACATCATCATTGGCGCCGACAGCGTGACGCGGCCGAAGCCCGCCGGCGACATGATCCATGCCTTTGCCGAGGCGACGAAGCTTCCGCCTGGCGCCATCGCGATGATCGGCGACAATCCGCATGACATCGAAACGGCGCGCGCCGGCGGTGCGGGCCTGGCGATCGGCGTGCTGTCCGGTAATGCGGCGCATGACGACATTGCGCATCTGGCCGATCATACGATTGCATCGATTGCCGAGCTGCCGGCTCTACTGCGGCGGCTTTCCTGATGTTCTACGATCCGCGCGCCAATGATCACGGGTTGCCGCTTGATCCATTCAAGGCGCTCGTTGCGCCGCGGCCGATCGGCTGGATTTCATCATTGTCGCCCGGTGGCGTCGCCAATCTCGCGCCTTACAGTTTTTTCAATGCGATCTCCGAGCATCCGCATTATGTCGTCTATGGCTCCGGCGGGCGCAAGCATTCGGTCGAGAATATCGAGGCGACGGGTGAGTTCGCGGTCAATCTTGCGACGCATGAATTGCGCGAGCAGATGAATATGAGTTCGGCGACGGTTGCGGCGGACGTCGATGAGTTTGAATTTGCCGGACTCGCGAAGGCCGCTTGCCGCATCATCAAGCCATCGCGCGTGGCGGCGAGTCCGGTTTGTCTTGAATGCCTGCTGCATAGCGTCGTGCCACTCCCCGACGATAAGGGGCATGCGGATGATTTCGCGGTGATCGGACGCGTCGTCGGCGTCCATATCGACGATCGCTTCATCAAGGAGGGACGCGTGGACACGGCTGGCATGCAGCCGATCGCGCGGCTCGGCTACAGCGAATACACAACCGTCACCGAGGCCCGGCGCATGCGCCGGCCGGATTGAGAACTGGTATTGAGGGAGCCTCGTCGCGGCGCGGGAGAGGGTGGCGTGCATGCCGGTGAGGGGCAGCAATAACTACCGTCATCCCGGCGAAAGCCGGGACCCATCTTCACCGTGATGGATCGCCAACGGCCTTCACGCGGATAGTTGGGTCCCGGCTTGCCGGGATGACGAAGATACCGGGGTGGAGCCCGCGAATTTTATGATTGACGAAGTTCCTTTTATTCTATTGAGCGGCAATGAACTGGGGAATTGTATCAAAGCGAGCACCACGCTCTTGGGCGTCGTCTTGGCGCTGTTTGCCGAGATCGGGCTGACTGAGGGTGGCACCGTCGAGCGCACTTCGGCGAGGCCGCTCCTGGTTTATCCTCTCAAGATTGCGGTCGGCGGAATCGGTGAGACGGCTCATCGTCGCCGCGGCGCGGCACCATCGTGCTCGAGCGCCAAGCCCCGGCGTCCGGCTTCGGGAAGCCAAGGACCTCCAGCTGAACAAGACCAAGGCCGAAGCTGAAGGTGAAGGCGAAGCCAAGCGGAAACGCCGGCCCTTATTCAACCTCTTCGATGCGCTCAGGCGCCAGGGCCGCCAGTTCCAGAAGAAGCCCCGTGGCCCTGAGCCTGTCACCTTCTTCGATGACCCCGATCCCCGGGCTCCCATCTTCCGCCTGTTCGGCCAGCAACCGCCCACTGCTCCAGCTCCGCCACCCGTCCCTGAGCAGAAAGTCATCATCGACGACGGCATGGTCAGTGCCAGGCATCTGGTCCGCCGGCTCCTCGCCGTCCTGGACGCGGTTCAGGACATCCCGCGCCACGCCATGCGGCTTGCCCGCTGGGACGCCAAACCCTTCGACGAGCGCCGTCCTGAGCGCTCCGGCCCCTTGCGCTCCGGAAGGCCTCCCGGATACCGCCAGCGGAACATCCACGAGGTCGACCAGATCCTCAAAGACTGCGACTGGCTCGCGCGCCTCGGAAACCCGCCGCGCGACGACACGTCGTAGGGCGTATTCCTCCGCATACTGACTTACTTTCATATGCCCCTCATCCTTCGAGGCGCGCCTTCGCGCGCACCCCAGGACGAGGGGTATTTTTGTGCGCGTCCTCAACCTCCCCCTTGTGGGGAGGCCGAAATTTGCGGGAGCAAATCTCGGGTGGGGGTTTGGCCGTTCAGTGCGACCCCCACCCTTAATCCCTCCCCACAAGGGGGAGGGAGAGCTCAGCCCTTGCCAACATGACAGTCTGTGTACGGATCACATCTCAACAATTCCATGGCCGGGTCGAGCCCGACCATGGATGGTTCATTAGAACTGCACGCCGCGGGTAAGGGCGCCGTCGATCACAAGATTGGTGCCGGTGGTGAAGCCCGAAGCAGGGCTGGCCAGGAACACAATGCCGCGCGCGACTTCCTGTGGCGTCGCCATGCGGCCGGTCGGGTTCAAATCCAGCGCCTTCTTGTAGAGGTCGGGCAGGTTCCCCTGGATCCAATGCCAGACCCCGCCTTCGAAATAGGTGTTGCCGGGTGACACGCTGTTCACGCGGATCATCTTGGGCGCGTATTGGAAGGCGAGACGCTGCGCGTAATGGATGAGCGCCGCCTTGATCGCGCCATAGGCGGGGCCGGTGAAATCGATCTCGCGGCCTGACACACTCGAGATGATGACGATCGAGGGTGCGCGCGATTTTTCGAGATAAGGGATCGCGGCGTTGACGGCACGCACTGTGTGCATCATGTCGACGTCAAACTGCTTGCGCCAGGCTTCCTCATTATCCTCCACCGCCAGCGCCGAGACATTGGCGATGAGAATGTCGACGCTGCCCAGCTGTTTCGCGGTCTCGGCGATCCAGCTTTCGAGCGCGGCCTTGTCAGCGACATCGATGGCCGAGCCGATCGCCTTGACGCCTTTCTTCTTCAACGCCGCGACCGCGTCATTCACATCGGCGGCCTTGCGGGCGCAGATCGAAACATTGGCGCCTTCATCGGCGAAGATTTCAGCGGCGTGGCGGCCAATGCCCTTCGAGCCGCCGGTGATCGCGACGTTCAAGCCTTTAAGTCCGAGATCCATGTTGCGAAGCTCCCTCTACGATCAGGTGAGATAGGTTTTGAGAATGGAAGCGCCGAGCGTGTATTTGGGATCGACCATATTGCCGACCCGCAGGCGCCCGGCCTGGGTGAGGAGGAAGTACGCCTCCAATTCATCGAAGCCGTAATCGCTTGCAAGCCAGCGGCAGAGTTCGCGATAGGCGATGCGCGCGGCATCTTCCATCGGGCGCGCCGAGCCGATGGTCATGATGAAGCGATCATTCTCGAGGCGCGGCCAGGCAATCGACCAGCTCTTGATGAGGTCGACCCGGACCGTGGTGGTGGATGGTATCTCAACGGCGACGCCGCACAACTCGCCATCGCCCTGCGTGCCGTGGCAATCACCGAGAAAAAGAAAAGCGTCCTTGTGATTCACCGGGAAATAGACAACGGCGCCTGGGCAGACGTCGGGCAAGTCCATGTTGCCGCCCCAATAGTCCGGCTGAAGCGATGACACCGCCTCGATCTGCGGGCTCACGCCGAGCGTGCCGATGAAGGGCTCGTAGGGGAGCGTGATCTTCTTGTTGAACTTGATGCCGCTGCGGGTGACTTCGTATTTCATCACGCGTTCGGGCAAGGGCTGGTTGAGCATCGCGGTGGCGCTGTTCGAGACGAGGCCGCCAAACTCCGGAATGAGAGCCGAGGTTCCGACCGGCTGAGGCCCGCGCGGTTCGATCGACTCGATGTGGACGCAGAGCACATCGCCTTTTTCCGCTCCCTCGACCTCGATTGGGCCGCACTGCGGATTGACGAAGGGCATTGTCAGCTTGGCAGAGGGCAAATCCTTTTCCGTCTTAATCGCGCCCTCGAAGGCGTCCTGTGTTTCAGCAATGACGCGGTCGCCAGGCTTGATGCGCAGGACGGGCTTTGCATAAGGGCCGTACACATAATTGTACTTGCCTTGCCTGGCCTCGGTCAGTTCGTGCGTTGCGCCGATCTTGTTCTTGGCAACGCCCTTGCGGGCCATGTAGGAGGCGTCAAGCCAGGTCATCGGTATCTCCGTTCATGAAAGGTTGCGCAGCAGTGCCTGCGCGGCTTTGAGGTGAGGAGCATCAAGCATTTCGCCATTGACGGCCAGCACGCCTGGGTTGCCGGCCGCGGCGAAGGCTTCGACAATCCGGCGAGCCCGGGCGATGGCCTCGACAGAGGGTGTGAAGGCCTCGTTGATCGGGCCGACCTGATCGGGATGGATGCACATCTTGGCGGTGAAGCCGTCGCGCACCGCCTCGCGGCACTGCTTCAGCAACCCGGCAGCATCACGGAAATTGGGATAGACGGCATCGATTGGCGCAACACCCGCGGCGCGCGCGGCGAAGAGGGTGAGCGTGCGGGCGAGGCGGTAGGGTTCGCTCGGTTCGCCATGCTCATCGCGATTTGACTGCGCGCCCAAGGCGGCCGCCAAATCCTCCATGCCCCAGTTCAAGCCTTCAAGTCGCGGATGGGCGTTCACGTAACTCCCCATGTGGAATATCGAAGCCGCCGTTTCGGTGGCGATAGCGACAACTGGCGTTGTCTCATCGCCGGGTGCGATCATCATGATCAGGGCGTGAAGCCGGTTCACGGCATCGGCGGACGTCGATTTGGGAAGAACGAGTCCATGCGGCTTCGCGGGCAGGGTGGCAGCAAGGTCATCCAGCGTGAGGCTGGTATCGAGCGCGTTGACCCGGACATAGACGCGTCTATCGCGATTTGACCGCAGGACTTCGGCGGCAAGGGCGCGCGCGGCAGACTTCTTGGCAGCGGCGACGGAATCTTCGAGATCGAGGATGACGATATCCGCTTCAGAGGCGAGCGCCTTTGGAATCCTCTTCTCGCTATCGGCCGGGACGAAGAGCAGCGAGCGCATGGATCAAGCAGGCTTCTTGCGCATGAAGACTTGGCGGCGGCATTGGGCGACGAGCGTCCCGTCCTGCTTGAAGGCCTTGTGCTCGAATTCGACGATGCCCGCATCAGGGCGCGATTTGCTCTCGCGCTTGCTGGCGACCAGCGTCTCGACATGGATGGTGTCGCCCTGGAAAAGCGGCGCGGGGAACTTCACCTCCGTCATGCCGAGATTGGCGACGATGGTACCGACGGTGAGATCATTGACTGAAATGCCGATCATGAGCCCGAGCGTGAAGAGCGAGTTCATCAAGGGCTGGCCCCATTCGGTCTTCTCGGAAAAATGCCGGTCGATGTGGAGCGGCTGCGGATTCATGGTGAGGCAGGAGAAGAAGATGTTGTCGGATTCGGTCACCGTGCGGGTGATCGGGTGGCGATAGGTGTGCCCGACTTCCAATTCCTCGAACCAAAGACCCGCCATGCCGCATCCCTCCCTGATCGCGAGCCGACGTTAAAGCATGTGCGGGAGAGGCGCCACGGATGCCCAAACGTCAGCCGGGATAAGTGGCATGCTCCAGAGTCAGCCGAGTCGCGCCGGCCTCGTGCACAGAATGGGAACGATCGGTTATCCACAGGTGTGGAAAACTGTCGAAGTCATGACTCTAAGCATTTGAATAATCTTGATTAGTTTTCCTCTGATGGCCTGTGGATAAGTCGTTAACCACGCATTAACCACGCGAGCGCAGGAGTCGCGAAGGGACAGCTTTTTGGGACGGGCGTAGATGCGTTTGGAAGGGTTAGTCGAGATGACACAATGCCTTCTGGTGGATGAAGACCGCACGGAAATGCGGGAATTGTCGCGCCTTTTCGAGGGTTATGGCTTCCAGCTTGCGGAATCGGCCGATGCGGCCAGCGCGCTGAAGCACTGCCAGACCCACAAGCCCGATGTCGTGGTCATGACCGACCGGATCGGCGGCATGTCGTCCGGCGATTTCGTGAAGCGGATCCGGAAGAATTCCCGCGGCAAGCCGCCGGTGGTGCTCCTCTATACCGAGCAGCCGGACACGGAGACGATCGGCCGGGTGATCCTGGAAGGGGCCGCCGAATGCCTGATGAAGCCGCTCGACCGGGACCTTCTCGAATTCAAGCTGAAGCAGGTCGGATTGTTATAGAACCGACACAATCGGGCCGGACACAGCCGGTTTCTCCGGAACCGTCCTCATGATCGCCTCTGTCCGCCAAATCGGCATTCTGATGATCGCCGTCGCCTTCCTGTCGCTGGGCCACGGCCTGCATGGCTCGCTGGTCGGTGTTCGGGCGAGTGCCGAAAATTTTTCGACCCAGATGACCGGCCTCATCATGTCGGCCTATTTCGCAGGTCTCCTGCTGTCGGCCTGGCTGACACCGCGCATCGTGCAGACGGTTGGGCATATAAGGGTTTTTGCCGGCTTCGCCTCGGTCGTCTCGACGGCGGTGATGCTCTATCCCCTCTGGATCAACGAGACCTGGTGGCTGATTCTGCGTTTCGCCGCCGGCTTCTGCACTTCCGGCCTCTATATCGTGTGCGAAAGCTGGATGAATTCGGCTTCCAGCAACCAGAACCGCGGCAAGATGCTGTCGGTCTACATGGTCGTGAGCTACGGCGCGATGGGTCTTGGGCAGCTGCTTCTCAACGTCAATGACGGGTCCGGCTTCGCGCGCTTCATCATCGTGTCGGCGCTACTGTCACTGTCACTCGTTCCATTGTCGCTGGTGCCGACAGAGACGCCCAGCCTTGCGGGCACGAAGAAGGTGAGTCTCGGCGAAATCTACCGGGCATCGCCATTGGCGGTCGTCGCGACCTTCGCAAATGGCCTCGCACAGAGTGCCTTTTTCAGCATGGGGGCGGTGTTCGGGATCATGCAGGGCATGGCGCTGCCCTATGTCTCGCTGATGATGGCGCTGCCGCCCATAGGGGTGATCCTGACCCAATTTCCGGCCGGGGCACTCTCCGATCGCTACGACCGGCGGACCGTCATCATGGCCTTCAGTGCCGCTTCCGTCGTGATCGCGCTCGCTGCCGCTCTGCTTGGGGGGATTTCGCCTTTCCTGATGATCGCATTCTTTGGGCTCTTCGGGTGCATTGCGCTTCCGATCTATTCGCTGGTCATGGCGCATGCGAATGATCATCTGCACAAGGATCAAATGCTTGGCGGCAGCGGCAAGCTCATCCTTCTCTATGGCCTCGGCGCCATGATGGGGCCCTTGCTCGCCGGCCAGTTCATGCAAATGATGGGGTATAACGGTTTTCTCTACTATCTGATCGTGGTCTACGCGGCGATCGCCGGCATGACGATGATCCGGCGCGTCAAGCGGCCGGAAAACATCAAGATGCAATCGGGCGAAGGATTGCGGGTCGGGCCGATGTCGACACCGATGGCGGCGCAGGCCATCGCCAAAGAATGAAGCATCGGCCGGTTGCCATTTTATGGTGAACCAAATCTTAAATGTTGCAAGGCAGGCTGTTGGTGTCAGTTACGGGTGCCAGCATGCTGGGAAAAGCCAAGCAAAGCGCGGAAAGCAGCCTGGATGTGTCGGTCTTCGATGCCGTCATCCTGGCGGGGACGATTGCCGACCGCTGCCAACTCGCCGTGGAACTCGGCCGGCTAACTTGCAACGCTGATACGGCGGCGGCGGATCGACGTGCCGTGGTGCCGCATCTTCTCAAGCTTGCGATGGACGACTATCCGGAAGTGCGCGAATGTCTTGCACGGGCGCTTTCCGATGCAGAGCTTCTCGATGCCGATGTCGTTTTCACGATCGTTGCAAGCGAGGACGAAATTGCGCTGCCGTTTCTCGCGGTGACGCCGGCACTGGATGGCTGGCGGATGGCCGCCATTGCGCGAGTTGGCGACTTGGCGCGTCTTCTGGAGATCGCGCGCCGCTCTGACATTACCGCAAATGCCGTTGATGCAATTCTCGCCAAAAACGAGGTGGAAGCGGCCTGCGCGGTGCTCGACAACCGGCTCGCACCGCTCGATGCCGACCATTTCCGCACCATTTACGAGGAACATGGAAACGAGCCGGCGATCCTCGAACGTCTGCTGCGCCATCCCGATCTCCCCGTCGATATTCGTATCCTCCAGGCGCGCCAGGCGTCGCGGCATATCCAGCGATTGGTGACGGAGCGCGGATGGCTGCCTTCGGTCGCGGCCGATGAACTTGTTGCCACCGCCGCCGAAGAAACGATCATCAACCTCCTCGCCGACACCGATCCCGACGATCTCGCACAAGCAGTCGCGACCATGGCGGAGAAGGAAATGCTGACCCCCGCCGTGCTTCTACGTGCAGCCTGCCTCGGCCATATGTGTGTGGTGGAAGCAGGACTCGCGCATCTCGCGGGCGTCAGCATCTCGCGTGCGCAAAGCATGATGTATGGGCGCAGCGCCATGCGGTCGCGCGCCATCCTCAGGCGCGCCGGATTGCCGGAGGCCTGCTTTCCGATCCTGCGCGCGGCGATGACGGTCGAGCGCAAGGCCGTCGAAGAAGAGCTTGATATCGACGGCGAGGAATTTGGGCGGCAATTGATCACCACGATGATGGTCGAATTTCACGCCATGCCGGACCGCGAACGGGCGCGGCAGCTCGATCATGTCGGACGGTTTGCCGAGGAGCCGGTTCGCCTGCTGGCGCGGCGCGTCAAGGCCGATTTCGCCAAGGCCGCGTGAAAAAGAGCCGGGTCCTTGCGAACCCGGCACTCAACTCCAGTCCGGGATTGATACAAGCACCGGACGGGGAACGCTAACAATGGCAACTTAACGTTTCGCTAAATTTGGAACTGCTCGACGAGGACGCGCTCGGCGAGGTTGCGGCCCTTGTCGAAGAGGATGCGCGCCGAGGACTTGCGATCTTCGGCGATACTCACCGTCGCGACCTGGCGGACTTCGATATGGTCGGCCACCGCGGCGACAGGGCGTTTGTCGGGCTCGAGGATTTCGATCTCGACTCGACAGCGTTGCGGCAGGATGGCGCCGCGCCAGCGGCGTGGGCGGAAGGCGCTGATCGGGGTCAAGGCCAAGGCGCGCGCGTCGATCGGCAGGATCGGTCCGTGGGCAGAGAAGTTGTAGGCCGTCGAGCCGGCCGGCGTCGAAAGGATGATGCCGTCGCAAATCAGCTCTTCCAGCCGGACCTTGCCGTCGATCGAAATGCGCAGCTTTGCCGCCTGGTGGCGTTGGCGCAAAAGCGAGACTTCGTTGAAGGCGAGGTTGCGGTAGCGCTTGCCTGCGGCATCGACGGCGGTCATGCGCAACGGGTGGATGACGGTTTCGTCGGCGGCGGCGAGGCGCTCCAGAAGGCCGGCTTCCTCAAAATCATTCATCAGAAAGCCGACGGAGCCCCGATTCATGCCGTAGATGGCGAGCCCCGTGGAGACAAAGCGATGCAGGGTTTGCAGCATCAAACCGTCACCGCCCAGGGCAACGATGACACTCGCCTGCTCGACCTCAACATTGCCATAGCGCTTGGAAAGGCGCCCAAGCGCGCGCTTTGCGGCGGGCGCGTCGGAGGCGATGAAGGCGATGCGCGGGGCGGGCATGAAGAGGTCCGGTGACGTTGACAGGCGGGCGGGCAGCTTTCAAGAGAATAGCAATGCTTAATGCCGGTTACCAAGCCCGATGCGCTCGCTCGTATTCTGCACAACCTGCCGCTATTCACCCGAGGATCAGATCGGTCCGGAAGGATTAACGGGCGGCGAGACATTAGCACGGCACATGGAGTCCGTGCTTGCTGAGCGCGAACGCGGCGATGTGAGGGTCGAGCGCCAGGCCTGCCTGTGGAACTGCACGCGGCCCTGCAGCGTCATCCTGCGCGATACCGAGCGCTTCACCTATGTGACCGGCTCGCATGTGCCGCAGCGCGCCCAGGCTGAAGCGATCCTTACCTGGTTCGATCTTCACGGCGCGACGGCGACCGGTGAAGTCCCGTTCAGGACCTGGCCGCAAGCCATGCGCGGGCATTTCATCGCGCGCATCCCGCCGGCCAAGCCATGACGAAATCGCTCTTGGTCCTGGGCGGAGCGCGCTCTGGGAAAAGTGCCTATGCTGAAGGCCGCGCGCAGGCGTGCGTGGGCGAGAAGCTCTATATCGCGACGGCGGAAGTCACCGATGCGGAGATGGCCGACCGTATCCGTCATCACCAGGAGCGGCGCGGTGGTGGGTGGCGGACCCTCGAGGCGCCGCTCGATCTCGCTGACGTGCTGTTGCAGCACGATGCAACGGATCGCGTCATCCTGATCGACTGCGTTACGGTTTGGATCAATAACCTCATGTTCCATGAGCGCTCCATTGAGCCGGCAGTCGCGGAGTTCTGTGCTGCGTTGGCAGACGCGAAGGGACACGTGGTGGTGGTCTCGAACGAGGTCGGCTTCGGGATCGTTCCCGAGAATGCGCTGGTGCGCCGCTTTCGCGATTTCGCCGGCCGCGCCAATCAGGCGATTGCCGCTGTGGCAGACGAGGTCGTGCTGGTTGTTGCCGGGCTGCCGCTCACCGTGAAGCAATCAGTGCCAGAATAATCGCAAGGCCGGCAAGCAGGGTCATGGCGCGATCATAAAGCTTCAAGCCGCGGCGGATGTCGTTTCGGTCAAGATTAGCGCGGCCATGACCCATTGTCGGAAGATCGACGGTGCGACCGGCATAGGCGCGCGGGCCGCCAAGGCGAATATCGAGCGCACCGGCGAGTGCGGATTCCGGCCAGCCGGCATTGGGCGAGACGTGGCGATCGGCATCGCGGCGCATGGCATCGAGGGCATCGCGTGCCGCTTGCGCGTTGATGGTCCAGGCGGCGGCGGCGAAGAGCGCGCCACACAAGCGTGCGGCGGGGAGGTTGACGAGATCGTCGAGGCGCGCCGCCGCCCAGCCAAAATGCAAGTAGCGCTCGGAGCGATGACCAATCATCGAATCCGCCGTGTTGATCGCCTTGTAAAGAACGAGCCCGGGCAGGCCACAAAGTGCGAACCAGAAGGCCGGCGCCACCACACCGTCGGACGCATTCTCGGCGAGGCTTTCCAATGCCGCGCGCGAGACGCCCGATTCATCCAGCATCCCGGGATCACGCCCGACAATGCGCGACACAGCGAGGCGACCGCGCTCAAGCGTGTGGTCGAGGGCGACGGCCACCGCCTCGACATGATCGCGCAAGGATTTCTGCGCGAGAAACACTGTGCCGATAACAGCTTCGATGACCCAGCCTCCAGCGATTTCGCGCAATGCGAGAGCGAGCGGATAGGTGATCGCAAGAATTGGCGCGAGAACGAGGGCGAGAGTGACAATGCCGCGCAGGCGCGCTTGCAGGAGCGGGGTATCGGGATCGTTGAGGCGGCGCTCGAGCCAGGCGATCGACCCGCCAATCCATTCGATCGGATGCCCCATTTGCTGGTAGATTTTGTCAGGATAGCCAATGAAGCGCTCGATGATGAGAGAAAGCGCAGTGGCGCCGAAGGCAGGGCCAGGCCAGATCATGACGTGACCGGTTCTGCCATGGCGAGCAAGCGCTTAAGGTCGAGATGTTTCTCCAGATGGCGCGCCAGTTCGTCGAGCGTTTCGTCAACGAGGCTGGCAAAGGCGAGATCGCTTGACGGCGCGCCAAGCTGCTTCAGGAAGGCTGAGCGAAAGGCGTCACCGGTGAAGCAACCATGGAGATAGGTGCCCATCACGGCGCCGCTGGGCGAAATGGCGCCGTCCGGCGCGTCGCCTATGAGGGCGAAGGGCCGCGCGCAATCGGAGCCGCTGGTGCGGCCGAGATGAATCTCGTAGGCGGTGATGTCCTCGCCCGTTGCGGCATGCTTTGCGGTGGCGCGCGTGAGCGTCTTGTCAGGGGTCAGTTCAGTCTCGACGTCGAGGAGGCCGAGCCCCAGTACCTCGCCGGCAGGACCTTCCAGTCCGAGCGGGTCGCGGATTATACGGCCTAGCATCTGGTAGCCGCCGCAAAGCCCAAGGATCGCGCCGCCGCGGCGAGCATGAGCGAGAATATCGATGTCCCAACCTTCGCGTCGCAAGGCCGCGAGATCGGCAACCGTCGCTTTCGACCCCGGAACGATAATGAGATCGGCGCCAGCGATCGGCTGGCCGTGCGGCACAATCTCGACCGAAACCCCAGCCTCGAGGCGCAGGGGATCGAGGTCATCGAAATTGGCGATGCGCGGCAGGCGCGGCACCATGATGCGAAATCTGCCGCCTTGCGGGAGCGGGGCGCGTTCCAGGGCGAGTGCGTCTTCGGCGGGAAGGCGAGTTGCAGCATCGAAATGCGGAATGACACCCAGGCATGGTCGGTCGGTCAGCGCCTCGATGCGGTGCATGCCTTCCGAAAAAAGTTCAGGATCGCCTTGGAAGTTGTTGATCAGGAATCCCTTTAGGCGATTCCGGTCAGCGTCATCAATCACTGCGAATGTGCCGACGATCGAGGCGATGACGCCGCCGCGATGAATGTCGCCGATGAGGACGGCCGAGAGATTGGCGGCGGCGGCAAAGCCCATATTGGCTAGATCACCGTCGCGGAGATTGGTCTCGGCTGGGCTGCCGGCACCTTCGACAATGACGAGATCAGCGGATTCGGAGACGGTTCGAAAACTATCTAGAACTGCCGGCATGTAGGCGGCACGATTGCGGAAATAATCGCGCGCCGAGAGCGTCTCGCGCCGACGGCCTTGCACGATGACCTGTGCGCCGCGGTCGGTTTCCGGCTTGAGGAGGACCGGGTTCATATGAACCGAAGGGGGGACGCGCGCAGCCTGAGCCTGCAAGGCCTGGGCGCGGCCGATCTCGCCGCCGTCGATCGTCACGGCCGCGTTGTTCGACATGTTCTGCGGTTTAAAGGGCGCTACCTTCATGCCTTGATTCACGAACGCCCGGCAAAGCCCCGCGGCTATGAGGGATTTCCCGACATCCGAGCCGGTGCCCATCAGCATGATGGCGCGGGCGGTCATTCGGCTTCTGGCGCGATCACATGGGCATAGGAGCCCATGACATTGGCGCGGCGCAGCCCGATATTGCCGAGAAGCGTTTCCGAAGCATCGCTCGCGTCAAAGAGCGGATCGGCCTCTCCCTGCCAATCGATCGTCGAATAGTGGAATTCGTGGCCGCGCATGGGAAGTGGAAAGGGAGCACCCTTCAAGGGTTCAAGAATGCGGTAGCCCAGATGCAGCTTTCGATCGGCAAAGCTTGTACCGAGCGGAAGGAGGCCAGCCAATGGATGTCTCTGGCCATTCTTGTCGACGATGTAGTCGCCGAGCACCATGAAGCCACCGCACTCGCCGTAAACCAGTTTTCCGGCAGCTGCCGCTTGCCGAAGGCCCTGCATGAAGTTGGAGTTTGCCGCGAGCCTCGCTGCGTGAAGCTCGGGATAGCCACCAGGGAGAAAGATTGCATCGGCGCTGCCAGGCGGCGGCTCGTCAGCCAATGGTGAGAATGTCGATATGGCTGCACCGCCAAGCGTCCAGTCATGGAGCATATGCGGGTAGGCGAAGGCGAACGCGATATCCGATGCAACAGCGATTTTTTTGCCGAGCGGCGCGAGCGGCCGTGATTTATCGGTGGAGACCGTGAGCGGGAGAGCCGCCTGGAGCAGAGCATCGAGGTCGACCGCGCGGTCGACGAGTGCTGCTACCTTCTCAAGGAACTCTTCAAGCCCGTCGCGTTCGCCGGCCTGAACGAGGCCAAGATGGCGGGACGGCAGCGCCAATGCCGTGTCGCGCCTCACGGCGCCGAGGACCAGATCGGCGCCGCCGATCGCGTTGCGCAAGATGCGTTCGTGCTTGTCGCTCGCGACCTTGTTGAGGATCAGCGCGGAGATCCGCCCGTCGCCAGCGGTTTCGGCAAAGCCGCGCACGAGTGCGGCGATGGATTGGCCCATGGAGCTGGAATCGATGACGAGTCCCAAAGGGAGACCGAATTTTGCGGCGAGGTCGGCGGTGCTGCCCGATCCGCATTCGGGGCCATCGAACAGGCCCATGACGCCTTCGATGATGACGATATCGGCGTCGTCAGAGAGATGACGGAGGTAGCGCGCCAATGTGTCGTCGCTCATCGCCCAGGGATCAAGGTTGAAGCAGGGCCGGCCGGTCGCCGCCTCGTGAAAGCGCGGATCGATGTAGTCGGGACCGACCTTGGCCGAGGCCACCTTGAGGCCGCGATTGCGCAATGCCCGGAGGATGCCGAGCGTCACCACGGTCTTGCCGCTGCCTGAGGAGGGCGCGGCAATCACGATGGCTTTAGCCAATCGGATTCTCCCTTAGCCGGCCATCATACCAATCGAGGATCGGCCGCCATTCACTGATGCGCCCGACGACGACGATTGCCGGTGTGGCAGGCATATTCGTGCTCAGAAATTCATCGACCGCACCGAGTGTTGTTTCGAGGACCGTCTGGTCCGGCATGGTGGCGTTGGAGACGATGGTGAGCGGATCGTCTGTAGGGCGGCCGCCGTCGCGCAGTGCGCGGGCGATCTCGCTCAGGTGCTTCACCGCCATGTACATGACGATGACCGGCGAGGCGCGGGCGACCGCCGCCCAGTCGACATTGGCCGGCATCCTGCCCGAGGCATCATGGCCGGTGAGGAAGATGACAGAGTGATTGGTGTCGCGGTGCGTGGCCGGAAGGCCGGCATAGGCAAGGCCGCCGACTCCCGATGTGATGCCGGGTACGATGCGGAAAGGGACGCCTGCCTTGGCGAGATGCTGGCATTCCTCGCCGCCGCGGCCGAACATGAAGGGATCCCCGCCCTTGAGGCGCAAGACGCGCTTACCGACGCGGGCGAGTTCGATCAGGCGTTCGGAAATGTCGCGCTGGAGCGGCGAGGGCTTGCCGCCGCGCTTGCCGGCATATTGGATTTTGGCGCCGACCTTCACCCAGCGCAATATGTCCGGGTTCACCAGGGCGTCATAAACCACGACGTCACAGGTTTGCATGGCGTGGTAGCAAAGCAGCGACATGAGGCCGGGTGCGCCAGGACCGGCGCCCGCCAGCCAGACCCAGCCCGGCTCGAAAACCGGGAAAGCCTCGGCGTCGAGGCGCGCGAAACCGGGCACGGCGCCGGCCTCAGCCCAGCTCTCCAGTTTCGATTTTGGATCGGTCTTCACGCCGTTTGGTTCTCCCGCGCGGGCCTCTTATACATAGCGGTTATGACAGCCTCCAGAGACAAGCCGGAAGGCGCATTGAGGCGCGGCTGGACCACCGGCGCTTGCGCCGCCGCGGCAACCAAGGCGGCGTATGCGGCATTGCTGACGGGCGATTTTCCAGATCCGGTCGAGATCACGCTGCCCAAGGGCGAGCGGCCAAGCTTTGTCCTGGCCCTCGAGGGCAAGGGCGAAGGCTGGGCCAAGGCAGGCATCGTCAAGGATGCGGGCGATGATCCCGATGTCACCCATGGCTGCCTCGTTGTCGCCACCGTGCGCAAAGGTGGCAACGGCGTCACCTTCAGGGCCGGCGAGGGGGTCGGAATGGTGACGCGACCCGGCCTGCCGATCCCGCCGGGTGAGCCCGCGATTAACCCCAAACCGCGCGAGATGATACGCAACGTCATTGCAGAACTGGGCGGGCATGGCGATGTCGAGATCGAGATTTCGATCCCGGGCGGCGAGAAGCTCGCCGAGAAGACATGGAACCCTCGTCTGGGGATCGTCGGTGGCCTGTCGATCTTGGGCACGACGGGCATTGTGCATCCTTTTTCCTGTTCGGCGTGGATTGCTTCCATTCATCGCGGTGTCGATGTCGCGCGAGCTGCGGGATTCCCGCATATCGCGGGAGCGACGGGCTCGACCTCAGAGGACGCTGTGCGCGCATTTCATAAGTTGCCGCTCGAAGCGATGATCGATATGGGTGATTTCGCGGGCGGACTTCTCAAATATGTGCGCGATCATCCGGTTCCGCGGCTCACCATCGCCGGCGGCTTTGGCAAGATGGTGAAGCTTGCACAAGGTGCGATGGATCTACATTCAGGGCGAAGCCAGGTCGATTTTGCCTGGCTTGCCCAGTATGTTCCGGCCGATCTTAGTCAGTCGGTGCTCTCGGCCAATACGGCGCAGCAGGTTCTCGAAATTTGCCGCGAGCAGCGGGTCGACATCGGGCGTGTGGTCGCGGAGGCGGCACGGATCACGAGTCTCGATGTGCTGCGCGGCACGCCGGTCGCCCTCGATGTTGTGATTGCCGATCGCCAAGGGCAGATCATCGCGCATGCGGCCTGAGCGCTTCCTTATATTCGGGGGGACATCAGAGGCCCGTTTGCTGGCGGATCGTCTGGTCACTGAAGGATTGGTCGTGGTCACCGCACTGGCGGGCGTCACCGAAGCCCCGACGCTGCCCAAGGGCGAGGTTCATCGCGGGCGTTTCGGTGGCGTCGACGGCATCGTCGCCTATGCGAATGAGCGGGGTTTCGATACGATCATCGATGCAACGCATCCCTTCGCGGCAAAGATCTCCGCCAATATTGCTGCGGCTGGACAGCGCCTCGCGCTTCCCAGTTTCAGGCTAGAGCGCGAAGCATGGCGCCCAGGAGCCGGTGATGAGTGGATAGAGGTCCCGAACGTCGGGACGGCAGCGGTGGCGGTGCCGCGGGCGGCTCGCGTTTTTCTCACGCTTGGACAACGCGGTCTCGAACCTTTCCTTGCACGGAGCGATTTGTCCGGGGTCATTCGCGTGATCGAGCCGATTGCGCGCGGCCTACCGGCCTCTTGGCGTTTGGTGCAGCAGCGGCCGCCTTATTTGCTCGCGGAGGACCGCCGTCTCTTTGAGAATGAGCGGTTCACAATCCTCGTTACAAAGAATTCAGGCGGCGAGGCGACGGCCGCAAAGCTCATTGCAGCGCGGGAAAGAAAGATTCCCGTGGTGATGATCGCAAGGCCCGATAAGCCCGCGATGCGCAGCTTTAGTAATGTTGCGACTTTGGTTGAGGCGCTAAAGGCTTGACCGAGGCGCCGTTCTCGGCTTCTGTAACGGTAAGGGATGCACAAGAGATAGGCATCTTGAGGGAGACGATAAACCACGTGCGATCCGCTCCTGTGGGTGCGCCGGTCAAAGAAAATTTGATCCGAAGCCGGACGAGTGCTTGCGGTGCAGACGCCGATATTCAGTAAAAGGGAACGGTTATGAAGGGTAAGCTAGTTTCATGTGTTTTCGGCCTTGGCCTCGCGCTGACCGCGACTGGAGCTATGGCCGGCACATTGGACGACGTTAAAGCCAAAGGCTTTATCCAATGCGGTGTCAGCACGGGACTTCCCGGATTCTCAAATCCGGATTCCCAGAACAACTGGACGGGCATGGACGTCGACTTCTGTCGTGCGGTCGCCTCGGCCATATTCAATGACCCCAACAAGGTAAAATTTACACCGCTCTCCGCGAAAGAGCGCTTCACGGCGCTACAGTCGGGCGAGATCGATCTCTTGTCGCGCAACACGACTTGGACGATGAGCCGCGATACTTCGCTTGGCCTCAAATTCGCGGGCGTCATGTATTATGACGGGCAGGGCTTCATGGTGAAGAAGTCGCTTGGCGTGAACAGCGCCCTGGGGCTCAACGGTGCCTCCGTTTGTACCCAGACCGGCACGACCACCGAACTCAACCTCGCCGACTATTTCAAGTCGAACAACATGCAGTATCAGGTTGTGGCATTCGAAAACAACGACGAGGTGCTGAAGGCGTATAACGAGGGTCGCTGCGACGTGTTCACGACCGATCAGTCAGGCCTCTATGCCGAGCGTCTCAAGTTCGCCAATCCCGATGATCATATCATTCTGCCGGAGATTATTTCCAAAGAGCCGCTTGGTCCGGTTGTCCGCCAGGGCGACGATGCCTGGTTCAATGTTGTGAAGTGGACCTATTTTGCGTTGGTCGACGCCGAGGAACTCGGCATCACCCAGGCCAACGTGGAAGAAATGAAGAAATCTGCTAATCCCGAGATCAAACGCATTCTTGGCATTGCCAATGATGACGGTTCGAGCGCCGGCTTCGGCACCGGCATCGGTCTTGATGAAGCCTGGGCTGTCCAGATCATCAAGAATGTCGGCAACTATGGCGAGATCTTCGAGCGCAATGTCGGCGAGTCGACGCCGCTCAAGATCGCGCGCGGCAAGAACGCGCTATGGAATAAAGGCGGCCTGCAATACGCCCCGCCGATCCGCTAGCAGAAAATTGATTGAAGGGCTCGGCTCCATCGCCGGGCCCTTCGGTCATTGGGAGGAACCCGCACTCGAGGGCCGGCGAAAAAGGGCGCAATAGACGCCCGATACGCCGGAAGGGGACGCCAAGAATGACGGCAACGACGGATGTAGCCGGCAAGCCACGCGTATCGCCATGGAATGATCCAGGCAAACGCGCGCTTCTTGTGCAGATCATACTTCTCGTCATATTCGGCATACTGGCCTACGAGATCGTCCACAATACGCTCGCCAACCTCCGTAGCCGAAACATCTCGTCAGGCTTCGAATTCCTGTCGAAATCGTCTGGCTTCGACATCATCCAATCTCTGATCCCTTACAGCAGCAGTTCGTCCTATGGGCGGGCGCTGCTGGTCGGTTTCCTTAACACCGTTTTGGTTTCGGCGGTGAGCATCGTCGCAGCGACCATCATCGGCTTTATCATGGGCGTCATGCGCCTGTCGAAAAACTGGCTCGTGGCGCGCGTCGCGACTCTCTATATCGAGATTTTTCGCAATGTGCCGCTGCTGCTGTGGATCTTCATCTTTTATGGCGCAGTGCTGCAGCCGTTGCCCGGGCCGCGGCAGGCGCTGACGCTGTTTGACAGCTTCTTCCTATCGAACCGCGGCTTCATGATGCCGCGACCGTTGTTCGGTGACGGCGCCTGGCTTGGCGGGGCAGGCTTCATTCTTGCGGTCATTGCTTGCTGGTTCGTTGCGCGCTGGGCCAAGGCGCGCCAGTTGCAGACGGGCGATACGTTTCCCCTGCTGTGGACGTCGATCGGTCTGATCATCGGCCTGCCGCTTATTGGCTTCGCACTGGCTGGATTTCCCGTCCAATGGGAGCTCCCGGTCCTTAAGGGCTTTAATTTCAACGGCGGGATTACTGTCATCCCCGAATTCATGGCGCTGTTCCTGGCGCTCTCGATCTATACGGGGACCTATATTGCGGAAGCCGTGCGGGCCGGGATCATGTCGGTGAGCCACGGTCAGACCGAGGCAGCGCTGGCCTTGGGCTTGAGGCCCACCCGGGTTCTGCGGCTGGTGGTTATACCGCAGGCAATGCGGGTAATCATTCCGCCGCTCGCCAGCACCTATCTGAGCCTTACCAAGAATTCGTCGCTTGCGGTGGCGGTTGGATATCCCGATCTTGTCGCAGCGGGCGGCACGGTGCTCAACCAGACAGGCCAGGCAATCGAAGTCGTCGGCATCTGGATGGTCGTCTATCTGAGCCTCAGCTTGCTCACATCCGGCTTCATGAACTGGTTCAATTCGCGGATGCGATTGGTGGAGCGTTAGCATGGCCGCTGACAGCGCCCGCGCCGCCTTTGTCCGCACTGCAGACGCGCCACAGCTGCCGCCGCCATCCAACGAGGCGGGCGTGCGCGGCTGGCTCCTCAGAAATCTCTTTTCTTCGCCGTTTAATGCGCTGCTCACAGTCGTGTTTGGAGCGTTCCTTGGCTACCTCATTTGGGACACTGTGAAGTGGGGCCTCTTCGACGCGGTGTGGACGGGGAGCGATCGCGAGGCGTGTACGGCTGAGGGAGTGGGGGCCTGCTGGCCGCTCGTCTGGGACAAGTTCCCGCAGTGGATCTATGGCTTCTATCCGATCGACCAGCGCTGGCGGCCTAACCTCGTCTTCCTGATCGGTGGCGCTGCACTGATCCCGATGCTCATCCCGTCGGTCGGCGGGAAATTGTGGAACGCATTGTTCCTTCTCATCGCCTTTCCGCTCATCACCATCATCCTATTGAGCGGCGGCAATGTGAACTTCCTCGCCCAAACTTATATCGGAATGGTATCGCTTCTGCTCCTTACTGCGGTTGTGGTGCCGATTGCGGCCTATGGGCTTGAGGAGGGTTTAACCCGTAACCGGCTCGGCATCATACTGGCGGGGGCCGCACTGCTTGTTTGGCTTGCGGGCTTTTTCATCGACACGCCCAATATCTCGATCGGCCTCACCCGCGTCGAAGCCTTGCCGTTTCTCTCGAGTGTGCTTGCCTTTCTCTGCGGCGTCGTCTCGATCAAGGCTGCGCTCACCGATGGTTCGGGTGCGGGGCGTTCTGCGTTCAAGAGCTGGGGGCTGATTGCTGGTGGCCTGCTCGCGGCTATGTTGCTGCTCGATATCGATTTCGGGCTCGAACCTGTCGAAACGTCGCAATGGGGCGGTCTTCTCCTCACGCTCGTCGTTGCAGTTACAGGGATCGTCGCATCGCTGCCGATTGGTATCCTGCTGGCCTTGGGTCGGCGCTCTAAAATGCCGGTCGTTCGGCTGTTCTCAGTTGTCTTCATCGAACTGTGGCGCGGCGTGCCGCTGATCACGGTGCTCTTCATGTCGAGTGTCATGCTGCCGTTGTTCTTGCCGGCGGGCGTCAATTTCGACAAGCTGCTGCGCGCGCTCGTCGGCGTTGCGCTCTTCTCTTCGGCGTATATGGCGGAAGTCGTTCGCGCCGGCTTGCAGGCGATCCCCCGTGGTCAGTATGAAGGCGCGCAGGCGCTTGGGCTTTCCTATTGGCAGATGATGGCCAAGATCATCCTCCCACAGGCCTTGAAGATTTCGATCCCGAACATCGTTGGAAACTTCATCAGCCTGTTCAAGGATACGACGCTCGTCTCGATCATCGGCATCTTCGATCTTCTGGGCATCGTCCAGACGGGCTTGCGCGATGCGAAATGGGCTTCCGCTGCCTCGGCACCAACCGGCTATTTCACAGTAGCGCTGATCTTCTGGGTTTTCTGCTTCGGCATGTCGCGCTATTCCATCTTCATTGAACGCCGGCTCGCAACCGGCCACAAACGATAAGGACTGATTTCATGAGTGAGGCCGCCAGAAAACTCGAAGTCGGCGATGAAGTCGCGGTGCAGATTGTCGGCATGAACAAATGGTATGGCGAGTTCCATGTGCTGCGCGACATCAACCTCTCCGTCTACAAGGGTGAGCGCATCGTTGTGTGCGGGCCGTCGGGGTCGGGCAAGTCGACACTGATCCGCTGCATCAATCGCCTCGAAGAGCATCAGGCGGGCCAGATCATCGTTGATGGTATCGAACTCACCAATGATGTAAAGCGCGTGGACGAGGTGCGCCGCGAAGTCGGCATGGTTTTTCAACACTTCAATCTCTTTCCGCATCTCACCGTTCTCGAAAACCTGACACTCGCGCCGACTTGGGTCCGCAAGATGCCGAAGGCGCAGGCCGAGGAGGTGGCGATGACCTATCTCAAGCGCGTCAAGATTCCCGAACAGGCGAAGAAATATCCGGGTCAGCTTTCAGGCGGCCAGCAGCAACGCGTGGCAATTGCAAGGGCGTTGTGCATGAATCCGCGCATTATGCTGTTTGACGAACCGACATCGGCGCTCGATCCCGAAATGATCAAGGAAGTGCTCGATGTGATGGTCGATCTCGCGCAGTCGGGCATGACCATGGTGTGCGTCACCCATGAAATGGGCTTTGCGCGCCAAGTCGCCAACCGGGTGATCTTCATGGATCAAGGGCAGATCATCGAGCAGAACTCGCCGGTCGAGTTCTTTACCAACCCGAAGAGCGAGCGGACCAAGCTGTTCCTGAGCCAGATTTTGCATTGAACCGAGCAGTCTCTGACAACTAGGTCGTGTTTGCGGTGTATCTCGGATCGAGAAACTCGCTCACCGACCTGCCTTCGGGCAGCGTGTAGAGCTTGGGCCGGCGATCATAGGGGGTGAAGCCCATTTTCTGATAAAGCGGTAAGGCGAGAGGTCCGTCGAAGGTACAGGTATCGACGATCACGCGCTCCGGCGCATGTGCCCAGCATGCGGTGATCGCTTCGGCGAGGAGATACTTGCCGAGGCCCAATCCATGAAAATCGCGGATCAGGCCGAAATATTTCAGTTCGACCTCCTTCGGCTTTCCGCGGGCATCCACTTCGAAGTAGCCGGCGGGGACGCCGGCGACATAGAGCACGTAGACCTCGACGAGTTCGTCGGAAATGTTCGAGGCGAGATCGGCGTCCGACATCACCTTGCGGTCTATCCACATCAGGCCATCGCCGACCGTGTCATAGAGATAGCGGTAGAAATGAACGGGCGGCGATTCCGCGCGCATCAAGAGCAATTTCAGGCTGGCGGGTGGCGGCACATGGCGATGCGGGTTATTCCGCATCTCAAGATAGGTGACGATGGTCTCGATCGTCTCCGCCATGTCAGACGCCTGTCTCGACGGCCGTGTCGCTGGCGGCACCCCATTCCGACCAGGAGCCGTCATAGAGACCGTGGTCCTTCGCTCCGATCAGCGTAAGCCCGAGCGAAAGGATTGCCGCCGTCACGCCGGAGCCACAGCTTGTGATGATGGGTTTCGCTACATCCACGCCCGCTGCCGCAAACACCTTGGCGATCTCATCGGGGGATTTCAGCGTGCCGTCAGGCCGGAGCAGTGTCGCGTAGTGGACGTTCTTGGCGCCTGGCATGTGGCCGCCGCGTACGCCGGGCCGCGGTTCGGGCTCTTGCGCGCTGAAGCGGGGGAGTGACCGCGCATCGGCTATCGCGGCATCGTGCTTCTCGACGGCGCGGAGCACGTCGGCTTTGTCGCGCACCATCATCGCCTGGTAGCGCGCCGTGAAATGCCGCTCTTGCGGTTTTGTCGCTGGCCCGTCTTCGAGTGGGCGGCCTTCCGCTTTCCATTTCGGCAATCCGCCATCGAGTACCGCGACATCGTCATGGCCGAAGACACGAAACATCCACCAGGCGCGCGCCGCCGAGAACAACCCTACTGCGTCATAGGCGATCACCTTCTTGCCATCGCCGATACCGAGCTTCCTCATACGCGAGGCAAATTTCTCCGGAGACGGCAGCATATGCGGCAGGCTGGTCTCGGTGTCGGAGATGGCGTCGATATCGAAGAATTGCGCGCCGGGAATGTGGCCTTCGAGAAACTCCGCTTTGGCGTCGCGCTTGGCGGCTGGCAAGTGCCAGGACGCGTCGATGATGGAAATGTCCGGCGCGTTCAGGCGCTCGGCGAGCCATTCGGTGGAAACGACATAAGGCGACATGCGGGTTCTCTCAAGCGAAGGCGAGGCGGATGCGGCGGTTCTGCTTGCCCTTGCTTTCGATGCCGGCGACGGTGATCGGACCGATCTCGCCGGTCGAGCGCACATGCGTTCCGCCGCAGGGCTGCAGATCGACGCTGCCATCCGGACCGATGGCGACAAGTCGAACGCGGCCGGTCCCCATGGGTGGCTTCACCGACATGGTGCGGATCAGGTTCAGGTTGGCTTCCATTTCGGCATCGCTGATCCAGCGAAACGAGACCGGATGATCGGCGGCAATCAGCGCATTGATCTTCTCGGTGAGTTCGGCTTTGTCCGGCACCTGGTCCTTCGGGATATCGAAATCGATGCGGCCGCCGTCCTCTGTGATGGCGCCACCGGTCACCGGAAAAGGAACCGTGGCGCAGAGGAGATGCATGAGCGTGTGAGCCCGCATGTTGCGATAGCGGATCGCCCAGTCAAGCGCGAGCTCGACGTCGGTGCCGGGATCGGGCAGGGCGCCCAGTTGTGCGGGCACATGGACGACGTTCTTTGCCTCGTCATAGACGGTGGTGGCGATGGGAATGGTGTTGCCCGTGAAGGCAAGCGTGCCCTTGTCGCCGGGCTGCCCACCGGCCGCGGCATAGAAAACCGTGCCGTCGAGAATGATGCCGCCGCGATCATTGATGGCGATCACCTTCGCGTCGGCAGTCTGGCGATAGGCGTCGTCGCGATAGAGAAGGTTGGTCATGCCGCCGGCACTTCTTCGAAGACTGTTGGCGCGGAAGCCTGGCGTTCGAGCCATGCCGGAACCGGCAGGTTTTTCTCGCGTAGGAAAGTCGGGTTGAACATTTTCGACTGGTAGCGCGTGCCATAGTCGCAAAGGATGGTCACGATAGTGTGGCCTGGACCCATTTGCTTTGCGAGGCGGATGGCGCCGGCGACATTGATGCCGGTCGAGCCGCCCATGCACAGCCCCTCATGTTCGAGGAGATCGAAAGCGATCGGGATCGCTTCCGAATCCGGGATCTGAAAGGCATCATCGATAATGGCACCTTCGATATTCTTGGTGATGCGGCCTTGGCCGATGCCTTCGGTGATGGAGGAGCCCTCGGATTTGAGTTCGCCGGTCTTGTAGTAGCTGTAGAGTGCGGCACCCATCGGGTCGGCGAGCGCGATGCGGATGTTCTTGTTTTTCGCCTTGAGGCCGTCGCTGACGCCGCCGAGCGTGCCACCCGAGCCGACGGCGGAGACGAAGCCATCGACCTTGCCGTCGGTCTGGCGCCAGATTTCCTGGGATGTCGTCTCGATATGGGCGCGGCGGTTGGCGACATTGTCGAACTGGTTGGCCCAGATCGCGCCATTCGGGCTGGTCTTGGCCAGGGCCTCGGCGAGGCGGCCGGAATATTTCACATAGTTGTTGGGATTCTTGTAGGGCACGGCGGGGACTTCGACGAGTTCGGCGCCGAGGAGGCGGAGAGCATCCTTCTTCTCCTGACTCTGGGTTACCGGAATGACGATCACGGTCTTGAAGCCCATAGCATTAGCGACAACCGCGAGCCCGATGCCGGTATTGCCGGCGGTGCCTTCGACAATTGTGCCACCCGCCTTTAACGTGCCTTTTGCGATCGCGTCCTTGATGATGAAGAGAGCGGCGCGGTCTTTCACCGATTGTCCCGGATTCATGAATTCGGCCTTGCCGAGGATGGTGCAGCCGGTCAGTTCCGAGGCCTTGCGCAATTTGATCAGTGGCGTGTTGCCGATCGCTGAAATGACGTCAGGCTTGAAATCCATAGAAACTCTCCGTGGCACCAAGGCGGTGCCGGGTTTGGGGCGCGGATGATCCGGAAAGGGCGCTTCCAAGTCAAGCAAGCTTGACCAGCCTTGGCGCAGGTCTCATCCTCGCCGGCGTTATGCATCGAATGTTCCGAATTAGCAGGAAGCGCCGAACTAAATCTTTCTGGCGTTGGCGGTCTTCATGCCCTGCGGGCGCTGAGCTTCAGGGATGTAATTCGGATCGACGAGTTGCGCGATGCAGTCGCCCATCATCAGATATTCGGAATTCGGCATGTGGAACCAGCGGCGGAATTCCTCCGTCGAAAGCTCACCGTCAAGGTAGTAGTCGAGCACCTGCCGGCTGAAGGAGTGGAGCTTGGCAGGCAGGCACGACTCGATCCGGCGCCTGTCCATGGCACGATCTTACGTTGCATTCCTACTGGCGGAAAGCGCTTCCTTGTTTGGCGGTTCGTGCCCTAATTTAATCAAATTCTTGGGGCAGGATATAATTCGGATGAATTGGTGGTGGCGACGAACCAACATTCCGCAGCGTGCGTGGATTACCGCGCTCCTTCTCCTATTCGGGATCGTTCTTCACGGATCGCCAGTGAGGGCAGGGCTTGCGGTGGTCGACACGTGCGACGCCGCCTGCGAGGCATCGCTCCAGAGCCTGCTCATGGCGGATCAGGCGAGCCTGTTCCCATCCCTTGACCGGCCGGTAACCCGGTTTGACGGTGCGAGGAGCCGAGCTTCCTGCCAAGCGACGCGGCCGCCACAGCCGGCAGTCCACGCGCTGATCCTTGCGCCCTATTATCCGGGATTCATCGCGCTGCCCGGCACGCAGAACGACGCGCGCCTCCTCCATGCACTCTTTCGCGAGCGCGGCGTCACTGAGGGACTGATCACGGTGCTCAGCGGCCCTGAAGTGACGCGGTCCCTCGTGCTCGAAAAGATGGAGGACCTGCTCGCCTGCGTGCGCGAGCGCGACCAGGTCGTAATCACATTTTCCGGGGCGGCTGGCTCCTATAATCGCTGGGGGAAACAATCCTTCGTCGACTTCGTGGGAATCGCGTGCAGCGGAGAATTGACGCCGCAGTCGCAGCCGTTCTGCGAGAAGGCACTTGCCGACGTCAGAGAGGACGAGACCGACTCGGAGCGACGCGCCGCCTATGAGCGGCAAGCCGCAAAGCTCGACGAAATCGTGCTTATGACGTCGGAACTTTCGATCCCGGACAAAGGCAAGAACCGTGCGAAGATTCTGCTCGAGGGCGTGCGCTCGGCCGAATTGTCGAATTTCGTCACCCAGATCCGCAATCGTGGCGCGGATGCATTCGTCGTGCTCGACACGAATTTCGCCGCCGGCGTCGCTCTCCTGAGCCGGCAAAAGAACGCGGTCGCAGATTCGGACTGGGCGTGGGACACGGCGCGAGAGACCGAGCCGAAGACCCTCGCTATCTCGGATTCGACGGTGGAGCTTTTCGGAAGCGGTGACATGGCCGCCTTCTATGCAACCGATGCAAGCCGGATGGCGGTCGAGTCCAAGTCTGGAAAGTCCGAAATTCTCGGAGAGCTGATGTTCGCGGTGTCGGAAGCACTGCGCGAGACGCCTGACCCAACAGTCAAGTCGCTGGCCGCGGCGATCCGGCGCATCATGTCGGAGCGACAAGCACCGGTCTTCGAAGCGACCAATGCTGATTTGCGCTTCCTGTCACCGCGCGCCGAAGCGCCGCGAAGGAACGGCGAAATCGAGATCATCGCACCAGCCCTCAAGCGCAGTGTGCAGACAATCGAAGAGCCTTCCTTCACGCTCGTCGCGCGCTATTCCGGGGAGGGACATGCATTCCGCGCCGTGGTCGACAGCGAGATCGTCGAGGTCGACAGTAATGGGCAGTTTCGGAAGTTGGTCGAAACGGCGGGAAAGAAATCGATCGCGATCCGCGTGCTCGCCAATGACTGGTCGACGCTGGCGGTGCGGACTCTTGCCATTGCCGCGCAGGACGACGAAGAGGCGGTTACGACATCGCCTGGGCGACGCTATGCGCTCATTATCGCCAACAGCAGTTACTCCGATCCGACCTTTCCAACGCTTCAGACGCCGGCTGCCGATGCGGATGCGATCGCCAGGGTCTTGAGCGAGCAATACGGTTTCATGACCGCGCTGCCGGGCGAGAATGGGAAGACTCTCGACCTGCGCATGACAAATGCCAAGAAGGCGGACATTCAGCAAATGCTGTTCGAATTGCGCCGGCGACTGGTGAATGAGGACCAGCTTCTCGTCTATTACGCGGGCCATGGCGAGAACGATCCTGACCTCGGCGCCTATTGGGTACCGGTCGATGGCCAGGCGAGTGCCGACTACACCTGGATCGCCGCGGATGAGATCACGCGCGAACTCAAGCGGATGAACCCGCAATCCATCCTGGTCATTGCCGATTCCTGTTATGCCGGCGGCCTGTCGCGTGGCGCGGCCGACGCGACGCCCGCAGCGGAGGCGCGCAATCGGTTTCTCAAGAAGGCCGCGGGACTCAAATCGCGCCAGCTCATTGCGAGCGGTGGCGAAGAGCCGGTCGAAGATGCCGGAGGCGCCGGCCATTCAGTGTTCGCGCGGGCGATGATCGACGCGCTGACGTCCATAAAGGAACCTGCCTTCACCGCGAGCGAGCTGTTGGAAGTGAAGCTCAAGCCGGCGGTCATCTCCGCCGTCAATTCGGTGGGGGAGGGACAGACGCCGGGCTTTTACCGGATTGTCAAAGCCGGCGATGAACCGGGCAGCGAATTCGTGTTCGTGCGGCGCGGCGAAGCAGCTCAGTGATGGATTGTTCCACGGGCTTGGTATGATAGGTTCCGACCGGGTTGAAAGGATCGTTGGGAGGCGTGGCTTATGACGGCGAAACGATCGCTCGGTGTACTGTTCGGAGCTGCTCTGGCGCTTGGCGCAGTGGGCGGATCGGCTCTGGCGCATGATCCGGTGACGGGAAAATTCCTTCCCAAAAAGTATATCGAACGCATGGCGCAGGCACTTCAAAATATCGAGGCCCTGGGTACGCTGGAAGAAACTCGCGGCATCTTCGAACCGATGTTCCAGTGGCCGCCAACCTACAAGAAGCTCCGCGTCTGCTTCATGGGCGGGAGTGACGATGTGAGGCTTGCCATTAAAGAACTTGCCAACGTGTGGATCATCAAGGAAGTAGGCATCGGTTTCGACTGGGGCAATGCCCAGGTGCCGAGGAGCTGCGAGCCCGACAAGCGGCTCGACCATATCCGCATTAGTTTCGACCAGCCGGGATACTGGTCGGCACTGGGGACGGCGGCGCTCCATTACTACCGCCTCGACGAGGCGACCCTGAACCTCCAGGGTTTCGATCAATTGACCGGCGACCAGATCAGACAGGAGCGGCCGGCTGGCATCGTCTATCACGAGTTCGGGCATGCGCTCGGCTTTCACCACGAACACCAAAGCCCGGCGAGCACCTGCGATGCTGAGTTCGATTGGGATTATATCTACAAGACCTTCGCCGAACCGCCGAACGCCTGGGACAAGGCAACCGTCGACAATAACATGCGTGTTCTTTGGGATCCGGATGCGCTGATGACGGAATATGATCCGAAGTCGGTGATGAAGTATTACTTCGACGCCAAGATGTTCAAGGATGGTGAAAAGGCGAAGTGCTATTCGCCCGGCGAGAATGACACGATCTCGCAGCTCGATTATGACACGCTGATCTATATGTACCCGGCGTCGCTGGATAAATGGGTGTCGAACTACAATAGCCGACGGGAGCAGTTCAAAGCGCTTTGGGACAAGGCCCAGGCCAATGGCAATACCAAGAGCGTCACGATAAATTATCTCGACGCGTTTTATCCGCCGCTGCAATAGCGGTTCATCGCATTCGGTAAGGAGGTTCAAGGCCAGTGGCCAATCTGGTCAAATCGCTGTTCTCTCTGCAACCCGTCGGCAAGAGACGGGGCTGGAGCTATGCCGCGGCCGTCCTGGTTGCGATCCTCACCATGCTCGGAATTGGGAAGGGCATGCTCGAGGCCTATGAGAGCCTGAGTTCGGCCGACAAGCTCATCAAGGTGTCGACCCTGTTCTCCGGCGCCGAACAGAGGGCCGTGCCGGTAACGCTTATCGAAGTCGATGATGAGACGCGCACGCGGTGGGGCAATCCGGTCATCACGCCGCACAAGGCGATCGCCACCATGATCAACGTGGCGCGCGAGGGCGGGGCGCGGGTCATCGTTGTCGATCTCGATCTTTCCGGCGACACCGAGGGCCAGCCTCCGACACCCGAACTCTATAACGTGCTGGCGCATTATCCGGCGGATGCACCGCCGCTCTATATCGTGCGCGCGATCCGCTTCAAGGGGGCGAGCCTGCCGGGCGAAGGGCAAACCTACCTTGCCGATTCCTACCGCAAGACACCCTATGACAGCGTCATTGCCACGAAGCCCAATATCTCGTGGATCAGCGCGTTGCCGTCGTTCGGCGGCGACCGCGTGGTGCGCAAGGTGCGCTTCTGGCAGACCGTGTGCGATGGGGCGACAGGCGAGGCCTTTCCGTCGGCCGCCCTTGCGGTAGCGGCGTCGCTTGAGAATCAAGGGGCGGCACTCAAATCCTTCCTTGATCGCCAGATCGAAACGGAGTGCGGGGGAAAGGCGTCTCAAGCCGCCAGCTCATGGCCGCAGCACAATCGTCTCGAGGCTCCCATTCCCTTCGCCTTCAGCGATTCCGCAAAAACGCCGGCTTTGAATGCAACAGGGACGGACGGAAAGCCGACGGCGCTGTTGCGCCGGATCGGCGCATGGAGTCTGGTTCGCGTGAGCGGCGATATGGTCGAAGCGACGGGCGAAGTCGATGCCGGCATATTCCACAACCGCGCGGTGCTGATCGGCGTCACGCATGCGGATTCGCGCGACGTCTATGCGACGCCGCTCGGCTCGATGCCCGGGGTCACCATCATCGCCAATACGGTGGCCTTGGCTAAAGTAATCAGCGAGACGCCGGCCGCATCGCTTTTTGTAAGGAACCTGCTCGGCATCTGCTTCTTCTTCATCGTTGCCTTTATCGGCATCCGATTCCAGGCGGCGCCGGCAATGATCCTCATTGGTCTCGCGGGTGTTGGAACATCGTTCCTGGTGTCGCGCTGGTTCGGCTTTGCGACGGCGGTCGAGGTGATCGCCTTGGGACTTACGGTATTCGCGCTCTACAAGATTGCAGATTCAATTGTCGGGATCGTCGTCGAATGGCGATCCGGCCGCGGGTGGCGGGCAATATTCAAGGACAGATCAGGCAAGCATTGATGCGCTCACTTCTCGCAACGCTCGCAATTCTTGGTTTCCTGTTCTGGCATGCGCCGTCCTTCGCCGCTGATCGCGAGGCGGTTGCGCATGTTGTCGAGGTCGAACTCGCGGGCGAAGATCTCGCCAAAGGCACGGTCATTGTCCGCGAGGGCACCGAGCACAAGCCGCAAATCTGGATGCCGCTCTATGACGGCGACATCGTCTTTGTGCGCGATCCCAAGAGCCGCGTACTGATCGATTACGGTGAAGGCGGCAGGATCGAGGTCGGCAGCAAGGCGATGCGCGTGACGGTCTCGGCGGAGACCGCACATGGCGGCGAGACCTGGGGCCTGATCACGGCTATTGGTTCATTGCTTGCCGGCGAAGAGGATGAAGAGGTTCCGGCCAATCTCATCTCAAAGGGCGATGATGGTGCGCTCCAGGTTCCAGGTGCCAACCGCACGCCGAACAATCTGCTGCGCGGCGATCAACCCGTGTGGGTCGCGTGGAGCGGCGGCGAGGCGCCGTTCATCGTCAAGCTCGAAGTGTCGGGCAAGGAAACAGTCCTGACGCCCAGCGGCGAGCGCGAGGTGCGCTTTGATATCCCCGCGGATGCTGGGCAACGCGTGGCGCTGATCATCAGCGATGCCGGAAAGCGCAATGTGCGCGTGCCGTTCCGTCTGCGCGACAAGCTTCCCGCGACTCCTGCCGATCTATCAAAGGAAACCACGCCGGAGGGATTGGCGCCGACCCTTCTCGCCGCGTGGCTGGCAACGCAGGATGACGGCGCCTGGCGCATCGAGGCGGCGCGGATGCTGCGCAATGATGCGGGCGGCAAGGCGGAGTTCAACCGGCTGGCGAATGCCCTGCTCGCCGGGTGGAGGCCTTAGACTTTTTCAACTCCCTCCCATCGCGTTGGCGAGGGGAGGGTGTCACGCGTCAGCGTGACGGGTGGGGTTGGTTCAACCGATTCCGGCGCGCATTGATTTTGCTGAGACACCCCACCCGGCGCTGCGCGTCTCCCTCCCCGCCTTTGGCGGATGAGGGAGGCAGATAGAGCTATGGCCGCACATCGAAGACGAAGAGGCCGCCTCCCATCTGCGGGCCACTATCTTCATCGCTGGTCGCAACCGTTGCTGCGCGGGTCGACGAGCCGGTCACGCCTTCGAGCAGTTGCTTGAGGGAGGAACCTGATCCACGCGAGCTCGACGCTTCATCGGCACTGCGCGTCGCTTGCGTGCGATCGAGCGTCGGCTGAACCAACGAACAGAGGCGCGGGGCGATCTTGGTATCGTCTTCGGGAATCGCCAATACGACAGCATTCTCGACACCGGTGGCAGCGGGGCGGTCCTTCGCGGCATCCCAGGTGTTGATCTTGAACTTGTAAGTCACGCTGCCGCCGCTGCCGGCCGGGAGTTTGCGCACGCAGCCGCGGTCGGCATCCTTCGGGATCAAGGGCGACACGCCGCCCAATGCGTCAACATAGAAGCCGCCGACATAATAGGTGTAGTCGGTCGGATTGCTGACATTGATCTCAACATAATCGCAATTGCCGGCGGCATAGGGGAGCAGTGGCGAAAGCGCGGCCTTCGGCAGGCTGGTATCGCCTTTCGGCGTGCAGGTCGTCTTGGCGTCGGCGCCTTTGGCGCCATTGCGATAGACATTAGCGGAAATCGCGACGCTGTCGCCTTCCTCAACGGTGCCTTCGCTGGCGGCACCGGTGACGCGCACGAGCTTGGCGGCGCGGGCCAGAAGCCAAACGGATTCCTTCAACTCCTCGGCCAGCTTTTTCTCGTCGCTACCGATCGCCAGGCTTGGCGTTTCATCGAAGCTGCCGGCCTCGGTCACCCACGGACGCTCGGGCCGCACGATCCACAGGCGGTCCTTGGCGACACGTAATTGCAAGTCGGCCTGTGGATCGCCGGCTGGCGCCAGCTCCACGCCAATATTGGCAGCGTCGGCGCCAAGACTTTGCTCGATCGCGTCCTTGACCATGGTCGCATCGGCGCCGAGTTCGCCCTCCGGCGGCGGCGCCACGGCAAATCGGAAGGTCACGGCGGGCTTGTCGACGGCAACCGGGAAAGCACCTTCTTCCGGCTCGGCGCCGATTTCCCATTTGATCTTCGTCGCCGTGCTCGTCGCGGCGGTCGCGCTCGCGATGATGGCATGCCCGATCGGATCCTTGTCGCCAGCCTTGGCATAGAGCGCGAGCTTGGCGCCCGGGTCGTATCCATGCAGCGTGCCGGCCGGGATGCTCAGCGTGCCGTTCTTCAGAACGCCGACCATGCGCGGCGGCCCTTCGCCGGGACTTCCGCCAAGGATCGGGAGATCGAGCGAGCCATCGAAAACCGGCGGCGGGACGCGACCGCCGGAGCGATCGCCGGTGATGTCGGCGACAACCTCCTGGGCAAGATCGCGATAGGTCTGGGCGGTGCCGCGCTTCATCGCCTTGTCCAGGTGATAGGTGAAGACGCCCATGCGCTGCGTGTCCCCTTCGCCGGTCATCGGCAGGTCATAACCCGTGAAGGGACGCTCGATTGCCTGGTCGAAGGAGTCGACCGCATAGAAGCCGACGAGCTTGCCGTCGCCCTTGAAGGTGAGCGCGCCGGAGCGCGTGCCGCCGCGGGTCGCCGAGCGCGTCGTGATCTGGGGGATCTTCAGCACCGAAGGATCGACAGTGCGGGTTACATCACTGCCGCGCGTGACGGTGCCCGAGTGGCAGGCATCGATGATCGCCCACACGAAGGCGCCCTTGGCTTGGATTGCGGAAAGCTTCTTGCCGAGTTCGTCATCGACGAGGCCGTTCTTGATGCCATCCTCAACCGGGTTGTAGGGGCCGACGTCAGCCGGGAGCAGAACCTGATCCTGGCCGTCTGTTTCCGGTTCCTCCTCGCTTGCGGGATCGAGATCGGGTTGCGTGATGCCGTGGCCGGAATAATAGAAGATCACCGTGTCGCCGGGCTTCGCAGAGTCCACCAGATGGTCAAGCTCGCCGACGATGGTTTTGTATTTCGGCAGGCCCTTGGCGGTTGGGAATCCCGGCTGCGCGGGAAGATGATCGGTCAGGACGGCGATGTCGGCAGGATCGGCACCGCGCGATTTGAGCAGGCGCCACATGATGGTGACGTCGTTGCGGGGGCCCTGCAGATCGCGAATGCCGTTCGCTTCATCGTAATCGGCAACACCCACGAGGAGCGCGATCGTCTTTGCTTCAACGGTCGATGTAAGACATCCAAGCACCGCCGCTGCCGCGAGAGCAGACCATTTCAATCGCAACATCTTCATGCCTAGCGCACCATCGCTATGGGAAAATCGGGAACCGTGTCGGGCTTGCGCGCCACCGGCGCCTGACGCTTGTCGGTCAGTTGCTTGACGCGCTCGGAGAGCCATAGATCGAGTTCGGCGATCGTCAGTTTGCCGTCCTTGATGTAGTCGGCCGAACCTGACAAGCCCTCGAGCAAGGCTTCGGTGAAGGCGCCATTCTTCCAATCATCGCGCTCGATGGAGACCTGGCTGCCGGTCGAGGAGGCAAACATTACGACGCCGTTCTCGACGCTCGACAACTCATTGACGACGGCGGTGATGTCGGTGGTACTGCCGCGGGTCTGCTCACCTTCGAGGCTTGCCGCCGAGTGGCAGGCATCGATGAACATCAAGGCCTTGCCGGCGAGATTGCTCATGGTGTTCAGCATTTCGTCGCGCGATACTGCGGTCGAGCGCAGCTTGTCCATGTCGGCGTCGGATGGAAGGTAGTAGAAGCGCTGGCGGTTGTCGGTCACGCCATGGCCCGCCATGAAGACCATGCCGACGTCGCGACTCGTAACCTCGCCCTCGAGCCATTCCAAGGCTTCGACGATGCTGTCACGGGTGGCGCCCTTGTCGGTCAGGAGCCTGACTTCGACCTTCCCATAAATGCCGCCTTCCTGGCGCTTGATGCCGGCGGCAAAATCGGTTGCATCCTGGGCCGCGTATCTGAGCTTGAGCGAATCTACATCGTAATTGCTGACGCCGACCACCACTGCATAGAGTTTCGGCTTCAAGAGTTCGGCTGCACTGCCGTCCCAATTCACTTTCACGATCTTGGCTTCGCTGGCGCCCGACTTGGTGCGTGCGATAATGCCGATCTCGACGCTTTTCTGCGGAATGGGGATGGAGATGTCTTCAGTCTCTTCGGGATCCGGTATCGGCATGGCGCCGCGAGCTTCGAGCGGACGGCCGTCGATCAATACTTCAACCGACTCGATCGGCTCGCCATTGGGCGAACGTACCTTGTACTTGACCTCGACCGGCGATGTCGCGGTGTTGATCTCGTCGCTATCCATCACGAGTTCGACGACCGGCGGCAGGATGTCGCGAACGCCTTCGCGGACGCTTTCATTCTTGCGCCCGGAATCGACGTTGGCTGTCTGGATGGCCGTTTCTTCGTCGAGCGCGGCGACAACTTTCTGAACGACGTCGGGCCGGTAAAAAGCATGGCGGAAGCTCGAAGCGGGGAAATAGTCGGGCGCGACAGTCTCGCCGCGATTGACATTCCATCCGATGAGGTTCTCGCCGCCGGCCGAAGCCGCATAGTAACCGCGCGGGGTCCAGAGGATCCAGCGATTGTCCATGGTCTGGACGAAGAGTGAGAGCAGGGGCTTGCCGTCGCTCGCGCGGAACCATCGGATTGTGCCGTCACCGACCGCAGCGATGATGAGATTGCCATTCTGGGCGTAGGTGACGCCCCAGGCCGAGCCGGCAATCGGACTTCGCCACAGGAAGCGGCCGTCCTTGTCATATTCGCGGATGTACCAGGAACTGCCGATGACGAATTTCGACTTGTCATCGGCAACCGAGACGGAGTGGCTCACCTCGGCGATCTCGAAATCGAGTGGCTTCCCGTTAAGCTCAGGTGTCGCGAAAGTGTTCCACTTGGTAATCGGCAGGCTTGTCGTGTCGGCGCCCTTCAGCGTGTCGGCGATGCCCTTCACATCCTTGAGTTCGAGCGTCTTGAGATCGAACACATATTGCTGGGTCGCGCCATAGTCGAAGGCGAAGCGGACCTGGGTTCCGTCCTCGCTGGCGGTGATCGAGCCCTTCTCCATCAATCCCATTCCGGCGGTTGCCGGATAGATGCCCATGATGATCTGGCCGCCCGCATAGATGTTGAGCGCCGGCTGGCCATTGGCGAAGACGACGCCGTCCGGCCCGTAAGGCTCGATGTCGAAGATGGTATTGGCGGAGAGATGAACCGTGCTGCGTTCGCCATTACCCTGGCCGCCCCAGCGCACGAGCTGGTACCAGCCCTTGGCATCGCGCAACCGGCCGCCGGCATAAATATATTGGCCATCCTGCGACCAGGCGACAGCACCAACATCGCCATTGTCGAAGCCGGAAATGTCTGGCGCGGGAAGCCAGGAGAAGTCGCTGACATTGAGGATGTCGATCAGCGGGCCGTCATTATAGGTGATCGCCAGTTTGTTGCCATCCGGCGAAAAAGCGATGTTGGAGCCCTGCTGGCCGCTCTTGAGCGGAACCTTGGCGAGGAAGCTTCCATCCGGATTGTAAAAGCGGATCAAGCCGTCATGCGAGGCGGTGGCAAAATAGCCGTCGGAGCGGAAGGCAAGGCCACGCGTCTCGCCGCCGTAGTCCTTGTCCTCGAATTTCAATTGGCCTGTCGCCACGTCCCAGATGCGCATGCCGACCTTGAGATTGAACACCGCGGCGAGCGATTTTCCGTCCGGCGAGAACGAGACGTTGAGGAGTGTCTCGTCATTGGGCCCGTAGGCGCGCAGGATTTTTCCCGACACGATATCCATCGTGTAGATGTATTGCTGCTTCATCCAGCCGCCGACCGCCAGCGTTTTGCCGTCCGGGCTTATCGCCAGGCCGAAGAGGGAGCCTTCGAAACCCTCGCCGATCGGCACCCGCAGGATCTTGAGCAATTTGCCGTCCGGGACGCTCCACAGGCGGATCGTCTTGTCGAAGGAGGCCGTGATCATCGTCTTCTGATCAGGACTGAGGATGACGTGACGGACCGGCGCCGTATGCGTGCCGGGTTCGATCAGAAGTTCAGGTTCGCCGCCCGCGCCAGGGGGTGTGAGTCCGCCCGGTTCGGTCGTTTCAGACGTACCGGTGCCGGGGGCATCAAGCTGCTTGCCTGAGCCGGGTTTCGCGGCCTCAACGCCCGAAGCCGACGCCAATGCAAAGAGAAAAAACGCCCAAACGACGAGGATCCGCATGCCGTCCCGCGGTGTCATGATCGCTAAGCCCCCAAACACGCAATTTAGAGGGGATATCAGAAGGATAACAAGTTACATTTTGCAGAGGTTCGTGGCCTGAAAATGGAAACAACTGGCCCGTTTAGGGCCGGGCTAGGTTGAGTTGTCTGCTGACGATCACCGTCTTGCGCTGTTCGAGCGCGCTCGCTGGGCAAAGACGCGGCTGACTTCGGCGAGGTTTTCCGTGCCCCATGAGCATAGCGGCACGAGCGCCTCTGCCAGGCTTCGGCCCAATGCTGTGAGGTCGTAATCAACGCGGGGAGGGACCTCCTTGTAGTCGGTCCGCTTCACGAGGCCGTCGGCTTCCAATTCCTTCAGCTGCTGGATCAGCATCTTGTCGCTGACATCGCGCACGGCGCGCCGCAGCACGCCATAGCGGGTCGGGCCCCCCTGGGCGAGAAAGTACAGGATGAGCGGTTTCCACTTGCCGGCGATGACCCGCAGTGTCGCGTCAAGCCCGCACGTGAAGCCGGGCAAAGTCGGAGTGCAGGTCTGGGTCGGCGGTGGAGGACTCGGGTCTGGACGGTCTAGCGACATTTCTGAGCACTTACCAAATGGTGCATACTTGTCAATAAGTGGGTAGATGGCCAGCTCTGTGCAACCTCAAACGAAGGAGCACGGACATGAGCAGACTGAAGCGCAAGACGGCAGTGGTGACCGGCGGTGGAACGGGCATCGGACTGGGGGCCGCAAAGCGGTTCGTCGATGAGGGGGCGTTCGTCTACATCTTCGGACGCCGGCAGGAGGCGCTCGACGCCGCGCTGACGCAGTTGGGTCCCTCGGCTCGGGCGGTGCAGGGCTCGGTGGCCAATCTCGGCGATCTCGACCGGCTGTATCAGGTGGTCAAAGCCGAACGTGGTGGGCTCGATATTCTCTTCGCAAATGCCGGGACCGGGGCCTTGGCGCCACTGGGCGAGATCACCCCCGAACAGTACGACGAGACCTTCGATGTGAATGTGAAGGGGCTCTTGTTCACGGTGCAGAAAGCCCTGCCGCTGATGTCGGCGGGATCGTCGATCATTCTTACGGGCTCAAGTGCCGGCGCGATGGGGACCGCGCAGCTCAGCGTCTACAGCGCCACCAAGGCGGCCATCCGCAACCTGGCGCGGAGCTGGGCACTCGATCTGCGCGGCACGGGGATCCGCATCAATGTGCTGTCTCCGGGGCCGATCAAGACGGAGCTGTCTTTGGCTGCGGTGGGTGAGGACGCGCTGGAGGCCTTTGGAGCCACCGCGCCGCTCGGGCGCACCGGCGACACGGCAGAGACTGCGGCGGTGGCTGCGTTTCTCGCCTCCTCGGACAGCAGCTTCATGACCGGCGGCGAGGTTTTCGTCGACGGAGGGCTCGCGCAAGTGTGAGGGCAGAAGCGGAAGTGGCTGCGTTTTCTTGCAAAATTGAAAAGGGGCGCCTCGCGGCGCCCTTATCGTTAGAGGCGCGTGGCCATTTACAACTTAACTGGCGTGCCGCTAGCTTCGACAGACAGCGATGGAAAACTTTCGAAAAGTGAAGAGTGGCGGTTCTCTGCCCGACGGAGAGTGGTCTCGGCTGACTGAACTTCTGTCCGTTGTCGGTGTGCACTATCGGAAACCTAACGCGGTCGAGTTCGCAAAAGCCGCGTTCGCTGCGCACTCGAAAGGCGAACCCTTCGGCCTCATCGCTGAACGAGAGCCCACCAATATCCACGACCCTCATGCTGTAAAAATCATAGGATGGGGGAATGGCAGAAGCACGTTTCTTGGCCGCAAGATTCCGCTAAGCCTGCATGTGGGATATGTCGACGCAGAAACTTCGGGCCACGTCGCCGAGAAGTTTCCTGAGATGCCGCTCGCGGCTGAGTTCTATAGCCTTTATGAAGGACGCGGCGGCTTTATAGATATTTGCTTTTTTCTAGTCGGTCCAAAGGATAGCGCCGCGTCCAGTGCTAGGTCGCGGCGACTCATTGAGGCGATCTCCGATGAGTTGATTGTCCTGATCTATGCTGCAAAGTCGGACAACAAACTAGGCCGCTTTGAGCATGACATACTCGGTCGATATGCGGAGCTCCGCGCGCAAGACCTGCGAATAGCCCTCGATCGGCAGGAGATCGCCGAAATGCGCCGCTGGTGTAAGGCCCAGAATCCGAACAGCGAAGTGATTGAAGCGGCCATCGCTCGATTGGCCGAGCGGCCGCAGGCTGACCCCGATGGCCTGTGGGAGATGATTGATATCATTCTTACAATCGACGGAAAGGTCACGAAGACAGAAAAGGCGGCCGCGCTTGAGTTGGCTGGATACATCGAGCAGGCGTTTGGAAGAAACCCGCTACAAAGCGGCTGATGGAGGCTCAGGCCTCTGATTGAAATGGCAGCAGCCATTTGAGCTCATCGGCAGAGAGCAGGTTAGCCCTTCCTACAGGCAACTCACCGAGAATTCCCCTTTGAACCTCAAGACTCGACTCTTTCCGGAGCTTATTCGGTCCAACAAACGCCGTTGCGCCCAAATCGCAAGCTGTTGAAATTTCAAGAGAAATGGCTCCCCGAGCTGGACTCGAACCAGCGACCATTCGATTAACAGTCGAATGCTCTACCAACTGAGCTATCGGGGATCAGCCGGTGGGCGCTATAGCAGAGGCCATCGCGCGTTAAAAGCCTTTTCCGCCTTCTGGAACCTTCCGGCTCGCAACGCCATATGGCCTCGATAGGCATGTGAGGAAAGGCAGTGGCCAGCATCAAATTCGGGCGGCACCGGGTGAGGCTTCCGGGCCGCCGTTTGCATCGCCGAATCCTGGGCGGGACGTTGGTCGCGGGTGGGCTCGTCGGCTTCCTTCCCGTCGTCGGTTTCTGGATGGTGCCGGCCGGCCTGGTCGTGCTGTCGGTCGATTCCGCGCCCATCCGCCGGTTCCGGCGGAAATCCACGGTCGGGGTCGGCAACTGGCTCAAGCGGCGCTATCCGGGCCTTGCATCGAAGCTCGGCTTTTCCGTCAACGGCAAGGCGGCCGGTGCCTCCTGAAATCCTGACCTTCGCCATTGGCGACATTCACGGCTGCAGCGTGGCGCTTAAGCGCATGCTTGCAGCCTGCGAAGCCTATGCGAAAGGGGCCACTCATCGCCTGGTCTTTATCGGCGATTACATCGATCGCGGGCCTGACAGCGCGGGTGTCATTGCGATGATACGGAAGCGGGCCGAGCGGGATCCGGAGAATGTCATCTGCCTGATGGGCAATCACGAGGATCTGCTGCTCGAAGCGCTCGAGACCGGCGATGATTCAACCTGGCTTTGCAATGGTGGTGACGCGACATTGCGCAGCTATGGCGCGCGGACTCCGGAGGAAATCCCCCGAGCCGATCTCGCCTTCATCCGAAATCTCAAATTGTGCCATGACGATGGAGCGCGGTTCTATGCCCATGCCGGGATCATGCCGGGCGTTCCGCTCCACCGCCAGGACCGACATACGTTGATGTGGATCAGGGAACCGTTCCTCTCGTCGGGGAGAGACCATGGCTTGTTGATCGTACATGGACATACGCCGCAGCGGTCGGGCGAGCCTGAGATCCTCTCGAATCGGATCAATATCGACACGGCCTGCGTCTATGGCGGCGTTCTGACCGCTGCGGTGTTCTCGAACAGCGTGAGGGAACCAATCGACTTCATCTCCGTTTCACAAAATTGACCTTACTTTCAGTGACGTAGGGTCAGTCCGAAGTAAGAACACCGTCGGAACGGACGAGCGACGTGCGGCTTGGCCAAATTTGCGTCAGCAATCTCTCGTAAGTGGAGACTTTGGACGCAACGGCAGTTGCTTTCAGAGATTCTTGTACATCAACGTCGTTGGATCCATGCGATCCGAGAGCGTATCGCGGCAATAGCCGGGAATAATGCCGGCGATCTTGTAGCCAAGTCCAGTATACAGCGGCTCAGCCATGTCGTGGGTGCGGGTATCGAGCGTGATCAGGCTGCGGCCCAGATTGCTGGCGATCGCTTCGATCTCGGCCATCAACGCTTTCGCGATCCCGCGGCGGCGAAATTTGGGGTGGACCAGAAGCTTACGCACTTCGGCGCGATGCAACTGATTGCCGGGCGTGTCGTAGTCGAGTTGCACCGTTCCAGCAGTTTCGCCGCCAAGGCGCGCGATCAGCACAATACGCGTTCCATGTGCGACGGCCGGGTAGACCTTGTGGCGCCAGAAAGTTTCGGCGTCGTTCATCGTGAAGGGCAGAATGAACCCGATGCTCGCCCCATCCAGCACGCAAGCATGGAGCAGGGCGGTCAGGCCCGGCAGCTCCGTGTCGAAGTCAGCCGGCGCAAGTTTCGATATTTCCATGATGAAGGTCCGTCAGACGAGAAAAATGAAATAGCGCGCGCCGCACTCCTTGGGCGTTGCAAAGCGGCTCGCACCGGCAAGCTGGTAGCGCAGGCAATCGCCGGCCTTGAGATGATGGGTTTGGCCATCAACCGTGATCTCGAGTTCGCCCTCGACGAGGTGAAGATGGTGCTCGAGGCCGGGGCGCGGCGTGCCGTCATAGGAAATGCCCGTATCGGGATCGATCTCGCATTCCAGTACTTCGCCGGCGAGGCTTTGCGCGGGCGGCGAGACCGAGCGACGGCGAAAGCCGATGGCCGGATCGCTCCACAGCAATTGCCGTTCGCGGGGAATGTGGGCTGCGAATTTCTCCTCCACCATCTGCATCAGGCGCGAAATGGTCATGCCGAAGGCTGAAGCCAGCTTGCCGAGCACGCTGGCGGTTGGGCTCACTCCGGAATTTTCGAGGCGGGAGAGGGTGGCGCGGCTGATGCCGCTCAGTTTGGCCAGCTCGTCGAGCGACCATCCACGCTCATTCCGCAACGCCTTGAGGCGTTGGGCGATGAGTCGGTCGATCGACCGGTCATCAGTGGATTGTTCCATATATGAGAAATTGTCTCATATATGGAACGGAGTCAAGTCAGTTGGTGCTAATGCTCGAGAGCTGGTTGAGGGCTTGGCCGGAGACGCTGGCGCGGCTGGCAAAGGCGCGGAACTTCCGTCCATCGAGCTTGCCGGCTGCGGCCACCGGCAGCAGCATCTGGCTCCCCAGCGACTGTGAGTCGACCGGTGCAAACCACACCGTCACGGCCCATGGCTCGGTCTTGTTCTTGCGGGCCTTGGTGGCGTCGCGGCCGGCGATCGGGTGGTAGACCATCTGGCATTGATAGGCCGGCCCGCGATAGACGCCGTCGGATTTGTCGTTGAAGGTCACTTCGCGCTCGAGCTTGAAGCTGAGATCGAAGACATCACGGCCGCTATAGATCCGCTCCTTACCCTGGCAGGGCGCCTCGCCACGCACGCGCAAGACCGCCGTCAGCGGATCGATAACGCCGGAGGTCAGCGCCTCGATGATTTCGGCCTGCATTTGCGGGTTCTTGACCGGCGGGTCGTGCGGTTCGGGCTGGCCGGACTCAGTCCAGCGGACCTTGAAATCCTTCTGCTTGCCGGATTTCTCGGTGCGGGTGGAAAAGGCCGCCGGAACCGCCTTGCCGTTGACGATCTCTCCGGACGCACCGACAAAGGTCTGGGAATCCGAGAAGAACGAGACGATGCCTTGCGTCTCGACGCTCGCTTTCGACTGATAGCCGGTCGGGGTCAAATCCATGTTGAACTTGATCTCGGCTGCCTGCAGGCCCGACACGACGACGTCATAGGTGAAGTCGAGCGACTCGTCGGCCGATGCGGAAACAGCCATTGGATAGGCCAGTGCGCCGGCCGCCAAGCCCAGCGCCAGGCCGAGGCCGCGGGTCGTCTTGGCGTTCATCCAGTTCATCATGCATCTCCGGCTTTTTGTCATTGCGGGGGCGGCCAGTACGCTGCGGATGAGGCCATCCTATGACATATTCGGGGCGATATTTCATATTCCCCGGTCATACGCTTCGGCACAACGAGTGGGTCTATCGGTTGTCTGAGTCGTGATTTGCGGCAATTGCTGCTACAATGATCTCACATTCGGGGAGCGCCTCGCATGAGACCATCGCCAAACAGATCAAGTTCGGAGCGTTTCACGGTCGACCCCGACAGCACCAAGCTGTGGCCCATCGTCGATCCCGTCGACCACCGTCTTTCCGCTTACGCCGCTGCAATGATCCTTGTCGCCTGTGTCGGGTACCTTATCAATTGGGCCTTCGCATAAACTCCGTTTCTCACTGGCGCTGAGTTTCGACCTCCGGGGCCGTGCGGCGAGGCAACGTCCTGTGCCCCAAAATTCATATGCCCGCATGTCCAGATCGTCGTAGCATATTGGCCATGCGAGCCTTGACCACCATCGGTTTCGATGCCGACGACACGCTTTGGCACACCGAGCGGGTCTATCGCCTGACTGAATCGCGATTTGCGGCGCTGCTTGCCGATTATGCCGATCCCGAGGACCTGTCGCGCCGATTGCTGGAGACGGAACGGCGGATGCTGCAGTTCTACGGCTATGGGCGGAAGGGCTTCATGCTGTCGATGATCGAGACGGCGATCAGCGTCACCGAGGGGCGCGTTCCGACCGCGATCATTCGCGATCTCCTGGCGCTTGGCCATGACATGTATGCCGAGCCGGTCGAGACCTTGCCTGGCGTGCGCGACACGCTTGAAGAACTTGCGACCGAGTATCAGTTGGTGCTGATCACAAAGGGCGACCTTCTCGACCAGGAGCAAAAGCTCGCACGCTCAGGTCTCGGCGACCTCTTCCATGCGGTGGAGATCGTCAGCGACAAGACGGCCGATACGTATCGCAGGCTATTCGCACGCCATGGCAACGGGCCCGATCGCAGCATGATGGTCGGCAATTCGGTGAAGTCGGACATCGTGCCGGCGCTCGAAGCCGGAAGCTGGGGTATTCATATTCCGCATCCGCTCACCTGGGCCTTGGAGCAGGCGGATGTGCCGGCCGAGGCGCCGCGTTATCGGCAGATCGAGGAAATCACCGGTCTGCCAGACATCGTGCTCAGTATCGCAGGCGAAGCAGTGAAATAATCGCAGCGGGCGGCTAGAACTCTTCCTTGGCGGTCATGCCACCCGCCAATGGCGATGGCGTCTCATCAACAACCGCCGTCGTCGAAACCGTATCGCGCCAGCGCGCCTTATTGCAGAACCAGACCTCGGGCGAACGCCGCACGATATTCTCGATCGCCGTCATCATGGCCTGCGTCATTCCCTGTTCCCGGGTTTCAACCGGATAATCGTCAGGGCGGATCGGCTCATGCAGGCGAATGACGAAGCTAGTGGGCGTAATGCGCGACCCATCGACCGGAATGATCGGGACATTGAAGCGCATGGCGAGGCGCGCCGGCAGGCTCGAGGCGAGGGCTGGCCGGCCAAAGAAATTCACCGTCGGGCCGGCCGCGACGCGCTGGTCGATCAGCATGGCGACGCTGCGGCCGTTCTCCATGTCGTCGAAGATCGTACGCAGCGAGGAGCGATTGCGTTCCAGGTAATTGGCACCCGTCTTGGCGCGGAAGTACTGCAATTGCCGGTCGACCGCTGGGACGCCGATCGGCGAATAGAGGGTGTTGAGGCCGCCAAGGTGCTTGCACAGGGCGACGACGCCCACCTCCCAATTGCTCAAATGCCCACCGACGAAAACACTCGGGCCGGATTTCGGGAGATAGTCGAGACCTTCGATTTCGACATGCGTGTTGTGGGTGTTGTTGCGAAACGATTCGAGATGCGGCATTTCGGCGATCACCCGGCCGAGATTGTCCGCAATGCCGGCCATCAAGCGGTCGCGCTCGGCGACCGAGAGGTTCGGGAAGGCGATCATCAGATTTCGCGCGATATTGCGGTCCTTCATCAGCGTCATGCCGAGGCTGCGCCCGACGAATCCGCCCATGTTGGAGGCCGCGCCCAAGGGCAAAGTGCGCGCAATCGCGAAATAGACTCTCGACAGTGCGCCGATAATCCTGCCGCCGGATTTCGAACGGCGCTGCTTGCCCTTTCTAAGCAAGGCGATCGCTCCTGCCGAACGGGCATTTCACCACGCTAAGCGCGCAGCCAATCGTGCGGCGGCCGCCATCCCTGTCCAGCATCCAGTTCTCCCATTTCGCCCGCTGGCCTGCCGGCGGGCGCGACATGACGATCCCGTAAACCCGAGGCGGCCTCCAGTGCAAGCGCTGGAGCTTGAGCCTGGCCCTCAGGATTTCCTGGGCGGAAGTTCCTCGTCCTCGGCGATCCCGTAAAAGACTGGATCTTCGGCAATGAAATGGAAAACATCACCGGAATCGAGGCCCAGACGTTCTTCCACGATCTGCCAGAAGGAATCGGCTGGCGGATCAAGGGCTCTCACTTCATCGACAACCTGCTTGATCCGGTCACGGGATAATTTGGGCATCAAAACGTCCTCTGTTTGTCACCAGTATCTAGCGCCTGAGCGGCGGTGTGGCGAGTGGAGAAGGGCTGACGTGCATGTTAACCTTTGTGAGGCCGATCAGGACATCGACATGACGCATGCGCTTCTCTTCAAGCTAGCCTTAGCCTTTTGCCTCTTTGCAGGGTCCGCGATCGCCGCCGAACCATCCCGCGAAGTTCCTGCGCGGCCCCTGCCGGTGCCAACCACCGTCAGTGAGGCATTGGCGAAATATATCGCCGCGCCGCCCAATCCGACCGCCCATGAATATCCGAAGACTGTCGCGCAATGGCAGGCCCTGATCGATGCCTATGACGCCGAGGGCGACAAGGGCGCGCGGGCCTTGTGGACGGCGCTGAATCTCACCGTAACACCGGTCACCATAGCCGGCGTCAAATGCTATCGGCTGGTGCCGCGGGATGTGCCAGTTGAGAACGAGGCTCGCACATTCGTTCATGTTCACGGCGGCGCTTATGTTTTCTTCAGTGGCGATGCGGCCACCGGCGAAGCGGCGATGATCGCCCACGCCACCAAGACGCCTGTCATCTCGGTCGACTATCGCATGCCGCCGGATCATCCTTATCCGGCAGCGCTTGACGATGCCCTTGCGGTCTGGCGGGAGGCGATGAAGGGCCGCGATCCAGCGAAATCAGCATTGTTCGGTTCATCGGCTGGCGGCGGCCTCGCCATGGCGACTGTCCTGAAGCTGAAGCAGGCCGGTGAGCCTCTGCCGGGCGTGCTTTTCCTCGGCACGCCGTGGGCCGATCTCACCAAGACGGGCGATACCTATTTTGCCAATGACGAGGTCGATAACGCGCTGGTGAGTTATGAAGGCGTGCTGGAGGCGGCGGCCAAGCTTTATGCCGGCGAGCGCGACCTCAAGGAACCCTTGCTGTCGCCGCTTTACGGCGACCTCGCTGGATTTCCGCCATCGATCCTGATTTCAGGAACGCGCGATCTGTTGCTGAGCCTGACGGTTCGCACCCATCGCAAATTGCGCGAAGCCGGCGTCGATGCCGAATTGCAGGTGTTCGAGGGGATGTCGCACGCGCAATATCTGACTGCGTATCCAGCCCCGGAGGCGCTCGAAGCGATCGGCGAGGTTGCCGCTTTCTTCGAACGGCACCTCGCGAAATAGTCGGAAGCTAGCTGTTGATGCAGTCGTAATAGGCGCTGTTGTAGTATTTGTACCACTTGTTCGAGGCTGCGCTGCCGATCGCGCCGACGCCGCCGCCGATGAGCGCACCGGCTGCGACATCACCACCACCGCCGCCGAAAATTCCACCGATGATCGCGCCGCCAACAGCGCCGCCGGCGACATTGCGCGCGGTGCGGTTATTGGTGCGCTTGTTGGCGTATTTCTTGGCCTTCTTGGCGCAGTAGTTGCGCTTTGATTCGGACGCGTAATTTGCGGCTTGAGCAGGGACGCTCACAAAATTGAGGGTGGGGGCCATGAGGCCCAAGGCCAGAACGGCAACGGCAATATGTCTAAACGTCATCTCGAACTCCAAAGGTTACGATGGCATCGCTATGGATGCCGACTAAGACCAGCTTAGGGCAAAAGCCGCGACCGCCAGCAGGATGATAATGGACGAAATGATCCAGTGCTTGGCCGTCCAATCGTGCATGATCATGGCAGAATCTCCATTGTTGCGGAGAATAGCGGAGGCAGCTCGCGCTGTCATGCTTGGGCTGCCGTTAGAGCTAGGCTGATTGGTCGGTGGCGGTTTCCGGGTGGAGGCCCGGAGAGTTTGTTGAACCGTCCTGAGGGACGAGCCGCAAGCCCGTATTGTGAACTGGGGGTCTCGGCACGCGAACAGTATCATCGGCCGTGTCGACGCGACCGCCGACGAGAAAAAGACCAAGGCCCAGCAGCGCCGAAACACCGCCGATAAGATACCCGGTGGCAAAGCTTAGCCAAGACCAGATCACGCGCGGTTACTCCGAGCGTGACCAGCGCAGCATGCTGCTACGAGTCTGTCATTCATTGAGGTTTCGCCGTCCCCTACGGCCCGTGATGCGGGATTTTCTGTGAACCCGATTCTCCCAGAGCCTGTCGTAATTTATATTATTTTTGACTTTGCTGGCAAGTTACCGATGCGCGCAGTCCACATTGTCGTGGCCGTCAGACGTCCGCTTCGGAGCCGCCTGCCGACGCTCTGACACGCGACTTCTTCGCTGAATGTTGTGCCTGCAGGGCTTCGATCAAGGTGCCAAGCGCGGTTTCGCCGTCCTGCCTGGCCTCCGATTCGGTCGCGAAGGACCTGGTCGAACGCTGGATCGGATTTTTCAGCCCGGATTTGAGGATTGCCCATCGCCAGGGGCGTGGACCGTCACGTTGGGTCGTGGTGAGGGAATAGAGCGAGGGATCGACTCTTGCCATGCTTTAGAGCGTGGCGCGTCGCGCATGAACGGCTTCTGAAATGACGTTTGGTCACTATCGGATGGAGGCCTCGCCCGGAATCGAACCGGGGTGCACGGATTTGCAGTCCGCTGCGTAACCACTCCGCCACGAGGCCT
>JAXMCQ010000016.1:0-149336 GCA_046349315.1 Hyphomicrobiales bacterium | reverse complement strand
CCTTTTGTGTTCGACGGCTAAATCCCAGTCCATAGAAGCGAACTAGAACATAATTCGAACTCCGTCAAGCAAAAAGATGGCCGAGATAAAATCTCGTTGAGGAAACGCGATGATCGTACCGCTCACAATTTGCACGGAAATGGCGCGCCCTACGGGAATCGAACCCGTCTTTGCAACGTGAAAGGCTGCCGTCCTAACCGATAGACGAAGGGCGCGCGAAAGTGGGCGTTCTATAGTGAGCTTCGCCAGCCAGCGCAAGCATCGGCGCGCCCTGCTCACGGTATGGAAGATGCGTCCTCAATATGGAGCGCCGGCCGCCTGCCGCCATTCCATTCATCGATCACCAGCCTGCCGACCAAGTGCAGCGGATGCTGCCGTTCGGACAGCAGCAATTCGCCGAGATCGGTGCCAAGCGCACGGAATGCGATGGCCTTGAGCTGGGTGCCATCAGCGGCGGCGATCGTGCAGCGGATATGATCGGTCCCCGCTGCGTCGGCATAGACGATGCGATGCGCCGGGAGCGCGAAGAGAGGAGCCGGATTGGCAGCACCGAAGGGGCCCGCTTGCTCCAGCATTTCGATGAGTTCCAGTGTGGCGCCACTGGCACTCACCACGGCATCGATCTCCAGCCAGTGCCTCGCCAGCAAATCCGACGCGTTTGCGAAACGCTGTTCGAGAAAGTCACGCAATTCGCCGATGCGCTCGCGGGCGATCGTAAGACCCGCAGCCATGGCGTGGCCGCCGCCCTTGACCAGAAGACCGGCGTCGAGCGCTGCCCGCACGGCCGCGCCAAGATCGATTCCCGCCACTGAGCGCCCCGAACCTGAAGCCAGGCTCGCACCGCGCGCATAGCCAAGCGCGAAACTCGGAAGCTGAAACCGCTCCTTCAAGCGCGCCGCGACGAGACCAAGAACGCCGGGATGCCAGTTCTCGCCCGCGACCAGGATGACCGGGCCCCGTTTCTCGCGGCCGAGGGCCGTTTCCGCCTGGACCGCGGCCTCATCCACGACGCGCATCTCGATCGCCTGGCGCTGCTTGTTGAGGCGCTCAAGTTCGAGAGCGATGGTGCTCGCCTCACCGCGATCAGTGGCGACCAGCAACCGCAACGCCAGACTGGCCTGGCCTACGCGCCCTGCCGCATTGAGCCTTGGACCAAGCACAAAGCCCAAGGCATAAGGATCCGGGCGGCGGGTGAGGCGTGAGACGTCGGCGAGCGCCGCAAGCCCGACATTCTCGCGGCGCGCCATGATCTTGAGACCTTGCACGACATAGGCGCGGTTGAGCCCGACGAGCGGGACCACATCGCAGACGGTCGCGAGCGCAACCAGCTCCAGCCACTGCAAGAGGTTCGGCTCGGCGCGGCCCTCGCGATACCAACCCAATTGGCGCAGGCGACGGTTGGTCGATGCAACCAGGATCATCGTGACGCCGGCGGCGCAAAGATAGCCGACGCCCGAAACATCATCCATGCGGTTGGGATTGATGACGGCATGGGCGGCGGGAAGATTTTCGCCAGGCTGGTGATGATCGACGACCACAACATCGAGCCCGAGTTCGGCCGCTTTCGCCAAGGGATCGTGTGCCAGCACGCCGCAGTCGAGAGTGAGCAGCAAGCTGGCGCCGCGTGCGTGCAGGTCGCGGACGGCAGCTTCGCTCGGTCCATAGCCTTCGCTGATGCGGTCTGGAATATGGGTCTCGGCGTCGCTGCCGACGGCGCGGAGAAAACGCGTCAACAGCGCGGCGGATGCGACGCCGTCAACGTCGTAGTCGCTAATGATCGCGATCTTCTCGCCGCGCATGATCGCCTGTGCCAGGCGCTCGGCGCCGGCTTCCATGTCGCGCAGCGCCGAAGGCTGTGGCATCGAGGTTCGCAGTGTCGGATTGAGAAAGGCCTCGACGTCGTCGAGCTTGACCTGCCGGCCGGCCAGCACGCGGCCGAGTATTTCAGGCAGCTCATGGCGCTCAGCGATGGCAAGCGCATCACGATTGGACCCAAGCCGCGTGCGCCAGGCGCGGCCGCTCGCCGAACGCGCGACGCCGAGCAGTTCGGCCGGCCCCTCAGAGGTCACGGAAACAGCGCAACCTGCTCAAGCCCCAAGGTTTCGGGCAGCCCAAACATCAAATTGAAATTCTGGATGGCCTGACCCGCCGAGCCTTTGACAAGGTTATCGAGCGTCGAAATGAGGATCACGCGCCCCGGTATCCGATCGGCGTGCACGCCCAGCATCACGTTGTTGGAACCGCGCACAAATTGCGTCGACGGCAGGACGCCTTTGGGTGCCATGCTCACAAAGGGCTCGCCCGCATAGCGATTGGTCAAGGCAGCGGTGCAATCGGCCGCCGTCGCCTGGCCTGCAAGCTTTGCGTAGATGGTGCAGAGTTCACCACGGCTCATCGGAATGAGGTGCGGGGTGAAGTTCACCGTGACGCTCCTGCCTGCGACGAGCGACAATTCCTGCTCGATCTCTGGCGCATGCCGATGGCTTGCCACGCCATAGGGCGAGAGGCCTTCGCCCGCCTCGCAGAAAAGAATGTTCTGTTTCAGCGAGCGCCCTGCCCCCGAGACGCCGGATTTGGCATCGATGATCAGATCGGTCGGGTCGATGAGCCCTGCGGATATGACAGGAAGCAGGATGGTCAGGACCGCAGTCGGATAGCAGCCGGGACAGGCGACAAGCCGCGCGTTCCGGATCGAATCCCGATAATGCTCCGTCAGGCCGTAGACAGCCTCCGCCTGAAGGTCGAGCGCCTTGTGCGGGCCGCCATACCAGGTCGCATAGGTTTGCGGATCGCGCAGCCGGAAATCGGCCGACATGTCGATGACCTTGAGGTGGCGAGGCAGGCCGAGAATGACCTCCTGGCTGGTGGCGTGCGGAAGGCCGCAGAAGACCGCCTCGACATCCGACCAATCAGCTTCTTCGTTCTTCACGAGCGGCGGCAGCTTGACCGACGCCAGATGCGGGAAAACCTCGGCCATCTGCTTGCCGGCATGCGAATTGGCGGTCAGCGCGGCAATTTCCATGGCGGGATGACATGCTGCCAATCGCACGAGATCGGCACCGGTATAGCCCGAAGCCCCAATCACACCGATCTTGATCTTGCGCATGTCCTTATCCTCATTGCGGGGAACGGCATTACATAAAGCAAAACGGCCGGAAAACATCCGGCCGTTTTGTCGTGGTGGATATGACCGGTTAGCGTTTCGAGAACTGGAAGGAACGACGCGCCTTGGCGCGGCCGTACTTCTTACGCTCGACGGCGCGGCTGTCGCGGGTGAGGTAGCCACCCTTCTTCAACAGCGGCCGCAAATCCGGTTCGAACGAAATCATCGCGCGCGCCAGACCATGGCGCACGGCGCCAGCCTGACCGGAAAGGCCGCCGCCAACCACCGTGCATTCGACATCGAACTGGGTGGCGCGATTGGCGCTGACCAGCGGCTGCTGAAGGAGCATGCGCAGAACGGGCCTTGCAAAATAGGTTTCAAGCGCCTTGCCATTGACGGTGATCCGTCCGCCGCCGCGCTTGATCCAGACACGCGCTATCGCATTCTTGCGGCGCCCCGTGGCATAGGCGCGGCCTTTCGCATCAAGCTTCGGCTTGACGGGCGCGGCTGCGGCCGGCGCCTGCGTCAAGCCAACGGCCTGGCCCAGATTGGAGAGTGTTGTCGGTTCAACCATGGTGATCAGCCTCTCAGCGTATTCTTCGGATTGAGCGATGCAATGTCGAGCTTCTCCGGGGACTGCGCCTCATGCGGATGGGCGGTGCCCTTGTAGATGCGGAGATTGCTCAATTGCTGGCGCTTGAGCGGGCCGCCGGGCAGCATGCGCCGGACCGCCGCTTCGAGCACACGCTCGGGGAATTTGCCGTCAAGATACTGGTGCGCCTTGCGTTCCTTGATGCCGCCCGGAAAACCGGTGTGCCAGTAATAAGTCTTGGCCTGGCGCTTGTTGCCGGTCAGCACAACCTTCTCGGCATTGATGACGACGACATTATCGCCACAATCGAGGTGTGGAGTGAAGGTGGGCTTATGCTTGCCACGCAGGCGGTTGGCGATGATCGTTGCGGCGCGACCGACGATCAGTCCGTCTGCATCGACGAGCAGCCATTTCTTTTGAATATCCTTGGCGCGAGCCGAGTAGGTTTTCATGATGAGTCCCGTAAGTTGTAAGGGCAAAATGCTGAGGGGGCGCAAGGCCCCCTGCCCGCTCTGCCCGCGAGATGGCGCTCCCTTAAGCGAAGACTATTCACCGGTCAAGGATAAACCGCGAAAACAAAGGCGATTTGGCGTGTGGTATCCTGATACCGGAGTTTGTGTCACCATTGCAACACTACCGTGATCTGTGAAACTCGGTCTTTTCGATCGGCTTTGTAAAACATACACTTAGAGAACATGGAGTAGCGCATTTATGGTCCGTTCCGCCTGGGCTATCGTGATCCTGGCCATGGTGATTGCGGCCGGCAGTGCCTTTGGGCAGGCGGCGAAGGACCAGTCGCGGGTCACGACGGAAGAAACACAGCACCCGGGAACGACAACCCCGCAAGCGCCAGCAACCGAGAATCCAACGCAACCCTCGACGCAAGCCCCCGAAGGTGAGGATCTCACCCAGCCCGACCCGGATGCCGATACCGGAACCGACCCTGTCGAACCCGTCTCCCCTGATGATCTGAACCTGGGCGAAATCCCTGCCATCAAGACGATCGAACTGACCGTCGATGCCTCAAAGCGGGCGCTCGACGTCTTTGCCCTCGTGCGCGAAAAATACAAGGATGCAAATCTTGAAGAGTATGAAGACCTTCAGGAATTCGTCGACAAGGCGCCACAGGGCAAAGCTTTCGAAGCTGACGTGAAAGCGCAGTGGTTTTCGACCGTCAATGAATGGAACTCGGTCATCACCAGCGTCGGTTTTGCTTATTCCGCGATCGTCGATGATCAGAGTTCCGAGATCGCCATGCAAATCGAGGAGATCAAAAAGGACACGACCATTGCTCAGGACATGAAGGACAAGATGATCGCCAGCCTTTCGGCGATGATCCCTTCGGATAATAATCGTCGCGTCGTCGAGGATCTCATGAAAGAGCCGGGCTACGCGGACAAGCTTTCCCTGCTTGTCGAGGACGAATGACGCCCCCCATCCTGCTATCTGAATTCCGCGACGGCGTCCTGCGTTTGACACTCAACGACCCGGCGAGCCGCAATTCCTTGTCCGAATCGATGATGGAGGCGCTCGAAAGGGCGCTCGATGCCGCCGAGACGGATATGGCTGTCCGCGTTATCGTGATCGCCGCAACCGGTCCGGCATTCTGTTCTGGTCACAATCTGAAAGAGATCACGGCGCACCGCTCGGATGGGGACCGTGGCCGCGGCTATTTCGGCCGCCTCATGGAGCGCTGCTCGGCATTGATGCTGAAGATATCCGGTCATCCTCGCCCGGTCATCGCGGAGGTCCAAGGCATCGCCAGCGCCGCCGGCTGCCAGCTGGTTGCGAGCTGCGATCTTGCCATTGCCTCCGATGCGGCGCGGTTTTGCACTCCCGGCGTCGATATCGGGATCTTCTGCACGACGCCGATGGTCGCCTTATCGAGGAATGTCGCGCCCAAGCACGCCATGGAGATGTTGCTCACAGGCGTACCCGTATCAGCGGCGGAAGCCTGGCGCTTCGGGCTTGTCAATCGCGTGGTCTCGCCCAATGAACTCGCGGGCGCCGTCAGTGATCTTGCAAAGCAGATCGCCAGCAAGTCGACCTTGACGGTCAAGACCGGAAAGCAGGCCTTCCAGCAGCAGCGCGGGATGGGCCTGGAAGATGCCTATGCGTTTGCCTCCGCTGTCATGACCGAGAACCTGCTTGCGCATGATGCCGAGGAGGGTATAGGCGCCTTCATCGACAAACGCCGGCCGCAGTGGAAAGACCGCTAGGCGCCGGCGTCGGCAGAGTTTCATGGACCACGATAGCTATCCGTCAACCTATATCCGCGACATCCTGAATACGGTGAAGATCATCGCCATGGTCGGTGCATCGGCCAATGATGTGCGGCCTTCGCATTTCGTGATGAAGTACCTGATCGACAAGGGCTACCGGGTCATTCCGGTCAATCCCGGTCTCGCCGGCGGCGCGATCCTGGGCGAGCAGGTCTACAAGTCCCTCCTCGACATCCCGGGCCCCGTCGACATGGTCGATATCTTTCGCCACTCGGATGCCGCCCTCGATGTTACGCGCCAGGCTTTGCGCATGAACCCTTTGCCTAAGGTCATCTGGATGCAGATTGGCGTCCGGAATGACGAGGCGGCCGCCCTTGCCGAGGCCCAGGGCGTCAAGGTCGTCATGAACCGCTGCCCCAAGATGGAGTATGGCAAGCTCTCGGGAGAGTGGGCATGGGTCGGGGGAAATTCCGGCATCCTCTCCTCGCGCCGGCAGAAGCTGCATGAAAGCGGCCGGGTGCAGAGCCTCGGAATCGCGCAAAAAGACTAAGCCGTCAGCTTAGAAAACTGATCGCGCAAGGGCGATTGTCCCGCCATCCATACTCGGCTAGCAGATACGGCATCCGCTCAGGATTAGGGAGATCATCCATGGCCGACAAGAAACCTGGCTTCGACACATTGGCACTCCACGCCGGCGCGCAGCCAGATCCCGCCACCGGCGCGCGCATCACGCCCATCTATCAGACGACCGCCTATGTCTTCGATGATGTGAAACACGCGGCCGATCTCTTCGCCCTGCGCGCCTTCGGCAACATCTACACGCGGATCATGAATCCAACGCAAGCCGTGCTCGAAGCCAAGGTTGCGGCGCTCGAAGGCGGCACGGCGGCGCTTGCGGTGGCATCAGGCCATGCCGCCCAAATGCTTGCCTTCCACACGATCATGCAGCCCGGCGATGAATTTGTGGCGGTGCGCCAGCTCTATGGCGGGTCGATCAACCAGTTCAATCACTCGTTCAAATCCTTTGGCTGGCACGTGGTGTGGGCGGACGCGGAAGATTTCGGCTCGATCGAAAAGGCGATCAGCGACAAGACGAAGGCGATCTTCATCGAATCCATCGCCAATCCCGGCGGCCTGATCACCGATATCGCGGCGATCGCCAAGATCGCGCGCAAGGCAGGCGTGCCGCTGATCGTCGACAACACATTGGCGACACCCTACCTGATCAAGCCCTTCGAGCATGGCGCCAATATTGTCATTCACTCGCTCACGAAATTCATGGGCGGCCACGGCAACTCGATGGGTGGCGTCATCGTCGATGGCGGCAATTTCGACTGGTCGAAGAGCGGCCGCTATCCGCTTTTGTCCGAGCCCAACGACTCCTATCACGGCATCAAGCTGCATGAGACCTTCGGCAATATCGCCTATGCCATTGCGGCGCGCGTGCTTGGCCTGCGCGATCTCGGACCGTCGATTGCGCCGCTCAATGCCTTCCTCATCCTGACCGGCATGGAGACGCTCGGGCTGCGCATGCAGCGTCACTGCGACAATGCCCTCAAGGTCGCCGAGTGGCTCAGCAAGAATCCAAAGGTTTCGTGGGTCAACTATGCCGGGCTCAAGGGCCACAAGCATTACGACCTCATGAAGAAGTACTCTCCCCGCGGCGCAGGTTCGGTGTTCACCTTCGGACTCAAGGGCGGCTACGAGGAAGGGGTGAAGGTCGTGTCGAGCGTCAAGCTTCTGTCGCACCTCGCCAACCTCGGCGATGCGCGCTCGCTGATCATCCATCCGGCTTCGACCACGCACAGCCAGCTATCGACGGAACAGCTGAAGCGGGCAGGCGCCGGTCCCGACGTCATTCGTTTGTCGATCGGTATCGAGGATGTCGAAGACATCATTGCCGATCTAGCGCAGGCGATCGGCTGACAAGCCGGGAATGAAGATTCCACAGGGCGGTTGCGAGGAGGATCAACGCACCGCCCTGATGAATGAGAGCCAAGCTTAGCGGAACCTGGTGCAACAGGGTCAGGATGCCGAAAGTGATCTGCAAAAAGACGATGGCAAGGAGCACCAGCGCGGGGGAACTGCGCTGGCGCCAGGCATAGATCAGCACGCACAGAGCGATGACATAGGCAATCAGCCTATGGAAGAACTGCACGGTGAGCGCATTCTCGAAAATATTGCGCCAGGCCGGACTCATGACCCATAGGCCATTTGGGATAAGGCGGCCGTCCATGAGCGGCCAGGTATTGTAGCCCATGCCGGCATCGATGCCGGCGACAAAGCCGCCCATGCCAACTTGGGCGATGACCAGCCCGACCAGCGCCATTGCGAACCACGGGCGTATATCGCCGATTGGACGGCGCTTCTTGCCAAGCCCCAATGCCACCCAGATGATCGCGCCAAAGATGATAGTGGCGAGGACGAGGTGTGCCGCGAGGCGGTACTGGCTGACATCGACGCGCTCGCTCAAACCGGAAGCGACCATATACCAGCCCAGGGCACCCTGGAGGCCGCCAAGGACGAAGATCACCGCCAGCCGCATAGCAAGTGCCCTGGTCAGATAGCCCTTGATCCAGAAAAACAAAAACGGGAGGAGGAAGGCAGCACCAATCAATCGGCCGAGCAAACGGTGGCTCCATTCCCACCAATAGATGAACTTGAAATCATCAAGGCTCATCCCGTTGTTGACGAGCGCATATTCCGGGATCTGGCGGTATTTCTCGAAGGCTATGGCCCAGTCAGCTTCTGTGAGCGGCGGGATAGCGCCCAGCAAAGGCTGCCATTCGGTAATCGAGAGGCCTGAATCCGTCAGGCGCACAGCGCCGCCGACGATCACCATGCAGAAAATGAGAAAGGCGAGGGAAAAGAGCCAGATGCGGAGTGCAGCGCGGCCGGCCTCGGTGTCGTGCCCAGAATGCATGGGGGCGGGATAGGGCCACCCCCTGCCCCAGGCAAGCGCCCAAGCGCCGCAGCCCTTTCGGGTTGCGCTACGGCCCACACCGCCTTACCCAGCGCTGATGAAGCAGCGTCAGCGCAAACTCATCGGCGTCTTCGCGACCGTCGGCTTTATGATCGTTTACAGCCTTGTCGCCATGGCGATCGGGGGCGATCTTGTGGTCGGGCACTCAGCGCCAGTCGAAATCGGTTTCTATCTTCTGGCCGGGATCGCCTGGGTGCCGGTGGTCATGTGGATCATTCGCTGGATGGCGCGACCCGACCGGGCGGCTGACTAGGCAGCCTTTACCCGCTTCATGCCGTTCCAGAGCATGAAGGCCGTCCCCGACATCAGCACATCGAGGTAGCGCAGCTTCTGGAAGCCGCCATTGAGCGAGACCCGTGGCAGCGACATGAGGTGGTCCTTGTGCGCCGGGAAGATCAGCCCCTTGCGAGTAGTGACAGCGGCCTCGAAGCCTGCATCGCGCACGATATCGAAATCACGGGGACCCGCCGACATTTCGTCGCCATAGGGATAGGCAAAGAATTTCGGGAGGATATTGAGTTCCTGCTGAATGCGATCGCGCGAGGCGACGACCTCGGCGCGGACCTCCTCAGCCGTCAATTTGGCAACCGCATAGTGGTTCACGGTGTGCGCACCAATGGTGCAAAGCGGATCGGCAGCAATCCTGCGCAGTTCCGTCCAGGTCATTGCCTCGGCGCGGCAGATTGCCTCGAGGTTGACACCACGTGCCCGGCAGAAATTGCGGATCCAATCGCGCTGCGCATGCTCTTCCATGGAGCGCACCGGCCAATAAAGCCGCTCGAAAGCCGCTTGCTTCTGCGCATCAGTGAAGGCGTCAAGCTCGATATCTTCCTCGCCGATCCGAGCCCGTACCCGCGTCTCGCCGGCAATCACCGCTTCGAGTCCGCGCCACCATAATTCGCAGGTCCCATCGGTGATTGCGGGTGCAACGAAAATCGTAAACGGACATTGATGCCGCCGGAACACCGGCCAGGCGTGGACGAGGTTGTCGCGATAGCCGTCATCGATGGTAAACGCGGCGAAGGGTGCCCCTGTATCGGCCCCCGCCTCCAGGCGACGGACAGCGGCTTCAAGGGACAGTAGCTCGTAGCCGCGCGACTTGGCGTGATCGATGACAGTATCCAGGAATTCCGGCGTCAGTTCGAGGCCGGCGTTGGGCGCAAAGCCGTTCTGCAGACCGCCGCCAGGGCGAATGTGGTGCAGCATAAAGATTGCACCCATCCCTCCGCACACACGGCGCAGTGCCTGCGATGCTCCAGAATAGAACAGGAGATCAAGACTCGTCCGGAGGATCGACGTTTTGGCCATCGGATTTGCCTGACAGTTTGAGAAAGTGGGGGTTAACGCGCATGAGAGGCTATCAAACATTCCTTGACGATGGTTTTATGCTCGCCTGCGGCGCGCCTTTTAGTCCGAGGTTGCTCGCATGAGCGGCCCCGAGCGCATCCGTCAGAGCAATTCTCGTGCCCTGCCCCGCGACTTTGCGGTCGTTGATCATCATGCACCGCTTCTGGCCGTGGAGAGGTATCGCAGGATCGAGGACATCGCGCAGGAATGGCGGGAATTCGAAATCAAGGCGGCGGGAACGTTCTACCAGACCAACGCCTGGTGTTCCGCCTGGTTTGAAACGAGCGACAAGCCGATCAATCTCTGCATCATCGTTGGTCGCGATCGCGCCGGTGCAATGCGCTTTCTCCTACCCCTCGCTTTGCGACGCAGCCACGGGCTGAGCATCCTCGAATGGATCGCAACGCCGCAGACAACCTATGGTTACGGACTTTATGATCGAGAATTCCTGCCGCGCGCGCGATCATGGTTCTCAGGACGTGGATGGGAGATCGCCCGCTGTGCGGGTCGCGTCGATGCCTTGAATCTCGGAGAGATGCCCGAAAGCCTGCATGGTTTCCCTCATCCCTTGAGCGACTGGTTCTCCTGCGAAGCCGCCAATCGCGGCTATCAGATCCGGCTCGAACCCGATTACACGCGGCTTTATGAGCGCAAGCGCTCGTCGGCGACGCGGCGCAGCAATCGCAAGCGCGACAACAAGCTTGAAGCGCTCGGTGAGCTGAAGTTCGCATTGCCGGCGACGCGTTCGCAAAATCACGATCGCATCGACGAAATGTTCCGTCAGCAGCAGCAACGCCTGTCTCAACGCGGCATCCACGGTGTCTTCGACGCGCGCGACCGCCGCTTCATTCACAAGCTCGCCGACGCCCAACATCACGACGGCCCCGCCCTCCTCGCCTATCATCTGAATGTCGATCATCGCGTGGTGGCCGTGAAACTCGGCGGACGACATGGCAACGCCTATTGGGGCCTCATCTCCTCGCTCGATTCAGATTTCGCTCCTCACCTCTCGCCGGGCGATGCCGCATTGCGACGCCTGATCGCGGCTTGCTGCGAGGCGCGTCTAGCGGTGCTCGATCTCGCTTCCGGCGATGCGTCCTACAAGAGCCAATGGGCGGATGTGGTGATCCCGCTTCACGCCTGCATTCGGGGCCTCTCGCCACTCGGCTACCTATGGGCGGCCCTGGCAATGACGCGCCTGGTCGCCAAGCGCACTGTCAAGCGTTCGCCGCGGCTTTGGGAATTGGCGCAGCATCTGCGCCGCACCCTTGCCATCTGCAGAAGTCGCGCGATTTCCGATGCGCCACTAGGCTGCCTGGTGGGCTTGAATCTCGTCGCGTTCGGTTAGCCGGACATATTGCGCGGCCAGAATTCCTTCGCCGCGCAGCTCCTGCAATTTGCGTCCAGCATCCGCTGCTGCGCTGCTGGGCGCGAGCAAGAGGATGGCTTGGGCAGCATGGATGGCGGGCGACATGGCCAGTGTCACCTCGCCGCAGTCGAGCAATACCTGGTCATAGACCGTCTCGAGCGCATTGAGCGCTTGCGCAAAGCGGCTGCCCCTTAGCAAATCGGCAAGACCCGCGGCATCACGGCCCGCTGATATCACGTTCAGGTCTGATGCCATGTCGCGGGCGATCACGGCATTGAAATCGGCACTGCCGGACAACAGTTCGGTGAGACCGGGGCGAGGCTGCAATCCGAAGACATGCGCGAAGGTATCGCCCGACCCCGCGATGTCGAGGATGATGGTCTTCGTGCCTTGCTGGACCAGGCTTCTGGCGAGCGCGGCACTGGCAGCCGTCGTGTCGAATGCCGTGCCGGTTGCGAGTGCCGCGACCGCGATCCGCTTCACGCCGAGCGTCTGGCGCACACTCGCGGCCCAGGAGCCGAGTTTGGTCGTCGCCTTGGCGTAGCTTTGCGTCGGCTTGCCAATCACCTCATAGCCGTGCGCGACGGCCGCGGTGAGATCGCGCGAAAACGGCAGGCTGCAAAGTGCCGGCAGGATATCCGTTGGCGATGCCGACCCCAGGGTCTGCGGAACGCTACCCTTGGGAACTTCGGCTACCAGGCCGCCATGCGATGGCTCCACTTCGTTTATAGCTGGCGGCATCTCAGGCCGCCGTGGCGGCTCGGCGACCGTCGCTCGCACAGGGCTCGCCTCGATCAGCACCGGCGGCGGGGGAGCGGGAAGGCTCGGTCCTAGCGCGACGCGGGCGGCGGCATTCATCACCTCCGCGACGAATGCCAGGCCAAGACCCAGTCCAAGTCCTGCCAGCATGGCGAGCAGCACGGTCGGCCCGGTCTTCGGGAATGACGGCGATGTCGGCAATGGCGCGCGCTCGATGATGCGCGCTGTTCCAGGCTGCGCAATCACGTCCTGTCGCGCGCTTGCATCCATGTAGCGATTGAGGAATGTCTCCAGCAGGCTGCGGTTGGCTGCAGCTTCACGCTCGAGCGCGCGCAGTTTGACGTCATCGAGATTGGTTTCAGAGGCCCTCGCCTTGGCGGCATTGAGGCTGGCACGCAATTCGGCTTCGCGGGACGCCGCGACCTTGGCCTGATCTTCGAGGCCACGCACGACCTTCAAGGCTTCAACACGAATTTGCCGGTCGAGGCTTGCAAGCTCACTACGCGCCGCGATGATCCGGGGATGGTTCGGTAAATAGCGCACGGAGAGTTCGGCAAGGTTGCGGTTCAGCACGACCTGCTGTTCACGCAGGCGCTGGATCAAGGCCGAGTTCAAGACTTCGCCCGAACCGTCCACGACGCCGTCGCTTGCCAGCATCGCCCTGATCTGCCGGGCCTTGGCCTCGGCTTCAGAGCGGGCCGATTCCGCAAGTACGATCTGGCTGTTGAGCTCGCTCAGCTCCTGCGCGCTCAAGGTGGTTTCCGCGCCTTTCAGCAACCCGGCCTTGGCGCGAAACTCTTCCGCTGCGGATTCCGATTCCGCCACCTTTTTGCGCAATTCATCGATTTGCTGGGCCAGCCACTCACGTGCCCGATTGGTCGGCTCCGACTGCGCTTCGCGGGTCGATGTTACATAGGTTTCGGCCAGCGTGTTGGCGACTTCCGCCGCGATCTTCGGGTCGTTGGCGGAATACTGGATCGCAATGACCTTCGATAGCGGGATCTGATAGACACTGAGCATGCTGTCGTAACGTGCCAGCGCCCGCTGCTCCGGCGTCTTGTTGCGCGGGTCTTCACCAAATCCGAGCGCAATGCGCAGGCGCGAAATAATCCCCAGCCCGCTCGATGCGAGCGCGTCAAATTCCGGATTTTCCTGAAGCTTGAGAGTCCTGACGACCCGATCGCCGAGGTCGCGCGATTCGATGACCGAGACCTGGCTCAGCACATCGCGCTCATCCATCGCCGGCTTCGGCGCCGTCGCATCCGGCTGGGTTCTGTCGAAGGGTGTTTCCAGGCTATCGACCAGAACCAGCGCCTGCGTTGTGTAGCGCGGCTTCTGCGTGGACACATAAGCGATGGCAAGAACGGTCGCGATGATCGTCAGCGCCGCGATCATCTTGCGACGGCTCCAGATGCCGCGCAGCACGTCGGTCAGCGCAATAGACGCTGGCTGAGCGGGAGCCATCTCGCGGGAATACTGCATCATCCAGAAAGCCGACTAACCTTGCGCGGGCATGGCAAGCACATTGCGGCGATCATGGTAAGGAAACCCTTAACGGGTGAACGCTGCGCGCACGCCCGATTAAGCGAATGCTAACCATAAGTGCCTAACTTCAAACGCGTTCTTTCAAGGACGACGGTTTGGGAGTTGGCCCGATGGCCTGGCGTAACGTTGCAGTGATCTTCCTGGCGATCTCGCTGTCCGCCTGCAGCAATGCATGGGAAATCAACCCGCCCACATCCGCATCGGGCGGTACCGGCATCATGGCCGATGGCATGCTTGCCCAAGGCCCGGCCGCAGTGTCGAGCACGTCGCAGCTTCCGGATAGCAACAAGCATGGCATCCAGCCGCCCTTCGGCGCCAAGGGCACGGCCGCGGCCTATGAGTATGAGACCGGCTACAGGCTTGGGGCCGGAGATCGCCTCACAATCCGCGTCGCCGGCGAACAGGATCTCACTAACGACTATCTCGTCGATGGCGCCGGCAACATCTCGATGCCCTATATCCAGACGGTTCATGTCGCGGGCTTGAGTGCGCCGGAAACCGAGAAGCTTCTGGCGGCGCGGCTGCGCGGCGGCTATCTGCGCAATCCCAGCGTTTCGGTTCAAGTCACGACCTCGCGGCCCTTCTTCATCCTCGGCGAAGTAAACACGGCCGGGAGCTATCCCTATCAGGCCAATATGACGGTTCAGAATGCGGTTGCACTTGCCGGCGGCTACAGCCCGCGCGGAAACCAGGGCGACGTGCTCATTACGCGCCGCAACGTCGAAGGCACGCAGACATTTAAGGTGCCGGTGACGACCCAGGTCTATCCCGGCGACGTAGTGTTCGTCCGCGAACGCTGGTTCTAGCACCCGCCTCTATGCCGGCGGGTCTTCGCATCCTTCATATTCTCAGAGCGCCGACCGGCGGCCTGTTTCGCCATGTGCGCGATCTCGTGCGCGGGCAGAGCGATATGGGCCACGAGGTCGGCGTCATTTGCGACAGCCTTACCGGTGGTGATCGCGCCGACGCAGCCTTGGCGGAACTCGCGCCACGTTGCAGCCTCGGCGTTGGCCGTACTCGCATGGCGAGACTGCCTGGCCCAGGCGATGTAACCGCCGCCATGGAACTCGCGCGTGTCTCAGGCGGTCTGCGTCCTAACATTCTGCACGGCCATGGGGCCAAAGGCGGCCTCTATGCCCGCCTTGCCGGCAAGCGCCTGGGTGTCAAAGGCCTCTATACGCCGCATGGCGGCAGCCTCCATTATGAGTGGCGCCAGCCGCAAGGCGCTGTCTTTCTCGTAACTGAGCGCCTGTTGCGAAGGCTGACTGGCGGGTTCCTCTTTGTGTGCGATTATGAGAAGCGCGCCTTCGCTCGGAAGGTCGGGCTTGGCCAGGTTCCGTGGCGTGTCGTCCACAATGGCTTGTGGCCCGACGAGTTCACGCCGATCCCGCCAGTTCCCGATGCGAGCGATCTCATTTTCATCGGCGAGCTGCGGCATCTGAAGGGTGTTGCGGACCTGCTTGAAGCGACGGCACTGCTCAACAAGACTCGCAAGGTGACGCTGACAGTCACCGGCGAGGGACCCGACCGCGCGGAATTCGAAGCGCGCACGAGCGCACTGAATCTCGGCGATGTCGTGCGGTTCACAGGCGCCCTACCGGCTCGCCAGGCTTTCGCCCATGGCCGGCTTTTTGTCATGCCGTCCCACGCCGAATCGTTTCCTTATGTACTTCTGGAAGCGGCTGCCGCTGGTCTCCCTGTCGTCGCCAGCCATGTCGGCGGCATTCCGGAGGTGCTGCCCGCCTCGGATATGGTGCCTCCGCGCGATCCGGCAGCACTTGCCGCGGCAATTGCTGATCGCCTCGATCAGCCCAAGCTCGCTCGCGCGCCGGCAGCCGGACTTCACGAACGTTTTGCGGCAGAAAAGATGTGCGCCGAAATCGTGGCGTTTTACCGAACTGTTCTTGCGTCTTAAGCGGGCGCCGTCCGCTCGTTAACATCCCCTTAACCATACCGGTCCAGGTTCAGCTCCATCGCTGGCACGGGCCTCGAAGTTGCTGACTAGAGCGTATCTCTGTCTCAATACGAAGCAGTTTACGCATGCGTCATGAACCATTCTCCCAAGGCGGCTTGGCCGATCAGGGCAAGCTCCAGAATCTTCTAGCCGGCTCCACCGTACCGGCCATCGGCGTTCCCTCTCACGCCGCTGCCGCCTCGCTCATCTCGAAACGGGTGCTCGCGGGCCTTGTCCGGCTCGGGGACAGCCTCGTTGCAGCTGGACTCGGCGCAATCATCTGGCTTGCCTATCTCCATCCTGAAACGCTTGCCGAAAGCGCCTCCTATGTCACGTTCCTTTTGGGGGTAGCGGTTGCGGTCCCTGTCCTCTTCACCGGCGCCGGCCTCTATTCGACGCACGCCTTCGTCAGGCCTGTTGAGCATCTGCCGCGGCTCGCAGGTTGCTGGCTTCTGATCTTCGCCGCACTGTTCGCCCTTCTCTTCTTCGCACAAGCCGGCGATTCCTATTCGCGTGTTTGGGCCGGTTCTTGGTTCATCGGCGGATTCGGCGCGCTCATGGCCTATCGCGGGATCGTTGCGATTGCGGTCAAACAATGGAACCGCGACGGGCGCCTCGACCGGCGCGCCGTCCTCTATGGTGGCGGCCAGCCGGCCGAGGATCTGCTTGCGGCGATGCGCGCTTCGACTGATTGCGATGTAACGGTGGTCGGCGTCTTCGATGACCGGGGCGATGATCGTTCGCCTTCCGCTATCGGTGGCTTGCGCAAGCTCGGCAATACCAGCCAGCTCGTCGATTTCGTCCGCCGGAACCGGACCGATCTATTGATCGTGACACTTCCACTGACTGCAGAAGCTCGGTTGCTGCAGGTCCTGAAGCGGCTCTGGGTGTTGCCCATCGACATCCGGCTCAGTGCCTATACGCAGAAATTGCGCTACCGCCCGCGCGCCTATTCCTATGTCGGCAACATTCCCTTGGTCGATGTCTTCGACAAGCCGTTGTCGGACTGGAGCCAGGTCGCGAAGTTTCTTGAAGACCGCGTACTGTCGCTCCTGCTCCTCATCCTCGTCTCGCCGATCATGGCGCTGATCGCTCTCGCCATCAAACTCGACAGCAAAGGTCCGGTCTTCTTCAAGCAGAAGCGCTATGGGTTCAACAACGAGCTGATCGAAGTCTACAAGTTCCGCTCGATGTATACGGACCGCACCGACGCCAATGCCGACAAGCTTGTCAGCAAGGGTGATCCGCGCGTCACGCGCGTGGGGAAGTTCATCCGCAAGACGAGCCTCGACGAGTTGCCTCAACTATTCAACGTGTTGCGCGGTGAATTATCTCTCGTCGGTCCGCGCCCGCATGCGACCCATGCCAAGGCCGCCAATGCGCTCTATACGGATGTCGTGGAGGGGTATTTTGCCCGCCACAAGGTGAAGCCGGGGATTACCGGCTGGGCGCAGATCAATGGCTGGCGGGGCGAAACCGACACCGCGGAAAAGATCGAACGCCGTGTCGAGCACGATCTCTACTACATCGAGAACTGGTCGTTGTTCTTCGACCTCTACATTCTGGCGCGAACACCGATCGCATTGCTCAAAACCGAGAACGCCTATTGAGCCACATAGCGACCAGCCCCAGCCCCGCTTCTGCTGCCTTCACACTTGAGACATTGCAGAGGCTGGCGCTGTGGCTGTTGATCGCTTCGGGCTGGTTCGTCCTGGTGGAACCAGCGCCTTATGAGCTGCTCTTCGCCGTCTGCCTCGTCTTCTTCCTTCCCACTGGTCTCAACGTTCCGCGGGTAACGGCGCCCTTCATCATCTTTCTTACGCTGTACAATGTCGGCGGCATCGCAAGCCTCGGACAAGTCCTCAATGATTCGAAGGCGGTCATGTTCACAGTGGTGTCGGTCTATATGGCCGTCACGTCCATGTTCCTCGCCTTCTGCGTCGCTGCCGATCCCATGGATCGCATGGCGATCATTCGGAATGCCTATGTCTTTGCCGGCGTCCTCAGCGCCATCACCGGCATGATCGGCTACTTCAATATTGGCGGCATGGGCGCGGCCTGGGCACCCATCGAGCGCGCGCAAGGCACGTTCAAGGATCCAAACGTGCTCAGCACTTTCCTCATCCCACCGGCCATCTTTCTCATCCAGGGTTTTCTGCTCGGCACGATCAAGTGGCGGTTCATCTCCGCCAGCGCTCTGCTGATCATCCTCGCCGCCCTATTTCTCGCCTTCTCGCGCGGCGCATGGATAAGCATGGCGGGTGCCACCCTACTCCTTGTCGGCCTTACTTTCATCGTGACGCCATCGCTGAAGCTGCGTATGCGGATCATCGTGCTGGTCACGCTTGGCGCAGTCCTCTTGGTGGCCTTGATCGCCCTCCTCCTCTCGATCGAACAGGTGCGCATGCTGTTCACGGAGCGCGCATCGCTCGTCCAGAATTACGATGCGGGCGAGACAGGCCGCTTTGGTCGCCAGCTCAATTCGATCCCGCTGCTTCTCGACAATCCGTTTGGCTTCGGGCCAGTGCAGTTCCGCAACATTTTCGGAGGCGACCCGCACAATGTCTATCTCAACGCCTTCGCCTCATATGGCTGGCTTGGCGGGATATCCTATATTCTTTTGATACTCGCAACCTTAGCCGCAAGCTGGAAAGCGATCTCTACGCGCACGCCCTGGCAGCATCACGCAATCGCAGTTTTCTGCCCGCTCTTCACGACCATTCTACAAGGCGTACAGATCGACACCGATCATTGGCGGCATTTCTATCTTTTGGTTGGCCTCATCTGGGGACTCTACGCGGCAGCCGTTGCCTATCGCCCCGCCAAGACCGATACCGCGATTCCCGCACCAGCCCGGGCATAAACAAAAGTTCGCGGCTTCAACTCAGCGGCCGCAGCCAAAGAGCACCGACGTCCCGATTTTTGCGATATCCGCATCGCTCAGATTGCTGATGTAATTTTCCCAGGCCTGCTTGGTCTTTGCGGTATCGGGCGTGGGGATTGCGATCCATACCAACCGCGTATTGGCATCCAGGTCGGAATCGAAAACGACATCGATAACGATCCGCTTGTTATTGCCGCCAGTATTGGGGTTGGTGTCGATGAAATTGCCGTTCACCAGCTTGTCGATCAGGTCCCTGCGATTGATCACGAATGGATCGACCGCGCTGTCTTTTGCGTCCTTCCAGGCCTGAACGATCAGTTTTCCGATCTGAAGATCGGTCTTCTTCTTCTTGATCTTGTTACCCATGCGTGTCTCCCGAAGAGGAATGTCAGTTGAGTTGCATCTTGACGGTGGACAGGTTCGGATCGACGGGCGTTCCATTCAATGGAAGCGCGGGAATATAGTAGTTCTCGCCCTCAGGCGTGCCGCCGACGACAAAGCCGACAAGATTGCGGGTTCGTTGTTCGACGACGGCCGAGCCTGAATCCCCGAAGAAACTAAAGCGGCCGGTCTTCGTGCCGACCGAGCGCACCATGAAGAGGTTCGGAGAATTGATGTCGGGAAACGGACGATAGAGGAGGCCGGTGTCCATACCGGCGGTCAGGCCAGTCGTCGAACCGTATTTGAGAAGTATGTCTCCGAGCTTGGGCTCGGCAACGGCATTGATCTTTCCGAGGCCGCGCAGTTCGCGGGGCGTCGCTGTCGCAGTGCTGTCGGCCATCGCGATATCTACCCATTTGCCGCCAACGCCGAGATCGGGATGCGCCCATTTGAAGCGCATGCCCTGCGGAAAATTGACGGTCGAGATAACGCTCCCCGAGCCGCGCAGAACGTGATCGCAGCTGATACAGACATTCGTGCCATTCACCAGCGTGCCGTCGGATAGTTGGAAGGTCACGCTGGACGCAATGAGTCCCACAGTGCCCCAGTAGATTTCGTTGGGGTCGAAATTGGAATCGTTGAAAACAGCGTCGCCTCCCATGAGAGGACCCGGAAAAGCGTCCGGCGGCGCCAATGTCAAATCGGCCGCTGCTGCCGGCCGGAGCGCGTAGAAGCTTGCGAGTGCGGCCAGACCGCTGCCGATCGCGGCGCGGCGCGTTAATCCTCTACCCGAAAAGAGCGAACGGTATCCGGCCGGGGCCAACTGCGCGACAATCTTAATGCGAATATTGGGGCCGCCATCGGGATTGGGGAGGATGACCTGCGCCGGAAACGGAACCGAGATATTCTCCAGGAGGACCGGGCATTCCTTCTTGTTGGGGCTGGTGTCGTCGACGACAGGTCCGTATCCCCTAACCCCCGGAACGCCCTGGAACTCGAACTGGGTCTTCACCGCGCCCAAGACGGCAGAATGAATCTGGTCCGCAGTGGCTGACATGGTCTTGCCTCCGTCTCGGTCGTTCTCAGTCCTGCATCGATTCCCACAAACTTACAATTGTACCGGGTTTGGGTGCGAGACTATTCGAGCGATTGAGCTAATAGCTTAAATTTTAGCTTCCTGCGCCAAGACTGCTCTAGGCAAAGGCTGCGAATCGGTCGGCGATCTGTACCCGGTCCAATCCGTTGGCGAGACACAGCAAGAGCACCAGCCGCGCTTTCAAGCCATCAAGGTATCCCGCATGGATCAGGCCTGACGTCATCAGGTCCTGTTCGCTTCCGGGGAAGTCGTATGTACTGCGCAGCACGCTGCCCGCTCCAACACGCGAGGTGAGGACGACCGGCATGACTGCTGCGACCGCCTTGAGCCTGGCCATCATCGAGGCACGGACGTGGCCGCCGCCAAACGCTTCAATGACCAGGCCGGCGAATCCCAGATCAGGAACCGCTTCAATCAAACTGCCATCGTCACCCAGTCCAAGCTTGACGAGCGCAACGCGCGGCAGTTCGGAGTGCTTGGGAATGCCAAAAGGCTCGGTGCGGCTTGGGCGCAAGGGAATGCTGGGGTTACGCTCGCTTATCCAGCCGATCGGGCCAACCGGCGCCGATCGAAAGCTTGCAGGATTGGACGTGTGATACTTGCGGACAAAACGCGCGGCGTGAATCTCGTCATTTATCACGACCAGCACGCCGCAGGACCGCGCCTTTTCATGCCCCGCAACGCAAAACGCCGCTTCGAGATTGGCCGGGCCATCGGGACCCGTCATCGAGGCGTTCCGCATCGCGCCGGTCATGACCACGGGTTCATCGCCGCCCCACAGCAGGTCCAAGGCAAAGGCGGATTCTTCCAGCGTATCGGTTCCTTGCGAGATGACGATGCCTTGCGCGCCATGGGCAATGGCAACTTTAATCGCTGACGCAAGCCGGATGAGATCGGCAAGTGTGATCTCGGTTGAGACCACCTGCATGAATTGGCGGGCATCGATGTCCCAATGGCGTTCGACTCCCTCAATCCCACCAATCAGGCTTGCCGCTGAAATGCTGGGCGCAGCACCATGGCTGCCGACACGCCGGCCGCTGGCAATTGTCCCGCCAAGCGCGAAATAAGTAAGTTTGCGGCGCTCGGTCACGGGCTCATCGCCGGCAGCGGGCTGGCTCGATGCCCGAACTTTGTTGCCCGTTTGTCATGCAGCTTGCCTCGCTTTGACGCCAAAAGGAAAGCTGGTCGGAGCGGTGGGATTCGAACCCACGACCCCTACCCCCCCAGAGTAGTGCGCTACCGGGCTGCGCTACGCTCCGACGGGCGCGGATATAACAACCGCGCCTATCGCGGTCAAAGGCTTAGTTCTCGTCTCCCGGCCGGAGTAGATTGCGCGCGGTCTCGAGTTCGGCCAAAGCCAATCGCAGAGATTCGACCTGGTTGTCGGTCATGCCGCCCGCCTCTGGCGCGGGATCCGCCCCGTCGGCTGCTGCATGGCGGGCCAAGGGAGCAGCGCCGATGGGGGGCGCCCGCTTGGTGATCCGTGGAGCCGGCCGAGCGGCACCCGGCTTTGGTACACCGTCGAGTTCGAGGTCGCGAGGATCGCGTTTACGTGCTTCCGTCTCGCCACGGCCCACACTTGAGACATAGCCATTGCCCTCTTCGCGCAGGATCCGCTGGACCCCACGGATTGTGTAACCCTCGCTGTAGAGAAGGGCACGGATACCCTTGAGAAGGTCGACATCGCCGGGCCGGTAATAGCGCCGGCCGCCGCCGCGCTTCAGCGGCTTGATCTGGGTGAAGCGCGTCTCCCAAAAGCGCAGCACATGCTGCGGGAGGTCCAGATCATCCGCAACCTCGCTAATCGTCCGAAATGCCTCAGGCGCCTTTTCCAACATTATTCTCCGCCGTCACACGTCAGCGGCGCCGTCTCGGGACTAATCCTCGTCCCCGCCCTCCAACCCGTTAATCTGATTCTTCATTACCTGACTAGGCCGGAATACCAAGACGCGACGCGGGGTTATCGGGACTTCCTCACCGGTTTTCGGATTCCGGCCAACCCGCCCGCCCTTGCTGCGGACCATGAACGTACCGAAGGATGAGAGCTTTACCGACTGCCCGGTGATGAGAGCGTCAGTTAAGCGATCGAGGATGGATTTAACCAGTTCCGCCGATTCGGTGCGCGAAAGACCGACCTGGCGATGGACCGCTTCGCTCAGATCGGCGCGTGTCAGTGTCTTGCCTGCCATTGCCTACCCCCTGCAAGCAAAGACCAAACCTAAGGGCAGAAAGGATTTCGGTCAATAGAAAGTCGCGTGGTAACTCAATGGCTTACAATTACCAGTGTCACCAACGCAGAAGCGCAGCGCCCCAAGTGAAGCCGCCGCCCATGGCTTCCATCAATACGAGGTCGCCGCGTTTGATACGGCCGTCCTTCACCGCGGTGTCCAGCGCCAGCGGGATCGAGGCGGCTGAGGTGTTGCCGTGCTTGTCGAGCGTTATGACCACTCGCGATTCCGGCACGCCCAATCGCTTGGCCGTGCCCTCAAGAATGCGCTTGTTGGCCTGATGCGGCACGAACCAGTCGATATCCGCGGGCTTCAGGCCGGCGGCGCGAATGGTTTCCTCCATGACGCTCGCGATATTGACCACTGCATGCTTGAAGACTTCCCGGCCCTCCATGCGCAAATGGCCGACCGTCTTGGTGCTCGACGGGCCGCCGTCGACATACAGCTTGTCGGCATAGCGCCCGTCGGAGCGGATGCGGCTTGCAAGTATCCCACGATCGGCGGTCGTGCCCTTGCCCTCGCCTGCACGCATCACCACCGCGCCCGCTCCATCTCCAAACAGCACACAGGTCGCGCGGTCATTCCAGTCGAGAATGCGCGAGAAAGTCTCCGAACCGATCACCAGGGCCGTCTTGCCCTGTCCGCTTTGCAAGAGGCTGTCGGCGACGCTCAAGGCGTAGACGAAGCCCGAGCACACGGCCTGGAGATCGAAGGCCGCACCCTTGGTGATGCCGAGTGCCGCCTGAACCTGAGTCGCCGTTGCAGGAAACGTGTTGTCGGGCGTCGATGTTGCCAGAATGATGAGATCGATTTCGCTGGCATCGATCTTGGCGTCAGCCAGCGCATTGCGGGCTGCGGCTACTGCGAGATGCCCGGTCGTCTCGCCCTCGGCGGCGATGCGGCGCTCACGAATGCCAGTGCGCTCGACGATCCATTCATCGCTCGTATCGACGATCCGCGACAGATCGGCGTTGCTCAGGATACGCACCGGCAAATATGAGCCGACACCTTCGAGGATCGATCTGCGCACGGATGTTCCCACTTTTCATTACGCCGTCGCGGCGGACGGAAGACGTTGCCCATCGCCCATCAGACGGTTCTTCACCGCGACATCGGCAGCGATTTTTTCGACGAGGCCGTTGCGCGCCATTTCGCAGGCGACGTCGATCGCCGTAGCGAAGCCCAGCGAATCCGTGCCGCCATGGCTCTTCACCACGATTCCGTTAAGCCCGAGAAACACGCCGCCATTATGCTTTCTCGGATCCATCCGCTCCTTCAGTGCCTCGAAGGCACTCGTAGCAAGGAGCGCGCCAAGCCTGGAAAGCCAGGTGCGGTTAAGCACAATCTTGAGATAAGTCGACAACTGCTTGGCCGTGCCTTCGGCCGACTTGAGAGCAATGTTCCCGGTAAAGCCCTCGGTCACAACCACATCGACCGCACCCTTGCCGATGTCGTCACCTTCGATGAAACCCACATATTCGAGCGGAAGATTGGGGTCGCGCAGCAAACGTCCGGCTTCTTTCACCTGCTCGACGCCCTTGATTTCTTCAACGCCAATATTGAGCAGTCCGACGGTCGGCCGCTCGAGACCGAAGAGGCAGCGCGCCATGGCTTCACCCATCAGCGCGAATTCGACGAGTTGAATCGCATCGGCGCCGATTGTCGCGCCGACATCGAGCACGATGCTGTCCGACCGCAATGTTGGCCAGATTGCCGCGATCGCCGGGCGCGATATGCCGGGCACGGTGCGCAAGACGAACTTGGCCATCGCCATCAATGCGCCGGTGTTTCCCGCTGAGACAGCCGCAGCTGCCTGCCCGCTTTTCACTGCCTCGATGGCGCGCCACATGCTGCTGTCGTGGCGGCCGCGCCGCAGCGCCTGGCTTGGCTTGTCGGTCATGGCGATCGCGACGCTTGCGTGATGGATTTCCGAACACGCCTGGAGCCGCGGATGCCTCGCCAGAATGGGCGCGATCCTTTCCCTGTCCCCGAACAAGAGGAAGCGGATGCCGGGATGGCGCTCGGCGGCGAGATCGGCGCCCGGAATCACCAGTTCCGGCCCGAGATCGCCGCCCATGGCATCGAGCGCGATAATCAGGGGTTTGCTCATCGACTGCGTTAAGATACTGGCCTCTGGCAGGAATCTGCCGCCTGCGGAATTCGCTGGCGTCACAGACCCCAAGCAACGGAAAAGATCAAGTTCATATCTAGCCCCTAATTCGCCGCGGTGGAAATATTGCGAAAACCGCCAGCGTTCCCGGCTAGGGCTTCGGTCCCGGCCCGGGCTTTTTGAGGGCGGCGAGCACGGCAAATCCGGCGGGAGCCGATTCCGTCCCGAATTCAGCGCCTTCGAACGAAACACCCGGCTTCCTCGGATAGGGATCAAGAGCGAGCGCGAGTGCTTCGGTCACCAGTTCCCCAAGGTCGGCCGCGCCCTCGACAAGATGGTCCGCCTCGTCCTCATCACTCGCCGCCACGGCGGCCTCCGGCAGGTAGATTCGCTCAACCTGCCCCTCGAGCGTGTCGCGGAACGGATCAAGCGTGACGACGCAGATCTGCTCGAGATCGGCCCGGAAGCGACCGGTAATCTTCAGGCCGCCGCCGCGCCATGGCTCGACCTTGAGGTTCGCCGTCAAAGCATGAAGAGCCGGAACATCAAGCCTCTTGGCAAGGGCGATGAGTTCCTTAGGCTCGGCCGCAACCGTTTCGCTCGATCCCTCGCGGGGAATACGATCGGCCGGAATCAGCCGTGAAAACTCAGGTTCGACAGGCTTCATGGTTCAAGCCTCCGGAAAAGCGAAATCGCCGACCGCAATCTTTTGCGGCTCGATTTTCGTCAACGCATCACGCATGGCAATGACATACCGGACAAGCCCTTCGAGCGCTCCGGGCGCCACACCTTCCGGGTAAACATTGCGGCGCAGGGCTTTGGCAAGTTCCGCCTCTCCTGCAGGTAGCGCCGGTGCATAGGCCCCGACCCGGCCATAGAAAACTTCGGCTAGCTTTCGAACGCGCTTGCCGACCGAGAGATCCCCTACGCCCATTTCGCGAAGGTTTTGATCCATTTCGAGAAAGATCCGGTCGGTCACCTGCTGGGCGAAGACGTTGGCCGCCGCATCTCCGGCTTTCAGCCGATCCAGCACCAGGAATGCATGGAGGATAATCATATCGAACCGGCCGTCCAATGTGTCGGCGACCCCATAAGTCTCGTAAAGGACCGGCCGGCGGGCCGCGGTCACAATTGCCGCGTAGACAGCTCCCGCCTCGTCCCCGCCAGATTTTCGCCTGAAAAGACTCGCAAGAATCATTGGATTAGAACTCGCGCGGGGTGTAGTGCGCGGGGTATCGTGGGGATCCCGTTTCGCATGCCGTTTCGTATTTCATACCTGCTTGTGGCCGGGCTTATGGCGTTTTTAGGCGCCTGTGCAACGAATATCGACCATCATGGCTATCTCGCCAAGCCCGGGGCTTTCTCGCAATTGCGCGAGGGCATGCCAAAATCCGAGGTGGTTGGCATCCTCGGTTCGCCCTCCACGACCGCCAGCGTCAACATGCAGGGCGACAGCTACTACTATATTTCGAGCACGACCAAGCAGACAGCCTTCATGAAGCCGTCTGAAATCGACCGGCAGGTAATCGCCGTAAGGTTCGACGCCGGTGACCAGGTGCAGACCTTTGCCCAGTATGGGCTTGAGGACGGACGCATCATCGACATCAATACGCGCGAGACGCCCACCCGAGGACGCGAATTCACCCTCATCCAGCAACTTCTAGGCAATGTCGGCAAGCCCGGCGCCGGCGGCGCGATTCTACCCGGCAAAACCTCAAGCCAACCCACAACATCTGGCAGCGGCGCCGGCACCGGCATGCCGGGGCAATAGGGCACTTCGGTTCGAGTCTCGGCTCTCCTGCGATTGTTGATCTTCGCTGGTGCTGATGGGAGTTCAGCCGAGATTTGGACAGCACCCACACAATGTGATATGGGTGCCCATATGAAGACAACCATAGAAATTCCTGACAGTCTTTTTGAAGAGGCCAGGCAGGTCGCCGCGCGCAACGACACCACGCTAAAGGCTTTGGTGACAGAAGGCCTTCGGCGGGTTCTCGCAGATCGCAACAGGCGCGGGCAATTTCGGCTTCGCAAGGCCAGTTTCAAGGGGAATGGCCTGCAACCTGAGTTGGCCTTGGATGATTGGGAGCGGATTCGCGATCTCACATACAACGGTCGCGGCGAGTGATCGCAATCGATACGAATATTTTAGTCTATGCCCATCGCGAGGATTCGGTTTGGTACGATGCCGCATATGCTTGCATCGCTGAACTTGCCCAAGGCCGGGTGCCGTGGGCGATCCCGTGGCCGTGCATTCATGAGTTTCTTGCCATCGTCACGCACCCGCGCATTTATGCACCACCAACCCCGCGCGAATTCGCGACGGCCCAGGTTGAAGCGTGGACGGAATCTCCCAGTCTGTTACTTGTCGGCGAAACAGACCTGCATTGGTCCTATCTCAAGCCGCTCGTCGAAAGCGGGCGGATAGCCGGCGGCCAAGTGCACGATGCGCGCATTGCAGCGCTTTGCCTTCAGCACGGCGTTAGCGAACTGTGGTCAGCCGACCGAGACTTTTCCCGCTTTCCGGGACTCGCAGTACGCAACCCCCTCATCTGAGGCTTCAGGCCATGTAAAAAAAATCCCGCGCGGATCGCTCCGCGCGGGGCTTGATGTCGATCGGCTTTCGCCGGTGCTTACATATGCGCGAGGACCGCGAGCAGCAGCAAGGCCACGATGTTGGTGATCTTGATCATCGGGTTGACGGCAGGGCCAGCGGTGTCCTTGTAGGGATCGCCGACCGTATCGCCGGTTACCGATGCCTTGTGCGCGTCCGAACCTTTGAGGTGCTTCACGCCCTTCGAGTCGACGAAGCCGTCTTCGAATGACTTCTTCGCATTGTCCCAGGCGCCGCCGCCGGCGGTCATCGAGATCGCAACGAAGAGTCCGGTGACGATCACGCCCATCAGCATGGCGCCGAGTGCGGCAAAGGCTGCAGCCTTGCCGGCAATGGCGTTGATGATGAAGAACACGACGATCGGCGAGAGCACCGGCAGGAGCGAGGGGATGATCATCTCCTTGATCGCCGCGCGGGTGAGAAGGTCGACGGCGCGCGCATAATCGGGCTTCTCGGTGCCCTTCATGATGCCCGGCTTTTCCTTGAACTGGCGGCGGACTTCGACCACCACCGACTGCGCCGCCCGGCCGACCGCCGTCATCGACATGCCGCCGAAGAGATAGGGCAGCAGGCCGCCGAAGAGGAGACCGACGACCACATAGGGATCGGCGAGCGAGAAGGTGATATCGCCCAGGCCCTTGAAGAAAGTTCCATCCGCCGCATTGGCCGCGAAGAATTTGAGGTCCTGCGTATAGGCCGCAAACAGCACCAGCGCGCCAAGGCCCGCCGAGCCGATGGCATAGCCCTTGGTGACGGCCTTGGTGGTATTGCCGACCGCATCGAGCGCGTCGGTATTGTGGCGCACTTCCTTCGGCAGGCCGGCCATTTCGGCGATGCCACCGGCATTATCGGTGACCGGACCGAAGGCATCGAGCGCGACGATCATGCCGGCGAGCGAGAGCATCGTGGTGACCGCGACTGCGACGCCGAACAGGCCAGCAAGATTGAAGGTCACGATGATGCCGGCGATGATGACGAGCGCCGGCAGTGCGGTCGATTCCAGCGAGACGGCGAGGCCTTGGATGACATTCGTGCCGTGGCCGGTGATCGAGGCCTCGGCGATTGAGTTCACGGGACGCCGTCCGGTACCGGTGTAGTATTCGGTAATCCAGATGATGAGACCGGTGATGACAAGGCCGGCAACGCCGCACCAGAACAGATCCATGGGCGTGAAGCCGCCGAGATCGGTGCTCATGCCGCCGAAGATCCAACTCATCACGGGCCACAGCACGATCAGCGAGAGCACGCCTGTTGCGATGATGCCCTTGTAGAGGGCTCCCATGATGTTGTTGGACGAGCCGAGCTTGACGAAATAGGTGCCGATGATCGAGGTGACCACGCAGGCACCACCGATCGCCAATGGCAGGATCATGCCGGAGAGCTTGAAAGCCTCGGGCAGCACGATCGCCGCGAGCACCATGGTGGCAACCGCGGTCACCACGTAGGTCTCGAACAGGTCGGCCGCCATGCCGGCGCAGTCGCCGACATTGTCGCCGACATTGTCGGCAATCGTTGCCGGGTTGCGCGGATCGTCTTCCGGAATTCCGGCTTCCACCTTGCCGACCATGTCGCCGCCGACGTCGGCACCCTTGGTGAAGATGCCGCCGCCGAGACGGGCGAAGATCGAGATCAATGAGGCTCCGAAGGAGGTCGCGACGAGCGCGTCGATCACTTCGCGGCTGGTGGGCGAAAAGCCCATGCCGGCTGTCAGGAATGCGAAGTAGAGCGTGACGCCGAGAAGGCCGAGGCCGGCAACAAGCAGGCCCGTGACCGCACCCGCCTTGAAGGCGAGGTCGAGGCCGCCGGCGAGCGACTTGGTTGCTGCCTGGGCGACGCGAACATTGGCGCGGACCGAGACGTTCATGCCGATGAAGCCTGCCGCACCCGAGAGTATGGCGCCGATTGCAAAGCCGATCGCCGAATAGCCGCCCAGGAGAACCCAGGCGAGGATGAAGATCAGGATGCCGACGATCGCAATGGTGGTGTATTGCCGCTTGAGATAGGCCTGCGCGCCTTCGCGCACGGCGGCCGAGATTTCCTGCATCCGGGCGGTGCCCGCGTCGGCGGCCATCAGGCCGCGCGTCGTGATGATGCCGTAGACAATGGAGAGCGCGCCGCACAGCACGATCAACCAGAGAGTCGAACTCATGGCTTGGAAGTTCCTTGCTTGGTTATGTTGCCCCCGGAGCCTGCACTGGAACCGCTAGAAATGCGGCCCCGACCCCTGCTCCGGACCCGTGGGCTGCGATATGCCAAATGCTTAGGCAAGTGGCAACTGATTTGACTCCCAAGACCCGCCTTCATGACCCCTCCTAACTTCTGAGGGGATTCCTATAGCTCAATTATGTTCTAATTATGTTCTTACGGGTCGAGATTCGATTTTCAGTGCATTTCAGTATTCGGAACGCCCTCCGCGCCCATGAAGACGGCTAGGATCCTGGTCGCGACCTCTCCAGTGTTGCGCCCGTTATGGTCGGAATTGAAGGCCTCCAAGAACGCGCTGCCCTGGCTGAAGGTGCGTTTGCCGTCTGGTCCGTAGTCGACGGTCAGCTCGCCGCTCAGGATATAGGCGAAGAGCGGCACGCGATGCAGGTGCAGCCCGGTTTCCTTGCCAGGTTCGACTGTGATGATGGCCGCCGTCACCTTGGGAACGCCTTGCGGATAGACAATCGGCTGCCCGATGACAGTTTGCGAAGTGGAGAGCAGCACGTCGAGCGGCGGATAGGTGGTCTTGGCCAGCGCGAAGCCGGCAAGCACGCCGATCAGGCATGAACAGGCGGCGATAAGGGCAATATGCCGAGAAAGGTTTGAGCGCATCGTTCGTCCCGGAAGATTCGTTGGAGAAACCGAATAGGCCAGCGCACGGCTGAAAGTGCAATGACTCTCAGGCCGCCACCCGCTCCACGTCCGACTCGCGGAACAGCGCCGCAGTCAGCGCATTGCGAAGCGCCGAGGCATCATAGGCCGGTACCGTCGTGACGCCTGGCATGCAACCGAGACCGCAAGCCTCGGTCGCGATGACCGGCAGGCCCATTGCAATGGCTCTCAACAGCGCGCGCGGCTGGTGCTCGATGATGGCCGGCAGGACGACCGCAGCCACCTCGACCGGCCACGCGCCGTTTTCCGTTGGCCTCACCCGTACGCCCTTCCAGAAGTCGCCGTCATGCTCGCGCGCCCGGCCAGTGACGACGAGTTCGGCATCGAGACCTTGCATCGCTTCGCGCACTATGTAGGCGCCCTTGCGGCCCAGGGCCGAAGCCGGGAAGAGAATGGTATTTCCTCCGGGCGCTGACTTTTTCGAAATGCAAGGCAGCATCCAGTCGAGGAGTTCAGTCTTCGCGGGATAGAGTGCTGCAAGCTCACGATGCGGCGTGTGGATGCGCATCGCTTCGGCAAGCGCCTCCTCCTCGGCTTCGGCAAGGCCCTCCGGCGCGCGGAAGTCGCCCAGTGTCGGGCTTTCGGGATAACGCGCCGCAGCCTCGTCCAGCGTTGCCTGCAAATGCGAAATCGGGCTTCGCTCCATCAAGACTTCGAAGCTTCTCCCGGCCAGCGCCCCGGCACGCCAGAGATGCGGCAAGAGGCTTTGCGACACGACGGCGTGGGTATGGAGATAAGACAAACCCCGCGCATAGCGCTTCGCCAGTGCCGCGTCATAGCGCAGCATCAGGCTTTGCAATGCGCGGCCCTGAGCCGGGGCGCGGCGCAGCGCCAGGGCGCGCCGCAGGGCAGTGAAGGTAGCCCGGGTCTCGGAGCCGCAGAAATGCTGCGGCCAAGCATAGCGATCGGATTTGCGCAGGCGCTGCGGCAGGAATAGCGCATCGTCCTTGCCGGCGCGTGCGGCGAGTAAGGTCGCGAATTCCGGCCAGCAGGCATCGACAAGCCAGGTGGTCGGACGACCGACGATCGCCGGCGCCTTCACCTCCGGATCGTGGAGATGGCAATCAGTCTCGTTGCAGCTCGTACAGTCATTCGCCGTTTCGCGCACAGTCGCCGGGACGTCGACGGAGGCTGCGATTTCTTTGCGAGCGCCGCGGATCGCGACTTCGAGCATGCCGCGCGTGAGCCTTGCCTCGATACGGAAAGGACGCGGCGAGCAAAAGCGCAGGTCGACATAATTCCAGAACACTGTCGCGTCGCGTTCGCGCGCAGCACGCGATCCGGGCACCACGCGGCTGTGAGCGTGGCGCTCCACGATCTCGAGCCCCGCATCAAGCGCGGCCTCGTAAAGCCCGTTCGAGAGCTGACACAGTCCGCCGCCGACGCTCTTGATCAGGCAGCCCTCGCGCAGTTCGCGGCCATTCACGTATCCGCGCGCCCTGGTGGTGCGACCGATCTGGCGCCAGAAGCTGAAGATCTCGCCGGCTGGGACCTCAATGCCGTCGATCGCCCGCACGGCCATACGCAAGTTTTGGATCTTGCCGGCGGTCAGCGCGTATTCCTTCGGGCCAGACAACGCGTTCCACAGAGGCGAAGCGATACATGAGAGGATCGGTTCGCGAATGAGATTGTCAGCCTGCGGATATTTGCGAACGGTCTGTCGCGATGCCGCTTCAACCAGTGACCGTCTGGCTCTGAATAGAGCCGCCTTGAATTCGAAGGCTGCCATGTCCCAGCGGGATGGAATTCTGCGCAATACGTGGTCGGTCATGGAATTTACTCTCGCACGGCCCGGAAACTGCACCCACCAAGCTGAACGATGGGTGAACCTCAGGCGGGTCGCGTGCGCGGCTGGCGGGCAAGCCAGAGGATAAGGGCGATGGCAATCGCCGCCATGGGAAATACGGCAAGGTTAACCGCATTCCAGCCCAGCCCGCTGAGGAGCTTGCCCGAGGCAAGGGAGGCGATCGCCATCGTCACGGAAATCGCGAAATCGTTGAAACCTTGCACCTTGGCACGCTCGGACGGTGCATAGCTGCCGGTCAACAAGGTCGTGCCGCCGATGAAGCCGAAATTCCAGCCGAGGCCGAGCAGAATGAGCGCAATGGCAAAATTGGCAAAATCGATCCCGAGCATCGCAACGATCGCCGAGCCGACCAGCAGCGTCATCCCGAGCAGACATATTTTTTCAACACCGAACCGCGCGATCAAATGACCGGTGAAGAAGCTCGGCACGAACATGCCGAGCACATGCCATTGGATCACCCAGGACGCATCGGTGCTGACGAAGCCGCAATCGACCATGGCAATCGGCGTCGCCGTCATCACCAGGTTCATCATGCCGTAGGAGAGCGTAGCGCAGGCAATCGCCACAAGCGTGCGGGGCTGGCGAAGAATTTCACTTAATGGCCGTGTCGTTGCCAAGTCCTCGTCGTCGCGCGGCTTCGGAATGTCGAGTCTCAGCAAAGCAAACATCGTCGCGATCGAAAGTACCGCGCTTGCCGCATAGCATCCGGCAAAGGTGAAGGGCGCCAGGAGATCAGTGGTGCGGATAACGATCAGCGTACCGAAGATCGCAGCGACCACCCCGCCGGTCAAAACCCAGGAGATTGCCTTGGGCCGGAAGGCCGGGCTTGAAATATCGGCGGCGGCAAAGCGCATGAAGCCGCTTGAGGCCTGGAATGTTCCCTGAAAGGCGGCGGCCAAGCAGAACAAGGCGAAACTGCCGACATAGATCGCGTAGATCGCCAACAGCGCGCCAAGCAATCCGAAGACGGCACCAATGAGAAATCCGGGTCGGCGGCCAAGGCGCTGCATGAGGTGCGACGCCGGGATCGTCGACAGCATGGTGCCGATGACGAAGGTCGAGACCGGCAGGGTCGCCCAACTCTTGGACGGCGCCAGCATGACGCCGACGAGGCCGGCGGTGGCGATGAGGATGACCGTTGTCGACGAATAGAGGCCCTGGCCGATGGCGAGGATCAGGACATTGCGGCGGACGCGGGTGTCGTCCATCGCGATGGCGGTCACGCGGGGGCTCCAAACTCGGCAGGACGCTTGGCGCGCGCCAATTGGTTGAGCACCCCATTGATGAAGCCCGCCTCCTCGCCGTCGAAGAAGGCGTGCGCGAGCTCGACATATTCGTTCAAGGCAACCCGCGCCGGTACGCGGTCCATGAACATCAATTCATAGCACCCTGCCCTGAGTATCGCGCGCACGGTGGAATCAAGCTTGGGCAAGGGCCAGTCCTTGGCGAGGGCCTCGTTGACGGCCGGGTCGATCGCACGCTGCTCGCGCACCACACCATCGACAATTTCTTTCAGAAATTTGTAGTCCGCCTCGCCGCATTGGCCGTCTTCGAAATCATCGCCGGCGGCGCGCGATGAAAACTGCGCCAGCACTTCGCCGACATCGGTGCCGGCAATATCCATCTGGTAGAGCGCCTGGACGGCGCCGAGCCTTGCGGCGGAGCGTGCGGCAGGTGGCTGGCGGCGTTTCGCCTTCATCGCTTGGCCCGCCTGCCGACTGAACGCTTAAAGCGGATCATGGTGAGCGCCGCATCCGCAGCACCACCGCCCTTGTCGAGTTCGGAAACATTGGCGCGCTCCCACGCCTGCTTCTCGTTCTCGCAGGTGAGGATGCCATTGCCGATGCACAGGCCCTTCAAGGTCAACTCCATCAATCCGCGCGAGGATTCATTGGCGACAATGTCGTAATGCGTCGTCTCGCCACGCAATACGCAGCCGAGCGCGACGTAGCCGTCGAAGCGCTTGGCCGCAGCGGCGAGTGCGACTGCGCCCGGGATTTCGAGCGCGCCAGGGACAGCTATGCGTTCCCACGTCGCCCCGTCACGTTCGATGGCGGCGATAGCACCGCGGCACAACTCATCGCAGATTTCGCCGTAATAGCGCGCCTCGATGATGAGGAGATGCGCCTTGGTCTTTTCCGCCGTCTTGCTTGCTTTCTTCTGCTTCATGCCGCCCGGAACTCCAAAAGGCGGGCGACATAGCGTGCCAGCATGTCGATTTCAACGTTCACCAGATCCCCGGTTTTTGCATGACCCCAGGTGGTGACCGCCTGCGTGTGCGGAATGATGTTGACGCCGAAAGTGGCGCCATCGACCTCGTTGACGGTGAGCGATGTGCCGTCGAGGGCAACCGAACCCTTGGGCGCGACGTAGCGGGCCAACGTATCGGGCACGCGAAAGACGAAGCGCTGAGAGTCACCGTCGGGTGTGATCGAAACGATCTCGCCAAGCCCATCGACATGGCCCGATACGATATGGCCGCCTAACTCATCGCCTATCTTCAGCGAGCGCTCGAGATTGACCGGCGTCCCCTTCTTCCAGGTTGAAAGCGTGGTCTTCGACAGGGTCTCAGCGGATGCTTCGATATCGAAGGTACCGCGACCATCCTGCAGCTTGCCGGTGGCGATCGCCGTCAGGCAGCAGCCCGAACAGGCAATCGATGCACCAATCGCGATCGAAGCCGGATCGTAATGCGTGGCGATCGTGAATTTCGTATCGCCGCGCTTCTCGACCGCGATCACTTCGCCGACATCGGTAATAATTCCGGTGAACACTTAGCCTCGGCATTCCCCTCCCCTTGTGGGGAGGGCTAGGGTGGGGGGTCCAATAAGAAAAACCCAGAGCCCCCCACCCCAACCCCTCCCCACGAGGGGGAGGGGCTAGCGGGCGGGCGTCGCGCCGGGCGGCTTCTCATAGACCGTCAGCGTATCGGCCCCAAGCTTTTCCTGGGCAATGACCCGGAACCGCCTGGAAACCCTGCGCCAATCAAGCCCGGCAAAGGCGTCGATCCCTTGCGGCCCCAACTCCTTCGGCGCGCGATAGAGTTCGACCCGCTGGACGAGCCCGGCGTCAAGGAAAGAGCGCGCAATATGCGAACCGCCCTCCACCAGCAAGCGGTTGATGCCGCGCTGGGCGAGCCGCTTCGTGGCATCGCGCATGTCGACCCAACCATCCTTTCCCTGCCGGCAGTCGATAACGACGATGTCGTCATTGCCGACCGAGCCGCTTCGCGTGGCCAACAGCCAGACGGGAAGCTCCTTGGCCGTCTTGACGAGCTTCACATGCGACGGGATCGACAATCGCGTATCGGCAACCACCCTGACCGGTGAGCGACCCTCAAGACCCGGCAGGCGCACCGTCAATTCAGGGTCATCGGCGAGCACCGTGCTCAAACCCACCAGTACGGCATCACATTGCGCGCGCAGGAGATGAACGCGGGCCTGTGCCTCGGGTCCGGTGATCGTCGTCCGCTTTCCCTTACCTTCGGCGATCTTGCCGTCGGCGGAAATGGCAAGTTTGAGAATCACTTGCGGACGCTTCTTGGTAATCCGAGTCAGGAAGCCGGCAAGCGCGTCCCGCGCCTGATGCTGGCCGACGCCGGTATCGACTTCAATGCCGGCTGCCCGTAGTATTTCATGGCCCTTGCCCGCCGTGCGCGGATCGGGATCCTCGAAAGCCGTGACGACGCGCCCTACTCCCGCTGCAACCAATGCTTCGGCGCAAGGCCCGGTGCGGCCGTGATGGGCGCAAGGCTCGAGCGTCACATAGACCGTCGCCGCGCGCGCTGCCTCGCCCGCCATGGCGAGTGCTTCGGTCTCGGCATGCGGCCTGCCGCCGGGCTGCGTCCAGCCAATACCGACAACGACGTCGTTCTTTACGATCACGCAGCCGACCGGCGGGTTCTCCGCGGTCGTGCCGAGTGCGCGGCGGCCGAGCCGGCTTGCATATTCCATGTAGCGGAGATCGGAATTCACGATGGTGACGCGAGCTGGCCGGAAAACCGGCTCAGCTCTTTCCCTTTTTGGGTCGCTCGTCCTCATCGACATCGCCACTCAGTTCACCGAGCAGCTCTTCGAAGTCCTTGGCCTCGCGGAAATTCTTGTAGACGGAGGCGAAGCGCACATAGGCGACATCGTCGAGCAGCTTCAACGCCTCCATGACGAGCTTGCCGACGGTCTCTGACTTGATCTCGCTTTCGCCAAGGCTTTCGAGCCGGCGCACGATGCCAGACACCATGCGCTCGACCCTCTCAGGCTCGACAGGTCGTTTGCGGAGCGCCACCTGGATCGAGCGCGCCAGCTTGTCGCGATCGAACGGCACGCGGCGGCCATTGCGCTTGACCACCATCAATTCGCGCAATTGCACGCGCTCGAAGGTCGTGAATCGTCCACCGCAGTCCGGGCAATAGCGGCGGCGGCGGATCGCGGCGCCGTCCTCGCTGGGGCGGCTGTCCTTCACCTGCGTCTCCTCATTGCTGCAGAACGGACAGCGCATTCCCTAATTATCTCGTCAGTTCAATGGTTTAGTATATCGGAAAGCGGTCCGTCAGCGCCTGGACCTTGCGCCGTACCGCCCCTTCGATCTTACCATTGCCGTCTTCGCCGTGCTTCGCAAGCCCATCGAGAACCTCGGTGATGAGCTCGCCGATCTTGACGAACTCCTTCTGCTTGAAGCCGCGCGTCGTGCCGGCCGGCGTACCGAGGCGAACGCCCGAGGTGACCATCGGCTTTTCGGGGTCGAATGGAATGCCGTTCTTGTTGCAAGTGATGAAGGCGCGGCCGAGGGCTGCCTCCGCCACCTTGCCGGTCAGACCCTTCTTGCGCAGATCGACCAGCATGAGATGCGTATCAGTGCCGCCCGAGACTATATCGCAGCCGCCCTTGATCATCGTCTGGGCCAAAGTCTTGGCATTCTCGACGACTTGAGCTGCATATGTCTTGAAAGCGGGCTGAAGGGCTTCGCCGAAAGCCACCGCCTTGGCGGCGATCACATGCATCAAAGGACCGCCTTGCAGGCCGGGGAAGACCGCCGAATTGATCTTCTTGCCCAGTTCCTCGTCATTGCAGAGGATCATGCCGCCGCGCGGCCCGCGCAAAGTCTTGTGCGTGGTGGTCGATACCACATGGGCGTGCGCGAGTGGATTGGGATGGACGCCGCCGGCAACCAATCCGGCGAAATGCGCCATATCCACCATGAGGTAGGCACCGACGGAATCGGCGATCTTGCGGAAGCGTGCGAAGTCTATGATGCGCGGATAGGCCGAACCGCCGGCCAGGATCAGTTTCGGCTTGTTTTCATGCGCGAGCTTCTCGACCCAGTCATAGTCGATTTGGCTCGAGCCTTGGTTCACGCCATAGGGAACCACCTTGAACCATTTGCCCGACTGGTTGACCGGCGCACCGTGGGTCAGATGGCCGCCGGCGCGAAGGTCGAGGCCCATATAGGTATCGCCGGGCTGCATCAGCGCGAAGAACACGGCCTGGTTGGCTTGGGCGCCGGAATGCGGCTGCACATTGGCGAAGGAGCAGTTGAAGAGCTGCTTGGCGCGATCGATCGCCAATGTCTCGGCCTCATCGACATACTGACAGCCGCCGTAGTAGCGCCGGCCGGGATAGCCTTCGGCATATTTGTTGGTGAGGACCGAGCCTTGTGCCTCGAGCACGGCGCGCGAGACGATGTTTTCGGAGGCGATCAGTTCGATCTCGTGCTGCTGACGGCCCAGTTCGCGCTTGATGGAGGCAGCGATCGCGGGATCGGAAGCGGCGAGCTTGCCGGTGAAGAAATCGGGAAAGCCCTTGGCACTGCTGATGTTCTTGGTTTTCGGCTTCTTGGCGGCCGGCTTCGACTTGCGGGCGGTGGTTTTGGTTGCGCGCTTGGCCATGTTCTTCCCCTTGGAGCGGTCAAGCACTGCCCATAAGGCAGCGCGAATTGGCAATCCAGATACACGAGGCCGCAGCGGCGCCGTTTCCATGTGCGGCAGTCGAGGGTCGGATTGCGTCGCTTATACTCTGTAACCCTCCCTCCCCGAGCGGAGCATGGGGAGGGTGGCGCGTAGCGCCGGGTGGGGCGGCACTCGTTAAAACAACCCCACCGGTCACGATAACGCGTGACACCCTCCCCTCGCCAGGGCGATGGGAGGGAGAACTTAGGCCGCTCTTCTGAGCGTCAATTCCGTCCACAGAGCATCGAGCGCGTCGCATAGGCGGGCGATCTCGGCCTCCCCGTGCAAGGGTCCGGGCGTCAATCGGATGCGCTCTGTGCCGCGCGGCACAGTCGGGAAGTTGATCGGCTGGACATAGATCGCATGTTCGCTGAGGAGCCTGTCGGTCAGCGACTTGCAAAGGACCGGATTGCCGACGAGGACGGGCACGATATGACTCGGGCTATCCATGACGGGAAGCCCCCTCGCCTTCAACTCGCTGGCCAGCAATCTCGCGTGCACGGCCTGGAGTTCACGCTCGCGAACACTCTCCTTCAAATGCCGGATCGCTGCAGCCGCGCCTGCAGCAATGACCGGCGGCAGTGAGGTCGTGAAGATGAAACCCGGCGCATAAGAGCGAATGGCGTCGATGATGCGCGTCGACGCTGCAATATAACCGCCCATCAATCCGAAGGCCTTGGCGAGCGTGCCCTCGATGATGTCGATCTGATCGGCAAGACCGTCACGCTCGGCGATGCCGCCGCCATGCGGACCATACATACCAACGGCATGGACCTCGTCGAGATAGGTCAGTGCGCCATACCGGCGCGCAAGAGCGCAAATATCGGCGATCGGCGCAATATCGCCATCCATCGAGTAGACGGATTCAAAGGCGACGATCTTCGGCGCCTCGCTGCCGAGCGACGAGAGGATACGTGCGAGATCATCCAGGTCATTATGCTTCCAGATGATCTTTTTGCAGCGCCCATGCTTGATGCCCTCGATCATCGAGGCATGGTTCAACTCGTCCGAAATGATCACGCAATCGGGAAGGAGCTTGGCAAGAGTCGAGAGCGTCGCCTCGTTCGCCATGTAGCCCGAGTTGAAGAGGAGCGCCCCTTGCTTGCCGTGAAGATCGGCGAGCTCGCGTTCCAGGGCGACATGATAGCGGGTCGTGCCGGAGATATTCCGTGTACCACCCGAACCGGCGCCCGCCTCATCGATCGCGGCATGCATTGCGGCGAGGACATCCGGGTGCTGGCCCATGGCGAGGTAGTCGTTGGAGCACCAGACAGTGACTTCGCGCTCGCCTTTCGGGCTGAGCCACAGGGCCTTTGGAAAGCGGCCACGGATGCGGCGCAGATCGGCGAACTCACGATAGCGACCCTCGCCTTTCAGCTTCGCGAGGGCGGAATCGAACGACTTGGCGTAATCAAATGTCGGGGTCATTGCGGCTCTCCACCGCTGTGCTTAGCCGCCAGAACGAGCGCCTGCACGGCACCAATGGCCGCATGCGAACATGCGCCGCAGTTTGGCGGAAGCTGTGCGGCGCCGGATATACGTTCGGCGCCTCGCTCTTATTGCGCGGCAGTCTTGCTCGGAGCCGGCGGGGTCGCCGCGGCAGCGACTTCCTCGATCTTCTTTTTCTTCTTTTTGGCAGCGTCTGTCGCAGCCGTGGTCGTCGGCTTTGTTTTCGGCGTGGCCGCGGCGGTCTTGGTCGTCGTCGACTTGGCCTTGGCCGACGCGGTCTGCGTCGTCGGCTTCTTCTTGGTCGTTGTCTTGGCGGTCTTGGTCGACTTGGCGGTCGTCGACTTCGACGCGGTCACCGGCTTCTTCTTGGTAGTCTGCTTTGTACCGGTAAAGGCCTGCTTGCGCTTCGCGGCGGTCGTCTTGCTGTTACCGAAGCCGAAGATATCCGACAGCGTGCCCTCATTGCGCTGGCGAACGGTCTGGCCGTTGTTCGTCCGCTGACTGGTCGCTGCGGTGCGCTGCTTCGGCTTGCTTGAGAAATACCAGGCGCTGTCGTCATCCTCCTGAAGTGCGCGGGTCGCGGTCGCCTTCACGGGAAGCGGCTTCAAGATATAGCGCTGGCCGTCGTCGCTCACTTCGCCTTCCGGCAAAGGTTGGCCGACGACGAAACCGGTTCCGTCGAGTCCGTAAATGTCATTGCGGAAGTTCGCCGGCCCCTGCCCTGTCGACCAGGCTGTCAGATAGGCAACGCGAAGCTGCGGCGCGTTCTGGACGGTGACGTCCATGCGTTCCTTCGTCTCGGCCACGCTCTGGATACGTCCGGGTCCCCAGCCGTCCTGGCCATTCAGGATCCAGTCGACAAGCAGCGACACTTGATCGACGCGCACGCAGCCCGAGCTGAGGTAGCGCGCACCGGTTCCAAACAGGCTCTTTGTCGGGGTGTCATGCAAATAGATACCGAAGGGACTGTTGAAGTTGATCTTCACGGTCGCCATCGCATTGTCTTCGCCCGGATCCTGGCGAACGAACAATTGGTCAGCCGTAACCGTGCGCCAATTGATCGAGCGCGGATCAAGCTCCGGGCCATTATAGGTGCTGTAGACGCGCATGCGCTGATCGCGCAGGAAGCGCACGCCGTACTTGCGCACCATCGGGATGATGTCCTTCTCGACGATTGAGCGCGGCGCGTTCCAATAGGGGTTGAAATTGATGTTGGAGATGCTGGTCATCACCACAGGCGTCGGGCGCGCCGGCTGGCCGGCGATGACGTTGTGGCGCGAATAGACAGCGCCATTATTGACGGTCTCGAGCTGCAGCGCCGGGACGTTCACAACGATATAGCGGCTGCCCAGATCCTTCGAATATTGCTCGATGCGCGGAAGATTGGCCCGCAAGGTCTGGGCCCGGCGAGATGGCGGAACATTGAGCTCGGCGACGGTCGGCTTGTCCAGGCGGCCGGTCACGGCCAGTCCGTGCTTCGCCTGGAAGCGCGCGACGGCTGAGGCGACTTCCTCGCTGTAGACCGCTTCTCCCTGGGCGCTGTCGGCCGGGAGATAGCCCTCGATCTGAAGACGGCGAATCAGGCCGGCAACACTTTCGCCCGTCGAGCCCGGCTTGAGACTGGTGGTGCCCACGGTGGGCCATCCACCAGCAGCAACGATGCCCTCATAAAACGCGATCGAGTCGGTTACGGCCTTGGCGCTGGCCGATGACAGCATCGGCGCTTCGGCGCGATCCGCGACGACTTCCGTCGTGGTCGTCGCCTTGCCGGCCCGGTTGCCGATATTGCTGAAAGCGGAAGGCGTAGACGAGTGAGACGCAGTGGACGAAGTCGCCGTGCTGCCACCTTCATCCTGAGCCCGCTTCTGGCGCGCCCAGAACGGATCGTCGCCGGCGCTCGCCGAGCCCGCCATAACGGCCAGGGCCGTCGCGGCCACGATCAGCCTGGTCCCAGAAACCAGGTGACGACGAATGGCGGCAAACTTTGGTTCTCTTACTTCACAGCCCATCAGCACGGCCCCACAAGCTTTGTCGACGCAAACCCCAAGCAAGCGACGCCAGTCGCCCGCACGTTTTAATGTTTCGGCAAGGTTTTTGTAACAGGCCCGCTCGCAGCGGTCAAAACGCCAATACGTGATGACCGAATCGAAACTCCTGCCGCCTTCGCCGTGATAGGCCCGGTTTTTCGAGGGATAATCGGGCAGGAATGGGGTGGACTGTGCCCAAAAAGAATTTGGGCCGACCCTGTTGCATCAATGCCACATGACCGGCCCCTAGGAGAACTAAGCGTTTAGAGACGATAGAGAATTTGGTCGGTCCAGAAGCGCTCGAGACGGGTGAGCGACTTGTTCAGGCGCTCGAATTCTTCAACGCTCAGGCCGACGACTTCCTCGACCGCCTGCAACTGGCGATTATAGAGCGCATCGACGCGCTCACGGATGTGCTGACCGCGGGGCGTGAGGCTCACGCGCACCGAGCGCTTATCCGTGCTGGAACGTTCGTGGCTGACATAGCCCGCCTCGACCAGCTTCTTGAGATTGTAGGAGACGTTCGAGCCCTGATAGTGGCCGCGGGTCTTCAGTTCGCCTGCGGTGAGCTCGGAATCGCCGATATTGAAAAGCAGCAATGCCTGGACCGGATTGACCTCCGGCTCGCCGGAGCGTTCAAAATCGTCCTTGATGACGTCCAGAAGACGACGATGGAGCCGCTCGATGAGCGTGAGCGCCTCGAGATATCTGTGCTTGACCTGCTGACGTCCGGAGTCCGCAACTTCACGGACTCCCCCCGCTGTTTGAGTACGCATTTGACCACCTTGCCCTTGTTACCCCGGAGCCGGCTACATGGCCGGGCCCTCTGTGTGACGTGGACGGTAAGGCGGAGCGCGTTAAAATCGGTTCAAAAGAGAGAGTAAATTTGTCCTTATATTTTCAATGATTTGCGCCGATGTCGAATAGAGTTTATGGAGTCTTGGCAAGCAGTCCTTATGAATTCTAAACGCCCCTGCGGAATTAATTCGCCGCTAAGGATGCATAGGCCGAGCGGACCAGACGGGCGGCATTGGCGTCGCATGAATTACGCGACGCGGCGCTGCGCGCCAGCTTTAGCGTGGCATTGACCTGGCTGCGGCTGTTGGCGGCCATGGCTTCGCTCTGGGCGCCCAAGACCGATTGCCAGAAGTTTCGCGCCCGCGAATAAGAGAGGAAGCGGCAGCGTTTTTCGATGAAATAAGCGGTCGAAACCTGCTGAAACCGGCCGAGCGAGCCCTTCGGCTGGCCCGGCTCGCGAATTATTGTGGCCGGATCGGCCGAATTCAAAAGCCGGACGGAGCGGCTTTGCGGGAAAAGCGATACGCGCGCCCGGCGGCCGCCATCGGCCTGGGCCACGGCAACCCGCGCGGCGCCCAGCGCACATAGATTTCGGCGGTTGTTTCGCCCGTGCAGCTGACAGATTTACCGGCCGCCCGGCCAGACAATACAACGCCATTGGCTTCCTCGGGCCCCATGCGGCGGGCTGCGGCGATCTCCGCACGGGCCACATATTGCTTCAATTCGGCGCGCTCCTGGCCCATCAAAACTCCGCATTTGGAGCTCGCTGCATCGCTTTTTGCGAGAATTTCGAGGGCTTCGGTGGGCGAAACCATCTCCGCGCCAGCCGGCTTCACCGACAAGATAGCGACCGGCACGAGAATGACCGGCAATGTGATCAGCATATTCAGCAATTTGGCCATGGCACCGCCCTCCGCCCAGCAAGATTTCCCGGCTGGCAGAATGGTTTGCGCCCGTTAACGCTTACAAAAAACAAATGGCGGAAAGCCCGGCATAGTTAACAAATCGCGGAGAATTGAGACGATCAGCCAGGTTTCAAAAGCCGGTGACGGCGGCTATGTTGAGCCCATGAACGAAAACCGCCCGATGAAGCCTGTTTCGCCCCGCCGACCGCAGACCAAATCGCCCGATGTTTCATCGGCCGGCTTCCCCGCTGTCCGCATGCGCCGCAACCGTTCGAGCGACTGGTCACGCCGCTTGGTGCGCGAAAAGAACCTCCTCGCATCCGACCTGATCTGGCCGATTTTCGTCATCGCCGGGAAGAACGCCCGGGAAGCCGTGCCGTCCATGCCCGGGGTCGAGCGGCTTTCGGTCGACCTCGCCGTCATGGCCGCGGCCGAGGCCCATGAGCTTGGCATCCCGGCTATTGCGCTCTTCCCGAATACCGAGCGTTCGTTGCGCACGGCGGATGGGCGCGAGGCGCATAATCCCCAGAATCTCGTCTGCCAGGCGGTACGGGCCATCAAGCATGCCGTGCCGGAGATCGGCGTCATGTGCGATGTCGCCCTCGACCCCTATACAAGCCACGGCCACGACGGGCTCATGGAGGGAGACGAGATTCTCAACGACGCGAGCATCGAGGCGCTGGTGAAGCAGGCGCTGGTGCAGGCGGAAGCCGGATGCGACATCATCGCGCCCTCCGACATGATGGACGGCCGCGTCGGGGCCATTCGTTTGGCACTTGAAGAAAACGGCTTCGAGCGCGTGCAGATCATGGCCTACAGCGCCAAGTACGCTTCGGCATTTTATGGGCCGTTCCGCGATGCTGTGGGATCGTCCGCGACGCTGGTCGGGGACAAGCGCACCTATCAGATGGACCCCGGCAATGGCGATGAGGCCTTGCGCGAGGCAGCCCTCGATATCGCCGAGGGCGCCGACATGATCATGGTCAAGCCCGGCCTGCCCTATCTCGACATCCTGTGGCGGCTCAAGGAAGCTTTCCACATGCCGACCTTCGCCTACCAGGTGTCGGGCGAGTACGCGATGATCATGGCGGCCGTTCAGAATGGCTGGCTCGATGCCAACCGCGCCGTTCCTGAGGCGCTGCTCGCCTTCAAGCGCGCCGGTGCTGACGGCATTCTCACCTACTTCGCGCGCGATGTCGCCCGCCGCTTGAAGGAGCGCGGCTGAGCGCGCAGATATAGGACCCGCAGACGGCCTATATCAGGCTTGCGGAGGCCGGACAAAGCAAGATGCAAGAGCCTCGGATTCAACGCAAACTGGCAGCGGTGCTCGCCAGCGACATGGTCGGCTTCAGCCGACTGATGGAGCTCGACGAAACCGGGACGCTGGCGCGGCTCAAAGCGCATCGGCTGGAGTTGATCGATCCAGCGGTGGTGAAAAACGGCGGGCGCATCATCAAAACCACCGGCGACGGCATGCTGGCGGAGTTCGCGAGTGCCAGCGACGCTGTCGAATGCGCGCTCGAAATTCAACGCCGCTTGGCCCGACGCAATGCCGATGTCGACCCCGATCGGCGGATTCTGTTTCGCATAGGCATCAATCTCGGCGACATCGTCGTCGACGGTGACGACATATTCGGCGACGGCGTGAACATCGCTGCGCGGCTGCAGGAGCATGCATTGCCGGGCGGGATCAGCGTCAGCCAAGCGATTCATGATCAGCTCGCCCACAAGCTTGACGTCCAATTCGCCGACACGGGCGACCAGCACCTCAAGAACATCAGCCGCCCGATGCGGGTTTATCGGCTGCTGCTCGATGATGCGGACACGGCGCCCTTGGCCGCGCATCCGGCAAGCCAAAGCGGAACCGGAGAACATTTGTCGATAGCGGTCCTGCCCTTTGCCAATATGAGCGGCGAACCGGATCAGGATTTCTTCGCGGACGGACTGACCGAGGACATCATCACCGAATTGTCACGCTTCCGCGATCTTCTGGTGATCTCACGCAACTCGACCTTCGTCTACAAGGGCCGTGCTGTAAATGTGCAGGAAGTGGCGCGAGCCTTCGGAGTGCATTATGTGGTCGAGGGCAGCGTTCGCAAATCCGGCAACCGCGTGCGCATTACCGTTCAGCTTATCGATGCGAGGAGCGACCGCCATGTTTGGGCGGAACGGTATGACCGCGAATTGTCGGATATTTTTGCGGTGCAGGACGAGGTGGTTGCGTCGATCGTGGGTACCTTGCCCGGCCGCGTCGAGGCCGCTGCACATGAACGCGCGCAGCGCAACCCGACAAAGGACATGCGGGCGTATGAATACGTCCTGGCTGCGAAAGTCCTGCATCATCGCTCGCGGCGGGAGGACAATGTCGCGGCGCAGCGGCTGATCGAAAAGGCGCTCGAGCTCGATCCCAACTATGCCCATGCTCACGCCTGGCGTGGTTGCATTGTCGGCCAGGCTTGGACCTACAATTGGTGTGACGATCCCGAAGCCGCCAAGCAGACCGTGATCTCCGAGCTCAATATTGCGCAATCGCTCGACGACAACGACAGCGACGTGCATCGCATTCTTGCCGCCATCGGCATCAGCCTCAATGATCACGCCAAGGCACTGCATCATCAAGAGCGCGCGCTAAGCCTTAATCCCAATAATGATCTGATCGTCGTTCAGAATGGCGAAGTGCTCACTTGGGTCGGCGAGCCTGAAGCCGGGATCCCGTGGATCAAGAAGGCGATGCGGCTTAATCCGCATCACCCGGAACGCTTCTGGAATCACTTGGGCCGCGCCTATTTCGTCGCCCGAGACTACAAGGAGGCTATTGCCGCGTTCCGGCACATCAGCAAGCCGGACTATACACATCATGCGTTCCTAGCGGCAGCGCATGCCATGATCGGTGATACCTCGACTGCGAAGGCGCATGCTGACGCGGTTCTATCCATGAACCCCGCGTTTACGGTCGAGTCCTATATGGCGACGATGCACTACAAACGGCTCGAAGACAGCGAGCATCATCGCGAGGCTTTGTTGAAAGCCGGACTACCCGCTTAAGATCAGTTCGCGCCTTCTCCCTCCTCGAAGGCGTGAAGGAGTTGGGTGTGAACCTTTCCATATGCCGGACGGACGACTTGCCAGAGCCCGCTATGGAACGATAGCAGATCAAAGTCTGCAGCGCAGTTAACTGACGCGATGGACTAGCTGGCGAAGCCGTCGGCAATTCGCGATCAATCGCGCATCAGTGCTCTCTCAGCTTCTGCTTCAAGGTCCTGATACGACGCCTTCTCTACAGTGACCCCGACGCCTTGGATCGTGCCGCCGTGGAACTCTCCGGGCGAATCCTGGCTGACGACATCACCGCTATCGTAACCAACGCATAGACCGTCGCCCGACAAGGTGAACTTCCCCGGCTGCGTTTTCATTGGGCCCTCGGCGACGACCTGATCGTTAATGTACAGTTTGGTCGTGCCGAGCGACTCGTTATGAGGGCCGGCGCCCGTGCGGTTGAACTCCATGCCAAGAGTGTATTTGCCAGGCTTCAGGTCGATACTCGAGACAAACTGTTGCTCCGGCTTGATGCCCAGGAAGTTATAAACGTAATAGAGCTTGTGATCCTTGATGAACAATGTATGGCCACCAAAGCGCGAGCCGTGGGCAAAGATCACACCCGAAGCATCAGGATCGGTGATCTCGACATTGGCGAGGATCTTGTAGGAGCGGTTGCGCACATTGACTGCAACGCCTTCTGGAACTGGAGCCGTACCCGGGTAATAGACGTAACGGTCACGTGTTGGCTCTCCCGAGGGGCGCTCGATCGTAAGTATCTCGGTGGCGGTGCGGTCATCGATGGGCAATGCCAAATTAACCCTGGCTTCCTCGTCCCATGCCTTCTTCAATGCCTCGAGCTTCTCAGGATACTGCTTCGCGAGGTCCGTTGATTCTGAACGGTCCGCATCCACGTGAAAGAGCTGCCACTGGTCCTGATCAAAATGGCCCTTGCCGGTGAACGGGGCGTGCACAGTGGCGGCCAGCCAGCCGTCCTCCCAGATGCCCCGAGTGCCCAGCATCGAATAGAACTGGCGCTTCTTATGCGTGGGGTCGTCGGGCTTGGCATCGAAGGTGTACCTCATCGAAACACCGGAGAGCGGGAACTGCTCCACACCCCGGTAGACCTTGGGCATCTCGAGGCCGACGATGTCTAGAAGCGTCGGGACGATGTCGACCGAGTGGTGATACTGGTTGCGGATTTCACCACGCGCCTTGATGCCCTTGGGCCACGAAATGACCAGCGGATCGGCGGTGCCGCCAGAATACTGAGCATAGCGCTTGAACATCCGGAACGGCGTGGAGAATGCAGTTGCCCAACCGGTCGGGAAATGTTCGTAGGTATCCGGCCCACCGAGTTTGTCGATGAGCTTCATGTTCTCGGCGATATCGTCGGGGTAGCCATTGAAGAACTTGTTTTCGTTGACGGAGCCGTTCGGCGACCCTTCACCGGAAGTACCATTGTCTGCAGCATAGAGGACAATCGTGTTGTCGAGCTGGCCTGATTGCTCGAGGTAGTCGACAACACGTCCAACTTGCGCGTCGGTGTATTCTGAAAATCCGGCCCACACCTCCGCCAAGCGCGAGAACAGCTTCTTCTCGTCGGATGTCAAGCTGTTCCAAGGGCGTACCGCATCTGCGGGATTTGCCTCGGATTCCGGAATAGGATTGATCGGCGTCAGTTGTGTCCCTTTGGGCAAGACGCCTTTTGCGATCATGCGCTCCAGCACCCAACTGCGGTATGCGTCATAGCCGTCGTCGAACTTGCCCTTGTACTTTGCGATATATTCTTGCGGCGCCTGGTGTGGGGCATGATTGGCGCCGGGGTTGTAGAACATGAACCACGGCTTCGAGGGGCTAGTGGCCTTTTGGTTCCGAATCATCTTGATCGCCTGATCGGCGAGGTCCTTGGACAGATGGTAGCCCTGCTCGGGCGAGGCTGGGGGTTCGATGTAGTGATTGTCCTCGACGAGGTCCGGGTACCACTGGTTCGTCTCGCCGCCGATGAATCCGTAGTAGCGCTCAAAACCCTGGCCGAGCGGCCACGTCTTGCGGTCGCCACCCTCGGCGACGTCCTGCTCCGGAACATTGTGGTTCTTGCCCAACCAGAAGGTGCTGTAGCCGTTGTCCTGAAGGATTTGCGCCACGGTGGCGGCTTGCGGCGGAATACGACCGGCCCAGCCCGGGTACCCGTTCGAGGCTTCAGTAATTGCGGCCATGCCGTTCAAGGTGTGATTTCGGCCTGTCAGCAGCGTGGATCGCGTCGGTGAGCAGAGCGCCACCGTGTGCCACTGCGTGTAGGTCAGGCCATTGGCAGCCAGCCTATCCATCGTCGGCATGTTGATCCGCCCGCCATAGGGCGACCAAGCCGCGAGTCCGGTATCATCGTAGAGAATGAACAGAATGTTCGGCGCGCCGTCTGGCGCCTTCTTTGGTGTAAATGGACCCCAATCAGGTACCGAGTCACGCACATCCAGTTCAATCTTACCCTTGAAGTCTTTGTAGGGGCCCACCGGCTGGCCGTCCTGTGCTCCCGCGGCACAGGAAATAATCGTGCCGAGGAGCATGCTCACGGCGGCTATCAGAAAGGTCGGTTTCATAGTACCTCCAATGACAGGCCACAAAAGACAGGCACCGGCGCCCGGAACGTCGAATGGCCCCTATGATTGGGTTTCCGAGTTACGGCATTGACATGGATCAAGTTGCGGCGCGTCGCTTCAACGGGCCCCCTAAAGGGTTCGCTCATCCAAGATCAGAAACGCCCGCGGGCCGATCGGGTGGGGCTGCAAGCGGCCAGTGAGTCCGCTGCCCATTTCAACCCACAATGGCAGCGTCGGCGATGAGTTTCAGCGAGACGAGAAACAACGCTATCATGACCAGCCGGTAGAAGAGCGCCTGCGGAATGACGCGCACAAGCCACACGCCGGCAAAGGTGGCGGTGATCGCACCCGGCAGAAGCCACGCGGCCAGTTTCAGATTTTCCAGTGACAGTTGACCAAGTGCCCAGTATGGCACGAGCTTAACCGCATTGACGACGGCGAAGAGAATCGTGGTCGTTCCCGCATAGACCATTTTTTCCAGCCGCTGCGGGATAACGTACATCTGGTAAGGCGGCGCGCCGGCATGGCTCACGAAGCTCGTGAAGCCGGAGACGGTTCCCCAGAACAGGCCGCGCGGCAGATCGGCTGGACGCGCTCCGCTGTTGCGGCGGCTCGCCAGCCAGTAATTGAGACAGAAAGAAAGACCAATCACGCCGACGATGAGCGTGACAAGTCGCTCGGACACAACAAACGCCGTCGCCCAGCCGATACCCACGCCAACCGTCGCGGCGGGAATAAGGATCTCGAGATTGCGGCGATCGAACTGTCGTCGATAGGCCCATAGGCCAAACATGTCGGTGACGACGTAGATCGGCAACAGGAGAGCTGCCGCGCGAACCGGCGAGATGGCGAGCGAGAGGACAGGCACGCCTAGCATTCCGACAACGGGCAGGCCCCCCTTCGAGAAGCCCACCAGCATTGCGGCGGGAATCGCTACCAAAAAAAACAGCCAGCCGGCGTCACTCATCTCTGAAGAAGCGCGATCAGGCTCGATGTATCCCAGCGATTGCCGCCCATCGACTGAACCTGGCCATAGAACTGATCGACGAGCGCGGTTACAGGAAGGTGCGCACCGGTCTGCTTGGCCTGCTCTATACAAATGCCGAGGTCCTTGCGCATCCAATCAACCGCAAAGCCAAAATTGAACTCATTGCGGATCATGGTCTTGTGCCGGTTCTCCATCTGCCACGAGCCGGCCGCACCCTTGGAGATCACATCGATCACTGCTTCCATATCGAGGCCAGCCTTCATGCCGAAGTGAACGGCTTCGGCAAGACCCTGGACCAGTCCGGCTATGGCGATCTGATTGCACATCTTGGCGAGTTGACCGGAGCCGGCGGGCCCGAGCAATTTGCGCATCCGTGAGAAGTGGACGATCGCCGGTTCGGCCTTGGCATAATCCGGCTCATCGCCGCCGCACATCACGGTCAGCACGCCATTCTCGGCGCCCGCCTGCCCGCCCGAGACCGGCGCGTCGACAAAGCCCAGCCCTTTCGATTTGGCGATGACATGGAGTTCGCGCGCCAGCTTGGCCGAGGCCGTCGTATGGTCGATGAACACGGCGCCCTTTTTCATGGTTGCGAAGGCGCCGTCAGGACCGGTCGTTACCTGCCTTACATCGTCATCATTCCCGACGCAGGCGAAGACGAGGTCGGCATCCTTGGCGGCCGCTGCCGGCGTCGGCGCCGACTTGCCGGGGAAACGCTCGGTCCAGCGCGAGGCCTTCTCGGAATTGCGGTTATAGACAGTGACGTCGAGACCCCCGCGGGTCGCCAGATGACCCGCCATCGGAAACCCCATAACGCCGAGGCCGATCCAGGCCGCGCGAAGTGTCATGCCGCTACTCCCTTGCTGCTGGGCCGAACCATGTCGCGGGAAGGCGCTGGAACGGCGATTTGTGCGATTATCGAAGACCTCTAACTATTAGAAAGCGGGATCGAAGACAAACCGCTTCAGGACATGGCTCACATGCCGATCGCCTACAAGGACATCGAAACCGCGCGGGAGCGGCTGGCCGGGAATGTGGTGCGGACCCCCTTGCTCCATTCGCACAAGCTTTCCGAGATCACCGGCGCGCAGATCTACGTCAAATTCGAGAATCTGCAGGTCACCAACTCGTTCAAGGATCGCGGCGCCTTCAACAAGATGTCGTATCTGAGCGAGGGAGAACGCGCCCGAGGCGTCATCGCCATGTCGGCGGGCAACCACGCGCAAGCGGTTGCCTATCATGCGCGCAAGCTCGGCATTCCCGCCGTCATCGTCATGCCGGAAACGACGCCGTCAACCAAGGTTGAGCGGACCCGGTCACATGGCGCGCAGGTTGTTCTCTCGGGCGAGACACTCGCCGACAGCCAGGTGACCGCCGAAGCGATGGTCAAGGAAAAGGGCTATATTCTGATCCATCCCTATGACGATGACCGGATCATTGCGGGGCAAGGCACGATCGGTATCGAGATGCTTGAAGACGAGCCGAGCCTCGACTGCATCGTCGTGCCGATCGGCGGCGGCGGCGTCATCTCCGGGATTTCGATCGCAGCGAAACATATCAAACCACAGATCGAGATGATGGGTGTGGAAGTGAAACTCTATCCCTCGATGTATCACGCTCTGCGTGGCCAGCCGGCGCGTTGCGGCGGCAGCACGCTTGCCGAAGGCATTGCAGTCAAGAACGTCACGGAACGGACGATCACCATCTGCAAGCAATATGTCGACGATGTCCGTCTCGTCGGCGAGTCAGACATCGAGCGCGCGGTGATGGCCTATCTCGGCCATCAAAAGACGCTTGCCGAAGGGGCTGGCGCTGCCGGGCTTGCGGCTGTTCTTGCAGATCCGGCGCATTTCCGCGGCCGGAAAGTGGGGCTCGTGTTGTGCGGCGGCAATATCGATCCGCGCATCCTTGCTTCCGTGATCTATCGCGAGCTTGAGCGCGAGCACAGGATCGTCAATCTGCGCATCCAGATTGACGATCGACCCGGCGTTCTCGGACGCATCGCAACGCGGCTTGGCCAGCTCGGCGCCAATATCCTGGAAGTCTCGCATCGCCGCATGTTCCTCGACGTGCCGGCGAAGGGCGCCGAACTCGAGCTCATGATCGAGACCAGGGACGGCCGTCATGCCGAGGAGATTGTAGAATCAATCGAAAGTGACGGCTTTACGGCGCGTGTCCTAGATGCACCGGGGGGCAAGGAAACGCTCGGCGGGCGCTGACAAGGGGGTTGAACCGGCGCTCCACAGGCGCGATTATCAATCTCGCGGCGTGAACCCGGAGCAGCCCGAGCCTTGAGTATCGAACGGCGAAATTTCCCGCAGTTTTTCATCACCGCGCCAGCGCCGTGCCCTTATCTGCCGGGCCGTGTCGAGCGCAAGATATTCACGCATCTGATCGGCCACGACGCCGCGCAGCTCAACAGCCAATTGTCCCAAGGCGGTTTCCGGCGCAGCCAGAACATCGCTTACCGGCCGGCCTGCGACGGGTGCACGTCCTGCGTGTCAGTTCGCGTTAGGGTCAACTCGTTTGCCTGGAATAAATCGTTCAAGCGGACCCTGGCGCGCAATCGCGACGTCACCAGCGAGTCGATCCGGGCAAAGGCAACGTCGGAGCAGTATTCGCTGTTTCGGGCCTATATCGATTCGCGCCATGGTGACGGCGGGATGGTCGACATGACGGTTCTCGATTTCTCGGCGATGGTCGACGACAGTTTCGTCAATAGCCGCATGGTGGAATATCGCTTGGCTTCCCCCACAGGTGGACGCGGGCCTTTGATCGCCGCAGTCCTGACCGACCGGCTCGATGACGGGCTTTCCATGATTTACAGTTTCTACGAACCCGAACTCGCCTCGCGCGGTCTCGGTACCTTCATGATCCTCGATCACATCCAGCGGGCCCAGCGGTTCGGCCTACCCTATCTCTACCTGGGTTATTGGGTTCGCGGTTCGCAGAAGATGAACTACAAGGCCAAATTCCAGCCCCAAGAGCGCCTGACGCCGGACGGCTGGGCCGTACTACCGGGCTGAACGTCCTCAATTCATCCTATGATCCAACCGTTTAGCAGCTTCCAGCAAAACTTGACTTTATGTCAGTCGGGTGCTTATTCGCCGACCTTGGCAATTGCAACGAGTCGTCAGTACGCGACTCCATTATGACTTCATCGCAGGCCTAGTGAATGACCGACATGGCGTTGAACGCAACTCGCTCGGAGCACCGCAAGGGGCTCATCCTCACGGCGATCGGCGGCACGCTTTTTACTTTCGATGTACCGCTCGCTCGGCTCGCGATGACCGATCAGTGGACGCTGATCTTTGTGCGCGGCATATTCCTGGCGCTGGCCATTACGATCTTCTGGCTGGCTTTCCGGCGGATTAACGGCAACCAGCTTCCCTTCATCAATGGCTGGGCCGGACTCATCGTCGCCGTCACCAATACGCTGGCCAATATCATGTTCCTGAGCGCCGTAACCAAGACCACGGCCGCCAATCTCGTCTTTATCCTCGCGCTCAACCCGATCTTCTGCGCGGTGCTGGCGTGGCTGTTCCTCTCGGAGAAGATCCACCGCTGGACATGGGTCGCGGTTGCCACGGCGGTGTTCGGGGTCTGCATCATCGTGTGGGATGGACTGGCGGTCGGCACCTATGTCGGCGACCTGCTGGCGGTCGGCGTGGCGCTCTGTACGGCGATCGCGCTCACGGTCATTCGCAAGACGGGGAAGAACGTCGTGACCAGCCTTGCGGTTGGCAGCCTCGTCTCGGCGGGCTTCGCCTTGTTCTGGGGCGCTCAACCTGCAAGCCTTGCTCCCGATGGCTGGGGATGGCTGGCGCTCAACGGGCTACTCGTCATTCCACTCGCCTCTGGGTTGATCGCGCTCGGTCCGCGCTACCTCCCCGCGCCGGAAGTCGCAATGTTCTTCCTCCTGGATGTGGTCCTCACACCCGTCTGGATCTGGCTGATTTTCGACGAGGTGCCCACGACACAGGCTCTGATTGGCGGCGCCATCGTCTTCACCACGCTGTTCGTCCACGGCGTGTGGCGATTCGTAACCAGCAAGCAGGTTTCGGAAGAAGAACTCTTCGTCTCCGGCGTTAGATAATTGCGCGAGATCGTTAACCACAATGCGCTATGATGCTCCGGACGGCGACCTCTCGAACCGCGGCACGAGCATGAATAAGGTTACGGCCCCGACAGCCTTTGTCGATATACCAAGTTTCGATCCCCCGCTTGCCCAAAAGCGCAAGGTGCGTTTCGCTCCTGCTCACCGGGGGGAGACAAACATGCCAAACGCACTGGCGGACCCGTTGTCAGCGGTCAGGGCAATTGCCAATTTGCTCGAGCAGGCAAAGGAAAATGGATTATCGCTCGAGATTTCATCCGATTTCGATGAACTCCAACGGGTACGGCACGAAATACGCGGCGACCGCGTCTCGCCAATGTTCGATTCCGAAATCAGTCTTCTCGATGACGACCGCGCGTTCTGGCATTCGGCGCGGCTTGCATCAGGCCGGATCATTGCGCTGCAGGCTTTTCGGCTCGACATCGTCCATCCAAACCTCGCCGAATGGGCCCTGGGCTGGATGGCAGGCCTCTATCTCAAGCGCAAGGAACTGGTGCTGCCGCGGCGCGTCGATCCGCCCTTCAATACGCGCGCTCATCTGATGAGTGGCAAGCTTGTCTATCACGGCGAATTGTGGATCGACCGTCATCACCGCAATCGCCACTGCTTCGATATCTTCCCGCGCTCCGGCATGCTGCTCGCCTATCTCAAATGGCTACCCAATGGATTGTGGTCGCTGGTGAGCGAGAGCATGGCGACACGCGGCCATATGGTGCGCATGGGATATGGCCATCTCGAGCGCGGCTTCTTCAGCTGGGAATGGGAGCCGAATGGCGCGGAAGCGGTGGAATGGGTGGGGCTCGCCGATCGCAGCCAGCTCGAACACCTGATCGCCGACATGGTCGCTACAGAAGCGCTATATCAACCTTCGTCTGTTCCGTGACGATCGAAACGCCGCGCTTGCCGTGCGCGAAGCGCTTCGGCAGGACGACGCGCTGATAGGGAATCCAAACGACATTGCCGTCAGCGGCCGTCATTGCCGCATAGACATGGTCGTAGTGCGCATGGCCCGTCTTGAGCACCTTGGGATAGGCGCGGCTCACCATCTGGTCGTAAGAGTGCCCGGTCAGGCAGGGATAGGAGACCGGGCTCATTCCCCATAACCGGGCAATCGTGGATTTGGGTCCAACGCGCTCGACCTGGAACTTGCCGGTCGTCGAATCATAGATGCAGTCGACTGCGTAGTCCGGCTCGATCACGCGCTCGGCCAGTGCATGCTTCAGCATGGGCGGAATGTCATCGCGCTTCGGATCGGCTTCCTGGACGAAGGTGCGGCGCGACAATCGGAGATCACTCTTTCCGAGGATCACATCCATCCGGTCGCGCGCCAGATGCGCTGTGTCGTACACCTCCTCGAACCAGCCGGCGAGGAAGTAATACAAGCGATAAGGTCCGGCCAACGTGCTGATCCAATCCAGGGCGAAGTACGTCGATGCCCAGTTGGAGGCGAACAGGTCCCACTTGATCGTGGTGCCATCGGTGTTGTGCGTCACCTTTATGTAGCCCTGCCTATGGATCAGCTCCTTCTCCAGAGCAGATGCGGACAGGCTGGACTCGGGCGGAGAAGCGAGCTCGCCACGGGCAATCCAGTAGACCTTGTCTTCCACTAAACGCTCTCCGGTGGATGCCTGTCCTTGCATCTTCAAGGTCCGTCGCCCTTCTTTCCGTAAAGAAAAGATGGAAGACAGGGCTCTGAAAGCCCAACAATTCACCCCACCGACGGAAATTTTCCGTTAACTCTCGACGGTTTCCCCAAACGTATCAGCCAAACCGGTTGCTGCGGGGGAAGCCTTTCGGGGGCAGCCTGCCGGCCTGGGCGCGCTCGCCGATCCAATCCCGCAGGTCATCTACCGTCCAGGTCCGGCCGGATGAATCGACCCAGGCGAGGCCATCCTTCAGGACGAAAGCCCGCGCGTCGGAGAGGCCGCCATCCTTGAATTTCTGGAGCCGCACGCCTTTACCCTTGGTCATCTCAGGCAGGTCGGACATTTTGAAGATGAGCATCTTGCGGTTGTCGCCAACCGTCGCAACATGGTCCGCGCCCGGGGGAACAGCCACGCAAAGCTGCGCCTCGGCCGGCGCTTTCACATTGAGAACAAACTTGCCCTTGCGCGTATTGGCCAGGCACTCATCCTCCGGGACGATGAAGCCATAGCCATCGCTCGAGGCGACCAGAAGCTTCCGAGCCTGGACATGGGCGAAGACAGCAACAATGGCATCGGACGCCTCGATATCGGCCATCAATCGTACCGGCTCGCCATGGCCGCGGCCCCCAGGAAGCTTTCCGGCCTCGAGCGTGAAGAACCGACCCGAAGAGGAGAAGACCATAATCCGATCAGTCGTCTCCGCTTTGAGGACAAACTTGCCCTGGTCGCCATCCTTATAGGTCAGGGTCGATACATCTTCGAGGTGACCCTTCAGGGCCCTGATCCAGCCCTTCTCAGAGCAGACGATCGTTACCGGCTCACGTTCGAGGGTCGCCTGCTCAAGTTCCATATCGAGTTCGGGCGCTTCGGCAAAATCGGTGCGGCGGCGGCCAAGTTCGGTCTTCTTGCCGAACTTTTCCTTCAGTTCGCGGATCTCGCCTGAGATCTTCTCCCACTGCTGGCTATCCGACGCCAAGAGCTTGTTGAGACCGGCCTGCTCTTTCTTCAAGGCGTCGTTTTCAGTTCGGATTTCGAATTCCTCAAGCTTGCGCAAGGAGCGCAGACGCATGTTGAGGATCGCCTCGGCTTGCGTATCGGTGAGCTTGAAGCGCTTCATCAAAGCGGGCTTCGGCTCGTCCTGTTCGCGAATGATTTTGATCACCTCGTCGATATTGAGATAGGCGATGAGGTAACCGCCGAGGATTTCCAGCCGCCGCGCGATTTCGCCTAGCCGGAAGTTGCTGCGCCGAACGAGAACTTCCTTGCGGTGGTCGAGCCACTCGCGCAACGCGTCGCGCAGGGACAAGACCACTGGAATCTTGCCCTGCGACAAGACATTCATGTTCAAGGGAATGCGTGTCTCGAGTTCGCAAACCCGGAACAGCGATTCCATCATCAAGGCGGGTTCGATATTTCGCGTTTTCGGCTCGATGACGAGCCGGACGTCTTCCGCGGACTCATCACGCAGATCACCGATCAAGGGGAGCTTCTTCGCGGCGACTAGTTCGCCGAGCTTTTCCAGTAACCGTCCTTTCTGAACGAGATAGGGGATCTCACTGACGACAACCTGCCAGGAGCCGCGCGCCAATTCCTCGACGGACCAGCGAGCACGGACGCGGAAAGTGCCCTTGCCCGTTTTATAGGCCGCAAGCACATCGGCCCTGCTATCGATGATCACTCCGCCGGTCGGGAAGTCAGGGCCAGGAACGAGTTGGACAATCTTTTCGATCGTCGCGTTCGGTGTCTTGATGAGATGCAGGGCCGCATCACAGAGTTCGGCCACGTTGTGCGGCGGAATGGATGTCGCCATGCCGACAGCGATTCCGGATGAGCCATTGGCCAATAGGTTCGGAAAGGCTGCGGGGAGGACGATCGGTTCCTGCAGCGTGCCGTCGTAATTGGCGCGGAAATCGACGGTATCCTCGTTGAGGCCGTCGAGAAGGAGCCGCGCAACTTCGGTCAGGCGCGCTTCGGTATAGCGGTAGGCAGCCGGAGCATCGCCATCGATATTGCCGAAATTCCCCTGCCCCTCGACCAATGGATAGCGCGAGGAAAAATCCTGGGCGAGACGGACGAGTGCGTCGTAAATCGCCTGGTCGCCATGCGGATGGTACGAGCCCATCACGTCGCCGACGATCTTGGCCGACTTCTTAAAGGCCGCTCCGGGGTCGAGCCGCAATTGCGACATGACATAGAGAAGCCGGCGATGGACGGGCTTCAGCCCGTCGCGAATATCGGGCAAAGCCCGATGCATGATAGTCGACAGCGCGTAGGCGAGATACCGTTCCTCAAGGGCTTCCTTGAGGTTGATCGGCTCGATGTCCTTGGGCGATTGCGGCGGTGGTGAATGCTTGCTCATGATTCGTTGAATTATAGCACGGGGAAAACGGTCAACCGGCTAGCGTGGGGTATCATTGGATCGAGACGGACCCGCAGGCGAACCTCATGGTGAGGCGCCCGCGAAGCGGGCCTCGAACCATGAGCAACCAGCATGACTGTGCAGGTGAGCGCCCTTCGAGGGCCGCTGTGCGGCCACCTCAGGACGAGGGAAAGTAATGCTCATCGTGCTAGAGCCGGTGGACCATCACGTGGCAGATCGGCTTCTTGCCCCATGCGGCGTCGGCGGCGCGCCGGACGGCCGTGCGCAAGGCCTCCTTGACGTTCTCGTCGTCCTTACGGCGCGGGCGCGGCATCGATTCGAACGCGTCTTCGATAGCCTCCAGAAGGATTTCCGCCATTGGCGTTCCATCGCGGGTCTCGTCGGGAAGACCGTCGAGGAAGATCAACGGATCGCGGACGAGCTGATGCTTGCCGTCCAGCACGATCGAGACGCCCACCATGCCCACGAAGGACAATTTCCGGCGACGCTTGGCGGGGCCGTCATCGACGGGGACGATGAGATGGCCATCGACATGAAGCCTGCCTGACGGAGCCTCGTCGATGACTTCCGCCGGGCCGGGCGCTAGGCGGACCATGCCGCCATTCTCGACTATGGTGACTTCCGGGATGCCGCAGGATTTGGCGAAGGCAGCATGCGCGTGGAGGTGCCGTGCCTCGCCATGCATCGGCACGAGCGCGCGCGGCTTCAACCAATCATAGAGCGTGCGCAGTTCCTCCTGGCGCGGATGGCCCGAGGTGTGAACCAGCGCCTCATCGGAGGTGACGATCGAAACCCCAAGCCGCGCCAAATTGTTGTGAACGGCTGCAACCGCCTTTTCATTGCCCGGAATGGTCTTCGACGAGAAGATCACCTGATCGCCCTCATCGAGGCTGATGGCCGGATGCTGGTCCTCGCCAATGCGGGCGATGGCGGCACGCGGCTCGCCCTGGCTGCCGGTGCAGATGAGCATGACCTTTTCCGGTGGGAGGTAGCCGAAGGCCTGCTCCTCGAGAAACGTGCCGGCATCGTGCAAGTAACCGCATTCGCGGGCGACTTCGATCGTGTTGCGCATGGCACGGCCGGCAATCACGATTTCTCGCCCGGCCTTGCGCGCCGCCTTAATGGCCGAGGCTATGCGTCCGACATGCGAGGCAAAGGTGGTGATCGCCACGCGGCGCGGCGCAGCGGCGACCAATCTATCGAGCGTCGCGGCAACATCAGCCTCCGACGGCGAATGCCCGGCGCGCAGCACATTCGTCGAGTCGCAGACGAAGGCGTCGACGCCCTCCTCGCCGATCTCGCGCAAGCGCTTCTCGTTTATATCAGGCGGAATGGTCGGCGCTCGGTCGATCTTCCAATCGCCGGAATGAAGTACGGTGCCTTCCGGCGTCCGGATGGCGAGCGCAGCAGGCTCCGGGATCGAATGGGTGACAGCGATGAACTCGACATCGAAATTGCCGACCGAGAAGCGGCTTCCCAGTGGCTTGATGACGATCGGGACTTCCTCATCGAGTCCATATTCAGCAAGCTTGCGCTTCAGGAGCGATGCGCAGAAAGGTGTGCAGTAGACCGGCACGCGCAATCTCGGCCACAGCCAGGCGACGGCGCCAAGATGATCCTCATGCGCATGGGTGAGGACAATGCCGACAAGATTACGCCGCTCGGATTCTGCGAAAACCAAATCCGGCAGGACCACATCGATGCCGGGCTCGCTTTCCTCGCCGAACTTCACGCCGAGATCGACCATCAGCCATTCTCGATGATCGAGATGGCCGAGACCGTAGAGATAGCAGTTCATGCCGATCTCGCCGGCTCCGCCCAAAGGAAGGAGTACGAGATCGCGGCCAGGGCGTTGTCGCTTCTTCGCCATTATGCCGATGACGCCGCGACGCTCGCAAAGCGGACCTCGCCCGAATGCAGGATGCGTTTCTCGCCGGAGGACAGCGCGACGATCATGGCGCCGTTTTCAGCGAGGCCAGCGAAGGAACCTTCAAGACCATTCTCGCCGCGAACCGGACTGCCCAGACCCAGGGCATGCGCGAGCCAAGCGCTGCGGATCTTGTCGAAGCCGGTGCCGTTGTTCCAGACCTCAAACCATTGCTGGAAAAAGCCGGCGAAACTCTCGAGCGCCAGATCCGGCACGATGTCCGCTCCGAGACGGGACAAGGCCGTCACCGGATAGGGCGTTCCCTCGGGCGCGCCGGCCAGATTGATGCCGCAGCCGAGCAGCACGATCAGCGAAGCGGAGCCCGGCGAGGCGGCTGTCTCGGCGAGGATGCCGGAGAATTTGGCCCCGTCGATCAGCACGTCATTGGGCCATTTGAGGAGGATGCGGCCGGAATATTCATGCCCAAGGGCGGCCAGTGCGAAGTCACGAACCGCCAGCGCCGCAACAAATCCAACCTGCGCTGCAACGGCGGCCGGCGCAGCAAGAGGAAACACATGCGTGAGATAGAGATTGCCGGGCGGCGACACCCAATCGCGGCCGCGGCGCCCCCTGCCCTTTTCCTGGCTGAGTGCCCAAATCCAAAGCGGTCCGTGCTCGCCGGCCGCTGCGAGCCTCTGCGCCTCGTCATTCGTCGAGTCGATCGCGTCAAGTGCGAGGAGCCTATGGCCTGGAGGAAGCGCCGGCTGCACGCGAAGATCAGAAGAGCGAAGCCGCGGCGGCCCCGGCAAGGTTCACCAATGGCTGCGCGATCAGAACAAAAGCAAGTGAGAACGCCCCGGCCAGCACCGCAACAAGACGCACCTCGCCATGCATCGGATCGAAGCTCTGCGCCGGCTCGTCGAAATACATGATCTTGACGATGCGGAGATAGTAATAGGCGCCGACGACACTGGCGATGACGCCGATTACGGCAAGCGTCACGAGGTTTGCCTTGATGGCCGCAAGGAACACGAAATACTTGGCGAAGAAGCCCGCCAAGGGCGGAATGCCGGCGAGCGAGAACATCAGCATGGCGAGCACAAAGGCGAGCAGTTTGTCGGTCCGCGCAAGGCCGGCGAGATCGGCGATCTCCTCGACCTGGCGGCCTTTCCGCGCCATGGCGATGACGCAGGCGAAGCTGCCGAGCGTCATGATCATGTAGATCATCATGTAGATGATGACGCCGCGCACGCCCTCTTCGCTGCCGGCGGCAAGGCCGACGAGCGCAAAGCCCATATTGCCGATCGATGAATAAGCAAGAAGCCGCTTGATATTGGTCTGGCCGATGGCGGCAAATGCGCCGAGCACCATGGAGGCGATCGAAACGAAGACCAGGATCTGCTGCCAGTCCGCAATTATCCCCGAGAACGGCGCGAACATGGTGCGCACGAACAGCGCCATGGCGGCGACTTTCGGCGCCGCCGAGAAGAAAGCGGTGACCGGCGTGGGCGAGCCTTCATAGACGTCGGGCGTCCACATGTGGAACGGCACCGCCGAGACCTTGAAGGCAAGGCCAGCGATCACGAAGACAATGCCGAAGAGAACGCCCAGGCTTCCGGCGCCGGCTTTCACCGCCGCAGCAATCTCCGGGAACCCTGTGGCACCGGTGAAGCCGTACATGAGCGAGGCGCCATAGAGCAGCATGCCGGACGAGAGCGCCCCGAGAACGAAGTATTTGAGGCCGGCCTCTGAAGAGCGCGCATTGTCGCGATCGATCGCGGCGACCACATAGAGCGCCAAAGACTGCAATTCGAGGCCCATATAGAGCGAGATCAGATCATTGGCCGAGACCATCATCATCATGCCGACGGTCGCCAGCAGGATCAGGATGGGATATTCGAATTTCTCGATCTTCGCCTGTTTCATGAAGTGGACGGAGAGCGCGATCGCGGCCGCCGAGCCGAAGAGGATCAAGACCTTCATCACCCGCGCGAAAGTATCGACGACGAAGGCGCCACCGAAAGCCGTCGTCTTGCCGCTGCCGCCGAAGATGACGAGCAAGGCAACAATCGCTAGGCCCAGAAGCGAACCCATGGTCACGAAGTTCGCCGTGTCGCCCTTGCGGAACACGCCGACCATGAGAAGCGCCATGGCGATCAATGCGAGGACGATCTCGGGGAGAACCGCAGCGGCGTCGGCTTGCTCAAGCAGCCACATCATCTCTCTCCTACAGTGCCGCGGCTTTGACCGCGGCGGCGGCATCAATTGCTGCCTGCACGGTCTTCATGAGGTTTTCGACGCTTGGCCCGAAGACATCGAGGATCGGCGCCGGATAGACGCCGAAATAGACGGTCAGGATGATCAGCGGCGCCAAGGTGATCAATTCGCGGGGTGTCATGTCCTGAATGGCGCGCAGAGCCTGTTTGTGGAGGTCGCCGAACACGACCCGGCGATAGAGGTATAGCGCGTAGGCAGCCGACAGGATGACCCCGGTCGTCGCCAGAAAGGCGACCCAGGTGTTGTCCTGAAAGGCACCAAGCAATGTCAGGAATTCGCCGACGAAGCCGCTGGTGCCCGGCAAGCCGACATTGGCCATGGTGAAGACCATGAAGGTGAAGGCATAGAGCGGCATGCGGTTGACGAGGCCGCCATAGGCGGTGATCTCGCGCGTATGCATGCGGTCATAGACGACGCCGACACACAGGAACAGCGCGCCTGAGACGAGACCGTGCGAGATCATCTGGAAGAGCGCGCCATCGATGCCCTGGCGCGTGAAGGTGAAGATGCCCATGGTCACGAAGCCCATATGGGCGACGGATGAATAGGCGATCAGTTTCTTCATGTCTTCCTGCACCAGCGCCACCAGTGAGGTGTAGATGATGGCGACAATCGACAGCGTGAACACCAAGGGTGCGAACAGGTCGGAGGCGTTGGGGAACATCGGCAGCGAGAAGCGCAGAAAGCCGTATCCGCCCATCTTCAAGAGGATCGCGGCCAGGATAACCGAACCGGCCGTCGGGGCTTCGACATGCGCATCGGGCAGCCAGGTATGGACCGGCCACATCGGCATTTTGACTGCGAAGGAGGCAAAGAAGGCGAGCCACAGCCACGTCTGCATCTCGACCGGGAAAGACGCGGTCTTGAGCAGCACGGCAATGTCGGTGGTGCCCGACTGCCAATACATGGCGATGATCGCCAAGAGCATGAGCACACTGCCGAGCAATGTGTAGAGGAAGAACTTGAAGCTCGCATAGACGCGGCGCGGGCCTCCCCACACACCGATGATGAGGAACATCGGGATCAGGCCGCCTTCGAAGAAGAGGTAGAAGAGCACCAGATCGAGCGAGCAGAAGACGCCGATCATCAAGGTCTCGAGCACCAGGAAGGCAAGCATGTATTCGCGGACGCGCGAAGTGACACGCCAGCTTGCGAGAATGCAGATCGGCATCAGGAAGGTGGTCAGGATGACGAACAGCATGGAAATGCCGTCGACGCCCATGTGATAAGACGCAACACCCGAGAGCCATTCATGGCGCTCGACGAACTGCATGTCCGGGCTCGCCTTGTCGAAATCGAGCCAGATCAGCAGCGACAGCACGAAGGTGACGATCGTCGTCCACAGGGTTGCCCAGCGAATATTGCGAAGCGCCGTCTCGTCCTCGCCGCGGATCGAGAGGATCAGCGCCGCACCGATCAAGGGCAGAAAGGTGACGACAGAAAGAATCGGCCAGCCCGACATCAGTGCGCGCCCCCGAACATGAACCAGGTAACGAGGGCTGCGACGCCGATCAGCATGGCGAAGGCGTAGTGGTAGACATAGCCGGTCTGCAATCTGACTACGCGATTGGTGATGTCCACGACCCAGGCCGAAACTCCGTCCGGCCCGAAGCCATCGATCAGCCAGCCATCGCCGCGCTTCCAGAACAGGCGGCCGAGCCAGAAGGCGGGCCTGACGAAGATGAAGTCGTAGAGCTCGTCGAAATACCACTTGTTGAGCAGGAACTCGTAGAGCGGCTCGTTCTGCGCGGCGAGCTTGCCCGGCAGATCCGGGCGGCGAATGTAGAACTGCCACGCGAGCAAGAAGCCTATCACCATGGCGACGGTCGGCGACCAGAAGACCCAGGACGGGATGTGGTGCATTTCCTCGATGATCTCGGTGGTCACCACAGAGCCCCGCCAGAAGGCGTCGTAATCATGGCCGATGAAGTAGTCCTTGAAGACGAATCCGGCCGCGAGCGCGCCAAGCGCCAGCACGTAGAGCGGGATCAGCATGACCTGCGGCGATTCATGGACATGGTCCATTGTTTCCTTCGACGCACGCGGCTTGCCATGGAAGGTCATGAACATCAGCCGCCACGAGTAGAAGGAGGTGAAGAGCGCCGCGATGACCAGTAGCGCGAAGGCGAAGGCGGCCGGCCCCGCATGGGAGGCAAAGGAGCTTTCGATGATCGCGTCCTTGGAGAAATAGCCGGCGGTGAAGGGAAAGCCGGTCAGGGCCAAGGTGCCGATCAGCATCATCGCCCAGGTCACGCGGATGTGCGGGGCGAGACCGCCCATCTTGCGCATGTCCTGTTCATCCGACATGGCATGGATGACGGAGCCTGAGCCCAAGAACAGCAGCGCCTTGAAGAAGGCGTGGGTGAAAAGGTGGAAGATGCCGACGCCATAGGCACCGACACCCAGCGCCACGAACATGTAGCCGAGCTGAGAACAGGTCGAATAGGCGATGACGCGCTTGATGTCGTTCTGGACGAGGCCGACAGTCGCGGCGAAGAAGGCGGTGATCCCGCCGATAATGATCACGAAATCGCTGGCGTAGGGCGCCGTCTGGAACAGCGGCGACATGCGTGCGACCAGGAATACGCCGGCGGTCACCATGGTGGCGGCATGGATGAGGGCCGAGACCGGTGTCGGGCCTTCCATGGCGTCCGGCAACCATGTGTGGAGCAGGAATTGCGCCGACTTGCCCATGGCGCCCATGAAGAGGAGTAGGCAGATGGTGGTCATGACATCGACGTCGCGACCCAGGAAATTCATGGTCTTGCCGACCTGCGCGGCGGCGCCCGAGAAGATCGGGTCGAAATTGATCGTGCCGAAAATCGTGAAGGTCGCGAAAATCCCGAGCGCGAAGCCGAAATCGCCGACGCGGTTGACTACGAAGGCCTTGATCGCCGCGGCATTGGCGGATGGGCGCTTGTACCAGAAACCGATGAGCAAGTAGGAGGCAAGGCCGACGCCCTCCCACCCGAAGAAGAGTTGCAGCAAATTGTCGGACGTCACCAGCATCAGCATCGCGAAGGTGAACAGCGACAAATAGCTAAAGAAGCGGGCCTGATGGGGATCGTGGCCCATATAGCCAATCGAATAGACGTGGACCAATGCCGATACGGTGGTGACTACGACGAGCATGACCGCCGTCAGCGTGTCGATGCGCAAGGCCCAATTGGACTCAAGCGCGCCGGAACCGACCCAGCGCAGGATCTCGAATTTCTGGACGCCGCCTTCATGCATGTAACCGATGAAAGCAACCCAGGAGAGGACGGCCGATATGATCAGCAAGGCGCTGGTCAGATACATCGGCCAGGGCGGCTGATGATGGTGATCATGGCCGTGGCCATTGCCATGGTCGCCGTGATCGTGCGCATGATCATGTCCCGAGCCGTGAGCGCTGAAGGCTTCCGACTCGCGGCCCATCATCTTGAACAGGTTAGTGCCGGCAAGACCCGCTATGAGCGCGCCAATCAGCGGCAGGAATACGATCGCCTGATACATGACCGCCGCTTAGCCCTTCATGAGATTGATATCTTCAACCGCGATCGAACCGCGGTTGCGGAAATAGACGACAAGGATGGCAAGGCCGATGGCCGCCTCGCCCGCCGCAACGGTAAGCACAAGAAGCGCAAACACCTGCCCGACCAGGTCGGAAAGTTGCGCGGAAAAGGCCACGAAATTGATGTTGACCGCGAGCAACATGAGTTCGATCGACATCAAGATGACGATGACGTTCTTGCGGTTCAGGAAGATCCCGAAAATGCCGATCGTGAAAAGCACTGCGGCGACGGTCAGGTAATGGGCCAATCCAATTGCCATATCAGATCCCCTGCCCCGGCTTGACGTTCCTGATCTCGACTGCAGTCGCCGGCCCGCGCGCTACCTGATCGGAGATGTTCTGCCGTTTCACATTCGGCTTGTGGCGGAGCGTCAAGACGATGGCGCCGATCATCGACACAAGCAGAATGAGGCCCGCCGCCTGGAAGTAATAGATGTATTTCGTGTAGAGGATGCGGCCCAGCGCTTCCGTATTGGTCATGTCGGTGATCGGCGGCGCCGGCGAAGTCACGGTTTTCAAGAGATCCGGCGAGATCGACCAGCCGGCGACCACCAGCACAAGCTCGACCATCAGGATCAGGCCGATCGTCGCGCCGACAGGCAGATAGTTCAGCATGCCTTCGCGCAATTCGGCGAAATCGATATCGAGCATCATGACGACGAAGAGGAACAGCACCGCCACGGCGCCGACATAGACGACGACGAGGATCATCGCGAGGAATTCGGCACCGAGAAGAATAAAGAGACCCGCCGCATTGAAGAAGGCGAGGATGAGGAAGAGCACAGAATGGACCGGATTGCGCGATGAAATGACCATCACGCCCGACGCCAGCATGATCGCCGAGAAGAGATAGAAGAATAATGTCGCGACAGTCATTCCGTCCCGCCCTTACCGGTACCGCGCATCGAGCGCGATATTCTGTGCGATCTCGCGCTCCCAGCGATCGCCGTTCGCAAGCAATTTCTCCTTGTTGAAGAGGAGTTCCTCGCGCGTTTCGGTCGCAAACTCGAAATTCGGCCCTTCGACGATGGCATCGACCGGACATGCTTCCTGGCAGAAGCCGCAATAGATGCACTTCACCATGTCGATGTCGTAGCGGGTGGTGCGGCGCGTGCCGTCATTGCGCCGCGGGCCAGCCTCGATGGTGATCGCCTGGGCCGGGCAGATCGCCTCGCAGAGCTTGCAGGCAATGCAGCGCTCTTCGCCATTGGGATAGCGGCGCAAGGCGTGCTCGCCCCGGAAGCGCGGCGACAAGGGGCCCTTTTCGAAGGGATAATTGATCGTCGCCTTGGGCGCGAAGAAGTAGCGCATGGCAAGGACGAGTGCGGAGACAAACTCTTTGAGGAAGAGCGAGCGGGCGGCTGGTGCGAGGTTCATGACTGACTCACCCGAGAAGCATTTTGATGCGGTCGCCCAACATGAAGCCGATGATCGGCAAGATCACGAGGCTCTGGACCTGGACGAGGGAAAGGTAGCGGGACGGATCGGGGCCTTGGCTCGCCGTCAGCTTGGCCGTCTCGTGGCGGCGCCGCAAAGCCGGATAAACCAAAGACTGGAAAAGCGCAAATTCAACCAGACCCGCAACCAGAAAGACGAGAGCTCCGATGATCCCGTAAAAATGCGCGGTCATTTCGGCACCCACCCGAAGGCGACGAGCACGCCCGCCGTGATGACGACCCAGGCCAGCGACAAGGGCAAGAAGACCTTCCAGCCAAGTCGCATGAGCTGGTCGTAGCGGTAGCGTGGGACGATCGCCTTCACCATTGCGAACATGAAGAAGACGAAACAGAGTTTTACCAGGAACCAGATGATCCCAGGGATCCAATTGAAAGGCGGAATATCGACCGGGGGCAGCCATCCACCCATGAACAGGATCGCCGTCATGGCGCACATGGTGACGATGGCGACATACTCGCCCAGCATGAAGAGCAGATACGGCGTCGACGAATATTCCACCATGAAGCCGGCAACAAGTTCGGATTCGGCTTCGACAAGATCAAAGGGCGGCCGGTTGGTCTCGGCCAAGGCCGAAACGAAGAAGACGACGAACATCGGCAGCAGCGGCAGCCAGTACCAATCGAGGAAGGAATTCGGCAGGCCGACCGATGTGCCAAGACCGGTCCGCTGACTCAAGACAATGTCGGACAGGTTGAGCGATCCGGCGCAAAGCAGAACGGTGATGATGACGAAGCCGATCGAGACTTCATAGGACACCATCTGCGCCGCCGAGCGCAGCGCGGCAAGGAAGGGATATTTCGAGTTCGAGGCCCAGCCGCCCATGATGACGCCATAGACGCCGAGCGAGGAAATCGCGAACAGGAACAGGATGCCGACATTGATCTCGGCAATGACCCATCCTTGGTCGAGCGGGATGACCGCCCAGGCCGACAGGGCCAGGATGCAGGTCACCAAAGGCGCGATCATGAAGACGCCCTTGTTGGCGCCATCGGGGATTACGACTTCCTTGAAGACGAATTTCAGGAGATCGGCAAAAGACTGGAACAAGCCCCAGGGCCCGACGACATTGGGGCCGCGGCGCATCTGCACCGCCGCCCATACTTTGCGGTCGGCGAGCAGCAGGAAGGCGATGACGATAAGGAGCGATACGAGCAGCACCACGCTCATGAACACGACCCAGCCGACTGCGAGAAGAACTTCGGTCATGACCTACTCCGCTGCCTGCAAGCGGGTGCGATGCCGCAAGGCAGAACACTCGGCCATGGTGAAGGACGCCCGCGCGATCGGGTTTGTCAGATAGAAGTCGCGCACCGGCGAATGGAACGTGTCCGCGGACATCGTGCCGGCCTGGGCCGCCAATTCCTGCAATCCGGATACATCCGCCGGTACGAACTGGTTGACGCGGGCTAGGTGCGGCGCGGCCTTGTAGAGCTCGGCGCGCAACTGATCGAGCGAATCCCACGGCAGTTTCTTGCCGAGGATTTCGGAAAGGGCGCGGAGAATTGCCCAATCCTCCCGCGCCTCGCCCGGCGGGAAGGCAGCGCGATAGGCAAGCTGGGCGCGGCCTTCGGTGTTGATAAAGGTTCCGAATTTCTCTGTATAGGCAGCGCCGGGAAGGATGACATCGGCGCGATGCGCACCGGCATCGCCATGCGTGCCCTGATAGACAACGAAGGCACGGCCGAGCGAGGCCATGTCGATCTCGTCGGCACCCAGAAGATAGACGAAGTCGATATCACCGGCAGCTGCACCGGCAAGGATATCGCGAGTCGCGCGGCCGCCCTGGGCCGGCAGCGCGCAAATGTCCAATCCGCCGACGCGACCTGCGGCGGTGTGGAGCACGGCAAAGCCGTTCCAGTCATCCTTGATGGCGCCGCAGGCTTGCGCAATCTTCGCCGCATTCGCCAGCACGGCTTTGCCATCGGGGCGCGCGACGGCGCCGGCGCCGACAATGATCAATGGCGCCTTGGCATTCTTCAGCTTTTCGACAAAGCCAGCACGGCCTTCGACCATCTCAGTCAACGTATCGGGTCCGGCGCCGAGATAGGTGTATTCGTAAGTCAGATCCGCGCGCTCGCCGATCACGCCGACGGGTACAGCGCGATTGCGCCATGCCTTGCGGATGCGGGAATTGAGCACGGAGGCTTCCATGCGCGGATTGGTGCCGATGAGAAGGATCGCATCCGCCTTCTCGATGCCGGTGATGCCGGGATTGAAAATATATCCGGCGCGGCCACCCGCTTCGCCAAGCGGCGAGCCATCCTGGCGGCAGTCGACATTGCCAATGCCGAGCGAGGTTGCGAGTGTCTTCAGCGAATACATTTCCTCGACCGAATTGAGGTCGCCCATCAATACGCCGATGCGCTCGGGCGAGGTCTTCTTGATCTGCTCGGCAATGCGGGCGAAGGCTTCATTCCACGTGGCCGGGCGCAATTTGCCCATTTCGCGGATATAGGGCCGGTCGAGGCGCTGCGTTTTCAGGCCGTCCCACACGAAGCGGGACTTATCGGTGATCCACTCTTCGTTCACGTCGTCATTGCTGCGCGGCAGGATGCGCATTACCTCGCGGCCGCGCGCATCAACACGAATATTCGAGCCGACCGCATCCATCACGTCGATGGTTTCGGTCTTGCGCAATTCCCAGGGCCTGGCCTTGAATTCATAGGGCTTGGATGTCAGCGCACCGACCGGGCAAAGATCGATGACATTGCCCTGCAACTCCGACGTCATGGCGCGTTCGAGATAAGTGGTGATCTCCATATCCTCGCCGCGGCCGATCGCACCGAGGTCCTCAACGCCGCCGACTTCGGTCGTGAAGCGGACGCAGCGCGTGCACTGGATGCAGCGGTTCATCGAAGTCTTGACGAGCGGGCCGATATACTTGTCTTCAACCGCGCGCTTGTTCTCATGGAAGCGGTTGCGATCGATGCCATAGGCCATGGCCTGGTCCTGCAGGTCGCATTCGCCGCCCTGGTCGCAGATCGGGCAATCGAGCGGATGGTTGATGAGCAGGAACTCCATCACCCCTTCGCGCGCCTTCTTCACCTGCGGCGTCCTGGTGAAGACTTCCGGCGGCTCGCCATTGGGACCGGGGCGCAAATCATTGACCGACATGGCGCAGGAGGCCTGGGGCTTCGGCGTGCCCTTCACCTCGACCAGGCACATGCGGCAATTGCCGGCGATGGACAGGCGCTCGTGATAGCAGAAACGCGGCACTTCGGCGCCGGCGATCTCGCACGCCTGCAGCAGGGTCGTACCGTTCTCGACCTCGATCTCACTGCCGTCGATTTTAATCTTTGGCATCGTTCATTCCATCAGGCACAACGTTGGCTGCGCCAACGCTCGATATCCATGACCTCGGCCCAACCGAAGGCATAATCGGAGGGGCCGTTCTTCGTGTAGTGCATGAGCCGCTGATAGGCTTCATCGAGGGTCGGCCGGTGCCCCTCCTCAACCCACCAGAAGACCATATGCGGCGTGTCCATCTTCACGAACCAGTTGCCGCGCTGCTCGTAAAAGCGCGCATGGACGGTCTTGAAAACGTAATCCTCGAGAGCCTTCGGCGATTCCCAGACCGAGAGATTGACGGCCATGTCGTCACCGATGCGAAACTCCGTCGCGTTGTTGTTGTCGCCGGCAAGACGCCAGATAAAACCGGGCGAACGCTCGGCCAAGGCATTGACACGGTCGAGATTGTCCATGAACTCGGCCATCCGCGGATCGGAGGTCGGATAGCGGAAGTAACCGACATTGAGTTCGGCGAGCTGCATGATTATTGCACCTCCGCAGGGCAGCGGGTCAGCACGTCGATGGAACTATCCCTGACCAGAACGAGCCTGCCGTCGCTCGACAGCGCGAGTTCGACATGCTCGTTCGTCGTCTCTTCCGTGCCTTCATGCCCGCAGGTCGTATCGGTCCAGATGAAGGGCCCGCGCTCCTGCCAGTTCGTGGAGCTGCAACCCCACTCATAAGCGCTGACCGATACCTCGCCGGCCTCGCCCCTGGAGACAGTAACCGGCATGACTTCCGAACCGGGTGCGCCTTTGCAGTCATAAGCGCGGAAAGCATCACCGCCCCAATTGCCGAGAAGCTCGCTCACGTCGGCAGCGCGCGCGTCCGGACCCGCCAACATGGCGACCACCGCAAGTCCACCGACAATGTGCTCGCCAGCCCTCATCCGGTCACTCCGCCGCGATACGGCGCACGGCGCCGTCATGGTCGGGATTGGCCGAGTACTGATCGATGCGCTCTTCAATCACGTGGCGGAAATGCCGGATCAGACCCTGCACTGGCCAGGCCGCGGCATCGCCAAGCGCGCAAATCGTGTGGCCTTCGATCTGGTAGGAGACGTCAAGCAGCATGTCGATCTCGCGCTTCTCGGCGCGGCCCTCGACCATGCGCGTCAGCACGCGCCACATCCAGCCGGTGCCTTCGCGGCACGGCGTGCACTGCCCGCAGGATTCATGCTTGTAGAACTGCGCGAGGCGGGCAATCGCCTTGATCATGTCGGTCGACTTGTCCATCACAATGACGGCAGCCGTGCCGAGGCCGGACTTCAGATTCCTGAGACTGTCGAAGTCCATCGGGCAGTCCATAATCTGCGCCGCCGGTACGCAAGGCACCGATGCGCCGCCCGGGATGACCGCAAGCAGATTGTCCCAGCCGCCGCGGATGCCGCCGCAATGGGTCTCGATCAATTCGCGGAACGTGATGCCCATCGCCTCTTCGACATTGCAGGGCTTGTTCACGTGGCCCGAGATGCAGAAGAGCTTGGTGCCAACATTGTTGGGCCGGCCGATCGATGAGAACCAGGTTGCGCCGCGGCGCATGATGGTCCCAACGACGGCGATCGATTCGACATTGTTGATGGTGCTCGGCGCGCCATAGAGTCCGACATTGGCCGGGAATGGCGGCTTCATGCGCGGCTGGCCCTTCTTGCCCTCGAGACTTTCCAGCAATGCCGTCTCTTCGCCGCAGATATAGGCCCCGGCGCCGTGATGGACGTAGAGGTCGAAATCCCAGCCGTTCAGATTGTTCTTGCCGATAAGTCGAGCCTCGTAGGCCTGGTCGATTGCGGCCTGAAGACGCTCGCGCTCGCGGATGAACTCGCCGCGGATATAGATATAGCCGACATTGGCGGCCATGGCGGCACCGGCAATCAGGCAGCCCTCGACTAGCAAATGCGGATCATGCCGCATGATCTCGCGGTCCTTGCAGGTGCCGGGCTCGGACTCATCCGCGTTGACGACCAGATAATGCGGCCGCTCTCCGACCACCTTCGGCATGAAGGACCATTTGAGTCCGGTCGGGAATCCAGCGCCGCCACGACCGCGTAACCCCGAGGCCTTGACCTCGTTGATCATCCAGTCGCGGCCTTTTTCGATGAACTTCTTGGTATCGACCCAACAGCCGCGTTTGCGTGCGCCTTCGAGGCCCCAGTCATGAAGGCCATAAAGGTTCGTGAAGATGCGGTCCTTATCGGCGAGCATCAGCTCTTCTCCGGCTTAGGCTTGGCGGGATCGGCCGCCGCAGCAGGCGGCGGAGCGGGAGGCGGCGGCGGAGGTGCCTCGACACGCTCGAAGGTCCGAGCCTTATCGTATAGCGTCGCGTCGAGCAGCGTCGTCGCCCCACCTTCCGGCGCCGATAATTGCCGACCGTTCTGTGGGCCTGGCTTGACGGGCCTACCAGCAGCAATGTCATCGATCAGCTTCTCGAAGCTTTGGGGTGTCAGATCTTCATATGTGTCCTTGAAGATCTGGACCATCGGCGCATTCACGCAAGCACCAAGGCATTCGACTTCTTCCCAGGAGAATGCGCCATCGGCCGAAAGCTGATGGGCGTCCGGGCTAATCTTGCGGCGGCAGACCGCCTTCAGGTCTTCCGCGCCGCGCAGCATGCAGGGCGTCGTTCCGCAAACCTGGATATGGGCCTTGCTGCCGACCGGCGACAGTTGGAACATCGTGTAGAAGGTTGCGATCTCGTATACGCGGATATAGGCCATATCGAGCATGCGGCCGACATATTCCATGGCGGCCCGCGAGATCCAGCCGTCATTCTGTTCCTGCGCGCGCCAGAGCACCGGCAACACGGCCGAAGCCTGCTTGCCCGGCGGATATTTGGCGATCGTCGCCTTGGCCCAGGCAAGATTGGGCTCGGTGAATTCGAAACTTGCGGGTTGATCGGGACCGAGACGACGGACACTCATGAGTCTGATCCCCGATCCAATCGAGTGCCCCCCACCCGGCGCTTCGCGCCGACCTCCCCCTTCCCGGGGAGGTGACCTCTAAGCTCCCTCCCCTGGCAAGGGGGAGGGCTGGGGTGGGGGTCGCTTCGTCAATCGCTTGCCAGATAGTCGCCAGCACGGTTTCGATGTCTTTGAGCACATCGATATTCCAGAAGCGCAAGGTTCGAATGCCCCTACTCGAGAGCCAAAGGTCCCGCGCCTTGTCGCGAATCTGATGACCGTCTTCGTTGTGCTGGCTGCCATCCAATTCCACAGCTAGCCGAGCTGCCGGCGCATAGAAGTCCAAAACAAAGCTACCAACCGGATGCTGGCGTCTAAATGCAACGCCGTGCAAAGCGCTGTTTCGCAGACGCGACCAAAGCTTTGCCTCGGCGGGTGTCTGCGCAACCCTTAACTTACGCGCGCGAAATGTCTTTGCCGGCGTCCGATCGAAGCGGGAGACCCCCACCCGGCGCTTCGCGCCGACCTCCCCCTTCCCGGGAGAGGTGACGTGCAAATTCTCTGAGCTCCCTCCCCCAGCAAGGGGGAGGGCTGGGGTGGGGGTCATGCCCGCGGTCATCGGTCGACCTCGCCGAAGACAATGTCGAGGGAACCCAGCACCGCGGAGACGTCGGCCAGCATGTGGCCGCGGCACATGAAATCCATGGCCTGCAAATGCGCAAAGCCCGGCGCGCGAATCCTGCAGCGATAAGGCTTGTTGGTACCATCGGCGACCAGATAGACGCCGAACTCGCCCTTGGGCGCTTCGACGGCCGCATAGACCTCGCCCTCGGGCACTTTGTAGCCCTCGGTATAGAGCTTGAAATGGTGGATGAGCGCTTCCATCGAGCGCTTCATGTCGGCGCGGTGCGGCGGCACGATCTTGCCATCGGCGGATGAAACAGGCCCCTGCCCGTCAGGCTGGTTCAATCGCTCGATGCACTGCTTCATGATGCGCACCGACTGGCGCATCTCTTCCATGCGGATCAGATATCGATCGTAGCAATCGCCGTTCTTACCGATCGGGATCTCGAAATCGAGTTCGGAGTAGCATTCATAAGGCTGCGCGCGACGTAAGTCCCAGGCGGCGCCCGATCCCCTGACCATTACCCCTGAGAAGCCCCAGGCAAAGCAGTCCGCAAGCTTCACAACGCCAATATCGACATTGCGCTGCTTGAAGATGCGGTTCTCGGTGAGCAATCCTTCGATGTCGTCGAGGACTTTCGGGTGATGCTCGCAGAAGCCCCAGATATCGTCGATGAGTTGCTGCGGAAGATCCTGATGAACGCCGCCAGGACGAACGTAGGCGGCATGCATGCGCGAGCCCGAAGCGCGCTCATAGAAGACCATCAGCTTCTCGCGCTCCTCGAAGCCCCACAAGGGAGGCGTCAGAGCGCCGACGTCCATGGCCTGCGTCGTGACGTTGAGGAGATGCGACAGCAATCGTCCGATCTCGGAATAGAGCACGCGGATAAGTTGGCCCCGACGTGGAACCTGAATGTCGAGAAGCTTCTCAACCGCCAGGGCATAGGCATGCTCCTGGTTCATCGGCGCGACATAGTCTAGTCGGTCGAAGTATGGAACCGCCTGCAAATAGGTCTTGTACTCGATGAGCTTTTCCGTTCCCCGGTGCAGCAGGCCAATATGCGGATCGACACGGGTAACGACTTCGCCGTCGAGTTCCAGCACGAGACGCAAAACGCCGTGCGCCGCCGGATGCTGCGGGCCGAAGTTGATCGTAAAATTGCGCAATTGCGCGTCGCTCATTGCTTGGCCTTCTCGTCACCCGGAAGGACGTAGTCTGTCCCTTCCCACGGGCTCAAATAATCGAAGCTGCGGAATTCCTGGACGAGCTTGACCGGCTCGTAGACGACGCGCTTCGCCTGGTCGTCATAGCGAACCTCGACGTGCCCGGTCAGCGGGAAGTCCTTGCGTAATGGATGACCGGAGAAGCCGTAGTCCGTCAAAATCCGGCGAAGATCGGGGTGGCCGGAGAAAAGGACGCCGTAGAGGTCGAACACTTCGCGCTCGAACCAATCAGCGGCCGGAAACACGTCGATGACGCTCGGAACCATGCTTTCCTCGTCGGCATCGATCTTTACGCGGATGCGATGGTTCTTGTAGGGGCTGAGGAGATGATAGACGACGTCGAAGCGTCGCTCGCGCTGCGGATAATCGGCGCCGCAGAGATCGGTGAAACACACGAAGCGGCATTCCGGGTCGTCGCGCAAGAAGCGCAGGACTTCGATGATCTTGTCGGGAACGGCCCGGAGCGTCAGTTCGCCATAGGCGATCTTGCTTTCAGTGATCGCGTCGCCAAGCTTGGCCGCCACATGAGCGTTCAGCGCTGTGAGAGCTTCGCTCATGCTTATCGTTCCAGCGTCCCGACGCGGCGGATCTTCTTCTGCAATTGCAGGATTCCATAGAGCAACGCCTCGGCGGTCGGCGGGCAGCCTGGAACATAGACATCGACAGGGACCACGCGGTCGCAGCCGCGCACGACGGCATATGAATAGTGGTAATAGCCGCCGCCATTGGCGCAGGAGCCCATCGAGATGACGTAACGTGGCTCCGGCATCTGGTCATAGACCTTGCGCAAGGCCGGGGCCATCTTGTTGGTCAAGGTGCCGGCAACGATCATCACATCGGACTGGCGCGGACTGGCGCGCGGCGCAAAGCCGAAGCGCTCGACGTCATAGCGCGGCATTGAAACCTGCATCATTTCAACGGCGCAGCAGGCGAGCCCGAAGGTCATCCACATGAGCGAGCCGGTGCGCGCCCAGGTGATGAGGTCATCCGAAGCAGTGACAAGAAAACCCCTGTCTGCCAACTCGGCGTTGATTGTCGTAAAATAGGCCTGATGGCCGGGGGTCAGCGCCGGCTTAGGCTGCTCGATCAATCCCATTCGAGGGCCCCCTTCCGCCATTCGTAGATGAAGCCGACGGTGAGAATGGCGAGGAAGATAATCATCGACCAGAAGCCGTAGACCCCGATATCACCGAGCGAGATTGCCCAGGGAAACAGGAAGGCCACTTCAAGGTCGAAAATGATGAAGAGGATCGAGACGAGGTAGAAGCGAATATCGAACTTCATGCGGGCGTCGTCGAATGGCGCGAAGCCGCATTCATAAGCGGATAGTTTCTCAGGATCCGGCTTGCGTATCGCGATGACGATCGCCGATGCCATGAGCGCCAGACCGATTCCTCCAGCCACCGCCATGAAGATGGCGATTGGTAGATATTCCTTCAGCAATTCGGGCATCAGAACCGCCTCTTGGGCCGCCTTGACGCGGCCTTTTTCCCTTGCGCCGTCCTAGCGCACCACATGCTGCATCGCAAGAGATTTGGACCAATTCCAGAGTTCCGAAAAACGCGGAGCTAGCAAGAACTTGTGACGTTTGGACATCAATCCCCAACATGGGGCCGGATTGCCGTGTGGCAGAGCGGAATAGCTGCTATCGGGCGGCGAGGAAGTCGAGAGCGGCCCGGGCAAGGGTCGCAGCCCCAAGCGGCATGGCTGCCTCGTCGATCCGAAATTTCGGATGATGCAGGGCGTAAGTTTCCGTCGCTTCCTGTTGCATGACGCCAAGGCGGAAATACACCGCCGGAAGCTTTTCGCTGTAGAAGCCGAAATCATCGGCGGCGGCCCAGCCGGGGGCTTCGATCACTGAACCGGTGCCTATAGCATTGCGTGCAGCGTCACTGATCAGCTTGACCATTTCAGATTCGTTGATCACGGCGGGCTCGCCTTCGACGAGCCTGATCTCGGCCGATGCGCCATGGGCTGCTGCGACAGAAGAGACGACCTCCTGAAGCCGGCGACGCAGACGCACCCGGCTTTCCCGCGCGCCCGATCTGATCGTTCCCTTCAGTTCGGCGCGATCGGCAATGATGTTGTAAGCGCCACCCGCCCTGAAGCCCGTGATCGAAAGCACCGCGGGCTCAAACGGGCCGGTCTCGCGGGCGATGATCTTCTGAAGCTCGCCCACCATAGCGGCGGCGATTGCCAGCGCATCGATGCCCTCATGGGGCGTGGCGGCGTGGGCGGACTTGCCGGTCACCACAATGTCGAAAATGTCGCTCGCCAATGTGTAGGGGCCAGCCGCGACGGCGATCTTGCCGGTCTCGAGATAGGGATCGACATGGATGCCGATCGCCGCCTCGACATCATCGAGCAGACCTTCCGCGACGACGCGGCGACCGCCCAGGCTCGGCCTCCTCGGCCGGCTGGAAGATGAAGCGGACCGTGCCGCTGAATTCACTGCGCCGCCTAGCCAGCGCGGAAGCGGCCGCGACCGCCATCGCGGCATGGGCATCATGGCCGCAGGCATGCATGACGCCCGGGTTGCGGGACGCGAAGGCGAGACCGGTTTCCTCGTGGATGGGGAGCGCATCGATATCGGCGCGGATGGCCAGCGCGCGGTTTGAACCTGGAATATCGCCGGTGATATCGATGGCAAGACCCGTTCCGGCCACCGAGCGGATGGGACCAAGCCCTTCCGCCTCGAGCGCCTGGCGCAGATGGCGCTGGGTCTCGACTTCCTCGTTCGACAGTTCCGGATTGGCGTGCAGATGGCGCCTGAGCGCGATCATGCGATTGGCCAGATCATCGGGAATGAGATCCTGCCACGCCATCGAATGCTCAGGCCTTGATGAAGACGTCGCGGGGGAAGCGGGTGAGCGTCTCGCTGCCCTGCGGCGTGACGAGGATCGTCTCGCTCACTTCGAGGCCCCAGCCATCCATCCACATGCCGAGGATGGAGTGGAGGACATTGCCCTCCTGGAGGATCGTCTTGTCCCCTGCGCGCAAGCTGATCGTGTGCTCGCCCCAATCGGGCGGATAGGCGACGCCGATCGAATAGCCGATGCGCGATTCCTTCTTGAGACCATGGCGCGCGATGACTTCTCGCCAGGCGGCCTCGACGGATTCGGCCGCGGCGCCGGGCTTCACGGCACCAAGCACGGCGTCCATGCCCTCGATCACCGCCTTGGCGGTGTCGGCAACCTTCTGCGGCATTTTTCCGAGCTGCATGGTGCGGGCGAGCCCCGCCGCATAGCGCCGGCAAACGCCGGCAAGTTCGAGGGCGATTGTCTCGTTGGCCCCGAAGCGGCGATCGGTCCACATGATGTGCGGGGCCGACGCATTCTCGCCGCCGAGGATCGTTGCCGGCAAGGCGGTGATGTCGCCGGCGAAATCCGGCGAGCCCGCCACCTGTGCGGCCTGGATCGCGGCCACCGCGTCGCATTCGCGCACGCCGGGAGCAATCACCTCATAGGCCTTGGTCATCGCCGCTTCGGCAAGCCGCGCGGCCTTCCTCAGATAGGCGATCTCGGCCGGCGTCTTGACCGCGCGGACCCAGCTTACCAAGAGGCTCGCATCTGTAATCCTCGCATCGGGCAGACCCTCAACGAGCCGTTCATGCGCCTTGGGCGAATAGTAATAGGCTTCGAGCTCGACGCCGATGCGGCGCTTGCCATAGCCCCGGCCGCGCAGCCATTCGGCAATCCAGTCCATGGGATGGCGATCGGTCTGCTGCACGTAAGATTCGGGAAAGCCCACGACATTGTCGGAGCGCATCCAGGCGGTGAGCTTGCCGCCCGCCGCATCCATCGCGCGGCCGATCCAGAACGGCTCCTCGTCCTCGAGCGGCACCACGACGACTTGCGGCGTGTAGAAGGACCAGCCGTCATAGGCGGTCAAATAATGCTGGTTGGCGATGTCGGTGACGATCAGGAGGTCGAGGCCGCGGCGCGCCATTTCTTCGCGCACAAGCCGCAGGCGGCGGTCATATTCGGGGCGGTCAAAGGGGGGAGCGATCACGGGGCGAGTTCCTCACCGGTTCCCGGTTTGGAAGCGCTTGGCGGGCCAATCCGGAGATGCGATTGGCGCGAGTGACGGGGCTCGAACCCGCGACCTTCGGCGTGACAGGCCGACGCTCTAACCAACTGAGCTACACCCGCAATCAAGCGTGGCGGGGTGATAGGGCAGCCCCCTCCCCCTGTCAAGCAATGCGGGCGTTCAGGCTTGCTTGCGCCGGCCGGTGACCTCGATCTCGATCTTCATGCGCGGATCGACCAAGCCGGCCACGAACATGGTGGCGGCGGGCCGCACGTCGCCGAGATATTTCCGCATGGCCGGCCAGCAGGCCTGGAAGTCATCGGCCTTGGGCAGGATGTAATGTACCCGCACGGTATCGGCGAGACTGAAGCCGGCCTTTTCCATGGCGGTCTTGATGTTGCGGAAGCACTGCTCGGCCTGCTCGGCCACGTCCTCGGAAATCGTCATTTTGGCATAGTCAAAGCCGGTGGTGCCCGAGACGAAGATCCAGTTGCCATCGACGATGGCCCGCGAATAGGCCATCTCGGCTTCGAATTTCGATCCTGAAGAAATTTGTTGCCGGCTCACTGGACCTCTCCTGTCTTGACGGGTCCGCAAACTGGCATTCGACGCCAGCACAGGCAAGCGTCGTTGTCCTGCCGGGAGCGGCAGGGTTGTCAGAGCTGAATGGATTCGGAGTGCCCCCTAAGACGTGTCGTCGCGCGGCGGGTTTCCGAGGCGTGCGAGCCAGTCGCAGTCTTTGAGGATCTGGTCGACCTCGTGGATGTTCCGCTGGCGGTATCCCGGTGGGCGCCCGGAGCGCAATGGGCCCGAGCGCTCAGGCCGGCGCTCGTCGAAGGGCCGGGCCTCCCAGCGGGCAAGCCGCATGGCGTGGCGCGGGATGTCCTGAACGGCGTCCAGGACAGCCACGAGGCGGCGGACCAGGTTCCTGGCACTGACCATGCCGTCATCGACGACCTGCCGCTTTGCCTGAGCGGCGGCGATCTCAGCCTGTTTCTGCTCAAAGAACGACTCGATGGAATGAATGTGGGGCTCGGGGCCACGACGCTTCTTCCTGAAACGGCGGCCGACACGCCTGAGCGCGTCGAAGAGGTTGAACAAGGGCCGGCGTTTGCGCCTGGGTTTGGCTTCGCCATCGGCTTTGGGCTTGGTGGAAGGCTTCTGCCTTGGCTTGTATAGCCGGGGTTCGCTGGGCCCCAGCACGATGTCACGCGCCGCGGCGACAATCAGCCGTCTCACCGCTGATTCCGCCGACCGCAGGATCAAGAGCACGGACCGGTGGAGCGGCTTTGAGATCCTCTCGATCGAAACGCCTTCGCTAAGCCCGATCTTGGCGAACAGCGCCAACACCACGGCCAACAGTGGCACGCGCTTGCTTTCGATGGCCAATTCCCAGTCCATTGCCGGTCAATAGAACAGAAAAGGAACTTCGTCAATGAAAAAAATACTCTGTCAGACCCGGTCCAGAAATGCGAGCACTCGGGCGTTAAGCTGTCTGGCCGCCTCGGCATCGAAGGACGGCAAAGAACTGTCAGCGAAATAATGCTGGTCACCAGGGTACAGAAATAATTGCGCGTCCTTGGCCGTTGCCACGATCTCCCGCGCGGCATCGATATCGCCTTCGCCAACGAAAATCGGGTCATTGTCCATGCCGTGGATTTGCACCGGAACGCTCTCCGGCCATGGCCCGAAAGCCCATTCGCCGCTGACCGAGAGACAGGAATAGAAAAGCAGTGCGCCACGCGCGCCGGCGCGGGTCTGTGCAAGCTGTTGCGCGGGCAGAACGCCGAATGAAAAGCCCGCGTAAACGAGTTCGAACGGCAGGTTATCGGCGATGCGAACGCCCTGCTCCCTGAGACCATCGAAGCCAGTCTTCTCGATATAGGCGAGGCCGTCTGCAATGCTTGGGAAAATGCGGCCGCCGAACAAGTCCGGCGTATGCACGGTGTGACCGGCAGCGCGCAAGCCGTCGGCAAATGCGCGAATGCCCGGCGTCAGTCCTTGCGCGTGGTGAAAAAGCAGAACTTCCGCCATGGCCGATCTCCACTTGCTCGCAGGCGGCCTGACTACCTTGATGAAGCTTCACCAAATAAGTCGCGTGCCGCACGGCTGTTCCCGCCGGCAGCAATATACCGAGTACGAACCGTTAGAACATTGTCACGCTTACGGCGCCAAGTATCGCGGCGGTAGCGGCGATGTTCGATCATGAATGCCGCAGAAGCAATCGCCTTGAACGCTGGATAGCCGCAAGCCGACGCCCGACCCGTTCAAAACGCTTCTAGCTCCAGTCATCCCTGTTGGCGCATGACCGTTCAACTCGACCGCGTCTTGGCTCATAGGGTGCAACGTAGGCGAGTTGGAATGCTTCGCCGATCGTCACGAAAAACGTGGCGAGCGATAGGCGGAGATTGAGCTTCGGCTTCGTCAAGCCAAGAAAGGCCGGGCGACTGAGTTGTGGCCGGAGTGCCAATGTCGTGGGGATGGTCCGCATGTCGAATTCCTCCTGTGATGCGAGGATGACAGGCAGTGCGCGGACGGTCCTTGGCACGGACGATCAGCTTCCTGAAGAATCATGAAATTCGCCTTGGACGCTACGTTGGGCTAAGTTTCGCGCCTCGTAAGGGAGCTTCAGGCCGCGCATGGACCTTCAATTCGGACCCTATCTCCTGAAGCGGCGCGAGCGGCAGCTAGCTGGCCCCGCCGGGCCCCTGGAATTGTCGGTGGCCGCTTTCGACATTCTCTGTGAGCTTCTCGACCATGCCGGCGCGGTGATCAGCAAGAATTCCCTTCTCGAAACCGTGTGGCCCAATGCGATCGTCGAGGAGAACACGCTGCAAGTGCATGTCTCGGCGCTGCGGAAAGCCCTCGAACCTGGAATGATCGAAACCGTGCATGGGCGCGGCTACAAATATGCAGGGCCCGAGCCTGAGACCGTTCGGACGATCACCATTCGCGAAACGCCCGCGTCCGATGCTATCCCGCGAAAGCCTACCATTTTCGTGCTTCCGTTCGAGAACCAGGGCGGCGATCCCGACCAGCAGTATTTCAGCGACGGGATCACCGAGGATATCACCGACCGCCTTACGCGCTTTCGGGCTTTCGCGATCATCGGCCAGCATGCGGCATTGGCCTTTCGCGGCAAGGCGCCTGATTTCGCGATCATACGCGAGCGGCTCAAGGCCGATTTCGTGGTGACGGGAAGCGTGCGCCGGTTGGGGGATCGCATCCGCATCGCAGTCCGCCTGGCGGATGCGCGCAGCGAAACCGCGATGTGGGCCGAACGCTATGACCGGCCGCTTGCGCAAATCTTCGAGCTTCAGGACGAGGTCGCCGATCTCATCGCGGCTTCCGTCGCCAATCAATTGGAGATCGAGATTGCGGCGTGGAGCGGAACGCGCATCCCGGCGAGCTTCGCCGCCTATGAGCACATTCTCAAGGGCAATTGGCATTTCAAGATACTCACCATGGCGGCGACAGCGCGCGCCATCACTTGCTTCGAGCAGGCCCTGGCGCTCGATCCACGCAATGCCGAGGCGATGAGCTTGCTCGCCATGTGCTACACGTCGGGCTGGATGTATGAATTCTCGGATGCGAAGCTCGCTAAAGGCATAGGGCTTGCGAGGGACGCCATAGCCTTCGATGAATCGGCGGCCAAGGCCCATGCGGTGCTGGGTCTAGGTCTCGTTTATGCGGAAGGACTTGAAACCGGCCTCCCGCCGATCGAGCGCGCCTTGGCGCTCAACCCGAAAGACTGGTTCGGCCTCTCCAACCGCTCGATGGTCAGCATCTATGAGGGAAAGCCCGAAGAAGCGCGGGCCTTGAGCGAGGAAGCACGCCGCCTCAATCGCATGCCGCCCTTCTGGCTCACCGAATTCGAGTGCATCTCGCGATTTGGCGAAGGCCATTTCACCGAGGTGCTGCCCGGCGTCGAGCCAATGACGGACGGCGCCTGGGACATGATGTATGCGATGGCCTGCTACGGCCATCTCGGGATGAGAGACAAGGCGCGCGAGACAGTGAGACGCTTTCGGGATCAGGGCCGCGAGATCGATTTCATGATGGGCGCTGCGCGCGAGCCTTATGTGAGAGCGGAAACCCGGGATTTGTTGGCGGATGGGCTCAAGGCTGCGCTCCGATAGGCCCAAACAACTTTTCTGCTATACTTGCTTTGACCGAATGAGAGCACGGGTTTTGACCAGTCGCCGTCCCGACCGAGGCTTCGGGGCTCAGTAGCGAAGAGAGGAGAGGACCCGCTTACGCAGGCCATTCGAGATGACCTGCCGATCCGTGTGACTGACATAGGTGACAATAGAGCCGAGACCGGCCAGAGGACTCTGATGAAGGTCAAGATTATCAAAGTGATCCCAGTAGTACTTGCCTCGTGGCGCGCGGGGTTCAGCGCCGTGGTGGCGACGTTGCCACTTTTTCTGGTGACAGTGGTCGTGATGATCACCACTGGCGCCGGTAGACTCTCGCTGCCGACGTGGCCCCTTATGAGAGATTTAATCTGGCCGAACTACCCCGCACTGACCGCCGTCTTCACAGTAACCGCGCTGGTCGAAGCCATCGTGCTAGCCGTTCTGATGATTGCCATTCAGCGCTTTCTTCTCTTATCGGAGCGTCCGAGCCGTGCTGGCTTGGCGGCCAATCCACGCCGTACACTGCGCTATGCGGCTTATCTTGCCATCCCGTTGGTGATCTCGCGCCTCTATTCGATTATGGTTTTCGCTCTCAAGCCTCTGGAAGTCACGGCAGATTGGCAGCTCGCGTCTCTGCAAGCACTTCTGTTCACTTTCGCAATTCTGCCCTTTCTCCTGCTATGCCTGATGTCAATTCTCTTTCCAGCTATCGCTATTGACGCCAGAGCCGCGACGCTTCGCAACGCGCTTGCCGACTCGCGCCGCGGGCTGTGGCGTATCCTTCTCGTGCAGTTCGGCACGGCACTGCCAATTTTGATCCTCCTCGGGGTGACCATGTCCGTCATGAGGGGAAGTTCGGTACAAGTCGCCGGCGGGATGGTTGTGTTTCTAGTTGTGGCGAGCATGGCCGCCTACGCCGCGTGCTGCACCTATGTATATCGCGGCTATGCCCAGGCGCTGGCCTCCCTGGCCAACGCGGCACAATCGGATCAGCAATCAAAGTCCCTTCGATAGAACCAACTGCATGATGGTGGGCGGTGAGAGGCTCGAACTCCCGACATCCACGGTGTAAACGTGGCGCTCTACCAACTGAGCTAACCGCCCTTCAGGCCTCTCCATACCGGCCCCTGCCCCGGCCAGCAAGTCTTCAACAGCCCTCATGGTGAGGCGCCCGCGCACCGGGCCTCGAACCATGGCCATCATTCGAGGCATCGCCTTCGGCGATGCACCCCAGGATGAGGGTATTGAGGAGGCCTGCATGGCAAGGTCTCACAAAAGCGAAAGGGCGGAAGGTTTGGCCTTCCGCCCTTTCCGAGCTTTCGGGGATCGCATTGCCCGACCCCCACCCTTGATCCCTCCCCACAAGGGGGAGGGAAAATGGATTAATGCGCCGTCATGGCCTCGCCGGCATCGTCCTTGCGGGCGCGGGCGGCGGCTTCTTCCGCCGCCTCGTCCCATTCGATCGGATCGGGATAGCGGGTGAGCGCGTGGCGCAGCACGTCATCCATCCGGGCGACCGGCACGATCTCCAGCTGCGACTTCACATTGTCGGGGATCTCAGCCAGATCCTTGGCGTTCTCTTCCGGGATCATGACCTTCTTGATGCCGCCGCGCAGAGCGGCCAACAGCTTCTCCTTGAGACCGCCAATCGGCAGCACCCGACCGCGCAATGTGATCTCGCCGGTCATCGCGACATCCTTGCGAACCGGGATGCCGGTCATGACCGAGACGATCGCCGTTACCATGGCAACACCCGCCGAAGGGCCATCCTTCGGCGTCGCACCTTCCGGCACGTGCACGTGGATATCCTTCTTGTCGAACATCGGCGGCTTGATGCCGAAGTCGACAGCGCGCGAGCGCGCGTAAGAAGACGCAGCCGAGATCGATTCCTTCATCACGTCGCGCAGGTTTCCGGTGACCGTCATCTTGCCTTTGCCCGGCATCATGAGCGCTTCGATGGTCAGCAATTCGCCGCCCACCTCCGTCCATGCCAGGCCGGTCACGACACCGGTCTGATCCTCTCTCTCGGCCTCGCCATAGCGATACTTCTGCACGCCAAGATACTGGTTCACCACTTCGGGCGTGACCTTTATCTTCTTCTTCTTGGACAACATGATGTCCTTGACGGCCTTGCGGGCAAGCGTGTTCAATTCGCGCTCGAGGTTGCGAACGCCAGACTCGCGCGTGTAACGGCGCAAGACTTCGAGGATCGCATCGTCGGTGACCTCGTACTCCTTCTTGTCCAGGCCATGATGCTCCATGGTCTTGGGCATCAAGTGGCGCTTGGCGATCTCGAGCTTCTCCGGCTCGGTGTAGCCGGCGATGCGGATGATCTCCATGCGGTCCATGAGTGCGGGCGGAATATTGAGCGTATTCGCCGTCGTCACGAACATCACGTTCGACAGGTCGTATTCGACCTCGAGATAGTGATCCATGAAGGACTGGTTCTGCTCGGGGTCCAAGACCTCGAGCAAGGCAGCCGACGGATCGCCGCGGAAATCCATGCCCATCTTGTCGATTTCATCGAGCAGGAAGAGCGGATTCGACTTTTTGGCCTTCCTCATCGACTGGATGACCTTGCCGGGCATTGAGCCGATATAGGTGCGCCGGTGGCCGCGGATCTCGGCCTCATCGCGCACGCCGCCCAGCGACATGCGAACGAATTCGCGACCCGTCGCCTTGGCGATCGACTTGCCAAGCGAGGTCTTGCCGACGCCCGGAGGCCCGACCAGGCACAGGATGGGCCCGCGCAATTTGTTGGTCCGGCTCTGGACGGCCAAGTACTCGACGATGCGGTCCTTGACCTTCTCGAGGCCGAAGTGATCGGAGTCGAGCACGTCCTGAGCGAATTTCAGATCGCGCTTGATCTTGCTCTTCGCACCCCACGGGATGCCGAGCAGCCAATCGAGATAGTTGCGCACGACGGTCGCTTCCGCCGACATCGGGCTCATCTGCCGCAGCTTCTTCAATTCGGCATCGGCGCGCTCGCGGGCTTCCTTCGAGAGCTTGGTGTTCTTGATGCGGTTTTCGAGTTCGCCCAGTTCGTCGCGCTCTTCGCCGTCGCCGAGTTCCTTCTGAATGGCCTTCATCTGCTCATTCAAATAGTACTCGCGCTGGGTCTTCTCCATCTGGCGCTTGACGCGCGAACGGATGCGCTTCTCGACCTGGAGGACCGAGATCTCGCCTTCCATCATCGCGAAGACCTTCTCAAGACGCTTGGCAACCGAGGCCATCTCGAGGAGTTCCTGCTTGTCGGCGATCTTGATCGCGAGATGAGCGGCGATCGTGTCGGCAAGCTTCGCATAGTCGTTGATCTGGCCGATCGTGGCGACGACTTCCTGCGGAACCTTCTTGTTGAGCTTCACATAGCTTTCGAACTGCGAAACCGCGGTGCGCGCCAGAGCTTCCGTCTCGCTCGCCTCCTCGGCCTCGCTGGCGATGACGCGCGCTTCGGCTTCGAAAAACTCCGGGCGCGGAGTATAGCCAAGGATTCGGGCGCGTTCGGTGCCTTCGACCAGCACCTTCACGGTGCCGTCCGGCAGTTTGAGAAGCTGAAGAACTTGCGCGACGGTGCCGACCTCGTAGATCGAGTCGGTTTCCGGTTCATCGTCGGCGGGGTTCTTTTGCGCGACGAGCAGAATGCGCTTGTCCTCGCGCATCACTTCCTCGAGCGCGCGAATGGACTTCTCACGCCCGACGAAGAGCGGGACGATCATGTGCGGGAAGACGACGATGTCGCGGAGCGGGAGAACCGGGAGGGTAGTATTTTCCCCAGAAGAGGCCTCAGGCCGGGACGAGGTGTCTGACATTGTTGTTTCCTTTCTTAAGCGGGCCGTATCCCGGTCCGTCCCTGTCGACGCGCCCCCGATTCATTGGCAGACTCGTCGAACTCTATCGGCAACGGATCGTATCGCCCTGGCTTGCGGCTGTCGTCACATGAATTGCGCGGATGGTAAGCGCGCTAACCAATAAAAACAGCCGTTGCCTAATAGCCACAGATGGATGCGACCATAGGTGATTTCAATGGCAACCATTGGGCAGGCTGCGCAACATCTGGGCAGCAGCCATGCGGCTGCCGCCCGGGCACGGTAAAGCGCGGCGAATCACGCCGAGGCCGGTGCCGCCTTGGCCGGCATCTGCTTGTCGCGATCGGCGTAGATCAGGAGCGGCTTGGCATCGCCGTCGACGACTTCCTTGGAAATCACGACTTCCTCGACGCCGTTCATGGCAGGCAAGTCAAACATGGTATCAAGCAGGATGCTCTCCATGATCGAGCGCAGCCCGCGCGCGCCGGTCTTGCGTTCGATGGCCCGGCGCGCCACCGAGCGCATCGCCTCTTCCGGAATAGTGAGCTTCACGCCCTCCATTTCGAACAGGCGTTGGTACTGTTTCACCAGCGCGTTCTTGGGCTCGGTGAGAATGAGCATCAAGGCTGCCTCGTCGAGATCCTCAAGCGTCGCTACGACCGGCAAGCGGCCGACGAATTCGGGGATGAGGCCGAAGCGCAGGAGATCTTCAGGTTCGAGGCTGCGCAGGACTTCGCCCATGCGCCGATCATCGAGCGATTTGACATCGGCACCGAAGCCGATACCGGAGCCCTTGCCGCGCTGAGAGATGATCCGCTCGAGGCCGGAGAAGGCGCCGCCGCAGATGAAGAGTATGTTGGTGGTGTCGACCTGGAGGAATTCCTGCTGCGGATGCTTGCGTCCACCTTGCGGGGGAACCGAAGCGACCGTTCCTTCCATAATCTTGAGAAGCGCCTGCTGCACGCCCTCGCCCGAGACATCGCGGGTAATTGAGGGGTTGTCGGACTTGCGCGAAATCTTGTCGACCTCGTCGATATAGACGATGCCGCGCTGGGCGCGCTCGACATTGTAGTCGGCGGCCTGAAGTAATTTCAGAATGATGTTCTCGACGTCCTCGCCGACGTAACCGGCTTCGGTGAGCGTCGTCGCATCGGCCATGGTGAATGGCACATCAAGGATGCGCGCGAGAGTCTGCGCGAGCAATGTCTTGCCGGAGCCGGTCGGCCCGACGAGCAGGATGTTCGACTTCGCGAGTTCGACATCGGCGTTCTTCGCCGCGTGGTTGAGGCGCTTGTAATGATTGTGGACGGCGACGGAGAGAACCTTTTTCGCATAGTCCTGCCCGATGACATAGTCGTCGAGAACCTTGCGGATCTCGTGCGGAGTCGGCACGCCGTCTTTCGACTTCACCAGAGACGACCTGTTCTCCTCGCGGATGATGTCCATGCACAATTCGACGCATTCATCGCAGATGAAAACCGTCGGACCCGCAATAAGCTTGCGAACCTCGTGTTGGCTCTTGCCGCAGAAGGAGCAATACAAGGTGTTCTTGTTGTCGCTTCCGCTTGCTTTGCTCATTCCTACTCCTTGTACCCAAAGGGTCCGTTGTACCGAGGCGCTCCTCTCTGCAGGAACGGCGCCATTATACGGGTGCCAGCGGGCTGCGAGTCTGGCATTCGACGCGACTCAATTTGAACATGCGCCGGGTTGGTTAATCAAGAATTGATTCAAGGCGCATGCCAGCCCCATACGGTGGCCAAAACATGACCTTCCGCCACCTTGCCGGTCAAGCTCAGCTCGTCTTGGCGTCCACCGGGACTGCCCGCTTCTCGATGACCTTGTCGACTATACCAAAATCCTTAGCACCGTCGGCCGTGAAGAAGTTGTCCCGCTCGAGCGCATCCTCGATCGTCTTAATGTCCTTACCCGTGTGCTTCATATAGATCTCGTTGAGGCGCTTTTTCAGGCTCTCGACTTCGCGGGCATGGATGAGGATGTCTGTTACCTGGCCCTGGTAACCGCCGGAGGGCTGGTGGACCATGATCCGCGCGTTGGGAAGCGCGAACCGCATATTCGCTTCGCCGGCGGCGAGCAGCAGCGAAGCCATCGACGCCGCCTGGCCGACGCAGAGCGTCGAGACGGGGCAACGAATGAACTGCATCGTGTCATAGATGGACAAGCCCGATGTCACGACGCCGCCAGGCGAATTGATGTACATGGCGATGTCTTTCTTGGGATTGTCGGCCTCAAGAAAGAGCAGCTGGGCCACGACGAGCGTAGCGATCTCGTCATTGATCGGGCCGGTCAGGAAGACGATGCGCTCCTTGAGCAATCGCGAGAAGATGTCATAGCGATAGCTGCCGCGCGCCGTCGTCTCCTCGACCGAGGGAATAACGAAGCTCGAATAGGTTAGGATCGGATCGCGCATGGTCAGGCTCTCGATGTCAGGGTGAAAACAGAATCAGGGGATGTTCCCGTCCATAGATAGGACGGGCACCCGGCATTCGGAAGCCCCTGCTCTACCGGCTACTTCTTTTCACCCTCATCATGGTGATGATGATCGTGATCATGGTCATGATGGTGATGGTCGTGATCATGCCCGTGATGGTCATGGTCGTGGTCGTGGTCATGGTGGTGATCGTGATCATGGTCGTGACCGTGATCATGGCCGTAATGGAAGTCTTCTTCCTCATCCTTGACCAGGGCCTGGAGTTCTTCGCGGGTCACCGCCTTTTCAGCGACGTTCGCCTTCGAGACGATGAAATCGACCACTTTCTGCTCGAAGATCGGCCCCCGCAGCTCGACCAGCGCGCGCGGGTTTTTCCGATAGAAATCAATGACCTGCTTGCCCTGGCCGGGGAACTGGCTGGCACGGTCGAGGAGCGCCTTCTGCATTTCCTGGTCGGTCACCTGGATATTTTCGCGCTCGCCCAAGGTGCCGAGGACGAGCCCGAGGCGGACGCGCCGCTCGGCGATCGCGCGATATTCCTTCTGGGCCTCTTCCTCAGTCGTGCCTTCATCGGCGAAGGACTTGTTGGTGCGCGCCATTTCATTGGACAATTCGCGCCAGATGCCGGTGAACTCGGCCTCGACGAGCTTGCTCGGCAGTTCGAAATTGTAAGTCTTATCAAGGGCATCGAGGACGTCGCGCTTGAGCTTCATGTTGCTCATATTGGCGAACTCCTCGCCAATGCGCGTCTTGACCGCTTCTTTGAGCTTTTCGGCGTCTTCGAAGCCGAGTTTCTTGGCCGTTTCGTCGAGCGATTCCTGCTCGGGGACCTCGACCGCCGTCACCTTGACGTCGAATTCGGCAGGCTTTCCGGCGAGTTCGGCGACGCCATAAGTTTCAGGAAACGTCACCTTGACCAGCACATCGTCGCCGGCCTTGGCACCCACCAACTGGTCCTCGAAACCGGGCAGGAACTGGCCGGACCCGATCACCAGAGGAACGTCATTGGCGGTGCCGTTTTCAAAGGCCTCGCCATTGATCTTGCCAACAAAGGAAATGGTCAGCCGGTCGCCATTTTCGGCGCCGTTGCCCTCTTCCTTGGCGATAAACTTGCGGCTCTGGGCAGCGAGGCGATCGAGCGCCTCCTGAAGGTGCGATTCCTCGACAGTGGCGACATGGCGGGAAAGCTCGATGCCGCTGAAATCCTGAATGTCGAAATTGGGGATGACTTCGAAGGAGAGCGAGTAGCTCAGATCGCCCTTGCCATCCATGATCCGCTCGACCTCTGCGCGGTCTTCCGGGAGCTTCACTTCCGGCTGGTAGGCGGGCTTGAGGCTCCTCTCCTCGACCACCTTTTTGCTCGTGTCGTCAATGGTTTGCTGAACGACGTCGGCCATCACCGACTTGCCGTAGACGCGGCGCAGATGCGGCACCGGCACCTTGCCCGGCCGGAAGCCCTTGATATTGGCGCGCCCGGCGAGCTCCTTGAGCTTCACATCAAGATCCCGGTCAAGCTGGGCGGCGTTCACCACCACCTTGAATTCGCGCTTCAGACCATCGCTAACTACTTCAGTAACCTGCATGATTTCCACTCGATAAAGGGGCCGGTGAAGGTCTGCGGCCGCCGGGCCTGGTGCGGGCGGAGGGACTTGAACCCCCACGGGACGAGCCCACAGGAACCTAAATCCTGCGTGTCTGCCAATTTCACCACGCCCGCGCCATCACCTTCCGGGGGCCGTGCAATGGGCGCTGCCTATAGCAGAGCGATTTCCGCGATGCTAGCGGAATGACGGAATTATTGCGACAAAACGGCGGGGATCGCGGCGGGAAGATCTTCAGCGATGAGCCCTGCCCTTGGCAAGCGCCGCGCCGCCTCACCGTGAATCCACACGCCCGCACAAGCCATTTCAAATGCTGGCTTTTCCGGCTCGGAGGCCAAAAGCCCAGTGATGATGCCGGCAAGAACGTCGCCGCTGCCGGCGGTGGCAAGGCTCGGCGGCGCATTGGTGTTGACGGCGGCGAGACCATCCGGCGATGCAATGACAGTATCGGGTCCCTTGAGGACGATCACCGCGCCGGAGCGCGCCGAGGCCTTTCGCGCGCGTTCGACCTTTGATTCTCGTTCGCCTGTCAAATCCTTGAAAGCCCTTGCGAATTCGCCCTCATGCGGGGTCATGACAACGCCGCGGTGGGGGTGCTTGGCGATCAACTTGAACAGGACCTCGGGATTCGCGGCGAAACTCGTCAGCGCATCGGCATCGAGCACCACGGCGGCACCAGATTCGAGGCAAGCGATTGTTTTTTCTGCCGTATTCTCGCCGACGCCGGCCGCTGGCCCGATGCAGACCGCATTCTTGCGCCGATCCTCGAGGAGCCGCGCCAGGGCGGAGGCATCATCGGCCTCGGCCAGCATGATGGCGGTGAGGTGAGACGCGTTTACAATCAATGCGTTAGCGGGAGAAGCGAGTGTAACGAGTCCGGCCCCGGTGCGCAGTGCCGCCATGGCAGCAAGCCGCGCGGCACCCGAGTGGGTGGCATCGCCCGAGACGATGACGGCGTGTCCGGACATGTATTTATGCGCGTTTTCAGTGCGTTTTTTGAGCTCCGGAGGGCCGTTTTCGCGTGTTTTCGGCGCGATTTCAGCGAACACCGAATCCGGGATTCCGATATCGGCGACAACCGTCTCGCCGCATAAAAACCGGCCCGGTTCCAACACATGGCCCGGCTTCTTGCGGAAGAACGTGACCGTCAGATCGGCCCGGAAGCACGCGCCCAGAGGCTTTCCCGTCGCGCCATCGAGGCCTGAGGGAACGTCGATCGCGACCACCGGAAGCCGCATCCGGGCGGCTTCCCGGGCAAGTGCAACGGCCTCCGCCGGCAACGGTTTTGACAGGCCTGCGCCGAATAAAGCGTCGATCAGGAGGCAATTTTCGCGCAATTTCGCGTCGCTTAAGGGCACCGATTCCGCACCCCACTGCGCCGCCATGTGAGCCGCGTCGCCGCGATATTCTGTCGTTCTGCAGAATGACAGAATGTCGACCGGCCAGCCCCAGGCGCGCAGGTGACGGGCGACGACGAAGCCGTCTCCGCCATTATTGCCCGGCCCCGCCAGCACGGTGACCGGCCTCGCGCCAAAACGGCGCAGGATCTCGTCGGCGACGGCGCGGCCGGCATTCTCCATGAGGGTGAGCGAGGGCACGCCCGCCTTCACCGCCAGCGCGTCGGCGCGGTACATCTCGGCGGGGGTCAGCAGGGCGTGAGAGATCAGAATTTGAGGAGACAACAGTCGGCCCACCATGTCTGATGAAACTCGCCCCTTGTGTGTTCAGGGCATTGCAGGAAGTGCCACAGGCGTTGGGGTTTGACGAAGTCGCCCATATAGCTGCATTGCCTGATCGAGCCGCCCACCTTCCGCCTTATCGGGTTTCCTACGCGCGGTCTCAGTCCAAGGATCGGGAAATCCCTCGGATGCCAAAAAAAGCGCCGTCGCCGCTAGTTCAAGTTCCACAGCATCGGCGTTTACCATTTGCTGCGCGAGTTGAACGCGCGCGGGATGCGACGCCGGATCGAGAGGCAACTGCGTCTCAAAAGTCGAGTATCGCCCACCCCAACTAGCAACGGCCTCGGTTTCGACGATGAGTCGCAAAGCGGCAGCATGTTGAACTGCGGCAGCCAGCTTCTCAGAATAAGGGCCGTAATGCTTATATTGGAAATTGAAACCTGAACCGATGCCAGCCGCCTCGAGAAAGTAAGCGATCTTTTGAAGTTTAGTACGTCCGACAATATGCCCTCCAGCGTCGCGAACGATTGAGGCAGCCCTATGCGCGTAATCTATCCCGGCCATTTTGATATCCCCGAGTCTATGATTTCAGTGATTCTCTTCTTCGCCGCTTCATCACTATCTGCGTGATAAACACGGAAAGCTTTGTACGTCCTCAACGCCGCAACCACGTTGGACCGATTCGAAAGGTCGATTAAGTGGTCGCCCTCGGTCCGAATATTGATTTGATTGAGCGGCCCCTTCGCGTCTTCAGTCATTGCCTTGTACGGAGAACGTTCTACCTCGTCGATAAGTATCCGTGGAGGAGTGTTTGGCGACGTTGCGGACCACTCACTAATGCAGCTTGCAATTTCATCGCGGATGCTAGCGCACACCATGTCAGCCTCAGGCGACAATGCGGCCCCATCATCCTTGTCATGAGCAAGCTTGGCGCGAACATCAATGCACTTATACAGTTTTCGATCGCGCATTCTCTCGGCGAAATTTCTAATCCACTCGTCGTCACAATCGGCCATAAACGCAAGTCCACCCCACACAACTGTATCATCAAGGGCGAGAGCACAATCGATGTCTTCCGGGTGGTTGGCGAACCTGACGATCGGGTGCGACCTAGGCAGTCCCGTCTTGTCGACAGAGTTATTCGCGATTAGCTCAATGGCGCGCGAGAGTAGCTCTGTAAAGATTTTCTCCATGCCACGCGTCGCCTTGTGAAAGTAAACTGTGGGATAGAGTTGGAAAAGACCGAGGACATAAGCCTCCGCAGCAAAGATGGCTTTACGCCCCAGGACGAATGTCTGGACGGGCTTCAAGCGAGTATCATCCACGCTATTCTCCACCTCGCCCACTTCCAGATTCGCCATGAGCCACTCGAAGTCAATGCCAGCGTGTTGACTACCCGCCATAAGGCGATCACGGCGCATGTAGTCAAGACGATCAGCATCAAACTGGCTAGACACAACAGCTGAATAGATCGTCGGCGTGCCACTACCGCTCACCATGTCCGCAACGTCATTTGCGAAGCCACTACCAATCTCCCGGAGCGCTTCAGATACCTCTCCGTTCCGGATCAGGATGTCGCTCACGGCCTCATGATTTGCCATCTTGAGCCCAAAGCGTTCGCCAATTTTCTCGAAAGCGTGACTGAATGGACCGTGTCCGAGATCATGAACAAGCGCAGCGGCCAATGCTTGGTCAGCCCGTGAATCTTTTGGCAGGAACTTTTCAATCACCTTTATCAGTCGTCTGGCAGTGTGAAAAACTCCGACGCTGTGGAGCATCCGCGAATGAGTGGCTCCGGGGTAGACAAAATCAGAAAAGCCCAGCTGCTTAATTCGCCGAAGCCGTTGAAATGCCCGAGTTTGAATAACGCGCCAAAGTACAGCCTCCAGCTGAGAGCTGTCGACGTTGAATTCGACCAGGTCATGCAGTGGATCTCGAATACGCTGTTGCTTGGGCATTAGCTCTAATCATAACCTTAGAAGAATTGATACTAGAACAAATAACGAACAAGTCAAGCTCTCCGCCCGAATCATCTCGTCGCCAATCGATACACCCCCATCCGCCAGACTTAAGCGCTGCACCAAACACTTCGACTTGACCTCAGTCGATGGGCGGCGCAGCGTCGCCGACGATATCACTAAACGATATTGCTGATAGAATCCGTCGCCACATGCCCACCATCATCTCCGTCAAAGGCTGCTGTCCGCTTGATTGCCAGGATAGTTGTTCCTGGACGGTCGCCGTCGAGGACGGGCGGGTGACGCGCGTCGAGGGCGCCAAGGCGCATCCGATCACCCGCGGCGTGCTCTGCGCGAAGGTGCGCGATTACGAGCAGCGCCTCACCGCGCCGGATCGCGTGCTCTATCCCTTGCGGCGCGTGGGCGCCAAAGGCGCGGCGCAATTCGTGCGCATCTCGTGGGATGAGGCGCTTGACGAGATCGCGTTGCGCTTCAAGCGCATCATCGCGGAGCACGGCGCCGAGGCGCTGATGCCGTTCCATTATCTGGGCTCGATGGGCGTCGTGCAGCGCTTGGCCTTGATGCGCGTGTTCCATGCGCTCGGCGCGAGCCTTCCCGTGGGTGGGGTATGTGCCGTCTCTGCCGGAGCCTTGATGAGCGAGGGCCATCCGATCGCAGTCGATCCGGAAGACGCGGTTCACGCGCAGCTCATCGTGCTGTGGGGCCAGAATGTGCTCACCACGGCACATCACCAGTGGCACTTCCTCGAAGAAGCGCGCAAGCGCGGCGCGCGCATCGTGTCGATCGATCCGCGCAGCACGCGCACCGCCAAGGCCTCGGACGAGCATCTGCGCATCATTCCTGGCTCGGATGCGGTGCTCGCGGCCGCCGTGGCGCGGGTGATTCTGAGCGAAGGACTCGCCGACATCGAGGGAGCGAGGGCCGCATCGACTGATTTCGAGGCCTATCGCACGAGCGTCATGGAATGGACCTTGCCGCGCGCAGCGCTTGCCACGGGCTTGAGCGAAGCGCAGATCGCCAAGCTGGCGCGGGAATTCGGCACGGCGCGCCCTGCCCTGATCCGCGCCGGCATCGCGCCGATGCAGACGGTCGCGGGCGAGATTTTCGTGCGCGGCCTGTCGGCCCTCGCGCTTCTCGGCGGGCATTGGCAGTTGAAGGGCGGCGGACTGTCGATCCTCACGATTCCCGACCTGCCGGAAGCCAATGCAGGCCGCAGCGATCTCATGGCGGGCAAGCCCCGCAGTCTCGACATCGCGAAGCTCGGCCCCCTCCTCACCGATGAGAATCTTTCGCCGCCGATCAAGGGATTGATGGTGTGGTCGGCCAATCCGGCGGTGACGCAGATCGATTCAGCATTGGTGCGCAAGGGCCTGATGCGCGACGACCTCTTCACTGTGGTGTTCGACCATTTCATCACCGATACGGCGCGGCATGCCGATCTCGTGCTGCCGGCGACGACACAGTTCGAGCATTTCGACGTCCAGGGTGCATGGGGGCATTACTACGTTTCGGCCAACGAGCCGGCGATGGCGCCGATGGGCGAAGCGATGAGCGGCGGCGCCTTGATGCGGGCATTAGCGGCGCGGCTCGGACTCGATCATCCGGCGCTCAAAGAGAGCGATGAAGAGATCGCGGCGAGCGCGCTGCCGCCGGGCTGGCGGCTCGATGAACTGAGAGAAGCGGGCTGGAAGAAGCTGCCGCCGCAAGCGCATGGCCCGCAGCAACGCCTGTCGCTCCATGGCGGGCCTGTCGAAGCGCCTGCCGCATTCCCGGCGCAGCGCCTGCAATTGCTGACCCCCAAATCGCATTATTTCCTCAACTCAACCTTCGCCAACATGCCGCGGCAGCGGAAATCGCAAGGCCTTGCGGCGATCGAAATCCATCCCGAAGAAGCGCGCGCACGCTCGCTTGGGGATGGCGATGTGGCATTGGTGCGCGGCGGCGGCACGATGATGCGCGTGGCGGTGAAGGTGACGGACACGATCCTGCCCGGGCTTTGCGTGCTCGAAGGCAAGTGGTGGGGCGAGGATGATCCGGCGGCCGTCGCCATGAACCGGCTGACGCAAGCGCGGTTTTCAGCCGCCGGCCAGCCCGCCTATAATGATACTTACGTCACGATCGAGCGTTCGGCTTCAGCATCCTGACCAGCACGTCGCTCTTCTGGACGAAGTGCTGCCAGAGTGCCGCCGCTGCATGGAGCAACACGGCAATGATGATCACGGGTTTGCCGAATTCATGGACTTCGCCAAGCCAGCCAATGCCGAGATACCACGCCGCGGCACCGGTCACGGGCATGAGGAAGATCGCCGCATAAAGGACGAGGTGCACAGCCGCCGCGGCCCAGTGTTGCAGGCTGCTCTCGCCGGAAGGCGGCGGCGGCACGCCGCGGTTGAGGCGGATCGCCAAGCGGAGGATGGCGAGCGCGAAAACGGCGATGCCGAGATAGACATGAATATTGGCGTTCCACAGATCGTCAGGCGTGACCTCGGTGCCGCGGCGGTGGGCGCGGTAAGCGGGAACGATGTCCTCGCCGATGATCAGCTGGATGATGACCAGCGCGGCAATAAGCCAATGCAGCGAAACCTGCGCGAAACTGTAGCCGGCGGGGGCAATTTTCGTAGCCATCACGAATCTCCGAACGAATGTTTTTTAGACTATTTCCAGAAAGAGGTGCGACCTTCCGCACCAGCCATAGGACGGACGAAGCGTGGCAAAACCGCCGCAAGCGCCGATATTTTCAGCAACTGCCTTGCATTAGAGCAGCGCGTTTGTTGTGGGCGCGGCGCGACTCGCGCGTTATTGCGGGTTCCAGCGCGCTTCGGCGATTGGCGCGGGCTTTGCAGCGCGATCAACGCAATGCAACGAGGGGAGTTGGACAGAGTGAGGGGTGCCTGCGGGTGACGGGCGTGCTGGCGCGCTGCTCGGCGGCGCAAAGGACGCTCGTACCCGCCGGCACCGTCCTGATGGCCGAAGGGACGAAATCGGGCCGCATCTATGTTCTCGACGCCGGCAGCATCGAGGTGCTGCGCGGCGAAACGCGCGTCGCGCTGGTCGGCGATCAGGGTGCGATCTTCGGGGAAATGTCGGTGCTGCTCGATACGCCGCATACCGCGACGGTGCGCGCCGTTTCAGATTCGACCGTCTACGCCTTCCAGGATGCGGCGGAGTTCCTGCGCTCCGACCCCGAGACGACATTGGCGGTGGCAAAGCTGCTTGCGCAGCGGTTGCATAGTGCCACAACCTATCTGGTCGATCTCAAGCGGCAATATGCCGGCCAATCCAACCATCTCGGCATGGTGAGCGATGTGCTCGCAAGCCTGATCAACCAGCCGCCCGGCGATTTCGAGCCCGGATCGGATCGGTTGCCGAATTCGCCCTAAACCACGACCCAGGCGGGTGGTGCGCTCAAGCGCGGCAAGGGGCGCGTGATCGGTTCATCGAGGCGGATCGCCTGCGCGCCGGCCGACGACATCCAGAAGGCTTCGCACAAGCTGGTGTCGATCATGATGTGAGCCGGCGGTGCTCCCGCATGCTGGCCAGTGTTGAAGACCAATGTGTCGCCGATCCGGTCGACCCATGAGCCGCCCTTGACGAAGGGCGACTGGTGGATATGGCCTGAGATCACCATGTCGGGATGATATTGGGCAATCCAGCCCGACAGGGCTTCATCGCCGGCATCGCGGGCACCGGTCCAGCTCACCTGCGCCTCGCGCGGCGGGGCGTGATAGACCCAGATCCAATAGCCCGTGCGCTGCGCGGCCGCGGCTTGAAGCTGCGCGCCGACCCGCTCGCGCGCAAAGGGGCCGTCCCACCACGGACATGCCGTCAGCAGGATGTCGTCGATCAACAGCGTGTCGCCATCGGATGACACGCGATCATGGCGGCACTGACCGACCCAGCGCGCGGTCTTCTCGCCATGTTCGTCGCGGGAATCGAGATCGTGATTGCCGGAGCAAATGACGACGCGCGTCCTGTCACGCAATAGTTCCACGTATTTCTGTACGATGAGGGTTTGGGCGCGGCCATCGACCAACGAAGAAAGATCGAGATGATCGCCGGCGAGCACGACCAGATCGAAGCGTGCGGCCTCGCTCACCAGCCAGTCGAACTGCGGCAGCGAATAGTGGAGATCGGCGACGATCAGGGCTCTCATGCGACCTTCATCAAATCGTGCTCATTGCCGTTCAGCTTTGGCGTTTCCATGACGGCAGCTTGCGAGATTGGCGAGAACGGCAGGAGATTGCAAGGCGCTGCACGCTTGAGTCGAGCGACTCTAGGGCAGCGAAAATGTGCGGAGGAACATGCACGCGCGTTCGACGGTTACGGACGAATCAGATAGTGAGAACCAGGGCGGGTGAGGTGGTCATGCGAGAATATTTGAGCGACAGTCTCCTCGAGGAGCGTATTCGACAATTGGCAGTCGAACAAATGTCGCAGGACCTGCGGTCGATCATTCTGACGCGCCTCGCCAATGGCAATGTCGAAGTGAGCGTGGTGCGCGAACTGCAGGATTTCGGACGTCCGCCGAACGCTTTCGTCGATTGCCACACGCTGGAATTCATCAGGCAAGCCTGATCTTCGTCCATGGCTGACAAGGTACACACGTTCGAGGAAGGCGCGACCATGCAGGTCGCCATGGTGGTGCGCGATCTCGAAACTGAGATGAAGCGACACTGGGACGTGTTCAAGATCGGCCCTTGGGATATTTTCGCGGTCGACAATTCGATCATCAATCCGTGGATCTATCGCGGCAAGCCGGTCGAACTCACCTGCCGCGTCGCCTTCGCCTGGTCGGGCGATACGCAGGTCGAGATCATCCAGCCGGTCAAGGGCTACAGCATTTACGATGAACATCTCGAGCGGCGCGGCGACGGCCTGCATCACATCAAGCTCTATTTCTCGGACTGCAAGGCGGCGGTCGCGCGCTTCGAACGCGCCGGCTACCCGGTAATCCAGAGCGGCGTGTTCGACGAAGACCTCCACTTCTATCTCGATACGCTCAAAGACTTCGGCTACATCGTCGAACTCGGCAATGTCGGAAAAGTCAGGCCGTCGCAGCGCCGCTTCCCGGCCTGACATCGATCTCCAAGTCAACACAAATTGTCATTTGGGCGCGAGTGCCAACGACGATCGCATCGCCAGACATCGTGAATCATCCCCGCAATCGGCAACCCGTTACCGCTGGCACGACGCGGCAAAGCAAACTTGGCGACAGTTTGCTTAAATACCGCAGAGTCATGTACTGATTTACTTTGCGTCATAATAGCGTTATCAAAGGTTGTAGGCGTGGGACTCGTCGATAGCGTTCCGACGCTCGGACCAGCCACCCGCTTCTCGGCTGTAAAAGGAGAGCGCATATGGCCAGAAAACCACCTGCAAATTCACTGAAGCGCATCTGCAACGTCATCCCCTCCCGCAACACCAGCACGGACTGGCACTTCGAGAACGCAGTAAGGGCCAAGGCGCTGGGCGGCCCACTGGCTGCACCGCCGGCGAGTGTGGACCTCCGCGCGGCCTGGTGGGACATCGGCGATCAGGAGAAGACCGGTTCCTGCGTCGGCTGGTCATCGACCGACAGCGTGGCGCGCTACCATTTCGTCAAGGCGGGCAAGCTTTCGAAGACCAAGAAGCTATCGCCGCGGTTCACCTGGATGGCGTCGAAGGAAACCGACGAGTTCGTGAATCGCCCAGAGACGATGATTGAGGAAGCCGGCACAAGCCTCAAGGCCGCTGTCGACATCCTGCGCAAGTACGGCGCAGTTCCGGAAGAACTCCTGCCCTTCCATGTGGCAACCGCCATGTATCTCGGTAACGAGGACACTTTCTACGCCACCGCCGCGACGCGGAAGATTGCCTCCTACTTCAATCTCGCCAAGAATCTCGCAAACTGGCGGTCCTGGCTTGCCAATAATGGTCCGTTGCTCGTCGCCTTGAATGTCGATGCAACATGGGACAACGCAACAGCAACCAAAGGAAAGCTCGACACTTTCCAGCCAGGAACGGTGCGCGGCGGTCACGCAGTCGCTGTCGTCGGCTACACGGCGGACAAACGATTTATCATCCGCAATAGCTGGGGCACCAAATGGGGCGACAAGGGCTTTGCCTATGCGAGCGAAGCCTATATCGCCGCCGGGTTCTTCAACGAGAGCTATGGCGTCACACTTTAGGTGCCGACTGAAACCTTAGACTGGATGACGCGTTTGTACTGTCGTATTTTGAGCGGCGGCGCCAGCGAGGCGTCGGCCCAGTGGCGGTGCATGCAGCGATGTCAACATTCGTTGAAACAGACAACAACCGGACCGTCGAAATACATGTAGGTGAAACGGTTGAAGTCAACCTAAGCGAAAATGCGACGACTGGTTACAGGTGGAGTATCGATAGCTACACTAAGAGTGTCTTTGATGCCGATGACCGCGTCAGCCGTTACGCAAACAAAGCCGTAGGCTCCGGGGGCGATGTCACTTTCTCGTTCAAGGCTAAGGCGCGTGGAACCGGGGATATCGCCCTGAAACACTGGCGTGACTGGGAGGGTGAGTCCTCAGTCGTTGGCCGATTCCGCCTGCATGTGAAGATCGCTTAAGAATCTTCCGAAGCTAGCTGGCGGCGACGGCGGCAATCAGCAGTCCACCGGTGATGGCAACATTGTATTGAAAGCACGTAAGCGCGTGCTCGCGCTGTTGGCCCTGCATATCCCAGAAATTGACGAGCATGAGGGTTGCGACGACGGTGAACGCCGCGAGACCGAGCGGTGCCCAGAACTGCGCGATGCCAAAGGCGAGCATAAGCCCGAGGACGAACTCGAAGACCGATCCAATCACCAGCACGACCGCGGGATAAGGAATGCCCCGCGCGGCAATCAGCGGGATGATAGTCTTGCCAATGAAGCAGTGCTTGATGCCCGCACAAATGAAGAGCGATGCGAGCAATATGCGACCAATCACCAACAGAACGGTTGCGAAATCCATGCGACTCCCCTCCTCGCGCCCGAAACAATGGCTAACATGAGTTCGCGACAGTTCCGAAATTAAATGCGAGTCAGACAACAGTCGCATAGTATGCCAAGGGCTTCGGTGGGGAGATGGGTGGTCGAAGATATCGACAATATTCGTGCGTTACTGGCATCGAAGCCCCGGCCAGCGAGTTGGGCCGAGCGGCGCGAACGGATTAGCGAAGTCGGATCTACTTGGCCGGTGGCAGAGGACATCACCTGCACGCCGGCCGAATTCGGCAGCGTCAAAGGCGAATGGACTAGCGCCCCCAATAGCGATGCCACGCACGTGCTGCTGTTTTTTCACGGCGGCGGCTTTTGCTCGGGCTCGGTCATCAGCCATCGCCGTCTTGCGAGCGAGGCAGGGCGCGCCGCGGGTGCGCGATGCCTCGCGATTGAGTATCGGCTCGCGCCGGAACATCCCTTCCCTGCCGCTCTCGAAGATGGATTGCGCGCGTGGCTCGCGGTGAGGCGCAGCGGCATCGAAGCGCGCCACATCGCTCTCGCCGGCGACAGCGCTGGTGGGGGCCTAAGCGTGGCGCTCGCCAACGAACTGCGCGAGGCTGGAGAGGACAGTCCTGGCTGCCTGTGGCTGATCTCGCCATGGACCGACCTCACATTGTCAGGCCCGACGCTTGTGAGCAAGGATGCCGAGGATCCTCTGATTCACAAGCCCTATCTCGAAGAGCTGGCTTCCGCCTATGTTGCCGGGCGGATCGAGCGGCGTGATCCGCGCGTGTCGGTGCTGTTCGCCGATCTGAAGACCCTCCCGCCGATCCTGATCCAGGTTGGGTCCGACGAGACACTTCTCTCCGATGCAACGCGCTTCGCCGAGGCAGCGGGTGCCGCCAATGTCGCTGTCACGCTCGAAATCTGGCCGCGCATGATTCATGCGTGGCCAGTGTGGAATGGCGGACTCGTCGAGGGTCGCGAAGCGATCGCGCGCGCCGGACAATTCATCCGGCGGTGTCTCGCGCCTGCTAACTCCGCAGGTGCATCACCACCAGCTTGAGTTCGGTCATTTCCTCGACCGCATAGCGTGGCCCTTCCTTGCCGAAGCCCGATTCCTTCAAGCCACCATAAGGCATGAGATCGGCGCGCCATTGCGGCCCCCAATTGATGTGGAGATTCCCCGATTCGACCTCGCGGGCAAAGCGCATGGCGTGTTCGAGGTTTTCGGTGAAGATCGAGGCGGAGAGCCCGTAGTTTGAATCATTGGCGAGCGCGATGGCATCGTCGATCGATTCAAACGGCATAACGGCGACAGCGGGGCCAAAGATTTCCTCGCGCGATACACGCATATGCGGCTTCACATCGGCGAGCACGGTCGGTGCATGGACCGCGCCATCGCGTTCACCGCCGGTGATCAACCGCGCGCCGGCATCGACCGCCTCGCGCACCCAGGCCTCCACACGTTGCGCTTCCTTCTCGCGCACCATGGGACCGACCTTTGTCTTCTCATGGAACTGATCGCCGGCGGTCAGAGCCTCGACCTTTGGCTTCAGTGCAGACAGGAAGTCGCCATACACCTTGCCAGATGCGAGCACGCGTTGCGCCGAAATACAGACCTGCCCCGCATTGGCGAAGCCGGTCGCGGCGACCGCAGCCGCGACCTTGTCGAGATCGGCATCGGGCATGACGATGACGGGCGAGTTAGAGCCCAGTTCCATCGTCACCTTCTTGATGCCGGCCGTTTTGCAGATGTGTTCGCCGACATCGCGGCTGCCGGTGAAGGTGATCTTGCGGACGCGCGGGTCGGAGGCGAGAAGATCGCCAATGGCGCCGCCTGGGCCGGTGATGCATTGGATCGCCTGCGGCGGAAGCCCAGCTTCGAGAAGGATTTCCGTGAGCTTCAATGCCGAGAGCGGCGTGTCGGTCGCGGGCTTCAGGATGACGGCATTGCCGGCGGCCAGCGCCGGGCCAACCTTGTGACAGACGAGATTGAGCGGGAAGTTGAACGGGCTGATGGCTACGACGACGCCGCACGGGACGCGAAGCGTAAAGGCAATGCGCCCGGCGCCGCCCGGCGCGCCATCGACCGGCACCGTCTCGCCATGGATGCGTTTTGCCTCCTCAGCCGAGCCCAGCATGGTCTCGATCGCACGATTGGCCTCGAGGCGGCCTTCGGCAATGATCTTGCCCTCTTCGCGGCTGATGGTCTGACCCAAATCCTCCTGCCGCGCCGCCATGAGATCGGCGGCCTTGCGCAGGATCTGATAGCGCTCATAGCCCGACAGTTTCGCCATGGCGCGCGCGCCGGCAACAGCACTTGCGATGGCGCGCTCGACATCCTTGGCATCGGCCTTGGGCACCGTATCGACGATGCTCCGGTCGAAGGGATTTTCGACCGCAATCGTCTCAGGTTTCGCGATCCATTCACCGCCCAGATACATGCGCATTTCATTCTTCTCCCTGCAACAGCCTGGCTATGCAGCTGCAACTCTAAATTCGTCTATTTGATTAGCGATTAGTCATTTGCCTATTTTTTATGCATTTAACTTCTCGCGCCTTATTCGTTCACGTCACTAAACCATTGAAATCCATTGCCTTACTGTCTGGCATGAGGCCTGCAATCGGGGGCGGACAGTGATGTGGGGACTCCCTGAATGAAGAAAATCGAGGCCATCATCAAGCCCTTCAAGCTGGATGAAGTGAAGGAGGCGCTCCAGGAAGTGGGGCTGCAAGGCATCACGGTGACCGAGGCCAAGGGCTTCGGGCGCCAGAAAGGCCACACCGAGCTCTATCGCGGAGCCGAATATGTGGTCGACTTCCTGCCCAAGATGAAGATTGAGATCGTGATCGCCGATGAACTCGTCGACAAGGCGGTCGAAGCCATCCAGACGGCGGCCCGAACGGGCCGCATCGGCGACGGCAAGATTTTCATTTCCAACGTCGAACAAGCGATCCGCATCCGCACCGGCGAGTCCGGCACCGACGCATTGTGATCGTACCATCAAACAAAAAACGTCAGACCGAGAGGACGCGACAAACATGACCAAGCCGAAAGACGCCGAAGCGGTAATGAAGATGATGAAGGACAAGGAGGTCAAATATGTCGACCTTCGCTTCACCGACCCGCGCGGCAAGTTGCAGCACGTCACCTTCGACGTGTCGCAGATTCATGAAGAGGCCTTCGCCGAAGGCCTGATGTTCGACGGCTCATCGATCGCCGGTTGGAAGGCGATCAACGAGTCCGACATGGTGCTGATGCCCGATCCGACGTCCGCCCATATGGACCCGTTCTATGCGCAAACCACGATGGCGATCTTCTGCGATATTCTCGAGCCGACGACGGGCGAAGGCTATAACCGCGACCCGCGCATGATCTCGAAGCGCGCCGAAGCCTATCTCAAGCAGACCAAGGCCGGCGACACGGTCTATGTCGGGCCGGAAGCCGAATTCTTCGTGTTCGACGACGTCCGCTTCTCTGCGACCCCCTACAACACAGGCTTCAAGGTCGACTCGGTCGAACTGCCGACCAATAGCGATACCGAATACGAATCCGGCAATCTCGGCCATCGCATGCGCATCAAGGGTGGCTATTTCCCGGTCAACCCGCAGGATTCCGCGCAGGACATGCGCTCGGAAATGTTGTCCGTCATGGCCGAGATGGGCGTCACCGTTGAAAAGCACCATCACGAAGTGGCCGCCGCGCAGCACGAACTCGGCATGAAATACGATACGCTCGTGTCGATGGCCGACCAGATGCAGATCTACAAATATGTGATCCACAATGTGGCGCATGCCTATGGCAAGTCGGCCTGCTTCATGCCGAAGCCGATTTTCGGCGACAACGGCTCGGGCATGCATTGTCACTTCTCGATCTGGAAGGACGGCAAGCCGCAGATGGCCGGCAATCAGTATGCCGATCTCTCGGAGCTCTGCCTCTATTTCATCGGCGGCGTCATCAAGCACGCCAAGGCCTGCAACGCCTTCACCAACCCGACGACCAATTCCTACAAGCGCCTGGTTCCGGGCTATGAAGCGCCGGTGCTGCTCGCCTATTCGTCGCGCAACCGCTCGGCTTCGTGCCGCATCCCGCACACGTCGAACCCGAAGGCCAAGCGCGTCGAAGTCCGCTTCCCGGACCCGGCCGCCAATCCCTATCTCGGCTTCTCGGCCCTGTTGATGGCGGGCCTCGACGGCGTCACCAACAAGATCCATCCCGGCGATGCCATGGACAAGAATCTCTACGACCTGCCGCCGGCGGAATTGAAGGGCATCCCGACGGTGTGCGGTTCGTTGCGCGAGGCACTCGACAGCCTCGACAAGGATCGCGAGTTCCTCAAGAAGGGCAATGTGTTCTCCGACGACCAGATCGACAGCTATATCGAGCTGAAGATGGAAGAGAACATGCGCACCGAGATGACCCCGCATCCGGTCGAATACGACATGTATTATTCGGTGTAAGTGGCGTAAAGTCTCCCTGTGACTTCAAGGCCGGGCGCGCGAGTGTCCGGCCTTTTTCTGTTGCGATTGACCGCTGCAAACCTTGCGCGTTGTGCTATAGGTGCTGGCAGAGTGACACATGTCTGAACTCGATATCGCACTCTCGATCGCGCTGGGCGTGGGCCTCGCAGCAGCGACCGGATTCCGCGTTTTCGTGCCCTTGTTGGTCATGAGCGTTGCGGCGCATTCGGGCTACCTGCCGCTTGGCGAGGGATTCGCGTGGCTCGCGACCGACAGCGCGCTCGTCATGCTGTCGATCGCCGCCCTGCTCGAAATCCTCGCCTACTACATACCGGGCGTCGACAACCTCCTCGATACGCTGGCGACGCCGGGCGCAGTGCTCGCCGGCATCATTGTGTCCGCCGCGGTCATGTCCGACCTGCCGCCAATGGTCAAATGGACTTTAGCCATCATTGCGGGCGGCGGTGCCGCAGGCATCACGCAAGGGGCGACCGCCCTGCTCCGCGCCCATTCGACCGCCTTTACGGCGGGCATCGGCAATCCCGTGATCGCGACAGCCGAACTTGGCGGTTCGCTCGTCGTGTCGCTGGTGGCGCTTGCGGCACCCTTTATCGCACTGGCGTTGGTCGTGCTGTTCTGCGTGCTGGCGGTGCGCTTCGTCAGAAAGCTCGCAAGCCGGGATACTGTGCCAAAGAGTTAGCGCTCTTCTTTCGACAGACGCAGCCGCGCCAGCGGTATGGCGCTGGGCTCGGGATGCTTTTCGAGGCGCGCGGCCATACGAGATTCAGCGTCAGCGAGAAACGCGCGAGCCTTCGCCGGGTCATCAAGAGCCAAGGCGAGAGTCGGGAAAACCGAGGCGCGAGAGAAGGCCGCCCAGCGGGCACCATAGGCGGCGGCATCATGGTCTCGTTCATACTGCTCCCAGATGCGATCCTCGCCTAGAAAGATGTCGAGTTGCTCGATCGCAAGTCCAGCAAAGCGCTGCGTCGTACCGAATGGTGCGAGCAGCTCAGCGCGGCCGCGCCCGACTGTCGGGATCGCCATGCGCGCAAGCTCAGCTTCGCTCAGCTTGCCGTCAGCGACGAGATCGGTCATCGCGCCGTACATCGCGGCAAGCACCGCGCCGTAGCCGAAATCGCCATCATCGGTGAACGCCATGGTGAGGATCACCAATTGGCCGCCGGCACGCAATTCCTGTGCGCGGTGGGTCAGGAAGCTGCGCCAATCCGCGCCAGCCTGTGCCGCGTAGGCGGCGTGCGCGGCAGGGTCGCTGCTGCAGGCAATCTGGACGTGATCGGGGATCGGCCCTGGGATGCGGCTCAGCCATTGTACGGCCCATGAAGTCCAGCCGAGCGTCACGGTATTGGAGGGCAGGATCTGCTCGTAGAAACTGCGGCCGACGGCGGATGGAAAGGCGGCCGTATCGCCGCGCGCGTAGCTGTCGGGATCGTTGGCAAGGGCCCGGAACAGCGCATTGAAATCATTGCTCGGAAGATCGGTATGGATCACCGATATGGCGCGATTCTTTGATGTGCGCTGACGGAGCCTAGCGATCGCCGCAGCCATTGGGGCGAACGAATTGTGCCCTTCCGAGGCACCGTAATCGGCAATGACGATCGGTTCCGGTGCAGGCGCGAGAGCGCAGGCGCGTGCGGCATCGTCGAAGTATGGAATAGCCGCCGCAAGCCCCGCAGCCTGGACGCGGGAATTGCGGTTATAAGCACCGCTCCCTTCCATGGGAGCAGGTGCAGTGGAGTTCTCGCCCAAACTCATCAGCCGCGCGCCGCCTTCAGCGCGCCGGGAAGGACGCGCGCCAGATAATCCAGTTCGGAGTCAGGACCGGCACTGATGCGAATGCAGCGATCGAGGGGTGCGACGCCCGGCATGCGCACGAAGACATCCCGCTTGGCGAGTTCCTCCAGCACGCGGCGCGCGAACGCCCCGTCATGGCCGCAATCGATAGTCACGAAGTTCGTGGCCGAGGGCAGCGGCTCGAGGTCATTGTCACGGGCGATCGCGGCGATGCGCTCGCGCGCAGCTTTCACCTTGGCGATGACTTCGGAGAGATAGGTCTGATCGGCGAGCGCAGCGAGTGCGGCGACCTGCGCCAATCTGTTGACGCCAAAATGATTGCGGACCTTGTCGAAGCTCTTGATCGTCTCCTTCTCGCCGATCGCATAGGCAACCCGTAGGCCTGCGAGGCCATAGGCTTTTGAAAAGGTGCGGAAGCGGATGACGCGGGGGTCTGACACATCGAGAGGCGGCAAGGTGCCATCGGGGGCGAATTCGCCATAGGCCTCATCGAGGCAGAGCAGCGCACCATCGGGCAGATTGTCGATCAATCTGGTGACGTCCGCAGCGGGCCACCATGAGCCCATGGGATTGTCGGGATTTGCAAGGAAGACCAGCCGTGCCCCTTCGCGCCGCGCGAGATCGGCCAGTGCTTTAGGGTCTTCTCGGTCATTCGCATAAGGCACGGTGACCAAACGGCCGCCATAGCCAGCGACATGGAAATTGAAAGTGGGATAAGCGCCCTGCGATGTTGCGACGGAGACACCCGGCTCAACGAACATGCGCACGGTGTAGCCAAAGAGCCCGTCGATCCCCTCGCCCACCACGACGTTATCCGCTGAAATGCCGAGATGGGCAGCCAACGCCTGCTTCAGCTCGAAGTTCTCCGGATCGCAATATTTCCAGCTCTGCCCGGTGGCTCCGGCAATCGCGGCAACGACAGAAGGCGCCGGGCCAAAACCATTTTCATTGGCACCAAGGCGCGCCCGGAATGGCGCGCCACGCCGACGCTCAAGCGTTTCTGGCCCGACAAAAGGAACGCTCGACGGCAGCGAGCGTACCAAGGGTGTTACCGGCAGGTCGTTCACGCGATCATCCCCCGAAATTGCCGCTGTCCCTATGGCAGGCGGCGTGCACAGCCGCAATCGCCGCTTCGAACCATGGCCAAGCCGCCGTCGCCTGTGCGACCTCCACGACATAAGCGCGGCGCGTGAAATGTGGGGCCATTGCGACATGATGCAGGCGGCCCGCAGCGAGCCACGGCTTTGCATGGCGCCTGGTGATGTAGCCGGCGCCGCCGGAACGCAGCAGATGATCAATAGCCCATTGCGAGGACGCGATCGTCAGGGCCGAGGTCGTATCGCCGGGATAGGCCGCGGCATGAAGGCGGCGGAATTCCTCACCGTGATCGACATAGACATAGGAAGGACCGAGATCTGGTGCCGTCATCGGCTTATCCGAGACGAGGATGAGTTCGTCATCAAGAAGCGTGCGGGTTGCGAAATTACCGCCCGATTGCGGAGCGTAGCAGAAGGCAACGTCGATCAGCCCGATCGAGAGCCAGCGATCGAGCTGGCGCTGCTCGCCCGGCCAGATGGCGAGGGCTACGCCAGGCGCTTCGGCGCGGGCGAATTCCAGGAATGTGCGCCCGGCATCATCCCAGAGATCGAAATCAAGCCCCAGATTGCAGACGCCGACAAAGCCTTTCGGCAACGAGACCTCATAGCGGGCTTGGCGCCACAGCTGCACCATGAGTTCCGCATAGCGCTTGAACTTGAAGCCCGGAGAAGTGAGCTCGGCACCGGACTTGTTGCGATGCAGGAGTTTCTGGCCGATCTCGTCTTCGAGCGCATTTATACGCGCCGTGACGGTCGATTGGGTCACGTTGAGGCGACGCGATGCGGCGATGAGGCTGCCCGCTTCGACGACGGCAAGGAATGTCTTGAGTTCTTCGAGGTTCATCGGACTAGTTCGGATTTTCCGAACATAATCGGCAAAAATATTCGTTTTTCAAGGATATCGATTTCTGCCAGCATGACAAGATCGACAGGCAGCCGCCTAAGCACGGATTTCCCGATGGAATTCAATCACTTCCTCTCCGCTTACTATCCCGACACCCGCTATGGCGGCGACCGGCTTTATGCCGATATGATTGCACAGGCGAAGCTCTGCGACCGTCTGGGCTATCGCGGCGTGACTATTCCGGAACATCACCTCATAAACATCCTGCTCGTGCCAGACCCGTTGCAGATGGCGGTGAAGATTGCCTCCGTCACCCGCAATCTGGAGATCGTCACTTCGGTCTGCGTGCTGCCGTTGCACGACATGCGCGTGTTTGCGGGGAGCGCCATCCAGGCCGACATTCTCTGCGAAGGGCGCTTGATCTTGGGCGTCGGACGTGGTGCCTTCGCCTATGAATTGGCGCGCATGGGCAAACCCATCGAGGAATCGCGCGAACGCTTCGATGAATCGCTCGATGTGCTGATGGCGCTGTTCACGCGCGAAGAAGTTTCGTGGAAGGGCAAGTACTATAATTTCGAGCCGATCACCGTCATGCCGCGGCCGGTTACCAAGCCAATGCCGCAGATCATGATGGCGGCGCTGATCCCGGAAGCAATCGAGGCTTCGGTCAAGCGCGGCTTCCATATCCAGACGACGCCGCTCAATGCGACGGTCGAGAAGATGAAGGAACAGGTCGATGCCTTCACACGCGGCAGGCAATCGCTTGGCGCTGCCGGCAAACATCTGCGCCTGGCGCTATCACGCGTGTGCTGCGTCGCCAAGTCGGAAGCCGACGCGCGCGCCAAGCTCGAACTTGCCTATGATTATTACGGCCGGTTCCATAATGTCTTCACCGGGCCCGGCATCGTCGAGAATGGCGCCATCCGGCATCTGCCGCTCATGCAGACGATGGAGGAGTTCAAGCAGTCAATCATCATCTGCCAGGCGGCCGAGATGGTCGACCGGCTCGGCCTCTATCACGAGCTCGGCGTCAATGATTTCATCATGAACGTGAATATCGGGCATTCCAATGACGAGGCGTTGGAGTGCATGGAACGATTTGGCGCGGATGTGCTGCCGCATTTCGTGCCAAAACAGAAAGTCGCTTGATACAAGGGGAAGAACGTGCCGGTCATACGGGTTGAAATGTTCAAAGGGCGCACGCGCGATCAGAAGCGAGCGCTCGTCAAGGAACTGACGGATGGATTTCTGCGCGCTTGCGGCGGGAAACCGGAAAGCGTCACTGTGGTCATCGCCGATGTTGAAAAAGAAGACTGGGGCACGGCCGGGGAATTGATGGCCGACAAATATCCGGACAAGTGAAGCTATGCCCAAGCCTATCCGCTCCGCCTTCTCCGTCGAGGGCGAAGGCCCTCCCCTGTTCCTGATCCACGGGATCGGCGCCTCGCGCCATTCCTGGGACGGGCTCGTCGAGCGCCTCAAGGGCGAATTCCGCTGCATCGCATACGACCTGCGCGGCCATGACAAGTCGCCAACGCCGCGGCCACCCTATACGCTCGAGGATCTTGTCGAGGATCTCGAGGCATTACGCGCCGAGCTTGGCATCGGGCGCGCGCATTTCATGGGCCATTCGCTGGGCGGCATGATCGGGCCTGCCTATGCGCGGAAATACCCCGAGCGGGTGATCTCGCTTGGGCTGCTCTCGACGGCGGCAGGGCGTACGGCTGACGACAGTGCGAAGGTCAAGGGCGTGGTTGCGGCGATGCGCCAGAAGGGTATCGCGCCGGTCCTCGAAACGCTGAAAGACCGGTGGTTCACCCCCGAATTTGCGCAGGCCCGGCCGGAGGTGATCGAGCGTCGCTTGAAGCAGGTCATCGACACCGATCCGGACGTTTTCCTGAGCGTTTTCGATATCTACGCCGAGACCGAAATGGCGCCATGGCTGCATGAGATCGACAAGCCTTCGCTCGTGCTCACGGGAGAGAATGATGGCGGCTGCAATCCGCGCCTCAACCAGTTCATCGCCGGGCAATTGCCCCGATCGGAACTGGTCATCCTGCCGGTTCTGCGCCATGCCATTCTGCTTGAAGCCGCCAACCAGGTTGCGCCGCCAGTCCTCGCCTTCCTGCGCAAGCACCGGCAAGGGTGACCGAATCGGCGATTGAGCATAAAGTCCCCAGTGCTGCGATTTCGTCCCGATGGGCTGGGCGGGCGTGGCGGGAAACTGGAGGGACAAATGGGACTTGAAGGTTTAATTGTTGCGCTGATCATCGGCGCCATCGCCGGTTGGCTGGCCGGACAGGTGGTCAAGGGTGGCGGCTTCGGGTTGATCGGCGATATCGTCGTCGGCATCATCGGCGCTATCGTCGCGAGCTGGCTGTTCCCGACTCTGGGTTTCAGCCTCGGCGGTGGGTGGATCGGATCGATCCTCTCCGCGGCCATCGGCGCGATCATCGTGCTGGTGATCATCAAGCTCATCAAGCGAGCTTGACGGTCTAGTTCTACTGCGGCCGGAACCGGATCGGTTCCGGCCTCGCTTCCAAGGAGTGTGTCGTGGCGTACCCGATGCCGAGCGATCCGGACGTAATCGCGTTTATCGAAAGGACCTTGGCGTTTTACCCGGCCGATACCTTCGGCCACTCCACCGCTCAGAACCGCGCGCTTTACGACCGCTATGCTGCCGCGTTTCGCGCGCCGCGGCCCGCCTCGATCACGACTGAAGATTTTACCATAGCCGCGAGCGACCCTTCGCGCATGATCCCCGCGCGACGCTATCGATCGGCGCAACACGCCCATCCCGATGTCGCGGTGCTGTATTTCCACGGCGGCGGTTTCGTGCTCGGCGGCCTCGACAGCCATGACGATGTTTGTGCGGAAATGACGGCCAAAACCGGTATCGATGTCGTCTCGATCGACTATCGCCTGGCGCCAGAGCATTTGCACCCCGCCCAGCTCGACGATGCCGAGGCCGCCTATCTGGGGCTTGGCGAGCACTATCCTTGCCTGATCGCTGCCGGCGACAGTGCAGGCGGAAATCTTGCCGCTGCCCTGTGCCTGCGCTGCCAGGCGCGTGGCCACAAGCAGCCGGCAGGACAGGTTCTCATCTATCCGGGGCTTGGTGGCGATGCCAATGGAGGTTCCTATCTGGAGAACGCGGAAGCCCCGATGCTGACCCGCGCCGAATGCTTGCACTATTCAAAGGTCAGAAGCGGCGGCGTCGAGCGGAGCGAGATTGGCGATCCTGAAATATCTCCCCTGCTCGCGCGCAATTTCTCAGGCCTCGCGCCAGCCTTTGTCGTCACTGCCGACATCGATCCTCTGCGCGACGACGGTTCCGACTATGTGGCGCGGCTCGCCGAAGCCGGAGTCGCTGCCGAATACCGAAACGAGCCGCAGCTCGTTCATGGCTACCTCCGAGCCCGCAACATCTCCCGCCGTGCTGCGGAGAGCTTTGCTGCGATCTGTGCGGCGGTTACCCGCTTCGCCGAGGCCTCCAAGCCTGAGTGAAAATCGGCTTTGCTTTTTTCACCTGCGCGCCCATAGTGGGAGGCAGGGAGACGTCATGGCCGCAAGGGCAGCTCGGGCCACCGAAGTCGGGGAAACCGACACGGTTGCCAACCACGATTTCGTCGGAAGAGCCGTGCGCGATTTGCGCATTGCCAAGAACAGGACGCTTGCCGAACTGGCGCGCGCCAGTGGTCTTTCCGTCGGCCATCTGAGCCAGATCGAGCGCGGCGTATCGAGCCCTTCAGTCAAGTCACTGCATGCGATCAGCCGTGCACTCGATGTCACCATAAGCTGGTTCTTCCTCCCCGCCGATCCGGTGAGCGCTTTTGAGCGCGACTACATCGTCCGCCAGCGCAATCGACGGGCCTTGTCATTCAATGGTGGGGTCAAGGACTCCCTCCTCTCTCCAAACTTGAGCCGTGGTCTCGAACTCATCCTATGCGAATTGCCGCCCGGCGCCGAGAGCGGCAGCGAACCTTACGCCCATCGCGGCGAGGAAACGGGTCTGGTTCTCGAAGGAACGCTCGAAATCTGGGTGGGCGAGCGGTACTTCGTGCTCGAGGCCGGCGACAGTTTTGCCTTCTCGAGCGAGGAACCGCACCGTTCGCGCAATCCCGGCAATTCGAAAACTCGCGTCGTTTGGGCGATCGCCCCGCCAACCTACTGAATGAACATTACTGCTGCCATAGCGCTCGATAGCGTATCACCAGCCGACATACCGGATGTCGAGTTTCGCAATGTCTCGAAACTCTACGGAGATGTGCGCGCCGTCGATGGTGTCGACATGCGCCTCAAGCGCGGCGCATTCGTCTCGCTGCTCGGGCCATCAGGCTGCGGCAAGACGACATGCCTCAGGATGATGGCGGGTTTCGAACAGCCGACATCCGGCAAGGTCTTCATCCGCGGTCAGGACGTAACGCATGTCCCGGCCTATCGCCGGCCTGTCAACATGGTGTTTCAGCATTACGCGCTGTTTCCGCACCTCAATGTCGAGGCCAATGTCTCCTACGGTTTGCGGCAGCGTTCCCCAGCCCCTTCCGCGCCGGAGATCAAGAAGGCGGTGGCCGAGGCGCTCGCCATGGTGCGGCTCGGCGGGTACGAAGGCCGTCGCACCTGGGAATTATCGGGCGGCCAACAACAGCGCGTTGCCCTCGCCCGCGCCTTGATCAATCGCCCGGCGGTGCTTCTTCTCGACGAACCGCTGGCCGCGCTCGATCGCAAATTGCGGCGCGAAATGCAGATCGAACTGCAGAACCTGCAGCGCAATATCGGCATCACCTTCCTGCTCGTGACGCATGACCAGGAAGAGGCGCTATCGATGAGCGATGAAGTCTGCATCATGCGCGAAGGCAAGATCGTGCAGGCCGGCAGCCCGCGCGAACTCTATGACGAACCGGTTGATCGCTACGTCGCGGATTTCGTCGGTCGGTCGAACTTCTTCCCCGGCCGCGCCGGTCCGGTCGCCAATGGCGTTGTCCCGGTGACGCTTGCCAACGGCTTTACCGCACAAGGCCGCGCGCCGACGACGGCTCCTGTGCCACGCGACGGTGAAGACATCGTGCTCAGCATCAGGCCCGAGCAGATGGTCATGGCTGCCAAAGCGACCGACCTGCCGGAGGATGTTTCATCCCGGCTCGAGGTTGTCCTGCGCAACCGCATCTTTCTCGGTGAACACATTGAGTATCTCGTCGCGCATGCAACGCTCGGCGAATTTTTGGTTCTCATTCCGCGGCAGGCCGATCGAGGCGATCGCTTTGCCACCGGAGACACGGTTTCGGTCGGCTGGCGACCGAAGGCTGCGCTGGTGCTAAGAGGCACAGCGGCGCAAAGTTAAGGGCGCAGGAAGCGCCCAAGTTAGGGAGGTTATGATGACTGATACAATTTCGGCCAAGAAGTTCCTCGAGGAACTGCGGCGTTACCAGAAGGGCTCGGTGACACGCCGGCACTTCCTGGGCGTGACCGGGCTCGGACTCGCCACCGCCGTTCTTTCCACCGCAATGCCGGGCCTGAAGCCGCGCAAGGCTTACGCAGGCCTCTCCGGTACTTTGAACCTTACCACCTGGCCCAATTACTGGTCGCAGGAGAACTACGACAACTTCACCAAGCAGACCGGCGTGCCGATCAATGTCTCGGTATTCGGCTCCAACGAGGAAATGCTGGCCAAGCTCCAGGCGGGCGGAACCGGCTGGGATGTGTTCGTCCCGACCAACTACACAATCTCAACCTATAAGGATCTTGGTCTTATCGAGCCGCTCGATCTCAAACTGATGCCGAGCTACGACGCCTCCGCGCAGGACCCACGCTTCCTGGGGCCTGGCACCATAGACGGCGTGACCTATGCGGTGCCGAAGGATTGGGGCACCACCGGCTTCATCGTCAATACCAAGAGCGCGCCTCAGAATCCTACCAGCTGGAAGGAATTTCACGATCTCGCGCAAGGCCCGCTCAGCGGCCGCGTGATGGTGCATGACTACCAGCTCACAACCATCGGCAACGCGCTCAAGTATTTCGGCTACTCCTTCAATTCTCTCGATGAGAAAGAGATGGCGGATGCCGAAAAGCTGCTGCTCGCGGTAAAGCCGCATCTGTTTGGCATCAATTCCGACTACCAGCCATCGATGCGCAATGGCGATGCCTGGATGGCGATGTGCTGGACGAACGACGCGGCTCAATTGCATCGCGATATTCCCGAGATGCAGTACGTGCTCGGCAAGGAGGGCGGCGAAATCTGGACCGACCATTATGCGATCCCCAAGGGAGCGCCGAACCGCGATGCCGCCTACGCGTTCATCGACTACATCCTGACGCCAGAGATCAACGCCAAGGAGATCCTGGCGCATGGAGCACCGTCAACCGACTCCCGCACCAACAAGCTGTTGCCGAAGGAGATCATGAACAATCCCATCCTCTATCCCGCCGCAGAAGCGTTGGCGCCGCTCGAATTCGGCGCAGCGGCGACGCTGACCAGCCCGCAACGGGCCGAGATCATGGCGCGCTTCAAGGCGGCTTAAGAACAGACACGTTCTTGGGTACGCCTGCTCCTGACTGCCTCCGCCGTCATGCCAGCGAAAGCTGGCATCCCTTGAGCCATTGCCGTCGCTGCGGCGCTTCAGGGGACCCCAGCTTTCGCTGGGGTGACGGCAAGGGGTGGAGCCCTATGGCGTGAACACCGTGAAACAGCGATCAGGCCTTGTCACGACGGCTTTGCTGGCACCGGCCGGGCTATTCTTCTTCTTCCTGCTGATCCTGCCGCTCATCGTTATCATTGTTTACAGCTTCGGCGAGCGGGCGCCGGCGGGCGGCTATTCGCCGGCTTTCACCTTTGACAACTACCTGAACCTGCCGGCGCGCGGAAAAGCGATCCTCAACACATTGACGCTTGCCCCACTCGCTACTCTTCTCACCGCCGTCGCCGCCTATCCGATCGCCTATTTCCTGGCCGTGAAGGTCGACCCGCGCTGGCGCTTGGCACTTCTCGTGCTGGTCATGGCGCCGTTCTGGACGAGCCAGCTCCTGCGTTACTACGCGTGGATCCTCATCCTCGGATCCAAGGGCATCCCCTCTTGGTTCGCCTTGATCGGCATTACCGACCTGCGCCTGATCAACACGCCCTATGCCGTGCTGATCGGCGCGGTTTACGGCTTCCTGCCGCTGATGGTGCCGCCGATCTATGTCAGCCTCGAAAAGCTCGACAAGCGATTGCTCGAGGCTTCCGCCGATCTTGGCGCCACGCCGTGGCGCAGCTTCCTGCAAGTGACATTGCCGATGTCGCTGCCGGGCGTCGCGACCGGCTCGATGCTGGTGTTCATTCTTTTGATGGGCGACTACATCCTGCCGCAGTTCCTCGGCGGCGGAAAAGTTTTCTTTATCGGCAATGCATTGGTCGACCTCTTTCTGCAGTCGCGCAACTGGCCGTTCGGCGCGGCGCTGTCGCTGGCGCTATGCGCGATCATGTTCGTCGCCATCTTTCTCTACATGCGCTTCGTGCTGCGGCAGTCCAATCTCAGGCAGGAGGCGGTGGTATGAAGACGCTGCGCCTCTATGTCGGCTTCATCTACATTTTTCTGTACGCGCCGATCGCGATCATCGTCATCTATTCCTTTAACTCCGGGCGCTATGCCATGGATTGGCAGGGCTTTTCCACGCAATGGTATGGCAAGGCCCTGTCCAATCCATTGATCGTCGAGGCGCTCATCACGAGCATTATCGTCGCCGGCACGACAGCCGTGGTCTCCTGCATCATCGGCACCTTGGCGGCGCTTGGCCTGCAGCGCGTCTCGGGTTTCTGGCGCAATGTCTTTGACGGGTTGATCTATATCGCGATCATGGTGCCGAGCGTGGTGATCGGCATTGCGACGCTCGTCGCCTTCGTCACGCTGTTCGACATCATCAATCCGTTTGTCGAGGCGATTTTGGCATTCCGCTTCCAGATGAGCATGTGGACGGTCATCGCGGCGCATGTGCTTTTCAACATCGCCGTCGTCTGCCTGATCGTGCGCGCCAGGCTTGCCGGCATGGACCGAAGCCTTGTCGAGGCGTCCGAGGATCTGTACGCAACGCCGATCGGAACCTTCCGCCAAGTGGTTCTGCCATTGCTGCTGCCCGGCATCATCGCAGGCGCCCTCCTCGCTTTCACCTTCTCGTTTGAAGATTTCGTCATAGCCTTCTTCGTGGCGGGTTCAGACATCACGTTGCCGATCTATGTCTATTCCTCGATCCGGCGCGGGGTGACGCCCGAGATCAACGCCATCGGCACGATCGTGCTCATGACCTCGTTCACGCTGCTCATCATCGCCCAATTCATCATGCGCGACCGCAAACAGCGGCGTGCCCGTGCGGGAGGCTGAGATGCCGCGAGCGCGCTCGGTCGCCTATGTTGCGGGCACGTATGACACGAAGCGCGCCGAACACGACTACCTGCGCGATCGCATCGCCGCGCAGGGCATTCCGGTTCTGACCGTCGACCTCTCGACCTCGGGCAAGGGCGAAGGCGCAGATATTTCCGCCGAGACGGTCGCCGATCATCATCCCGATGGACGCACCGCCGTATTCACGGGCGATCGGGGCAGCGCCATCATCGCCATGGGCGAGGCATTTGCGCATTTCGTTCAGACGCGGCCCGATCTTGGCGGCCTCATTTCGGCCGGCGGCTCCGGCGGCACGTCGCTCGCCACACCCGCGATGCGCGCATTGCCCATCGGCCTGCCGAAGCTCATGGTCTCCACACTCGCCTCCGGCAATGTCGCGCCCTATGTCGGACCGGCCGATATCTGCATGATGTATCCCGTCACCGACGTTCAGGGATTGAACCGGATATCGGAACAGGTTCTCGCCAATGCCGCGCATGCCTTGGCCGGGATGATGAAATTCGCTCTGCCCCCGCGGGCGAGTGCGCGGCCGGCGATCGGCCTCACCATGTTCGGCGTGACGACGCCATGTGTGCAGATGGTGACAAAACAGCTCGAAGGCCGGTATGACTGTCTCGTCTTTCATGCAACCGGCACCGGCGGGCAATCCTTCGAGAAGTTGATCGAGTCCGGCGCGTTTGTCGGCGTGCTCGACATCACGACCACGGAAATCGCCGACCTCCTGATGGGCGGCATTCTTTCGGCTGGCGAGGATCGGCTTGGCGCCATCATCCGAACGAAGACGCCCTATGTCGGCTCGGTCGGCGCGCTGGACATGGTGAATTTCGCGGCGAAGAACACGGTTCCTGCGCACTACGCGGAACGCAATCTCTATGTGCACGGGCCGCATGTGACGCTCATGCGAACGACGCCTGAAGAAAATGCGCGAATGGGCACATGGATCGCGGAACGGCTCAACCTGATGGAGGGCCCGGTGCGCTTCCTATTGCCGCGCAAGGGCGTGTCGCTCATCGATGTGCCGGGCAAGCCCTTTCACGACCCGGTCGCGGATCAAGCCCTATTCGGCGCGATCGAGGCGACGTTCAAACCGACGGCCAATCGCAAACTCGTGTCACTGGACCTCGAAATCAACGACCCCAACTTCGCCGATGCGCTGGTCTCGGCCTTCGACGAGATTGTCTGAATGCCCGCTGGAAGACCTCGGTACAGATAGGGAACCGCCCCTAGCCAGGATGCCTCCAGAACGGCCACAGGAGGCCGCTACAGGGCCTCCACGGGAGCCGCAGCTAGGGGGGTAGCCTGAGAACAAACAGTGAAAAACGAACCGGTTAAACGGGGTCTAGAATCGATTGCTACCTATAGGCGCAAATTCTACAACGTGAACGGGAAACGCCTCAGCTCTTCCCCGCGACCTGCTCCTTGATGAGGGATGTTACCTTGGATGCCTTCTCCATATGCGGCATGTGCCCCGCACCTTCGAGGATTTCGACATGCGCGCCCTTGGCGTTCGCCGCATGCGCGGCAGGGATGATTTGATCCTCCTTGCCCCAGATCACCAGTGCGGGAATAGCCGGCTTTAGAGAACCAGAGAGAATGTCCTTCTGCTTGCCGCCGGGCGCGAAGCCGTCGGCCAGGCTGCGCAGCGCCGGCACAACACCGTCGAGGCGCTTGTATTTCAGCACCTCGTCCATCATCTGGCGGCTGACCAGGCTCTGGTCGGCAAAGAGCTTGCCGAGCAGGTCTTTCAGATCGCGCCGTGAATTCGCGGCGACGAAGCCATTGATGTAATCGATATTGATCTCGGGACCGAGACCCGCAGGCGCCACAAGGCTCAATGACTTGACGCGGGCCGGTGCGGAGCGGGCAAGCTCCATGGCGATGGCGCCGCCCAGCGAGTGCCCAACGAGATGCGCCTTTTCGATACCAAGCGACTCCATGAAGGAGACGACGGTGCGCGCAAGCCCGGCGACCGTAGGATCGGCAATTTTTTTGGTCGACTGGCCGTGGCCCGGCAGGTCGATCGCATAGGTCGTGGCACCCTCGGCAAGGCCATCGACGTTGAACATCCAGGTCACGAGATCGCCACCGAAGCCGTGAATGAGGATGACGTTTTCGGCGCCCTCCCCTTTCTTGGCGTAGCGGAGCTTGCCGCCATCGACGTCGACATATTGCGGCGCATCGGCTTGGGCTTCGCCTTCCTCTTCGGCCGGCGGAGTCACATAACCCGAGACGAACTCGTCGATCTCGCTTTCAGGAACGGAGGGATCGGCGATGACACCGATAAGCGCCTTGACCGGATACACCACGTCGACCTCGCCGACGGCGCGCCGCAAGACCCCGCCGTCCGGGGCCTCGAAGGAGCCGGCGATCTTGTCGGTCTCGATTTCGAGGATGGAGTCGCCGGGCTTTATCTCCGCACCGGGAGAGATAAGCCAGCTTGTTAGCTTCCCCTCCTTCATGGAGAGGCCCCATTTCGGCATGACGATCGGAACAATACGCTTATCGGTCATCTCTCACTCACTTGCCCATGGTTCGCTCGACGGCGGCAGAAATCTGCGCCGCGCTCGGGATATAGAGGTCTTCAAGTGCCGCCGAGAATGGCACCGGTGTATGCGGCGCGGTCACCATTCCGATTCCGGATTTGAGCGACTTGAATGCTTCCTGCGCGACTTTCGCGGAGACATCGGATGCGATCGAGCAACGCGGATGGGCCTCGTCGACGCACACCAGGCGGCCGGTGCGTTCGACGCTGTCGAGCACCGTATCCCAGTCGATCGGCGAGAGTGTCCTCAAGTCGATCACCTCGCATTCGACGCCCTTCTTGGCGAGGGCATCGGCGGCGTCAATGGCGCGATGGACCATGAGGCCATAGGCCACGATGGTGACGTCGTCGCCGTCGCGCACCACATTCGCTTCGGCAAACGGGATCGCATAGGACTCTTCCGGAACGTCGGTCTCGGCGCCGTAGAGATTCTTATGCTCGCAGAAGATCACCGGATCATTGTCGCGGATCGACTGGATCAAAAGGCCCTTGGCGTCATACGCGTTCGACGGACACACGACCTTTAGACCAGGAATATGGGTGAAGAGCGGGGTGAGCATTTGCGAATGCTGTGCCGCCGCGCGGAAGCCCGCACCGACCATGGCGCGGATGACGACCGGTGTCTCGGCCTTGCCGCCGAACATGTATTTGAACTTCGCGGCCTGGTTGAATATCTGATCGAAGCACACGCCCATGAAGTCGAGGAACATCAATTCCGCGACGGGGCGCATGCCGCAGGCGGCAGCGCCGATCGCCGCGCCGACGAAGGCCGACTCAGAAAGCGGCGTGTCGAGCACGCGGCCGGGATGCTTGTGATAGAGCCCCTTGGTGACACCGAGCGGACCGCCCCAGGCGTCGAGTTCGCCCTCGCCACCCTGGCCACCCGCGATGTCCTCGCCCATGATGAAGACGGTGGGGTCGCGGGCCATTTCCTGGTCGAGCGCCTCGTTGATTGCCTGGCGCATGCTTAGCTTGCGAGCCATTTCCCTGTTCCCCCTCAGTAAGAAACGTAGACGTCGGTCAAGAGCTCGGCCGGAGCCGGCGACGGTGTCGACTTGGCGAAGGCTGCTGCCTCCTCAATGAGCGCGGCGGCCTCCTTGTCGATCTTTTCGAGTTCGGCGGGAGTTACTACGCCGGCTTCGACGATACGGCTTGAAAACAATTTGATGCAGTCGCGATTGGCGCGGATATCGTCGAGCTCGCCCTTGCCGCGATAGAGTTGCTGGTCGCCTTCGAAATGGCCGTAGAAGCGGACCATTTTGCATTCAAGCAATGACGGACCGCCGCCCTCGCGGGCTCGCTTGATGACTTCGCCCGCCGTTTCATAGACGGCGAAGAAATCGGTTCCATCGACGGTGACGCCCGGCAGGCCGAAGCCCGCGGCGCGATCGACGTAAGAGTCGACGGCCACGGCGTAGTCGCGATGCGTTGATTCCGCATAGCCGTTGTTCTCGACCACGAAGATGACCGGCAGGTTCCACACCGCCGCGAGATTGAGGCTCTCGAGGAACGTGCCCTGGTTCGAAGCGCCGTCACCGACGAAGGAAATGCCGACGCCGCCATCGCCGCGATATTTGGCGGCAAGACCGGCACCGCAGGCAAGCGGCGCACCGGCACCCAGAATGCCATTGGCACCCATCATACCCTTGGAAAGATCGGCGATATGCATCGAACCGCCCTTGCCGCGACAGGAGCCGGCGGCCTTGCCGTAGATTTCCGCCATCATGCTTTTCACGTCGACGCCCTTGGCGATGCAATGGCCGTGGCCGCGATGCGTCGAGGCGATGCGATCCGTGTCGGTGAGATGCATCATGATGCCAGTACCGGCAGCTTCCTCACCCGCATAGAGGTGCACGAAGCCCGGAATTTCACCCTTGGCGAATTCGGTATGCAGACGCTCCTCGAATTCGCGGATCGTTCGCATCGTGCGATAGGCGTCGAGCAATTTCTCCTTGCTCAGCGGAAACGGATTCTTGGCCATGCTTCCTGTTCTCCCATTAGACAGTCCAAACTTCTGGCTGTGGCGTTGCTGCGCTGCGCATCAGCCCGTTCATCGCGGCGTAGCGCATGCAGGCACTGACGTCCACGGTGTAGAAGGCGTGTTCCTCAATGCGAATGGTCACCTTGTCCCGTTCCGAGAATGAGACCTCGCGTTCGCCGTCGAGCGCGACCGAGCCTGCCTCAATTTTAGGCTGAGCGACCTCGCCAGGCAGGAACCGCTGCCACGCGGCAATATCGATCCGGCGCATCATTCCAGGCGCGATCGGTACATTGAGCGACACCGCAGCCTCACCCTCACCCGCAAGCTCGACATGAAGCCCGCCCGGCTCGCGCCGGCCGACCGGCTCCAGCAATCCGGCGATGGCCGACATGCCGATCACTTCGGGGTCAGCAAAGGTCACGAATAATTCGCGGAAGGTTTCCGTGCGCCACAAAGCGCGGGCGCCGATATAGCGCTCGGTCACAAAGGCGACGTCGACAAGGGCGATTTCTTCCGCATCGTTCACAGCAACGACCAGCTTCTTGTTAGGCGCCAGCGCAATTTCAGATGGAATACGGCCCGTCACGGCAAGCCCCACGGCAAGGCCGGTGATCGTTGGCTCGCGATGGTCCGGAAAGGCATTGTTGGTGCCGGTCGATATGCCGGCAATCGGAACACCGCCGCAGCCTGTGACGACCGCCCGATGCGTGCCGTCACCACCCAGCACAACGATCGCCGACACGCCATCTTCACGCATGAGTTGTGCGGCGTTGACCGAGTCAGCTGCCGATCCGGTGACCAGCATGTTGAGGTAGGTGATGTTCGGGAACTCTTCTTCGCCGCGGTTTTTCGAGCGCTCGACGCCGCGCGTCACATGATACCGGACACCGCCGGTCTCCGGCATCATCACCACTTCATCAACGCCACACGACTTTAGACAGGCGAGCACGCGCAGGATGATGTTGGCGCGATCAGTGATCTGAAGGCTTGTGGCATTGGCGATCACGCGCCTGATGTCGCGCGCGGACACGGGATTGGCGATGATGCCTACCCGCGGCGGCCGACCGTTGCCCCCGACAGCCTTCAGCATGAACCGGCCTCCCTCCGACTTCATTGCTCGTGGTTCGGGAAGCTTATCAACAGCTTGGCGAAACTGCCAAGCCGTTTCGCGCATGGCAGGCGCGACTCAATTCCCGGTTTCGAGACTTGCAGGAAAGCCGGGCGCGCGAAGATCGGTCTTGAGAGCGTCCTCGAGCAATTTGACGATCATCGTCGACCAGGCGGCTCCGCCATACTGCTCCTTGCCGCGGATGAAGGTCTGCAGTGTCTGACCCGCAAGATCGAGCGGCACGCCGAAATCGCGACCGAACTGCATGGCGAAGCCGAGGTCTTTCAAAGCGAGGTCCATGGTAAAGCCAATGTCGTAGCTACCGTTCAGGATGAGTTGACCTTCGGTCTCATGGACGAAGCTGTTGCCGGAGCTCGCCTTGATCGCCTGGAAGGACTTGGCGAGATCGAGGCCGCCGCGCTTAGCCAGCATCAGGGCCTCGCCATCCGCCACCAGATGAATGAAGGCGAGCATGTTGGTGATGACCTTGATCACCGCCGCCGATCCAAGCGGCCCCATATGGATGATCTCGCCACCCATTGCGGCCAGTGCCGGGCGATGCTTCGCCAGAAGCTCGGCATCGCCGCCGACCAGCACCGTGATGTCGCCGGTCGCCGCCTTGTGGACTCCGCCAGTGACGGGACACTCCAGCATGCGCACGCCATTTGCCTCGGCACGTGCGGCCAGCATCAGGACATCATCGCGGCCGAGCGTACTCATCTCGATCCAGTCGGTGCCCTTCGGTGCCGTCTCGAGCATCGCGTCGAGGACCTTTGCGGATATTTTCGGCGATGGCAGGCAGGTCACGACCGCATCGACTTCGCTTGCAAGCTCCTGCGGGCTTGCCGCCAATCGCGCGCCAGCCTTCACATGCCGCTCGGCAAGCTTGGGATCGAGATCAAAAACAGTCAGAGGAAAGCCGGCGCGGGCAAGGCTCGCCGCAAGATGGCCGCCGAGATGTCCAAGTCCAATATAGCCGTAACGCATTGCCATCACAGGGGCTGTGGGTTCATCTCAAGGTGCAGCTTGTCGCCCGTATAGGGATGAGCGCGAGCAACCTCTTCATTGAGTTCGATGCCGAGACCTGGCTCGGTCGGCGGGATGACATAGCCCTCTTCCCAACGGATCGGCTTTTTCAGAATCTGGGTATGGAAGCCGCTCCAGGTCTCGATGCTTTCGAGGATCAGGAAGTTCGGCAATGATGCCGAGAAGTGGATATTCGCCGCGCCCTCGACGGGACCGCAATAGAGATGCGGCGCGATCTGCGCATAGACGGTCTCGGCCATGGCGGCGATCTTCTTTGCTTCCATCAGGCCGCCGACGCGGCCCAATGCCATCTGAATGATCGAGGCAGCGCGGCATTCGAGTACGCGAGCGAATTCATATTTGGTGGTAAGCCGTTCGCCGGTCGCAATCGGGATCGATGTTGCGCGCGCCACCAGTGCCATTTCTTCGGGCTTCTCTGGCGGTACCGGCTCTTCGAACCACAAGGGCTCGTAGGGTTCGAGGCGCTTCGCCAGGCGGATGGCGCCCGAAGTCGTGAACTGGCCATGCGTGCCGAACAGAAGATCAGCCTTCGTGCCGACGGCCTCGCGCATCAATTTACAAAACTTGCCGCATAATTCGAGCGACTCGAGCGAGGGCTGGCGCGGGTCGAAGGCTGAATAGGGCGCTGCAGGATCGAATTTGATGCCGGTGAAGCCCTGCTTCACATATTGCGCGGCGCGCGCGGCCGATTGTTCGGCATTCCAGTAGATGCTGTCATCCTGGCCGGCAGCAAGATCCGGGTAGATATAGGTGTATGAGCGCAGCTTCTCGTGAACGCGGCCGCCGAGCAGATCATAGACCGGCTTGCCGAGCGCCTTGCCCTTGATGTCCCAGAGCGCGATCTCAATGCCTGACAGAACACCCATCAGCGATACGTCGGGTCTCAGCGTGTAGCCGGCGCCATAGACCCTGCGCCACAGGGCCTCGATCGCGAAAGGATCGGTGCCTTGAACATGGCGGGCAAAGACGTCCTCAATCATGGCCGTCATCGCTTTCGGCCCAAAGGTCGCGCAATAGACCTCGCCGATGCCGCTAATGCCATTATCGGTGGTGAGCTTCACGAAAGTGAAATAGCGCCCGCCCCAGCCGGGCGGCGGATTGCCAACGATGAAGACTTCGAGATCGCGGATTTTCATAGGCCCTCCCCCGGCGATGAGCGCGGCATAGCCTGCCATTGCAGGGCACGCGGCGACACTCCATAAGCGACACCATTTGGAGACGCAAATCCCTCATGGAATTCGACTTTGTCATAATCGGCGCAGGATCCGCCGGGGCCATACTGGCCAACCGCCTGAGTGAATCCGGCCGCCACCGCGTACTCTTGCTCGAAGCCGGTCCGCGCGATGGCTATTTCCAGCGCATGCCGCTCGGCTACGGCCTCTCCTATTACAATCCGCGTCTCAACTGGATGTATTGGAGCGAGCCGGAGCCGGCGCTCGACGGCCGCAGCCTCTATGTGCCGCGCGGCAAGGTTCTGGGCGGGTCGAGTTCGATCAATGCCATGGTCTATATCCGCGGCCAGCCGCGCGACTTCGACGATTGGGAAAGGGCCGGCGCCAAGGGCTGGGGCTGGCGCGATGTCGAGCCGGCCTACAAGGCACTGGAGAAGGTCCTCGATCTCGAATCCGCCGAACCCCGCGCGCATTCATTGTGCGAGGATTTCATCGCCGCCGGCGAGAGTCTGGGGCTCAAGCGTAATGACGATTTCAACGGCGGCGACCAGACCGGTGTTGGCTATTACCCGGTGACTATCTCGCAAGGCATGCGGCAATCGACGGCGCGGGTCTTCCTCGATCCGGCACGGCGGCGCGCGAACCTGCGCATCGAAACCGATGCTCTTGCAGCCCACATCGAGTTCGAGGGCCGCAAGGCCGTGGCCGTCCACTACAAGCAAGGCGGCGGCATGAAGCGCGCTCTTGCGCGCAAGGAGATCATCGTGAGCGGCGGCGCCGTCGGCTCGCCGCAGCTACTCCAGCTATCCGGCGTTGGGCCTGGTGCCCTGCTGCGCAATCTCGGCATCTCGGTTGTGCATGATGCGCCGCAGGTCGGCCTGAATCTTCAAGACCACGCCGCCTATGACCACTATTATCGCTCGCAGCGCCCGACGATGAACGAACAGTTGCGGCCCCTGCTCGGCAAGGCCATCGCCGCCTTCCGCTACGCCTTGCTGCGCGACGGGCCGCTCGCCAATACGATGAACCATGCCGGCGGCTTCTTCACCGCTGATACCGGCGCAAACCTCCAGCTCTATTTCTGTCCGTCGAGCTATGACCGCTCGCCACCCAAGACGCGACGCATGACAAGTCCCGATCCGTTTCCGGGCTTTTCAGTCTCGATCTCCACCTGTCGGCCGCGCAGCACGGGCCAAATCGCGATCAAATCAATCGCGGCGGATGCTCCCCCTGCAATCCGTCTCAATCTCGTCACGAACAGCCAAGACATGGCGGACATGCTGGCCGGCGCACGTTTCCTCCGCCGCCTCGCCGCGACCGAGTCCTTGAAGCGCGTCATCGCCGAAGAATTCAAGCCCGGTCTCGCTTCGCAAAGCGATGACGCCATGATCGCCGACATTCGCGCGCGCAGCTACTCGATCTTTCATCTTTGCGGCACCTGCCGGATGGGCGACGATCCGCGTCAGTCGGTTGTCGATCAGCGGCTCAAGGTCCATGGCGTCGAAAATCTTCGCGTGGTCGATGCGTCCGTGTTCCCGAACGTGACATCGGGCAATATCAATGCGCCCGCCATGATGGTCGGCTGGAAAGGCGCCGAAATCGTCCTCGCGCCGTGATCGAACCGCAACCCAACCGTCAATGATGCTTCGCAGGATCGTTTTGCTGCGATGCAAAGGTCCGGCCGGAAAAACGAGGAGTTCCGGTCATGTACGCTCTCAAAAAAACGCTTCGCGTCGCCGTTCTTGGCATCTGCCTGCTGGCCGCGAGCGGCCCCGCCATCGACCATCTCGGCCTCACCACCGAACCATTCGACGCGGCTTACGCCTTCAAGAAGCTCGGCGGCGCCGACAAGATCGGCTGGGCGAAAAAATTTCGCGCCTGGTGCAAGGAAAACAAGACGCAACCGCAATGTGACTACGTCAATTCGCTGGTCAGCGCCAAATGCGTAAAAACGGACGTGAAGAACTTTAAGGATGCTTGTTCGGCTAGCTGAGCAGGCATAACCGACGGCGATCTGGACTACGCATGACGATCACGATTCCGTCGTGATCGTCTCGCGAATGATGGTCTCGCGGCGACCCGAGACGATGACTTCGAGCACTTCATGCTCGCTGCTGTGGCGGATGAAGCGCTCTCCGACATTTTCGCCGCGCTTGAGCACCATGACGCGATCGCCGACGGCGAAAATATCCTGCAATCGATGCGAGATGATGATCTGCGCCACGCCGTGTTTCTTCAGTTCCAGCATCGTCTCGAGCAGCCGCTCGGTCGCCATGACCGACAGATTTGCTGTTGGCTCGTCGAGAATGACGACGCGCGGTTCGAAAGAAATGGCGCGCGCGATCGCGACAGACTGCTGGCGCCCGCCCGAGAGGCTCTCGACCCGCTGGTAGACGGAATTGACGTCCACCTTCAGGCGCTTCAGCACTCTGTCGGCCTCTTCATACATCTTCCGGCGGTCGACGAACGGGCCTTTGCGGGGCCATCGGCCAAGAAAAATATTCTGGCCGACATCCATATTCCCGCACAATGCGAAGTCCTGATAGATCATCTCGATCCCGGCATCGCGGCTTTCATGCGGGTTGCGGAAATTGGCTGGCTTTCCAGCGACCAGTATTTCTCCGGAATCGCGATGATAGGCGCCGGTCAGGATCTTCATCAAAGTCGATTTGCCCGCCGAGTTGTCACCGACAAGACCTAGTATCTCGCCCGGCATCAGGTAGAGATCGACATCAGCGAGCGCACGCACCGCGCCGAAGGATTTGCTGATCTTTCGCATCTCGATGATCGGTTGCGGCGCCACGCTCGTTTCGTCAGGCATGCGCTTCTCCCCGCACAAGGTTTCTTCGACCGAATAGGCGTTTGCGAATGCTGGCGATCAGGCCCATTTGCCGCAGCCAGATGTCGATCAGCACGGCAACGATCAGGATCAAGCCGGTGAAAACATTGACCCAATGCTGCGGCATGACAAAGGACTTGCCTTCGGCCGTGATGATGTTGAGCTGGAGCAAGGCCCGGATAAGCGTGATCACCGCAGCACCAGCGAGTGAGCCAATCACGGTGCCATATCCACCGAAAATCGAGCCCCCGCCGATTATCACGGCGGCGATCGCATCGAGTTCGCGGAATTGACCGGCCGTCGGATTGAAGCTGCGGAAGAACGCCACGTAGATGATGCCAGCCATGGTTGCGCAAAGGGCCGAGAACATGAGCGAGATGAAGCGGACCCGCTTTGTATTGATCCCAGCATAGTCGGCGGTGCGGCGATTGCCGCCGGTCGCGTAGATCTTCTGGCCGAAGGGCGTATAGCCAAGCACGATGCCCGCAATGATCGCAATCAAAAGCATCCACAAGGTCTGAATGCTGACGGCCTCGCTAATCGTCCGCAATACTCCGGGCGGAATGGCGATACCGAAGTGATCCGCTATGTCAGCGATTTTGCGTCCGAGCATGTTGAAGCTCTCGGAAAAGCCGGTGAGCTGCTTGCCGGCGACGATCCATGCCGCCAACCCGCGCGCAATGTAGAACATGCCCAGCGTTGCGATGAAGGCAGGCAGACCGAAGCCGACAGTGACCAGCGCATTGACCAGACCCGCGGCGCTGCCGGCCAGCAGTCCCATCAGAATGGCGACCCAAGGATCATACCCCATCACCTTCATGGCAAAGGCGGTTGCCGCCCCAGCAAGCGACAGAACAGCACCGACCGACAAATCGATGTCGCCTGCTGCAATCACATAGGTGAGGCCGATCGCCAGGAGTGCCAATTCGGTATAATTCAGAAGGATGGCGAAGCTGTTCTGAAGGTTCCACCAGTAGTCCGGCCGGAGATAGAGTCCGACAAGCCACAGGACCACGGTCAGGATGATGGCGAGCGCGTCGCGGCGCGCAAGGAACTTGCCGAAGCCACGCGCGGTCAAGGCCCTGTCGGTCGCCATGGCGCCCTTGGTCTGTACGCCTTCAATCGCAACGCCTCCGGTCTCTATGATCGGCGGCGGCGGCTTGCCTGCGAGCCGGGCCCACATGCGCTCAATCAGGCGCCTGCGAATGATGTATGGCTCGATCAGGACCGCGACGAGCAGAAGCGCGCCGAGAAAAGCCGGGACGGCCCCCACCGGCAATTGCGCCACGGCGTTGACCACAACCTCCTTGCCGTCGATGACGATCGTGCGGCTTATCGGCCAGCCTTCGCGCAAGACTTTGTCGATCAGCACGGTCAATGTCGCGCCCAGGCAGGCGCCGATGACGCGGCCGCGACCGCCGAGGATCGAGGCGCCGCCAATGATGACTGCGGCGATCACGATAAGCTCGGCCGAAAGGCCGGACTGCGCAGTTACGCCCTTGTCCTGCGTGATGGCCATCAGCCCGGCCAGCGTCGCGCAGAGGGATGACAGGAGATAGGCCCGAATGCGCACCCAGCGGGTCGGAATGCCGGCGTAAATCGCCGCCTGTTCATTGCCGCCGGTCGCAAAGGTTTCATAGCCCCAGCGCGTCTTCGCCAGCACTACTGCGCCAATCACAATAACAACCAGGGCAATCGGTATCTGGTTGTTGAAGCCGAAGACGTTGGTCTCGCCGAGATGGAAGAAGGCCGGGTATTCGCGCGCCTTCACTGCAAAGGCAATGGATTTGCCGCCGGTAAGGCCGAGCACGATGCCACGGCCGATCAACAACATCGTCAAAGTCGCGATGAAGGACGGCACTCTCAGAAGCGTCACCAACACGCCGTTGAGAAGACCGATCACGGTTCCGAGCGCAAGACAGAACAGTACGGCCGGAACCGGGCCAAGATCGGCGAAGCTCGGCGCAAAGAGCATCGAGAAGGCGACGCCCACCAGCCCATAGGTCGAGCCCACCGAGAGATCGAGATCCTTGTTGACGATAACGAAGGTCATGCCGACGGCCATCACGGCGTAGCGCGCGGTATCGCGCAATACGGCGTGAAACGCCTCGCTGCTGCCGAAGAAGGCGGGGTTGACCAGAGCACCGCCGGCGAACAGCAGGGCCATCAATATGACAAGGCCAAGCTCCCAGCCGCCCACCAGTTGCGACGGCGGGCGTCCCAAGCGCGCAGAATGCGCGTGGCTACCAGACATCTAACCCACTTCACCCTCCCCCTTGTGGGGAGGGTCGGGGTGGGGGTTGCGATGCTCTATCATTTTTTTTCAGAACTCTGCTCGTAGAGGTCCCGGACCCCACCCTTAGTCCCTCCGGGAGGGAAATTGGCAGGACAGAAGCATAACAGATTGCGGGAGGGAGCAACCCCTCCCGCAACAGTCCTCTACAGTTATGTCCGCTCGGTCTAGTTCTCGAAGCGCTTGCCGACCGCGCCGACCGTGTCCTTGGTCACGAGTTGCGCGCGCGTATCGAGATTGGCCGCCGCGATGCCGCGGTCGATCTGCAGATAGAGCTGCATGACCGGCCAGAAGCCTTGCAGGAACGGCTGCTGACCGAGTGAGCCTGTCAGGTCGCCGCTCTTGATCGCATCCTGTTGTGCCGGGCCAAGGTCAAAACCATAGGCGCAGATTTCGCCGGTCTTGCCCATCTGGGCGACTGCCTTGGCGAGAGCCGGTGTAAAGACGTTATTGGCCGTGAAGGCACCAACCACATCGCCGCGCGATTCAAACAGCGAAACGATGCTCGCCACCGGATCCTGCGGATTGGCGTCGACACCGACATTCTCAGGTCCGGCATCGACCTTGAAGTTCTCAAGCTTGCCGGCATCCTGGAGCGTCTTGACCACGGCATTGAAGGCAGCCGTGACGCGGTTGTTCACCTCGACATTGCCCATTGCCGTCGACGACGGCAGGATGATCGAACCCTTTTCGACGCCCTTGGCGAGAACGCATTTGGCCAATGCTTCGCCGCCGATCGCCGCCGCGGTGGCATCCTGACCGGTATGGCTTATGGCGCTACGGTCGAGTAGCGTGCCATCGAAGGAATTGGTCGTTGCGACCGGGATGCCGGCCTTCTCCGCTGCCTTGACGATGTCATTATAGGCGCCGACCTGCGGCGTCGTCATGATCAGGCCGTCGATCGTCGGATCCTGGATGATCTGGTTGAGGATTTCGATTTCGCGCTGCGGATCGTCAGTCGGCGATTCCGAGCCGAGAAGCAGTATCTTGGCGCCGATCATATTGCCGGCGACGGTTGCACCGACATAGACCGGATCGAAAAAGCCGTTGCCGGCGGTGTGCGTGACGATGGCAAATGTCAGATGGCCGTCGGCGGAATGAAAATTCTTGGTGCCATCGGCCTCCTTGGCCGCGTCTTCCCAGCTATAGCCGCCGACCGCCTTGCTGACGCCGCCTGCTGCATCCTGTGCCGACGCGCCGCCGGCGAAAAGCGAGGCAAGCGCAAGCAAACTCACGGACAAAAGTGTCTTTTTCATTGATATCCTCCCGTTTGGCGCGCCTTGTCATTTATCAGACAAATAGACGCGAGGCGCACCCTAGTCCATGATTGACGTGGCCGCAACCATTCACCCCAAGCCTCTAGGTCGGCAGCATCCGTCACATCGTTGAAGACCTTGCGGCGCAGCATAAGCCGGGGGCATGATCGCGCCCTCAAAGAGGGCTAGAATCGCTCTCGCCTGACGGGGGAAGCCGATGGCTCGTGAAGGAGAACATAGTCGCCGCGCATGGTTGAGCGCTGGCCTGGCGGTCCTGGTCGCGCTTGGCGTCGCCGCCTGCGGCGACAAGAAGGCGGCGGAGACCTCTCCGGCGCCGTCCCAGCCGCCGACCGTCACCGTGGTCAAGGCGGCCCGTATCGAGGTGACGCCATCCCTCACCTTCACCGGTCGCATCGAGGCCATCGACAAGGTTGAGCTGCGTGCTCGCGTCGAAGGCTTCATCGAGAAGCGTCTGTTTCAGGAAGGTGCGACCGTGAAACCCGGCGAACTCATGTTCGTCATGGAAAAGGGGCTCTATCAGGCAGCCGTCGACCAGGCCCAGGCCCAACTTGCCGGCGCCCAGGCGCAATTGAAACTCGCCGATATCGAAACCGAACGCACCGCACAGCTCGTCGCCAAGAAGGTCAAGGCGCAGCAGGAACTCGACATCGCCATTGCCAAGCAGAGCGAGGCCAAGGCCAATGTCGACAACGCCAAGGCGGAGCTTGAGAGGGCCAATCTCAATCTCGGTTTTACCGACATCATCACGCCGCTTGCCGGCCGCGTCGGCCGCGCGGTGTTCTCGGTCGGCGATTTCGTCAATCTGTCGAGCGGCGCGCTCACCACTGTGGTCAGCCAGGATCCGATCCGCATCGCCTTCCCCGTGACATCGCGCGAATTGCTCGACGTCCGCAAGCGCGCCATGGAGGCCGGTACCGATCCACGCAATGTGAAGGTTGGCGCCCGGCTCGCCGACGGCTCGGTCTATCCTTATGACGGCTCCATCGATTTCCTCGGCGTCGAGGTCGACCCCACGACCGACTCGCTGACCGTGCGCGCCCAGGTACCCAACCCACAAGGCTATCTCGTCGACGGCCAGTTGGTGACGGCGATCGTCAAGGCGGACAAGCCAGAAACCGTGCTCGTCGTTCCCTATGAGGCGATGCAGATCGACCAGAGCGGGCGCTATGTCCTGACGCTCGATGCCGACAACAAGGTCAAGGTCAGCCGCATCGAGACCGGCCAAACCTACGGCAACAACATCGTCATCACCCAGGGCCTTCAGGAAGGCGACCGGGTGATCACCATCGGCGTCCAGAAAGTGCGCCCCGACATGGTGGTCGAGCCTACCGAAGTGCCGCTCGAGGCGAGCCCGTCATGATTTCGAGCGTCTTCGTCGACCGCCCGCGACTTTCGATCGTCATCTCGATCGTCATTACGATTGCCGGCCTCATCGCGATCAAGGCGATCCCGCTCGCGCAATTTCCGGATATCGTGCCGCCGCAAGTGCAGGTGACCGCCTCCTATCCGGGCGCCGGTGCGGCGGTGGTCGAAGCGACGGTGGCGCAGCCGATCGAGTCGCAGGTCGTCGGCGTCGACAACATGCTCTACATGAAGTCGAACAGCGGCAATGACGGCAGCTATTCGCTGACCGTCAGCTTCGCGGTCGGCTCCGATCCCGACATCAACACGGTCAACGTCCAGAACCGCGTCAGCCTTGCCGAAGCCAAGCTCCCCGACGAGGTCAAGCGCAGCGGCTTGAGCGTCAAGAAGAAGTCCTCCGCCCTGCTCCGCGTGATCGCTGTCTATTCGCCGGACAAGCTCTACGACACGCTGTTCCTGTCCAACTACGCGACCATCAACATCCTCGACAATGTCAAGCGTGTGCGCGGTGTCGGCGATGCCTTCCTGTTCGGCGCGCTCGAATACAGCATGCGCATCTGGATCGAGAGCGACCGGCTGGCGAGCCTCGGCATGGTGCCGAACGATATCGTCAATGCAATCAAGTCGCAGAACATCCAGGCCGCGGTCGGCCGCATCGGCTCGCAGCCGATGGGCAAGGACCAGCTCTTCCAGCTCAATATCCAGACGCAAGGACGCCTGGTCGACGTGACGCAGTTCGAAAATGTCGTGGTGCGCGCCAATCCGGACGGCTCCTTCGTGCGCATCCGCGATATCGGCCGCGTTGAACTCGGTGCCAAATCCTCGGACTCCTACGGCCGCTTCAACCAGGCACCCGGCGCCCTCATCGCCGTCTACCAGGCGCCCGGCGCCAATGCGGTCGATGTCGCGACGCGGCTCGATGCCGAGATGGATCGCCTGGCGCAGTCATTCCCGAAGGGGCTCGCCTACAAGGTCACCTACGACACCACCGACTTCGTAAAGGAAAGCGTCCACGAGGTCGTGAAGACATTGCTCGAAGCCTTCGTTCTGGTGGCGATCGTCGTCTTCCTCTTCCTTGGCAGCGTGCGCGCCACGCTCATCCCGATCATTGCCGTGCCGGTCTCCTTGATCGGCACTTTTGCAGTGATGCTGCTGCTCGGCTTCTCGGCCAATACGGTGTCGCTCCTTGCGCTCGTGCTCGCCATCGGCATCGTCGTCGACGATGCGATCGTGGTGGTCGAGAATGTCGAGCGCGTCATGGAGGAAGAGCCCGACCTCAGCCCTGCCGAAGCCACCAAGAAGGCGATGGGCGAGATCACCGCGCCGATCATTGCCATCACGCTGGTGCTGCTTTCGGTCTTCGTGCCCGTCGCCTTCATCCCCGGCATAGCCGGCACGCTTTATCGCCAATTCGCGGTCGCCGTCTCGGTCTCGATGGTGATTTCGGCAATCAACGCACTCACCCTCAGCCCCGCTCTCTGCGGCGTGCTCTTGAAGCACCGGCACGGACCGCGGCGCGGGCCGATGAAATACGTGCTCGCAGCAATCGACAAGACCCGCGACGGCTACGCGGCGATCGTCACGCGCATCGTGCGCAAGGCGTTTCTTTCGATCATCGTGCTGCTCCTCGTCATCTTTGGAACCGCCTATCTCTTCCGCATCACGCCCTCAGGCTTCCTGCCCAATGAAGACCAGGGCGCCTTCTTCGTCGAAGTCCAGGCGCCGGAAGGCTCATCCGTCAACCGCACATCGGCAATCGCCGAACAGGTCGAGAAGATCGTCGCCCAAGTCGATGGCGTCGCCGACATCAGCGCCGTCATCGGCTACAGCTTCATCGACGGGCTTGCCAAATCGAATAGTGCCTTCCTGATCGTGTTGCTGAAACCCTTCAAGGAGCGCGTCGATCCCTCGCTTTCCGTCCATAGACTGATTGCCGGCCTGCGGGACAAGTTCAACGCGCTGCCGGAAGCCAATGTCGTTGCCTTCAACGCGCCGCCGATTATCGGCCTCGGCACTGGCAGCGGTTTCGAATACCAGCTTCAGGACCTGCGCGGCTCGAGCCCCGCCGATCTTGGCGCGACGGTGCGCGGCTTCGTCTTTGCCGCCAACCAGGATCCGGCCTTGCGCGGCGTGTTCTCGACCTTTGCCGCCAACACGCCGCAGCTCTATCTCAATATCGACCGCAACAAGGTGCAGACCCTCGGGGTTGCCGTTTCCGACGTCTTCAATGCATTGCAATCGACGCTCGGCGGCTTCTACGTGAACGACTTCAACGTCTTCGGCCGCACCTGGCAGGTCAACATCCAGGGTGAGGCCTCGGATCGCAATCGCGTCGACGACATCTACCGCATCCAGGTGCGCAATGCCCAAGGCCAGATGGTGTCGTTGCGCGCCTTCGCCGAGCCCAACATGATCGTCGGGCCGCAGGTCATCAGCCGCTACAACAATTATCGAAGCGTCACCGTCAACGGCAATCCGGCCATTGGCCGAAGTTCCGGCGAAGCGCTCGCCGCGATGGAGAAGCTCTCCGCGACAAGCCTGCCGACCGGCTTCTCCTATGAATGGACCGGCACGGCGCTCCAGGAGAAGGAGGCTTCGGGCCAGACCGCGATCATCCTCGGGCTTGCGGTGCTCTTCGCCTATCTCTTCCTCGTCGCGCTCTATGAAAGTTGGACGATTCCGATACCGGTTCTGCTCTCCGTCTCGGTTGGCGTGCTCGGCGCGATGGCGAGCCTGTGGATTGCCGGGCTCGACAACAATCTCTATGCCCAGATCGGCATCATCGTGCTGATCGCGCTTGCGGCGAAGAACGGCATTCTCATCGTCGAATTCGCGAAGGAACGTCGCGAGCATGGCGAAAGCATCATCGATGCCGCGGTCGATGGCGCGCGCACGCGATTCCGCGCCGTGATGATGACGAGCTTCGCCTTCATCGCCGGCCTTGCCCCACTCGTCATGGCGACGGGCGCGGCGATGCTGAGCCGCCGTGGCGTCGGCACCGCCGTGTTCGGCGGCATGATCGCCTCGTCAGTGATCGGCATCTTCCTGATCCCGCCGCTTTATGTCGTGTTCCAGTGGATCCGCGAGAAGGTCAAAGGCGAAGGGAAGAAGAAGGCGCCAACGCCGCCGGCGGAAAGCCCACCCGCCGCGCAACCGGCGCATTAACGGGTCACCTCCAACAAGGCGTCCACAATCCGCGCATTGCAGGGTGCTTCAGGCCCAAGGCCGTCAACATCGGGGTTGATTTCCGGGTACTTCTCCATGAGGGCGAAGGAGCGCCCTCTGCGGGCCTCTGCCGCCTCGCCCATGGAGAAGTGCAGTGCGGCATGAGATGCTCGACACGCCGCAAGCGTTGGAAAAAATCATCGTGATCCGCCGCATAGGCTTTGGCCGCGGCTCCCCAATCCGGATCGTCCAACAGTCTGTCGCGCAGAAGGCGGACGTCGCGAAGGGTGCGTGAAAGACCGCAGCCCCAAACAGGGTCGCTGGCCCCTGCCGCATCTCCGATCAAAACGCAGTTTCCGCGGAACGGCGTTGTAATCCAGCGATGCGCGCCGTCGAATGTGGCAAACACACCGTGCGGTGTCGCGCACTCCAACCAACTTACCGGCATACCGATCTCGCGGAAATGCTCGAGAACCGCCTTGTAGTCGCGCTCGCCGGACAAGCGGCGCGGCAGGGCGTCCTTGTGGTGCATGAGGTAAGCGCGATAGGTGCCCGGCTTGTTCTGGATGAGGATGCTTCCACGCCCGCTGATACCGTGGAGAAAGTAATAGAGCGCGGCATCGGTCGGCAGGTCGCCGGCGAGCTGAAGTCCGCCCGTGAAAAGCTCCTGGGGATCTCTTTCCCGATCGAAATCGAGGAGCGTTGCCAATTGCGATTCGCGGCCGTCCGCTCCCACGATGAGGCGTGCTGTCACCCGCTGCGTCTTGCCATCCACCACAATGTCGGCCTCTGGCCGCGGACCTGGATAGACTGAGGCCATCGCTGCACCGCGCCAGACTTCGGCACCCTCTTTTGCTGCCTCGCTGAGCAAGACCTCCTGCATTTCGGGGTGGTAGAACGACATCACGCATGTGCCTTTGGGCGTCGAAGTCAGGTAGTCACGTGGCGGGGCTGGTTCGCCAGCCAGATAAAAAAGCATTCTCGGAGCTTCCCGCGCGCAGCTTCGCAACAGGATATCGTAGATCCCGAGGTCCTTGGCCTCGACGCTGCCCCATGGCAGCAGGAGCTCGCCGCGGATGCGATCGCGAAAGCGGGTTTCTTTCTCGATGATAAGGACTTGCGCGCCGGCCATCGCCATCGATCGCCCCAGCGAGGCTCCCGCCAGGCCGCCGCCTATGATCAGCAGGTCCACGGTCTTCTGCGATGCTGTCACGGTGTCGTTCATGGCGTCCTCCGGTGACTTTAGAATGACACCGCATTTCGTTGCGGTCCTTGGCTCGGACCTGAAAGGACCTGAACAGTCCTGAAATGCTCTGAAGTCGCCCTCGGAAGTATCTTGGGTTATCCTCTCTCCGACAGAGTGGTGCTTGGTAAATGGACCTGGAGTTTGGGAATTATCGCCTGAAGCGGGCCGAACGGCTGCTGCTGGGGCCCGACGGGCCGCTGGAGCTTTCGGCGCGATCGTTCGACATCCTCGCCATGTTGCTCGACAGGCCAGATGAGGTCATTGGCAAGACCGAACTCTTCGAAAAAGTCTGGCCCGGTCAGGTGGTTGAGGAGAACACGCTGCAGGTTCACATTTCGGCGCTGCGAAAACTGCTGCCAGCCGAGACGATCGTAACGATCCATGGGCGCGGCTATAAATATGCCGGACCCAAACCCGTCGGAACCACGTCGAAAATTCCGCCTAGACCGTCGATCGCCGTTCTCCCCTTCGACAACCTGAGCGGCGACCCTGAGCAGGGCTATTTCAGCGACGGGATTACCGAAGACATCATCGCCGAGCTTGGCAAATTCAAGGAGTTTCTGGTCATCGCGCGAAACTCCTCCTTCCAGTTCCGCGGCAAGGCGAATGATGTGTTGGAAGTGGCGCAGAAACTCGGCGTTCAGTATGTCGCCGTCGGCAGCGTGCGCAAGATCGGCAATCGTATCCGGGTCACCGTTCAACTGATCGACGCCTCTTCATTGGCTCATATCTGGGGCGAACACTACGACCGCGAGCTCGACGACATTTTTGCGATCCAAGACGAGATCACCCAGATGATCGCCGCCCGCCTGGCCCGACAGGCGAGAACCGCCATCGCCTCGCGCGCCAGGGCTTGGCCAACCGATAACATGTCGGCCTATGACCTCTACTTGCGGGCTTTGCAGCTCGCAGCCGTTTACGAGACCGCGCTCGAAGCCGAACCTTTCTTGCGCCAGGCGATCAAGCTTGATCCGCGATTTGCTGCCGCCCACGCCATGCTGGGCTTTGTCGAGTCGATCAAATTCTACTGGCTTTACTGGAGTCCGGATCGTCTGCATTCCGGCTTGGAGATGGCCAAAACCGCGTTGCAGCTCGATCCGGACGAGGCTTACGGCCATCTCGCCACCGGTTTTGCGTATATGTATTTGCATCAATTCAGGCAGGCCGAGATCAGTCTCGACCGTGCGGTTGCGCTCAACCCCAATGATCCGCTCATTCTCAGCATCCGCGCTCTCCTCCTCAATTATACGGAAAGGCCGCAGGAAGCGCTTATTGAGATCAATGAAGCGCAGCGCCGCGACCCTTTCGCGGTCGGGTGGTACGAGGATTTCCGCGGCATCATACTGACGACGCTTGCACGCTATCGGGATGCGATCGCCTGCTACGAGAGAATGGCGGTCGTACAGCCCTGGTCGCTGCTTCACCTCGCCGTATGCTATTCAGAGGTTGGCGATATCAAGAAAGCGCAGCAGACGTTGACAGCGCTCAAAGCACACTGGCCCGGACTGTCGCTCGACGACATCCTTGATACGGACGGAGACCTATTTGAGGATCCTAATGTATGCAGCCGTTACCGCGTGCTCCTGCATCAGGTGGAAAAGCAAGAGTGACTACGCCACCGCGCGGTTCGCCGTGTCCGGATGATCAGCGTTAGCGCCTTTGTGGGCAAGCGCGGCGGGCCGCTTTCCTCAGCCAAATCCTGCGATGACAGTCTCAATCGGCAGGAACAAGGTTCGACTGTCTTCTGGATATTCGATGAACTCGGCGCATCGCAAATAGAAGCGTTTGGCGGCTTCGTCCTTGGCATGGACCAGAACCGCGCCGATGCCAATACTCTGCGAGGCAATCGCAATCCTGCGGAGCGCGTCTGAAAGAAGGTCGACGCCGAGCCCCTTCCCTGCATGATCGCGACTTACAGCCAATCGGCCGATAATCGAAACAGGAATAGTATTTGGCGCGTTACGCCCCAGCTTTTTGGGAGCCGCCTCGCGTTCAATGGCCCCTGCAGAGATACAGAAATACGCGACTACACGCTTCCCATCACGAACGACGTAGGTACGCGAGAATTTGCTTTCATTCTTAAGGGCGCGATGCCGGAGCCAATCATTGAGCACCGGCTCGCCGCAATCGAATTTGCTTAGGTCATGTTCGGCGGAGAGCGGAATGGGCGCCGAGAGTCCTTCTTCCGGAAGATTCGGCTTCTTGCCTATTTCTGCCATGCCGGCATGCGCTGCAAGAGCGAGCGCAGTTTCGGCCCCGGCGCGGGCGGATTGTCGAGCGCATGCATGAAAGCGTCAAAGCGCTTCGGATCGAGTACAAAAAGGCGCTGGTCAAGCAACACGTCGATCGCTTGCCGCCTGGCACTTTCCACCATGAATTCGGTGCGCGTCTTGCCAAGAACAGCGGCAGCGTCGTCAATGAGCTGGCGAGTGCTGGCTTCAATGCGCAAGTTTATGCTGCCCTTTGCATCGCCGGCCGGAGGACGGCCTCGGACTGCAACTGTCGTCTCTTCAAAGCCCTTCGAAGAGTATGTGCTGCTCTTGCGCATATAAGAGCAATGCAAGATCGTATATACGATGTCAATACGAAGCTATTCTAGGGGAACAGCAAAAACCCCGCCATAACGGGCGTGAAGCGGCGCTAAACCTGGCACTTGCGCCATCTGCCGGAGAGGCTCTTGTAGAGGCCGGTCTCCGGATTGAAGGAGCGATATCGCCGGTCGCAGGCTTTGTTCCAGGCTAGCGTGCCAGGTTCAAACTTGGTCTTGGATCTGGCCTTCGCCTTGCTCACCGGCTTTTCGGGAGCGGCCTCATCGACCGGGATGTCCGCCTGACCGCCGTCGACCTCCTCGACAATCACCTCATCGCTTGGCTGCGCATCCGGCGGCGTTTCAGCGGCCGTCTCGACCTTCTCGCCGTCATACTGGAACATGCAGTCGTCATAGGCAGCGATATAGGCGCGCCGCCATTCCTTGTTGGCGGCATCGGGGCTGATGGGCGAACTGCCGCCGACATTGCCGATCGAGGCACCCGAAATCACCGGATTGGTGGCGCTTCCCGCCAAGACGTCGCCCACAGAATTACGGGCCTTGCGATTGGCGGCATCGCGCGCAAAGGCATCGCAATAGCCTTCCGCTGCCGCGAAGGCCTGCGCTGAAAAAGCTGAAAGAAAAACCGCCCCGACAGCGATCGTCAAGGAACGCAGTGCCATGTCCATACCCCACTCTATACGCATACAGACGCCAAGCAACCTGCCGTCCGGATGTTATAGGGGTGGGAATGTGGCAAGCCGGGGGCGACGGCTATCCCGGCGTCAATGCATGCCGGGCCGCCCAATGGCCCGTCGAGAAGCAAGCCTGGAGGAGGTAGCCGCCGGTCGGCGCATCCCAGTCGAGCATTTCTCCGACAGCATAGACGCCGGGAAGCCGCCGCAGCTGGAAATTCTCATCGACCTCTGGTCGCGCAATGCCGCCCGACGATGAAATCGCTCTTTCCAGCCCTTCCACTCCGCGAATGGGCAGTGTGACGCCCTTGATTGCGGTCGCGGAAGGCGAGAGGCCCCGCTCGCGCAGCAGCGCGATGGCAACAGGTGGCAGAGCGAGGCGCTTGCGCAGCCAGGTGCTTGTCGAATCCTTGCCGCGCGGGCGTTCGAGCTTTGCCTCGACCTGTTCCGCGCTCATGTCGGGCTTGAGATCGATCGAGATTTCTTTGGCTTCGCGCAATTCGCGGCTCAAGCCATAGATCGCTCCGCCTTCGAGCCCGCGCTTGGTGACGACCGCTTCGCCGCGCAGAGTCCGACCACTGCACGTGAGCGCGATCCGCTTCAACGGCGTACCGGCAAAGCGTTCGGCGAAATGCTTGGACCAATCGATCGCGACGCCACTATTGGCCGGACCGAGCTCGCGAACCTCGACGCCAAGCCCCCGCAATACCGACACCCAGGACCCATCGCTGCCGAGTCTCGGCCAGCTGGCCCCGCCCATCGCCAGGACGGTCACATCGGCCTTGCCGTCAAGCCCAACCCATTCGCTGCGCCGCTTGAGTTCGACACCCAGTCCATCGAGCCGCTGCAGCCAGGCGCGGAGCAAGGGCGAGGCCTTCATGGTCGTGGGGAACACGCGGCCGGACGATCCCACGAAAGTCTCTATGCCGAGGCCATGGCACCAATCCCTCAGCGCCTGCGGCGGGAAGGCGCGGATGGCGGGCTCGAGCATTTCCCGCGCCGGGCCATAGCGGTCGAGGAGGGTGTCGAGCGGTTCAGAGTGGGTGAGATTGAGGCCGCCGCGCCCTGCCATCAGGAATTTGCGCGCCGGCGCCGCCATCCGGTCGTGGAGGGTGACGCGGGCGCCGCCCTGGGCAAGCACTTCCGCGGCCATCAGGCCGGAAGGTCCCGCCCCGATGATGGCGGCGGTCAGCACCGCGAGAAACCAGAGGGCGGTATGAAGTACACGTTCCATACCGCCCTATATAAACAATCCGGGAACAAAATCAAGGAAAATTATGCTTTCTCTGGCGATTTTCCTGCTTTATTGCGCAAGTCTTTGATTTTGATCACAGAACAAACTGTATACGGGTTGAGCTATGCCGCCTCGCGGCGCAAGGGCTGGCACATGCAGTGCACGCCGCCCCCGGCCCAGGTAAACATCGTCATGTCGGGATCATAGACGGTGAAGCCCGCCGCCCGCATCTTGGCATTGAGGTCGGTTGCACCGAGCGTTGAAAGCACGCGGTCATTGCCAAGAGCCACGACGTTGCAGCCCAGGGCCATGGTTTCCTTGAAGCCGGCCGGGATGATCTCGATCTTCTTCGCCTTCAGCCAGTCGACAATGTCGGGTTCCGTCGTCTCGAGGCAGACGGCGGCGCAGTGCTCGTTCAGCATGCAGACCATCAGGTCGATATGGACGTAGAACTGGTCGATCGGCGCGTATTTGATCTCCCAGCCCTCCTTGATGAACCATTCGGCGATTTGGCGCGCCGCCACTTCTTCGGAACGGTGATCGGTATAGCCGACGAGGGCCGCACCCGGCCTGATGATATTGAAATCGCCGCCTTCGAAATTGCCGGCGCTCACCATGTCGTAAATCGGGATGTCGTTTTCGAGATAGAAGCGCAGGACCGGCGCATATTCGCCGCGCCGGCGCGGATTGGCGAGCTGGCAGACGACCGCGCCATAGGGCGTCATGAAGGACGAGTCGCGGGCATAGACCTGGTAGGGATTGTTCATGTCGATGGGCAGGAAATGCGTCGTCACGCCGGCGCTGCCATAGGCATCGACCATTTCGCGGTGCTGGCGCATCGCCAATTGCTTGTCGAATTTGTAGCCCTTGCGCAGCGTGTCGCGGACCAATGACGACCAGGCGGCGTTTTCGAGGCCCATCCAGCGGAAGCTTTCGGCCGGTCCGAGCAAGACGTCCTTCAGAGGCCCAGTCTCGCTCTTGAGGTACCAGTTCTTCATGAGCGGCGTGCCGCCACCCTCGACCCGCGCCCGCAATGGAACCGTCTTCGCCATGTCGCCCTCCAGCCTGAAATCGCGGCCGACATTAGGCGAAACCGCATCGCCTCCGCCATACCCTCGAAGGGGTATGTTATCGGCCCATCCTTCCCAGGAACAACGAGAACAATTCCGCCTGCGAGGCGATGCCGAGCTTGGCGTAGAGGTTGCGGCGGTGGACCTTCACCGTCTCGGCCGAGATCGAAAGCAAACGCGCCATCGATTTCGACGAATGGCCGGCGAGCATCGCTTCGGCAATCTCGGTTTCACGGCGGGTGAGATCAAATTCAGCGCGCATGACTTCCAAGGGTGAAGCTACTCGGGCTTGCGCTTTCCCCTCGCCGGCGTCGCGCCAGTGCCTTAAGGCAAGCGCTGCGAAGACAGGTAGCAGCGTGCGTAATTCTCCAAGCACACGCCGCCCGAAGCTTGGCCGCCTCTCGCTGCGCGCAAACGAGACATGCACGACGCCGCCACTGGAAACCGGCAACAGCATGCCGGCGAGATCACTGACGCCGATGCGCGCGAAGTAGCTGCGGAAATACTCGCTCTGGCGGAAACCTTCGGGTGCGATCTCCTTCAAGCGCACGAGGCGCGGCTCCTTCAGGCCGGCAGACAAACGGTAGAACGGGCTCAAGCGATAAACGCCCGCAAGATAGTCGCCATAGAGATAGGGCCGCTCTTTGGGATCGAGTCTGTCGGCAAGAACTTCCGGCGCGCGATCCGGCCAATAGCGCAGGATCATGCTGGCATCGGTATCGGCGATGCATTGCAGAAAATCGAGCAGGCGTTCGGGAAACTCCGGCGAACCCAGTGCGATGATTGCCGCAGCGAGCGGCGAGGACGCCGCTTGGTTCAGGCCGCCTTCCATTTGATCGAGCAGCCCATGGAGGCTACCTGTTCCTGCGGCCCGTTGCCGGTCTTCGCGACCAACATCATTGCTTCGTAGAGATCGCGCCGCGCGCCTGGCGCGGCCTGCGCGCGCGAGGCATCGAGACGCCCCCGATACTGCAATTCGTCCTTGGCGTTGAAGCCAAAGAAATCGGGCGTGCAGACCGCGTCATAGGCGCGCGCGACCGCCTGTGTCTCGTCATGCAGATAGGGAAAGGTGAAGCCGTGTTTCTCTGCGAACTTTTTCATGTTCGCAAACGAGTCGTCCGGATATTCAACCGCGTCATTGGCGCAGATCGCAGCGACACCAATTCCGGCGGCCTGCAAGTCCTTGGCATCGCGGACTAGCCGGTCGATTGCCGATTTCACATAGGGGCAGTGATTGCAGATGAAGGCGATCAACGTGCCCTTGGGACCGCGGATATCGGACAGCGCGTAGATTTTCCCATCGGTCGCCGGAAGCTCAAAGGCTCGTGCCTTCCAGCCGAAATCGCAAATTGGAGGTGTCGTGGCCATGCTGGCCTCCTCGCGATCAATATGGCGCGTCGAAATATTGCTGGGCGGTAAGTTGAAAGATTTCGACCGCCTCGAAACGGCCGCCGCCGGCCGGATAGTCGGGATGCGATTTCAAGTGCTTCAGTCCAATGCGCCGGGCGAGACGCAAAGACGCGACATTGCCGGCCATGACTTTACACCATACACGCGCCACATCGAGGCGCTCGAAGGAAAGCCCAAGCAAGGCCTTGCCGATTTCGGAACCGATCCCCATTGCCCACATGGCGGGATGAACGCCCCAGCCGATCTCGGCGATGCCCGGCCTCTGCAACAGGATGAAGCCGTCACCGATCGCCTCGCCACTCATCTTCTCCTCTGCGGCGAGATGGAACGAGGCGCGGCTCCCGTCGCCTTTCCGGCTCACCGCACGGCGCACGAAAGCGTCGACCTCGGTGCGGTTACGCAGGCGCACGGAAATATGCTTCTGATAGGCGGGCTGCGTCATGAAGCGCGCAAAGCTCACCGCGTCGCGCGTTTCGATTTCACGCAGAAGAAGCTGCGGCGTCTCGACGGAAGGCAGCGTCGCGAGCGTCGTCATTCTGCCGCCTCGCGCATAGCGGCACCGCCACTCCAGCGGGCCAGAAAGCGATGAAACCACTCTCCCAATGCCTTGTCATAGACGAGATTGTCCGTAAGCTGACGGTCAGGAGGGAATGCGCCGGGCAATTCATGGCGCGGCGACGGCCGCCGGCCGATCCAGCGCGACAGCATCATGCGGCTCGCCTCGGGATGGAACTGGATGCCATAGGCAGATTGCCCGTAGCGGAAGGCTTGCTCCGGAAAATGCGCCGAGGACGCGAGCTTCACGGCACCCTTCGGCGTATTGTACCAGCCATGCCAGTGCGACTGCAGCACCTTAAGGCCTGGGCCGAATTCGGCCTTCCCCTGCTCCGTCGGCACGAGGTCGTAATAGCCGTATTCGGCGTGCCGTTGCGGATGAGGACCTACATCTTCGCCCAGCGCATGGGCCAGTAGTTGGCCGCCCAGGCAGATGCCGAGAAGAGGCGTTCCCTTTTCGAGTGCGCTGTCGATGAATTTCAGTTCGTCGACGAGGAAGGGATAGGTCCTCTGCTCACTGACATCGTATTTGCCGCCATAGATGACTGTACCGGCCACCTGATCGGTGAGCGGGGGAATCGCCTCGCCTTCCGCCGGGCAGCACCAGTCGAGCCGATAGCCCTGGCCCGCGAGCCAGATCGAGGCACGGTCGTCCTTGTCGTCCTTGTCATGCGTGATGAGGATCACGCTCTTCTGGTTGATGTCATTCATGGTGGTGAGATTAACCAGCGCATCCCGATCTGTGAAGATGAAACGACATTACAGTTTCGTGCTCCCTCCCTCCGCCACCGAAGGTGGTGAGGGAGAAGCACGCGTTAGCTTTTACGCCAGCCATGGATGAAATGGCGGGCGGCGAACAGGACCAGCCCTGCGACCAATCCCCAGAAAGCCGAACCGACTCCGGCGATCGTGACACCCGACGCCGTCACGAGAAATGTCAAGATGGCGCTTTCGATGTCACGCGGCTCCTTCATCATCGCGGTGGCGCTGCCGGCCAGCGGCGCAAAGAGTGCCAAGCCCACGATCGCGGTGATGAGTGCCGTCGGCAGTGAGCCGAGTATCTGGATCAGCGAACCGGCGAGCAGACCGACGGCGCCGTACATCACGAGATAGGGCCAGGCGACCAGCCAGCGGCGCTTCGGATCGGGATGGCAATCAGGCCCAGTGACGATCGAGGCGGTGATCGCGGCCAGATTGATCGCGTGCGATCCAAAAGGCGCTGCAATCACCGAGCCGATGCCGGTGACCCAGAACGAGGCCGTCACCGGCGGTTTGTAGCCGGCGGCGCGCAAGACGGCGAAACCGGGAAGGTTCTGCGAAGCCATGGTGACCAGGAACAAAGGCACGCCCAATCCCAGGATGGCGCTGGCATCGAATTGCGGTGTTGTCCAGACGAGCTTGGTCACGCCGAAGCTGCAGCATTCAGAGCCAAATTGACCGGTTACGATTGCCGCGATGATACCAAGGCCGACGACGACCGGCACTGCAAAGAGCGGATAGCTCAGGCGCAAGGCGAAGAAAACGATGGCCAGTCCGATCACAATAACCGGCATGGCGACGGCCGCACCCGGCACACCGAGGCAATAGCGAACCAGGACACCCGCCAACATCGCTGAGGCGACCGGTGCAGGGATGCGCTCAATCAGCCGCGCGATCGGCGTCAGGAGTGCCGCGAGACACACGAGAAGCCCGGCGACGACAAAGGCGCCAAGCGCATTGGCATAGCCAATGCCTGCCCCGCTCGTTGCAATCACCGCGGCGCCCGGCGTCGACCACGCCGTGATGATCGGCATCTTATAGCGCCAGGAGAGCACCAGCGTGGTGAGCGCCATGCCGTAGCACAAGGCGGCCGCCCAGGAGCCCTGCTCTTCCGGATTGGCGCCGACTGCGCGGGCCGCCTCCATGATGAGCAGGATGGTGCTCGCAAAGCCAACCACCACCGCCGTCGCCGACGATGAGATCAGGCCGAACCAGCCGGAGGCCGGAACCTCGCCCGCAGACCCTTCCGTGCTGCTCATGCGATCGGGACGCCCGGTTCGTATTTGGATTCGCGCAGGATGAGCATGGTCTTCACATGCTCGACATTAGGCTGGGCGGTCAGCTGTTTGATCACAAAATCCTGCATGGCAGGCAAGTCGGACGCAACGCATTTAAGAATAAAATCTGCCTCGCCGGAAATGGCATGGCATTCGCGAACCTGCGGCCATTGCCGGACCCGCGCCTCGAAGGCTTCGAGTTCGGCCTCGGCCTGGCTTTTCAAGCCGACCAGCGCAAAGAGCATCACCTCGAACCCGAGCTTGGCAGGGTCCAACACCGCCCTATAGGCCCTGATGACCCCCGCCTCCTCCAAGGCCTGGACCCGCCTGAGGCACGGCGGCGGCGACAGCCCGACTCGGTTGGCGAGCTCCACATTGGTCATGCGGCCGCTCTCCTGAAGGTGCTTCAGGATCTTCCAATCCGTCTGATCGAGGGCGACGCGACGCGGCATTGGTAAATTATAGCAATAATGTTGCGCTGATGCACCGCCCCGCACCGATTCCGTGTCGTCATCCACAACAGTTAGGGCGCTGACCTTGAGAAGGGCCCAAAATGGGCTATGTTATCTCCCGATAGAGATTGGAGAATTTTCATGCAGGCCCGTCATGTCCGCGTCCTGATCCTGGGGTCGGGGCCGGCGGGATACACGGCGGCCATATATGCCGCGCGCGCGATGCTGAAACCGCTGCTCATCCAGGGCATCCAGCCCGGCGGCCAGCTCACGATCACGACCGACGTCGAGAATTACCCGGGCTTTGCCGATGTCATCCAGGGGCCCTGGCTCATGGAGCAGATGCAGGCGCAAGCCGCCCATGTCGGGACCGAAATCGTTTCCGATCACATCACCGAAGTGCGGCTCAAGGAGCGGCCCTTCTGGCTCAAGGGCGATTCGGGCCAGGTCTATACCTGCGACGCATTGATCATCTGCACCGGCGCCCAGGCGAAGTGGCTCGGAATTCCATCAGAACAGCATTTCCAGGGTTTTGGCGTTTCGGCCTGCGCAACCTGCGACGGGTTCTTCTATCGCGATCGTAAGGTCATTGTCGTCGGCGGTGGCAACACGGCCGTGGAGGAAGCCCTGTTCCTCACCAATTTCGCACGTGAGGTGACGCTGGTTCACCGGCGCAATGAACTGCGCGCCGAGCGCATCCTGCAGAACCGTCTCTTCGCCCATCCCAAGATCAAGGTGATTTGGGATACGACAGTCGAGGAGATTCTTGGCACCGGCGATCCAAAAGGTGTGACCGGCGCCAGGCTTCGCAACATCCAGACCGGCGCGATCAGCGAGCTTGCGACCGACGGTGTCTTCGTCGCCATCGGACACAGGCCTGCGACCGAACTCTTCAAAGGCCAGCTCAATCTCAATGCTGGGGGCTATATCGTTACCCACGGCCGTTCGACGGCAACCGAGATCGAAGGCGTTTATGCGGCTGGCGATGTCACCGACGACATCTACCGCCAAGCGGTGACCGCGGCAGGCTTGGGCTGCATGGCGGCATTGGAGGCCGAGCGATGGCTCCATGCCAGCCATAATCTGCGCCACGCCGCCGAGTAGCGGGTGCTGTCATGGACTGGGACAAGCTCAGGATATTTCACGCCGTGGCGGATGCCGGCAGTTTCACA
>JAXMCQ010000015.1:0-149998 GCA_046349315.1 Hyphomicrobiales bacterium | reverse complement strand
GCAAACCTGCCCACAATGTATCCTGGTGCTTCTTGTTGCGGAAGGGCGGCGACATCACGCGGCCTGCCGCATAATCCCAGTCCTTGTGTTGATACTCGCTGTCGTCGAGGACCAGATACTGGACCAGCGGCTCGCCCCACACGCGCTGGCCGGCCTGCTTGGCGCGCCTGATCGCGTCATGCGTCTGCTCGCAGGAGACATGCACGATGTAGAGCGGGCAGCCCGCCATCTCGGCGATCATGATGGCGCGATTGGCCGCCTCGCCCTCGACCTCGGGCGGCCGCGAATAGGAGTGCCCTTCGGGTCCGGTCACGCCGCGTGCGAGCAGATCGGCCTGCATGCGCGCAACGACGTCGCCATTCTCGGCATGGACCAAGGGCAGCGCTCCCAATTGCGCGCAGCGGCGGAAGGAATTGTAGAGCTCATCGTCATTGACCATGAGCGCGCCTTTGTAGGCCATGAAGTGCTTGAAGGTGTTGATGCCGTAAGTCTTGACGACGGTTTCCATCTCGTCATGGACCTGCGGCGACCATGACGTTACCGCCATGTGGAAGGAATAATCCGCGGCCGCCTTCTCCGCCTTGTGTCGCCAGGCCTGGTAGGCCTTGAGCATGCTTTCGCCGGGAGCGGGAATGCAGAAATCGACGATCATCGTCGTGCCGCCGGAAAGCGCGGCCTTGGTGCCCCATTCGAAATCATCGGCCGACACCTGGCCCATGAACATGAGTTCCATATGGGTGTGCGGATCGATGCCTCCCGGCATGACATAGCAGCCGCCGGCATCGATGGTCTCGGTTCCCGAGAGCTTGTCGCCGACCGCAACGATCTTGCCCTCCTCGATCAGCACATCGGCGCGCTTCGAGTAATCGTGATTCACAACGGTCCCACCGCGGATCAGGATGGACATGGCTCTCTCCGTTCTCAGAACTCTCAGATCGTCACCCCAGCGAAAGCTGGGGTCCCCTGAATCATCTCAGCTAGCGGCACCGCGTCAGGGGATGCCAGCTTTCGCTGGCATGACGGAAGTGAGAAAGGGCGAAACCTCGCCCTTTCCCAAGTTTATTACCTACATCTTCGCCTTGTCGGTCACGACATGCGTGAAGGCGCCTTCCGGCGTCTTGGTGATGACCGGATCGGAGCCGCCCTTCATCAATGTATCGACGGTGCGCTGGTAGGCCGCCTCGTCGAGCGAGCCGTCGGAGCCCTCAGTGAGCTTGTTGATCTCGCCCATCATGCGCACCTGATGCGCTTCGGTCTGCGCACCCGTCGCATCATTCTCGAGAACGATCTTGGCGGCTTCTTCCGGATTGGCGCGCGCCCATTCCCAGCCCTTCATCGAGGCCTTCACGAATTTCGCCATCGTGTCGACGAAGGCCTGGTCCTTGAGCTTGTCTTCGAGCACATAGAGCCCGTCCTCGAGCGTCGCGACGCCCTGGTCTTCATACTTGAAGACGACGAGATCCTCCGGCTTGTAGCCGGCATCGATGACCTGCCAGTACTCGTTATAAGTCATGGTCGAGATGCAGTCGGCCTGTTTCTGGATCAACGGATCGACATTGAAGCCCTGCTTGACGACGGTGACGCCGTCCGCGCCGCCGGTCGTCGGGATGCCGAGATGGCTCATCCATGAGAGGAACGGATATTCATTGCCGAAGAACCAGACGCCGAGCGTCTTGCCCTTGAAATCGGCTGGCGCCTTGATGCCGGTATCGGCGCGGCAGGTGAGTTCCATGCCGGAGCGCTTGAAGGGCTGCGCGATATTGACGACCTTCGAGCCCTTCTCGCGCGTCGCGAGTGCGGACGGCATCCAGTCGATCACCACGTCCGCGCCGCCGCCGGCGAGTACTTGTTGCGGATTGATGTCGGGGCCGCCCGGCTTGATCGTGACATTCAGGCCTTCGTCCTTGTAGAAGCCCTTGGCCTGCGCGACGTAGTAGCCGGCGAACTGCGCCTGCGTGACCCATTTGAGCTGCAATGTCACGTCCTCGGCCTGGGCATTCGCCGCGCCCAGCATCAGCGTGGCAGCACCGGCCGCCGCGATCAGTAGTTTCCTCATTGCTCCTGTCCTCCTTCTCTTTACCTGCCGCCTATCTGCGATAGGACGGATGCCAAAAAGTCACCGCCCGCTCGATGAGAGCGAGCAAACCGTAAAAGGCCGAGCCGGCGATGGCGGCGACCGCGATTTCGGCCCACACCATGTCGAGGCCGAGCCGGCCGACTTCGGTCGAGATGCGAAAGCCCATGCCGACGATCGGCGTTCCGAAGAATTCCGCCACGATGGCGCCAATCAGGGCCAGAGTCGAGTTGATCTTGAGCGCATTGAAGATGAAGGGCATGGCGGCCGGAAGCCGCAATTTTAGGAGCGTCGTCCAGTAGGAAGCGCCGTAGGAACGCATCAGATCGCGCTCAAGGTGGCCCGATGCCTGGAGGCCGGCAATGGCGTTAACCAGCATCGGGAAGAACGTCATGATCACCACGACGGCGGCCTTCGACTGCCAGTCGAAGCCGAACCACATGACCATGATCGGCGCGATGCCGACGATCGGAAGGGCCGCGAAGAGATTGCCGAGCGGCAGCAGCCCACGTTTGAGGAAGCCCCAGGCATCACAGGCAACCGCCACCAGGAATCCGGCGAGCGAGCCGATCGCCCACCCCGGCAGCACCGCGCGCAGGAAGGTCTGAATGAAATCATTCTTGAGGATCGGCAGAGACGCGATGAGCTTCGCCCAGATATCGGATGGCGCGGGCAGCAATACGGCGGGAATGCCGAAGCCTTTGACGATCAATTGCCAGAGGAAGAGCAAGGTGATGCCGAACACGGCCGGCACCACGAAATCGCGCAAGCGCCCCAGCGCCTTCGTCGCGGCCTCGCTGTGAGCGAGCGCGTCATTGCCGATCCAGGCGAGGACCCATAAGAGTGCCGCGCCGATCCAGAACACCCCGCCGGCCGGACCGCGCGCCGCAAGGATTGCCAGCATCCAGAAGAGAATGCCGACGATGATGAGCATCGTGATCAACGCCAAGGGATGCAATTGCCGCAACCGCGCGATCATGGCCGGGCTCCCATCAATCGCGCAGTGATCTTCTCGATGACGCCGATCAGCCAGACGAGCCCGGCCGACATGATCGCCGCGGCAAAAAGTGCCGCCCAGATCTGGATCGTCTGGCCGTAGTAAGAGCCGTTGAGCAATCTGGCACCAATGCCGGCTTGTGCACCGGTCGGCAACTCGCCGACGATGGCACCGACCAAGGCAATGGCGATTGCCACTTTGAGCGAGGCAAAAAGAAACGGCACCGAGGCCGGCCAGCGCAGTTTCCAGAATACCTGCGCGTCGCTGGCATTATAGGTGCGCATCAGATCGAGCTGCATCACTTCCGGTGAAGTCAAACCCTTCACCATGCCGATGGCGACGGGGAAGAAGCAGAGATAGGTCGAGATGATCGACTTCGGCACGAGGCCGGTGAAGCCGATCGAGCCGAGCACGACAATCACCATCGGCGCGATGGCGAGGATCGGAATGGTTTGCGAGGCGATGAGCCAGGGCATCAGGCTTTGCCGCATGGTCTTCATCTGGACGATCGCTGCCGCAAGCGCGATGCCGAGGATGGTGCCGTTGATGAAGCCGAGCAAGGTCGAGGAGAGCGTGACCCAGCCATGATAGACGAGCGAGCGCGGCTTGTCGGGCGTTACGAGGAAGACCGTGTTCCAGAGTTCGGTGAGGACCTGGTGCGGTGCCGGCAGGACCGGCCGGTCGAGGGCCCAGGAAATCCTGATGATATCGGCGACCCCCGCATCAGGGGGGAACTTGGGCTCCGCGACGACGCGGTTCATCGGAATCGCCGCAAGGTACCAGACGGCAAGGATGATCAGTACAATGACGATCACCGGGAGCGCATGCGTGAGGCTCGACTCGGCGTGAGTCAGGCGGCGCGGCGGCGCTATGGCGGCAGCCTGGCTCATGGCATCGCGCTCCGCCCTAATCCCCTCTCCCCTGTGGGGAGAGGGTTAGGGTGAGGGGGAACAGGTATGCGAAGGTTCTGAGGGGGTTGAACCCCCTCACCTTCCCGCGCATTGCGCGGGCCCCTTCCTCTCCCCGCTGGGGAGAGGAGTATAACTCTCTCAATCATCATAGGAATGCCCGGCGCGCAGACCTTCGCGCACCCGATGCGCGACCTTGAGAAACTCCGGCGTCTCGCGAATGTCGAGCGTGCGTTCGCGCGGAAAATCAGCCTCGATCGTATCGATGATCCGGCCAGGCCTTGGCGACATGACGACGATCTTGGTCGACAGGAACACCGCTTCAGGTATGGAATGGGTGACGAAGACCACGGTCTTGCCGGTGCGGTTCCACAATTCCAGCAATTGTTGGTTGAGCTTGTCGCGCACGATCTCATCGAGTGCGCCGAAGGGTTCATCCATCAAGAGCAGTTTGGGATCGAAAGCGAGCGCACGGGCGATCGACACGCGCTGCTGCATGCCGCCCGACAATTGCCAGGGATATTTCCGCTCGAAACCCGCCAGATTGACGAGATCGATATTGGCCTTAATGAGCCGCCGCCGTTCATCGGATGCAAAGCCCATGATCTCGAGCGGGAGCGCCACATTGCGCTCGACGGTACGCCACGGATAGAGCGCCGGCGCCTGGAAGACATAGCCATAGGCGCGCGCTTTCCGCGCCGCCTCCGGACTCATGCCATTGACGGCGATCCGGCCTTCGGTTGCCTGCTCGAGATCGGCGATAACCCGCAGCAAGGTCGTCTTGCCGCAGCCCGACGGGCCGATGAAGGAGACGAATTCGCCTTCCCGGATCGAGAGATCGACATGCGAGAGCGCATAGACCGGGCCGTCGGATGTCTGGAATGTGAGGCTCAGGTCATGGGCCTCGATCACGGCGGGCGCCGTCATTACCCCTCCCCAGGGATCGCATTCTTTTGTCGGGTCGCTTGGCAAAGAAGGCTAAGCGGTCTTGACCATTTGATCAAGAATTAAGACGATCGCGGCCATGCCCACCGTCAAGCCCAAACTCGTCAAGACGCGCATTCAAACGCAGAACAATGAAATCATTCTCGCCGCGGCGCTTGAGGTTTTTTCCAATTACGGCTTTCGCGGCTCGACCGTCGACCAGATCGCCCAGCGCGCCGCCATGTCGAAGCCGAACCTCCTCTATTACTTCCGGCGCAAGGAGGACATCTATGTCGCGGTGCTTGAAAAAATCCTCGCCGACTGGCTGGCGCCGCTCGAATCACTCGATGAGCGCGGCGAACCGGTGGACGAGATTGCCCGCTATATCGCCGCCAAGATGGAATTGTCGCGCCGCAACCCCGACGCCTCGCGGCTTTTCGCCAATGAAATCCTCAACGGCGCGCCGGCGATCGGCGGGTTCTTGAAAGGTCCGTTGAAGGCACTGGTCGACGAGAAGGCGGCTATCCTGGCGAAATGGATGGGGCAGGGCCGCTTGCGGACAATGGATCCGCGCCATCTGATCTTCGCGATCTGGGCGGTGACCCAGCATTATGCCGATTTCGACCCGCAGATCCGCGCCGTGCTCGGCGACCAAGGTGACGTCATTGCACCCGCCCAGGCGGCTATCACCGCGCTGTTCCTCGACGGTCTCCGGCCAAGGGATTGATCTGTCAGTAAAATCCTGGAACGACAAATAATCCTTTGACAAAGTTGTGTATATGTTCTAAGGATGAAGTGATCGACGTGCCGTGCCTACCGCTGATTGACATCGTGAAGATGAGGCCAGGATCGGGGCCCGAAATCCGATCCACGACCGGACATGCACAAGGGTGCATCGTCCGCCTTTCCCGTTCGGCCGACGGAGGAGGCGGGGAGAACCCTTCCGCATGTCTCGGCGCCACATGGAAGCCCGCATGATCGCAATCACCTGGCCAATAAAGCGATCACGGGCTTCCATGCGCGGCGCACCGCGCTACCCTGGTCGCCAGACAGCAAGGACATCGCCATGGCAAACGCACTGAACGCGATCGAGGTCGTCACCCTCTTTGTCGAAGACCTCGCAGCAGCGAGGAGCTTCTATCGGGAGATCTTCGCCCGCGAGGTCATCTACGAGGACAAGGACTCGGTCCTGCTCAAGTTCGGAAACCTGATGATCAACCTGCTCAAGGCGCAAGAGGCCCCGGAACTCATCGAGCCGGCATTGGTCGCCGGGCCGGCCGCCGGATCCCGCTTCCTCCTCACCATCAATGTCGCGGACGTGAACGCGGTCTGCGCGGAACTCACACGACGCGGCGTGAAGCTTCTCAATGGGCCGATTGATCGCCCCTGGGGACGCCGGACCGCGGCCTTTGCCGACCCTGCCGGCCATGTCTGGGAGGTGGCGCAAAATCTTCCCACGCCCTGACCTGCGAGGCTAAGGCAATGCCAGTTGTCGCGGGCATGATGATGAGGTGGCGCAGGACGAGGCCAATCTTCTTCCAATCGGTCAAACTTCCTGGAGGCACACATGCTCCATCATGTCGAAATCTATGTCTCAAACCTAGATGCTTCGCGTGCATTCTGGGCAAACATTCTCGCCAAAATCGGCTACGAAGTATCTGACCATTGGGACAGCGGGTTTACGCTCACCAGTGGCGAGGATGCCTACCTGACCTTTGTCCAGGTTGCCAAGAAGTATCAATCGTACTCCTACCATCGCTGCGGTGTTGGACTTAATCACTTGGCTTTCAAGGTCAAGAGCAGGGAAGCCGTTGACGCGTTAAGACGCTACTGCGTCGAGAACAACATTCGCAGCCTCTACGATGAGAAATATCCATTTGCGAATGGCGGTACGGAGTATTACGCGCTGTTTGTGGAAGATCCAGATCGAATAAAAGTTGAATTCGTCGCAGGCGACTGACGGGGGATCCGAAACACCGATGCGGGGGAGTTTTATGAACCGCTGATGATCCCGGCGTTCAACGCGCATTCCACGGCCAAGGAGCAGTCTCGCTTCAGCTTTGAAATCGGGTGTATCATGTCGAAGATCGGTTGGACCGGTCGGCATCGGACTGCCGACGTTATGAAAAATGCTTCGCGCATTCCGCACCGGCTTCTCGTTACGTTGGTGATGCGTTGGTCGCAATGGGTCGGAAGGAAGCGGCGCCTGCCGCCGCTCTTCGAGCGGATATTAAGATCATACTCCGCGCTGAGCTGGTGACGTCAGGCGTGACCCGCGACGGCGACCTGGTCGAGACGCAAGTCGCTGCGCGCGATCTTACTGGCGAGATCGCGGCCGATCAATTTGTGCATGGCCGCCGCAACCTGGGTGTCGCGCTTGCACACCGCCAGCAGTCGCGCATGATTGAAGGCGATCAGCCTCGTCTCTTCATCGGCGATCACCGTCGCTGTTGCGGCATTGCCGGTGAGAAAGGCGATTTCGCCGACAAAGCAGCCTTGTCCGAGCTCCGCGACATGCGTGCCCTTGGCCTGGACGCCGAGCCGGCCGCGCTGGATGAAGAAAAGCTCGTGAACGGGCCGGCCCTCCTCCGTGAGCTTCGTTCCCGATTCAAGCGTACGCCAGGCGCCCGCCTTCAGGATCTGCGCGATCTGCGCGTCATGCAGGCCCGCGAATGCGCTCTTGATCAGGCTGTGCTCATCGTCCTCAAGCCGGATCGAGAAGCGATCGCGAGTAAGGATCACCAGGTGAAAGGCATTGATCGCAATGAAAATCAAATCCCACGCAATGCCGGCATAGAGCGCGCTGCTGGTCAGCAGGAAGTACAGGATCTCAAACAGGAGGCCGACGACGGCGGCGACGCGCAGCCAGTAGATGTTGCTGAGGCAATAGGAAATCGCGATGATCAGATAGGACACATGTCCGGGAATGTCGCTGATCGCGAAATAGCTCGCAAACGTCTCCATGGTCCCCCCGCCTAAAGACGCGCGCCCCGGAAAGTATCGAAGCATGACTAGGGGACAACGTCCAGTAGCAGGTTCAGGGAGGTAGCGTTGCGGCGGAGGCCAGGCTTCCGCGAGATTTTTTCGCGTCGATCCCTCAATTGAACCAGACGGCATAGCCGAGGAAGTTGCCCTGGAGCATATTCATGATGCGGTCCCAGGTTTGAGCATCGCTCACCGGACCGTCCTCCAGAAAGGGAAGTGCCGCAGACCCTTGGGCCCACAGGATCGGATCGAAGACCCTTTCCTCAAGCATCGCTCGGCGTAGATTGATCCCCTTGTCGAGACGCCAGTGCGGAACGAGCTTCTTGCCGGCAAGAACGGCGCCGAACTCATCGAGCAATGCCATCCAGCCATCGACGGTCTGCTGAGTGACAACTATGCCAGTGAGCACAGCGTTCTTTTGCTTTGGCGAAGGGATCCATTCAGCCTCGTCGTCGGTCTCTGCGAGAATGAATCGCCAACTCTCACGGCTCATGGCTACCATGATTTCGAGATGCGAGAGCGCCGATTTCATCCGCTCCGGCTCTCTAACGTCCCAGTGCATGAGGTGGATCGCAGCAAGGACATCCGCGATGGAGGCCATATCGAAATACTGGTCGGGCGTGCGGTGTTGCTGTTCGAGTGCGGCATTGGGCAAGCCCGCCTCGGGAAACAGCATGTGGGCGCTGGCATCGAAACTCGCCTTGCCGTCATGGGCCAGCATGAACTCAATCAGCGCGCTGAGCAGATTAACATAGCCGCGCAACCAGGCGGCGTCTGCCCGGTCAAAGGTGATGATGAAGCGTTCAGCTTCCGCCTGTGAAATGTTGCCGCCGCCCAGCGAGGCGTCCAACACCCGCCACAGCTCCTCCTGCTCGCCGACCTTGCCGTCACCGTTGAGATCGAGCCGGGCGAGACCAATGGAAATCGGAAGCTTGACATCATTGTCGCCCAACGCCGCGAGCGTGCTGTCCGCTTGGGCGAACCCGATGAGGGCCGCCTTGAAGACATCCCTCATCTTCTCGTAGTCGAGTGCCGCGGGCGCTGGATTGCGCGGCAAGGGAAAGCGGAAGAACGGCAGGTTGCGCTGCATGTCGCGTGGCGCCTGCAAGCCATAGCGATACATGCCTTGCGCCATGCCTTCAACCGTGCGCAGGAACTGAGTCGCCCCCATGGCAAGGCGGGTCTGGTCATCCTTAGGCTGGACCGCCAAGCGGTTGTTCAAATCCTGTTCGAGCAGCGCAAGCTCGCCGGCGCGAAGTCGATCGCCCATCATCTGCGGCACCGGCACTTCTGCCCACGCGGCGACCGCGATCTGCAGCAAAAACAAGACGAAGAGGATTAAACGTGTCATCAGCTACATCCCTTGAAACGAAATGCATTGAAGCTGCAGGCAACCTAGCTCTCGGCCGACTTGGGCGCGTAATCGGCGCCGTTAATGCGCGACGGCCGGCCTTCGAGATGGAGGTTGGTCACCAGCTCCGCCGTCTCGGCGATGACCTTGCCGCGGCGCACCACCGCCAATCGTGTCGCTTTGAGCCTGATCGCCTCGATCGGGTCCTTGGCCTGCAGCAAGACGAAATCGGCATTTGAACTCTTCTCGAGCCCATAGTTTTGAAGATGCATGGCGCGCGCCGGATTGGCGGTCACCGCATCGAAGCACCAGCGCATGTCGGCGCGGGACGTAAGAAGCCCGACATGCAATCCCATGCTCGCAACTTCCAGCATGTCGGCCTGGCCCAATGAGTACCAAGGATCCATCACGCAATCATGGCCGAAGGACACATTGATGCCGGCATTGCGCAATTCCGGCACGCGCGTCATGCCGCGACGCTTCGGGTAAGTGTCATGCCGGCCCTGGATGGTGATGTTGATCAAGGGATTGGGCGTCGCATGGACGCCGGCCTCGACCATCAAGGGAATGAGTTTCGAGACGTAGTAATTATCCATCGAATGCATGGAGGTGAGATGCGAGCCGACGACGCGGCCCTGCAAGCCCAGCCTTTGCGTTTCGTAGCTTAGCGATTCGATATGGCGCGACATCGGATCGTCCGTCTCGTCGCAATGGATATCGACGAGAAGCCCGCGCTTGGCTGCGATCTCGCACAGGGCTTTGAGGCTTGCGGCACCATCCGCCATGGTGCGTTCGAAATGCGGGATGCCGCCGACCACATCGACGCCCATGTCGAGCGCCCGGTCGAGATTCTTCGCAGCCGTGGGCGAACGGTAATAGCCGTCCTGCGGAAAGGCGACGATCTGGAGATCGATATAGGGCGCGACGCGCTTTCTCACTTCGATGAGGGCTTCGGCGCACAGCAGGCGATCGTCGCAGACATCGACATGGGTGCGGATCGCAAGCAGGCCTTGGCTGACCGCGAGATCGCAATAGCGCAAGGCGCGCTCCATCACCGCTTCATGGGTGAGGAGCGGCTTTAATTCGCCCCACAATGCGATGCCCTCGAGCAAGGTGCCGGACTTATTGAGGCGCGGGATTCCAAGCGAGAGCGTCGCATCCATATGGAAATGCGCGTCCACGAAGGGCGGCGAGACAAGATAGCCCCTGGCATCGATCGTGCGGTGAGCCGGAACGGCCCCGAGATGACCTAGGTCGACGATCTTGCCCTTGGTGCAGGCAATGTCGATGTCGGTGCGGCCATCGGGAAGCGTGGCATTAGTAATGAGGAGGTCGAGCATGGGGTGTGATGTCTCGCTTGCGACTGGTCGCGAGGCAGTTTTCCACTGGCGCGGGCGGTTGTCATCCCCCGCGAGACAGCGGCCGCGAAAACGCCGAAACGAAAACTATCTGCTTGTCATCCCCGGACTTGTTCCGGGGATCCATTGGGCCGATCCTCCAGCGCCCAGAAGTCGGCGAAATGGATTGCCGGGACAAGCCCGGCAATGACATATTCAAACCCAACACGGAGGGGGCTACCCCTGGACTTCGCTCCAGCGGGTAGCGCCGATGATCGGGCCGACATTGCCGGTCTGGAGCAGCGCAACGCACGCCGTGCAGCAATCCTTGAGCACGCCCTTGACCGGCAGGTTGAGCGACAGGCGCTCGCCATGCCACATGCCGCCCGGCGTCATGTTGCGCACCACGTTGTAATAGGTGAGTTCCTGGCCGGCATTCTCGCCGCGCTCGACCGGGACCTTGATCCGTGGCATGACCGACATCAGCCAGATCGTTCCGTTGCGGACGCCGCTCTGCGCCGCCTCGACGGTCACGGTAAACTCATCACCCTGCCGCTCGATCGCCATTGGCACCCAGTTCACGGGCTTGGCGGAGCGAACGCGATCGATGGCCGCCAGGATGACCGGTTTGTTGCTGCCGACATAGTGGCTCTGGCCGTCGCAGATGATTTGCGGCGTATAGACATCCATATCGCCGCGCGCCTTGGCATAATCATACTGGCGCTGCGAATTGGCGGGCGTCGCCAGTGTGTCGCGCCAGCCGAGATAGTCCCAGTAATCGACATTGTAGCTGAGCGAGATGACATCCGGCATGGCCGCCAATTCTTCCATAAAGGCATCGGCGGCGGGACAGGAAGAACAACCCTGGCTGGTAAAGAGCTCGATGACTGCCGGCCTTGACGGCGCGGTGCCGGCGGCGGCGATGCCGCTCCTTGCCAGACAGACTCCGGCTGCGAGGAGCAAGGCCTCCCGCCTGGTCTTATATGCGCGCAGTCCCATAGCCTCTCTATGTCGAAAGCTGCGCGCAACAGCGAGTCACGATCGGGTGAGACGGTATCACGAATCCGTTGTCACGCCGCCTTGGCCAGATTCCGCAACACATAAGGCATGATGCCGCCATTATTGAAGTAATCGAGCTCATCCAGCGTATCGATGCGGCACAAGGCATCAACCACGCGCAAATTACCTTCAGGCTTGCGGATCTCGACCGCCAGCATGGAGCGCGGCTTGAGATCGCCGGCGATACCGGCGATCGACACGATCTCATCGCCGGTAAGGCCCAGTTCCTTCCAGCTTTCACCTTCCTTGAACTGCAAGGGCAAAACGCCCATGCCGATAAGGTTGGAGCGGTGGATGCGCTCGAAGGATTGCGCGACGACGGCGCGCACACCGAGGAGCCTGGTGCCCTTGGCCGCCCAGTCGCGCGATGAGCCTGTGCCATATTCCTTGCCGGCGAAGATGACGAGGGGAACGCCTTCCTTCTTGTACTTCATCGCCGCGTCATAGATCGGCATCATCGCCGCCGATGGGTAATGAATGGTAACGCCGCCTTCGACGCCAGGGACCATTTGATTCTTGATGCGGATATTGGCGAAGGTGCCACGCATCATGACTTCGTGATTGCCGCGCCTTGCGCCATAGGAGTTGAAGTCGCGCGCCGGCACCTGGTGTTCGACGAGATAGGCGCCTGCCGGGCTCCTCTCGCTGATATTGCCGGCAGGTGAAATATGGTCGGTGGTGATCGAATCGAGGAAGAGGCCGAGGATGCGCGCATTGGCGATATTCTCGACCGGCGCGGGCGTGAGGCTCATGCCTTCGAAATAGGGCGGGTTCTGAACATAGGTCGATCCCATGCTCCACTTATAGGTGAGGCCGCCTTCGACCTTGATCTTGCGCCATTCGGCATCGCCCTTGAACACGTCCTTGTAGCGGCTGGCGAAGGCCTTTCGCGTTACATGCTTTCTCACCTGCGCCGCCACTTCCTCAGGGCTCGGCCAGATGTCATGCAGGTAGACCGGCGCGCCCTTGCGGTCATGGCCGATCGGGTCCTTGGCGAAATCGACGAACATGCTGCCCGCCAAGGCATAGGCAACGACCAGTGGCGGCGAAGCGAGGTAGTTCGCACGCACATCCGGATTGACGCGGCCTTCGAAATTGCGATTGCCCGACAATACCGCGGCGGCAACGAGATCGTTCTTGTGGATGGCATCCGAAATCGGCTCGGGCAATGGCCCGGAATTGCCGATGCAGGTGGTGCAGCCATAGCCGACGAGATCGAAGCCGAGCTTATCGAGATCCTTCTGAAGCCCTGAGGATTTGAAATACTCGGTAACGACCTGGCTGCCGGGAGCAAGCGAGGTCTTGACCCATGGCTTGACGGTGAGGCCCTTCTTCACCGCATTGCGAGCGAGGAGTCCCGCCGCCATCATCACCGACGGGTTCGACGTATTGGTGCATGACGTGATCGCGGCAATCACCACATCGCCATGACCCAGGTCGTAATTGGCACCTCCGACCAGATAGCGCGAACGCGCCGTCTCTGCCTTCTTGAATTCGTCAGCCAACACCTTGGCGAAATTGGCGCCGGCCTGGGCGACTGCCACGCGGTCCTGCGGGCGCTTAGGCCCGGCGATCGAGGATTCAACTTCGGAGAGATTGAGCGACAATGTGTCGGTGAAGACGGGCTCGACGGCTTTCGGCGTCCACAACATGCCTTGCGCCTTGGCATAGGCCTCGACCAACGCGATCTGGGCCGCCGGCCGTGCGGTACCCTTGAGATAGGCAAGCGTTTCGGCACTGACCGGGAAGAACCCGCAGGTTGCGCCATATTCGGGTGCCATATTGGCAATCGTCGCCATGTCTTCGAGAGAAAGATTGGCGAGGCCCGGCCCGTAGAACTCGACGAATTTTCCGACCACGCCCTTCTTGCGCAGCATCTGCGTGACGGTGAGGACGAGATCGGTGGCGGTCGTGCCATGGCGAAGCTTGCCGTCGAGCCGGAAGCCGATCACTTCCGGGATGAGCATGGAGATCGGCTGGCCGAGCATGGCCGCTTCCGCTTCGATGCCGCCGACGCCCCAGCCGAGCACTGCAAGCCCGTTGACCATGGTCGTGTGGCTGTCGGTGCCGACCAGCGTATCGGGATAGGCGACTTCGACCGTCTTGGCGCCGACCTTCTCTTTCTTGGTCCACACCGTGCGGGCGAGATATTCGAGATTGACCTGGTGGCAAATGCCGGTGCCAGGCGGCACGACGCGGAAATTGTCGAAGGCGCCCTGGCCCCATTTGAGGAAAGTATAGCGCTCGCTGTTGCGGTCATATTCGAGCTCGACATTGAGCTTGAAAGCCTTCGACGTCGCGAAGAAGTCGACCATGACCGAGTGGTCGATGACGAGATCGACAGGCGCGAGCGGATTGATCTTCTTAGGGTCTTGCCCGAGCTTTGCCATGGCATCGCGCATCGCGGCGAGATCGACCACCGCCGGAACGCCGGTGAAATCCTGCATCAACACGCGCGCCGGGCGGAAGGCGATTTCGGCTTCGGTCTTGCCGCGATTGTCGAGCCAATTGACGACGCTCACGATGTCGTCGCGGGTGACGGAACGGCCATCCTCGTGGCGCAGCAGGTTTTCGATGAGCACCTTCAGCGAATAGGGCAGTCGCGAGATGCCGGCGAGGCCGTTCTTCTCGGCTGCCTTGAGGCTGTAATAGGCATAGGTCTTGCTGCCGACCTTCAGCGTCTTGCGACAACGGAAGGAATCGAGAGTAGTCGCGGTCATAGAGGCTTTCCTGCGGGCTCACGGGGGTGCTGGCGGCAGCCTATAGTCGGTTTTGCAGCGCGAAACCAGTGCTGCTAAGGCCTAATGCCATGCAGCTACGAGTCGAGAACATCGCCTGCGAAAGGAGCGGCCGCCTGCTCTTTACGGGCCTGAGCTTCGCCTTGGGTGCTGGCGAATTGCTGGCGCTGACCGGTGCGAACGGGACCGGCAAGACCTCGCTCCTGCGCCTGATCGCCGGACTGGCAGACCCCGATTCCGGCACGATCGAACTGGACGGCCGGCACCAGGATCTGAGCGTCGGCCAGCACAGCCACCTGGTCGCGCATCGCGAGGCGATCAAGCTCTCTTTGACGGTCAGGGAAAACCTCGAATTCTGGGGCAACTATCTGGGCGGCGGCGACCTCGATGCCGCATTGGCGAGTTTCGATCTCGCCGCTCTCGCCGACTATCCGGCGCAGCTTCTCTCTGCCGGCCAGCGCCGGCGTCTGGCCCTGTCGCGGCTTTGCCTCGTCAAGCGCGTCTTGTGGCTGCTCGATGAGCCGACGACCGGGCTCGATGCGCACTCGCAGCAACGCCTCGCCGCGGCGATCACGGCGCATCTTGCCGAAGGCGGCCTTGCCATTGCCGCGACCCATGGAACGCTTGGTCTTGAGCCGCAGCAAAGCTTGCACCTGGAGCCGCGCACGTGAAGGTTCTGCTCAGCTTGCTTAGCCGCGACATCAAGCTCGCGCTGCGCCATGGCGGCGGCGCCGGTACGGCACTCGGCTTTCTGCTGGCGGTGATCGTGCTGCTGCCGATCGGACTCGGTCCCGACCAGCAGACCCTGCAAAGGATCGCCCCGGGGTTCCTGTGGATCGTGCTGCTGCTTGCCGTTTTGCTGTCGGCGGATCGCATATTCCAGCCCGATTACGACGATGGCTCGCTCGAGATCATGGCGATGAGCCCGGTGCCGCTCGAGATCGCCGCCTTCATCAAGGCGCTCGCCCATTGGCTGACCACCTCGCTGCCGCTCGCCATTGTCGCTCCGTTGCTCGGCATCCTCATCTCCCTGCCGCCTGGGGCCATTCCCGCCCTCATGCTCGCCATGATTGTCGGTTCGACGAGCCTGTCTTTGATTGCCGCGATTGCTGCGGCGGTAACGGTGGGCTTGCGGCGCGGCGGGCTGCTCGTCTCGATCCTGGTGCTGCCGCTTTATATCCCGGTTTTGATCTTCGGCATGGCGGCGAGCCAGGGCACGGGTGCCGGTCCCGATATCGCAACCCCCTCGCTCCTCATCCTGGCGGCGCTCGGCCTCGCCGCCCTCGTGCTGGCACCGCTCGCTTCGGCTGCGGCATTGCGCGCCTATCTGAGATAGGTATGGAGGACTAAGCCCCGCCCATGATCCAGCGCTTCGCCAATCCCGGAACTTTCCTGAAGTTCGCCAACGCGGTTCTGCCCTGGCTGTGGGGAGCAACATTTGCGCTTTTCGCAATCGGGCTCTATCTGGCGCTCGTCACATCGCCCGCCGACTACCAGCAGGGCGAAACCGTGCGCATCATGTATGTGCATGTGCCAGCCGCCTGGATGGCACTCGTGATCTACACAATCATGGCGGCTGCCAGCGCAGTGGCGATCATTTTCCGCCATCCGCTTGCCGATGTTGCCGCGCGCACCGCAGCGCCGATCGGTGCTGCCTTCTGCTTCCTCGCACTCGTCACGGGATCGCTCTGGGGCAAGCCAATGTGGGGCGCCTGGTGGGTGTGGGATGCACGATTGACCTCGATGTTCGTGTTGTTTCTGCTCTATCTGGGCTACATCGCGGTGTGGCAGGCAATCGATGATCCACATCGCGCCGCCGCCATCGCCCGGATCATCGCACTCGTCGGCTTCGTCAATGTGCCGATCGTCAAATTCTCGGTCGACTGGTGGAATTCATTGCACCAGCCGGCGAGCGTCTTCCGCATGGGCGGCCCGACCATAGCTGCTTCGATGCTCGTGCCGCTCCTCATCATGGGCCTCGCCTATATGGCGCTCTTCCTGGCGCTGCACTTCACCGCCATGCGTGCTGAAATTTCAGCGCGCCGCATTCGCGCTTTGAAACTTGTCGAGATCAGCAGACGCTGATGGATTTTTCCGCCGCCCATATCGATTACGTCGTCGCGTCTTACGCAGTGACAGCAATTGCCTTTCTGCTGCTGGCGTTTGCGATCCTGCGGCGCGATCGCCGGCTCAAGCGCGAATTGGCAAAGCTCGAGGCGGGAGGCGGCAATGGCGAGTGAGACGACTGTCCCGACGCGGCGGCGGTCCTGGCTGCCGCTCATTCCGCTCATCGCATTTTTAGGCCTGGCGGCGATCTTCTGGCGCGGGCTTTCGGGCAACCCGTCCGAAATCCCCTCGGTCCTCGTCAACAAGCCGGCGCCGGAATTTTCATTGCCTCCGGTTACGGGACTTATGCGCGACGGCCAGCCGGTCAAGGGCCTTTCCTCGCAGGATCTGAAGCAAGGTGAGGTCAGTATCGTCAATGTGTGGGCATCCTGGTGCGCGCCCTGCCGGCAAGAACATCCCTTGCTGATGGAGCTTTCGCAGAGGCCCGACATCCGCCTCGTCGGTATCAACCAGAAGGACGATCCTGAGAACGCCGCCCGCTTCCTCGGCACATTGGGCGAGCCCTTTGCCGCGGTCGGCGCCGATACGACCGGTCGCGTCTCGGTGGACTGGGGCGTCTATGGCGTGCCCGAAACCTTCATCGTCGATGGTGAGGGCTTCATCCGCTTCAAATTGATCGGTGCCTTGACCGAAGAGGCGATCCGCGACGTGCTGCCGCGTGAGATCGAGAAGGCGAAGAAGCCGCTGCCTCCGCCTTCACCCTGAGTTCTTGATTCAGGCGCGCCGACGCGCCTTGATCTTGCGCACCGGACGCGCCGGCTCTCGCTCCTCGATCTTGTCCATCTGGCTTGCGAGCAAGCCGAGACACTCGCCGAAGGACCGGCGATCGGCCGGCGCGATCATCGCCAAGATCTGCTTGTCGACCTCATCCGCGCCGGGCTGGGCCGCCTTCAGCACTTTCTTGCCCGCCGTGGTGATGCGAATCGAATTAGTGCGTCCATCATCCTTGGTACGACGGCGCTGCAGATAGCCCTGCGCGAGAAGGCGCGCCACCAGATCGGCAAGCGTCGAACGATCGATGCCGGTCATCTTGACCAGTGCCGTCTGGCTGATGCCGTCATTCTGATCAACCGCCAGCAGCACCGTGAACTGGCGCTGTGTCAGACCTGACTTCCCGACTTCGCCCATATAGATATGAGCCGCATACTGCGCCGCCCGCTTCAGCAGATGATAGGGCGATCGCGTAAGTTGTTTGACGTCCTTGCTGTTGCCTGTCATCGACCCCTTGCTCCTGCGGAGGGCAAGCCTCTTGCCCTGCCGCGAACGGCGCTCGATTTGGCTGAAAGTAAATACGCCGCCCGATTCCCCTGCCCCTGGCGTCGCATAGCCCGCATCCATGCCCGTCCAAAACTTGTGTTTGGTAGCGAGTCATAGAATGGCCTGCAAGTGGAATCATGTGGAGCGCTTGTGCACTGCAACGCCCCTGTCACGATCATCCTTATACGGATGGGACACCGGACCTCCGTCCGGCGGATTCGGCAGTATGCTGACAGTGTCGCCGAACCTACTGGCTCGGCTCCTCGATCATGTAGCGGGTCATCAAGGGCGCCTGCGCGAAGGCGAAGATAAGCGAGATCGGCAAGAGCCCGAAGACCTTGAAATTCACCCAGAAATCATCGGATTGGGTGCGCCAGACGAACTCGTTGAGGATCGCCATCGCGAAGAAGAAGATCGCCCAGCGCACGGTGAGCTTGCGCCAGCCCTCATCCGTCATGCGCACCGCTTCGCCCATGACCAGCTTGAGAAAAAGCTGGCCGAAGAACAATCCGCCCAGAAGCGCGCATCCGAACAGTGCGTTGATCAAGGTCACCTTGACTTTGATGAAAGTGTCGTCATGGAGCCACAGTGTCAATCCGCCGAAGACGCCGACGAAACCGGCGCTGACCAGTGGCATCACTGCAAGCTTGCGCGTCAATCCCCAGGAGATGACCAGCGCTGCCGTGGTCGCTGCCATGAAGATACCGGTGCCCCAGAAAATGCCGCCCAGCCAGTTGGCGGCGAAGAAGGCAACGAGTGGTCCGACCTCGACCAGGAGTTTGACGAGCGGCGGCATCAACCAGCACCTCCAGCAATGGCAGAAGCGAAGGCCTCGGCATCGAAAGGTTGCAGATCCTCGATCTGCTCGCCGATGCCGATGGCGTGGACAGGGATTTTGAAGCGCTCGGCAATGGCGACCAGGATCCCGCCGCGCGCCGTTCCATCGAGCTTGGTCATGATAATGCCGGTCACTCCCGCAATCTTGGCGAAGGCCTCCGCCTGGGTCATGGCATTCTGCCCGGTCGTCGCATCGAGCACCAGCAATACCGCATTGGGAGCGCTGGCATCGATTTTCTTCAGGACACGGACGATCTTGTCGAGCTCGGCCATGAGCCCGGCCTTGTTCTGTAGCCGCCCGGCCGTATCGACGAAAAGGATGTCGGCCTGCTCGGCCTTGGCTTCGGTGAGCGCATCGAAGGCAAGTCCGGCCGCATCGGCTCCCGGCGGCCGCGATACGAGCCGCGCCCCGGTGCGTTCGCTCCATACCTGCAATTGATCGATCGCCGCGGCACGGAACGTATCGCATGCGGCGAACATGACCTTGAGCCCTTCGCGCTGCGCGATGGCGCCGAGCTTGCCGATGGTCGTGGTCTTGCCCGAGCCGTTGACGCCTACGACCAGCACCACGAAGGGCTTTTGCCCACGGAAATCGAGCGGCACTTCGACCGGTTTGAGAACCTTGACGATTTCTTCGGACAGCACCTTGCGCACGTCTTCGGGCGCGATTTCACGGTCATAGCGTCCGCCGGAAATGGCCTTGATGATGCGCTCGCTGGTGGCGACGCCGAGATCGGCAGCAATCAGTGCGTCTTCGAGCTCGCCAAGTGTGGTCGCATCGAGCTTTCGCTTAGTGAAGATCGCAGAGATCGAACCGGTCAGTGACTTCGAGGATTTGGCAAGGCCCTCGGTCAGCTTGCCGAACCAGCTGCGCTGCTCCTGCGGCGCCTCCGAAGCGGCAGGTGCTGCGGGTTCCAGAACAGCGACGGCCTCGGCCGTCTCCTCGACGTCGCGATTGCGCCGGAAGAGAGACTTGAGAAACCCGCTCATGCGCCGGGGCGAACCTCAAGATGCCCGGGCCGGTGGCCGGTGACGGTGGCAGTGACGATGGCGCCGGGCCGCATCGCTTGCGCAAAGCGCACCGGCGCATAATGCTCGGTGCGCCCGCGCTCCTCGGTCTCGACGAGCACCGAGCGCCTCGCCCCGACTTCGCGAGCGAGAAAATCATGGAGCTTCTTCTCGCCCTTGGCGCGCAAGCGGCCGGCACGTTCCTTGATCACCGTCTTTTCGAGCTGCGGCATGCGCGCCGCCGGCGTGCCGGGCCTCGCCGAGAAGGGAAAGACATGGAGATAGGTCAGATCGCACTCATCGGCGAGCATGAGCGAATTGTCGAACATCGCATCTGTCTCGGTCGGAAAGCCCGCAATGATGTCGGCACCGAAGGTGATGTCGGGACGAAGATTGCGCAGGCGCTCGCAAAAGGCGATCGAATCCTTGCGCGAATGCCGCCGCTTCATGCGCTTTAAGATCATGTCGTCGCCCGACTGGAGCGACAGATGCACATGCGGCATCAGGCGCTGTTCTTCGGCGAAGGCTTGCACGAGTTCTTCGTCCGCTTCGATCGAATCGATTGAGGAGAGTCGCAAGCGCTTGAGTTCCGGCACGAGCTTGAGCATACGCCGTACGAGATTGCCGAGCTTCGGCTTTCCGGGCAGATCGGCGCCCCACGACGTGATGTCAACGCCCGACAGCACGATCTCGCTATAGCCATTGGCGACGAGGCGGCGCACCTGCTCCACCGCTTCGCCGGCCGGCACGGAGCGCGAATTGCCGCGGCCGAAGGGAATGACGCAGAACGTGCAGCGGTGATCGCAGCCATTCTGGATTTGGACGAAGGCGCGCGTACGCTCGCTGAAGGCATCGAGCATGTGGGCGGCGGTCTCGCGCACCGACATGATGTCGTTGACGCGAACGCGCTCGGTATGGCCGAGGCCGAAGCTTTCGCCTCTGAGCTTTTCCTCATTGCCGAGTACGAGATCGACTTCGCTCATTTGCGCAAAGCTTTGGGGATCGATCTGTGCCGCACAGCCGGTAACGATGATGCGCGCTTCAGGGTTGTCGCGGCGCGCCTTGCGGATCGCCTGCCGCGCCTGGCGCGTCGCTTCCGCCGTCACTGCGCAAGTATTGAAGACGATCGCATCCGTGAGTCCGCTTTCATCGATCTTGGCGCGCATGACTTCCGACTCATAGACATTGAGCCGGCAGCCGAAGGTGACGATGCGCGCTTCGCTCATGCATCGACCTTGAGATGGGAGGGCAACACGCCTTCGAATTCGTAGGAGACGGGACCCGTCATCAGCACGTGATCGTCGCTCTCGCGCCATTCGAGGAAGAGATCGCCGCCGGGAAGCGTCACCGTCACGCGCCGGTCGGTCAAACGCAATCGCGCCGCCGCTGCAGCAACTGCGCAGGCGGCCGTGCCGCAAGCGCGCGTTAGGCCGGCGCCGCGCTCCCAAACCTTGATGATGATGTGATGGCGATCGACGACGCGGGCCAATGTGACATTCACTCGCTCCGGAAACAGCGGATGGAACTCGATCATCGGCCCGACCTTGGCAAGATCGACGACGTTCAGATCCTTCACCCAGAAAATGCAATGCGGATTGCCGACATTAACAACTGATGGAGAGTGTATGAGCGGCGCATCGATAGGGCCGACCTGCAATTCGATATGGCGCGTATCCGCAAACGGCTCGGAAAGCGGGATGTCCTTCCAGTCAAATTTCGGCACGCCATTATCGACGGTGACGAGGCCGTCGCCGGCGCGGCGGCAGACGAGATGGCCGCCCTTGGTATCGATCGTCACGCGCTCGGCGCGCTTTTCGGCGAAGAGCAGATCGGCAATGCAGCGCGAGGCATTGCCGCAACTCTCGACCTCGAAGCCTTCATTGTTCCAGATGCGCATGCGCACATCGGCGGATTTCGACGGCTCGAGCATGATCACCTGGTCGCAGCCAATGCCGGATGTGCGGTCGGCGATAGCTTTCGCCTGATCGTCGCTCAGGCGCAGCGCAGAGCGACGCGCGTCGAGAACGACGAAGTCGTTGCCGAGCCCGTTCATCTTGCGGAAAGGTATGGCGCCTGTGTCTGCCATGGCCCGCGCTTATATGGGATTTGACCCTGCCAAAGCCAGTATTTTCAACTTGGAATAAGGCGAGGCTGCGCCGCTTTACGGCCATAAGGCTCGGGTTTATCAGAATGTCATGAATGATAAACGGTTTCAGGAGTTGTAGCCTTGAACGTGCAGACTGGATCGCCGGCCCAGGCGTCACCCAAGCAGACCATGACGACGCAGGGCCTCGAAGTCACCATGGAGCGTCCGAGCCCGCTTGTGCGCTTCTTCATGGGCGTCGTCGCCTGGGCGGAAAGGCTCAATCTCGCCTGTTCGAAAGTCGGCAATCCGCCCGTCTATAACAATGCCACTTTCCCCTGGGCTGAGAAGATCGAGGCCGCCGCTCCGGACATCCGCGCCGAGCTCGAGCGTGTCCTGGTGCGCAAGAGCGAATTGCCGAATTTTCATGACATAGCCACCGATGTCAGGAGCATCTCGACCGACCAGAACTGGAAGACCTTCTTCCTCATGGGTTTCGGCACGCCGTCTGAACGCAATATCGCGCTTTGTCCCAAGACATGGGCGGCCTTGCAGAATATCCCCGGCCTTAAGACCGCGATGTTCTCGATCTTCGAGCCCGGCAAGCATCTGGCACCCCATCGCGGACCCTATAATGGCGTCTTGCGCCTGCATCTGGGATTGATCGTGCCGGAACAGAGCGACCGGCTTGCCATACGCGTCGACAAGCAGATCTGCCATTGGCAGGAAGGCAAGGTGCTGATTTTCGACGACGCCTATGAGCACGAGGCCTGGAACCACACCGACAAGACCCGCGTCGTTCTCTTCGTCGATTTCGTCAAGCCATTGAGCTTTCCGGCGAATTTCGTGAACTGGTCGCTCATGAATCTCGCCTTTTTCACGCCTTTTATCCGCGAGGGCCTCGATGCCCATAAGGAGTGGGAGAAGAAGTTCTATGCCCAGGCCGAGCAATTGCGGAATCAGAAGCCCAGTTGATTGACAAAAGCAATTAATTGCTTGACAATGGCAAGCGATGGACCCGCTTGCTGCCGATATTAACGCTATCCGCCAATTCAACCGCGCCTATACGCGCCGCATCGGATTGCTCAATCGCGGATTGCTGCAAAGCGACTTCACGCTGGTAGAAGCCCGCATTCTCTTTGAGCTGGCCCGCAATGAAGGCACGACTGCGTCCGCGCTGGCGGAGCTCCTGGCGCTCGATCCCGGCTATCTAAGCCGCCTGCTGTCGGGTCTCGCCAAACGCGGGCTCATCGCACGCAAGCCTTCCGCGGAAGACCGCCGCGCGGCCATGCTGGACCTGACTCAGGCCGGCCGCGACGCCTTCGCCGAACTCGACCGCCGCTCCAAGGCGGAAATCAACGAAATGCTGGCAAACCTCACTGCCGCGAGCCGTCGCGACCTGGTGAGCGCCATGGCGACCATCGAGCGGCACCTAGGCAACGGAAAACCGGCAGAAATTCGCATCCGCACCCATGGGCCGGGCGATCTGGGCTGGATCGTCGAGCGCCATGGCGCCGTCTATGCCCGCGATTACGGGTTCGATTCAGGTTTCGAAGCGCTGGTGGCGGAGATCGCGGCAAAATTCCTGAAAGACTTCGACCCGGCCCGCGAACGCTGCTGGATCGCCGAGTTGGACGGCCATCGCGTCGGCAGCGTCATGCTGGTGAAGCAGAGCCACGAAACGGCAAAACTGCGCCTCCTCTTGGTCGAAGCCGAGGCAAGAGGACTTGGGCTCGGCCGGCAATTGGTCGAGACCTGCCTGCAATTTGCGCGCGCCACCGGCTATCGCGAGATTGTATTGTGGACCAATAGCATTCTCGATGAAGCACGCGGGCTTTACGAGAGCCTGGGCTTTACGCTTGTTAACGAGGAGCCCCATCACAGCTTCGGCCGCGATTTGGTGGGTCAGGATTGGAACTTGAAGCTCGCCTAACCCCTCGCTTGACCCAAGCCATCCAAACTGGATGGCCGCCTCAAGGGCGGGCATGGTGAGTGGAAGCTCATTTGACTTCGCGACTCCCACAGGCTAAACCCCCCGCCAATTCCAGGACGCTTGAACGTCTCCTGGCTGCGCCACACATGGGGTTTTGACATTCCCGGGAGGTCGCGCGGCCAACATCCGGCAGCGAGTTTCGCCCCCGGGTGCGTTTTGCGTTTGGGTATACGAGGTTGTGAATGTTCGAGTCACTGCAAGAGCGCCTGTCCGGCATTTTCGACAAGCTCACCGGTCGCGGTGCGCTGTCCGAAGCCGATGTCGATGCCGCTTTGCGCGAGGTGCGCCGCGCCTTGCTCGAAGCAGACGTCGCGCTCGATGTGGTGAAGAGCTTCACCGAGAAGGTCCGCGAGAAGGCGGTCGGCGCCCAGATCGTCAAGTCGGTGACGCCCGGCCAGATGGTCGTCAAGCTTGTCCATGACGTGCTGGTCGAGACCTTGGGATCCGAGGGCGTGGGGCTCAATCTCAGAGCCTCGCCGCCAGTGCCGATCCTCATGGTCGGCCTCCAGGGCTCCGGCAAGACGACGACGACCGCCAAGATTGCGAAACGCCTGCAGGAGCGCGACAAGCGCCGCGTGCTGATGGCCTCGCTCGATACGCGACGCCCAGCCGCGCAGGAGCAATTGGCGGTGCTCGGTCGCCAAACTGGCGTTGAGACCCTGCCGATCATAGCCGGCCAGACGCCGGTCGAGATCGCCAGGCGCGCCATGTCGGAGGCGCGAAAGGGCGGTTTCGACGTCGTGATGCTCGACACAGCCGGCCGCTTGCATATCGATGAGGAATTGCTCGCCGAAGCGGCTTCGGTGCGCGACATCGCGCGGCCAAACGAAACCTTGCTCGTCGCCGATTCGCTGACCGGCCAGGACGCCGTCAATCTTGCCCGCAATTTCGATGAGAAGATCGGCATTACCGGCATTGTGTTGACAAGAATCGATGGCGATGGCCGCGGTGGTGCGGCGCTTTCGATGCGCGCCGTCACCGGCAAGCCGATCAAGCTCCTGGGCACCGGCGAAAAGCTTGACGGGCTTGAGGATTTCCATCCCGAGCGCATCGCCGGCCGCATCCTCGGCATGGGCGACGTCGTCAGCCTCGTCGAGAAGGCCGCGCAGACGATCGATGCCGACAAGGCCAAGAAGATCGCCGAGCGGATGAAGAAGGGCTCGTTCGATCTTGAGGATCTGGCCGAGCAATTGCGTCAATTGCAGAAGCTCGGCGGCATGTCGGGCATGATGGGTCTCCTGCCCGGCATGGGCAAGATCAAGAAGCAGCTGGACGGCGTCGATCTCGACAATGGCGTGCTCAAGCGACAGATGGCGATCATCTCCTCGATGACGCCGGCCGAGAAGCGCAATCCGAAGGTCATGAACGCCTCGCGCAAGAAGCGCGTCGCGTCTGGCTCCGGCACCAAGGTCGAGGAGATCAACCGCCTGCTCAAGATGCATCTGCAGATGGCCGACATGATGAAGCAGATGGGCCGCGGCAAGGGCATGTTCGGCAAGATGTTCGGCGGCAAGGGCGTGCCCGATGCAGCAGAACTCGAAAAGATGCAGGCCGAACTCGCCGCAATGGATCCCAAAGCCTTGCCGCCGGAACTGCGCGAGATGGCGGCCGGCGGCGCACTGCCGGACGTGCCGAAATCGACACCGGGACTGCCCGGCCTCGGCAGCAAATTACCGGGCCTCGGCGGCTTGCCGGGTCTGGGCGGACTTCCGGGATTAGGTGGTCAGCCCTTCCGCGGTTTTCCACAGTCGCCGGGAAAGAAGCGATGACATGTCGCCCGAGCTTGAAACAGAACGATTGCGTCTCAGGCACTGGCGCGAGGCCGATGTCGATCCGCTCTTTGCCTTCTATAGCGACCCGCAGTCGCAGGCGATCTATGGCGGTGGTGTTTCGCGCAGCGACGTCTGGCGCCGTATCGCCCAGCTCATCGGTCACTGGCACTTGCGCGGCTTCAGCCTCTACGCACTTGAGGACAAGGCAACAGGTGAACTCGCGGGCTATGCCGGCTTATGGTTTCCCGATGGCTGGGACGATGTCGAAGTCGGTTACGGCATTGCGCCCCAGTTTCGCGGGCTGGGCTATGCGACGGAAGCGGCACAGCGGGTGCGCGATCACGGCTTTCGCGAACTCGGCCTGGCCCGCCTCGTCAGCTATATCAATCCGATCAACCTCGCATCCATTCGCGTCGCCGAGAAGCTCGGCGCCGCACCCGACGGCGAATTCATCATGCACGGCAAGCCGCACATGATTTATCGCCACACATCAAACTGAACTAACCAATGTCACCAAAGGAGAAAGCATAGTGTCACTGAAAATCAGGCTTGCGCGCGCCGGCGCCAAGAAACGTCCCTATTACCACATCGTCATCGCCGATGCGGCGTCGCCGCGCGACGGCAAGTTCATCGACGTTGTCGGCGCCTTCAACCCGATGCTGGGTAAGACGGATGAGAAGCGCGTGCAGCTCGATACGGCCAAGGCTGGCGAGTGGCTCAAGAAGGGCGCCCAGCCGACCGATCGCGTGTTGCGTTTCCTCGACAAGGCCGGGCTGATGAAGCGCGACCAGCGCAACAATCCCGACAAGGGCATGCCGAAGAAGAAGCGCGTCGAGCGTGAAAAGGCCGCGGCGGACGCCGCTGCCAAGGCTGCCGAGGCCGCCGCACCGCAGAGCTGATCCCACATTTCGTCATGCCAGCGAAAGCTGGCATCCCCTGAATCGCTTCCGATGCTGAAATGACTCAGGGGACCCCAGCTTTCGCTGGGGTGACGGCACAGGGAATCGAGAGTGCGAAGGGACCTTGTCCTCATCGGCCGCGTTACCGGCGCGCATGGAATCAGGGGCGAGGTGAAGCTGCAAAGCTTCACCGCCGAGCCTCAGGCGATTGCGCGCTATGGTCCCTTGCGCACCGACAACGGCACAACAATCGAGATCGAACGGCTGCGGCCGCAGAAGCAGGGCTTCATCGCGACGCTGAAAGGCGTCGGCGACCGCAATCGTGCCGAGGCACTGGCAGGCACCGGGCTCTTCGTCGATCGCGCCTCTTTGCCGGCGCCCGGCGTGGATGAGAGTTATATTCACGACCTTGTCGGGCTTACCGTCGTCACGCGCGACGGCACGGGCTTTGGCAAGGTCGTCGATGTAGTCAATTATGGAGCCGGCGATCTCCTCGATATCGCGCGGGCCGGAGAAGCGAATATCCTCATTCCCTTCTCCGATGCCTTCGTGCCCGAGGTCGATGTTGCGGAAGGCCGGCTCGCCATCGATTTGCCCGACGGCTATCTTGAGGAGACATGAGTTTTGCCGCAACCATATTGACGCTCTTCCCCGAGATGTTTCCGGGGCCCTTGGGCGTCTCCTTGGCCGGCAAGGCGCTCGCCGCCGGCCTATGGTCGCTTGAAGTCCGCGACATCCGCGATGCGGCAACCGATAGGCACCGCACCGTCGATGATTCACCGGCCGGCGGCGGTCCTGGCATGGTGATGCGGCCCGACGTGCTCGCCGCGGCGATCGATGCGATTGGCGATGACGGGCGTCCGCGCTTCCTGATGAGTCCGCGCGGGGCGCCGCTGAACCAGACCCTTGTCAGGCAACTGGCCGAGGGTCCGGGCGCCGTCATCGTCTGCGGACGCTTCGAAGGCGTCGACGAAAGGGTGATCGAGCGGCGAAAGCTGATCGAGGTTTCGCTTGGCGATTTCGTGCTGTCGGGCGGCGAACCGGCGGCAATCGCCTTTCTCGATGCGATGGTGCGGCTATTGCCCGGCGTCATGGGGAGGCTTGAGAGCGCCAGCGAGGAAAGTTTCGAGGACGGCCTCCTGGAGCAGCCGCAATATACGCGGCCGCGCAGCTGGGAAGGGCTTGAAATCCCTGAGATTCTTCTCTCCGGCGACCATCGCGCCATGGCCCTCTGGAAGCACGAACAGAGAGAAGCCCTGACCGCCCGGCGGCGCCCTGACCTTTGGGCCCGCTATCGTGACAGAAAGCATTGATTTTCAAGCCTGATGAGTCTATAGGCCCGCAACCCCAAAAGGAACTACGTCCATGAATATGATCGAGCAGCTCGAGAAAGAGCAGGTGGCTGCTGTCGCCGCTAAGCGCGCCGTACCCGAATTCGGCCCTGGCGACACCGTCATTGTCAATGTCCGCGTCAAGGAAGGCGACCGTACCCGCGTCCAGGCCTATGAGGGCGTGGTGATCGGCCGTTCCGGCGGCGGCCTGAACGAGAACTTTACCGTTCGCAAGATCTCTTACGGCGAAGGCGTGGAACGCGTGTTTCCCGTCTACTCGCCGTTGATCGACTCGATCAAGGTTGTCCGCCGCGGCAAGGTTCGGCGCGCCAAGCTCTATTACTTGCGCGGCCGCACCGGCAAATCCGCCCGCATCGCCGAGAAGCAGAAGGCGCTTCTCTCCGGCATGGGCGCCGAGGCGCAGGCCAAGGAAGCCGAGAAGGCCTAAATCAACAGCTCTCCAGGCCAAGGCCAGCTCGAGAGGGCTGGCTTTTGTGTTTGGAGAGAGACCATGTGTGCCTCAGTTGAGTGCCAACTCGACCGCGATTGGGACGAGTGCGTCGCACAGGATCTTCTGGGTTCGATCGTCATTGTCGGTCTGACCTATCTCGATCCTGAAGGCCAGCTCGAAAGCCAGTTCCAGATTTACGGTCTGGTGGCGGTCGCCGACAAGGAGCGCGGCATCGCCGTCGAGTGCCATGGCGAGATCTGGAACGGCCAGGAGCACTGGCTGCCGCCGGCGACTTTGGCCTTCCGCAAGGCAGGCCCGGGTCGGTATGTCCTGTGTTCGACCGGCGAATTGGTCGTCGACCCCCATTATGTGAGTACCTGGACGATGACCCGCCGGGCAAGGGACTGACCATGAGTAGCAATGACTATTTCGACGCCAATCGCCTGTCCTGGGACGAGCGCGTGGCGATCCACGCCGAAGACGAGACCGGCTTCTATCAAGTGGCCAAGGTACTCAATGGCGAGGACAAGCTTAACGCCATCGAGGCGCGCGAGCTCGGTGACATTGCCGGCTTGCGCGTCGCGCATTTGCAGTGCCATTTCGGCCTCGACAGCTTCTGCCTGGAGCGGCGCGGCGCCGAGGTCGTCGGCCTCGATTTCTCCTCCGCGGCAATCGCCAAGGCGCGCGAGCTGGCCAAAACGTTGGCCCTCAAGACGCGCTTTGTCGAAGGCAATGTCTATGATGCGCGCAAATTGCTCGCTGGCGATTTCGACATGATCTATGTCACCTGGGGTGCCATCAACTGGCTTCCTGACATTGCCGGCTGGGCAAAGGTCGTCGGCTCACTGTTGAAGCCCGGCGGCCACCTCTACCTCGCCGAATCACATCCCACTACGCTTTGTTTCGAATGGGTCGACGGCAAGATCGTGCCGCATTACGATTGGCGCACGCCCATCGACAAGCCCTTCGCCGCCGATGATGCAAAGACCTATAACGGCTCGCAGAAGGAATTGCGCAACAAGCGCGTCTATGAGTGGATTCATCCGCTCTCGGACATTCTCAACGGACTCAACGCGGCGGGACTGTCGCTCGCCTGGCTGCGTGAGCATGCCGAACTGACCTGGGCATTATTCCCCAACATGATCGAGGGTGAGGACGGGCTCTACCGCCTGCCGGCCGATTTTCCGCAACTGCCCTTGGCCTTCTCGCTCAAGGCGGTGAAGCGATAGGTCATTCTCTCTTCCCCTGCCGGGGAGCGCGCGCTTACTTGCAGGCCGTATCGATCGCGGCAAGCGCCGCGGTGACGCCGTCGAGCGAATAGGTGTCCGTCGTCGACGTGCCGCGCAGCGACGTTCCCTTGACTGACAGAGCCTGGCCCTTACGGAGCGCGGCCACGATCTGCTTGTCCTTGGCCGAGGTATCGGCCCAGGCGCCATCGCCATTGGTGAAGAGGTCGAAGGCGGTTTTATCCACAGTGACTTTGACGATCGCTTCCTTCTTGAAAGGATATCCGATGATCGTGCTCACCTCGTTGCGGACGCCCTGGCCGGGCCGGTGCGTCACCAGGAAGAAGACCGGATCGCGCTTGGCGTTCTTGGGGTCGGAGGCCTTGGGCTGCGAGACGACATAGCAAACCTTGCCGCCCGAGGTCTTATAGGTATAGGCGGCCCAGTCCTTGAATTCGCCAAGCGGCGTTGGATCCTGGGCTTGGGCATAGGCATGCCCGGCCAGGGATGCGGAAAGCGCCAAAGCGCCAAGTATTCGCGTAAGAATCATGCGGTGGATCATATCCTCGCGGCATTTTGCAGGCTAGTGCGATCAAATGCGGGAAGAATCGGGCTCAAATTTGACAAGTCCGCGCTGCGCCGGTTTGCGCCTTGCCTCCCCCCTGACGCTGGTATAGTCGCGGGCGCCACAGGGAGTGAGCCTTATGAGCCTGGCAGAACACCAAACGAGCATAGCGGTGCCGCCGCGCGAACTGGGCCGAATGGTCGGCGAAGCTGCCCGCACCGTGGAGACGCTTTTCCTCAAATCACGCAGCCGCGCCCGTACCCGGAAATTTTCCGATGCCGACCAGCACGCCCTCCACGCCCTGGCCTGGTTTGCGACCTATGCGAGCGTTCTGACCGAACTCGCCGCCTATGCCAACCGGCTCGAAAGCGAAGGCAAGCTTGGCGAGACCGAGCAATTACTGGTGGCGATCGCGGCGGGAGAATATCTCCATCACATTGTCGGCGGCATGCCGATGAACCAGGCCGAATTTGCCCGCTTGGGCGAGTTAGATGTCTCGCGCGCCGAGATCGCCTCCTTGAGCGAGGGTGCCTGCGGCGAACTCCTCGACCACGGCAACACGCCGGGCGCCCGCGCCCGCTTGGTCGAACTCATGCTGGCGGCGGGCGAGCCGCTCACCTACGGCAATTGCCATCTCGATCCCGCACTCGATGAGATGCGCGAAACGATGCGCCGTTTCGTTCTCGACCGGGTCAAGCCGAAGGCGCATGCCTGGCACCTCGACAACGACTATGTCCCGCTTGAACTTGTAGCGGAGCTCGCCGAACTCGGTGTCTTCTCGCTGACATTGCCGGAGGCCTATGGCGGCCTGGGTCTCGGCAAAGAGGCGATGTGCGTCGTCTCCGAAGAATTGTCGCGCGGCTGGATCGCCGTCGGCTCGCTTGGCACCCGCGCCGAAATCGCCTGCGAATTGATCCTGCATGGCGGCACGGAAGCGCAGCGCCGCAAATGGCTCCCCGCACTCGGTACCGGCGAATTATTACCGACCGCCGTCTTCACCGAGCCCAATACCGGATCCGACTTGGGCTCATTGCGCACCCGTGCGCAGCGCGACGGCGAGCGCTATCTTGTCACCGGCAACAAGACCTGGATCACCCATCCTGTCCGCGCCGATATCATGACGCTGCTCGCCCGCACCGATGCGGCAGAGACGGGTTACAAGGGCCTCTCGATGTTCATCGCGGAGAAGCCGCGCGGCACGGCGACCGATCCTTTCCCCGCACCCGGCATGAGCGGCAGCGAGATCGAAGTACTCGGTTATCGCGGCATGAAGGAATACGAAATCCGCTTTGAGGATTTTGCTGTGAAAGCGGAAAACCTCTTGGGCGGTATTGAAGGCCAGGGTTTCAAGCAATTGATGCAGACCTTCGAATCGGCACGCATCCAGACGGCGGCACGCGCTGTCGGCGTGGCGCAGAACGCGCTTGATCTCGGCTTGCGTTATGCGAGCGACCGCATCCAGTTTGGCAAGCCGATCGTGTCCTTCCCGCGCATTTCCGACAAGCTTGCGCTGATGGCGGCTGAGATCATGGCGACGCGCCAGCTTGTCTATGCTGCTGCCCGGGCAAAGGATGCCGGACGGCGCTGCGACCTCGAAGCCGGCATGGCGAAGCTCTTGGCCGCCCGCGTCGCCTGGTCGGCCGCCGACAATGCCTTGCAGATCCATGGCGGCAATGGCTTTGCACTCGAATTCGAGATCAGCCGGGTGCTCTGTGACGCCCGCATTCTCAACATCTTCGAAGGTGCCGCCGAAATCCAGGCGCAGGTGATTGCGCGCCGCCTCTTGGATGGCGGCAATTGAGCGTCAAGACCCTTCTCATCACCGGCTGTTCCTCCGGCATCGGCGAGACCTGTGCGCGCGGCATGAAGGCGAGGGGCTGGCGCGTCTTTGCGACCGCGCGGAAGCCCGAAGATATCGTGCGGCTCGAGGCCGAAGGGATTGAAGCCTTCTATCTCGACTATGCCGAACCCGCTTCCATCGAGGCTTGCGTCGCCGAAGTCGCATCGCGCACCGGTGGCAAGCTCTACGCCCTCTTCAACAATGGCGCCTACGGACAGCCCGGAGCAGTCGAGGACCTGACGCGCGCCACGCTTGAAGCGCAGTTTCAGGCCAATGTTTTCGGCTGGCATGATCTGACGCGCCAGTGCCTGCCTTTGATGCGCGCCAATGGCTCCGGCCGCGTCGTGCAGTGCTCATCCGTGCTGGGCATCGTCGCGCTCAAGTGGCGCGGCGCCTATAATGCGTCAAAATTTGCAATCGAGGCGCTCTCCGACACGATGCGGCTCGAATTGAAGCCGTTCAATATCGATGTGGTGATCATCGAGCCAGGCCCGATTGCGAGCAAATTCATTGTCCACGCACTGGAGGCCTTCGACCGCAATATCGGCGACGCCGCCTCGCATTATCGCGACGTCTATGTGCAGCAGAGAAAACGCCTGCAGAAGACCAAGCCCGGCCGCTTCAAACTGCCGCCCGAAGCGGTGCTCGAAAAACTCGTCCATGCGCTTGAATCGCTCAGGCCCAGAATCAGATATACTGTCACCACGCCCACCTTGGTGATGAGCTGGTGCAAGCGCCTCCTGCCGCCGCGGATGCTCGACAGGGTGATCGACAAGGCATCCGATTGAAAGGGGCACGGCTTCGATGAGTATTTTCGACTATCTGGTACCGATCGCCGTCGGCGCGGTATTTGTGGTGCTGTGTCTCGGCATAGTTAACATGTTTCGCGGCGGCTCACCCAATCGTTCGCAAATGCTGATGCGCTGGCGCGTCGTCCTGCAATTCATCGCCATTATCATCATCATGGGGGCGATCTGGTACGCCGGGCGCTGGTAGATTGGCGCGAGGTACTTGAAGGAGGAGCCTATGGCACCCATATCTTCCGCCGATTTGTCGAGCGATGGGATACAGCTTCCGATGGTTATCGCCCATAATGAACAGCGCGTGCGCTCCGGCTTCTGGCCGAAGCTCGCCAAGGTGTTTGCCAGGGTCCCCTTTGCCGAGGACGCCGTAGCGGCCTTTTACTGCGCGACCGACGCCCACACGCCAATGCGCGTCAAGGCGATCCTTTTCGCAGCCCTGGGCTATTTCGTGCTCCCCATCGACACGATCCCGGATGTGTTGCTGGGTGTTGGGTTCACCGACGACCTCACCGTCCTAGTGACGGCGTTGGCGCTCATCCGCACGCACATGAAGCCCGAGCATTACGACCGCGCTCATCGTACCGTCAGGCGATTGCGCGAGGACCAGGCGACGGCCACCTAGACGACGAGGATTGCCTTGCCTCTTACTTCACGCACCGCGATGGCGCGGAGTGCGTCGGCCGTCTCCTCCAGCCTGTAAGTTCTGTGAACATGCGGTGCGATCTGCCCTTGCGCGCACCAATCGACGAGGCGGACGAGATTGGTGCGGTGCGCTTCCGGCTCGCGCTCGACATGATTGCCCCAGAACACGCCGACGACATCGCATCCCTTCAGGAGAACGAGATTGAGTGGAAACTTGGGGATGTCGCCCGACGCAAAGCCGATCACCAGATAGCGCCCGCCCCAGGCCATTGCGCGTAACGCCGGTTCGGCAAGATCGCCGCCGACCGGGTCAAAGATGACATCGGCACCCTGCCCGCCTGTTGCGGTCCTGATCGCCTCTTTCAGATCCTGCTTGTCGTAATCGATCGTCGCATCGGCACCGATGGATCGGCAGAATGCGAGCTTTTCCGGCGACGACGCGCAAGCGATGACGTGTGCTCCCATCAATTTGCCGATTTCGATTGCCGCCTGGCCCGTGCCGCCGGCGGCACCGAGCACCACCAGTCTCTCGCCTCTCTTCAGCCGTCCGCGATCGGCAAGCGCATGCAGCGTTGTTCCATAGGTGACCGTGAGGCCGGCTGCCATTTCAAAAGAAACGCTATCGGGAAGTTTCACAATCCGATCTAGCGGAACAGCGATTTCTTCGCGCGCCCCGCCCCATCCGGTGAAGGCAACGACACGATCGCCGGGTACAAAGCCCTTCGTCTCACTCGAGGCCGATTTGATAATGCCCGCCACTTCCGCACCCGGCGAGAATGGGAATTGCGGTTTGAATTGATACTTGCCTTGGATGATCAGCGTATCGAAGAAATTGAGGCCTACGGCCTTGACGGTAACAATGGCTTCGCCTGGCGAGGCCGCAGGCGCAGGAATATCGTCGACGACAAGTGTCTCTGGTGCGCCATAAGCCTTGCACGAGACTGCTTTCATTCCGATGGCCTCGTAACAAGGAAGACGGCAGCGCCGCATAACGCCATTCCGGCGATTTGGACCGCCGAGAGCGTTTCGTCAAACAGGAGATAGGCCATGGCCGCCGCAACGGCCGGAACCAGGAAGATGAGTCCCGAGACGCGCGACACGCTCCCGTGCCGGATCAGCAGCATGAGAAGCGTGATTGCACCGAGCGAGAGCACGAGCACCGACCATACCAGGGCTGTCCACGCTTCCAGCGTGGCATCGAACCGGAAGCGCCCGAAAAGCAAAGTGCCGAGAAAGGTAACAATCGTGCCGCCGGCATATTGCCAGGCGCCGCCCGCGGCCAGATCCAGCGCCGCCCCATGACGCTTCTGATAGACAGTGCCGAAGGAAATCGACACCGCGCCAAGAATCGTGACGAGGATCGTGAGCGGCGTAATGCCACCGAGCGCGGCGAGCGTCAGCTTCGGCGAGACGACAAGAGCAATGCCGGCAAGGCCGACAATGAGCCCTTGCCATTGCCGCCGCCCGATGGCTTCGCCGATCAACAGCGCGGCGAAGAAGGATGTGAGCAAAGGTTGTAGTCCGACGATCAATGCCGAAACGCCGGCCGGCATGCCATGCGCCACTGCCCAATAGACAGGCCCAAGATAGCCGCCATGGATGAGCGCTCCCGCCACCATCGCATCCCGCGTCTGTACCGGACGTGGCCAGCGCGAACCCGTGATGAGCGCGATTGCCGTGAGGATGAGACAGGAAATGCCAAACCGCAGAGCCAAAAACCACATCGGATCGGCATGCGGCGCCGCGAGCCTTGCAACGATGAAGCCCGTTGCCCACATGAACACGAAAAGGAGCGGGGCCGCGCCGATCCATGACGGAGCTTGTTGTCTTTCGGTCATGGGAGGTCGGCACCTTTCCGAAGAATGGCCCGGTCTTGCCCGGGTCGTTTCGTCTTGACCAGTCCTTTCCACGCAAGGGAGATGTGATGTTCGATCCACAGAAGCTCTTGGACCAGTTTCTTGGCGGCCAAGCCGGCGACGGCAGGAAGGGCGGCCTTTCGCCTGACTTGATCAAGGGCTTGGCGGGCGGCGCGGTCGCCGGCGGCCTTGCATCGATCCTCTTGGGTTCGAAAGGCGGCAAGAAGCTTGCCAAGGGCGCGTTCAAGATCGGTGGTGCTGCGGTGCTCGGCGGGCTTGCCTACAAGGCCTATCAGACCTGGCAAGTCAATAAGGATGCCCAGACGACAGTGCCTGCGGGCGACATGAAGGACATCACGCCCCAGGCCGAGGGCACGCCTTTTCTGCCTGCGCCCAAGGCCGAGCGCGATGAATTGAGCCTTTCGCTTCTGCGCGCCATGATTGCTGCTGCAAAGGCTGACGGCCACATCGACGCCGACGAGCAGAAGCGCATCTTCGCCAAGATCGACGAACTCGCCCTCGATACCGAGGCCAAGGCATTCGTCTTCGACGAATTGCGCAAGCCCCTCGACATCGACGCGGTCGTGCGCGGGGCCGCAACACCCGAAGCCGCGGTCGAAATTTATGCCGCTTCCGCGCTGGCAATCGATCCTGACGATCCCGCCGAACAAGCCTATCTCGCCATGCTGGCGTCGCGCCTGAGGCTCGATCCGGGCCTGCGTGCCAGTGTCGACCAGGAGCTCGTGAAGCTGCGCGCCTAGGGCTTCTGCGTGCGCGGGTCGAGCAACGGTTTGCACAAGCCGGGCGACCCGCTATCAAGGCGCAATGGCAAGCGATCGGCCAAACATTATCTGGCTCATCTACGAAGCGTTCCAGCGCCTATTCGCCGACGAGGCGGTACCGCTTGCCGGCAACATCGCCTTCCGCACGCTGTTTTCGATCTTTCCCTTCTTGATCTTCCTCACCGCTCTCGCCGGTTTCTTCGGCAATGCCAATCTCGCCGATGCGGTCGTTGGCTATCTCTTGAGCGTCGCACCGGAGCGCCTCGTCAACCCGCTGGCCCCGGAAATCCACTCCATCCTCACCGTGCCGCGCACCGGATTGCTCAGCATCTCGGCCATCGTCACGGTGTGGAGCGCCATGGCCGGCGTCGACAGCATACGCGTCGGCCTCAATCGCGCCTATGATCTCAAGGAAACCCGCAGCTTCTGGGTCCTCTATCTGCAAAGCGTATTGTTCGTCGTCTTTGCGGCAATCGTGCTCTTGGCCTTTGCAATATTGATCGTCTTCGGTCCGGTCATCCTCGTCACGGTGGAGACCTACGCGCCCGGTATCCGCGGCAGTTTCGAGGAACTCGATCGCTGGCGCTTTCCGATCGCCATCCTGCTCCTCACTGGCTGGCTTCTGATCTGCCACCGCGTGTTGCCCGCAAAGCGTCTCACCATCCGCGAAGTCCTGCCCGGCGTCCTTCTCACCGTCGTCGTGTGGATTATCCTGTCGGTCGCCTATTCGATCTATCTCGTGCGCTTCGGCACTTTCGTCTCGACCTATGCCTCCCTGTCCGGCCTCTTTGCCGCGATGTTCTTTCTCTACCTTGCAGCACTGGTCTTGATCTTCGGCGGCGAAGTAAACCGCGTCATTGCCATTCACGGACAGCCGTCGTCATCGCCGGACTCAACGGATTTTGGCAACAGGTGATAAGGAGTAGCTAGCTACGCGACGCCTCAATAGCGTCCTCGAAGGTTCTGAGGCCGGGCCGCGGTGCCGAGACCAGCACCGCCATGTTGCCGGGCCGATGCTCGTTCTTCCACATCTTCATATGCGCCTTGGGGATGTCTCGCCACGGATAGACATCCGACATGCAGGGATCGATGCGCCGCGCAATGACGAGCTTGTTGGCATTCGCGGCCTGCATGAGGTTGGCGAAATGCGAGCCTTGCACGCGCTTCTGATGCATCCACAGATAACGCGCATCCATAGTGAGATTGTATCCCGTCGTGCCGGCGCAGATCACCACCATGCCGCCGCGCTTCACGACGAAGACCGAAACGGGGAAAGTCGATTCGCCCGGGTGCTCAAAGACGATATCGACATTATTGCCCTTGCCGGTGAAGGCCCAGATCGCCTTGCCGAAATCGCGCACGCTTTTCAGCCATTCATTGTATTCGGGAGAGCCGACCGCAGGCATCTGCCCCCAGCAGGAATAGCTTTTACGGTTGATGACGCCCTTGGCGCCGAGCTGCATGACGAAATCACGCTTGTCGTCTTCCGAGATGATGCCGATCGCATTGCCGCCGGCAGTAGCGATCAACTGCACCGCCATCGAGCCGAGGCCGCCCGAAGCGCCCCAGACAAGGACATTCTGTCCCGGCTTTAGAGTATGCGGGCGATGGCCGAACAACATGCGATAGGCGGTCGCCAAGGTCAGCGTGTAGCAGGCGGACTCTTCCCAGGTGAGATGTTGCGGGCGCGGGAGCAATTGGCGTGCTTGTACGCGGGCAAATTGCGCGAAGGATCCATCCGGCGTCTCATAGCCCCAGATGCGCTGGCTCGGCGAAAACATCGGATCGCCGCCATTGCACTCCTCATCATCGCCATCATCCTGGTTGCAGTGGACGACAACTTCATCGCCGACCTTCCAGCGCTTCACCTTGGCGCCAACCTTGTAGACGATGCCAGAGGCATCGGAGCCGGCGATGTGATAGGGATTCTTGTGGCCGTCGATCGGCGAGATGGGCTTGCCGAGCGCCGCCCACACGCCGTTGTAATTGACGCCCGCTGCCATCACGAGGATCAGCACCTCGTCCTCGCCGATTTCCCAGGTCGGAACGACCTCGACCTGCATGGCACTATTGGGCGGCCCATGCCGGTCCTGCCTGATGCACCAGGCATACATGCGCGACGGCACATGGCCCAAGGGCGGAATCTCGCCGATCTCGTAGAGGTCCTTGATCGGGCGGTTCTCGTTGGCGGGCTCGCTCTTGGCTTGCGCAGACATGGCGGTAATCCTTCTTCGGGCAATCGACCCTAGCGCATGCCGCAACGCAACAAAAGCTGCCAACATAGGCGAAACTCAACGTAAGCGCTTAGTACCCCATTTACCCCTTCAGGCTATGATCCGCCGCAATAGCGGGAACAGGCGGGCGCTTTGCGCAAAAAGCCATGATGGATGAGATTTTCAAGAGGGACTGGTTCGGCTGGCTTCCCGATTTCTCGCCTTGGGCCTATTTGCCCTCGCAGACGGTTGTCATTTCGGCTGTTTTTGCCGGCGCGGGAGCGGCGATCTTGAGCAAATACACCGCCGATCTCGGGCATTTGAGCATACCGGTCAAATACGGGACATTGTTTGCCGCAGCCCTCCTTGCCAATTGGCTTTTGAGCGACTTGCGACTGCCTCTCGATGCCGATCTTCAGGCGCCTATCATCTACGCCTTTGTCGGGATAACCGTGGCGAGCCTCGGTTTGATGATCCTGCTGCGCCGGGAGCGCGCCTAGCCCTTCTTCCTGTTGCGCCGCAACATCGACCATGCTTCGATGCCGCGGCAACCGGGACTTAACCATGTCGATCGATAGGGCGCGCGAGCGCGACAAGCCGTGGATCTTCCGTACCTATGCGGGCCATTCGACGGCGCGCGACAGCAACGCGCTGTTCCGAACCAATCTTGCCAAGGGCCAGACCGGCCTCTCCGTCGCCTTCGATCTGCCGACCCAGACCGGCTATGACGCCGACCATCCGCTTGCCCGCGGCGAGGTTGGCAAGGTCGGCGTGCCGGTCTCCCATATCGGCGACATGCGTGCCTTGTTCGAGTCGATCCCGCTCGACCGGATGAACACTTCGATGACCATCAACGCGACGGCCGCGTGGTTGCTCGCACTATATGTCGCGGTGGCGGATGAGCAAGGCGCGGCGCGCAGCGCTTTGGCCGGCACCACCCAGAACGATATCGTCAAGGAATATCTCTCGCGCGGCACCTATGTGTTTCCGCCACTGCCATCGTTACGGTTGATCACCGATACGATCGCGTTTTCCTGCCGCGAACTGCCGAAATGGAACCCGACCAATATCTGCTCCTATCACCTGCAGGAGGCCGGCGCGACGCCGGTGCAGGAACTGAGCTATGCACTTGCTACCGCGATCGCGGTACTGGATGCGGTCAAGTCATCAGTCGCGGTTGAGCCGAGCGAATTTCCGCAAGTCGTCGGTCGCATTTCCTTCTTCGTCAATGCCGGGGTGAAGTTCATCACCGAGCTGTGCAAATTGCGCGCCTTCGCAGAATTGTGGGACGAGATTTGTAGCGAGCGCTATGGCATTGCCGATGAGAAATTGCGCCGCTTCCGCTATGGCGTGCAGGTGAACTCGCTCGGCCTCACCGAGCAGCAGGCTGAGAACAACGTCTATCGCATCCTTCTCGAAATGTTGGCCGTTGTACTCTCAAAGAATGCGCGCGCCCGCGCCGTGCAATTGCCGGCCTGGAACGAGGCGCTCGGACTGCCGCGGCCCTGGGATCAGCAATGGTCTTTGCGCATGCAGCAGATCGTCGCCTATGAGACCGATCTTCTCGATTATGGCGACATTTTCGATGGCTCGCCGGTCATCACGGCCAAGGTCAAGGAGTTGAAGGCGGCAGCGCGTGAAGAACTCGGCAAGGTGCTTGCCATGGGCGGCGCCATAGCCGCCATCGAGAGTGGCTACATGAAACGCGAATTGGTGAAGTGGAACACGGCGCGCTTGCGTGCGATCGAGACTGGCGAAACCGTCGTTGTTGGCGTTAACGCCTTTACCGAGACCGAACCATCGCCACTCTCAGGCGACGACGGCCAGGCGGTGCTGACCGTCTCAGACAATGTCGAATATGAGCAGATCGAGCGCCTCAAGGCCTGGCGCGGCGCTCGCGATGCGCATGCGGTGAAGACCGCGCTTTCCGATTTGAAGGCAGCGGCGCTTGAAGGCCGCAATATCATGGAACCATCGATCGCTTGCGCCAAGGCAGGGGTTACGACCGGCGAATGGGGCGAGACCTTGCGGTCCATCTACGGCGAATATCGCGCACCGACCGGCGTCAGCCTGGCGATCGCCGCGCGCTCGGCACAATCGCTGGAGGAGGTGAAGGCAGCGCTCGCCGCCCTCGCGGCGCGGCTCGGCACAAACGTCAAATTTCTCGTCGGCAAGCCCGGACTCGACGGCCATTCCAATGGCGCCGAGCAGATTGCGGTGCGTGCCGCCGAATGCGGTTTTGAAGTCACCTATGACGGCATTCGCCTTACGCCCGAACAGATCGTCGCCGCGGCACGCGAGCAGAATGTCCACGTCGTCGGCCTGTCGATCCTCTCTGGCTCGCATGTGCCCTTGGTACGCGAAACCATGCAGCGCCTGCGCAGCGCCGGGCTTGGCCATATACCGGTGGTCGTCGGCGGCATCGTTCCTCAGGCCGACGCGCTGGTGCTGAAACAGCTCGGCGTCGCCGAAATCTATACGCCCAAGGATTTCGATCTCAACCGGATCATGCTGGATGTAGTGCAGCTTATCGATGCTCGCCAAGCTGGGCGAGCGGCGTGATCCTGTCGACCAATCAGCGGATCACAATTGTCCTCATCTGGGATTGGATAAAGCGCAACTGGCTCCTCATTCCCGCCTCGATCCTTTTTGTCGGTATCTTTGCGTACTTTGCTATGGACGTGCCGCTGACTCGCACCATTCACAAGGGCCATGTTCTTTGGTGGACATTGGATCAGCGCCGGATCACATGGGCAGAACCGCAAGCGATTGTGTTGGTTCAGCTCGATAATAGTCGAACTGTCTCGGCATTTGCCTCATCAGGATGGGCGCCCCAACCCAGGGGCGCTGAGGTTCGGGTGGAAGAGCAGCATAGGGCTTTCGGCCGCGTGATCTATTACATTCGTTAGTTTCCATGTCCTCCATTCTCATCACCATACTTCCCGTCTTCGGCCTGATCGCCATCGGCTTCGTCTCGGCCAAGACGGGTTTCATCGGCACCAGCGCCACGCAAGGCATGAGCCTTTTCGTCTTCAATCTTGCTCTGCCCGCCTTGCTCTTCCGCACCATGATCCTGATGGAGCAGCAGGGTGCAGAACTTGTACCCTTGTGGATAGCCTATTTCGGCGGCTTGATTCTGGTCTGGATCGCCGCCTCGACCGCCGCTCGTTTCGTGCCGGCGCTGCGCGGTGGAGGCGGCGCCGCCGCGGCGATGTCATCGACCTTCGGCAATGTCGTCATGCTGGGCTTGCCCTTGACGCTGTCGCATTTCGGCGAAGCGGGTGCGGTTCCCGCATCCTTCATCGTCTCGGTTCACGCGCCATTGCTGTGGCTCGCCGCGACGCTCCATTTCGAAACCGCCCGCCAGGGCAAGGCGCCATCGATATTGCGACTTCTCGCTCAGCTTGCCCGCGAATTCACCCGCAATCCGATCGTTCTTGCCTTGATCTTGGGCTCGGCCTGGCGGGCGACAGGTATCGGATTGCACCCGGTCATCGACCGCACGCTCGAACTCCTCGCCGGCGCTGGCGTGCCGGCCGCACTTGTGGCGCTCGGACTGTCGCTTGCAGGCTACAGCCTCAAGGGCCAGGCGAATGCCATCGCTGTCCTAATCGTGCTTAAAATGATCCTCTTGCCGATCGTGATCTGGGTCTTTGCCGCCAAGATCGTCGGCATCCCGCATTTGTGGGTCGAGGTCGCGGTATTGATTGCGGCCATGCCGACCGGCGCCAATGCTTATCTCTTCGCGCAGCGCTATGAAACGGCGACGCCGGCTGTGTCCGGCGCCATAGCCGTCGGCACCGCTGTTGCGCTCTTCACGTCCGCGATACTCTTGTGGCTGATGGATGCGGGCTTCATCTAGCGCGGCAGCACGACCCAGTAGTCGAGTTCGAGGATAACGCCGGGCTTGTCGGGCGCGCCTTCGACCGTCGGAAAATCACGGCAGGGCATGTCCCGCGTGGCCCGCGTCATGATCCGCAGGGCACCGAGATCTTCGCGCTCCGGCAACGGTGCAGAATCGAGAACCTCTGACCAGGCGAAGACTGTGCCGCCGGCAAAGAGCGGCGCCACATGCCGGCCGCCATTGAGCGCTGCAATATGAAACGCGTTGGCAAGGCCATTGAAGCTTAAAGAGCGCGCCAATGAGATGACATGGCCACCATAAATGAGTCTCTTCCCGAACCGGCCCTGCGCCTCTGCGAACTGATTGAAATGCACCCGCGCGGTATTCTGATAGAGCCGTGTGGCCAGCATGTGTTCGGCCTCTTCGACCGTCATGCCGTCGCCGTGGTCGATCTTTTCGCCGACCCCATAATCGGAAAGCCGCAAGGGCGACCCTGAAAGTGCGTTATCCCATTGCGTCATGTCGAGAGCCGGCAATGCCGTGCCGATCTTGTCGATCGCAACCGAATTCTGAAGCTGCGGCACGACAGCCGTTGGGGCAACCGCTGCTTCATCGCGCTTTCGCACCATGACCCAACGGACATAGCTCAATACGCTTTCGCCATCCTGGTTTTCGCCACGCGTACGCACATAGACCGTGCCTGTCTTGCCGTTTGAATTCTCCTTCAGCCCGATGATCTCGGATGTGGCCGACAGTGTTTCGCGTGCATAAACCGGCTTCAGGAACCGGCATTCGGCATAGCCAAGATTGGCCACCGCATTGAGCGAGATATCGGGCACGGTCTTGCCGAAGATGATGTGGAAGACGAGAAGATCATCGATCGGCGCCGAAGGATAGCCGATGGCTTGCGCGAAAGTATCGGCGGATTGAACCGCGAAGCGGGAACCGTATAGGGCCGCATAAAGCGCCCGGTCGCCATCGCCGACGGTGCGCGGCGTCGCATGGCGGATCACTTGGCCGATGCGAAAATCCTCGAAGTAATTGCCGGGATTGTTCTTCGTCATCATGCAATCGCCTCGGCAATGGCCATGACGCGTTCGGCCATGGCGAGATGCAATCTTTCGACCATGCGGCCTTCGACAAGGATCACGCCCTTGCCCGCATTTTCGGAGAGATTGAAGGCCGAGACCACTTTGTTCGCCCAGACAATTTCCGCTTCAGACGGCGAAAATACCACATTGCATGTCGCGACCTGGCCGGGATGGATCAGTGTTTTGCCATCCATGCCAAGCATCCGGCCTTGTTCGCATTCGACGCTGAATCCTGCCTCGTCCTTGATGTCGTTGTAGACGCCGTCGATCGCGTCGAGGCCGAAGGCATGTGCCGCGAGCACCGCCATGGTGAGTGCCGGCACGAGCGCCATTCGCCCGCCGCCGGAACTCGCACGCATGTCTTTTGCAAGATCGTTGGTCCCGAGCACCACGCATTGGAGCCCGGTGGCTTCATGCGAGGCAACCATCTCTTTGAGGTTGAAGATCGAAAGCGGCGTTTCGATCATCGCCCAAAGATGTGTCTTCCCGCCACCGCCGGCCTTGACAAGGAATCGCGCCGCATTCGCAAGATCGTTCACATCATTGAGCTTCGGTACGAGAACGGCATCGGGACCGGCCTTGGCGGCCATCTCCATATCCTCGGCCCCCCAGCCCGTGAACAGGCCATTGATGCGAATGATGATCTCGCGCTTGCCATAGCCGCCGGCCGCGACCGCCGCGGCAACCTGGCCGCGCGCCTCCGCCTTCTTGTCGGGTGCAACCGAATCCTCAAGATCGAGGATCAGGCAATCGGCATCGATGCTCTTGGCCTTTTCCAAGGCCCGCGCATTGGCACCCGGCATGTAAAGGACGCTGCGGCGGGGGCGATAAGGCATCTCGGTCTCCAATTGGCGCGGGCGAACCTAACCGGACGCAAAGCGCCTGTCATGTCAGACTTTCTGCGAGGTCTTGCCGTGCCCTGGCCCATGCGGCTAAGTCGAGGCCATGCAGCATTTTGACATTGTCATCGTCGGTGGCGGCGTGGTCGGCAGCGCCACCGCCTATTATCTCAAAAAGCAGGGCTATAAGGGGTCGGTCGCCATCATCGAGCGCGACACGACTTATGGCTATTCCTGCACCGCCCGGTCTGCCGGCGGCTTGCGTCAACAATTCTCGACACCGCAGAATATCGCGCTCTCACTCTTCGGACTGAATCTGATCCGCAATCTTGAAAAGGAGTTCGGCGCCGGCACCGATGTCGGTTTTCGCGAACAGGGCTATTTGATCCTCGCCTCTGGTGAAGGCGTCGGCGTGCTCGAGGAGAACCATCGCATTCAGTTGGCCAATGGTGCCGACAACGTTCTGCTTGAGCCGAAGGACCTGAAAGAGAGCTTCCCGTGGATCGAGACTGGCGGCCTGGCACTCGGCTGTTTCGGTCGCCGCGGCGAAGGTTGGCTCGACCCCTATTCGCTTATGACGTTGCTGCGGAAGGCAGCAGTCTCTCTGGGAGTCAGCGTCATCGCAGGTGAGGTCAAGAGCATCGCAACCGCCGATGATCGCGCCAAGTCCGTGACGCTCGCATCCGGCGAGACGATCTCCTGCGATAAGCTCGTCAACGCAGCGGGTGCTGGCGCCGGTGCGCTGGCCAAGATGGCAGGCATCGATCTCCCCGTGGGCCCACGCAAGCGCTATGTCTATGTGTTGGATTGCCCGGCAGCGACCGACGACCTTCACAAGGCGCCTTTGACGGTCGATCCCTCTGGTGTCTGGTTTCGGCCCGAGGGCAAGCATTTCATCAGCGGCCTTTCGCCGGAAGAAAGCGAGGAGCCGGCCGACCTCGACTGGGAGGTCGACTACAATTGGTTCGAAGAACGCATCTGGCCGGGACTGGCCATGCGCGTTCCGGCCCTCGAGGCGATCAAGGTGATCAATGCCTGGGTTGGGCATTATGATTACAACGCGCTTGATCAGAATGCGGTGATCGGCACACATCCACGGATCAAGAACTTATACTTCGGCAATGGATTCTCAGGCCACGGCCTGCAGCAGGGCCCGGGCGTCGGGAATGCCCTCGCCGAGCTCATCATACATGGCGGCTATAAGACCAACGACTTCACCTGTTTCGGCTACGAGCGCATTGCGGCGAACCGGCCACTCTTCGAACAGAACGTCATTTGAATGTCGCCGACACCCGCTGTGCTGGTGATTTCTTCACAGGTGGCGGCAGGGCCAGTGGGAGCGTCTGCCGCAGCGCCGGCCCTGCTATCGCTTGGCGTCATCCCGATCATTGTGCCGACCATCTTGCTCAGCAATCATCCGGGTCACGGTCGTCCCGAAGGAATGCGCATCCCGGCGGAGAAGATCGCGGCGATGCTCGAAAAGTTGGGAGAGCTTAAGTTCTTGGACGACTGCAAATGCATCCTCTCTGGTTACTTCGCCAATGACGAACAAGTCGCAATCGTCGCGGAATTCATAGCAGCTCATCGCGTGACAAGCACCGATTGCTACTATCTCTGCGATCCGGTCATTGGCGATGACGGTGAACTCTATGTGAAGCAGGAGGTGGCTGAAGCGATCCGTGACCGGCTGGTTCCGCTGGCTCAAGGCCTCTCGCCCAATGCCTTCGAAGCGGGGTGGCTCTCGGGGAAGACAATCCGCACAATCGACGATGCGAGAAGCGCCGCGTGCAACTGGCCCGATAAGGATGTCATCGTTACTTCGATCCCCGAGGGTGACGACCGGCTGACGACGGCCGTCTTCGGTCACGGTGAAGAGTGCATCGTTAGCCGCCCCCGCCTTTCCCGTGTCCCGCATGGCACCGGCGATCTGTTGAGCGGCCTCATAGCCGGCCATCTCGCTACGGGTGAGACGATCGCCCACGCTCTCCCGGATATGATTGACGCACTCGACCGCGTCATCGCCGCGAGCAAGGGAGGCGACAGCCTCGACCTGACGCGAGGCCTCAGGCCGTGACCGTCATTGGCGTCGATGGCTGCAAGGGCGGCTGGATCGCCGTCGTCTGGCATGACGATCCGTCCGCCACACCACAAGCGCATCTAGTGCCACGTTTCGAAGATGTCATCGCCATGGAGGCCGAGATTATTGCCGTCGATATCCCGATCGGGCTTCCCGACATTGCCCGCAATGGCAGGGGTTGCGATGGCGAGGCGCGCCGCCGGTTGAAGGGCAAACGATCCAGTGTTTTTCCCGCACCCGCGCGATCAACGTTATCTGCTCGCGATCACCGCGAAGCTTGTGCGCTCAACGAGCGTTCTTCGGAGCCTAGCAGAGGTATATCGATTCAAGCTTATCATATCTTAGGTAAGATAAGAGAAGTCGACACGCTCATCTCGCCGTCACTGCAGCTACGAATCCACGAAGTGCACCCGGAACTTTGTTTCTACGCAATGAACGGCGATAACAGCGTTCTCCAAAAGAAGCGCAAATCCGAAGGCAAGGAAATACGCAAGCGACTTTTGCGCGTGAACGGCTTTCCCTTCGACCGCATGGCGCTGCCGGCTGCGCCGCGCCGATATTGGGGGCTTGATGATTTGATCGATGCCTGCGCCTGCGCCTGGTCGGCGCGCCGCATCCGCGACGGACTGAATTTGAGGCTATTGGCCGACCCGCCGCTCGACGGCAAGGGCTTGAGAATGGAGATAAACGCATGATCGCCCGCACCGATATCGAGCGCACTGCCACACGCATCGGCCGGCATATCCGCCGCACGCCGGTGATCGACATCACGCTCCCGCAGGTGAACCGGCCCGTCGCCCTGAAGCTTGAGCTCTTCCAGCACACCGCGTCGTTCAAGGCACGCGGCGCCTTCGCCAATCTTGCCGGCCGCCAGATTCCCGCACCCGGCATCGCTGCGGCGTCGGGCGGCAATCACGGCGCAGCTGCGGCTTACGCGGCGCGCGAGTTCGGTGTTCCCGCGCGCATCTTCGTACCGATGCTGGCCTCGCCCGCCAAGGTCGCGCGCATTCGCTCCTATGGGGCCACGATCGACCAGGATGGCCCGACCTATTACGAGGCACTGGACAAGTGCATGTCTTATGTCGCCCAATCCGGCGCGCTCAATGTCCATGCCTATGACGAAGAGCCGACGCTACTCGGCCAGGGCACCATCGGTCTCGAGATCGAGGAGCAGGTTCCCGATCTTGATACTTTGCTGGTGGCCGTCGGCGGCGGCGGCTTGATCGGCGGCATCGCCGCCTGGTTCCACGGCAAGGTGAAGATTGTCGCGGTCGAACCCGAAACCTGCAATTCATTGCATGCAGCGATGGCGGCTGGCGAACCGGTGCGCGTGACGCCTTCCGGTATTGCTGCCGATTCGCTCGGCGCGAGCCTTGCCGGCAAGCTCATGTTCCCGATCGCCAAGGCCTATGTCGACAGCGTCGCGTTGGTCAGCGACGCCGAGATCCGAAACGCCCAGCGATACTTGTGGGAGAGCTTGCGATTGGTCACCGAACCCGGCGGCGCAACCGCCATCGCCGCGCTCCTGTCCGGCAGCTATCGGCCGTCGGATGGCGAGCGTGTAGGCGTGCTCATTTGCGGTGGCAATACCGAGCCTGAGACTTTCGCGAAGGTGATTGCTGGAGAGGCGTGATGCCTCTCCAGCGCACTTATTACATCACCTTGAGGCAGCTCAGCATCGACATATGCGCACGCTTCATCTCGAGGTCGAGCTTGAACCGCTCGATCTCGGCATGATCGTAAGGCACCGGCAATGGTCGCCGGCGCCGCGCAAGTAGCTTCAACACCTTGAAGCTGAAGAAGTGTTTCGCAGCCCGGCTGGCCGGCCGGGCATTCAAATCAAGAGTAAACATGACTTTCCCGTTCGCGGCCTCGGCTTTCCCAAGGCGCGTCCATAAAAGGGTGAAGATTGCGGAATGCGCCGCGCGGGTTTCGCACGAATTGCGCAAACCCATGCGGAACAACCGCGTGTGTCCCGTTCAGAGTGGAATTAAGGCTGTGAGCAGAGGCTCAAAGGCGAAAACCATCCCGGGACCCGAACCCGGGGGTTCGGAGATCAGTTGAGTCGCTCCTTGCGATACATCATGGCGAATCTCCTTTCGCAGTTTGAGGGAAGCGGCACATACCACATCGAAGCGCGATGCGTAAGCCTTCTTTTCTTTGTAGTTGAGGTATGAAGAATTTGTGGCACCAGGAGCACAGCACCGGTCAATTTCGGGTAACAAACCCGATCGAAGTGGCATGTCCCGGCTTGATCGAACTTGCCTCTTCAAGCAGGCACATCGCCTCCTTTGCGTTGCTCCCGCCGAGCAGGCGAATTGTACGCGCCACCTGACTGAAGTCACCAGGTGTCAAATTGGACAGCTGCATGATTTCCGTAGGCATTTCCAGCTGCGGGAAATAGAGCGACCAGGCGCGCTCCAGGCCGATCCCCTCAAGAAAGTTGAATTTGATCCGCATCGCAAAGCGTCTCATCGCCGCCTGATCGAGCCGGTCCATAAAATTCGTCGTGCAACACAAGGGATAGGGATGTCGCTCCATGGCTCGCAGCATCTCGTTGACCTGGCTGACCTCCCAGCTCCGAACCGCCACACGACGATCGCTCAACAAGGAATCGGCCTCATCGAAGATCAGAAATGCACGCTCTTCACGCGCTTCGTCGAAAGCCTGTCTGATGCGCTTTTCGGACTCGCCGACATATTTTCCGAGTATGTCGGATATTCGCCATTCCACGGTATCCAACCCGATTTCATTGGCCAGATGACGGGCATAGGCGGATTTGCCCGTGCCAGGCGGCCCATGGAGACAAAGCGATATATCGAGCTGGCCAGATAGTTTCAGTCGCTCCGTCAATCCTGCGAGATCGATCGTTGCACAGGCAAGACGCGGATCGAACGCGACGTGGGTATCAATGTCCTCGCACGGATCCTCGCCCAGTGCCTCCGCCAGGGCGCTTCCCACGCGTTCGGCGCATCGGCTGCCTCCTCCGGTCAACGTCGCAACCCGCACGGCGCTGTCAACGACCGCAGCCGGCACTTGATGGCGCCGTCCGAGTCTCACAAGGTCCTTGTCGTCAATACCGAGCCCGTGTCGCGCGGAAATGCTGCGCCAGATTTCCCGTCGTTGTTGCGGGCGCAATTGATCGAGTTTCATCGCAAAGGTCATGCGGCGAATCAGCGCCGGATCTATGCGCTCGATATTGTTGCTCGTCCAGATGACCGGAATGGGATTGCTTTCGAGAAGGCGGTTGAGAAACACTTTCGATCCGCCTCGCTTAAAGAGATCGACGGCGACATCCTCCCACTCGTCGAATAAGACGACGGCGTTGCCGATCTGGCCGAGCAGAGTGGTCTTGAACGTCAAGTCGGCGAGCCTTTCCTGGCGTCCCTGTTCGCTATTGTCCCGGCTCTCTTCGCCTGCGGCAAACAAGGCAAGATTCGCTTCTCGAGCTACGAGTTTGGCAAGTTCAGTCTTGCCTGTGCCAGGTGGTCCGTACAGCAGAATATTGATGCCGCTCACCTGTCGCGCATGTGCGCTGCGCAATAGCGCGATGAGTATCTGGATATCTTCGCTGCAATGCTGATAGTCGCTAAGGGTCAATTGGGCCTGGCTCGAATCTCCCAAAGCCGCAAGCGCCAATTCTTCGACTGAGGAAACCTGGCTGAGCAGTGCTGATATGATACGCGGGTGAAGCCGATATCGCCCGTAATGGCCTGCGAAGTGAAACCGCTCGGGATCGACCTGCATGACTCCCGTGCGTATCAGAACGCCATGCCGGCCGGCGAGCTTTTCCAGCGCTGAATTGTCAAGTCCCGTGAGCGCACTTGCGAGCTTGATACCGCTGCCAAGAACTTTCTGGATGTCGTCACAAAAATCCTCGAACCGGCTCGCCTGATCATAGTGGACCACGGCGAGAAGTAGTAACCCGGCGCTCGCATCGAGGGACAATAGCCGGATCAATCTATCGACATTGTGCTCGATCGAATGATCGTTGGATGCGAGCGTTGAAATGGCACTGAACTGCGATAGAATCATGCCGCGCTCCGCCTGGAGGGCCTGCACGAACAACTCCATATCCTCATGAGTGGCGAGCGGCTTTGCCAAAAGCTGCGCCATCTCTTTCGAGATATCGAGAGAGGGAAAGACTTTGTTTTCTTTGATCCATGCGAGGGCCCGGTGATGGGCACGCGCAGGGAGCTCTTGTCGCGAGAGCACGCGCGCGGCATAGCACGCCACGAGCCCCGCTTCGAAATCGATGGCCATGGTTTTCCAGCCCTTGGTGGGCAAATTGTGCCGGCCCGACAGCAATAGCTGCAGGCTCGGCTCTGAATTTTGTGCGAACGAGAACCCCGGTCCCGTGGATTCCGGGACGGAGATTAGGTGAGTGCGATCCTTGCCGGCATCGAGAACCTCCGCGTTCTGATGAAATGGTCCGCGCTCATATCCGAAAGGCAATCGTTCCGCAAGGACAATTGAAATGAATCAATCCATCCCGCGAAATACCGTTACTCAACTGCAACGGCCAAGACTTCGGCATCCTCACAGACCGGCGTTCAGGCGGCCTTCTGCAGCAAGCCGCGATTGATCAACGCCTCGGCGATCTGCACCGTATTGAGCGCCGCACCTTTCCTCAAATTGTCGGAAACAACCCACAGATTGAGGCCATTCTCGATCGTCGAATCCTCGCGGATACGCGAAACATAAGTCGCATATTCGCCGACCGCCTCGACCGGGGTAACGTAACCGCCATTCTCGCGCTTATCGACGACCATGCAGCCCGGCGCCTCGCGCAGGATCTCGCGCGCTTCCTCCGCCGAGATCGGCTTCTCGAATTCGATATTGACCGCTTCCGAATGGCCGACGAAGACCGGAACCCGCACGCAGGTCGCCGTGAGCTTGATTTTGGGGTCGAGAATCTTCTTGGTCTCGACCGTCATCTTCCACTCTTCCTTGGTCTCGCCACCATCCAGGAAGACATCGATATGCGGGATCACATTGAAGGCGATCTGTTTAGTGAACTTTTTCGCCTCCGGCGCATCGGTGACGAAAATGCCCTTGGTCTGGTTCCATAATTCATCCATCCCCTCCTTGCCGGCGCCGGAGACCGACTGGTAGGTCGCCACCACCACGCGCTTGATCGTGGCGAGGTCATGCAAGGGCTTCAGCACCACGACGAGCTGGGCGGTTGAGCAATTGGGGTTAGCGATGATGTTCCGCCGCGACTTGCGGTTCATATATTCGGTCAAGGCGCCCGGGTTGACCTCCGGCACGACCAGCGGGACTTCCGGGTCGTAGCGCCAGCAGGATGAATTGTCGATGACGAGACACCCTTGAGCGCCGATCTTGGGCGACCATTCCTTTGAGACGGCCGAGCCTGCCGACATCAGGCAGAAGTCGATGCCGCGGAAATCGAACTGTTCGAGATCCTGGCACTTCAGCGTGCGGTCTCCAAAGGAGACCTCAACGCCCATCGACCGTCGCGAGGCAAGCGCAAAGCACTCATCGACGGGGAATTCGCGCTCGGCGAGAATATTGAGCATTTCGCGGCCGACATTGCCTGTCGCGCCGACCACCGCCACCTTGTAACCCATGGGTCTTGTTCCTTGTCCTTTTCCCCTCTCCCGCGAGCGCCTTAGGCTCGGCTTGGGGCAATGTCTGCCGGCCACTCCCCCGCGGGAGGCCGGGGGAGGGGTCAGGCGGTTTTCGCCGTTTTCGTCGAGGGGTCTGCCGGGCACGCGAGAACGGCCGCCGAAAAGACGGTCTCAAATTCTGGGCTGTAGAGCGCGGAATTCATCTCTAGTCGCATCCGGTAATTGACGGGAGGGGGTTCTAGCAGCCTATTTTCCCATGTCAATCGACTTGCACCGGCTGGGGCGAGCCCCTATCTCCCCCTGACTGGCGGGAAGGGACCTTATGTTCGACTGGATATTCTCGGTGCAGGGCTGGCTCAGCCTGGCAACTCTGACCATTCTCGAAATCGTCCTGGGCATCGACAATCTGGTCTTCCTGTCCATTGCCTCGCAGCGGCTGCCCCCCGAAAGGCGCAAGCTTGCCCAGAGGATCGGCCTGACCGGCGCGCTTGTCCTGCGCATCATCATGCTGTTCATGCTGGTCTGGCTGACCAAGCTCACCTATCCGGTCATCAGCATTGCCGGGCTCGACCTTTCCTGGCGCGACATGATCCTGATCGCCGGCGGCTTGTTCCTTCTCTACAAGGGCACTATGGAGATTCATCACGAAATGGAAGGCGGTGAGGAGGAGGCCTCACAGCGCTCCTACGGAGCTAGCTTTATGGGCGTGATCGCCATGATCATGGTGATCGACTTCGTCTTCGCGCTCGATTCGATTATTACCGCCGTCGGCATGACTGACGTACTGATGGTGATGATCCTCGCCAATGTGATCGCCATTCTGATCATGCTGGCTTCCGCGACATCGGTCAGCGGCTTCATTGCGAGGCACCCGACGGTCAAGATGCTGGCGCTCGCCTTCATCCTTCTGATCGGCGTGGCGCTCATCGCCGATGGGCTCGGCATGCACATCCCGCGCGAATACATCTATTTCGCGATCGCCTTCTCGCTCGGCGTCGAGACGTTGAATATCGTTGCGAAATCGCGTCGCGCGCGCAAGATTGACAAGGCTGACATCGAACAGCCTTAACGATGTCGACATTAGGCGGGAACCAGAAGGCTCCGCCTGCGTTATGAGCGGGTCATGCGTGCTTATTGGAAGGGTCATCTGAGATTGTCCCTGGTGACGATTGCCGTGGAATTGCACGCGGCGACCGCTTCGCCCTCCTCCACCCTTCAGCTCCACCAGCTTGAGCGCAAATCCGGCAAGCGCATCCGCTACTTGAAGACGACCGCCGGCGGCGGCGCAGTCAAGACGGAAGACATCGTCAAGGGCTTCGAGCTCAAGACGGGGAAGTACGTCGTTCTGACACCGGAAGAACTCGAAAAGCTCAAGCTCGAAACCAAGCACACGATCGAACTCGTCCAGTTCGCCGCCGAATGCGACATCGATCCGCGCTATTTCGAGCGGCCTTATTACTTGGTCCCCGCCGATGATGTGGCAGCCGAAGGCTATGCCGTCATTCGCGATGCCTTGAAGGCGGCGGGCAAGACCGGTGTCGGCCAGATGACCATGCGCGGCCGCGAAAACCTCGTTGCCGTCAGGCCGTGCGGCGACGGATTGCTGCTCGAGACGTTGCGCTATCCCAATGAACTCCGGAAGAGTGACAAGGTCTTCGCCGATATTCCGCATGCCAAGGCCAGCAAGGAAATGGTCGATCTCGCCAAGGAACTGATCGAACGAAAAAGCGGCAAGTTCGATCCGGCCGCCTTCAAGGATCACTATGGCGATGCCTTGCGTGCCCTCGTCGAGGAAAAGCGCAAGAAGGGCAAGATCATCGGTTCCGATGAAGACGAGGAGGCTGCGAAGTCCGAAGACCGCGGCAATGTCGTCGACCTTATGGAAGCCCTGCGCCGCAGTGTGAAAGGCAAGGCAGCAACGGCTCCCGCAAAGAAGCCGGCCCGCAAGGTGCCGGCCAAGCGCCGCGCCAAGGCCTGAAATGCCAGCCCGCAAGGCCGCGCCGCTCTCCGACTACAACGCCAAGCGTGACTTCACGCGCACCGCCGAACCGCGCGGCAAAAAGGGCACCACCAGGGGCCATCTCTATGTCATCCAGAAACATGATGCGACGCGATTGCATTTCGACTTCAGGCTCGAACTCGACGGCGTTCTGAAAAGCTGGGCGGTGACGCGCGGCCCCAGTCTCGATCCGGGAGAGAAGCGCCTCGCGGTTCGCGTCGAGGATCACCCGCTCGATTACGGCTCCTTCGAAGGCACGATCCCGGAAGGCGAATATGGCGGCGGCACAGTGATGCTGTGGGATCGCGGCACCTGGATGCCGGATGGCGATCCGCATGAGGGTCTTCGCAAGGGCAAGCTTTCCTTTGTCCTCAATGGCGAGCGCTTAAAGGGCGGCTTTGCCCTGGTCCGCATGCGCAAGGATCCGGGTCGCAACGCGCGCGAGAACTGGCTCCTCATCAAGGAGCGCGATCAATTCGCCGATCCCGATCTCGACCCGATCGAGAAATGGCAAAGAAGCGTCGTGAGCCGCCGCGGCATGGAAGGCATTGCGCGCGCCGGTGTGAGCTGGCGCTCAAAGACTGCTAAGTATTAAAACCATGGCGCGCAAGGAGACGGCAGCAAAGCTTCCAGCCTTCGTGGCACCGCAATTGGCACTTCTCGAGGACCGTCCACCCGAAGGATCGGGCTGGATTCACGAAATCAAGTATGATGGCTATCGATTGATCGCTGCCATTTCGCCCGACCGGGTGAAGCTTTTTACGCGCTCCGGCCTCGACTGGACGGAGAAATTCTCATCCCTCGTCCCGGCCTTGCAGAAACTCAATGTCACCGCCCTGCTCGACGGCGAAGCGATCGTCCAGGACGAGAAAGGCTTGAGCCGTTTCGGTTTGCTGCAGCAGGCACTCTCCGATGGCGATAGCACAATGATACGCTATGTCGTCTTCGACCTTTTGTCCCTCGACGGCGAGGACTTGCGCAGCCGGCCCTTGATCGAACGCAAGGCGATCTTGAAAAAACTGATGAAGAAGGCAAAGCCGCCATTGCTCTATAGCGAGCATCTCTCGGGCGATGCCAAGCTTGCTTATGGCGAAGCCTGCCGCCTCAATCTCGAAGGTCTGGTCTCGAAACGCAAGGACGCACCTTATGTCTCGCGCCGCGACAATTCCTGGATCAAGAGCAAGTGCCTCGGGCGCTCCGAATTCGTGATCGGCGGCTTCAGGCCTTCCGACAAGGCGGGCCGCGCCTTCGCCTCGCTCCTCCTTGGTGAATTCACGCCCAAAGGCCTCGTCTATCGCGGGCGGGTGGGTACCGGTTTCGATGGTCGATTGCTCGCCGATCTGGGCAAGAAACTCAAATCCCGCCGGATTGATGCTTCGCCCTTCATCGAAGTTCCCCGCGACATCCGGTCTGCAGCCCGCTGGGTGAAGCCCGATCTCGTCGCCGAGATCAGCTATACCGAGCTCACCGGCGATGGCCATCTGCGCCACCCAGCCTTCATCGCGTTGCGCGAGGACAAGAAAGCCCGTGAAGTCACCGGCGCCGATCGCGGAGGCGCGAAGTGAGCACCAAGACCGAAACGGTGGCGGACGTCGATCTCACCAATCCCGATCGCGTGCTCTATCCGGAAGGTGGCCCGAACAAGCGCGAGCTTGCGCACTATCTCGAAGCCGTCGCAAAGCGCATCCTGCCCTTCGTCAGGCGCCATCCCTTGAGCCTGGTGCGCTGTCCCGATGGCATCGCCAAGCAATGCTTCTTCCAGAAGCATTTGAGTGCCGGCATGCCCGCGGGATTCCACGAAGTGATGATCACCGAAAATGACGGCGATCGGGCACCCTATCTCTATATCGAGGATGTGTCGGGACTGATTGGCGCCGCGCAGATTTCGGCTCTCGAACTCCATGTGTGGGGTGCCACGATCGACGATCTCGAACATCCCGATCGTCTCGTCTTCGATCTCGATCCCGCCGAAGACATTGCCTTTGCCGATGTCCGCGCTGCCGCGCGCGATATTCGCGATATTCTCGCAGCCGCCAAGCTCCCGAGTTATCCCTTGCTCACCGGCGGCAAGGGCATTCACGTGATCGTGCCGCTAGCGGGTGCCAATGATTGGCCGGAGGTAAAGAGCTTCGCCGAGGCGATTGCCCGTGGCCTCGAGCGCCAGGAACCCGATCGCTTCATTGCCAGCGCCCGCAAGGCCAAGCGCAAGGGACGCATCTTCGTCGATTGGCTGCGGAATGAGCGCGGGGCTACCGCCATCGCGCCCTTTTCGCCGCGCGCCCGCAAGGGTGCTGCGGTCGCCATGCCAGTGAGTTGGGAGGAACTCGGCAAGGTCAAGGCGGCCAATGCCTATGACACCAGGACGGCGCTCCGCCGCATTGCCGGTCTCAAGACCGATCCGTGGAAGGGATATGCCAAAGGCGCGCGCATTGCGAAGCAGACTTTGGCCGCAGCGCTGAAGGCGAGTGCCAATTGATACTTCCTCTCCCGCTTGCGGGAGAGGAAAGGGGCCCATTGCGAAGCAATGGGAATGGTGAGGGGACACGTCGCCTCCATCCCCTCATCTCCCCATGTCGCTGTCGCTCCATGGGTCCCTTCTTCTCCCGCAGGCGGGAGAAGACTTAAGCCTTCCTCAATTCACTGAGGATCGCACTGCCCATCTCACCCGTGGAGATCGTCGCCTCGCCGGCAGCCGCGATATCCTTGGTGCGCAGCCCCTGCGCGAGAACATTGGCGATCGCGGTCTCGATCTTGGTCGCCCAGTCGCCAAGTCCGAAGGAATAGCGCAAGGCCATGGCAAAGCTCGCAATCATCGCGATCGGATTGGCGATGCCTTTGCCGGCGATGTCGGGTGCCGAGCCATGCACTGGCTCATAAAGCGCCTTGCGCCGCTTGGTCTTGGGATCCGGCGCACCGAGTGAGGCCGATGGCAGCATGCCCAGCGATCCGGTCAGCATCGCCGCAACATCGGAAAGCACGTCGCCGAACAGATTGTCCGTGACGATCACGTCATACTGCTTCGGCCAGCGCACCAATTGCATCGCGCAATTATCGGCAAGCACATGTTCGAGCGTGACATCCGCGTATGATTCGGCGTGCACGCGCGTCACCACCTCGTTCCACAACACGCCCGTCTTCATGACATTGCGCTTTTCGGCCGATGACACCTTATTGCGCCGCGTCTTTGCGAGATCAAAGGCGACGCGCGCAATACGGTCAATCTCGTAAGTATCATAGACCTGCGTATCGATGCCACGCTTCTGGCCATTGCCGAGATCGGTGATGGTTTTGGGCTCGCCAAAATAGACACCACCCGTCAGTTCGCGCACGATGAGTATATCCAACCCCTCGACCACGTCACGCTTGAGCGACGAAGCGTCAGCGAGTGCCGGATAGCAGATCGCCGGCCTTAGGTTTGCGAAGAGACCCAAATCCTTGCGCAGGCGCAGAAGCCCCGCTTCGGGGCGCACGTCATAGGGCACCTTGTCCCATTTCGGTCCGCCCACCGCGCCGAAGATCACCGCATCGGCGGCTTGCGCGCGCGCCATGTCTTCTTCGGAGATCGCCTTGCCATGCGTGTCATAGGCGCAGCCCCCGACCAAGCCGCGCTCGATCTCGAAGCGCGCGATGTCTTCCTTGTTGAACCAGTCGATGATGCGTTCGACTTCACCCGCGACCTCCGGGCCGATCCCGTCACCGGGCAAAAGGAAGAGCTTGAAGGAAGCCATGAGCCTCTCCGTACTGAGAAGTGAGTGGAGCTTGGGCCTATGCCCAGGGCCGTGACTCGGCCGCCTTGCCCTCGAAAGTGTCGATATGCGCCGCTTTTTCCATCGTCAGGCCGATATCGTCGAGCCCATTCAAGAGGCAATGCTTGCGGAACGGGTCGAGGTCGAAAGTGATGCGCCCGCCATCCGGTCCGCGGATTTCCTGGTTGGCAAGATCGATAGTGAGCGTTGCATTGGAACCGCGCTCGGCATCATCGAGCAGCTTCTTCAGGTCTTCAGGCGACACCGTGATCGGCAGGATGCCGTTCTTGAAGCAGTTATTGTAGAAAATATCGGCGAAGGACGTCGAGATCACGCAGCGAATGCCGAAATCGAGGAGCGCCCAGGGCGCGTGCTCGCGCGACGAGCCGCAGCCGAAATTATCGCCGGCAACCAGGATCTGCGCCTTGCGATAGGCGGGCTTGTTGAGCACGAATTCAGGCAATTCCTTGCCGGCCTCATCATAGCGCATTTCGAAGAAAAGCGACTTGCCGAGCCCCGTGCGCTTGATCGTCTTCAGGAACTGCTTGGGGATGATCGCGTCGGTATCGATATTGACGATATTGAGCGGAGCCGCAACGCCGGTCAGGGTTTCGAATTTCTGCATGGGATAGGCCTTTCCTGGGGTCTTATTGATCCCGAAGGCGGCGCCGGTCAAGTCGGGGCGGCGGCATGGCGGCTATGGGGAAAAGCGCAGGGTTTTGGCCATCTCGATCATGACTATCGGAAGCTGCTCGTGCGGGAATTCCCGGCGCACGCTCCAGCCATGGCGTTTGTAGAAGGCCTGCGCTCTTTCGTTGAGACTGACGACCCGCAAGCGGCCGGTCAAATGCCCTCTCCCTCCAATCTCGGTCTCGGCCCGCTCGAGTAACAATCCCCCGACGCCGATATTGCGGAATGGCTCAAGAACCCAAAGATCGCTGACCCAGTCCTGCTCCGTCAGCGTCATACCTAGGAGTTCATGATTGCCCACCGCGACCCAGGCGCGCGAGCAGTCTTCGTCATCGATGGCGAGCGGCGGTGCCGCCCAGATGCCGCCATAGGTCTCATCGACCACCGTCTGGACGATCTTCCGCACCGAAGCGTGCTCACGAGAGCTGGCGCGGCGTATGGTTACTTCTAGGATCATCGGGCTTTCAGGCAATGGGTGGCGGCTGGCCCTCGAAGCGCACGCATTCGGGGTCGATTTTCGCCCATTTCGGCGCCTGGGCTGCCCAGATCACCGTCGTCGGTTTGACGATATTGGGATCGTCCAAAGTTCCGGCCCGCACGAAGATGAGATGCGGCCTTTCATCCGCCTCACTGAAAAGGTGAACGCCACAGGTTGGGCAAAAGCGCCGGTGCATGTGGCTGCCGCTATCGGCCACGGTCGCGTAATCATGCATTTCGCCGGTGATGGTGACGGCGGCGCGCGGGAAGGCGAGCCCGACCGCGGCATTGCCGGCGGCAATATACTGGCAAAAGCGGCACCAGCAGGCGCGCATCGTTAGCGGTGTCGCATTCGCTCTGTAGCGCACCGCCTTGCATAGACATCCGCCCTCAATCATCGTTAAACCTCCGGTTCCCACACCGCCCCGCCTGTGGCAGCCTAGCCTCCGTCACTGCCGGGGGAAAGTTCATGACCGCACCGCATGCCCTCTTTGCACCGCACCATGACGAGCTGGGGCCGGTCACGATATTCGGGCCAGACTTCCCGTTCCCATATGACGACTGGCTGAAGCATCCTTCCGGCCTCGGCCGCCTGCCGGCCCATCGCCATGGCGAGGAAGTGGCGATCATCGGCGCCGGTATGGCCGGTATGACCGCGGCCTACGAACTCATGCGGATGGGCTTGAAACCGGTTGTCTATGAAGCCGCGCGCATCGGCGGGCGGTTGCGCTCGCAGGCCTTCGAAGGGGCCGAAGGCGTCATCGCCGAATTGGGCGGCATGCGCTTTCCCGTCTCCTCCACCGGTTTCTACCACTATGCCGATCTTACCCGCGTCGAATCGAAACCCTTCCCCAATCCGCTCTCGCCCGCCACGCCCTCGACAGTCATCGATCTGGAAGGCAAGACCATTTATGTCGAGAAGATCGACGAATTGCCGCCGATGTATCGCGAGATCGGCGAGGCTTGGGCCAAGGCGCTCGAGGAAGGTGCGGGCTTCGCCGCACTCCAGGATGCAATCCGCACCCGCGATGTGACGACACTGAAAGGCATCTGGGATCGCCTCATTCCGATCTGGGATGACCGCAGCTTTTACGATTTCGTCGCGACCTCCTATGCCTTTGCGAGCCAGCCCTTCCTTTATCGCGAGGTCTTCGGCCAAGTCGGTTTCGGCACTGGCGGCTGGGATTCGGATTATCCCAATTCGATGCTCGAAATCCTGCGCGTCTGCGTCACCGACTGCGACGAGAACCAGCGCTATATTGTTGGCGGCGTCGAACAGGTGCCGCGCCGCATGTGGCGCATGTCGCCCCACAAGATGGCGCATTGGCCCGTCGGCACATCGCTCGAAAAATTGCACGATGGCGCACCGCGTCCCGGCGTGACGCGACTGGCACGCGGGCCTGACGGCAAGATCGCCGTCACCGATCGCTGGGGCTCTACGCGCTGGTATGACGCTGTGCTCGTCACCTGCCAAAGCTGGCTTCTCACCACCTATATGCAATGCGACGAAAGCCTGTTCTCGCCGAAATTGTGGATGGCGCTCGACCGCACCCGCTACATGCAGTCGTCCAAGACCTTCGTCATGACCGACCGGCCGTTCTGGAAGGAACGCGACAAGCAAACCGGACAGCATCTGATGAGCATGACGCTCACCGACCGCCTGACCCGCGGAACCTATCTTTTCGACAATGGTGATGACCGGCCGGGCGTCATCTGCCTCACCTATTCCTGGATGAGCGATGCCTTGAAGATGCTGCCGCTTCCCGTCGACAAGCGGGTGCGATTGGCGCTCGATGCGCTCAAGAAAATCTATCCCGATCTCGACCTCGAAAAGCACATCATCGGCGATCCGATCACCGTCTCTTGGGAGGCCGACCCCAATTTCCTCGGCGCTTTCAAGGGGGCACTACCCGGGCACTACCGGTATAACCACCGCATGTATTGCCACTTCATGCAGGAGCGCATGCCGCCTGCCGAGAAGGGCATCTTCCTGGCGGGCGATGATGTCTCCTGGACGCCGGGCTGGGTCGAGGGCGCTGTTCAGACGGCGCTCAACGCGGTCTGGGGCATCATGAATCACTTGGGCGGCGCGTGTGCCCCCGACAATCCCGGGCCTGGCGATCGCTACGAAGCGCTCAAACCACTCGAACTCGCGGAATGACGATGAGCTTGTTGGGGTTCTGCGGATCCTTTTTGAACCATTTGGTCCGCGGATCGTAGAAGTAATACTTGCACTCGCCCAATTCCTCGCAGAGCAAAGAGCCGCCGGCGAGATTCTCGCAGCCATACTTGCCGCTCGAATTATCGAGGCCGATGCCGCGCCCGTTCTCGCCGAGTTTGCTGCACACCTCGGCCACCTTCTCGCGGCTCATGTGCAGTTTCCTGGGCGCGATACCGGCCTGGGCGGCGGCGGCAAAGACGGCAAGCGAGAGCGTGACAGTGGCGCACGCTTTGAGCGTGGAAGCGAAGGGCATATGAAGCGGCATTGACGGTCCCTTGCAGGAATGCGGATGACAATGTGAAGAGCGATATCTAGTCGTCCGCGCCTGAACGCGCGTCCTTGCCCAGGTTCATCGCGCATTCATGGCGCGATGTAGGTACGGTAGAGATAGATCACCAGCACGATGAGGAGGATGTAGCTGATCATTCGCCCGATCCGCCGGCCCCAGACTTCGATGCGGTCAGGCTTGCCCGGCGGTTCGTCCATCAACCGGCCTCATCTTCGAGCCGGTACATGTCCTCATCCGAAAACCCGAAATGATGGCCGATTTCGTGGACGAGCACATGGGTGACGATCTTGCCCAAGGTCTCCTCATGCTCGGCCCAGTAATCGAGGATCGGCCGGCGATAGAGGAACACCATGTTGGGCATTTGCCCGGAGATTTGCGCCTCGCCGCCATGCGCAAGGCCGACGCCCTGGAAGAGACCCATGATGTCGAATTCGCTCTCGGCGCCAAGCGAGCGCAGAACGTCTTCGGTCGGGAAATCTTCGATGCGGATGACGAGATCGTCGCAGAGCCGGCGGAATTCTTCCGGCAGCCGGCGCCACGCGGCGTCGGCGAGACTCTCGAAATCGGCAAGTGACGGGGCGGTAAGGGCGCTCAGTTCGCGCAGAGGAGTCCGGTTGCCTGGCAGAGGTCAACTCCCTCGGCGGCCATGGCATTGACGGTGGCAAGGCCGGCCATGGCGCCCGTCAGGATGGTCAGCATGACCATTCCGATGAAGATGCGGCGCAGAAAACGTGCATCGGCCTGTGTAACGGTATTCACGGTAGCCCCCCAAAGGCTGCGATTGATGTTGTCGCCACCATACCGCCGCGCTGGTGACATAAAGCTTAATGGCCCGTTCATCAACCGTTTAGTTCGCAACTACGGTTACGCAATCGCAAATTTCATACGGCGGCGGTGGCCTCACTTGGTATGACTGTGTAAGGCCTTGCGGTCACAGGGGGATTACGCGGCCAGGGGTAATCGGTTTCAATTGTTTCGAAGCCGAATCCGGTCCGGAACTACCGCTCCGGTTAGTGGTCGTCCCAGCGGCAATTAACCAATGCCGTGGCGAATCACGCGCATCCGATTGCCACAATTTGAAGGATCGGTAGGGCCGCCTAGGCGATCTTGCGCACGTCCACAAAATGCCCGGCCAAGGCCGCCGCCGCCGCCATTTGCGGTGAAACAAGATGGGTCCGCCCGCGATAACCCTGACGGCCCTCGAAATTGCGGTTCGAGGTCGAGGCACAGCGCTCGCCGGGCTTGAGCTGATCCGGATTCATGCCAAGGCACATTGAACAGCCGGGTTCGCGCCATTCGAAGCCCGACGCCAGGAAGATCTTGTGGAGGCCTTCCGCCTCGGCCTGCTCCTTCACGAGCCCTGAACCCGGAACCACCATGCCCTTGAGCCGCGGGTGAATCTTGTGGCCGTCGACGATCTTGGCGACGGCGCGCAGATCCTCGATCCGGCCATTGGTGCACGACCCGATCCAGATCATGTCGAGTTCGATATCGGTGATCTTGGTGCCGGGCTTGAGGCCCATATAATCGAGCGCCCGCCATTTCGACTGCCGCTTGCCTTCATCCTCGATGAGGTCGGGATTGGGCACGCTGCCTTCGACCGAAACAACATCTTCCGGGCTCGTTCCCCAGGAGACGATCGGCGGCAGGGACGCCGCATCGAGCTTGATGATGTGATCGAAATGCGCGCCCTCGTCCGTCTGGAGCGTATCCCAATAGCGCCGCGCGGCATCCCAGTCGGCGCCCTTCGGCGATTTCGGCCGGCCCTTCAGATAGGTATAGGCGGTTTCATCGGGGGCGATCATGCCGGCCCGCGCCCCGCCCTCGATCGACATGTTGCACACCGTCATGCGGCCTTCCATGGAAAGGCCGCGAATCGCATCGCCGGCATATTCGATGACCGAACCGGTGCCACCGGCCGTACCGATCTGGCCGATGATGGCGAGAATGATGTCCTTGGCGGTAGCTCCGGGCGCCAATTTGCCGTCCACCTGGACGAGCATGTTCTTGGCTTTCTTCTGGATCAGGGTCTGGGTCGCCAGCACATGCTCGACCTCGGAGGTACCGATGCCATGGGCGAGCGCACCAAAGGCGCCATGCGTTGAAGTATGGCTGTCGCCACAGACGATGGTCGTGCCGGGCAACGTGAAGCCTTGCTCCGGACCGATCACATGCACGATGCCCTGGCGGCGGTCATGCTCGTTGAAATATTCGATGCCGAAATCCTTGGCGTTCTGGGCAAGCGTTTCGACCTGGGTGCGGCTTTCGGGTTCGGCAATGCCCTTGGAGCGATCGGTGGTCGGCACATTGTGGTCGACGACGGCCAATGTCTTCTGCGGATGCCGCACCTTGCGCCCCGACATGCGCAAGCCTTCAAAGGCCTGCGGGCTTGTCACCTCGTGAACGAGATGCCGGTCGATATAGAGGAGGCAGGTGCCGTCCTCGGCCTCATGGACCAGGTGGTCGTCCCAGATTTTGTCATAAAGCGTGCGCGGTTTGACCATGTCGATCGATCCAAAGCGAGTATTTTCGCGCCTCATTTAGCGCCATGAGCCTGAAACGCAAAGGCCTTTTGCCCCAGCGCAATCCTGCCATGATGCTATGGTCAAGTTTCCTTTATGGTCACTCGCCGTAATTTTCTTCTCTCCGCGCTGGGCGTCGGAACGCTGGTCGCCGGAATTGCCCTTGCAACCCCCACGCACCGCCTGCGCGCCTTGGCGCAGCTTGCTCTCGACCCCGAAGCGAGCCCGCCACCGCGCGACATGCCGGTCTTCACCGCACCCGACCCGTGGGCGGCGAGGCTTGTTGCCGGAGCCGAGGACCAGATCGGCCGCACGCTCAACTATGATCCTGCCTATGAACGCATCGCCTATCCTGAAGGCGATGTGCCGATCGAGCGCGGGGTTTGCACCGATGTCGTCATCCGCGCCTATCGCTTTGGCCTCAGCGTCGACCTGCAGAAGCTCGTGCATGAGGACATGGCGAAAAATTTCGCCGCCTACCCGGCCCTTTGGGGCTTGACCAAGCCCGACTCCAATATCGATCACCGTCGCGTTCCCAATCTTCAGGCTTTCTTCCGCCGCGCCAAGGCGTCGCTGCCGGTGAGCGATGATCCGCGCGACTATCGGCCGGGCGATGTCGTGACCCAGAAACTCTCCAACGGCCTTGCCCATATCGTGCTCGTCACCCATCGCGCCAGTGATGACGGCGCGCGGCCGCTCGTCGTTCACAATATTGGCGCCGGCGCACGCCTCGAGGATGTGCTCTTCGCTTTCACGATCACCGGCCATTATCGCTTCGCAGGAACCATTTGACGATTTGATCCGTAGGCGGAGTATGGGCTCCCTCTCCCCTTGTGGGAGAAGGGAAGACTTGCTGATCCAGCCTGGCGGTTTCACAACAAAGGCCCTGCACTATGGCGCCAGCGATGACGACGACACTGACTGAAACCGAACTGGGATTGGCTGCCATCAGCGATGCCCCGGAGATCGCGCGCCTTCTCCGCGAGACGAGACAACACAGCCTGCCTTATCTGCCTGACCTGCACTCGCCGAAGGAGGACCTGGAGTTCATCCGCGAGACAGTTCTCAACGAGTGCACAGTCATCGTGGCCAAGACAGGAGAGACAATAGTCGGCTTTTGCGCTTACCGTGATGGCTGGATCGATCACCTCTATGTACTTCCCAAACATCACGGCAAGGGCGTTGGCACGTCCCTTCTCGCTTCCGCCAAACATGCCAATGACCGGCTGGAGCTTTGGGTGTTCCAAAAGAACACGCGTGCAATTGCATTTTATGAGCGGAACGGTTTCGCGGTTGTCGAAAAGACCGACGGGAGCGGAAATGAGGAGAAGGAGCCGGATTCGCGGCTCTACTGGCAGAGGTGACTGTGGTGCACCTATCCGATCGCATCATCGACCATTATGAGCGCCACGCCCGCGCCTGGGACGAGGATCGCCAGGCAGGCACCGGCACCGATCGCATCTGGCTCGAACGCTTCGCCGATCACTTGCCGCAGGGCGCGCGAATTCTCGACACCGGCTGCGGCTCCGGAAAGCCCATCGCAGAATTCATGACGGTACGCGGCTTCGCGGTGACCGGTGTCGATTCGTCGCCGACGATGATCGCGCTTTGCCGCGAAAGATTGCCCGAGCATCGTTGGATCATCGCCGATATGCGGAAGCTCGCCCTCGGCGAGACATTTGACGGCGTCCTGGCTTGGGACAGCTTTTTCCATCTGGATACCCCTGACCAGCGCCTGATGTTCGAGGTCTTCGGCCGCCACGCCAGCAAAGCCGCCATTCTCATGTTCAACGCCGGACCCGTGGCGGGCGAAGCGGTCGGTGCCTATCGCGGCGATCCTCTGTTCCATGCGAGCCTTGCAGCTGAGGAGTATCAGTCCCTGCTGTCGCGCCACGGTTTTAAGACCATCGACCACGCCGTCAACGACCCAGAAGCTGGCGGCCGCACGGTTTGGCTTTGCAAGCGCCCGCCCAACATCCCCTCTCCCCGTTGGGGAGAGGGTTAGGGTGAGGGGGATCAATTGGTGGAAGTTTCGATAGACTTAGACCCCCTCACCTTCCCGCGCCGCTGGCGCGGGCCCCTCCTCTCCCCGCTGGGGAGAGGATGATTTAGGGGCATTTCCCAAATCGCGCCCCTATATGATATGGCACCGCCATGATCCCGACCTCGACCGATATGCGCCGCGACCTGATCGGCCTCACCCGCGAAGAACTCGCCGCGGCTCTCGGGCTTGCTGGCGTTCCCGAGCGCCAGCGCCGCATGCGCATGCGCCAGCTCTGGAGCTGGATCTATCACCGCGGCGCGACATCCTTTGCCCAGATGACCGACATCTCCAAGGACCTGCGCCAGGCGCTGGAGCAACACTTCCGTATCGGCCGATTGGAGATCGTCACCGAACAGATTTCCTCCGACGGCACGCGCAAGTGGCTGTTGCGCCTCGATCCGGACGCGCGCGGCGCGCGGCAGGAGATCGAAACCGTCTACATCCCGGAAGAAGACCGCGGAACTTTATGCATTTCGAGCCAGGTCGGCTGCACGCTCACGTGCAGCTTCTGCCATACCGGAACGCAGAAGCTCGTCCGCAACCTCACCGCCGCAGAAATCGTCGGCCAGATCATGCTGGCCCGCGACCGGCTCGAGGAATGGCCGCATCAGCTCGCTGCCAATCTCACCCCGCCGGTCGGCGGGCGCTACATCACCAATGTCGTGCTGATGGGCATGGGCGAGCCGCTCTACAATTTCGACAATGTCAAAGCCGCCATGGAAATTGCTTCCGACGGCGAAGGCATTTCCTTGTCGAAGCGCCGCATCACCTTGTCGACGTCGGGCGTCGTACCCGAGATCGGCCGTGCCGGCGAAGAGATCGGCACCATGCTGGCGATTTCGCTGCACGGCACGACGGATGAGATCCGCGACAAGCTCGTTCCGCTCAACAAGAAATATCCCATTGCCGAATTGCTCGCTGCCTGCCGCGCCTATCCGGGCTTGTCCAATGCGCGCCGCATAACTTTCGAGTATGTGATGCTCAAAGGCGTCAATGACACGGTGGCTGATGCCAAGCGGCTCGTAAAACTGCTCGAAGGCATTCCGGCCAAGGTCAATTTGATCCCCTTCAATCCCTGGCCCGGCACCAAGTATGAATGTTCCGACTGGGATACGATCGAGCGCTTCGCCGAAATTCTCAACCGCGCCGGCTATGCGAGCCCGGTCAGGACGCCGCGCGGCCGCGACATCATGGCGGCCTGCGGCCAGCTCAAATCCGAAAGCCAGAAACTGCGCGCCCGCGAACGGCTCGCTCTCGACGCGGCAATTGCCGGCGCCTGATGCTCGCAACGATCGCCTCGCGGATCGCCTTCGTCGTGCTCGGCTACTTCGCCGGCATCGCCTCAGGCTCTGCCGCCTTCCCGTGTGTTCTCGCCATCATCAGCGCCTTCGTGCCCGACAGTGCCTTGTGGGATTGGCTGGGATTGGGGCCTGTAGCGATGGTTGCCGCGCCGATCCTGTTCTTGTTCGTGATGTGGATCACCGTGGTCATGACGTTCATCCCTGCGGCGATCGCCAATTTGCTGACCGAGGCCTTCGCGATCCGCAATGTCTATGTGCACATCCTGATCGCCATTGGGCTCGCGGTGAGCGCCGGGCTGATCATCGATCCGACCTGGTTCGCCATGATGGGCACCGACCGCATGCTCATCACCTTTGCCGCATTTTGCGGCGCCGTGGTGGGTGGGCTCGTTTACTGGGCAATTGCCGGGCGGAATGCCGGCTTCAGGAGCCCTCCGGTACGGACAGGGAACATAGCCCACTAGAAGGCCGTTTCCCGCGACTTTGGAGGGCCGCCAGGCGTCGTTTTAGGATTTCAGGTAGGGGGATAGCGGAAGAGAACAAAACGAGTCTACGGCCCCACTAAAGCCCGGCAAATGGATTTCAATCCTAGGACGTAGGGCCGGTAGGGCTTGCCCGCTCTGTTTGAGTTTCCTGAACGGCCCACGCCAAAGCCGTATCGAGCCGGTCATTGCCCCAGAACAATTCGCCGCGCCCGGTCACGAAGCTCGGCGCCCCGAAGAGGTGCCGGTGCATCGCCGCCGCCGTCTCGGCGCGCAGCCGCTCCTTCACCATGGGACTGCGGGCGTCATGGAGGACGGCCGCAGCATCGAGCTTGAGCGCCGCAAGGATGGCCGCGATCGTCGCCTCCTCGGCAATGGGCCGGCCTTCGGCAAATTGCGCCTGGTAGACCTTGCGGCTGAAGGCCGGCCTGACCGGCGCTACCGCGGCCGTGAGCGCAACCCGCGCCGCAAGCAACCCCGATTGCGGGAAGGGATCGGGGCGCCGGAAGGCAAGGCCCTGGCCTGCACAGATCCGCTCGACATCTCGCCACATATAGGCGCCTTTAAGCGGGAACAGCTCGAAGGGCGAGGTATCGAGCCCTTGCGCCTTCAGGATCGGCCCCAAGAGGAAGGGCCGCCAGGCGACAGCCACACCCGCCTTCTTCGCCGCCGCCTCGATCCGCATCGCCGCCGGATAGGAATAGGTCGAGGCGAATTCATACCAGAAATCGAGATGGGGCATGTTGGGCACAACCCTTGCGGAATGGCGAAACGGCGTGATACCTCGCGGCGCCATATCCTAACACGTCATCCCGGCGAAAGCCGGGACCCATGTCAATACGTGAAAGACATCGCCACCCGTCACGCGGATGTTTGGGTCCCGGCTTTCGCCGGGATGACTATAAAGAGTGCAAAAGGAAATCCACCTCCATGTCCAAACCCGGCGCTGTAAAAAAAGTCGTCCTCGCCTATTCGGGCGGTCTCGACACCTCGATCATCCTCAAATGGCTACAGACCGAGTATGGCGCCGAGGTCGTGACCTTCACCGCCGATCTGGGCCAGGGCGGCGAATTGGAACCGGCGCGGAAAAAAGCCGAGCAGGCCGGCATCAAGGAAATCTATATCGAGGATGTGCGCGAGGAATTCATCCGCGATTTCGTCTTCCCGATGTTCCGCGCCAATGCCGTCTATGAGGGCGTCTATCTTCTCGGCACCTCGATCGCGCGGCCATTGATCGCCAAGCGCCTGATCGAGATCGCCGCCGAGACCGGCGCCGATGCGATTGCCCATGGCGCGACCGGCAAGGGCAATGACCAAGTGCGTTTCGAATTGACCGCCTACGCACTCAATCCCGACATCAAGATCATCGCGCCCTGGCGCGAATGGAAGTTTAAGTCGCGCACCGACCTCATCGATTTTGCCGAGAAGCACCAGATCCAGGTCGCCAAGGACAAGCGCGGCGAAGCGCCCTTCTCGGTCGATGCCAATCTCTTGCATTCGTCTTCCGAAGGCAAAGTACTTGAGGATCCGTGGACCGAGCCGCCATCTTACGTCTATCAGCGCACCATCGCGCCCGAAGACGCGCCTGACAAGGCGACTTCAATCGAGATCGAGTTCAAGAAGGGCGATCCCATCGCCATCGACGGCAAGGCAATGTCGCCGGCGACGCTCTTCACCGCGCTCAATCAGCTCGGCCATGACAATGGAATCGGCCGGCTCGATCTCGTCGAGAACCGTTTCGTCGGCATGAAATCGCGCGGCGTCTATGAAACGCCGGGCGGCACGATCCTTGCCGTCGCGCATCGGGCCATCGAATCGATCACGCTTGATCGCGAGGCTGCGCATCTGAAGGATTCATTCGTCTCGCGTTATGCCGAACTCATCTATTACGGCTTCTGGTTCAGCCCTGAGCGCGAAATGCTCCAGGCGATGATCGACAAGAGCCAGGAGCATGTCGAAGGCACGGTCAGGCTCAAGCTTTACAAGGGCAATGTCATCGTAACGGGGCGCAAATCGCCGAAGTCGCTCTATTCGAACGAACTCGTCACCTTCGAGGACGACCGCGGCGCTTATGACCAGAAAGACGCGGCAGGCTTCATCCGCTTGAACGCGCTTCGCCTGCGCACCCTGGCGGCACGGAAGCGAGCGACGAAGAAGTAATCGATGCGATACATTCGGAGAGGAACCACTCTCCGACTCATCGATCGATCGATTCCGGCTTGGGTCATCTATGGAGCGGCAGGCATTCTGGCAGCGATTGCCGCTGCTCTGCCACTCCGCGTTGGCGAGCCGACCTCGATCCTTCATCTCGTCGCATTCCTTTGTGTGATCACGGCGTTCGGACTGATCGGCACAGACCTGAGTGCGCTTCCGCGAATGATAACGGTGATCGATCGTGCTGCAGGCACGATCAAGGTCCGTTGGCGTGACGGCGGCAGACATGGTCAGATGTGTATTGGACTGGCAGAGGTCACAGGCGTCCGGACATTTCGGAAATCCCTTGCGAATGGCAAGAGTCTTTGGCAGCTGGAGTTCACGCAAAACAACGGAGATGCAGTGCCGATTTCCTTGCCTAAGCGCACCGCATCAGAACTCGAAACCATTGCACGAAATCTTCGATCCGATTTGAACTTGGGCGGTTGAGCACAATGGTGTCTCGGTGAAAGTTTCAACGCCGAGAAATCGTCACCCCAGCGAAAGCTGGGGTCCCCTGACGCATTTCAAGTAAGGAAGCGATTCAGGGGATGCCAGCTTTCGCTGGCATGACGGGTTGTGTGCGATTGTTTCTTCATCCCTTGACAGGCTCAACCACACCATGGAGGCTCATGGCACCAGCACGCCGGGATTGAGGATGCCGCGCGGGTCGAGCGTGCTTTTCGCCGCCGCGAGGGCTTGGCCGAACAAGGCCGGCCGCTGCTTGCGGTACCATGGCATGTGATCGCGTCCGACCGCATGATGATGCGTGATAGTACCGCCCGCCGCGATCAGCGCATCGGATGCGCGCGTCTTGATGTGGCGCCATTGTTCGAGCACGCGCCCCGGCGTGCCCTTGGCGTTGAAAGTATAATAGGGTGCCGGACCGTCGGGATAGACATGCGTGAAGCGGGTCGACACCGTGCCGGCCTGCCCCGTCGCTTCCTTGATGGCGTCCGCCGTCGCCTTCGACACCGCCGCATGAAACGCTTCGAACCGGTCCCAGGTGATGGCGGTTTCAAATGTGTCATTGATGACCGAGAGCGGCACCGTCAACTCGCGCCCATACGGCATGCGGATGAAGGCGGTGCGCCAGGCAAGGGCCGCACTTTCATCCGGGTGCTTGCGCCCAGCATGGTCCTGAACCAATTCGATCGCCCGCGCCATCCACGCATCGACGGGATGATCGGCCGATTCGAAGGCAAGCATCAAAAGCGTCTCTTTGTAATCATTGACGCCGTAGATGCCGGCCTCCTGATTGTCGATCACCCGCAGATTGGAAGGATAGAGACCGGCCTGGGCAACCGCGCGCACCGCCTTGGCCGCTGCGAGAATACCGGGAAAACCGAACACTGCGCCGCCCCGGAATGACGGCCTCGGCTGCAGGCGCATCCACGCCTCGGTGATCACGCCGAGCGCACCCTCAGACCCGATCATCATGCGATCCGGGCTTGGACCTGCGCCCGATCCAGGCAGGCGCCGCGATTCGATGATGCCCGCCGGCGTCACCATCGCAATGCTTTCGACGAAATCGTCGATATGCGTATAGAGCGTTGCGTAATGGCCGCCCGATCGCGTCGCGATCCAGCCACCGAGCGTCGAGAATTCAAAACTCTGCGGATAATGGCGGATCGACAGGCCATAGGGCTTGAGCGCCGCCTCGAGCTGAGGCCCGAGGATACCGGCCTCGATCCGTGCCGCGCGGCTCGTCGCATCGACCTCGAGGACGCGGTTGAGCGAGCGCAAGTCGAGGCTGATGGTGCCGGCATAGTTTCCGCCGACGTCCGGCTCGACGCCGCCGACCACGGACGACCCGCATCCGAAAGGGATGACCGCGACATTGGCATCGCTTGCCCAATCGAGCACTGCCGCGACGTCGGCAGCATTGCGCGGAGAGACAACGAGGTCGGGAGCATTGCGGAAGTCCCGAGCAAAGCCTCGCAGAGTTTCCGGAAAGGATTTGCCGTAGGCATGGAGGAGGCGCTCGTAGGCTTCGTTCGAGAAGATAGCGGCGAGCGTGGCGGGTGGCCTTATCCGCGACGGCGCTAAGCTGATGTCGGACACCTGGGGCGGCGCGACATTTCGGGGCTCGACACCAAGCTTGTTCTTGATGAACCCGAAGAGGCGATCCTTTTCGCCTTGGTCGAAGCCGGTGTCTTCGAGACCCCAGCCATAGAATTTAAGACGCCCGGACATCGCCACGCTCCCTTGACCGCCCAATATTGGATGATGCGATAGCGGAAGTAAAAGCCCCCTCACAACGGGAAGACCGATCGAGCGATTGCGCGCCGCACCGGGCATGCTAAATCCCCCTCCCTTCCGGACTCTTTTGCGGGCAGCAATCGCTTCATGATCTTTCCTGACTGCGACGAAGATCTTCGAGATTGGCCACAACGCCGGTATGAAGCGGGCCTTTCGCGGTGACCACGCTTTCCGTCGCCGTCTTCGTCCTCGTTTATCTCGGCATGGGGCTTGGCCGCGTGCCGGGGCTTGCCATCGATCGCACCGGCGTGGCGCTGCTCGGCCTCATCGTGCTGCTCGCCTCGGGCGATCTCACCCTCGACGAGGCGGGTGCGGCGACCGACATGCCGACCATCGCCTTGCTCTTCGCGTTGATGATCCTCTCCGCCCAGTTCGAAAGTTCGGGCTTCTATGGCTGGGTTGCAGACCGAATCACCCATGCGGCGAAGAATCCCCGCATCCTGCTCGCAGTCTTGATCGCCGTTACGGGATTGCTCTCGGCCGTCCTCACCAATGACGTTGTGGTCTTCGCGCTGACGCCGCTCGTTTGCATCGGCCTCATCGCGCAAGGCCTCGATCCCAGGCCCTATCTTGTCGCACTGGCCGGTGCTGCCAATGCCGGCTCTGCTGCAACGCTCATCGGCAATCCGCAGAACATCCTGATCGGCCAAGCCGCCGGTCTTCCTTTCTGGAACTATCTGCTCTTTGCCCTGCCGCCGACCTTGGCTGCGCTCGCCTTCACTTATTTTGCCGTCGCCTGGACCTGGAAAGGCGCCCTTGCCGAACCCTCGCGCCCGGCAGAAATGCCCACCGAGCCGCCGAAGCTCGACCGCTTTCAGACCATCAAGGCCTTCGTCGCTGTCGCCGCGCTGATCGTGCTTTTCCTGACACCGCTGCCGCGCGAATTGGGCGCGCTTGCCATTGCCGGCCTGCTCCTGCTTTCGAAACGCATGTCTTCGCGCGAGATGATCGGTGCCGTCGACTGGCACCTGCTCTTGCTTTTCGTCTGTCTCTTCGGCGTCACCGCGGCTTTCGCCAAGACAGGCCTCGCCCAGGACGGATTGCAATGGCTTGCGGCGCAAGGATTATTGCCCGATCGGCTCGCCGTCATGACGCCCTTGACGCTCGTCACCTCCAACACCATCGGCAATGTGCCGACCGTCATCCTGATTCTGAAATTGCTGCCCGGCCTCTCGCATGGCGCGCTGGCGGGCTTGGCTTTGCTCTCGACCTTCGCCGGAAATCTTCTGCTCACCGGTTCGCTTTGCAACATCATCGTTGCCGAGCGCGCCGCCGCATCGGGCGCGAAATTGAGCTTCATGGATTTCGCCCGCTCCGGCATCCCAATGACGCTGGCGAGTATTGCCGCCGCCGCGTGGTGGTTGTGGTTCACCGGACTGATGGCGTGGTAGCGCGCAAAATGAATTCTCGCCCCTCCCCGCTTCATGCGGAGAGAGGCGAGTATCACGAGCAGTGAAGGCTTATTGCACGACGTACTTGCAGGGCTTCGCCTTGATGATGCAGTACTGTTTGTTGCCGGTATAATTGCAGTCCGTATCCTTGGACGCCGCAATGTTCCACACCGACCATTCGAGCGAGTACTGATCCTTCACCTGATTGGCCCAGATGTTGCGTGCGTTCTTCATCGCTGCGAACCGCGTATTGCCGAGAGCTTCGGCCTGCGAATAGCTGTTCTTGCACTGATAGGCCTGCGCGGTGGCGGCGAATGGCAGGGCAAGGACGGTGGCAATGAGGGCAGCGGCAACGAGCTTAGACTTCGACATTGGGGTCTCCTCCATTTTGGGTGACGGCGGGAAGCCATCTGATGGAGGCGGTTTCTAAGGGCCGCGTCGTGTACTTCGTTTGAACATTACTTTCATGTAACATTCATCACGAGAGCAACGCGGCTTCGCGCCACCTTCTCCCGCTCAAGACGGGAGAAGGATAACTTCACATTGCCGGAACCGGAATTCCCTTCTGCCCGCAGGCCGCGCGCACCGTGTTGTGCAACAGACAGGCGATCGTCATCGGTCCGACGCCACCCGGTACCGGCGTGATCGAACCTGCAACTTTCTCGCACGATGCAAAATCACAATCGCCGACAAGCTTGCCCTTGCCATCGCGCTCGATACGGTTGATGCCGACATCGATGACGCAGGCGCCGGGCTTCAACCAGTCGCCCTTCACCATTTCGGGGCGGCCGACCGCGGCGATGACGAGATCGGCACGGCGCACGACACCGGGCAGATCCTTGGTGCGCGAATGAGCGATCGTTACCGTGCAGTTTTCCTGAAGTAGCAATTGTGCGACGGGCTTGCCGACAATGTTGGAGCGCCCGATCACCACTGCTTCGATACCGTCGAGCTTGCCGAGTACATCTTTCGCCAGCATCACCGAACCGACCGGCGTGCAAGGCACAAGCGAATCCTGCCCGGTCGAAAGCCGTCCCGCATTGACGACATGAAAGCCGTCGACATCCTTGGCGGGATCGATCGTGTTCAAGACCTTCGCCGACTCGATCTGCTTCGGCAACGGCAGTTGCACCAGGATGCCGTGCACCGCCGGATCCTTGTTGAGCTTGTCGACCAATGCCAGGAGCTCGGCTTCCGATGTCGTCACGGGAAGCTTGTACTCCCATGAATTCATGCCGACCTCGACCGTCTGCTTCGCCTTGTTGGCGACATAGACTTTACTCGCCGGATCCTCGCCGACCAGCACGACCGCCAGTCCCGGTGTCAACCCATGCTCGGACTTCAAGGTCTTCACCGCCTTGCCGATACGGGCGCGCAAGCCTTCGGCATAGGCCTTGCCGTCGATGATCTTGGCCATCGGAGAGCTCAATCCTTCATGTCTGCGACGATTGCCGCAAGCTGCGCCGAAAGCTCGGCCGCGTCCCCGGCGATGAGGATCGTCTTGTTGCGTTGGGCCTCGCCGGCTGCGACCGACAGGCGCGATTTGGGCAAGCCCATGGTGCTTGCGAGAAGCTGGATAACCGCCTTGTTGGCCTTGCCCTGTTCCGGTTGCGCCCTGACTTTGACGGCAAGCGACACCTCGCCATCCGCCGCCTCGCGTAGCCCCAAGATTTCATCGCGCGAGGATTTGGGCGTGACGCGCAAGGAGACGAGCAGCCCGTCCCGGACGAGCCGCCAGGGCAGCGGGCTCAAAACAACCGCGACCCGTAATAGACAACCGCATATTCGAGAAACTGGATGATGATTGCGACGATGATGGGTGAAATATCGAGACCGCCGAGATTGGGCATCATGCGGCGGATCGGCGCCAGCACCGGCTCGGTCAGCCGCGCCAGGGCGTAAAGGATCTGGCGAACCACGTCATTGTGCCGGTTGACGATATTGAAGGCGACGAGCCACGAGGCAACGACGGTTGCCACGAGAATCCAGAAATAAATCTGCAAGACCGTGACAATGAGCCAGATAATCGGATTCATAGACCTTCCGCCATGCTGTCGAATGCGCGCCAAGTCATGTAGCGACCGGGTCGCTCATGCGCAAGGCAACGCGGCCCTCGCCTTGACAGGCGGTGGAGCCCACATCTACATAGCCGCCATCCCGGCAGAGGGGCAGTAGCTCAGTTGGGAGAGCGCGGCGTTCGCAATGCCGAGGTCAGGGGTTCGATCCCCCTCTGCTCCACCATGTCTCAGCGCTAACCTATTGAAGAACAACGGCAATGGGGCCGCGGGTCAGCCGTCGACCGGCTGTCCGGTGTCATTGTAGTGTTGAACCTCCGGATTGATGCAGAGCTTCATGCCGTCCTCGGCTTCGGCATGGGTTTCGAAGTCGGCTATCCATGTATCGCGCCTGAAAAGACGCCATTTGCCGTTGGGAGCATGGAGGATCTTGAAGCCGCCGGTCTTCGGGACCGGCAGGTTAAATCCATTCATGCCGGCACGTGCGCCTGCACTATCCTCAAGCGTTCGCAGCCGATCCGAGACGTCACTCAGCTCTCGGGCATCGCCGCCCCGGTTGCCGACGACAACGTAGATTGTCAGGCAGAGCAGCCACAGAAGAGTGATGATTTTGAATGGATCGCGCATGGTCTTCTCCTTGTGCCGCCATCAACGATGAGCGTCGCTGAAATGTCCCTCGCGCTTTCGGCAATTCTTGGCGGAGAAGCAAGCGCCTCTTCACACAATCGTCGCGACCGAATCGCGCCATTTGAGTGAGACAGGGAAGTTTGTCGGCGTCGCGGCCTCGTTGCGGACGCCGATGCGCTGGAGAAGCAATTCGGCCGCGGCATGGCCCATTTCATGGCTGGGCTGCGCCACCGTCGAGAGCGCCGGGAGCAAAAGCTCGCTGCCGGCAATGTCGTCGAAGCCGGAAATGCTCAGTTCGCTCGGAATCGCGATCCCCTGTTCGCGGCAATAGCGCATGACCCCGATCGCCATCAGGTCATTGGCGCAGAGAATGGCGCTCGGCCGCTCTTGGCGTGGAACGCCCAACAGCTTCACCGCCGCCTCATAGCCCGAACGCTCGCCGTAATCGCCCGGCATGATCGGCAGCGCATCGGGATTGAGCCCGGCGGCGGCGAGCGATTCGCGGAAACCCGCCAGCCGCTGTTCGCTCGTCCACAGGCGCGGCGGCCCGCCGATTATCGCAATACGGCGATGCCCGCATGCGATGACCTGGCGCGCGATAAGCCTGGCGCCGCTTAAATTGTTGCAGCCGACGAAAGGCGTATCGATGCCGGCCAAGGGCTCATCGACAAAGACTACCGCGCCGGCGCGGGCGAGCTCTAGCAAGGATGGGCTGGGAAGGCCTGTGCCCGAGAGATAGATGACACCATCGAGACGCTGCGTGCGCAATGTGCGCGCGTAATATTCCTCGCGCTCGGTGCTCGAGCCGGTAATGCACAGCATGAGGAGGATGTCGTCATTGCCGATGGCGCTCTGGATGCCTTCGGCGATCGCTGCAAAGAACGGGTTCTTGAGATCGGGCACGATGAAGCCGATCGAGGAAATGCGCCCGCGCTTGAGGCTGCGCGCCGCGTTGTTCGGCTCGAATCCAAGATCGGCGATGCAGCGCAACACATGCCGGCGCGTATCGCGCGCCACATGGCCGCGATCATTGATGACCGCGCTGACGGTGCCGATCGAAACGCCGGCCTCCCGCGCGACATCCCGGATTGTCGGCCGCAGTCCGGTCCTGGCGCGGTTGCTGATGGTCATGGGGAAGATCTAGCGGGCCAGTGCCGGATCGTCACGAGGGCCTTCGCGCCAATAGCTTGGCGACCAAGTGCGGGCTTTCGACGATGATTTCCAGGGGGTCAATAGATACTCGGCCAGGACGACGAGCAAAAAGCTCACGACGCCGAGAAGGGCAAGGAACGCAATGGCTGAAAACGTGCCGGCAGTATTGAGCCGCGAATTGGCTTGCAGGAGATAGGCGCCGAGACCGCCGCTGGTCGATGCCGTCCATTCGGCAATGACGGCACCGGTGACGCTGAAGGTCGCCGAAAGCTTGAGCGCCGAGAATAATGGCGAATAGGTCGCCGGCAATTTCACATTGCGGAAGATGCTGAACTTCGAAGCCCCCATCGACCGGACGAGATTGAGGAGATCGCGGTCGACCGAGGCAAGCCCGTCGAGCACATTGACGACAACCGGAAAGAAGATGACGAGCGCTACGATGACGAGCTTGGGCGTGAGACCGAAGCCGAGCCAGATGGTAAGCGCCGCCGAGATCGCAACGACCGGGATCGCCTGGCTGGTGATCAGGATCGGGTAGAGAATGCCCCGCGCGGAGCGCGAGGCATCCATGATGATGGCGAAGACGAAGCCCGCCGCCGCGCCGATCAGGAAGCCGAAAAGGAATTCGAGGAACGTGGTGCGAAAACCGGCGAGCAATGCCAGCCAGTCTTTCTGGATATGCTCAGAGACCTGCATCGGTGAAGGCAGGACATATTTCGGAATGTCATAGAGATCGACGAGCACCGCCCATAGGACGACGACCAGGACGAGGGCCAGGATAGGATAGAGCACTTGCAGCGCAAGCGAGCCTGATACTTTGTTAGCCATGGCTTGCCAGTTCCTTGATGGCCGCGTGACTCATCTCTGTGTCGTGGAAAATCAGTTCCAGGATGCGTGCTTTCAGCGTGCTGAACGTCTTGCTGGTAAGGCAAGACATTGGCCGCGGGCGTTCGATCGGCACTTCCAACGTTTCCTGGATGCGCCCCGGCCTCGGACTCATCACTATCACGCGGTCGGCAAGGAAGATTGCCTCGTCGATATCATGCGTGACGAAGACGATCGTGCGCTTCTGTTCGGCCCACACGTCGAGCAGCCATTGCTGCATGGAGAGTCTTGTCTGAGAATCAAGCGCCCCGAAGGGTTCATCGAGCAGCATGACATCGCGATGCATGGCAAGCGTGCGCATCAGGGCGACGCGCTGGCGCATGCCGCCCGAGAGCGCTGCCGGATAGTGATTGATGAAATCGCCAAGTCCATATCGCCGCGCCAGTTCAGCACCTTCGCGCCGCTGCGCATGGCTGGCGCCGCCTTTCATGATCGCGCCAAGGACGATATTGTCGATGACCGTGCGCCACGGCAGCAGAAGATCCTTCTGCAGCATGTAGCCGACTTGGCCGGACCGGCCGGTCACATCCTTGCCGTCGATGAGCACCGAGCCGGAAGTCGGCTCGAGCACGCCGGCGATGATGTTGAAGATCGTGCTCTTGCCGCAGCCCGAAGGCCCAACGACGGAAACGAATTCGGCCGGCGCTATCGAAAGACTTGTTGAAGCAAGAGCGAGTGTCTCGCCGAAGCGCTGCGTGACATTGCGCAATTCGAGCTTCGCTTGGGCTTCCCTCGGCATGGTCACAGGATTATGCAGGTTTCGCGTCCGAACCAGACGAGATCTTCGACCTTGACTGCGATAGTACCGCGTTGCGCAAACGGCTCGATCGCCCAGGCACCCCACATGGGCGTCGCATTGCCCTTGTCGATGAACTGATGGAGATAGGCGGCACCCGCCGTCAATGAATGGCCGATATTGGCGAGAAGATCGAGAAGGACGAAGCCTTCCGCGGTCAATCGCTCATGGCTCATGCCGAAGAGTTCGTTCGCTGGCATGCCGGGCCGGCAGCGGGCAATCGTCTCATAATGAAGCTTTTCAAGATCGCCGAGTGCTTTCGTGGCTTCCGGAAAATCGCCGATCACCTTGCAGCGCGTGCAATCGCCCCAAGACCCATCCGCAGTGATCGGATGGATATCGAGCATGACGACATCGCGCGCTTGTGCCTGGAGATCAGTCGGCGGGTGCGTCGGAAAACAGATCTTGGCATTCTCACCCACACCGACATTGGTGATCGTCCACACCCGCTCGATGCCATCCGCGATCAAACTGGCGCAGGCCGCGAGCTCTATTTCCTTCTCGCTCACACCCGCACGCGCTGCAGCGAGACCGGCAGCCGCCGCCTGCTTGGCGATGCCTTGCGCCTTGACGAGCCCGGGCGGCGGCGTATCCGAGACATCCGGCCCGGGCTTGTAGACCCAGGCCGGCGTAAGACGACGCGAGGCGGAAGCCATGCCGATGCCCGCGCCTATTGGGCGATGTACTGGTTGGTGAAATAGGCCGACGGCGCCAATGGCGCGGCGACCACCTGGAACTTCTTGAGCGCATCGAGCAATGTCGCCCAATCGGCTTCGTTCGAGACCATGAGGTCGGGCGACATCGCGCCGAACAGCGGGATCGTATCCTTCCACTGCTGGGTGACGAAGCTCGCATCATAGGCATTGGAATAGGTATCGAGGAACACCTTGATGCCTTCATCGGGATTGGCGACGGCATATTCGATACTCTTGCGCGTGGCGCGCAGGAACGCCTTGGCGAGATCAGGATTGGCCTTCAGCCATTCGTCATTGGCGGCGAGCTGGAAGATTGGCGTGTTGGGCACGCCATGCGCGATCGCCGGGAGGAATTCCGGCGTTTGCTTGCCGGCGGTTACCATTTCGGTGCCCTCGGCATTGGTGATGCCGGTGATGGCATTGACCTTGTTCTGGAGAAGAAGCGGCACGGTATCGTCGGCGGCCGCCACCATCGTGATGTCGTCGAGCGTGAGCTTCGCATCGGCCAGCATCATGGTGAGCTGTGCCTTGGTCCAAGCGTCATTGTAGATGCCGACCGTCTTTCCTTTCAGATCGGCGACGGTGATCTTGTCGCCCTGCGCGGTGATGATCCCCCAATTATTGCTGCGGCCGTAGCGCGCGATCGCCGTCACCGGCGCCTGCTGTTCCTTGGCAAAGATCACGTCCATGACGGTGGTGAAGGCAAGCTGTGCACTGCCCGTGCCGAGATACTTCATCGTATCGGCGACGGTCGGCGGCGTTACGATTTCGAGCTCGATGCCTTCCTCGGCATAGAAACCCTTCTTGGCTCCGAGCACCCAGGGAATCCAGAAGCCGTCCGGCACCGGCCATTCCTGCACGAATGTGAGCTTGGTGAGATTTGCACCGAATGCGACGCCCGTGCCGAGCCCCACGCCTGCGGCAGCGATACCGGCCATCATGGAACGACGATTGAGTTTCATTTCCGCTTCCTCCGTTTGTTATGGACATGTTGAACCGGTTCAGAACATCTTGTCAATACGTCTCGTGTCCATTGCTTTTCCTATTGCAGGTTTGACTATTTTTGAGGAAGATACGCATCTGAACCGGTTCACGAATATAACGACTGAGGGATTGATCGTGTCAAAGAAGGTGCTGCTCGTCGGCGAATCGTGGCTGAGTTCGGCCACTCATTTCAAAGGCTTCGATCATTTTGGCAGTGTCACGTTTCACTCCGGCGCCGAGCCTTTGATCAAGGCGCTCGCCGGCAGTCCCTTTGAGCTCGTTCATATGCCGGCGCATGAAGCCGTCGAACGCCTGCCCTTCGACATGGCGGGTCTCGATGCCTATGCCGCGATCCTCCTCTCCGATATCGGCGCCAATTCCATCCTGCTGCATCCCGATGTCTGGCTGCATGGCAAGCCGGTACCCAATCGCTTGAAGCTGTTGCGCGAATGGACGCGTGCCGGCGGTGGCCTTGGCATGATAGGGGGCTATTTCAGTTTCCAGGGCATCGACGGCAAGGCGCGCTGGCGCAACACGCCTGTCGAGGACGTGCTGCCAGTTTCATGCCTCGCCTATGATGATCGCCTCGAAATTCCGGAAGGCTTCAGCCCGAAGATTGCCAAGGATAGCAAGCATCCGATCCTGAAAGGCCTCGATGGCGAATGGCCGGTACTGCTCGGCGCCAATGAAGTCATCGTGAAGCAAGGCAAGGATGTCGAAATCCTCGCAAGTCTGCCCGAAGAGGAAGGAGGCCACCCCTTGCTCGTGACGGGAAGCTTCGGCAACGGACGCACGCTTGCTTATATGTCGGATGTCGGACCGCATTGGTCTCCGGCGGCGTTTGGCAATTGGAGCGGATTTCCGCTCTTGTGGCGCAATATGCTGGGCTGGCTGACCCGCAGCTGACGAACAATAACGGAGTGGTGTAATGGCCCAGCGCGCAGGTGAAGCCGATCTAGGCGTTGCCGTCATCCAGATGGAGCCGCGCTTCGGCGAGACCAAAGCCAATGTCGAAAAGACCGTGCGCCTCATCACGGAGGCGCATAAATCCGGCGCCGAACTCATCGTGCTGCCCGAACTCTGCAATACCGGTTATGTTTTTGAGAGCCGCGCCGAAGCATTCTCGCTTGCCGAGGAAGTACCGGGCGGCGAAACGTGCAGGGCCTGGCAGGAGCTTTGCGCGGCGCTCAATATTCATCTCGTCGCCGGCATAACCGAGCGCGAGGGCATCAAGCTTTATAATTCGGCTGTGGTGATCGGTCCCGGCGGGTTGATCGGCCGCTACCGCAAAAATCATCTGTGGGCGGATGAAGCGCTCTATTTCGTGCCGGGCGATCTGGGCTTTCCGGTCTTCGACACACCGGTCGGCCGTATCGGCTGCCACATCTGCTATGATTGCTGGTTTCCGGAAAGCTTCAGGCTCGCGGCTTTGCAGGGTGCGGAAATCCTCTGCGTTCCGACCAATTGGGTGCCGATACCGGGCCAAGATCCCAAGCGCGAGGCGATGGCCAACATCATCGTCATGGCTAATGCACATGCCAATTCGCTCTTTGTCGCGGCCGCCAACCGCATCGGCACCGAGCGCGGCCAGCCTTTCATCGGCCAGAGCCTCATCGCGAGCTATACCGGCTGGCCGGTGGCGGGTCCTGCAAGCTATGATCGCGAGGAGATTTTACTGGCGCGGGTCAATCTCGCCGATGCACGGCGCAAGCGGAACTGGAACGCCTTCAACCAGGTGCTGCGCGATCGCCGCACCGACGTCTATTCGGAGATGCTCGGCTCCAATCACGGGCGCGGCTGGTACTGAGATCGCCCCAAAAACGAACGAGGAGTTCCGCCCCAACGGAACTCCTCGCTTGAAACTTTGGCTGAGTACGCGATACCTGATCTCAGCGCTGGTCCCGCCGCCTCTCGATGCCGCACGGGCCGTGACGTGAATGATGCCCGAACACAGTTTCTAAACTGTTGAAATAAAATCAATTTCTACGGCCAGAAGTTAAGATAGTCTTGCCGGCCTGTATACTATTGGCGTGTCAGGCGGCCTGGGCGGTGTTCTGCGCCGTGAGTCCGAGCCAGGACTCCAGAAATCGGCCCAGCCAGTCGCGAACCGGTTGGTCGTGCACCAATTGGCCCTCGAGATGACGGCTGCCGTGTTGCGCCCCCTTCAAGGCGAATCTGTGGGCGCCGAGAACCGCCCAGCGATGCATGGTGAGGCGGGTCACTTCCGGATGGAATTGCAGCCCATAGGCCTTGCTGCCGTAACGACAAGCCTGATTCTCGAATGTCTCGCCCCGTGCCAGGCAGGTCATGCCCTGGGGAAGCGAAAAACCTTCGCGATGCCAGTGATAGACCTGTCGCGGCCACGGCCCGTGATCTTCGCCTTCCGCCGTCGGCTCGATCGGATAATAGCCGATTTCGACCCATTCTGCGGGATGTGGACCGACTTTCCCGCCCAGATGCAGCGACATCATCTGCGCGCCAAGGCAAACCCCCAGAAACGGCTTGTTCTCCTTGAGCGGAATGCCGATCCAGTCGATCTCGCGGCGAATCCAAGGGTCTGGATCATTGGCGCTCATCGGGCCGCCGAAAATCACCGCGCCATCATGATCATCCATTGTATCCGGCAATTCCTCGCCGAGGCAGGGCCGCCTGATGTCGAGACGATACCCCCGCTGGGCGAGCATCATGCCGATGCGGCCGGGCGTCGAGGCTTCAGAATGGACGATGATGAGGATCTGGCGAGGCATTCAGTCCGAATAACAGGCGATTCGGGCAATCACACTGCCATGCACTGAACTAAGGCTCAAGCCTTGGCACCATTCGTCGCACGCCGCACGATCGGCAGAAGGAGACGCCGTGGCGTCACCCGGCCGCCATAGGCGGCGAGCTTGTTGCTCCAGCCCGGCACGACCATGCGCTCGCCCTTGCTGAAAGCGGCCCAACCTGCCGCAGCGACTTGGGCCGGGCTCCACGGCTTCACCGGGCCCGAAAAACGCTCGGTGCGCATGCCGGCCCGCCTCTGAAAGCCGGTCTCGACCGGCCCGGGGCACAGCGACGTCACTGTCACGCCGGTTCCATGGAGTTCGGCCGACATGGCCTCGCTGAACGACAGCACATAGGCCTTGGTCGCAAAATAGATGGCCATGCCCGGCCCCGGCATGAACCCCGCAACCGACGCGACATTTATGATGCCGCCGCTGCGCCGCCCGATCATCCCCGGCAGAAAGCGCAAGCTGAGATCGGTCAAGGCACGGATGTTGAGATCGATCATGCGCAATTGCTCGTCGCGCGAAAGGTCGACGGCGTTTCCGGCAAGACCGAACCCGGCATTGTTGATGAGAATGTCGGGCGCAAGCCCGTTCTCATCGAGGGCGGCTTGCAGGGTGGCGGGCGAGTCGGGAAGCCCAAGATCGAGCGGCAGCACATAGACGGGCACGTCGTGCCTGGCGCTGATCACCCCCTTGACGCGATTGAGTTCGCCTTCGTTGCGCGCAACCAGCGCGAGCCCATAGCCTTCGCCCGCCAGAAGTTCCGCGAATGCCTCGCCGATTCCGCCCGAAGCACCGGTAATCAGAACCCGCCCGCGCATGTGAGGACCCCCAATATTGTCGCATCTTGTAGCCGCAGCCTGCAAAGGGCACCATACTATAGGGATAAGCGAAATTGGCACGGCTTTAAGACCGTAGCCACGCGAGGGAGCACAGCGTCATGGCCTACAAGACGATCCTTGTCAGCCTCAATGAAATAGCCCGCCTTTCAAGCCTGAATGCCATCGCCAAGCGCATTGGCGCGGCCTTTTCGGCGCATGTTTCAGGGCTTTACGTGGTACCATCGGTGCAATTCTACCCGTCTGTCGGGCTAGAGGCGGTACCGCAGGTCTTCGAGGGCCATCGAACCTATTTTAAGGACCATAGCGAAGAGGTGCGCCGCTCCTTCTCCGCGGCGATGGAGGCCGAGGGCCTCGCCTACAACGTCGCAATTACTGAAGCGCAGAGCCCATTGATCGCCGATGAACTCGTCATCCGTGGCCGCGCCGCCGATCTCGTCATCGTCAACGCCACCAATCCCGACCAGGCGACCGGCGTTGAACTCGATTGCGTCGAGCGCGTCGTCATGGGTGTCGGCAGGCCGGTTCTGGTGTTGCCTTATAAGGGTGCGGACACACTCGATCTCAGCGAAATCGTCATTGGCTGGAACGGGCATCGCGAGGCGGCGCGCGCCGCATTCGATGCCCTGCCCTTGCTGAAAATTGCCGGCAAGGTGTCGATCGTCCATGTCGATCCGCAGAAGGACGCCGAGCGCGGCAATAGCCTGCCCGGCGCCGACCTTGCCGAGGCCCTGGCGCGGCATGGGGTGAAGGCAACGGCCGAGGGATTGAAGACGGAGGGAGTCGAGGCGGGTCACGCGCTGTTGCGCCGCGCCAATGAAAGCGGCGCCGGCATGGTGGTGATGGGCGCCTATGGCCACAGCCGCTTGCGCGAATTCGTGTTCGGCGGTGCGACGAGCCATGTGCTCGCCCATCTCGACCGTCCGGTCCTGGTGTCCCACTAGGCTCAGTCGACCGACACATCCTTGTAGCCGGCGATGTCCGCGCGCACGATGCGCGCCGGATTGCCGGCGACGACGCAATGCGGCGGCACATGTTTGGCGACAACCGCGCCGACCGCGACCACGCTGTTTTCCCCGACTTGAATTTTGGGCGCGATAACCGCGCCGGCGCCGATCATCGCGCCTTTGCCGATTTGGCACTCCGAAGCGATCGTGACACCGGGCCCAAGCGAGACATAGCGCTCAAGCCGCGCATGATGACCGACCGAAGCATTGCGATTGATGAGCACGCCGTCATCGAGATGCGCATGCGCACCGATCGTCGCGCCGGCATTGATGTAGATGCCCTGCCCGAGGCGCGTAGACGAGGCGAGGATCGTGCCGGGATCGACAAGGCGTGCCTGCCTCGCAAAGCCGGTGCCGAGGGCGTGGCGCCAGCGCGCAAAGCGCAGTCCCGGCGTGACCCAGGGAATTGCAACGGGAACCGGCAGGAGATCGGTCGGCACGGCGCGGACCGGCTCAATGGGCAGGTCCGCCAAATCCCACTCGAGTTCCCCGGTAATAACTGCCGCAACGATAGCGTCGCCTGACCGGTATGCCGTTTCGAGAAACTCGGGCGTGAAATTCGATTCGACGCCGAACAGGACGATGCGGCCCGGGTCCCTACTCTGTGGGGTCATTGCGGGCTCGGCGGATTGGATTTCACAATGGGTCCCCTTGTGGTCTATGGAACGGGCGCTTTGAAGGGCGTCTTTTGAGAGAGTTGGCGACAATTATGGAATCGACACGGCAGGTCAAGTTCAGGGTCTTCAGCGGTCCCAATCTCGCGGTCCCGTTTTCCGCGATCATCGCCGAATTCCCGGTTCTGTTTAGCAATTCGCTTCAGACCGGGGTCGCCTTGCGGATTGCCGATGAACTCTTTGCCGCAGAGGCGCGGCCGGCCTGGAAGATCGATGGCGCGGATGTAACCCTGCCGGCGCTCTCGGCCGCTCTTGCGGTAGCCTGGAACGATCTGCGCGGCCCCAATGACCTGCCTATGCAGCTCGACCAATTGGGCCCGGATCGCTGGCAAATCGGGCTTGGCTATTATGAAGCGGACGCCACGCTCACCGCGCTGCAGCTCGGCATCGAGCTGGCAAATGCCGTCTTCACGCGAGCGGCGGGCGGGGTCATCAACACCGGCAGACTGCAGGCCCTGACGCAACGAATGCACGCGCTGGCCGCGACCATGCAGCCCGATTCGATTACCCGTGCCCTGATGCGCGTGGCCCGCAGCAAGGATGTCCCGGTCTACTCGCTGGCGCCCGGCGCGCGGATCTGGATGTATGGCCAAGGTGCGAGGGCCTATCGCTTTTTCGAGGCCGTCAGCGAGCATGAGTCCTTTCTCGGCGTGCGACTTGTGAAGGACAAGGTCCTGACCAATCGCGTCATCCAGCGGCTGGGGCTTCCCGGCGTCGAATTCGGAATCAGCGAAACCGCCGAGATGGCTCGAAACATCGCTCATCGGCTCGGCTTTCCGGTGGTCGTCAAGCCGTCCGATCGCGACAAGGGCATCGGCATAACATTGGCGATCGACAGTGATTCCGAGCTCGACACGGCCTTTGCTTTGGCCAAGAGCCAGTCGATGAATGGCGTCGTTCTTGTCGAACGCCATTATCAGGGCGACCACCATCGCCTCTCCGTTTTCGGCGGCAAGTTCAAGCGCGCGACGCAGATAAGAGCTGCCCATATCATTGGCGACGGAGTCCACACGGTGGAGGAACTGATCGCCGCCGAGAACGCGACGCGCACGCAGGCCGATGTCGCGGCGGGCTTCGTCATCAAGCTCAAAGTCGATTCGGAAATGATCGCCTATCTTGCCAAGCAGGGTTATGGGCTGGGCGATCGCCCGCCTTCGGGCACGAAGCTGCAATTGCGCAAGACGTCCAATATCGCGACCGGCGGCAAAATGCGCGACGTCTCGGCCCATATCCATCCCGACAATATCGCCATGGCGGAAGCAATCGCACGCAATTTCTGGCTCGATGGTGCCGGGATCGACTTCGTAACGCCCGATATCTCGATATCATGGCGCGAGCTACCTTGCGCCGTCGTAGAGGTGAATTCGCCGCCCGGCATCACCAGCGATTTTCTCGCGGAAAAGTGCTTCAGCGAAAAATTTCCATCCGGCCAGAACGGAAGGATCCCCTGCATCCTCATCATCGACGGCGAAGAGGCGCTGCAATCGACGGTCGGCGACAAGCTCGCGGCCGCTGGCCTGCGGGTCGGCAGGACCAATGCCAAGGCAACCTATCTCAGCGGCGAACGCCGCCACATGGGAGCGGCCGACCTGCCATTGCGGGTCATGAGCCTTCTGCTCGATCCCGCTTGCGAGGCGCTTGTCGTCAGCGCCACCGCGGCCGAAGTCGAGCGGCATGGCATTCCGCACACGCGCTACGATCTCGCCATCCTGGCCGCGCCCGACGAGATACCGCCGACGATCCGCGACCTCATCGCAGCACAGGCAAAAAGTCTCCTTGATATTGGTGCGGGCGCGACTTTCGAGCCGGAACACGCGATGCGCCTTGCGGCCGGCACCAGCATCGCACCCGCCGGGTAAGGGCGAGAAGCGGCCATGGCGAGCTGGAATGAGACGGGTGCGCGCCGGCGGGAAGAAATGACCACCTTCTGCGTAGACCTGTGGAGGGATCTGTAAAGCGGTTCCCCCGCGCCGGGAAAGGCTCTAGGAGAGAGTTCCCGACATTGGCGTCAAGGAAGGTCAGGCTGCGTGACTAGTGCCTATATCAATCGCATCGCCACGGCCGTTCCGCCTCACGACGTCCATGAAACCTTCATTCGTTTTGCCGAGTCGATGTTTCCCGGCGACCGGACACGCCTCGCTGTATTTCGCCGCATGGCGTCGAAATCGGGGATTGCGCATCGCTATTCCTTTCTTGCGCCTTCATCCGCCGGTTCGAATGGTCCTGCTGTCGATCGCGATAGTTTCTACATGCGCGGCGCCTTCCCCAGCACGGCAAGGCGCATGCGCTTTTTCGAAGAACATGCCCCGGCCCTGGCGGCGAATGCGGTCGAGCAATTGGGGCTCGGCGACGAGACGGCAAAGATCACCCATCTCCTGATTACCTGCTGCACCGGCCTGTCATCGCCGGGACTTGATCTCGAATTGATCGCGCGCTGCGGCCTGTCTCCGAATATCGAACGCTCGATCATCGGCTTCATGGGCTGCTATGCGGCGATCAATGCCTTCAAGCTTGCACGTCATATCGTGCGCTCCGAACCCAAGGCGCGCGTGCTCACCGTCAATCTTGAAATGTGTACGTTGCATCTGCAGGAAACGCCCGACCTCGAAACCATTCTCTCCTTTCTCCTCTGGGGCGATGGCTGCGCGGCAAGCCTGATCACCGCGGAAGAAAAAGGCTTGGCGCTTGAGAGTTTTCACGCCGTACTGTTGCCGGAAAGCCGCGAGCTCATCACCTGGAATATCGGCGACAATGGTTTCGACATGGTCCTGTCGGGTCAGGTACCGGCCGCGATCCAAACGGCTCTATCGAGCGAAATCAACACGATCCTCGACGGCGCGCCGATAGAGGAGGTCGATCTCTGGGCGGTACATCCGGGCGGCCGCACCGTGCTCGATGCCGTCGAACGTTCATTGGCGCTCGATCCGGCGCGCCTTTCAGCCTCGCGCAACGTGCTGCACGATTTCGGCAACATGTCCTCCGCCACGGTCTCGTTCGTACTTGCGGAACTGGCCCGCAAAGCGAAACCGGGCAAGAAAGGCTGCGCCATGTCCTTCGGTCCAGGCCTCGTTGCCGAGACGATGCGTTTCCGCACCGCGGGGGCGTGACGCTCACATGAGCATGGCTCGCAGACTCGAGACCGAACTGCTCGATATTCTGCCTGCGGACGATCCTGAAGCATCCGCCTCGCGCCGCGACTTGCGGCTTGTGAACCGGCTGATGTTCAGCGCCATGCTGGTCGGCCGCCGGCTTGAAGCGCTCTATCGCAACAAACCGGCACCGAAAAACCTGCTCGACCTCGGCGCGGGCGATGGAACATTGACGCTCGCCCTCGCGAAGAAACTATCCGCGAGTTGGCCGGGCGTCGAAGTCACATTGCTCGACCGTCAGGATCTCTTGACGCAATCGACGCGGCAAGGCTTTGCAAATCTCGGCTGGAAAGCGACACCCGTCACTGCCGATGTCGTCGCCTATCTCGGATCGGCGCGGGAGCAGTCATACGACATCGTCGTCACCAATCTGTTCTTGCACCACTTTGCACAAGCGGAATTGGCGCGGCTCCTGGCGCTTATTGCACGCGTGACGTCGAGTTTCATCGCACTCGAACCGCGCCGCGCACGCTTTCCGCTGGTCATGAGTAAACTTCTTTGGACAATCGGCTGCAATCGCGTGACGCATCACGATGCTGTCGCCAGTGTCAGGGCGGGCTTCATCGACCAGGAGCTCTCGCAATTATGGCCGCGCGAGAATGGATGGCATCTGACTGAGAAGGAAGCCTGGCCCTTCAGCCATTGCTTCATTGCACGCCATGACCGAGCCTGTTCATGACGCCTTGATCCTCGGCGCAGGGCCGGCCGGCGCGACCGCCGCGCTCTTGCTCGCACGAGGCGGTTGGAACGTGGCAATCGTCGAGAAGAGCCGCTTTCCGCGTCGCAAAGTGTGCGGCGAGTTTCTGTCCCTAACCACATGGCCGGTTTTGCAGGCGCTTGGCGTCGCCGATGCCTATCTGGCCACGGCTGGGCCCCCGGTTCGTCGCGTCGCGCTTTACGAGACCGATACCGACATCGCCGCGGCGATGCCGCGCGCCGATGCGACACACGGCGCCGGCCGTGCCCTGGGGCGCGAGCATCTCGACAGCCTCTTGCTCGAAGCGGCGATCGCGAGGGGGGCGGAGTGCTGGCAACCATGGCGGGGCACGACACTGGAACGCACCGATACCGGCTGGCGATGCTTGATCGAAGGCGACGGAGCCACGCACCCGCTGCACGGCCGCCGCGTCATTGCTGCAACCGGTTCATGGGAGCGTTCGCCGGCCTTCGACCCGACTGCACTGCCGCATCGCGATGGCGATCTCCTCGGCTTCAAGGCTCACTTTCGCAATGCCACTTTGCCCGAAGACCTCATGCCGCTCCTCGTCTTTCCGGGCGGCTATGGCGGAATGGTGAACACCGATGCGGGGCGCGTGAGCCTCTCCTGCTGCATTCGCCGTGACACATTGCGCAGCTTGCGATCAGCGCAGCCGGGCCGCGCCGGTGATGCCGTCATCGCCCATGTCGCAAGATCATGCGAGGCCGTAGGACGGGCTTTGGCGAAGGCCGAATTGCTGGAGAGCGTCTTGTCGGCCGGTCCGATCCAGCCGGGTTTCCGCCAGTGTTATAACAATGGCATCTTCAGCATCGGCAATAGCGCCGGAGAAGCGCATCCGATCGTTGCCGAAGGTATCGGCATGGCCATGCAGTCTGCCTGGCTCCTGTGCCGGCACTTGCTGACGACCCCTCCGGGAACCAGCGCCGACTCGATCGGCGCCGCCTATCAGCGGGACTGGAGGCGGCACTTCGCACCGCGCATTCGTGCCGCTTCCGCCTTCGCTCGCCTTGCATTGGCACCTTCAACACACGGTGTGATCCGCGCTGTGCTGCGCCGCGAACCGCGGCTTCTCACTTTTGGCGCACGCCTGAGTGGCAAGACCCATCAGGTCGCGACGGATGGTGCATCAATTATGGGCGCCTTTCCTAGTACTCCCTTTACTAAGGCAACCAGCGGTCATTGACGTGTTACGTTGAAAGGCCAATAGGCAGGGCGTGATTCTTGAAGCGAAGGAGGCAAACGCATGAAGAGTTCACTTCTGTCTATTTTTGGTCTGGCGTCCCTTCTGCTGGTGGCGGCACCGGCGGTTCAGGCGGCCGAGCAGCCGGATACCCCGGCGCCAGCGGCGAATTGGCTGATCGTTCAGAATTCGACGGGCATGAAGTTCGATGGCAAGTCGGTCACGCTCGAGGGCGTTTCGCCGCAGACCATCCTGTTCACCGACCGGCCCGAGCGCATGTCGGCGACCATGCCGACCGAAGTCTTCGTGAAGGACTGGGCGGCGGGAAAGGAAAGCTTCGAGGTCGATCCGCCGAATGCTGCCCTGTCGGTCATCGTTGACGGCAAGGAGAACAGCTCCGTTGTCGAACTGACCAATCCGCGTCTGTCCGGCACCAGCCTCACCTATGACGTGCGCATTCTCGAAGGCACGCCGCCGAATGTGGGCACCAACAGCGCCCTCTTCATCGACTGGTGGTACGGCCCGTGGGGCGGCATGTGCAACTACCGCTACTGGCGCGGCGTGAAGTGCCGGTATCCCGGCTGGTAATTATCTAAGGGCGAGATCGTTCGCTTCGCGTGACTTTGGCGCCTCTTCCGGCAACGGACGAGGCGCCTTCGCATTCAGGGGTCGCTGACCGGTCGTGAATTGCCTTCCTCATTATCGTGATTGACGACGAGAAGCGCGATGAGGCCGGCAAAGGCCAGACCTCCCAACCCAACCCAGACCAGCGGTTGCGATACCAGACTCGAACCCGAAGCCGGCGGGATCGCCGCGGCCTTGCAGGGATCCGGCAGGGTGATGGTCGTCACCGTATGGGCCGGCAATCGAACGCGGCATTTGGTGTCGATATAGACGATAATAGCGCTGCTGTTGTCGCCGACCATGACCGTGTCGCCCTGGTTGAGCAGCGCCATGTCGGGAACCGGAGCATAGCCATTGCCGGCATTGACCAGCACTTTGCCCTGCATTTCGGAGATTTCGACGATCTCGCCATCGGCCCAGGCTGTCCCGATCGACGCCGCGAATAGACTCATCGCGACCATGCAATTGAATATCGACTTCATTGCCCGTCCCCCGACAGCCGGAAAAGGCTGCGCCCGCACCCTGACTAACTTGAGGTAAATTATAGACTCCGCCTCTTGGCCGCGCAAGTTCTCCTCCTGCGCCACACTAAGCTTTGATGATTGTTTGCGGGTTAGGCCCTTGTACCAAGCCAGTTTTTTACGATACGCGCCCGCCCGATATCGGCGCGCGCTCCAGTATCAGCCAGCGCCGCAAGCATCTGACGCAACCGGCTTGTCATCCAATGCGGATAAGCAGTCCAGGCCAATTTCCCTCCCCCGAAACCCGCCAGCGCATGGGGCTCGGGCTTCGCACGACGCGCCGCCAAGCGCAGCTTTGCACCCACACCCTTGGCCGTGCTGAAGGCCGACAGAAGCGCGACCCGGCCGCGTCTCTGATGATCCTGAAGCATGAGTAAAACGGCGGTCTCGACAAGTGAGCCCGGTACAGGCTTGATCGATTGCGGTCGTGCGATCCGCGTCCCGTGATAGCACTCGACCGCACGGAGAAGAAGATTGCAGCCTTCCTCCCATCCGCCGCGCGCGGCCTCAGCCCAGAACCGATCCCAAGCGACCTCCGCCTTGCCGAGCAGATATGCGACATCGGTCAGCACCAGCGGGCCGTTGCAGAACTCATGCTCATAAGCAGCATGCACGATCAGATGCAGGAGCGTGTCGGTCGGGTCGAGATAAGCGACCGTCCTTGATGTCGAGCCCGCAAACACACGGTGGCTGATCACATCCTGCGTCGCCAAAGCCCGATGGCCATCAGTGAAGAGGCGATGATGAATCTCGATGCCTATCTTGTCGCCGGGCGACACCAGACCTGGCAAATGCTTGCCGTGCGCGAGCGCATGGCCGATCGGCGGCTCGGCGAGGCTGCGTGGCGCGAAGCCTTCGCCAGCAAGTATCTCAAAGGCCTTAACCGCATATTCGGGCGGTACCAGGATATCGATATCGCGCAAGGGCCTAAGCGCCGGATAGGGATAGGCGAAGCGGGCAAGCCAGGCGCCTTTGAGCGCCGCATAGGGAATTCCCGCCGCGTCGAGCCGTCCGGAAACGTGGCTTAACACCCTTTCCCAGGCCATCGCACGCATCGCACTCTTACGGAAGGCACGCTGCCATCGGTCAATGATACTCTCAGGCACCGGCCAGGAGGGATGCGACTTCGAATTGCGGTGGAGGAGTGGCTCAAGCCGATGCTGCCGCGCCATTCTTTGCAGCGCCGCCCAATCCTGAGACGTCAGTCGCGCCATGAAGTCGAGATCAATGTCGCGCTTACTCGTGATCATATCCAGGAGCAGAAGCCGTATGCGGTCGCCACGCGGGCTCATGCTGCAAGTTCTCCACGAACCCGCATGGCTTCACCCGGCCTCTGCGCGACAATCCTGCCGGATTCGAGGATGATGACCTCGTCCGCGCGATCGAGGATCGGCAGATGATGTCCAATCGCGACGATCGTGCAGGTGCCGCGCAGCTTCTCAACCGTCGCCCATATGATTGTCTCGTTGACGGGATCGAGCGCGTGGGTTGCCTCGTCAAGGATGAGAAATTGCGGTTTGCTCAAGAGCGCACGCGCAAGCGCCAGTCTTTGCCGCTCGCCGCCGGAAAGGAGAAGGCCGCGATCGCCGATAACCGTCTCCAAGCCCGCAGGCAATTGATGGACGAAAGCCGCCGCGGCGAGCGCTAGCGCCGTATTGATCTGTTCCTCGCTCGCATCCGGCGCGGCGAAGAGAAGATTGTTGCGGATGGTGTCGTGAAAGAAGAACGCGTTCTGCTCGACATAACCGACGCACCGCCGCCACCCAAGTCGAGCGGAGCCGGCGACGGCTGTTCCATCGACCGTAAGCGTTCCCTCATCCGGCGTAACGAGCCCGATCAGAAGATCGGCGAGGCTGCTTTTGCCTGCACCGGAGGCACCGACAAGGGCCGTGAGCGACCCGGGCGCAATTGCAAGCGAAATATCGTTGAGCGCCGGGATCAGGCGCCCGGGATGGGTGTAGGTAATGCCGTGGAGCGCAATCGCGCCGGAGAGTGCAGGGCGTGGAGGCTCGATAGCGCCCGCCGCCGGTTCGGCTGCACGATGCGCATCCGCCAGAAGCCTGTCGACGTCCTCAAGCGCCGGAATGGCATGCAGCCAGTGATGATACTGCTGCTGCATGACGAGAAGCAGCGCAGCGGAGCGGGCAAAGACGGCGACCAGAATAACGAGAGCCGCGAAGGAAACATGCCACCAAGCGGTTGCGACATAAACCACGAGAGCCAGTATGCCGGCGCTCGCTACCTGCACCACCATGCGCGCTCCAGCCGTCGCTGCAACCAGGCGCTCCTGCTGGAGACGCATGAGCTTCATGCTGCCATCTATCTGCTCGATCCGCCGCTTGCATCCATCGACGATCTTGGTCAGGCGCAACCCGGAAAAACCCGCATCGAGACTGGCCTGCAACACGCGATTTGCTTGCGACATCGCCACGCCTAGGTTCAACGCATGCCGACGGTGACTCAGGAGCGCAGCGAGACCAAGCACCGCGCAGGCCGTCACAATCGACGCCGCCTGCCACGAGAGGAGAAAGGCGACGGCAAGACACGCAAGCAATGTCGAAGAGCTGACCAACAAAGCGAGAGCTTGGCTCAGTCCGACGGCCACACGGCCGATTCCGGATATCAGAATCGCTGCGTGATCCGAGGCGCGACGCTCCGCGAGCCACCGCCACTCCGCTGCGAACAGAGATGCAAAACCTTGCATTCTCATGCGATCGACCATGTTCGCCTGATAGCGCGACGACATGATTTGTTGGGCGTAAACGAAGCTTGCGCGCAGGGCGACGAGACCAACGAAGAGGCTGAGCAGCACGCTCAGTGATGGCGCAAGGCCAAGGAAGTTGGCGATGCTTGCCAGTTGAGTTTCGGCTTGAGCAGAACCGGACAGAGTGTCGAGCACTGGCACAAGAAGGAGAAGACCTATGCCCTCACTGAGGCTCGCAAGGATCATCGTCATCAGGAGCGTCAGGGTCTCGAGCACCGACGCGCGACACAACAGCCTGAAGAAGGCAAGAGCCGGCTTCATGTATTGTGCCCCTCGACATATTGAATGAAGCGGGCGGTGGCGAGCGCGCGCGGCAGGGCGAGCCAGAGCGTTTTCAACGCCCGCGCATCGTCGACCGGCGTCGATTGCGGCCAATGCTTTAGCGCAGCGCGGAACCGTTTGAGGTCAAAACGAGCCTCCATTCCCGGATCCTTCGAGAGCCGCTCGACTTCAGTCTGCAGTACGCTTCGTTCGCGCCCCAGTCGCAAATGCCAATCGGCAGCCTGCAGTCCCTGACGCTTTTCGTTGAGGACGACATCGGGAATTTTGCCCATAAGGAGGCGTCGCGCCAGCCATCGCTTCTCGCCTCTGTGTAGAAATTGCTCGTCGGGAATCCCGAGGCAGAACTCAAAGAAGGGTCGATAACTCGTCGGGTCGCGCTGCGGCAAGCCGCCGATCGTGTCGATCGCCTGTATCAAATCACCCGATTCTGCGAGTCCCACGAGCCGTGCACGCCGGATGGCAAGCGTACGCGACGGAGAGCGGGAAGTGGGGTCGATCCCACCATTGCGGGCGCGTTCGCGCACACGCATGCGCAATGCCCAATCGGGATTCAATCCGCACCAGTCCGGAAGATCGTCCCGATCCGTGCCGCTCGGCCTGTTATGAAGAGTCCGACAGACTCTCTCCGGCAGAAATGGCAGAACCGCTTCGGTCAGAGCCGTCCGCAGCAAACCGGCCCTGCGATTGGGAATCGCCCGGACTTCCCGCGCAAGGGCCAGAAGGCGACCTCTCTTGAGAAGTGCCGGCAGCGCGCCTTTGCCTTCGAAGCTGAAGGTTGCATTCCCCAGCGACCCGGTCAAAAGGACATCGCAACCGCGCTCCCGAGCACGCGCCCGCAAAGCGTGGATCCAGTGGAGGTTCATGGCATTGCGAGGTGGCGCACCCATCGTGAGAAAGAGCGAGCCAAGCTTGTGGCCGAATGACAGCCCCGCTGCGTCGAGAATCTCATGATCGATCGTCGGATAGGATCGGGCGAGAAGCGCTGCATAGGCACTTTCGTCGCCAAAGCGGTTCTTCGCTGTCCGTCCGTCCCATCCGGCTTCGGGAACAGCGGTGAATGCAGCGAGCCGGCGCTCGGGGCCCAGTACCTTCACCGCATAAGCAGCGACTGCTTGTGAATCAAGGCCTCCACTCAAGCTCACGGCCGGACGTGAGAAACCGTTCAGCGCGGCGCGCGTTGCCTCTGTGAAGAGTGCATCCGCGGCCTCGACATAATCATCGTCACGCGCCAGCCTAACGCGTGGCAAGCGGCCAAGGTCGTAATAGCGGTATGATCTCGTACCGGATTTGCTGATCTCGCACCGTGTTCCGAGCGGCAGGCGTTTGACGCCTTTGAACCAACCACGTTCTTCCTCGGCATAATTGAGGTACAGCGTATCGGCGATTTTCTGTTCGTCGACCTCGGGCCTGATCTCGCCTGTCGCAAAAATCGCCTGCGAGACGTTGGCAATGATTAATCGGCGCCCGTCCGACCAATAGTGAAGCGCAGGTGCGTGAATGGGGCTGCGGACCAGGGAGACTGTTCTCGTCCGCGGCGACCAGATAATCGCCGCATACTGGCCGATGACCTTGAGATCGCAGTCTTCGCCATACCTCTCATAACAGCAGGCATAGAGCTCGGCATCGTTTGCCTCCGTTGCCGGCGATACTGAAAGTTCCCGCCGCAAGAAGGCGCGGTTATCGATATGACCGCGAAACAATACCGCATCGCCATTCGGCAGATTCGCAAGAGACTCTACTGTGCGACGGCCGCGCGTTCCGGACTGCCCGGCAAGGACCGCGCCCGAAACAATCTGATGGCAAAACACGTCTTGTCGCCCCACTCCAAGAGCAGCGGCAAAGCGATGTGCTAACGGCTCCGCAGGCGCTTCACCTGACCAGGCATGCCAAAGGCCGATCATCATCGTTCACATTGATTTGAAACTTACCTGCGCTCTCCGATGTCCAGGTGCTGGTCAGGAATGTTCGGCACCAGATCCGGTACCGTCTCCCCCGGAGCCGGTACCCAGCAATACGTTCGTCATATTGCCGCATGCGATGAGAACCGGCGTGGTCCACTCGGACTTAGCAGGCTTCTCTTTCGCCATATCCGCATTCTTCTCGCCGTCACGCATAGGCTTTCCCCACTCGCTACAAACCCATCACTCGTTCCGAACACGCAATCACAAACAAACACCGGCAAGCCTGTGACTTGCCGAAATGCCAAGCAACGCGGATTTTGATGAAATGCCGTCCGCCGATGCCAATAATGCCCAAAATTTACGTTATGTAAAGATGCTGTCGCGTGTCGGTGAGCTGAGGTCGCCGCCGAGTGCGAAGGCCGGGCGACAGGAATGCGGAGCGCGTGCGCCGACGACGATGCGTCCGTTGAGGTCGACCCAGGCATGGAGCCCGCGCTGCGATTGGCCGGGTCCCAGGGTTTGACAGGGCACTAAGCCAATTACGAGGCGTGGCGACAGTCCACGCCGCAGAAGCATCCATTGCGCGGCAATAGCGCGCGGCAGGCAAACCATTGCGATTGGCAGATGCGCCGCCGCACGATTGACGGCGCGACCGACTGAGCGGACGGTCGACCATTTGACTTCAGCAGGATGGCCGCCAAGGCTCGGTGTTCGCCGCAGGCTCGTCCGCCAAAAGCGCAAGGGCACGAATGCGACGAGGAATCGCGCCACAAGCAGCAACAGCATCGCCTCGACGACGCACATCCGCCACGCCCACCCCTTGGAAATCAGACGCAAGTATCAGACTCCGTCCACGAAACCCGCCCCTTGCAAGGACGCAAAGAAGCGCTCGCAGTCCGCGCGGCACTGGCTCTCTTCGACATCATAGGTATCGAGAAGCGCCGCCTGTATGGCGCTGACCGATCGCTGCCCGTCGATGAGTCGCCAGATCGTTAGCCCCGTCTCCTTGAGCGAATGGAAGTGCCCGGTATCGAGATTCATGATGACGGCTTCCCCATCTATTTCTGTCTCGACGAAGCGCTGTAGGATTTTGCGAGGAATACGTTCATTCATGCGACTGCCTCTAGGCTCTCATAACCAAATCGCGCCATCACGCGCGCGTGACAATCAATGACTTTGCGCACTTGCGAGGCGGATAGATGCTTGCGCCAGTCACCGGCCTTGCCTTCGCGAAAGAACCGCTTGGCGCGCGATGGTGTCTCACGGAAGGGCTTCGCATCTTCGGCAGTCTTGAGTTTCTCAAACCGCGTATGCGCGACTGCCTTGGCAGTCTGTACTTCGTCGACCGCAAGTTCGGGTCGCGCAAATTTCACGACTCGTGAAAGCTCGCGTCCCGCGTCGGCAAGCATGTCCTCATAGCGAACGATCAGAACCGGAATCTCCGATTGATCGATCCAGCTTTCGACATGCTCGCTCCAGCTTCCGAGATGCTGGCGAAGATGCGGCGACTTTCCACTCCCCAGCGAGCCATCTCTGTCGCAGAGTTTGGCGACGGCGCGCTGCATATCCTCATGGCCATCGTGAAAGGCCAGCGATACAACTACGTCGAGCGGGTTGCGGATCAGATAGATCGCGGCACCTGATACTGCCGGCGGAAACAGCCAACGCCCGTCGGAAAGTCGCTTCTGTGCGTCGTGCACTTTCATCCAGTGATGCTGTGGATCCTGGCCGACGAGCATCTCGTAAACGTGAGATTGTACGGACAGAACCTCGTCTGCGATCAGATCGGAACTCGACAATCCGAGAAACTCATCGAACCGCCAGCGCAGTGAAGCGATGCCGTTGGTGATGCCGGGTTTGTTGAAGTCATGCGGTTCGTCGCCTTCGCCGAAATAATTGGCGAGCAATAGCCGCATCCAGGTATTTCCCGACTTGGGATAGGAGGCGAGCCAGTCGATCTTTCCGCGCGGTTTAGGCATTGCCGTTGATTGCCTCAACGATCATACCGACACCGGTGTCGAACAAAGTCTTATCGAGCGGTCGGTCGAACACACTCATCGGGATCGCGGCACCGATCCGCGCCAGGGCCATGAAGATCGTGCGATGCTCCATGATCGCAGCGCAGAATTTTCGGCGATAGAACGCCGCGTGGAGCGCGTTGAGCCGCTCGGCACCTTTCAGCGCAACGGGCCGTTGCAGGTTTCGCGCCTCGAGGCGCAGAAAGGTCAGATGCTCGAGCGGCAAAGCCTTGCTTTCAACGCCGCCGGTCGGCTTCGCATAGAACTTCGCCAGCTTTTCGCGCACCTGAGGACCGGGCTGAGCGCCGGTCAACTGGAGAGCGTCGTCCCACAATTTAAGCTGCTTATGGCCCGGAAGGCACTTGATGTCGCGTGGGTCGCTCAGATCGAGGACGAGCACGTCATCGGCGAAGAGTGCCATGCCGCGTTGTCCGAGCGCCGCGGCAAGTGTTGACTTGCCATAGCCAGATGGACCCGCGAAGGCATGGACCTTTCCCTTATGAACGACGGCCGATGCGTGGAGTGGGATGAAGCCGTTGATCCAGGCGATCGCGCCATAGACCGAACCGTTGAGGAAAAGCGCAATCTCGCTCTGCGCGACGCTTGCGGGACGTGATGCCGTAACACCTTCGCCGCGCCGGTAGTGCAGGACGAGTCCGTTTGGCACCCGCAGCAAGAAAGCTTCAGACGAAATCTCATAGGTGGCCGTACGTTCGATGGCATCGGATAAAGTGGAGGGCGGTACGCCTTCGCGAATTTGCGACTCTCTCTTCAAGAGCGCGATAGCCCGTGCGGTTGCCGGGTATTCTTCCGGCAACTTCCCGCTACGATCCGCAATCAACGCCGCGTACGAACCCATCCCCGGCATGAACCGCCCCACAACATGCCCGAAAGTGACCCAACGTATAGCTTGGGATCAAACTTGCCGCAAGGCGACGACGCCCGACCGCCCCGGAATCGCCTCATTGAGTCCTTTGGCTAGGCCTGCCGGCCTCAAGGTAGGCCGGCGGCCATCGCCAAGGTATTGGGCGGGATGGTCTGACCTGCATGCGTATCTTGTGGGGAAAGGGCCGCGCCTGACTTGTCGTCCGGCGCGGCCTTCTGATTTTTTGAGACGCTACTGGACGGTCGTCGGTGGCGTCGGCGGTGCCGGAGGGATGAGCGCCGGCTCACTATTCTGGCTCGACTGCTGCGGCGGCGGCGGGGCGGGTCCGCGATCCAGGGTCATGAAAACGAAGACAATGGCCACCAGAGCCAGAACACCGACCAGGATCGATGTCATGGAAGGCCCGGCACGATAGGCGGGCGGCGGCGGCAAGCCTTCCATCATCTCGCCCGGCGGCGGCTTGATCGGCTCGCGTGCCAGAGTGTCGGGAATGGGTTCGCCGGTGCGGGGATCCGTGAAGGTCGCCATTGTCCAATCTCCAGTGTTTCGAACTGAGATGGAAACTCGCACCGTGGGAGACTGGTTCCCTGCCGCATGATCGAGGCGAGGTCAGCGCCGCGCCGGCCTGCGCCCTGCCAGCATGTGGTAAACCGAGGCAAGCAACATTCCAGCCCAGGCGCCGAGTGAACTCGACACGAAACCGGTGAGGCCCGGATTGCGGCCGGGAATGTCGATTTGGGCGATTTCAAACAGTCCCGCGGCAAGCATCAGCAGGGCCACCACGACAAGGATCGACCGCTCCGAGCGCAGGCCCATGGCAAATGCGCCGGCGACCATTAAATAAGCTGCGAAATGTTCGAAGCTTCCCGGCGCCCCGGTATGCGGCCTGAGATAGCCGGGAACCAGAGACAGAATGGCAATGAGCACGCAGCCCGTCCCCGCCAGAATGATCCACAAGTGCTTGTTCAGGAAATCGCGCATGATGGCGCCCCATGAGCAAGACTCGTGCCGGAAGCGGCGAGGGCCTCGCCTTTGCCCCAAAGACATGGTTTTCTGATTTCATGCGCCCCGTCTTGTTGCGATGTCTGGTGGTCTCGGCCTTGGCGATAGCCCTTGCCGGATCGGCCGTCGCCATGCCCGACTGGCAATGGGAGCGGCGCAACAGCGGGTCCTCGCGGCTGGCCGTGCGCGCCGATCATTATGCCGAAGACGTCTGCCGCATCATCGCGCGCGAGGCGCATCGCCGCGTCTTGCCGCCGGAATTCTTCGCGCGTCTTATCTGGCGGGAAAGCCTCTTCGATCCCAATGCGGTGAGCCCCAAGGGCGCGCAAGGCATCGCGCAGTTCATGCCGGGCACGGCGCGCGACCGCGGCCTCGCCGATCCGTTCGTGCCGCATGAAGCATTGCAAGCCTCCGCCTCGCTTCTCTCGGATCTGCGCGATCGCTTCGGCAATCTCGGACTGGCGGCCGCCGCTTACAATGCCGGGCCGAATGCGGTCTCGTCCTGGCGGTCCGGCGGCACGCTGCCGCTCGAGACCCAGGATTATGTGATGTTCATTACCGGGCGCGCGGTCGACGACTGGATCGATCCCACCACCACGCCGGCGATGCCGGCGATCGGCGCGAGCCCCGATTTCGATCAATCCTGCCGCAAGCTTGCCATGCGCCAGCGCGATCCCTCCCCTGCCCTGCCGCAAGGCGTGATGAAGCCTTGGGGCGCCGTTGTTGCGGGCAATCGTTCGCCCAATATTGCGATGCGCTCCTTTGCACAGGTTCGCCAGCGCCATCCGAAGATCTTTGCCGACCACGAACCGCTGGTCGTCAAGAAGAGCAGTCCCGGCATGGGCACCAGCCGCATCGCTTATGTGATGATCGGCGCCGACAGCCGCGCCGAAGCCGAAGCCTTCTGCGACAAGCTTCATGCGGCGGGCGGCGACTGCCTGGTCGAGCGGAACTGAGCGGGCGATGATGCAAGGGCTCAACAGCGCCGATCGCATTCTGCTTCGCCGCTGCACGCAGCGCGCAGAGGCGGATCTCTATGCGCTTGTCCTCATTGCCAGAGGCATAGGCTCGACCATCGTAACCGACGGGCGCAGCTATAATGTTCTCGTCGAGACCAAGGATGCGGTCCAGGCAAGCTATGAATTGACGGCCTATGAAGCGGAAAATCGCCGCCGTCCCGCCCGCAATCCGATGGCAAAGCTCGCCCCGCCGAACCTGGGATTGCTGCTCGCCTATTGGCTGGCAATGGTGTTCTTCTTCGGTGCGAGCGAGCGCGGCACGTTTTCGATTTCCTGGCTCGATATTGGCGCGGCTCAAACCGGTTTGATCCATGCCGGCGAAGTGTGGCGTGCCGTAACCGCGCTCTTCCTGCATGCCAATGGCATGCACATTCTGAGCAATCTCGCCTTCGGAGCGCTCTTCCTGCTGCTGCTCTCACAAGTACTCGGCCCGGGCATGACAGCCTTGAGCGTACTTGCATCGGGCATCATTGGAAATTTACTGAACGCCCTGGTACGGATGCCCGATCACACTTCGGTCGGCGCATCGACGGCGATTTTCGGCGCCGTCGGCTTGCTGGCGGCCTTGCGACAGGATTGGCGCTCGGGTCGTGCCTTCCGATACTTGCGCGACTGGGCACCGCTTGCCGCAGGCATCATGCTGCTCGCCTTTCTCGGCTTCAGCGAGGAGCAGACCGACATCCTGGCGCACGTCTTCGGATTTGCCTCAGGCATCGCGATCGGCGCGCTGCTCGTGTGGCTGAACCGGCCCTGGCTCGCCAACAAGGCTCTCCAGCTCAAAGCGGCGGGCGCGGCCTGCATCATCATAGCGACCGCATGGACAAGCGCCATCATCACCGCCTTGTGATACCGCGGAACAAATCTGGCGAGCCCGCATTGATCGGTTTCTGGGCAGGAGGCAGCCATGAGTTCCGCAATACCGATCATCGACCATGATCATGTTCGAAGCTGGGTCGAGGCGCGCAATGGCAGGCCCGCGCGCGTTGCGAAAACCGGCAAGGGTGAAAACCCCGGCACGCTTTGCATCAGATTCGAACCGCAGAACGGTATCGAGGAACTTCCCTGGGACAAATGGTTGCGCTGGTTCGAGCGCAATCGCCTGGCGCTCATCGTCTCAAAGAACGGCTTTCACAAGCTCGTACCGCTCTCAGCTGAGGCCCTCATCGGCCAGATCGCAAAGCCGCGCGCATTCCAGCTCGGCCGTTTGATCGCAACGCCGCCCTTCTTGCCACAGCGCGAGCAGCGCAAACGCGCCCGAATGAGATCGGTTGAAGCTTGCATGCCCCAACGGATGGCGAAGGGTGCGAGTGCCACCGGCGCCGCGTGGCCGCAGCCGATGCGCTCGCAATAAGCCCAGAACCATTTCGTCTCGCCCGAAAGGAAAGCACCGATCGTCGGGACCGGACCGGGTTCGATGATCCTCGGTCGCGGCTCCAAAACATCTTCAATCCAATCGCGCGATTTCTGCATGGTACGATCATGCCTCAACCGACCAAGGAGCCGTCAAGGGTCTTAGGCGGAAACCTTGTAGGCAACATCCTTGACATCGGCCTTTAGGCCGACAAGCTCGTAAACCTCAACTTCGGCGGCACGGCCTTTCACGCTCGTTTCGCCAAGCGCCCGGAATTTCACCGACGGCCCCGCCGCAGCGCGCGTTGCCTCGCTCACCGTAATCTCGCTGCCGAGTTCCTTGCCGAGCGCCTCAAGCCTGCTCGCGACATTCACCACATCGCCGATCGCCGTATAGCTCAAGCGCTCGGAGGAACCGATATTGCCGACCAATGCGACGCCGGTATTGATACCGATCCTCACCTTCTGTCCGTCGCGCCGGCCATCGGGCCGGTCGAGCTTATGCATGGCCTTGCGGATTTCTTCGGCTGCACGGCAGGCACGCAGCGCATGATCGGGAACCAGTGCCGGCGCATTCCACAAGCCCATGATGCAATCGCCGATGAATTTGTCGACGGTTCCACCTTCCTCGTGGATTGCCTTGGTGGCAAGTGTCAGAAACTCGGTGAGGAACGGCGCAACCTCAGCGCCATATTCTTCCGTGAGCTGGGTGAAGCCAGGCAGGTCGGCGAAGATGACCGTGATTTGCCGCAATTCGCCGCCGGGCTTGGGATCGACACCCTGTTGAATCAGCGTACGGACGATATCGGAAGGCACATAAAGGCCGAAGGCCTTGAGGCTTCCGGCCATGCGCCGCAGCGCCGCCGAGAGATTGTCGAGTTCGGTGAGGTAAGACGGAATGTGCCGCAACTCGCCCAATGAGAAGCTCTCGATATGGCGCAGTTCAGCGGCGATCTTCTGGATCGGGCGCGCGAAGGAGAGATTGGCAAAGAGTGCGGCCGCGGTTGCCGCAAAAAGCGCAAGCCCCGCGACGACGCCGAGGAGCCAGCGCGTGTTGCGATCGATTTCCGCCGTGAAGGTCGCACGCGGCACCGCGGTCAGCAATTTCCAGCCATTGAAGTCGAGCGGCGTGCTGGTCGCATAGAAGACTTGGCCATTCGCGGTCTCAACCGTGCCTTGCTTGCTCAATTTTCCGTCGAAGGTTGCCCGCAAAGCGCTGATCATAGGATCGCCTTGCGCATCGCTCAGCGCTGCCGATTTCATCATCGGCAAGGACGAAGCGATCACCGTGCCGCTATTGCTGACGATGACGGCCGCGCCATTATGCGCGATATCGAGGGCCGCCAAGAATGCCGAGAGCCGCTTCAGGTTGAGCGACACCATGATGACGCCCTGAAAGCGGCCATGCAGCTTGAGCTGCGTCGAGACGACGGCGGCGGGCTCAAAGCCGCTGGGCAGGATATCGACCATCGACCAGACCGGCTTCTGGTCATCCATGGCGGCGCGATACCATTTGCTGCCAAGTGAGATGTAAGCGGTCTCGCCCTTGGTCCGCTCTTCGAAGAAAATGTCTCCGGGGATCGGTTGATAGCGGTCGCGGCGCAAGACGCGCCCGCCTGCCGGCAACGCCTCGCCGATTTCGACCATTTCGATCTTGCCATTGTCGAGCGCGTGCGCGCCGAAGAAGCGCCCATCCGGGAAGCCGAATCCGACCCACGAAACCGAAGGCAGCGAGCGAAGCACGGAAAGAAATACGAATTCGCGCTTGGCTTCGTCTTCGGTGCTGATCGCGCCCTGGAACAGGATCGAGCGCACGATCTCGACCGCGCCTTCCGAGGCTTTGAACGTCGTCTCGAGTTCCTGCCGCACGGCTTGCGCGGTTTGTGAATTGAGCGAGGAGACCACGGTTTCGACATTGCGGTTCGCCGTCCACATCCAGGAGACATGGACGATCAACGCTGTCGCGAGAACCGCGACCAGCATCAAGGCGGTCAGCGCCAGGCCGAGTCTTAGCCTGAAGCGCGAGCGGTCGTCAGTTTTCGCCGCCAGTGATGAGGCGGGCGCCGCGCTGATAAGTGACATAGGCCCAGATCCAATCGAAAAACACGGTGAAGCGGTTCCGGAAGCCGATCAGGAACCAGACATGTGCAAAGCTCCATAAGAGCCAGGCGATCAAGCCGGAAAAACGGAAGCGGCCAAAATCAGCGACCGCTGCCTTCCGCCCGATTGTGGCGAGATTGCCGTAGTCGCGATAGGTGAAGCTCTTGGCTGCCTTGCTCTTGAGCGACGCGATGATCTCATGAGCCGCGAAACGGCCCATCTGCTTCGCCGCCGGCGCGACGCCCGGTACTACGATGCCGGCTGCGTCCTTCACCATCGCCGTGTCGCCGATGACAAAAACATTGGGGTAGCCGGGCAAGCGCAAATCCGGCGGGATTATAACGCGCCCGGCGCGATCGGAAGGTGTCTTGAGCCATTTCGCGGCCGGCGAGGCCTCAACACCCGCAGCCCAGATAAGGGTGGCCGAGTCGATCCGCCGGCCGTCTTTGAGCGTGATGCCCTCCTTGTCGCATTCCGTCACGGCCTCGCCAAGGATGACTTTGACTCCGAGTTCTTCGAGCTGGCGCTGAGCAGCTTTCGAGAGTGAGTCGGGAAAGCTCGACAATACGCGCGGGCCGGCTTCGACCAGCAGGATCTCGGCGTGGCGCGGATCGATGTTGCGGAAGTCGCGCGCGATGCCCATCTTGGCGAGCTCGGCAATGGCACCCGCCATTTCGACGCCGGTCGGTCCGGCGCCAATGACGACGAAGGTGAGGAGCCGGCGGCGTTCCGCCTCGTCCTCTGTTACTTCAGCGCGCTCGAACGCCGCGAGTATCCGCGTTCTCAAAGCCGTCGCATCGTCGATCTTCTTGAGACCGGGGGCAAAGGCCTCCCATTCGTCATGACCGAAATAGGCGTGTCGCGCGCCGGTCGCGACGATCAGATAGTCGTAAGGAATCTCGCGATTGCGGGTGATGACGAGACGACGCTCCAGATCGACATCGAGCACCCGATCCATGAGCACCGTGGCATTCTTCTGCCTGGCGAGGATGCGCCGGATGGGCGTTGCAATCTGCGCCGGGGATAGTCCCGCAGTTGCGACCTGGTAGAGCAAGGGTTGGAAGAGATGGTAGTTTCGCCGGTCGATCACCGTCACATCGACCGGCGCCGATTGGAGCGCCTGGGCGGCATTAAGCCCGCCGAATCCGGCACCAAGGATGACGACGCGCGGTCGTTCTACCGTCGCGGGCAATGTGCCGGATTTGGCAGATTCGGTGGGCGCCATGCCGTGCATGATTACATGTTCCGGGCAAAAAAGCGCTTGGCGAGATAATCGAGCGAAATGACGCCGGGGCCCTTGGCAAGGAGCAAAAGAAGCAGGCTCGCCCACAGCAGATGCTCACCCCAATGGCTCGGATAGACGAAAACCTGGATGACGGTGACGAGACCGAGCAGCGCCAAGGCACCGAGGCGCGTGAAGAGGCCAAGGAAGAGCAGGATCGCGCCGGTGAGCTCCGTCGTCGCCGCGAGTGTCGCGGCAAGCGCGGGCGGCAATACCGGCACTTGATACTCCATGGCGAAGAGCTGAATGGTGATCGGCCAGCTCGCAAGCTTGCTCTGCGCCGAATTCCAGAAGACATAGGCCACAGCGACGCGCGATGCGACCTGGATGAGCGAAAACGGAATACGTTCGGCAAGGCCGACGGCCCGTTGATAAAGAGCGAGCGGGGTCGTTGCTGGCCCTGATCTCGCCATGCTGGCGGTGGTAGACATGGTGGGGTCCTCTTTCAATGTAGGTTTGGTTGCGGCGCAATGCCAGTCACAAGACCGGCGCCGAAGAGGCCGCGGAGTTCGGCTGGGAAATCAAAATCGCTGTCACGCGAGAAGCCGCGGCTCGCCGCAAGTTCGAGCGAGAAACCGCGGGCGAGCGCGCGCCAGAAGGCAAAGCGTGCCGTGCTCAAGGCGACGACCCGCACCGAGTCGGCCTCGCGCCAGACCGCAAACCGGCTGGACTTTTCTGCGAGCGGTTCAGTGGTTTCGCCTGAAGCCGCCCACAGCGTGGCCACGGGCCAGTGCGAAAGAGCAAAGCCGAGGCACGGTTGCAGTTCGAGCGGCGATAGTGCTGCTCCGGCGCCTGCCTCGATCAAGCGATCGAGACCGATCGCGGGTTTCGTGGCCGTCGTCAGCGCCGATTGCACCGTCCATTCGAGCTGCGCCATTTCGGCAAGGATGGGTGTCGCGCGGCTTGCCGGAAAGCGTGCAAGGAATTTCGGAAATTCAGCGCCGTAATTTGAAAGCCGTGGCTCGCGCGGCGGCGCACGCCGGATGAATTCATTCGCCGCATAGGCGAAGAACCGTTCATCGCCGAGCTTCGCCGTGACCGGAAACACGGCTCTGAGATGGGCTGTGAGAGAAAGGAACGTATTGTTGCGATAGATCGCGAAGCGCCGCGCCGGATTGGCCTTGCCGGCGACCAGGCTCTCCTCGATATCGGCGGCATGGCCTTTGAAGATCGCCGCCGTCATCTGGCTTTGCAGTTCGGCGAGGCTAGACATAGGCGGCCTCCATATGGTGCTGACGCGACAAAGGATGATGATCGCAGACCGCGACTTTCGCTGTCTGGGTTGCCGACGGCGGCAGCGCGGCATGGCGCTTTTGCTTGCGCGCTACCGGCGGAGCGGTAATGGCGGTGGCAAGCAGATCGGCCCACATGGCCTCGCCCATCAGGGTTTCAAGCGGCGGCAGATCCGAATCCCATTCGATGAGGGTGGGCTTGCGACCGATCCGTTCGATCGCCGCGCGGTAGAGCGCCCAGACACCGGGCGCGACATGCGAACCGTGATTGTCGATCAGCACAGGACCGTCCGGCGTATCATTCTCGGCATAGCCGGCAAGATGGACTTCGCCGATTGCCGCGGCTGGAAGTGCCGCAACATAGGCGTATGCATCGAAGCCGAGATTCTGTGCCGAGACATAGACGTTGTTGACATCGAGCAGCAAGCCGCAACCGGTGCGCTTGACGATTTCCGAGAGGAATTCAGGCTCGGCCATGGTCGAGCGGGCGAAGCCGACATAGGCGGAGAGGTTTTCGATGAGGATCGGACGCTTGATGGCTTCCTGGCTGCGCTCGATATTGCGGCAGACGATGGCAAGCGCTTCCTCGTCGAACGGAATGGGAAGCAGGTCATTGAGGTAGATGCCGTCGCCAACGCACCAGGCGAGATGTTCGGAAACCATCGCGGGTTCGAAGCGGTCGCATACCATCTTGAGGCGGGCGAGGTGACGGTCGTCGATCCCATTGGCTGAGCCAAGCGACAGGCCAACACCGTGGATCGACAGTGTATAGTGGTCACGAATGCGCTCCAGCGCAGAAACCGCCGGACCGCTATTCATGAAGTTTTCGGCATGAACCTCAAGCCAGCCCATGGACGGGCGCTGCTCCAGGATCTCCGCCATGTGAGGATGGCGCAGACCGATGCCGGCACATGTGGGAAGGGGCATGCGGGGTGCTGTGGTCGGCATGGGAGTTTCGCTCCGTATCAGGCTGGCTTGAGGATGGGGTTGCGAGGGTAGGGTCAGGCCTTGGGTTCGAGGCTTCCGCCCGTGACCTTGGCGCAGGCGCCGGCGGGCAAGTAAATCCACGCATCGCCCTGACTGTCGGCGCTTGCGGTGCCGGCGCAGGAATGGGTCGTGGTCTGGCAGTCATTGGTGCCGGCCTTCGAGATGCCGTAGCACTTCTCGAAGGAATATTCGGGCTGCGCCGCCGGTCCCGCCTGGGCGATGGTCACTGCGGCGCCGAAAGAGGCCATCGCGGCGAGCGCCGATCCGACCAGCAGTTTCGTATTGATCATGTTTAACTCCATCCTTGGTTTGGGTCCTACAGACGGCCTTGATCGGCCTGTCTGAGGAGAGTTTCGTCCACGGCATCGTCAAACTGAAATGCCGTGTCCGCATTGTTACGATAGCGGCGGCCTATTGGCGCCATCGATTCACGTCTGATCAAAAGAAAGTGCCCCTTCGTGAAGAAGGGGCAGTTTGGGAGGAAGACAATGATACTCGCGGGGTTTCCCTTCTCCCCGTTCTTACGGGGAAAAGGAAAGGATTTAGAGATACGCCGCGTGGATATCGACGGTTGAGGCCTTGCCGATCTGGCCATAATTGGCGGCAAGCCAGGCTTCGGCCTGGGCGCGGCCGGCATCGCGCAAATCGACCAGGAAGCTCCAGTCGGCATTGAGCTTGCTGGCAACGCCGAGCTTCACCATGAGGTCGTCGGCGGAGATCGCATGGATCAGCATCCGCTTGAGCTTGAGCTCGTCCGCCATGCCGCTGTCGATCAATTTGGTCACGAATTCGATGGCGCGCATCTCACGCATCAGTGACGAGTTGAAGCTGATCTCATTCACCCGGTTCATGATGTCGGTCGCGGTCTTGGGAAGTTCCGGGCGCATCATTGGATTGATGTGAACGATCAGCACATCGGGCGATTCGCAATGATAGATGAGCGGGAAGATGGCGGGATTTCCCATGTAGCCGCCATCCCAATAGGCTTCCCCGTCGATTTCGACCGCCCGGAACAGGAAGGGCAGGCACGCCGACGCCATCACCGAATCGCAGGTGATATGGTCATTGGTGAAGACCTTGACCTTGCCGGTCCTGACATTCGTGGCGCAAAGATGGAGCTTCAGCCGGCAGCGCGCCGAGCGCAGGACTTCGAAATCCATCGACTGCTCGAGAACCCGGCGCAATGGATTGATGTTGAGCGGATTGAACTGGTAGGGCGACATGACCCGCGTCATCATGTCGAACATGACATAGGCGGGGGATGCCTCCAGCGATCGGTTGTTGAGCATGCGGTCGAGGAGTGTCGGCTGCAAGGGCGAGAAGACGGCGGCGTGGCTGACGCGTCGCCAAAAATTGGCAAGCGCCCGCTTGGCGCCGTCGCGTCCGCCCTCGATCAGACCATAAGTCATGACCGCAGCATTCATGGCGCCGGCACTTGTCGCGACCACGCCTTCGAAATCGAGGCCTGGCTCTTCGAGCAGGCGGTCGAGAACACCCCAGGTGAAAGCGCCATGCGCGCCGCCACCCTGGAGGGCGAGGTTGATCGTTTTGACATTTGCACCGCTCGCACAATGCGGCGTTGCCGTTTCCTTGGCGATGGTCTGATGGATCGTCATCGCTTTCCTCCCTTTACGCATTAATGGGCTGTCCAGCCTCCATCGACCGGCAACGCGGTGCCGGTAATGGACTGGCCGTTCTCGCTGCACAGAAAGACTGTGAGAGCGCCGATCTCTTCAACCGCCGCGAAGCGCTTGTTCGGCTGGTTCTTGAGCAACACGTCGCGGATCACCTGGTCGCGGGGAATCTTGTGCGACTTCGCCTGATCATCGATCTGGCGTTCGACCAAAGGCGTCCATACATAGCCGGGGCAGATGGCATTGCTGGTGACGCCGGCTTCGGCTCCTTCAAGTGCGATGACCTTGGTGAAACCGACGATGCCGTGTTTCGCCGCCACATAGGCCGACTTGAAGGGGGAGGCGATCAGTCCGTGGGCTGATGAAATATTGACGATGCGACCGAAGCCGCGCTCCTTCATACCGGCGAAGACCGCATTGACGAGGTGAAAGGCGGAAGAAAGATTGATCGCAATAATCTGATCCCACTTTTCCGCTGGAAAGGACTCGATCGGCGCCACATGCTGGATGCCGGCATTGTTGACGAGAATGTCGACCTGGCCGAAACGGCGCTCTGCCTGCGCGACCATATAGCGGATCGCTTCCGGTTTCGACATGTCGGCATTGGAATAGGCGACATCGACATCCTGGGCGTCGGCCAGCGACTGGCGCTGCATCTCGATGTCTTCGGGATCGCCGAAACCGTTTAGCATGACCGCGGCCCCTGCCTCGGCGAGAGACTTGGCAATACCGAGGCCGATACCGCTGGTCGAACCGGTCACGATGGCGGCGCGGCCATCCAGGGGACGGCGGCCATTGCGGGTTTCAAGGGATTTATTGATAACGAGCATTCTTGGGTCTCCACTGCGAGTTCCGCCCTTCGGCGTTGTGCAGGGAAGCCTCGGCAATTTTGTTACCGAAGTGAAATGCCGGGTTTCTATGATAATCATGTGCGCGGCGCATTGGCGTTCGGCGCGCCGGGCATCTAGGGTTTCAGACCATGGATCTGCACCACATCCGGTATTTTCTGGCGGTCTGCGAGACCCTCAACTTCACGCGCGCGGCGGAAGCCTGCAACGTGACGCAGCCCGCCTTGAGCCGGGCGATCCAGCAGCTCGAAGAAGAGGTCGGCGGGCTCTTGTTTCGCCGCGAGCGCAATCTCACCCACCTGACCGATCTTGGCCAGTTGATGCGGCCGCGACTGACGCAGGTCATGGAGGCGGTTGGCAGCGTCAAGCGCGAGGCGAAAGAGTTTCTGACCCTCGAGACCGCGAATCTCACCGTCGGCATCATGTGCACCGTCGGTCCCACCCGTTTCACCGGACTGCTCGCCGATTTCCGCATGCGTTATCCGGGCATCAGCCTAAAGTTGATCGAGGGCGTACCCGCGCAATTGGCGATGAGACTTGAAAAGGGCGAGATCGATGTCGCCCTGATGGCCAAGGCCGATGGTTTTCCGGAGCGCTTCGATGTCAAGCCGATCTACAAGGAGCGGTTCCTTATTGCATTCCCCGCCGGACATCGCTTTGCCGACATGGAGGCCGTGCCGATCGCGGCGGTGAATGGGGAGAACTATCTCCGCCGTACGAATTGCGAGTATCGCGACGCTCTGGCGCAATTGATCCAGAGCTGCGGCAGCGCCATTCATGTCTGTTACCAGAGCGAGCGCGAAGACTGGATTCAGAACATGGTGGCCGGCGGCCTCGGTATCTGTTTCATCCCTGAATTCAGCGCCGTAATTCCGGGGCTGCAGTTTCGCCCGGTGACCGAACCCGAAGTCTGGCGGGATATCTGCCTTGTCACAGTGGCCGGCCGTCGCATGTCGCCGGCGCTGTCGACTTTTCTCAAAGCGGTGAAGGACTATCCCTGGCCCAAGAGCCGGTTTGGCGCGCCCGGAGAGATGTCGAAGACTGCTACCGAAGACGTCGTGATCGGCGGCTGAACCATGGACACCCATCATATCCGCTATTTTCTTGCGGTGTGCGAAACGCTGAACTTCACGCGCGCCGCGCAGAAGTGCGAGGTCACGCAACCGGCTTTGAGTCGCGCCATCCAGCAATTGGAGGAGGAAGTCGGTGCCCCGCTCTTCCGCCGCGAGCGCAATCTGACGCATCTCACCGATCTGGCCTTGCTGCTGCGCCCGCGGCTCCAGGAAATTGCCGACGGCCTGGGTGACGCGCAGCGCGAGGCGCAACGCTTCCTCACCATGGATGATGCGAATGTCACGCTCGGCATCATGTGTACGGTGGGTCCTCGCCGGTTCACCGGGCTCCTCGCCAACTTTCAGGCGACCCAGTCCGATGTCAGTCTTCAACTGGTGGAAGGGGTTCCCCCGATGCTGATTGACCGCCTGGAACAGGGTGAGATCGATATCGCGATCATGGCAATGCCTGAAGGATTTCCCGAAACCCTTGAGACGACACCGCTCTATCGGGAGCAATTCATGGTGGCGTTCCCTGCCGGCCACCGGTTTGCGAAACTCGCGCAGGTGCCGATGGCGGAGGTCAATGGCGAGAACTACCTCGATCGCGTCAATTGCGAACTACAGCACAGAATTGACGATGTTATGAATCAATGCGGCTGCGTGGTGAAGGTCGTTCACCAAAGCGAGCGCGAAGACTGGATTCAGAACATGGTCGCAGGCGGGCTCGGCATATGTTTTCTTCCCGAGTTCAACGCGGTCGTGCCCGGCGTTCAGACGCGGCCGGTCGTCGAGCCCGAAATCTGGCGAGAAATCTGCCTGGTATGGAAGAAGGACCGCGCGATTTCGCCGGCCGTCCAGCGCTTTGCAACCGCAGCGCGAAGTTACCCATGGGTTTCGGAGAATCGTTTGCATACGGAGTAATTTTCGACGAGCGCATCCCGAGGCTCCGAATAATCCAGCGCCGACAATGACTTAGGATTTTTAAGATTTTTCAGGAAGAAAACGGTTGACAAGCTGCGCAGCTATTTGTACGAATCTGGTCACGCTTCCAAAAATCCCTCAAAAAACACTCCATCGGCAGACCTGACCCGCCGATCCAGTCTGGATGGCCGGCTCGCGGCCGGCCATGGAGAGATTGCGGCCCATACGGCCTGCCTATCGATTTCACAGACACTCGGCATTTCAACACGGCGACTGCTTCGGTCACTGTCGTGACTGAAGCTGCGCATCCCGCTTGGACCCCTCGCGCGGCTCTGAAATGGAGATGAACGCAATGAAACTGATGCTGACTGTGGCGGCTGCGGCCTTTGCCGCCTTTACCGGCTTTGCCCAGGCGGGCGAATGTCCGGCCGGCAAGATGAAGGATGGCGCGGTAACGACAGGCGAGATGATGCCGAAGGGTGTCACCGACACCGTGCTTTCTGCAATCGATCTCGCGCCCAAGGGCGATGCATTTGCCGGCGAACAATTGCGCCTGCGCAAACTGGTGATCCAGCCGGGCGGCGTCGTGCCATGGCATGATCATGCAACCCGTCCGGCGAATATCTATGTCTTATCGGGCACCGTCACCGAATATCGCAGCAATTGCGCGGTGCCGATCGTCCACAAGGCGGGCGATACGGTCGCCGAATATGGCGCAGGCCTTGCGCATTGGTGGAAGAACACCGGCAAGAAGCCGGCGATCCTGATCTCGGCTGATCTCTTTCAGTCGGGCAAGATGGACGATCACATGATGTGAGACACGCCCGGCGATACCCGGGCGACGCGCATTCCCCCTCCCCATCGTGGGGAGGGAAATACCTTCAACTTCATCACGCGAGAAAAACCATGGTTGCCATCGCTTACGAGGCCGCTGCCGAAAGGCGCGGCGCCAATGTCGCGCGCCTGTTCGTGGTCGCGATGATCAGCTTCCTGACGCTCGTCGATCTCTTCGCGACGCAGGCCATCCTGCCTTCGCTCGCGCACGCCTATAACGTCACGCCCGCCATGATGGGAACGGCGGTCAATCTCTGCACGGCAGGCATGGCCGCCGCCGGCTTGCTGGTGGCGCTATTCAACAGAAGGATCAACCGGCGCTGGGGCGTTTCCGTAAGCCTCGCTCTCCTGGCAATCCCGACTGCGTTGCTGGCTTTCATGCCCGAGCTTGGAACCTTTGCAGCGTTAAGACTCATCCAGGGCGTCTTCATGTCGGCCGCCTTTTCGCTGACCATCGCTTATCTTGCCGAAAATGCCGCGCCGCACGAAGTCGCAGCGGCATTGGCGGCCTACGTGACCGGCAACGTGGCGAGCAATCTATTCGGCCGCTTGATGTCGGCGGCGATTGCGGATCATCTCGGCCTTCCTGCGAATTTCGCAATCTTCGCGGGCCTCAATCTTGCCGGCGCCGTGCTCGCGTTCTTTGTACTTCGCCATACGCGCCCGATGCAGCAAATGGCCAAGTCCGAGGGTGACATCGCGTGGACTTATGCTTTCCGGCAGAAGCATCTCGCCGCAAGCTTCGCCATTGGGTTTCTGATCCTCTTCGCCTTCATCGGCACTTTCACCTATGTAAACTTCGTGCTCGTGCGGCCGCCGCTCGATCTCTCGCCGATGCAATTGGGCTTCGTCTATTTCGTCTTCGTGCCCTCGATCATCCTGACTCCGCTCGCCGGGAAAGTAGCGCGACGCTTCGGCACAACAGACACGATCATTGCATCGCTCGGGCTTGCGGCACTCGCGCTGCCGGCACTCCTTTCAACGAAGCTTGAAATCGTGCTTGCGGGTCTCGCGCTTGTCGCGGCCGGCACCTTCTTTGCGCAGGCAACGGCCACCGGCTTCGTCTCGCGCACCGCCGGCAGGGCGCGGGGATCGGCGGGCGGGATCTATCTTGCCTCCTATTATGCGGGAGGTCTCGCCGGCAGCATCATCCTTGGGCGCATGTTCGATCAGTTGGGCTGGCCAGCGACCGTCGTGGCGATCGGTCTCGCGCTGGTCATCGGATGTCTGCTCGCGCTCTATCTGCGTGAGCCGCGCAATAGCGCCGCGATATCGGAACCATAAAGACACGGCATTTCAACGGCCCGCGTCGTTCCGGCAAGCTCGAATTCACAAGCCCAGCCAAGGTGCCGGGCCATTGCAACAGGAGAACTCAATGACCCATCGCATTTCGCGTTTCTTCGCGATCATCGCCGTCGCACTCGGCTTCATGATCGCCGGCTTCAACGGCTCGGAGGCCGCCGACAACGGTCTCGTCCGTACAAAGAGCCTCTATCCCATGGCCGAGACCATCCAGCGCCTCAAGGACGATGTCGCGGCCAAGGGGATCATGATGTTTGCCGAGATCGACCAGGCAAAGCTTGCGACCAATGCCGACATCAAGCTCAATCCATCCACTCTTCTCATCTTCGGCAACCCGCCGCTCGGCCTGCAATTCCTCACCTCCAACCAGGCCTCGGGCATCGATTGGCCGGTGCGTTTGCTCGTCTATCAGGATGACAAGGGCCAGGTCTGGACCGTCTATAGCGACTTCACCTGGGTTGCGCGACGCCATCGCATCAAGGACCGGGCAGCGGCCTTCAAGATGGCCTCGAAAGTCATCGCCTCGATCGTCGCCTCGGTATCGACACAACAGAAGGCCGCGAATTAGCGGATCAGATGATCACGCGTTTGTGTAGCGTGGGAAGCGGGCTTCCGGCTCTCGCATTCTGCTGGATTAAATTGTCGTAAGCTTGTTATCCTGGCGCATCCTCATGCGTATATAGAAGGCGTCAGGGTTTCCCCTCCCCTGACCTGCCCGGCGCCCCATCCCCCCGCGAGCGCCGGACCAAGGATAGGCCGCGCTGGATTCCCCGATCCGGCGCGGCCAATTCATTTCCGGCGTCGGGTACTCAGATGTCCAGCAAGCCGTTTTTGATCGCAAAGTGGATCAGCTCGGCATTGCTGTGAAGCTCATGCAATTCCATGATCTGGTATTTGTGAAACTCGACAGTTCGCGGCGAAATCGCGAGCGCCGCGGCAATCTCCTTGGCGGAGTGACCCTCGGCCAGGAGTTTCAGGATTTCGCGTTGGCGCGGCGTCAGGCTTCGCTCGGGCTTCTCCTTGGTACCGGTTGCCTTCCGCGCGCCGCGCAGGACATCGCCGGTCAAGGCAGGGGTGATGAACGTATGGCCTTTGAGCGCGGCGTTGATCGCGAGCACCAGTTCGTCCGCTGCGGAATGCTTCAGGACGAAGCCTTGCGCACCGGCCTCCAGGCCGCGGCGTGCATAGGCGGGGTCTTGGTGCATGGTGAGGATGACGATTTTGACCTGCGGATCCTGCTTGCGTAGTAGGGGGATTGCATCGATGCCGTTGAGATGCGGCATTGAGACGTCGACGACGATGACATCAGGCTTGAGGGTCCTGGCCGCAGCAATGAGTGAGCGGCCATCCTCGACGATTCCAACGAGATCAAACTCGTTGGACAAGAGGCTCTTGAGCCCTTCCGCGACGATTCGGTGATCGTCAGCCAACAATACTTTCGGGCGCATCGCGAACTTCCTCCCTGACCGATACCCAGGCACGGACCAGCGTGCCATTGTCTGGTGTACTCTCGATCGCAAATTTCCCGCCCAGATGGCGAATTCTCTGGCGCATGCTGGCCTGGCCGAGCTTCGCCTTCGTGGCGATGCTTGCCCGATCGAAACCTTTGCCATTGTCGCGCACGATCAGTTCCAGGCCACCATCCGCGGGCTTCACCGAGACATGCGCCTCCGTCGCATGAGCATGGCGCGCAATGTTGCGGAGGCTCTCTTGCGCGATCCGGAACAGGCATAGCGCGACATCCTGCGAGGTCCGATCCGAGAGGTCATCGACGTCGCAATTCACCGTGATCGCCGAGAACTCCGAAAACCTGTCGCACTCGGATCGCAATGCTTCGGCCAATCCGAGATCGACGAGAATGGAGGGATGCAGGCGGTAAGACAGGGCATGCACATCCTCGCTGAGCCTGATGAGGCCCTCACGGACCGCCTTCAACCTCATGCCTCGCGGGGCTGGCGCCAATTCCTTCTCGATATGCCCGGCCTCGATGGAGAGCACGGCTAGCCGCTGGGTCACATCATCATGGAGTTCGCGCGCGAGGCGCTCGCGTTCCTCCTCATGGGCATTGATAAGGCGACCGGCCAGTTCCTGCGCCTCATCCTCGGCACGCTGCCGTTCCACATGTTCCTCGCGCAACGATCTGCGATTGATCAGCAGGCCGGCAATAAGGAATAGCTGAACGGCGGTTGTGAAGATCGCCGCAAGAATATAATACTTGTAGCGTTCCCACAGTCCGGGGCTACGGAACTCGATGATGCTGCCGGACGGCAATACGTCCTCAGCGATCCCCCATTTCTGCAGTTCCCGCCAGTCATAAACCGGGGAGCCAAATGCAATTGCAGCAACCTTGCCCGGCTTCTCTCCCTTCAGGATGCCCGACGCGACTGCGGCGGAAATCTTGCTGATGTCTCTGAGCGGGATCTGCGGCCCCCCGACGACGCCGCGGCCAAAATAAGCATCGACATAGCTGAAGAGCGGGGCGTGGGCGCTGCCGTGGATGAGCGCCAGGCTCCTGTCGCCCTGGTGAACGATTCCCGCGGCGTCGACATTGAAGGGACCAAAAAGTATCGCCGTATCGCGAGGTGCGCGCGATACGCGCTCCAGAACCTCATCGAGAGTGAGCGTGTTCAGCCAGTTGAATTTCACTCTGCCCTCGAAGGAAGCGAATTCCTTCTTCAGTTGCGAAAGCCAGAACTGCTCATTCGGCGAATTGCCGATGACGACATCGATTGCCTTCGTCGCCGGGAGCACGGTGAGAATGTTCGAGATCAGTGCGGGAAGATCGAGCCTGAAAGCGATGACTGCGTCATTCGCCGAGTAGTACTGGGGATCGAGACGCCGTTCCTCAACTGCGGTGAGCAGCATCGGCACATTGGGAAAGAGGGAACTGCGATAGGCCTGAACGAAACGGGCGGCAGGCGCGCCGATCGCGATGACAAGATCGAGCGGATGCTCGCGAAAGAGCGACTGGAGGTAATCCACTAAAGGCTTTTCATTGGCGCCCTCGGCATAGCGCGCACTGGCCAGTGAAGCATCGTAATAATCGATCGATCCGCCATAGACGGATGCGAGATCATCGCGCAATCTCTCGGTCAGAAAATTGTAAGGGGCGAAATCGGGCCCGTAGGAATTGAGAAGTAGAACGGATTTGTTTGGCGCGCTGGGCGCGGCACTCCCTGTACTGGCGACAATCGCAAGAACAAGGAGCGTGGCTAAGATAATCTTTCGCCAGGGCGGCCCGCCGCGAAAGAAGTATCGCCAAGCTTGCCGGGCCCGCATCGTCTATTTTTCGGAAATTTTCCCCGACTTAACCGGCGAAATCGGCAGCACAGGAAAAGGCGGGCCGATCGATGAAATCTTCGAAAGTCCCATGTGTTAAAACCCTGCGCAAATGACGCCCGCCAAAGCGGGAAGAGGAAGAGGCAACAACTTCAGATTGCTCTGTTTTCCCGGTGTCTGCAATACGCCTCGAATAGCTGGCGATTGGCTGGTATTCTTGCAGCCGGGGCACTCGGAAAAATACGAGGTTACGCCTTGGATTTTCGATGCAAGTCTGCGTCGTGGTGGCCAGAAGTTTCCGGGCGGGTCTTGACGCGCAATGAGCAGGTCCGAAGTCCGTTCCGTTATCCTTGCCGATTCGCATCATGCGATGAGTGAAGGCATCCGCGGCCTTGTGGGCAGCATCTTCAACGCCGTCGTGATGGTTGCTGATGAGGTTTCGCTGCTTGAAGGCGCAAGCCGTCTCGACAGCGAACTGGCCATTGTCGATACGGCATTGTCTCGCGGCAATATCCTGACGCTGATCCGGCGCTTGAGATCGGGCTTCCCGGAGATGAAGGTTCTGGTTCTCGGAATATCCGATCAGCCCTTGCTGGTGCGGCGAATCCTCGATGCCGGGGCCGGTGGCTTCGTATTGAAGCGGATGGTCGCCACCGATCTTTTGCCGGCAATTGATGCCGTTCTGGCTGGCGAGTCCTATATCTCTCCGGCTGCGGTAAATTTCCAATCGAAGCCCCTCAATTGACCATGCCCTCGCCCCGCGCCGCCTCCGTCATTGCAATCCTCCTCATCGGCCTCTCGATGCTGGCGATGGCGGAGTTGGCGCAAGCTCAGGAGGCAGGAGGCGCGGCAGGCTTTCCGACCAAGGTCAATGCGTGGAAGGTCTTCGTCATGCTGTTTCTCATGCTGGGACCGACCAAGATATTGGCGCCCTTCATGGCCATGACGGCGGGATCGGACAATGCGTTCCGCCGGGCGCTTGCCAGACGCGCAATCATCTTCTCGGCCGCAGCGCTCGCACTTGCCGGTTCGCTCGGCAAGACGATGCTGGACAATCTCAACATCTCGCTGCCGGTTCTCACCCTTGCCGCGGGTCTGATCCTGTTTCTCGTGGCGCTGCAAACCGTCTTGCAGCAGGGGACGTCATCGGCGAAACCCGCATCGCGCGAACCGCCGGGGCTCCAGCTCGCCTATAGTCCATTGGCTTTCCCGACGATCGTGACGCCCTATGGCATTGCGGCGGTCATCGTGTTTGCGACACTCGCCCAGGATGACCGATCGGCAGGGCTGGCACTCGCCGGTGTCGTGCTCTTGATCCTCGCCATGAACTGGATCGCCATGATATTTGTCGAACCTATCCTCAAATGGGCGGGGCCGGCCTTGCAGGTTTTTGCGGTCGTCGTCGGGGTCACGCAGGTTGCCCTTGGGCTTCAGCTCATTGTCCGCAGCCTTGTCATCATTGGCGCGATTGCCGAGCGGACCAACTAAAGCAACGGGGGATGGCAATGCAGAAGATCAGCGCTCACGAGACTCATGGTGGCGATGAAGGATCGCAACACCGGTCAACGGCCACACGGCGCGCCGAGGGCAAGGCGCTTCGCGACAGTGTCCCGCGTCTGAGCCATGGTCACTGGAAACGGCCGAAATCCCGTCCCGACCCGATCGATCTGCTCGATGCTTCGAACGAGGGCCGACTGCCGCAACTGATCCCGATCCGCTATGGGCGAATGCTGCAATCGCCCTTCGCCTTTTACCGTGGCTCGGCCGCGATCATGGCCTCCGACCTCAGCCATACGCCCGTCACCGGCCATCGCGTCCAGGCCTGCGGCGATGCTCACCTTATGAACTTCGGCGGCTTTGCGACGCCGGAGCGCCTGCAGATATTCGACATCAACGATCTCGATGAAACCTTGCCGGCGCCCTGGGAATGGGACCTGAAACGGCTTGCCGCCAGCGTGATCATTGCCGGACGGCATATCGACTTGCCGGAGAGTCTTGCGGTGCGCGCCGCGCATGGCTGTGTTCAATCCTACCGCGAGCACATGACCAATTATTCGACGATGCGGGTCATCGATGTCTGGTATGACAAAATCGACCTCGAAAAACTTCTCGCGCAGGCGCCGGACGAGAAGGTCCGGCGTCGCGCCGAGCGCCGTTTCGAGGAGGCGCGCGGGAGAAGCGTGCCGGATGATGATTTTCCGAAGCTTGCCGAACATCGCGGCGCGACACCCCGGATCAAGGACGACCCGCCCTTGATCTTCCACCCGACGGGCGAAACGCAGGCCGAGTATGATGCGCGTATTGCCGAGGCTCTTGCCTCGTACCGAACATCGCTGCCCGAACACGTCCGCGTCCTCTTCGACCGGTTTCACTGCTGCGATGTCGCGGTCAAGGTGGTGGGCATAGGCAGCGTCGGCACCATGTGCCTGATCGGGCTTTTCATGGCGGGCGACGACGATCCATTGTTTCTGCAATTCAAGCAGGCGCGCGCCTCGGTCCTCGAACCCTATGCCGGCAAGAGCCTGCACAAGAACCATGGCGAGCGTGTCGTCGCCGGGCAACGATTGATGCAGTCGGCAAGCGACATCTTTCTCGGCTGGACCATGGGCAGCAAGAGCGGCCGTCACTTCTATGTGCGCCAATTGCGCGACATGAAGCTCTCGGCAATCATCGAGGGCTTCGATGGTCCAACGCTCAAGACCTATGCGGAAGCTTGCGCCTGGGCCCTGGCACGCGCCCACGCGCGCTCGGGCGATGCCGCTCTCATCTCGGGCTATATCGGCTCAAGCGAAGAATTGGACGAGGCGATCTGCGAATTTGCCGTCGATTATGCCGACCAGAACGAGCTTGACCATGCCGCCTTTGTCAAAGCGGCGCGGAGCGGCAAGATCAAGGTTCAGCTCGACGCTTAAGCCGCTCTACCACCGCAGATAAATGGCGACATCGCCTGGCACGCCGTCTGGAAAACTCGCAACCTCGGCGCGCAATTTGAAACCGAGCGGCGCCAGTTCCTTTTCGTAATAGCCATAGGCGCGCTGGGCGAAACCCTCGAGCGACTTGTGCCAATCCGGCTCGAAATTGTTGATGCTGCGACCGCCGTCATTGCAGTAGCTGGCAGGAAACCGAATGATCTGGATTTCACGCATGCCGCGCTGTGCTGCCGTCTTGATGGCGGCATTGATGCGCGCCGGCGCCTCTTTCGCAATGTCGCGCGCCATGAATGTGTGACGCAGTTCCTCGACCGAGTGTTCGGCCTGTTTGCGCTTCGCCAAGGCGGCCTTCAATTCGGCCATCTCCGCATCATCGCTGATTTTTTGCAGATCATCCGGCTTCAGAATTGCTTCCATATTCTCCTCCGACCAATTCAGTATTTTTCCTCAATCCAGCGGCGCTTCTGCATCGAAGCAATGTCGTCGTAAGCGTCCTTCTTGGATCGCTTCGGCAGCTTAACTCTGTCGCGCTTGATGCGCTCATATGGAATCCGCGAGAGAATATCGGCGATGCAATTGAGGCGTGCACGTTTCTTGTCGTCCGATCGCACGATGTGCCAGGGCGATATGTCGGTATCGGTGGCATCCAGCATCCCGTCGCGGGCGCGCGAATATGCGTACCACCGCTGCCGCGATGGGAGATCCATGGTCGACAATTTCCACTGCCGCATCGGGTCGTCGATCCGCGCCTCGAACCGCCGCATCTGTTCGTCGTTGCTGACCTCGAGCCAGTACTTCAACAGAATGATGCCATTGTTGATGAAAATCTTCTCGATGGGGGGTGTGAGCTTCAGAAACTGCTGATACTGCTCTTTGCTGCAAAAGCCCATGACGTGCTCGACGCCGGCACGATTGTACCAGCTGCGGTCGAAGATGATCACCTCGCCCGCAGCGGGGAAGCGGTTGAGGTACCGTTGGAGATAAATCTGGCTCTTCTCACGGTCGGACGGCGCAGGGAGAGCGACGATCTGAAAGACGCGCGGACTCACCCGCTCGGTCAGCGCCCTAATGAGACCACCCTTACCGGCAGCATCGCGGCCTTCAAAGACGATGACGATTTTCTGGCCGGTCGACTTGACCCAATCCTGCAGATAGCACAGTTCGGTCTGAAGCTTGCGGAGCTCCTTCAAATATTCCTTGTTGGGGAGCTTCTCCCGTTCTGCCGGTTTCTCGCCGGCATCCGTCTTCATGCTTGCTTTGTTCATCGCGCTACTCCGGCGCCGTCGATGGTTGGTCTGACAATAGCCCAAAGCCCGGCGATCATACCTCGTAATCTTACGAGGTTCGATCCTGCAAATTTTCTGAATTCGGCCCCGGACTTAACCAAGATTCACGCCTCGTGACGCGTTACCCCAAGCCCCTGCCGATCTTCCTGATGGGCCTTGGCCCGGTCGGCGCTGTCAAGGGTGGAATGCCCGATCGACCGGTCAAGATGCTTGCGATAATTTTCGACCGCCTCTACGCGCGCGGGGTCCTTGAGAGACGAAACAAGGCCCGAAAGCACCGCGCGCAGTCGCCGCATCACTTGCACCGAGCCCGAGCCATATTGGCGGATCTCGTCGAAGGAAAGCGACAGATAGTCTTCCCAGCTTGGCGTAGGGAAAACGATGCGTAGCTTTCCGGCATCGTCATAGATTTGCCCGGTATCGAGATTGCGCCGTCCGAGGCGGCGCAACAAATCCTCGATCTGGTCAAGAGTCTGGACTGCCGTGGTCGGGTCATTGATGGCGGGTGACAGGGCCCGGATCGCTATATCGACGAGAAGTCGGATCGGATATTTGGGATCCTGCTCGAACGTGCGCTCGCGGTCGAGATGGATCGCACTCAAGAGTACTGCTTCAGGAACCGTCCTTCGCGCCGCATGAATGGTGAGAAGGTGGGTACCATCGGCAAGCGTATCGCCGACCGCACAGGAAAGAACGGCGACCCCGTCCGCATCCTGAAGCAGTTGTCGCAGCTTCTTGATATCAAGCCGCACGACACTCCGGGGAACACCTGCATAACTCAGTTCCTGGACCGCCTCTCCCAGCTTTCCTGGATGGCGTCCGGCAGTATCCAGCGCAATTGCTCCGGCTTCATCGGCCAGCGGGAACATGTCTTCGATCACCGAGCGCCCTTTCGCTCCGACCATCGCGAGGATGTTGGTGATCTGAAGATCGCTCAATCGCTGCACCAAGCGGGAGAACAGAAGCATGCTGAAAATCAGAAGCAGCGCAACGATCACCCCGGATATCCAGGGAACGGTGCCCGATCCGCCGCGGTCGACCCAAGCCAGCGTAACCAAGGCGTAAATGAAGGTAGAAGCAAAGATCCCGAGCGAATGGAAAAGCGAATGGTCATGCGCCAGCCAGACCACCAAACGCGGCGAATAGGCGATTGCATTGAACTGCACCATGACGAAGGCCATCGCGAAAACGATGCTCATCAGCGCCATCATCCCCGACGCAACGGCCGAGAGATAGGCTTGGGCGGAGGCTACAGAGATGCTCAGCGTCAATTCGGGCAGGAAGGCTTGTTCGAGCCGCGGGACGGCAATCCCGAGAGCGACACTCCCGAGGACATAGAACAGGGGGATGAGCCAGAGACGCATCACGCAGCTCGCGCAGGTGAATTTTGTACGACTAGCCTCTCATAGCCTGGCATTGCGATTTCAGGTCCTGTACTATCAATGCTTGTGAAATGCACGGGCGGGCATCCGGACTGGCGGACTTGATTGCACGATTGAGCACATGATGGCGGACGGCAAGGTCTAAGCCGCCGAAGCCCGCAAGGCAATCGGCTTCGATATCGAAGTAACCATCGACTGAACAGCGCAAGGCAAGTGTCTTCAGGCGTGGACCTGGCATGGCTATCGCCACCGAGCCGCAGATGGGGCAGGTCGTCATCGGGGCTGGTAGTCCCTTCGCCTTGCATCGGCATAATAGGAGAAAAGCCGCTTCTGGCTGACCTCGTAATCTTTCGGGGCCCGATCCTGAAATATTACGGATTGAAACCTGATACGCGTCACCACAGAGTTAGCGGTGTGGCAATGTCTCCACCATTGTGATGGGTGCCCAAGGGACTATAATTAGCGGCGCGTTCGAGGGCTTGAACTACCATTGAGGGAAGCCGGATGGCTACCACCACCGCTGCAGAGATAAATCCGGCCGCAAGCGCACACCTGCCGTTCTTCATTACGGCGCCGGGCGAGACGGATGTGCTCTTCAACGTCATGGCAGTTGTCGTTCTCTTGGCCATCGTGATGATTGGAGTGTTTTATTTCCGCATTCACGCGCTGCCTGAGCATATGGCGAGCCGGACCACCAAGGTTCAGTATGAGTTGGTCGCCGTGCTGGCGCTAATATCGCTCTTTACCCACAACCACGCCTTCTGGATCGCCGGCCTGCTGTTGGCTTTCGTTCAGTTGCCCGATTTCACGGCCCCTCTGACGGGCATGGCCAAGTCGCTCGACCGCATGGCTGATGCGAAGGCGCCCACCGCGCCAGATCCCATTCCCACGCCTCTTCAGCCGGAGATCATGATGGCGGAAAAGGCAAAAGGGTCCGGCAATGCTTGAGCTTTTCCTGTGTTCGCTGCTGACCGTCTTCCCCGACTATCTCTATCGCCGCTATGTGCAGGGTAAGAGATTTGGGCGCGAGATCACGCTTTACACGGTGTGGTTCGAACTGCGCTGGGGGATCACGCTCTGTTTGATCTTGACGGTGTCGCTCATCACCGTGGTGTTTTTCTACCATCCCTCGACCAAGAACACGATCTCCTATTACCGCACGATCCCGATCCTGCCGGAGATCATGGGGCGGGTCGACGAGATCTTCGTGGATACGCGCAGCAAGCTGAAGGCCGGCGACAAGCTCTTTACGCTCGATAGTTCTAAGCAGAAAGCTGCGGTCGAGAGCGCGCGCCGCCGCGTCCTCGAGGTCGATGCGGCTTTCGAACAGGCAAAGGTCGAATTGCTGGTCGCCGACGGCCGCATCCAGGAAGCCCAGAGCGCCCTCTATCAGGCGCAGGACGAGTTGGCGACCAAGACCGAACTCGACAAGCGCAATTCCGGTACCGTTTCAAAACGGGAGCTGGAAAGGCTGGCGCTCATGGTCGAAAGCCGACAAGGCTCGCTCGATGCGGCAAACGCCAACAAGAAGTCGGTCGAGACCCAGATCTCGGCAACGCTCCCGGCGCAGAAAGCCAGCGCCGAGGCCCAGCTCGCCGAAGCCCAGGTTCTGTTGGACAAGACCATCATCTATGCCAGCGCCGATGGAACACTGGAACAATTCACACTGCGCAAGGGCGACATCGTTAATCCGTTGATGCGCCCGGCCGGCATTCTCATTCCGCTTCAAGCGGGACGCCGCGGCCTGTGGGCAGGCTTTGGGCAGATTGAGGCGCAGATCATGAAGCCGGGAATGACCGCCGAGGTCGCCTGTTCCGCCCAGCCCTTCAGCATCATTCCGATGGTGGTGACCGAGGTCCAGGATGTTATCGCGGCGGGCCAGGTCCGGCCCACCGATCAGCTGTTGGATCCGTTGAATACGGCCCAGCCAGGCACTATCACGGTCTTCATGGAGCCCATGTTCAAAGGCGGATTTGAGAATATCCCGCCCGGCAGCCAGTGCATCGCCAATGCCTATACCAACAATCATGACGCATTGGCCGATCCCAATATCGGCACCGGCAAATGGCTGTTCCTGCATGTCGTCGACACGGTGGCGCTTGTCCATGCCATGATCCTGCGTATCCAAGCCTTGCTGCTTCCGGTTCAGACGCTCGTATTAGGCGGGCACTAGCCATCGCATGATGCGCCGCGCTGCCCCGTTCGCAATACTCTGCTCCGCGGCCTTGCTGGCGGGTTGCCAGGTCGACGCCTTGACGCCCATTAAACTCAGCGACATTGAGAAGGCCGTGAGCGCGAAACAGCCAAGCGAGCTCACCGCGCGCCTGCTTCTCACCTTCACGTCTAAGGCATGGTGTGAGGATATGGGCGCGAGCCTCGTCGTGACCCTAAAGTCCTCCGGGCTCGACATGATGCCCTTAGCCTGCGCCCAGGATCCCGATGGCACAAACTGGCATGGCGAATTGCGCATGCCGGTAAGCCTTGCTGCGGTTTTTGAAGGCGAAGATACCGGCGATCTCGCTTCCATCGTGGTGAAGCCTGTCGCATCATCGCCAGGCAGCTTATCGGTTATCCTGCGGCTCGACACCCCACGGCTCACTGCGGCGCGCGAGAAGCTTCTCAGTCTTCCGGCGGCCCAGGATAGCGATGATGCGCGCGTGTTCGGCCTCTCATTCACCTTCATGCTCCGGAACGACACGACGAAACCCGCTCTTCTCTCTGTCGACGCCACGACGACTGAATCCGATGCCACGCTTGCGATACCTCCTGGCGGAACCCGAAGCATCACCCTCTCACAACCGGGCGTCGACAAGCTTCTGCATGAACAAGCGATCGAGGCCTTCTCGCTTCGCTACGACACGGAATAACGGGACTGCGATTGGATGAGGCCGGACAGAATTCTGGTGCCGCCTGCGTGACTCGAACACGCGACCCCCGCATTACGAATGCGGTGCTCTACCGGCTGAGCTAAGGCGGCCCGATAAGAATGCGGGCGCACTGATAGACAATTTGCCCCGGCTTTTCAACCGCCCTCCGGAAGCCGCACCTTGGCGGCGGGAATTCGCCCTTAGCCGTCGGTCACAAGACGCTGTGGCCGCGGCGCGTCCGGGTCTTCAAATCCGCCGCCAAGCCCAGGATCATCCGGCGGCCGCATGGTCTTGACGATCACTGGACGGTCCGCGGTGAGCGCAACGACGACCGGCTTGGGCACGGGAGCGGGTGGCGGTGTCGGAACCGGCTCCGGTACCAGCACTGCTTCTACACTGGGCTTTGCCAGCGGCTGAGACTCGGCCGGCGGGAGAGCGGGTGGCTCGCTCGCAGCCGGCGATGGCAATTCTTCATCCTTGTCTTCCGGCTCGGGCGGTGGCGGCAGACTATCGAGCGGCGCTTTCCACTCGCACGGCCCAAGCTCGCCGCTCACCGGCGATACCGGCGTCCAGCGCGGAACGATAACGCCATCGATCGTCCAGGCCGGATCGCGCGGCGCCCGCAACGCCCGCGACAACCATTCCCGCGCCCGGCCCTTGTCGCCATTCTCGCCTTCTTCGATCTCCGCCATCAGCACGCACAGCCGCGCCTGCGGGCGATCCTTTAAGTAGGGCATCAGCGCATTGCGCGCTTCCTGCCACTGCCGCGCTTCGACCGCCGCGCGGGCATGCGCGAAGGCCGCTTCGAGACCAGGGGGGCCGCCGGCCAGGAGACTGCGCACCCGTTCAAGTCGCACATCCGGCTGGTCGCCGGCGCGGGCATGCGCCGCAAGTGCCGCGAGATCGGGATGTGGCATCACATCCCAGCTCCGCCGCAGCACCTTCATCGCGCGCCTGACCGCCTCGCGCCTGATATGCTCGCGCGCCGCGATCGCGGCGGCGGGAACCAATGCCGGATCGAGCTTCTGCGCCTTGAGCGCCAGATCAAAGGCAAGATCACGATCGCTCTCTTCGGCATCCATGGCGCGCGCGCAGAGCAGCGTGGCGCGCAATTTGGAAGCCGCTTCGGCGGTGATTGCGCCCGAACGCCTTTGCGTTTCGAGCGTCGCTTCGGCCGCCGCCCAATCATGCGCGGCTGATTGCAGCGACAGCACGCCGGATGAGGCCCAGGCGAGTGTCGGCGAAATTTTGAGTGCGCGTTCGGCGTAATCGCGCGCCTTGGTCCAGTCCTGCGCCTGGCGCGCTTCCGCATAAAGACCGCGCAAGCCGAGCGCCGCCGTATCGGGCGATGCGAGCATCGCTTCAAACGCGCTCTTCACCGCGGCGCGATCGCCGCGCAATTGTGCCGATTGCGCTTCGAGCAATTTGACCAGCGGCTCATCCGTCAGGCTGCGCCGCGCCACATCGGCATGCTTGGCGGCAAGCGCCGCATCGCCGGCACCCGCGGCAATGATACCCTTGGAGAGCGAATTGTAGCCCTTGCGCGTACGCCGGAAGCGGAAATACTCGCCCATCGCGCCTGGTGCGTGGAAGACTCGAAGGAGCAATGTCCACACCAGCCACAAGATAAAGAGGCTGACCAGCAGGGCCGCCACCGCGATATAAAGCGGCATTTCGATTTCGCGGCCGAGCCAGCGCAGCATGATAGTGCCGGGCCGGTCGGCAAGCCAGGCGAAGCCTGCCGCAATCGCGGTCAACAGTGCAAAACGCCAGATCAGTTTGATCATGGCGTCGTTCCCTTGGCCGCCAATTCGCGCAAGACGGCGGCCGAAAGATCATTCAATGCTGCTTCGCCGTCGAGCCGGGCTTGAGCCGTGTTGCGCCAGGCGGCGAGCGCTGCCGGCGGTTCGCCCTCGGCGCGCGCGATGAGGCTGATGGCCGCGGCAAGATCGTTCGTCTCGGCATAGGCGCGCGCCCGCTCCGCGATATCGCGCCAGTCGGTTTCGCCGACCACGCGGATCGTCACGACCGAACCCAAAAGATCAACAAGATAGTCGAGATATTCATTGCCGGTCTTCGAGCCCGATTCCGCTGCAGGCGCCGGCAATGTCGCGATCACATCCTTCAATTCACCGGCGAGCGCTTGCGAATCCTTGAGGCCGCTCGCTGCAAATGGCGCAAGCGCGGCGACGCCGGGCGCTGCCGGCACCAATCGCGCGATCCGGTTCAACTCATCCTGATAGGGCGCGCCGGTTGCGAACTTTGCTTTGAGGTCTGCCAATGTCTGCGACAGGAGCGCCGCCTGATCGGCTCCGTCGCCGCCTTTGCCGATTTCGGCTTTGAGGCTTTGCAGGGCCGCGTCGAGCGCATCGACGCGCTGCGTTAGAGCGGCGAGCGCGGCCGGGTCCGGCGCGGTTACGGTGAGCGTGTCGCCGGCCGAACTGATCGAAGCCTTGAGTGCATCGAGCCCGGCGCGCAATTCATCGAGCGCCGTCTGGGTTTCACTGAAGCGCGCATCGTTTCCGGCGATGACTTGCTTCAGCGCCGCAAGACCGCTCGCCGTCTGCTTGCTGCTTTCGATGGCCGTGGCAACCTGGTCGTTCTGGGTCGCATCCGCGCTCTTCAAGGTATCGATCGAGCCGCCGAGCGCCAGCAATTGATCATTGAGTGTCTTGTTGCCGGCATCAAGCGCATCGACGCGCTCTGCGAGCGCGGTCATCTGGTCGCTCGGCCAGAAGCGCTGGCCATAATCCCTGTAGGCCCAGGCGCCGAGCGCTGCGGCCGCAATGAAAAGGAGAAGCAGTCCCCAGCGGCGCCAGTGAGACGCGCGGCGCTTCGGCAATGGGGGTGGCGGCGGAGGCGGAACCGGATCGGCCGGCATCACGGATTCGTCGAGCTTCGGCGGCTCCATCGCTGTGACGGGCGTCACATCCTCGGCTTCGACATCGATGACCGGCGGGCGAACCGGACCGTCCTTGTCATTGCTTTCCGGCGCTGTCATCACGACTCCTGGTTCCCCGGCCCGCATCCGGCCTAGCAGTGTCATATGGCCCGATCAAGCAGCGCCAGCAGGCTTGGTTCATCAGGTCTTGCCGCAACCGCCGTAATGAAGCCCGGACCGAGCGCGGCCGCGACATTTGGCGACAGGCAGAAATGTCGGATGCGCCGGGTCGTGTCGGTCAATCCCGACTCAGCGACAAGACTGACCCAGATGCGCGCACTGCGTGGCGAGTAAAGCAGGACCCCATCAGCCGCGCCGGACTTGAGCGCCGCGACCGTTTGCGCAGTCAGTGTCTTGGCCGCGACCGCATCATAGAGAATCACGCATTCGACTTTGAAACCGTGCGCTTCCAGCGTTCCCTTGAGGTCGCCCGCGATATCGGCCCCCGAAGGATAGAGGATTGGCCCCGACTTGGGATCGCAATCACGCGCAATCGCCCGCGCCAGGCCTTCGACATTCCCGCCCTCGGCATTCACATGCTCATAGCCGGCCTGCCGCGCCGCCTCTGCCGATTGCGCCCCAACCGCGAAGACTTTGATTGCTGTCAGAATCGCCGGCCCTGGATTGAGGCTGGGGTGACGCATGGCATTGGCACTGCTGAGCACAAGCGCTTGATAGGCGCGCCGGGGAATTACGGCATCCGGTCGCATGCGAATGGACAGCAATGGCGACTCGATACATGTATGACCGATGATGCTCAATTGCTCGACGAGCTTTGCCAGTTCATCCTGCGGCCTGGTCAGAATGAGGCGCATCAATAGGCGATCGCCGCGCCACCCAGCGCCTTGACCTCCTCACCGGCATCGCGCCCCAATCGCTCAGCCTCGCCTGAACTGCCAACTCGTAGCGACTCGAAACAAGATGAACCGTCTTCTGACAAGGCCTCGCCGTGAAAGCGGATTTGCATTCCTTCAACGGTCGCATGGCCCGCCAAGGGCGTGCGGCAGGAGCCGTCAAGCGCCGCGAGGAAGGCGCGCTCGCAGATCACCCGCGTCTGCGTTTGCGCATCGTTGATCGCCGCGATCATTTGGCGCATGCGGTCATCGTGGGCGCGAATTTCAAGCCCGATGGCGCCCTGCGCCACCGCCGGGAGCATTTCTTCGATCGCGATCGGCGTCGCTTGCGGCAAGGAAAGCCCCAAGCGATTCAGACCGGCACAGGCGAGAATGGTCGCTTGCACATCGCCCGCCTCGAGCTTCCGGATCCTGGTGTCGACATTACCGCGAAAAGGCACGATCTTGAGATCGGGTCTCCGGCGCAGCAACTGCGCAGCACGCCTGACCGAGGATGTTCCAACCACCGCGCCTTTCGGCAACGCATCAATCCGCTTGGCCACCGGCGAAACCAGCGCATCCCGCGCATCCTCGCGCGGCAGATAACCGGTGATCGCAAGACCGTCCGGAATGACCGCCGGCATGTCCTTCATGGAATGGACAGCAAGATCGATCGCACCCGAAAACAGGGCCTCTTCGATTTCCTTTGTAAACAGCCCCTTGCCGCCGATCTCGGACAACGGCCGGTCGCGGATGCGATCGCCGGTCGTCGTGATGGTGACGATGGCGATGGCGTCTTCGCCGAATCCATGCGCTGCCATCAATCGATTGCGGGTTTCATGCGCCTGGGCGAGCGCCAGTTTCGAACCGCGCGTGCCGATCCTGATCAGCGGTGTTTGCGCCCCGCCTTGCCCGGATGTTAGAGCCATGGCGTCGTTCTAACCTTTCACAAGCGAAAGTCCATTGCCGCCCGACCTCGCCATACTCGGCATCGAGACCTCCTGCGACGAGACCGCCGCTGCGGTCATACGCCGCAAAGCCGACGGCCGCGGGGAAATCCTTTCGAATGTCGTCCTCTCGCAGATTGCCGATCATGCTCCGTATGGCGGAGTCGTGCCGGAAATCGCCGCGCGCGCCCATGTCGAGCATCTGGACCGCATCATTGCCAAGGCCATGGCCGACGCCGGTATGGCCTATCGCGATCTTGACGGTATTGCCGCTGCCGCCGGGCCGGGCCTGATCGGCGGTCTCATGGTGGGTCTCGTGACCGCCAAGGCAATCGCACTGGCGACCGCCAAGCCGCTTCTCGCCATCAACCATCTCGAAGCCCATGCCCTCACCCCGCGGCTGCTGGGACCGCTCGACTTCCCCTATCTCCTGCTCTTGGTTTCGGGCGGCCATACCCAGGTGCAGAGCGTCGAGGGCGTCGGGCATTACCACCGCCTCGGTACGACCATTGATGATGCCTTGGGCGAGGCCTTCGACAAGACGGCAAAGCTTTTGGGCCTGCCCTACCCTGGCGGACCGGAAGTCGAAAAACGTGCCCGCACCGGTAACCCCACACGCTTCGATTTCCCATGGCCCTTGGCCGGGCGGCCCGACTGCCACTTCTCCTTCTCCGGTCTCAAGACGGCGGTACGGGAAACGATCGCGGCCCTACCCGGTATGACCGATGCCGATAGTGCCGATATTTGCGCGAGTTTCGAACGCGCCATTGCCGAGACCATGCGCGAGCGCTTGGGGGTAGCGCTTCGCCGTTTCCGCGCACTTCATCCGGGTCTCTCCAACCCTACTTTGGTCGTCGCCGGCGGCGTCGCGGCAAACCAGGCGCTCAAAAAAGCCCTGAGCGAATTGTGCGCGGAGTATGGCTTCGCGCTTACCGTCCCGCCGCCGGCTTTGTGCACCGACAATGCCGCGATGATCGCCTGGGCGGGTGCCGAACGCCTGGCGCTCGGCCTCACCGATCCGCTGGAAGCACCGGCCCGGCCGCGCTGGCCGCTCGATCCTTCCGCGGAGCCCGCACTCGGCGCAGGCGTCAAGGCATGAGCCGCATCGCCATTGCCGGGACAGGCGCCTGGGGCCGGGCCTTGGCTTTCGTTGCCACTGAAGCCGGTCACGATATCAAGACCTGGTCCCGCGGCGTTGATCCTGGTCTGATTGCGAGTTGCGATGCTGTGATCCTCGCCGTTCCGGCCCAGGCCTGCCGCGAGGTGCTGACCCTCCTCGGGCCGGCCATGGCTCCAGGCCTTCCGGCCATCATCGCCGCCAAGGGCATCGAACGCTCGACCGGCCTCTTCCTCAATGACGTCGTTGCCGCGACTGTCCCGACCGCCCGCGCCTTTGTCCTGTCGGGCCCGAGCTTCGCCGCCGATGTCCTGCGCCGCCTCCCCACCGCCGTGACGCTCGCCGCGCCGACGCTCGATGAAGCGACACAATGGGCAACCGCTCTCACCCTTCCCTTTTTCCGCGTCTATGCCTCCGATGATGTCCTTGGCGTCGAGATCGCCGGCGCGCTCAAGAACGTGCTCGCGATTGCAGCGGGCTTGAGCGATGGCCGCGGCCTTGGCGACAGCGCGCGTGCCGCCTTGACGGCGCGCGGCTTTGCCGAACTCACCCGTTTCGGCCGCAAGCTTGGGGCCAAGCCCGAAACCATGACTGGTCTGTCGGGCCTCGGCGATCTCTTGCTCACCTGTTCGAGCCGGCAATCGCGCAATTATTCTTTCGGCTGCGCGCTGGGCGAGGGCAAATCAGTGGCGCAGGCGCTCGCCGAGGCCAGGGGCGTCGTCGAAGGCGCACACACCGCCGCCATTGCCGCCACGTTGGCGAAGAAACACGATGTCGACATGCCGATCGTCATGGCGGTTCACGCCATCATTGACGCGGGCGCAAATCCCGACGATGAAATTGCTCGTCTTCTGGCGCGCCCGGTGCGTGCCGAAATCCGAGATTGAAAGGACATCAGATGCTCTTCGTATGGCTGTGCACCGACAAGCCGGGTTCGCTTGATTTGAGAATGAAATCGCGCCCCGAGCACATCGCCTATCTCGAAAGTCTGGGCAACAAGCTGAAAGCGGCCGGCCCCTTCACCGATGATTCGGGGAGCCCGATCGGCTCGATGGTAATCGTCGAAGCCGCTGATCGCGCCGAAGCGACAGCCATGGCCAAGGCCGACCCCTATGCCAAGGCCGGCCTCTTCGGTTCGGTCGAGATCAAGGCCTGGAAATGGGGCCTCAAGAATCCGGAGGCCTGAGCCATGGCGCACTGGCTGTTCAAATCCGAACCCGACACATGGTCCTGGGAGCAGCAGAAGAAGAAAGGCGCCAAGGGCGAGGAATGGACGGGCGTTCGCAATTACCAGGCGCGCAACAACATGCGCGCCATGAAGCTCGGCGATCAGGGCTTCTTCTATCACTCGGGCGAAGGCAAGGAGATCGTCGGCATCGTCGAGGTCATCAAGCTCGCGCACAAGGACTCGACCGCCAAGGAAGACGCGTGGGAATGCGTCGACATCAAAGCGCTGAAGGATGTGCCCAAGCCCGTAACGCTCGATCAGATCAAGGTCGACAAGCGCTTGGCCAAGATGGTGCTGGTCAATAATTCACGGCTTTCCGTCCAACCCGTCTCCGATGACGAATGGAAACTCGTCTGCGACCTGGGCGGGGTGAAGTAACATCCCGTCTTCGGAGAGGATGGCGTGCAAGAAAGTGTCCATTTTTGTCATTGCCGGGCTTGTCCCGGCAATCCATTGCTCCGTCAGCATGGGCCTTGCCATGGATGCCCGGAACAAGTCCGGGCATGACAAAGACAGAGACTTCGCGACGCGAGTTCATCCTTTCCAACACCGCGATCCTCGCGCCGCCGCTCGTGCCGGAAGTGTTACTTCATCTCGCCACCGAAGCCGTGCCACTCTGGCAGAAGACTGAGGAGGAACTCGGTGAAATCGGATTGCCGCCGCCATTCTGGGCCTTTGCCTGGGCGGGCGGCCAGGCGCTTTCGCGCTATATTCTCGATCATCCCGAAACCGTCCGCGCCAAGCATGTCATCGATCTCGCCTCGGGCTCGGGCCTCGTCGCCATTGCCGTAATGAAGGCCGGCGCATCCAGTGCGCTCGCCGCCGACATCGATGATTTTTCAGCGGCCGCCATCGCGCTCAACGCGACGCTGAATGGTGTTTCGCTCTCGATCACCACCGATGATCTTCTCGGTGCCGAAGCTCCCGACTGCGATGTAATCCTTGTCGGCGATCTCTTCTACGAGCAATCGCTCGCCGCCCGCTTGCTCGATTGGCTGAAAATCGCGCAACGGCGTGGCACGCGCATCTTGATCGGCGATCCCGGCCGCACCTACTTGCCGAAACACAGTCTCACGCAGCTCGCTACTTACTCCGTCCCCGTCACCCGTGACCTCGAAGACGCCGAGATCAAACAGGGCGCGGTGTGGATCCTGGCGTTCTGAATTTCCGTTACTGCGCCGGTTGCCGCCTGATCCTGCGCAGGATCATCCGCCACAGCTCGCCGATTTCGGCAACACCTAAAAGCCAGGCGAGTAACACGTAGATCCCTGTCCCCACGGCACACAACAGCGCCGCGCGCGCTAGAAGTATCAAGATCTCCATGCCCGGAAGGAATGGCAGCATGAGACTGCGCAACAAGAGCCCGATGCCGATCGCGACACCGGCCGCCAGGCCCAGTCTGACTGCCGCATCGAGCATGCCCTGGGCCTTGTCGAGATGGGTGCCCCGCTCTTTCGCCTCACGTTCGAAATGGCGATGCTGCAGCCATCCAAGTACTAAGACATAAACGAGGATCGCCACCGAACTGGCGATTGCCAGCCCCGTCGCACCCCCATATTCACGCATGGCGATATAGAGCGGTACGACGATGCCGGTGACCAATGTGCCGACGATGGTCGGCAACCATGTGCGGCCCAGCGCATAGAAGCCGCGGCTGATCACCGTCTGCGTTGCCCAGCCGGCAAGGCCGAGGCACAGAAAGACGAGGGCCGTCGCGGTGGCTTGCGCATCATCAATGCTGAACCGGCTGCCGAACGCGCCCCAGATCAGGTAGACGATCTCGAAGCCAGCCAAGGTCAGGCACACCTGGGCCGCGAATGTCGCGACCAGGACGATCCGCACGGCATGGCGCAGCACGCCATAGGCTTCCGCCACACTTCCCGCTGCAACCATGCGGCTGATCGTCGGATAGGCGCCAACCCCGACCGCCATGCCGAACACCCCGATCGGCACCTTCATCAAGGTTCGTGCATATTGCAGATGCGACAATGCACCTTCGGCCAGGAAAGATGCCTGGTTCTTGATGATCCATTCATCGACCACCACGATCGAAAAGCCGACCATGATCGGCGCCGACAGATAGAGATAGCGCCGCAGATCGGGATTTCGCAGCGAGAGCAGCGGATGCCACCGCATATGCGTCTTGAGACAGCCATACAGCGGCAGGCCGAAGGGGCCGAGGATCGATCCGGCCAACACACCCCAGGCAAAGCCGTCGGCTCCCATACCGAGATGAGCGCCGACCAGGCCGCCGATGATGATGGCCGCCGAATAGACAAGCGGCGCCATCGCCGGGAGGAAGTGCCGGTCCTGTGCCTGCAGCACCGCCGAGAGCAATCCGCCGATCACATGGAAGATCTGCGCCGGCAATACGATGCGCATGAGCCGTACCAATGTGTCGACTTCTTCCGGCTGCGTAAAACCAGGCGCCACGACGCCGGTGAGCGGCCGTGCAAAGACCATGGCGAGCGCAATGGCGATGCTGCCGACGATCAGTATGAAATTCGCAATGACGCTGAAGGCTTGCCAGCCGCGATCATCCTCGCCGCGCTGCCGGTAGCTGAGAAAGATCGGGATGAAGACGATCGATAGCGCCCCCGCCGCCAAAAGGTAGTTCAGGAAATCCGGCAACGTGAAGCTTGCGAAATAGAGGTCGGCTTCCCGGCTTGCACCGAGCGTGCGGCCGATGATCTGCTCGCGTACCAGGCCCATGACGCGGCTGAGGAAGATCGACACGGCCCAGATCGCCGAAGCGATGCCGACAATGCGCGCCTGGGCCGGGCTTGCCGGATTTGGTGGTGTGTCAGCCAGTTCCGTCCCTCTCCGCTCGTCAGGCGGCCTTTGCGAGTCGCCCGCTATTATTGAGATAGAGCGCGAACATCAGGATCGCCAGACTCGTCCACAGCCAGATATCCGTGCCGCCGCCAAAGATCATGATCGCCCACAAGACCGCCGCCGGCGTCGATACATAGATCGCCTGGATCGTATAGACCGCGCCCCTATCGCGGATCAGGCTGAAGAAGGCGATGCGCTCGATCGTCCACATGGCGGTGGCGATGAGCGCCCACCAATAGGCGTTGAGCGGCAGTGCCGTCTCGCCCCAGGGTGGCGCGAAATAGAGCATGAAGGGAATGCCGATCAAGCCGCAGAACAATGATTCCATCGTGCCGATCACCATGATGTCGCCACCGGTCGGCCAGTAGCGCGCCGCAAACCAATTATACGCGCAATAGACCACCGGCACGATGAAGCAGCCGATCACCCACAAGGAAATGTCGCCGGTGAAGGCGCCGCGCGAAATGATGAGCACCGCGCTCGAAACAAAGCCGACGCCGACCGCCAGGAACCGCCGACCGCTGGCATTCTCGCGCTTCGTCGCGAGCGCCACGAAATAGTTCCAGAACGGTGCCGTCGACGCGATCAATGCATATTCGGTCGCCGCTACATGCCGCGAGAACAGCAGACTCAATGTGAAGGGAATGTTCATCAGGATCGCGCAGACGAAAGTGAAGAACGCCACCTGCCGGCTCACGATGATTCGCCCGGTGCGCAGCAAGGGGATCGCGCCCATGCCCAATGCCACGCCGAAACCGGTGAAAGTGATGATCTGCGAAATCGGCAGGCCCGCCTCGCCCATCAATTTATAGAGCGACGGCGACAGGCCCCAGAAACAGCCGAGCGTGATGAACCAGATGAGATGGGTGGGAGACATGCAGGAGCGACCGATAGCCGTCTTGGCTTCAGCGCTCAAGTCGGGGAGCCTATGCCCTCACTGCATCTCTCCCCCTGTGGCGCAGATCGATCACCGCGTGAAATAGGCCGCTCGGTCGAGATCGGCGATCAGGCCCGGGCCATTAGGCTTCCACTCGAGAAGCTCTCGCGTCCTGGCGCTCGATGCCGGCGCATCGAGTTGGGCGAAATGTGCAAACCAGCCGAAATGCGTCGCGGCCTCTTCGCGTGCGAGACCTTTGACCGGCAGATCGAGACGGCGCCCGATGACGGTTGCTATGTCGCGAAAGACAACACCCTCTTCTGCTACTGCGTGATAACGGCCTTCTAAGGGGCCGGCTTCGAGAACGAGCCTGTAGAGCCGCGCCGCATCGGAGCGATGCACCGCCGGCCAGCGATTCTGTCCTTGGCCGACATAACCCGATACGCCTTTCTCACGTGCCATGCCGATCAGCATGGGCACGAAACCATGATCGCCGTCGCCATGGACGGACGGTGGCAAGCGCACGATGGAAACGTTGATGCCGCGTGCCCCCGCGGCTGCAGCCGCCTCCTCGGTCGCAACGCGCGGGATCGCATCGGCGTTGGATAAGGGGACATCCGCTTCGGTTGCGAGCCGGCCTTGAGCAAGGAGCCCGGTGCCCGAGGTGACGATTAGCCGGCGCGATGATCCGGCCAATGCCGAACCCAGTGCCTCGATCACCCGGCGATCCGCCTCGCAATTCTCCTTGAACTTCGAGAAATCATGATTGAAGGCCGTGTGAATCACCGCCTCAGCGTCTGCCGCGCCGCGCCTGAGGCTCTCGAGATCGGCAAGGTCGCCGCGATGGACCTTGGCCCCCGCTGCAGCGAGCGCTGCAGCACCGGCATCGCTGCGCGCAAGGCCCGTAACCTCATGGCCCACCATCAAGAGTTCCTGGACAACGCCCGAGCCCACAAAGCCGGTCGCGCCCGTCACGAAGACACGCATCGCAGAATTTCCTCGTTTCATGTCGCGGCCGCAGACGCGGCCAGTTGCCATGGAGATAGGTGATCGGAGAAAGACGATCTATGCTGTAGCGTCCGCAATTTCTTCGCGATCGTCCGGAATTTCCATGGATCCCTTGTCCGATGTCCTTTCGCTGCTGAAGCCGCGCAATTACCTGTCGGCGGGCTTCGACGCGGCCGGCGACTGGGCAATCCAATTCAAGGGATCACCGCAAAGTATCAAGAGCGGCGCCGTCGTCACCGGCACTTGCTGGCTTGCCGTCGAGGGCGTCAAGCAACCGGTGAAGCTTGAGACCGGCGATTGCTTTCTTCTGCCGCGCGGCCGGCCCTTCCGTCTCGCGACCGATCTGAAGCTCCCGGCCACCGATGCGCGCGAGATATTTCCACCCGTCCGCCGCGGCGGCATCGCCACCCACGAGGGCGGCGGCGAATTTTTCCTGGTCAGTTGCCTGTTTGATTTTTCCGGCGACCGCGCCGGGATGCTGCTCGGTCTCCTGCCGCCCGTCGTGCACCTCTCCCGCGAGATGGACCAGGGAACGCTGCGCTGGTCGGTCGAGCGCATGATGCAGGAATTGCGGGAGCCACAGCCCGGCAGCGTCCTCGTCATCCAGCATCTCGCGCAAATGATCCTGGTTCAGGCCTTGCGCCTGCATCTGAGAGACGCCGCCACGGCGAGCGCCGGCTGGCTTTCGGCCCTGGCCGACAAGCAGATCGGCGCTGCGATCACCGCCATGCACGGCAACCCGGCACATCGATGGACGCTCCAGGAACTGGCAAGCTTTGCCGGCATGTCGCGGTCAAGCTTCGCCGAGCGATTCAAGCAAAAGGTCGGTGCGTCTCCGATCGACTATCTGTCGCGCTGGCGCATGCTGCTCGCCAGCGACCGGTTGGCGAATTCCGATGATCCAATCGGCGTGGTTGCATCGGCGCTCGGCTATGAATCGGAAAGCGCCTTTAGCGCGGCGTTCAGGCGGGTCATGGGCGTCTCACCGCGACAATTTGCCCGCAATCGGGACGCCACACCTGCGATCGACGGCATGGCGCCGCTTGCAAGTTGAGTGGGCCTCTGTGGCGCTCTCACTCTTGGCGGCGCCCTTCAAACCATGTCAGACTCTGGTCTAATTGAAGATCGCGGCCCTAGCCTGCTAGAGCGCCGCGCAGGGTGAGTTTGGGAGGCCTGTCCGATGTCCGATAAAGTCTACGCCGTTCCGGCGCAGTGGAAGAAGCGCGCCTATGTCGACGATGCCGAATACAAGAAGCTCTATGCCGAATCGGTGAAGTCGCCGGAGAAATTCTGGGCCAAGCAGGCAAAGCGCATCGATTGGTTCAAGACGCCGACCAAGATCAAGAAGACCTCGTTTGCGTATGACGATGTCTCGATCAAGTGGTTCGAGGATGGCATCCTCAATGTCTCGGTCAATTGCATCGACCGGCATTTGAAGAAGCGCGGTAACCAGACGGCGATCATCTGGGAGGGCGACGATCCCTATTACGACAAGAAGATCACCTATAACGAACTCTACGAGCAGGTCTGCCGCTTCGCCAATGTCTTGAAGAAGAACGGCGCCAAGAAGGGCGACCGCGTCACCATCTACATGCCGATGATTCCGGAAGCGGCTTACGCGATGCTCGCCTGCGCGCGCATCGGCGCCGTCCATTCCGTGGTCTTTGGCGGCTTCTCGCCCGATTCGCTGGCCGGCCGCATCAATGATTGCGATTCGAAACTCATCATCACGGCGGATGAAGGCTTGCGCGGTGGCAAGAAGGTGCCGCTGAAGGCCAATACCGATGAGGCGCTCAAGCGCTGCGCCGGCAATGAGAAGGTGATCGTCGTGCGCCGCACCGGCGGTGCCGTGGCGATGCAGCAGGGCCGCGACGTTTGGTATCACGAGGAAGCGGCCACGGTTTCAGCCGACTGTAAGCCCGAGAAGATGAAGGCCGAGGATCCCCTCTTCATCCTTTATACGTCAGGCTCGACCGGCAAGCCCAAGGGCGTGCTGCATACGACCGGCGGCTATCTCGTCTATGCCGCGATGACGCATCAGACCGTCTTCGACTATCACGACGGCGACATCTATTGGTGCACGGCCGATGTGGGTTGGGTTACCGGCCACAGCTATATCGTCTATGGCCCGCTCGCCAATGGCGCGACGACCTTGATGTTCGAGGGCGTTCCCAATTACCCGACCAATTCGCGCTTCTGGGAAGTCATCGACAAGCACAAGGTCAACATTTTCTATACCGCGCCGACCGCCATTCGCGCGCTCATGGGTGCGGGCGAAGATCCGGTGAAGCGAACCTCGCGCAAGTCACTGCGCCTCCTCGGCAGCGTTGGCGAGCCGATCAACCCGGAAGCCTGGGAATGGTATCATCGCGTCGTCGGCGACGATCGCTGCCCGATCGTTGATACTTGGTGGCAGACCGAAACCGGCGGCATTCTCATCACGCCGTTGCCGGGCGCAACCAAGCTCAAGCCCGGCTCGGCGACGCGGCCCTTCTTCGGTTGCCAGCCGGCTCTGGTCGACGACAAGGGGGCGATTCTTGAGGGCGAGGCATCTGGCAATCTCGTCATTCTCGATTCATGGCCGGGCCAGATGCGCACCGTCTATGGCGACCATGATCGGTTCGTCCAGACTTACTTCTCGGCCTATAAGGGCATGTATTTCACCGGCGACGGCTGCCGGCGCGACAAGGACGGCTATTACTGGATCACCGGCCGCGTCGATGACGTGATCAATGTTTCGGGCCACCGGCTTGGCACGGCGGAAGTTGAATCGGCACTCGTCGCGCATCCCAAGGTCTCCGAAGCCGCCGTCGTCGGCTATCCACACGACATCAAGGGCCAGGGCATCTACTGCTACGTGACCTTGATGGCGGGCGAGACCTGGTCGGAGGATCTGAAGAAGGATCTCATCGCCCATGTCAGGAAGGAGATCGGACCCTTGGCGAGTCCCGACAAGATCCAGTTCGCGCCGGGCCTGCCCAAGACCCGGTCGGGAAAGATCATGCGCCGCATCCTGAGGAAGATCGCCGAGGATGAGTTTTCCAATCTCGGCGACACCTCGACCTTAGCCGATCCGAGCGTGGTGACCGACCTGATCGATAATCGCCAAAACCGCAGGGCGTAGCACCAGAGCTGTGATCAATCTTAGATAGTAGCCAGAAGAGCCGATCGTACAAAAAGGGAACGATCGCCCATAGGATGCCCCGTGCCGGGCCAAGGAAGGCCGTAGAGAAGCCTTCGGGCTCCGGGCGGTAGGGGGGTAGCCGGAATCGCTTCCTGCCTCTCCACGGGCTTCCTAGGGCTGTAGAATCGATTTCTATCACAGGATGAAAGTCAGAAAAGCTTCCCGCACCGGTAGCAATTGCCGAACGGGTCACATTTCTGCGCAAATTCGCAGCGACCATCGCCAACGGATGGGAACTGGCAACGACGTCTTATCACCATGCATCGCAGAGCTTTCTTGACACTCGCCGGCGCCGCCGCGCTGGGCCTGACCGCCGCCAAGGCCGAGGCCGCCTATTACGAGGGCGCCGAGTATGTCTATTACGACACCTGGGAAGCGCCAGGCACGATCATCATCGATACGAGCGAGCGCTGGCTCTATCACATCCTCGGTGACGGCGAGGCGACGCGCTATGGCGTGGCGGTCGGCAAGGATGGCTTCCGATGGTCGGGCATTGCCAAGGTCGGCCGCAAGGTCGAATGGCCGAAATGGACGCCGCCTAGCTCGATGATCAAGCGGCGTCCGGAACTGGCCGAATATGCCAATGGCATGCCGGGCGGTCCCGATAATCCCCTGGGTGCCCGCGCCATGTATCTCTTCGACGGCGGCCATGACACGCTCTTTCGCATCCATGGCACCAACGAGCCGCAATCGATCAGGAAGGCCGCGTCTTCCGGCTGTATCCGTATGCTGAACGAGGAAGTGATCCAGCTTTACGACATGGTGCCGATCGGCACGAAGGTAATTGTACTGTAGCTCTAGTCACGGAGATCATCGCGCGTGTCGATAAGGATCGTCGCAGCCATCGCGGCTGCCATAACTTTATTCACCGCTTCGGCGCGCGCCGACACGCCGTTTCCGGCCGCCGAAGAAGCCGCGATCGTGCAATTGATAGAAGCGGGCATGACCGCCCAGCGGCAACCGGGCCTCATCGTCGGCATCTCGATTCCGGGCCGCGGCGAATTTACACGCGCCTTCGGTGTCGGCGATATTGCGACGAAAGCACCGATGAAGCCGGAGGATCACGTCCGCATCGCGAGTATCACGAAATCTTTCGTTGCGGTGGCCGCTTTGCGCCTGGTCGATCAGGGCAAGCTCAAGCTTGACGACACGCTTGCCACCTGGATCACCGGCATTCCGAACGGCGACAAGATCACCATTCGTGATCTCCTCGGAATGCGCTCAGGCATCTACGACTTCACCAGCGACCGGCAATTCCTTGCCGACTTCACCGCCGATCCGTTGATGACGTTTTCGCCGCAGGATGTGGTGGCGATCGTCAACCGCCATGAACCGGACTTCGCGCCGGGAGAGAAAGTCGCTTACTGCGATACCAACTACATTTTCCTCGGCATGATTATCGAGAAAGTGACCCGCAAGCCGGTTGAGGACGTGATCCGCGAGGAGATTATTGCTCCTCTGAAATTGGCCGACACCAGCTTTCCGACCGCTTCAACAATGCCCGAACCCTTCGCGCGCGGCTATTATGCCGGAGAGGACGGCAAGGGCGCGCCTCGCGACTTCACCGCGAGCAATCCAGCGGTGGCCTGGTCGGCCGGCGCCATGATCTCGACGCTTGACGATCTGCGCATCTGGTCAAAGGCGCTGGCGACCGGGGCGCTGCTGAAGCCGCAAACCCATGCCGAGCAGATGAAATTCGGCGCGATCGCGACCAAGCCGATTCACGTGGGCTATGGATTGGGGATCGCCGATTTCGGCGGCCTCATCGGTCACAATGGCGCGATCTTCGGTTATACGACAGCAATGTTCTATGTAGCCGCCGCCGATGCCACGATTGTCATAGAAGGCAACCTTGCTTCGAATTTCTCAAATTCCGCCACCGACATCGCCTATGCACTCGCCAAGCGTTTGATGCCGGATTTGATCGAGTAGTTTTGGATACTTGCACGGCAGGCACCGTTCGGCACCAAGATGATACTGCCATAGCAGCAGAAAAGTTCGTCATCCCCGCACTTGTTGGGGGGATCCATTGTGCCGAAACTCCACTTCATCAGTAGGCGGAGGAATGGATTGCCGGGACAAGCCCGGCAATGACAAGGTTGGGTGTTATCCGCAGAACGGCATTCATTTCCCTCCCCCTTGTGGGGAGGGATTAAGGGTGGGGGTCGTCCAGCCCCAGCCGAACAGCTTTCAACAAACGCTTGTGAGTTCTACGCAACCCCCACCCCTGCCCTCCGCACAAGGGGGAGGGAGTATCACTTCTTCCTTGCCACCACCTGGAACACGCGCGGCAATGAGATCGTCGTGTCGGAGCGCTCCGCATAGGCATTGACTTGCGCCGCCAGTGCATCCGCCTCGGCCCGCCCCAAAAGGCCCAGCGAAACGATCGCATCGGCGATATTGGCGAAATCAAGCTTCGCCAGTTCCTTGATATCGCCGGCGCGCCCAAAAGGCTGAACCAGGTTCGATTCCACGTTCTCGAAGCCGGCATGGCCGAGCAATCGCACCAGCCTGCGGCCGATCGTCGGATCGCAGCCGCGCCGTCGCGCCGCTTCCATGTAAAGCTCGGTCATCCGCGTCAGGGCCGCAACCGGCGGATCCCAGAAGCGGCCTTCCATATCGATGTCTTCGACGATCATGGTGCCGCCGGGACTGAGTGCCTTCCACGCCCGCCCCACGACCGCGGCGGGATCGGGTACGTGGGTGAGGATGAAGCGCGCATAGATGATCGAGGCGGCGCGGCGCGGCCATACGCCGGCGATATCGACCTCGGCAAAGGTCACATTCGATTGGCCCGCATCCTCCGCTTCGCTGCGGGCGAGTTCCAGGATCCTGCTGTCAAGATCATAGCCCCAGACGTGACCATGGGGTCCTGCACGGCGCGCCAGTTCGAGCGCCACATCGCCGCCGCCGCAGCCCATGTCGATGATCTGCGCGCCTTCGATGGGGCCGACCCGGTCGAGCAATGCATTGGTGCTTGCGGCAAGAATGCGCGACAGGATGCCAAGCCGCTGGCGGCCCTTCTCTCCGCCGCGTATGATATAGGCTTCAGGGCGGCTCGCGTTCATAATTGGCCTTTCCGGAGCGTCCGATTCCGCATGGAAGCCATGCACCATAACCGATCTTGCTTCCATTTGCAGTGCAGCAAAGACCGGTTTAGAAGCGTTCTCGCCAGAGACGGACCACGGACCTCATGAGTGAGACCAAACCGGCGGTGCGGCCGCTTTCGCCGCATTTGCAGATCTACCGGCCGATGCTGACGATGATGATGTCGATCTTCCATCGCATCACCGGCGCGGCGCTCTATGTCGGCATCCTGTTGCTGATCTGGTGGCTGGTGGCGGCGGCGCGATCAGACGCTTCCTTCGATGTGGCGCAAGCCTTCTTCGGCCATTGGTTCGGCCGGATCATCCTGTTCGGCTTCAACTGGGCGTTGATCCATCACGCGCTCGGCGGCCTGCGCCATCTCCTCTGGGATACCGGCCACGGCTTCGAGCTCAAGACCGTCGAATGGCTTGCCCGCGCGAATCTCATCGGCGCGATCGCGCTCACCATCCTGCTGTGGGTGATCGCCTATGGGGTGATGAAGTGAGCATGCGTACCCCGCTCTCCCGCGCCCGCGGCCTCGGCTCCGCCAAGACCGGCACTGAACATTGGTGGCTGCAGCGCGTGACCGCAATCGCCAATATCCCGCTTATCCTGTTCATGATCGGCTTCGTCATCGCCCATCTGGGCGCGAGCCGCGCCGAGCTTGTGACGAGCGTTCATCATCCGATCGTTGCCATCCTATTGGCGCTCGCCTTCCTCTCGGTGCTCTGGCACATGCGCCTCGGCATGCAGGTCATCATCGAGGATTACGTGCACGGCCCTGCGCTCAAATTGACCGCCATCCTCTTCAACACATTCTTCACGCTGCTGCTCGGTGTCGCCGCACTCTACGCGATCATCACCATGGCGCTGGGGGGCTGATACCATGGCGTCGACCGAAACACCGGCAGCAGTTCCTAGAAGCTACGCCATCAATGGCCGCGCCTATCCAATTACCGATCATACTTTCGACGTCGTGGTGGTCGGCGCCGGCGGCTCAGGACTTCGCGCTACCCTGGGCGCAAGCCAGGCCGGATTGAAGACCGCCTGCATCACCAAGGTATTTCCGACCCGCTCGCACACCGTCGCGGCACAAGGCGGCATCGCCGCATCGCTCGCCAATATGGGCCCCGATGATTGGCGCTGGCATATGTTTGACACGGTGAAGGGCGCCGATTGGCTGGGCGACCAGGACGCCATCGAATATCTTTGCCGCAACGCGCCGACCGCCGTTTACGAGCTTGAGCATTTCGGCCTGCCCTTCTCGCGCACCGAGGAAGGCAAGATCTATCAGCGCCCCTTTGGCGGTATGATGATGAATTTCGGCGAAGGCCCGCCGGCGCAAAGGACATGCGCCGCCGCCGACCGCACCGGCCATGCCATGCTGCATACGCTTTATGGCCAGTCGCTCCGGCATTCGGCGGAGTTCTTCATCGAGTATTTCGCGCTTGACCTCATCATGGACAATGGCACCTGCCGCGGTGTCATGGCGCTCTGCCTCGAGGACGGAACCGTCCATCGCTTCCGCGCTCACAAGACGGTCATTGCGACGGGCGGCTATGGCCGCGCCTATTTATCGGCGACCTCCGCCCATACTTGTACCGGCGACGGCAATGCCATGGTATTGCGCGCCGGCTTGCCGCTTCAGGACATGGAATTCGTGCAATTCCATCCGACCGGCATTTATGGTGCGGGCTGTCTCATCACCGAAGGCGCGCGCGGCGAAGGCGGCTATCTCACCAATTCCGAAGGCGAGCGCTTCATGGAGCGCTATGCGCCCTCCGCCAAGGACTTGGCCTCGCGCGATGTCGTATCGCGCTCGATGACGATTGAAATCCGCGAAGGCCGCGGCCATGGGCCGAACCGCGACCACATTCATTTGCATCTTGATCATCTCGATCCCGCGGTATTGGAAGAGAGGCTCCCCGGCATTACCGAATCGGCGCGCATTTTTGCCGGCGTCGATTTGACTCGCGAGCCGATTCCCGTCTTGCCGACAGTGCACTACAATATGGGTGGCATTCCCACCAACTACTGGGGCGAGGCGCTCGCCGGCGATCCCAAGGATCACGAAAAGACCGTGCCCGGACTATTCGCGATCGGCGAGGCGGCTTGCGTTTCCGTTCACGGCGCCAATCGCTTGGGCTCCAACTCGCTCATCGACCTCGTCGTCTTCGGCCGTGCCGTGGCGCTGAAATGTGCCGAGACCGTGCAGCCCAATTCGCCGCATGGCGATCTGCCGCGCGATGCGGGCGAGGCAACGGTTGCGCGCCTCGATCGCTATCGCGAAGCCAAGGGCGGAACGCCGACCGCGGAACTGCGACTGCGCATGCAGCGCGCCATGCAGGATAATTGCGCCGTCTTCCGCACCAAGGACATTCTCGCCGAGGGAACGAAAAAGATTGCCGAAGTCTGGAACGCGACCGACGATATCCGCGTCACGGATCGGTCGCTGATCTGGAATTCCGATCTCGTCGAGACGCTCGAATATGCCAATTTGATCGAACAGGCGGCTGTGACCATCGAAGGTGCGCTGGCGCGCCAGGAAAGCCGTGGCGCCCATGCGCGCGAGGATTTCCCCGAACGCGACGACGTCAACTGGATGAAACACACGCTCTCATGGGCGGATTGGGCGAAACGCAAGGTGCGGCTCGCCTATCGCCCGGTGCACACCTATACGCTGTCGAACGACATCGAATACATCAAGCCCAAGGCGCGGGTGTATTGATGGGCAAGAAGTCCGGAAAGCACCTAATTGATGCCTTGAAGGAAGTACTCTCCTGCAAAAATAACAACCAACTTGCGACTGAACTTTCGGTTAGCGCCGCCCAAGTCGCATATTGGCACAACGCCAATTTGACGAAGACAATCGCGAAAAACGTGGTTCGTTGTTTTGGGCGAGCCGTTTCTAAGCGCGCGAGCGAAACACTTATCAAAGCCATGAAACTGGAACTTGGCTGCGGTAATAACAACCAACTTGCGAGGAAACTTTCTGTGGCGCCCGCGCAAATAGCCGCATGGGAGTCCAATCCGCTTTCGAAGACAGTGGCCCGCAACGTGATGAAGCGCCTCGAGCAAAGATATGTAAGAGGCGCATTTGACACCATATTCGAATTTCGAAAGCTCGCACCACACCAGGTTGGAAAAGCAAATAGCCTAAGAAACCGCATTGACTCAAAAGAACTGTGTGATGCTCTCTCGAAATCTCAAGGCATATATGCTTTCTACAACTCCAGCGGTAGATTGCTCTATATCGGTAAGACCGAGAAAAATCACCTGCTGAATGAAATGGGGCAGCGGTTTACCAATAGGACGGCCTCGATCAGACTCACAAACGACCATGGCCAATTCGTAAGAAGATCAGTTCCCCTGCGCGAATTCGCCGAATACTGCTCTGCATATCGTTTGCACCAATCAGTAATCTCAAATTTTGAAGCGCTGATGACACGCATTACTCCCAACGAAATTATCAATTCGCAGATACCTAAATATAGAAACTAAAAGCCATGGTCGCGCTCACCCTTCCCAAAAATTCCAAGATCCAGCCCGGCAAGACTTGGGTCTCGCCGGATTCAGGCGACATGCGCGAATTCCGCATCTACCGCTGGAATCCCGACGACGGCGCCAATCCGCGCATCGACACCTATCAGATCGACATGCGCAAATGCGGGCCGATGGTTCTCGACGCGCTGATCAAGATCAAGAACGAGATCGACCCGACGCTTACCTTCCGGCGCTCCTGCCGTGAAGGCGTGTGCGGCTCGTGTTCGATGAATATCGACGGCACCAACACGCTCGCCTGCGTCAAGCATATCGACGAGATCAAGGGGCCGGTGAAAATCTATCCCTTGCCGCATCTTCCGGTGATCAAGGATCTGGTGCCGGATCTCACCCAGTTCTATGCCCAGCACCGCGAGATCGAGCCCTGGCTGCAGACCGACACGCCTGAACCCCAGGCCGAATGGCGCCAGAGCCACGAGGATCGCGCCAAGCTCGACGGGCTTTATGAGTGCATCCTCTGCGCCTGCTGCTCCACCTCCTGCCCGTCCTATTGGTGGAATGGCGATCGCTATCTGGGGCCCGCGGCCCTTCTCCAGGCCTATCGCTGGCTGATCGACAGCCGCGATGAGAAGACCGGCGATCGCCTCGACAATCTCGAAGACCCGTTCCGCCTCTATCGCTGCCACACCATCATGAACTGCGCCAAGGCTTGCCCCAAGGGCCTGAGCCCCGCCAGGGCGATTGCCGAGATCAAGAAGCTGATGGTCGAGCGCCGCTTATAAGCACTGCATATAGACTCTCACCCGCCATTCCGCCTAAAGCACGATTAGACCCGAAGGTGCACGCATGACCGCCAAGAAGACCACCAAGCTCCGCTCGCAAGCCTGGTTCGACAATCCCGACAATCCCGACATGACGGCGCTCTATCTCGAGCGCTATCTAAACTACGGCCTGACGCGCGGCGAATTGCAGTCGGGCAAGCCGATCATCGGCATTGCCCAGACCGGCTCCGACATCGCGCCCTGCAACCGCGTCCATGTCGAACTGGCGCGCCGCGTGCGCGACGGTATCGCAGCGGCAGGCGGCATCGCGCTCGAATTTCCGATCCATCCGATCCAGGAAACCGGCAAGCGCCCGACCGCATCGCTTGATCGCAACCTCGCTTACCTTTCGCTCGTCGAAATCCTCTACGGCTATCCGATTGATGGCGTGGTGCTGACCGTCGGCTGCGACAAGACAACGCCTGCCTGCCTGATGGGCGCGGCGACCGTCGACATTCCGGCGATCGCGCTGTCGTCAGGCCCGATGCTCAATGGCTGGTATCATGGCGAGCGCACCGGCTCCGGCACCATCGTGTGGAAAGCCCGCGAACTGCTGGCCACCGGCAAGATCGATTACGAAGGTTTCGTCGACCTCGTCGCAACCTCCGCACCTTCGACCGGCTTCTGCAACACCATGGGCACTGCCAACACCATGAACTCGCTCGCCGAGGCGCTTGGGATGACATTGCCCGGCAATGCGGCGATCC
>JAXMCQ010000014.1:0-151358 GCA_046349315.1 Hyphomicrobiales bacterium | reverse complement strand
CCTGCGAGGCGACGAGCTTGTCGCCGGCCTTGAGCTGGCAGGCGAGCGCGCCGAACACCGCCGACATGCCGGAGGCGAGCGCATAACAGGCTTCCGCACCTTCCAGCAGCCGCAAGCGCTCCTCGAACATCGAGACGGTCGGATTGCCGTAGCGGCCATAGACATAGCCGTCGTCTTCGCCGGCAAAGCGGCGCTCGGCGGTCTCCGGCTCGTCATATACGAAGCCCGAATTGATAAAGAGCGCTTCCGACGTCTCGCCATGCGGCGAGCGGTCGAGCCCGCCGCGGACCAGCTTGGTTGCCTCGCCCCAGCGGGCCGGCGATGAATTGCGGCGATCCTTTTTCATCAGCTTTGCACCCAGGGAAGTCCATTGGCCTTCCAGCCGCCCACCGTGCCGCGATGACCATCGGCATCGCGGTCGCCTTCGAAGCCCTGGGCCACGTTCCAGCAATTGGTGTAGCCGATGCCGGCAAGTGCCGCCGCCGCCTGTCCCGACCGGGCCCCCGAGCGGCAGATGAACAGCAGTTCCGTATCCTTTGTGAGCCCGGCACTCTCGATCTCCTTGGCGAAATCGAGATTGGTCTGCATGGAGGGGTAAACCTGCCAGGAAAGCCGCAAAAGCCGCTCCACCGCCGGGACGCCGACATAGGCCCATTCGGGGCCTGTGCGCACGTCGACGAGAACCGCTTGCGGATTAGCCTTAAGACGATCAAACGCCTCGGCGGGAAGGATGTCACCCCTGTGCATTGAAAAACACTCTGTTCTTAATTCCGAACGCGGGCCGGACCATAGTCCAAAGCCTTCGGCAAGAAAAGTGTCTTCCGTGCCTCTCGAACACGGATGCGCAGGCGGTCAGACTCTGCCTCAAAAATCGACTCGGCAGGCAAGCATGTCCGCTTGTCTCCCAGCAGTAGCGTCAGGGCGGACCGCTGAGAACTACCGCTTCGGGCCATGAGCAGAAGTGGCCCTTATTGCGGCAGGCCCGCCTTTCGAAGATTGACCTCGAAGTGTTCACGGTCCTCTTCTCGCTGGTAAGGCACTGATTCCGGGCTGGCCCAACGAGAGATAGTAGCCGAGGGATCAAGCTCAAGCGCCCGCTCTACAGCGCGACGCGCCGGTTCCTGATGGCCCATTGCCGCTTGGCTGGCTGCCAAATGGAGTTGAATGCTAGCAGTGTCCATCGTCCGGATTCTATTAAGTGTTTCGACCGCCTTCGTGTATTGGCGGGCATTGAAGTAAATTGGACCCAGCTGCATGAGATACCACTCCGGATAGTGTGGGTTGAGGCGCATCGCCTTGTGCGCAAACTCAAGCGCTTCATCTGTCCGGCCCGAATAGCTCAAGCAGTAAGCTATGTCGGTGATTACGTCGGCATCATTGGGATTGAGAGCCAGCGCCCGCTCGAATTCGACCAGTGCCCGCTTCTGCTGGCCTTGGAACAAGTAGCAGCCGGCCATCGCCCAGTGCCCCCAGGCTTCATCGTCGTCGGCGGCAATGGCCGCGTTGGCGGATGCGAGCGCCTGTGCGAACGATTCTTTGGGGGACTTGCTCCAACCGAAATTCACGTCAACCAGATGCGTCCAGGCGGTCTTTGCGTGAGCCTTTGCATATGCCGGATCTAACCGCACCGCCTCCTGGAAGAGCTCGCGCGCGCGCCTTGTGTCTTCCTCGGTGAAGGTGAGAAAGGCCTCTTGTGCGCGCAAAAAGTGATCGAAAGCCTGAAAGTTCCGCGCACCCCCTGCTCCTGGTCGGGCCTGCCAGGCTTTCTGCAGCCTGCCGCCATAAGAAGTGGCGAGTGTACCGACGATGGTTTCGGTGATCTCGTCCTGAACTGCAAAGATGTCCTCGATCTGGCGATCGTAGCGATCGGCCCAGAGGTGTTTTCCAGTTGCGCCTTCGATAAGCTGTACCGTGACGCGCACCCGGTCGCCCACGCGTTGCACACTACCTTCAAGAACATAACTTGCACCGAGTTCTCGGCTGATCTGTGAAATGTTGGTTGCCTTTCCGCGATAGGCAAAGCTTGAGTTTCGCGCGATGACAGTAAGATCGCGAAAACGCGACAGATCTGTGATTAGGTTTTCGCTGATGCCGTCAGCGAAGTAGACCTGACCGGGGTCGCCACTCATATTGTCCAGAGGTAAGACGGCGATTGATGGCTTCTCAACGCGCGTCGATATTGTTGCTGGAGCAACGGAACGTGGAATATGGACTATCCGAAACGCGCCGACCGGACTTGCAATGTTCTTCAGCGTCTGAGCGCCCATATCCTCGATGCCGGCCTTGATCTTCCCCTTCACCTCCTCATGGATCTTGGCTGAGATACAGATGCCTCCAGGCGCCGCCAGCGATTCGAGACGTGCCGCGATATTCACCCCCTCGCCATAGATATCGGAGCCCTCGCCGATGACGTCGCCGAGATTGATGCCTATACGCAGATCGATCCGCCGGACATCCTCGATCCCTTCATTCGCCACCGCCATCTGCTCCTGCAGTTCGATAGCCCCCTGAACCGCATTCACCGCGCTCGCGAATTCGATCAACACGCCGTCACCCATGACCTTAACGATTCGTCCGCCGTGCGCCTTGACGACAGGCTCGAGCACGGTCCTTCGCCGCTCCTTCAATGCCGCTAGCGTCCCCGCCTCGTCTGCCTCCATCAATCGCGAATAGCCGACTACATCGGCAACGAGAATTGCAGCTAATCTACGCTGCGAGGCGCTTTCAACCATTCGCTGGTGCCCCTTCGAGACCCGTAGCTCCGATTGGAGCCTGGCGTCACGATAGCATTGCGGCGAGCCGCTGCAACCAAAGCACCCGGCAGAGCACCGACGCTCAAATGGGAGGGTTAGTTTTGTCCTGGTTTAACTGACCGCTAAGGGTCAAACTCGACAAAACTAAAAAGTGAGTACGATAGGTCTGCTCTCGGGCGGGTAACGTCCAAGCGCCTCATCCCACGTCGCGCTGTTATCCAACCCTTGGGGTGCCGCTACGCGGCCGTTTTTGGGTGAGGTAGCCAAACTCGCTGCGTCTTGCTTTAGATAACCCGCATGGAACGATCGCAGATTCATCCGCAGCTTTGGCGGCCCTGGCCGGTCGCCTGGGAGGTCGCACAGGGCCTGGTACAGTATCCCGACGCAGTTGCGCGTATGGATGCGGAGGTGGCGGCCATCGCCAAGGGCGATGCGCCGGAGCGCGTCTGGCTGCTCGAACACCCACCACTCTATACCGCCGGCACCAGCGCGGTTCAAACCGACCTCGTCGACCCTGAACGCTTTCCAGTTTTCCCCTCGGGCCGCGGCGGCCAATTCACCTATCACGGCCCCGGCCAGCGCGTCGCTTATGTGATGCTGGACCTGAAGCGCCGCGGCAGCGATGTCCGTGCTTTCGTAGCAGCCCTTGAAGACTGGATTATCGGCGCGCTGTCCGACTTCGGACTGACAGGCGAGCGACGCGAGGACCGCGTCGGGGTCTGGGTCCGGCATCCGACGGCAACCGGTGACGATGAAAGCAAGATTGCCGCGATCGGCATTCGCGTGCGCCACTGGGTGAGCCTGCACGGCATCAGCTTGAACGTCGCACCGGAGTTGTCGCACTTCACCGGAATTGTGCCCTGCGGTGTCACGGAACACGGCGTTACGAGTCTTCGCGCCCTCGGCCTGGCTGCAAGCATGGAGGACGCGGACCGCGCCCTCGAGAGGCGCTTTGGCGAAGTTTTCGGGCCGATCACTCGATCTTGAGAGAAATTGTCACTAATCCAGTTGCAGTTTATTTCGGCCGGCGCTAGGACACTGCGCGACGGCCCACCGTCAACCTAATCTATGGGAGCTGCCATGAAACTCTATTACTCAGCCGGGGCTTGTTCGCTGTCGCCCCACATCGTGTTGCGCGAGCTCGGCAACAAATTCGAATTGGAAGCTGTCGATCTCGGCACCAAGAAGACCAAGTCCGGCAAGGACTATACGAAGATCAATCCAAAGGGCTACGTCCCGGCACTTGAGCTCGAGAACGGCGAGGTTCTCACCGAAGGCCCGGCGATCGTTCAATATCTCGCCGACAAGGCGAACAGCGACATCCTGCCGAAGGCCGGTACCATGGAACGCTATCGGGCCATGGAGATGCTCAACTACATTACTGCCGAACTCCACAAGAGCATGGGCAGCCTCTTCGACAAGAGCATTACGCCGGAAGCCAAGAAGGCCACTATCGAGAAGATTTCCAAGCGCGTCGATCACCTCGACACGATCCTCGGCAAGCATCCTTATGTCCTGGGCGACAAGTTCAGCGTCGCCGACGCCTATGCCTTCACTGTCCTCGGTTGGGGGAAGTGGGTCGGCGTCGATATCTCCAAGTGGAAAAACGTATCCGAATTCATGAAGCGGATGGGAGCTCGTCCGGCCGTCCAGGCAGCCCTTCAGGCTGACGCCGCCTGAGCCTCTTTGCCCAAAAGGCCGGACCAATCACCCGGCAATGACGACTGAAGCGCCCGCCGATTTCAAATCTCGGTGGGCACTTTTGCATGATCCCGGGCGCGGCCGCTGGTGTGTCGGTTGTCAGCCCACAATGCAAGGCACTAGATCGAACGCGCGGGCCATACCAGAAATAAGTCTATGACTAAGGTACTTTTTCTTTGCAGCCAAAATCGCCTCCGTAGCCCCACCGCTGAACGCATCTTCTCAGGAAGGGAGGGCCTTCAAGTGGCGTCAGCCGGATTGGATTCTGACGCGACCAAGCCCATCACCGATGATCTGATTAGTTGGGCGGACATGATTTTTGTTATGGACAGGGGACACGTGAACAAGCTGAGGAAGCGGTTAGGACATACTCACAATGCAAAACGAGTTGTATGTTTGAACATTCCAGATGAGTTCGAATTTATGGACCCCATTCTGGTGAAATTGCTAGAGGTCCGCGTCCTTCGTCATCTGCCGTAGAACGCTAACAGTTCGAACTGTCTTCAGATAACGTCCAATGCTCCGGCAGGGAAGGTCACGCAGCTTCATCTCGCGACCACCCGCTCAGAATTACGAGGGTATCAGCATTGCGCGGATCGGCCTGGTAGATGAACTCACGGCACCGGCCGCACGGCGGAACGACCCTCCGTTCCAGTCGACAGCGGCCAATTTGACGATCCAGCTCTCCCCATTGATGATCATCGTGCCGATGGCATTGTGCTCCGGCGCAGAAGCCCATGCCGCCGTATCGATGGACACGCCGACATAGACGGTGCCCTTCTCCGTCTCCAAAGCGCAGCCAACATCGCCAACACCGACGGTCGGCGAAAGCTCTCGCGGATTGACCACCTCCCTCGCCCGAAGCACCAGATCATCAGAACTTATCATCTTGGTCCTCCAGCCCGGGTCTTGCCGTCCTGGCCCAAAAACGCAACTCTCTCAAACGTGGTTTGACAATGGCCGATTTCTTGGGGAACCTCATCCCGGTCTGTCGGCAAACTGGAGGACAAGGTTATGTCGAAAGATGCGCGGCGAGGATCCCTCAACCTGGGATCCCGCACTCGATGCAGTAGCTGCCGCGCCCAAACATCACAAGGTTCTCTACGAGAATGAATCGCTTCGCGTGCTCGAAGTAACGCTTGAGCACGACGATGAGGAGCCCATCCACCATCATCGGTGGCCCTCCGTCTTCGTGTTCGATCAGGTCGCGCCGCCGATCATCGACTTTGCGCCAGACGGCTCGGAATTGCCGCCCAACCGCGATGTCGTGAAAGCGGTGAGCGCTTGGGATGGAAAGGGCTGCCTTGTCGTTCATATGGCGCCGCAACCGGCCGGCCGCGTGCTGAACAAGTCGGGCAAGACGGTGCACGGCATCCGCATCGAGATGAAGAAAACCACTTAGCGTGACTTAGGCAGTCGGGCGGATCGTGAAATCCGGCCAGCTCTCTTCCTTCATGCCATGTCTTTCGATTCGCGACACGGCGGCAGATCGCGGACCCCGCTGGGCAGCGGTGAAAAGCCGTTCGACGAGATCGGCAGGCCCGCTCACCGAGGCTTCCACACGGCCGTCGCTGCGATTGCGCACCCAACCGGTAAGCCCAAGCGAGCGCGCCTCGCCCGCGAACCATTGCCGGTAACCGACGCCCTGCACCCGGCCCTCGATCAGCAGGTGGAGCGCCAGTTGCACGATCAGCTCACGCGAATTCCAGGATCACCGCGTCGACAGCGAGACTATCGCCCACCTTGGCGTGGACGGCTTTCACCGTCCCGTCGCGTTCGGCACGCAGGATATTCTCCATCTTCATCGCCTCGACGATGGCGAGCGGTTCGCCGGCCTTGACCTCCTGGCCCTCCCTGACTGCGATCGACACGACGAGACCCGGCATCGGGCACAGCAGCTTGTTCGAGGAACCGGTGCGCGAGGTCTCCGGCATAAGGCGCGCCAGAGACGCTTCTCGCTCGGTATAGACGTGCGCCTCGATGCTGACGCCGCGATGATTAAGCTTGTAGCCATTGAGGATGCGCTGGACCTGGACCTTGACCGGCCGGCCATTGATATCGCCCGACCAGACCGGCTCGCCCGGATGCCACTTCGACAACAGCTCCTGCGGCTTGCCGCCGCCTTCGGCCGCCTGAACCGTTACATGCGAAGCGGCATCGCCGGTGACCTCGAGCGGGATCCACAGATTGCCAAGCTTGACGACCCGGCGCGGCGAAAATTTTACCGGCTTGCCGCGTAATTGCCCGTCGATCTGGCGCTTGCGCAAATTCTCCGTGTGGTCGAGCGCCGCCGCGACACTCGCGAGCAATTGCACGAGTTCCGGATCGAGCGTGCGTCCCGAAAAACCTTCCGGAAATTCCTCGGCGATGAAGCCGGTCGATAATTCGCCTGCACGCCAGCGCGGGTTTTCCATGATGGCGGCAAGAAACGGCACATTGTGCCTGATACCTTCGATATAGAAGCCGTCAAGCGCGCGGCCCATGGCATCGATCGCATGCGTGCGGTCGGCGGCATGGGTGCAGAGCTTGGCAATCATCGGATCGTAATAGATCGAAATTTCACCGCCCTCGTAGACGCCGGTATCATTGCGCACCGTCGCGCCATTCTCAGCACCTTCCGCCGGCGGGCGATAGCGCACCAGCCGGCCGGTCGATGGCATGAAGTTGCGATAAGGGTCTTCCGCATAGATGCGCGATTCAACCGCCCAGCCCTTGAGCTTTACGTCCGACTGGCTGATCGAGAGCCTTTCGCCGGCAGCGACGCGGATCATCTGCTCGACAAGATCGACGCCGGTTACGAGTTCCGTTACCGGATGCTCGACCTGGAGCCGTGTATTCATCTCGAGGAAGAAATAGGAGCGGTCCTGACCGGCTACGAATTCAACGGTGCCGGCGGAGTCGTATCCCACCGCCTTGGCGAGCGCGACCGCCTCCTCGCCCATCGCCTTGCGGGTTACCGCATCGAGCAAGGGCGACGGTGCCTCCTCGATGACCTTCTGGTTGCGGCGCTGGATCGAACATTCGCGCTCGCCCAGATAGATGACGTTACCGTGCTTGTCGCCGAGCAATTGGATTTCGATATGGCGCGGATTGACGATGAACTTCTCGATGAAAATGCGGTCATCGCCGAATGACGAGCGCGCTTCCGATCTGGCGCGCGCAAAACCGTCGCTCACCTCACCGTCATCGTAAGCGATGCGCAGACCCTTGCCGCCGCCGCCGGCCGAAGCCTTGATCATGACCGGATAGCCGACCTTGCGCGAAATCGTGATCGCTTCGGCCACATCCGCAATGATCCCCATATGGCCGGGAACGGTGGAAACGCCGGCCGCCGCCGCGGCGCGCTTCGATTCGATTTTATCGCCCATCGCATCGATAGCTTGCGGGTTGGGTCCGATGAATGTGATGCCGGCGGCCGCAAGTGCGCGCGGGAAAGCCGAGCGTTCCGAGAGGAAGCCATAACCCGGATGCACGGCCTCTGCTCCCGTCTGGCGGCAGGGATCCACGATCTTGTCGATGTCGAGATAGGACTGGGCGGCCGGCGGCGGCCCGATATTCACCTTCTCATCCGCCATCTCGACATGCAGCGCGCGGGTATCAGCATCGGAATAGACGGCGACCGTCTTGATCCCCATCCGGCGCGCCGTCTTGATGATCCGGCAGGCAATCTCGCCGCGATTGGCGATCAGCATTTTCTTGAACATGGAGGGGTTTCTAGCCCGGGGCCGGATTGGCAGCAACATGAGGGTCGGCCTCGTGCTTAAGCTCTAGCTTTCCTTGGCCACGCCCTCGACCAGCGGCACGAAACGGACCGGCAAAAGGGTCTCCCGGTCATAGCCCTCCGCCGTACGGGTGATCCGCACCAGCTCCTGCTTGCCCGGGGAGCTTTCGAGCGGAATGATCATGATGCCGCCCTCGGCAAGCTGCTCAAGGAGCGCCGGCGGGATTTCGGTCGCGGCGGCGGTCACGATGACCCGGTCGAACGGGGCCTGGTTGGGCCAGCCCTTGGCGCCGTCGCCGACCATTTGCGTGATGTTGGTGAGCTGCAATGTCTTGAAGCGCTCGCCGGCCTGGGCGGCCAAGGTGCGGTAACGCTCGACCGTGTAGATGCGCCGGCAGAGCTGCGACAGGATCGCCGTCTGGTAGCCCGAGCCGGTGCCGATCTCGAGCACCTTGTGGCGCTTTTCGAGTTTTAAGCGGTCGGTCATGAAGGCGACGATGAAGGGCTGGCTGATCGTCTGCCCGCAGGCAATCGGCAGGGCATTGTCGTCATAGGCGCGGCCGGCAAAAATCTCTTCGAGGAAGAGTTCGCGCGGCACGGTTTCGATGGCTTCGAGCACCCGCTGGTCCCTGACGCCCTGGTTACGGAGCGCCATTAGAAGCTGGATCTTCCGGTGGTCGTCGATCACTTCGTGTCGAGCGCGAGACGCACCGCTTCCATCGCCTCGATATGGGTGAGATTCATGTGAAGCGGCGTCACCGAGATGCGCTTGTCGAAGACGGCGCGCAGGTCTGTGCCGACCGGCGGATTGCCGCGTTCGCGCTTGAAGCCGAGCCAATAATAGCTATGCCCGCGTAGATCCATGCGCTCATCGACGAGTAAGAGGTTCTGGTCGCGCTTGCCTTGGCGCGTCACCTCGACGCTCGCAACCTCGTCAGGCCGGCAATCGGGGAAGTTGATATTGACGAGAATGCCAGGTCCGAGCTGCAGATCGATCAGCTTGCGGATGATCGCGGGTCCATGGGTTTCGGCCACATCGAAGCGGATGCCCTCATTGTGGATGCCCATGACCTGCGAGAGCGCGATGGATTTGAGGCCAAGGGCGGTGCCTTCCATGGCGGCGGCAATCGTGCCCGAATAGGTGACGTCGTCGGCAATATTCTGGCCGCGATTGACGCCGGAAAGGATCAGATCCGGCATGGCCGGCATCACTTTGCGGACCGCAAGCAGGACGGAATCGGACGGTGTGCCAGAGACCTCGAAACGCCGGTCATCGATCTCGCGAAGCCGCAAGGGATCGGCGAGGGTGAGCGAATGCGAGGCACCCGACTGTTCCCATTCGGGTGCCACGATCCAGATATCGTCGGAAAGCTGGCGCGCGATTTTTTCAAGCGAGACGAGGCCTGGCGCGTTGATGCCGTCGTCATTGGTAAGCAGAATTCTCATCAAGTCCGTCCGATCTGTTCGAGTCCGCCCATATAGGGCCGCAAGGCTTCAGGGATTGTGACGCTGCCGTCGACGTTCTGATAATTCTCGAGGACCGCAATGAGCGCGCGCCCCACGGCCACGCCTGACCCGTTGAGCGTGTGCACGAAGCGCGCCCCCTTCCCGTCCTTCGGCCGGTAGCGCGCATTCATGCGCCGCGCCTGGAAATCACCGCAGACCGAGCAGGATGAAATCTCGCGATAGGCGTTCTGCCCCGGCAGCCAAACTTCGATGTCGTATGTTTTGCGCGAGGCAAAGCCCATGTCGCCGGTGCACAGCACGATGGTGCGGAACGGCAAGTCGAGCCGCTTCAAGACTTCCTCAGCGCAGCGCGTCATGCGCTCATGCTCTTCCGCCGATTGCTCGGGCGTCGTGACTGAGACAAGTTCGACCTTGGAGAATTGATGCTGGCGGATCATGCCGCGCGTATCCTTGCCGGCCGCCCCCGCCTCAGCCCGGAAACACGGAGTCCAGGCCGTCACGCGCATCGGCAAGTGCTGCTCTTCCGTGATCGCTTCGCGCGCGAGATTCGTCAGCGGAACTTCCGCCGTCGGTATGAGCCAGCGCACTGTCTCCACGACGGGAAACATGCCTTCAATCTCGCCGTTATGGGATCGTGGGTTTTTCAGGAGGATCTTTCCTGCCCAATTCTTTTCAAGGTCCTTCGAACGGTTTCCATGAAACTCAACGGTAGGTGCGCCATCATTGGCCGTAACGCGCACCTCGCTCGGTCCTATCAGTTCCTCAACCTTGGTCGGAAACTGATCTTCTCTAAACTTCGGCAGTTGCGCGGTGCCGAACATCGCCTCCTCGCGCACCAGGAGCGGCGGATTGATCTCGGTATAGCCATGCGTGCCGGTGTGGAGATCGAGCATGAAGCTCGCAAGAGCCCGTTCAAGCCGCGCCATCTGCCCCTTGAGGACGACGAAGCGCGCACCCGATAGCTTGGCCGCCGTCTCGAAATCCATGAGGCCGAGAGCTTCGCCGATCTCGAAATGCTGCTTCGGCGCGAACTTGAATTTGCGCGGCTCGCCATGGCGGCGGACCTCGACATTGCCGGTTTCATCCGATCCCTCCGGCACGTCGTTCTGTGGCAGGTTCGGAATGGCGGCGAGATCTGCGTTGAGTTCCTCGCTGACTTGTCGCTCGCGTGCCTCGCTATCGGCGATTGTGTCTTTGAGCGACGCGACTTCGGCTTTCAGCGCCTCGGCGCGCGCCTTGTCGCCGGCCTTCATAGCCTCGCCGATTTCCTTCGATGCGGCATTGCGGCGCGCCTGCGCTTCCTGGAGCTTTTGCGTCCATTCGCGCCGCGCCTCGTCGCGGCGGATCAATGCATGGGAGAGAGGCGGAAGGCCGCGCCGTGTGAGGGCGCGATCGAAGGCCTCCGGATCGTCGCGGATAAGCTTGATATCGTGCATGAGAAAGGTCCCGTTTCGGCCCCCCGTATAGGGCCCGAAACCGCCTACGCCAAGTGATGTGCTGGGCTAAAGGGTAGCGGTGTCCTTGGCGGCTTCGGCGGCGGCTTTGCGCTTGTCGAGAATGCGCACCGCCTGGACGGCAACCTCGTAAAGGGCCATGAGCGGCACGGCCATGGCGATCTGCGAAATGGGGTCGGGTGGCGTCAGGATCGCCGCCACCGCGAACACGCCGACAATCGCGAATTTCCGGCCGCTCTTGAGCTGCTCGTAGTTTACGATGCCGATCTGCCCGAGGAGAGTGAGGATCACCGGCAACTGGAAGCACAGGCCGAAAGCCAGGATCAGCATCATGACGAAGTCGAGATAGGACCTGACATCTGGCATCAGCTGGACCTGCGCCTGCCCGTCTCCACCCGTACCCTCGACCAGACTATAGAAGAACTTGATCGCAACCGGCAACAAACCGAAATAGACGAGCGCGGCACCCATCAAGAAGAAGATGGGCGTGGCGATGAGATATGGCCGGAACGCGTTGCGCTCGTTGGAATAGAGGCCGGGTGCCACAAATTTGTAGATCTGGATGGCGATGAGCGGAAACGTCACGAACATCGCGCCGAAGAAGCCGATCTTCAGCTTGACGAAGAAGAAACCGAGAAGCTCGGTCTGGATCAGTTCTACCGAGCGTCCTGTGCCCCATTTGAAGGGCAGGATGAGCAGATTGAAGATATGCGTCGAGAGCGCAAAGCTGACGATGAAGGCCGCGGCAAGTCCAATGACGCAGTAGATGAGCCGCCGCCGCAGTTCGATCAGATGATCGAGCAAGGGGGCTTCGGTCGCGTCGATATCCTGCTGACTCACGCCACCGCCCTCAGGAGGCCTGCTTCAGATCGGTCGGTTCTCCTTCGACCTTGGCGGGCGACACCGGCACGGCCGGTGTTGCGGAAGCATCGGCAACAGCAGGCGTCGCCGTTGCGGAGCCATCAGCGACGGCGGGTGTCGAAGTTTCCGGCGTCGTTGGCGTCGACGATGGCATCGGCGTCGCCTTGGCAGCGTCGTTCATTGTGCCGAAATACTTCTTGAAACTCTCGTCCTGCTTGTTCAGTTCGGACGTGACGCTGTCCTTAACGGACGTGATTGGGTTCTTGAGCGACTGCAGGTCGCGCTTCACCTCATCGAGGCCCGCTTCCTTCATGGCAGCGTCCATATGGCCCTGGAACTCGCGGGCCATTCCGCGCATCTTGTTCATCATCCGGCCGAGCCCGCGAAGCACGCGCGGCAAATCTTTCGGGCCGATGACGATGATCGCCACCAGCGCGATAACCACCATCTCCGTATAGCCAACGCCGAAATCGAACATAGAGCCCTCCGGGCCCGGACGTGTTGAACGAGCCCGCGCCCGATGCCTTAGCTCTTGACCTTCTCAGGCTCGGCTTTGGCAGCCTCGGCCGCCTTCTGCTCGATGGATTTGGCTTCCTCGGCGCTGTCCGCGCCCGGCTCGTCAGCGAGCCCCTTCTTGAAGCTCTTGATGCCCTTGGCCATGTCGCCCATCAGATCGGAGATTTTTCCCCGTCCGAACAGCAGAAGCACGACCAGAATCAGGATCAGCCAGTGCCAAATGGAAAACGAACCCATTGAAATCTCCTTGAATCTTCCGATGAGCCCGTCCGGACCCTTGAATTGGCCGGCACTATTGCAGAAAGGGTTCGGGCTCGCAACAAACCGCAGCTTAAGCCTTAGTTAGGATCGCCAAGGCCCTTTGGGAAGACGAAAACCTGGGCAGGATCGATTGAAAACTGCTCGCTCTTGCCTTGCCTTGGGGCATCGCGCGCGGCGGTACGAACCATTAACGGCTCTTCTAAGCCCTTGAACAGCACGGTGCTCAGGGTAACGTCGCCAAGATAATGCGAGGCGGTCACGAAGCCCTCGATCCCCACGCCGTCCCGAGCCAGTTCGAAGGCCTGCGGGCGGAGGAGTACCAGCCCGTGTTCGCCAGCCGTGCAGTTTGGTGCTGGAAAGCTGCCAAGCGGGGTTTCGGCGCGGCCATGCTTAACGGGCGCCTCGATTTCGTTCATGTCGCTGAAAAAGCGCGCCGCGGCGGCATCGATCGGACGCTGATAGAGCTCTCTTGGCGTGCCGGTTTGGATCAGTCGTCCCTGCCGCATAAGCAAGATGCGGTCGGCGAGTGCCATGGCTTCCTGTGAGTCATGGGTCACGAGCATGGAGGTGGCGCGCGTTTCCTTCAGTAATGCCAATGTCTCGTTGCGCACATTCTCGCGCAGGCGCTGATCAAGACCGGAAAAAGGCTCGTCCATCAGCATGACCTGCGGCCGCGGAACGATTGCCCGCGCCAGGGCCACGCGTTGTTGCTCGCCTCCCGATAAGGCGTGCGGATAGGCTTCAGCATATCGCGAAAGACCGACCCTGCTCAGCGCCTTATCCGCTTCCGCCAAGGCCTCCGACCGCTTCAGGCTCCTCAACCCGAAGGCGACGTTTTCGAGAATTGTCAGGTGCGGAAACAGCGCAAAATCCTGGAACATAAGCCCGACGCCCCGGCGTTCCGGTGGCACAAAGGTTCTCGGTCCCGCAACTTCGAGCCCGTCAATCAGCACCCTTCCCGCCTGCGGACGTTCTATCCCTGCTGCGAGCCGCAACAGCGTCGTCTTTCCGCAGCCCGAGGGGCCAAGAAGGCAGACGATCTCGCCCGGCGCAAGCTCGAAGCTCACGTCACGGAGCACTTCGGTCTTGCCAAAAGACAGGGAGATGTTCTCGAAAGCCAGCCGGCCCGCGAATGTCGCCGCCGCTGTGCCGCGCTGACCCCAGCGGCCGTTATCGACCGTTCTGCTTGGTCCGCTTGCGACGCTCATGATCCGGGATGTACACAGGCAATAGCCGATCAGCAAGCTCGGAAATAATAGCCTCGTACGGCTAAGCCTTGCTCTCGTCCTCGGCGGGTGGATCGGGCAGATGCATGTCGAGCGGCATCTGGTCCTCGGCATCGAGCGGATCTTCATCCGGCATCAGTTCATCGCCGGCGCGCGGCGCGGGAACATCGAAGCCGGGCGGCAAGTTGGCATCGAGCAGCCCTGCCCCTTTCAGTTCCTGGACGCCAGGCAGGTCGCTCGGGTCGTTCAAACCGAACTGCGTGAGAAAAGCTTCGGTCGTGCCGTAAGTCACCGGTCGCCCCGGCGTGCGCCGCCGGCCGCGCATCCGCACCCAGCCTATTTCGAGCAACATGTCGAGCGTGCCCTTGGAGATGGCCACACCGCGGATGTCCTCGATTTCGGCACGGGTTACCGGCTGGTGATAGGCAACGATCGCCAAAGTCTCGAGCGCCGCCTTGGAAAGTCGTTTCTGCTCGACGGTCTCGCGGCGCAGCAGGAAGCTCAGATCATCCGCCGTGCGCAGCATCCACTTGCCGGCGACCTGGACCAGGTTGACGCCCCGCTTCTGGTAATTCGCCTGGAGATCGGCCAGCAACCCGGCAATATCGGCCCCCTCCGGCAGGTGTTTTGCCAATTGATCCGTGGACAGAGCTTCGCCGGCGGCGAACAGAAGTGCTTCGACAATCCGCAGATGTTGGCTGCGGTCGGCGCGCGGGTGAATCGCGACAACGCCGCCATCCTGTCCCATCTCGGGCTCCTCTGCCACGATCATCGCCGGCTGACTCATATCAAAAACCCTCTTTAACTCAGGCCGCTTTGCCGCGGCGCATGTAAATTGGATCGAAGGCCGCTTCCTGGCGCAATTCCACACGGCCTTCGCGCGCAAGTTCGAGACTCGCCGTAAAACTCGACGCCATCACCGAACGCCGCATGGAGGGCTCGACAAGATAGTCCATGAGCCAGGCATCGAGGCTGTTCCACTCGTCCATGATGCCGACGAGCTTTTCGAGAACGGTTCGTGCTTCCTGGATCGTCCAGGTAGGAAGCCTGCGGATCTGATAGCTGCGATGCCGCATCTTGGCCTGCCGGCGCTGCGCATAGGCCTTGAGAAGGTCGATGAGATTGTCGGCATATTCGCGCCGCGTCTCGAAGATCGTTGGCTCCGGTGCGCCGCGCGCGAAGACGTCGCGGCCGAGCCGGTTGCGCGCCATGAGCTGTGCGGCGGCATCGCGCATGGCTTGCAGCCGCTGAAGCCGGAATGCCAATCGTGCTGCGAGGTCTTCGGCCGGCGGCTCCTCGCTCCCCGGCGGCGCTGGAATCAACAGTCGCGATTTGAGATAGGCGAGCCACGCTGCCATCACCAGATAGTCGGCAGCGAGTTCAAGGCGCCTGGCACGCGCCGTTTCGATGAACTTGAGATATTGCTCGGCCAGCGCCAAAATCGATATGCGCGCCAGATCGACTTTTTGGGTGCGCGCAAGATCGAGCAACAGATCAAGCGGCCCTTCGAAACCGTCGACATCGACGATCAGGGTCTCGCTCTCATCCGCCTCGGGTTCGGCACGGACAGGACCGGCGCCATCCGGCCAAACGTCTTGTGATGTGGTTTCGGTGGTCATTCAAACATCAAACTGCATATCGCGACATTGTCGCAATTCATCGCACTGATTCGCTTCGACGTTTTCAGTTTATCCGCAACTTCACGCCGTGGCGACCCGGTCCAGATCCTTGAGCGCCATGGACTTGTCGTAGGCTTGGGGGCGACCGACGGCTTTCATCGCCCGGCGGGCCCGCGACAGGGCCCTGCCTTTGAGGAGCCCGGCGGCCGCAGCGACTTGCTCCATCTCCGGAAGCTGTCCATTGCAGTGCAGCAGGATGTCGCAGCCGGCTTCAAGTGCCCCGGTCGCCCGCTCGCCCAGGCTGCCTTTTAGGGCATTCATGGATAGATCGTCGCTCATCAGCAGGCCGCGGAACCCGATTGTCTTGCGGATCACGGTCCGAATGACCTTCTTGGAGAGAGTTGCCGGCGCCTCCTTGTCGAAAGCGGTGTATACGACATGCGCGGTCATCGCCATCGGCGCATCGGCCAATGCCGCAAAGGGCGGAAAATCGACGGCCTCGAGTTCGGCGCGCTTCGCATTCACGATCGGCAGTTCGAGGTGGCTATCGGCCTTGGCGCGACCATGTCCTGGTATGTGCTTGATGACCGGCAGGACGCCACCTTCCATCAGCCCCGTCATGTGCGCGCGCGCCAGCACGATGATCTGCGCGACCTCGCGCGCATAGGCGCGATCGCCAATGATGTCGTGGCCATCGGGTTGCGGAACGTCGAGCACCGGTAGACAGTCGGCATTAATGCCGGCCTGGATCAAGTCCTCGGCCATCAAGCGTCCAACATTGCGCGCAGTCCTAACGGCCGCGAGCGCATCGCTTCGATAGAGCTCGCCATAACGACTGGCTGGCGGGTACTTACGCCAATGGTTGGCGGGTGGACCGAGACGCTGCACGCGACCGCCCTCCTGGTCGACGAAAACCGGCGCATTGCGGCGTCCCACGATTGCGCGGAACTCGGTCGCGAGCGCTTTGATCTGGTCTGGCGATCCGCAATTCCGTCTGAAAACGATGAGGCCCCAAGGCTTCGTTGCCTCGAAGAAACGGCGCTCGTCGTCGGACAAGGCTTGGCCGCTGCAGCCTGAGATGAAGGCGCCAATCTGCATGTTGTTCAACCTGTTGATGGAGAGACTAAAGGCCTCTGACCGCGCAGTCACGCTCGCCGGCTGCGATCAGTGAGCTGCAGAGCTTGGCCGCTTCGCTGCGCGACGGTAGCGGTCCGAAGCCGAGCCGGTAGCGCGTCGTGCCGGCAACGGTGGCCTTGGTGATCCGCGTCGACAGGCTTCCAATCAGATTGCCATAGCTGCCGCGCAAGCGGTCGAGCTCGGCGCGCGCTTCCGCTTCGCTGCGCAGCGACGCAACCTGCGCTACATAACCCGTTCCACCTGATGAAGTTGTTGTTGTCGTGCTTGTCGAAGCTTTCGGTGCCGGCGCCGGCTCCGGTTGAAGTGAGCTCGATGTGGTGCGCTGCTGCGTATCGATCGATGCGACCTGATCCTGCGTGGAAGCGCTCGCCTGCTGCGAACTTGAAATCGTCTTGGCCGTCGATCCGGCATTCTCGGCGCGCTTGCCCGTCAGCTTCTTGGCGCCGCTGCCGAACAGCGAACCTGAATTTGTGGTCGTATCGGTCGCTGTCGCCGCAACATTCTCAGTCGACGGAACGACGCTCTCGACAGCCGCAGGCGGTGGTGGCGGCTCGCTCGGTGCGACCAGGACCAAGGGCTGGCCGCTGGCGGCCGATTCGGCTGCGGCAGTTTTCTGCTTCTTGGAGGTGGAAGTTGCTGTTTTTTGCTTGCTCTTGGCTTTCGGCGGCTGGACCTCGTCTGGCTCCGGCGCCGCTGCTGCAGGCTCGTCATCCGATGGCGGCGTCGCCTGCTCGTTAGTCGCCGCACCGTCATTGGAACTTGCCTCCGCCATGGCGAGGCTTTCCCCGCCTGACGCCGCTGCTGCGGGTGGCTCTGGAGCGGGTGGCTCGGGCGCTGCGGAGAGCGCGGTCGCGTTGGTTCCACGGGTTGCGTTCTGGACCTCGGCGGCGAGCGTATTCGTATCCGGCATCGGCATCGAGCCTTGGGTTCCGTCATTGCCCGGCGTCGGCGGCAAGGGCAAAGGCTCAGGGGTCGGCATCGACTCGCCCGACGCCTGTCCGCCGGCCGGCTCCGGAATAGGTGAGGCCGAGGTTTCGTTGTTCAGCCCGGTCTGGCCCGATGGTGCGACCGGCTCCGGCAACATGCCCGAATTGTCGGGCTGCGGCGTCGGCAACGGCTCGACCGGCGAAGGCTGCTCTTCCGTCGGCACCATCTGGCCGCCGGTATCCGCCTCGCCGAGGATGCGATCATAGATTTTCTTCTTCGCGGTCGACGCTGGAGCCAGGTCAGTCCCAGTCGTTTCCGCGTTTGGTTCCGGATTGACCTTGGCGGGTCCATCTGGCGCGGTTATTACTGGCACTGCTCCGCCGCTCGTCACGGCGACGGGTTTCATGTGGAAGTAATAATACCAGAGCCCCGTCACGAACAGGCCGGCCACGACGAGGATTGCAAGCAGGATCAGCAGCGGGCCGCTCGACCGGCGGCGCGGCGCCTCATCACGATCGTTCTCGTCATACTCCTGATAGGCTTGATTGTAGTCGCGGGCGTTGGCACGCCGGCGCTGCGGTGGCGCCTCGTCCTCGAACACATCGCCCATCTCGTCGTCATAATCCTGCCGACGCCCACGCGCGGGTGCGCGCCGCGGTTCGGCCCGCAGCATGTCGCGATCTTCGCCGCGCAGGTTTGGCTCGGGGCGGCGCCTGTAGTCCTCGGGCTGCTCGCGGCGCCGTTGATCGCCGAAGCCATTGTCGCCGAAACTTGGCCGCGGTGCGTTGAAGCCGCGTTGCGGTGCCTGGATTCCCGTCCCGCGCTTGAGCGCACTCTGGAAGCTCGGTGGGTCAAGCGGGCGATAGCCAAGTGAAGGCTGTGTGGAGGCACCAAGTTGCGGTTGCATGCGGCGCGGTTCGCCTGCGCCGGTGCCGGCAATCGGCTTTTCGCCGCCAAGCGTAGGCCGCGGAGGCGTGACCGATGGCCCGTTGATGGGTGGCGGTGGCGGCGGCGGCGCCTTGCGCAACAATCCCGCCTGAAATTCCTTACCACCGCTCATCGGTGTTTCGCGTTTGGCGGCTGCGATTTCTTCGTCGGCGAAAGTGAATTTGGGCTTTTCCGAAGCCGGCGCCGGCGCCGGGCGTGGCTCTTCCTTGCGGGTCGCAGCCGAATCAACAGCACGCGCCTCAGCCTTTTCACGGGCCATCGAAACGCGCTGCTCGGCAAGCTTCTCAGCAGCCTGGCGCTGCGCCTTCAGCCGCTCTGCAAGGCTGTCCTGGGCGACGGCTACAGCGGGCTTGGCAGCCGGTGCAGGTGCGGGAGCGGACGCTGGCTTAGGGGCCGGCATACTGCGCGCGCCCGGCGTGCGGGGAGCCATGGGAGCAAGTTTTGTGACCGGTTGCGGCGCGCGCGGCGCGGCTCCGGGAGCTTTCGGCACAGGTTTGGGCTCAGCAGCCGCCTGCTTAAATTCGTCGGCGATTTTCGGCATATCCTTCTTACCGTTCCCAAGGCCAAGCTTTTCGCGCCAGCTACCCTTGCTCGGTCCATTGGAGGCGTTTTGATCCATAAACCCCATCCCGCACTACATCTCGTCAACGGGCCTCACCCCGAGGATTCGAAGGCCATTTGCAAGAACATAGCGAATTGCGCGCAAGAATGCGAGCCGTGCAATAGTCGTCTCAACATCGCCTTTGACGATGAAGCGCAATTGCGGCGCTTCTTTGCCCTTGTTCCACAGCGCGTGAAAATCGCTCGCTAAATCATGCAGATAAAAGGCGATCCTGTGCGGTTCGTGGGCCGCAGCGGCAGATTCCACGATCCGCGGCCAGGCGCAGACGCGCCTGACCACCGCCATTTCGGACGGGTCGCCCGAGAGCGTGAATCGCGCAAGATCGGGGGTGAGTGCCGCTTCCGCCGGCGCATGTCTGAACACGGAGCAAATCCGGGCATGCGCATACTGGACGTAAAAAACCGGATTGTCTTTCGAGGCTTCCGTTACTTTCTTGAAGTCGAAATCGAGCGGCGCCTCGTTCTTTCGGAAGAGCATGATGAACCGGACGACATCCGGACCCACCTCGTCGACCACCTCACGTAGCGTAACGAATTCTCCGGCCCGCTTCGACATCCGGACCGGTTCGCCGCCCCGGAACAATTTCACCAACTGGCAGAGCCGGACGATGACCTCGACTGAGTCGCCGGCATGCGCCGCAGCGACTGCCTCGAGCCGCTTGACGTAGCCGCCGTGGTCGGCACCGAGAACATAAATCAGTTCCCTGAAACCGCGTCTGATCTTGTCGCGGCTATAGGCGACGTCTGAGGCAAAATAAGTATAGGAACCGTCCGATTTGACCAGCGGCCGGTCGATATCATCGCCGAACGCGGTGGCGCGGAAGAGGAGTTGCTCGCGATCCTCCCAATCTTCCGGGACCTCGCCCTTGGGTGGCGGCAACCTACCCTGGTAGACATGGCCGGCCTGGCGCAGGGCCTCTACCGTCTCAGCCACCGCCCCGGTTTCATGTAGAGCCCGCTCGGAAGCAAAGAGTTCATGCCGGATGTTGAGCGCGGCGAGATCGTCGCGAATCAAATCCATCATCATGCGAATCGCCGTCGCGCGCACCGGAGCGAGCCACACTGATTCGTCTACATTAAGGAAGGCGTTGCCGAACTCGCGTGCCAGCGCTTCACCAACCGGTTTTAGATACTCGCCTGGATAGAGCCCCGCCGCGATCTCGCCGATCTTCTCGCCAAGCGCCTCGCGGTAACGCAGATAGGCGGAGCGCGCGAGACTATCGACCTGCGCGCCGGCATCGTTGATGTAGTATTCCTTGCTGACGTCATAGCCTGCTTCGCCAAGCAGGCTGGCCAGCGCATCGCCGAATACCGCACCCCGGCAATGGCCGACATGCAACGGCCCCGTCGGATTGGCCGAGACATATTCGACGTTGACTTTAAGCGACCGCCCCATCGCCGAATGGCCATACGCATCGCCAAGGTCGAGCGCGGCAAGCAGCACTTTTGGCCAGAATTCGGGTTTGAGCGTGAGGTTGATGAAGCCAGGCCCCGCAATGTCCGTGGACTGAATGTCGGGATCTGCGGCGAGCTTGGCGGCAAGCTTCTCGGCGAGCGCGCGCGGTGCCATGCGTGCGGGCTTGGCAAGCACCATCGCCGCATTGGTCGCGACATCACCATGGGCCGCATCGCGCGGCGGCTCGACCGCGACCTTGCAGAGATCGAGACCCTCGGGCAGCACCCCTTCCTTGCTCAGGGCGGCGAGCGCCGCGGCGACGACTTGCTCAAAATGGGCAAACAGATTCATGATTAACGCACAATCGCACACATCAAGGGGATGGGCGGGCCGTAGCCGAAAAGCCCTCGCTGCGCAACCGGCACAGTCAACGCAACAAGGGTTCGAGATCGAATAGGCGCTTGTGCTGATCAAGCGCATAGCGGTCCGTCATGCCGGCAATGAAGTCACAAACCTGGCGCGCGAAGTGGCTGCGATCATCGGTGAAGGAGTCTTCGCGCCAGTCTTTCGGCAAGAGGCTGGGGTCGGCCATATAGGCCTCGAACAAGTCACGGATGACCCGCCTTGCCCGGTCGGTGATCGCGATAACGCGTTCATGACGGTACATGCGCTTCGACAAGAAGGCCTGAAGAGCCCGGTTATTCTCGCGCATCTGAAGGCTGAAGGCGACCAGGGGTTCGCCAAGCGCCCTCACCGCATCAGCCGACTTCGGCTTGTACTTCTCGCTTCGTTTCGTCGTTTCGGCCAGAAGATCCGAAACCATGCCCGAAATCACCCGCCGCACCGTCTCGTGAATCTGCCGCGCGCGGTCGAGCTTGGGATAGGTCTTCAGCACCTCGGCTAGTGCCGTCCCGACCAGGGGCACATCGCCCAGATCGATCACTTCGAAGAGATGCGCCCGCAAGCCGTCGTCGATGTCGTGGGCGTTATAGGCGATATCATCGGCAAGTGCCGCGACCTGCGCTTCCGCCGATGGCCATGACGCGAGCGCCAGATCATGCACTTCGGCATATTCGACGATGGCCGCAGGCAAACCCGATTCGCGGTAATGGCCGAGCGCATGCCCCTCCGCTTCGATCAAGGGACCATTGTGTTTGACGAGGCCCTCTAGTGTCTCCCAGGTCAGATTGAGGCCGTCGAAATTGGCATAGCGGTGCTCGAGCCGGGTCACGATTCGCAGTGCCTGGGCATTATGATCAAAACCGCCATAGGGCTTCATCAGCGCATCAAGCTCGCGCTCCCCGGCATGGCCGAAAGGCGTGTGGCCGAGGTCATGGGCCAGGGCCAGAGCCTCGGTCAGGTCTTCATCAAGGCCAAGCGCCCGGGCAATCGACCGCGCGATTTGGGCCACTTCGATCGAATGGGTCAGCCGCGTCCGGTAGTGATCTCCTTCGTGATAGACGAAGACCTGCGTTTTGTGTTTGAGCCGGCGAAAGGCCGAGGAATGGATGATCCGGTCGCGGTCGCGCGCAAAGGGGGTCCGGGGCGGGCTTTCCGGCTCGAGAACCAGGCGGCCGCGGCTCTTTTCCGGGTCCGAGGCAAACCGCGCCCTAGCGGCAATCATGGCGTGCCCCGTTGACAAGGCCGGTGGCCACGCCGACATAAAGGCCCATGAGCGAAGCCGTTGCCGTTACCGAGCGGGCCGCCTCCCGCATTAAGGAAATCCTCGCCGTCGAGCCGGGCAAGAGCGCCTTGCGCGTCTCGGTCAATGGCGGCGGCTGTTCCGGCTTCCAGTATGGTTTCGATCTCGAGGACATGCGCAACGACGATGACCTTGTCATCGAAAGGAATGGCGCCACCGTTCTGATCGATTCCACGTCCCTCGTCTACCTGAGCGGGTCCGAGATCGACTTTGTCGACGATCTCATCGGCCAATCCTTCAAGATCAAGAACCCCAACGCAACCTCATCCTGCGGTTGCGGCACCAGCTTTTCGATCTAGCCCCGGCCCCGCTTAAATGCGCATTGCGACCTGGAATGTTAACTCGGTCAAGGCGAGGCTAGAAACCGTCATTGGCTGGTTTAAGGAAGCCACGCCCGACGTCGTCTGTCTCCAGGAAATCAAGTGCGAGGACGCCGCATTCCCTCGCGCCCCCTTTGAGGAGCTTGGCTACAATCTCGCGATCCACGGCCAGAAGACCTATAACGGCGTTGCCATCCTTTCGAAATCGCCGCTCGAAGACGTGACCCCGCGCCTGCCCGGTGGCGATGGCGACGATCACGCGCGCTATCTCGAAGCGGTCATCATGGGCAAGCGAGATCCAGTGCGTGTTGCGTCAATCTATCTGCCCAACGGCAATCCGCCGAACACTGACAAATACGCCTACAAGCTTGCCTGGATGGATCGGCTCGTGGCGCGCAGCCGCGAACTCCTCGCCCTGGAGCAGCCGGTGGTTTTGGCGGGCGACTTCAACGTCATTCCGGCGCCGATCGATGCCAAGAACCCAGAGGTCTGGGTCAATGACGCATTGTTCCTGCCGAAGACCCGTGCCCAGTTCCGGCGCCTATTGGCTCTCGGCCTAACCGACGCTGTCCGGGCTGCCTCGCCCGGCCCCGGCATTTACACATTCTGGGACTACCAGGCCGGCGCCTGGCAGAAGAACCACGGCATCCGCATCGATCACTGCCTCCTGTCGCCGCAAGCCGCCGACCGGTTCGTCAGCGCGCGGATAGATAAGCACGTAAGAGGCTGGGAGAAGCCATCCGATCACGTTCCCGTCGTTATCGAATTGAACGTCTAAACAACCTGGCTCAAGCCTTGAACTCCCGGTGCCAGTAGAGCGGCGTGGCGTCGCCCGAAACGCCTGCAACGAAGAGAATCGCTGTTGCCCCTCTCGCCCTCAGCAGTGGAAGATTGACTGAGAAAGTGAACTCGCAGGACCCGTCTGCCTGTTCGCCCGATCTCGTCTCTGCGAATGCATGATCCAAAAGCACCCCCATGATGCCGACCGAACCAAGGAGTCTCGTTCCGCTGGGCAGCCCGGACCGGAGTTGAACAACGATTTTCGGGCTTTCCGCGTGATCACCGAGATCGGCAATGGCGATCTTGCACGGCGCATTTGCGACGAAGGGAAATTCGATGCGCAACTGCCTCTCTTCCGCGGCGCCGCTCTCCGAAACACGCGTCTTCCGGCGTTCTGACAACCGTTCCACGCTCATCGAATAGGCCGACGCGGCCTCTGGAAAGTCTCGCGCCATGGGTGCGGCAACATAATGTTCCATTTCCGAGAGCTGCATTGGCGTGACCGCGTCTTCAAGTTCCGCGATGGCGTCCGCGGGAATGGGCTTTCCCAAGGCATTCGACAAATACCGGAGGCCGGAAACCGCCACAGCTTCAACCTTTCGCGATTTTGCCTCGGTTACGAAAGCCGGCCAATCCACCCCTCCACTATCGATCGCGGCGGAGGCATCGATCGTCCAGTCCGCGGCCTGTTCTTTCGACCACCGCACCCCATGCACAATCGACATCAGTAGATTGTCACTCGCCGCCGGAACAAACACCGGCAATCCACGCCAATTCAAAGATTTTGCGCGCTGCCATAACAAGTCATCATCACCAACAAGCCTGTTCAGATGGTTGGAGTGATGATGCAGGTCGATGTCAGCATTTCCCTTGGTGAATGACCAAGCATGGTGACTGGTCTCATCGATACCGCGCCAAAAATCCTGCCATCTGGCGGATGGTTTGTAGCCCCACCCGGAGGCACTAAGCATGTCGAAGGCACGCGATTTGTCCTTGAAAGGGACGAGCACGTCGACGTCGCGTATCAATCTTTCTTGAGCAGCAGTGGGGTCGCGCGCGATGCGGGCCGCACCCTTCATCAGCAGGATCGGGATTGAAGCTCCATTGAGAGTGCGCATGCCCTCCATGGCGCCCATGAGACACATCTGGGTGTGAGCGTAGAGAAACTTTCGGATACCCTGAACGCGTGGCGCGATATTGGCATCGCTCTCCAACCACTTGAGGCGTGGCGCCGTGCTGCCGAGCATTCGCACCTCGTTCCATGGCGTCTCATCGATGCTGTAATTCCGCCGCCATTCAAGCCAGGCTTCTTTTGCGACCCCCGGCGGCGCAAGCGCTGCCTTCGCAAGGAGATCGAGTGGGCCCTTTGGGAGGCCTGGCCCGGCGTCGCTCACTACGCTGCCCGTTCTGCCTTGTTCAGCCAGCCGTCGAAAACGCTGGCGGCCTCACTCGGATCGGGGCCACGTTCGAAGCGGTAACCGGGCAGCGACCTCACGAGTTTTCCGATGCGGGCGATCGTCCTGTCCTCATGACGCCGCAGCACCAATACGGTCGGCGGCCCAAGCGCCCGCGGGATCTCTGCCGGAATCGCTGGTTTGACGGCGCTTCGTCCCGCATGCGCAACGACGCACTGCACCAGGGCGTTCAAGGTCGTCTGCGCCGCAAAGCGGTGCTGATCGACACCGGTATAGCGCATCAACCTCTTGCTCCCGGACCGCTGCCGTAGCTGGATTGATGCCAGGGCGAAAGGCAGGTACCGACCCCTGTTTTGGGCCGGGATAATCACTGACAAGCGGGGTTCACGCATGAAGCGGGCAAGACATCTCGCAGCAAATGCAGGCCCGGAAAACTAGCCGTTTGCCCTGATCGGCACAACCGGGAGTTATTCAGCGCCGCCAGTATACCTCCAGCCGGCCGCCAGCCCCGCCACCTCGCGTTTAAACGCAACCTTGTCGGGATCGACCGCCTCGCCGAGCTGTTCGGCATAGCGCCTCCCCTCATAGACCGCATGTGCGATGGTCGCCGGCGCCATCGCATCCCCTATGAGCGTCACCGACTCCAGGCCACTATCCGCCCACTCCGCCTCGCGCACCCGCAGCGCTCCATGCAGACCTGTTTCCGGAACGCGCGCCGTCACCAGAATGACTGACGCGGCTTCGATCCTGTGCGGGCGTCCCGTGAATGCGCAGCCGAACTCCGCCCCTTCCCGATCGATCGATCGCAATACGCGATTGCATTCGATGCGGATGCCAAGCTCGATGATCCGCGCCTGGATGAAGGCCTGTTCCATGGTCATGAAGGTCCAGGCCGAAACCATAGGCGAGGTTGTCGCGAGCGTTACGGAGAAACCGGCGCGTGCCAGATGTTCGGCGACAACCCCGCCCATGTAATAATGGTCGTCATCATAGACGAGCACGTTGCGATTACTCGGCATCCGGCCGGCCAAGATATCGTCCGGCGTCAGTACTTCTGCTTCGGGCGCAATCGGCACCGGCTTGAGCACACGCCGCGCCACGCCATCGCGCCGCCACGTGGCGCCCGTCGCCAGCGCGACATAGCGCGCACCGAGTGCCAGGACATCGTCCGCGGTCAGCGTGCTGCCGCGATAGACTTCGACATTAGGCATGCTGGCGATCTGCCCCAGGCGATAATCGGCAACGCGCCCCCAGGCCGAAAGTCCCGGAAATTTTCGTTCCTTGGCAACGCGGCCGCCGAGGTCACCCGACGCTTCGGCCAAAGTCACCTGATAGCCGCGCCGGCCAAGCATCATCGAGGCCTCGAGTCCCGCCGGTCCCGAGCCGACGACGAGAACCTTTGCATCCGTATGCCGCGGGCGAATGCGCTCGGGATGCCAGCCCTTGCGCCATTCTTCCGAGAAGGACGGATTCTGCGTGCAGCGGCTTGGTGTCGTGGTGAAGTCGCCCGCCACGCACATATTGCAGCCGATACATTCCCGGATGTCTTCGATCCGGCCTTCTTCGATCTTCTTCGGCAGGAAGGGATCGGCGATCGACGGCCGCGCCGCACCGATCAGGTCGAGTATGCCGCTCTTCACCATGCGGACCATCGTGTCGGGCGAAGTGAAGCGGCCGACGCCGACCACCGGCTTGGTCGTAACTTGCTTGAGCCCGGTGACGAAGGGTTCCTGAAAGGCTTCCGCAGCAAAGCGCGAGGTCTGGCTGTCATTTTCCCAGCCGGACAAGGTGAGGTCCCAGCAATCTGGAAGTTCCGCCATCATGGCGACCATGTCGCGCGCTTCCGGCGCGTGAAGCCCCTCCTCACCCAGCAATTCATCGACCGAAATGCGACACACCACGCCCATGCTGTCGCCAACGGCATCCTTGGTGTCCTCGATCAATTCGCGCAACAGGCGTGAGCGGTTTTCAAGACTCCCGCCATATTCATCGCCACGCGTGTTGTAGCGCCGCGAAATGAAATACATGGCGCCTCCGAAGAGCTTGCCGGCATAGACATAGGCGATGTCGTAGCCCGCCTTCTTCCCCCGCAAGGCGGCATTGCGATGCCAGCGCCGCAGGTTCTTGATATCCTCCTTGTCCATGGCGCGCGCCTGCACAGGATCATTGAAGGCCGTGGCGACGGGCAGGTTCGCAGGCCCAAGCGGCACTTCACGGCTGTAGAGATTGGCCGAATTCATGCCATTGTGGCAGAGCTCGAGCGCGGCGAGCGCGTCGTACTTGTGGATGGCATCGGCGATGCGCGCCAGCATCGGCACATCCTGGTCATCCCAGAGCCGCAACTCGATGAAGGGAGCAATATCGCCGGTGGGATGGATTTCCGTCTGCTCGGTCGAGATGACACCCCAACCGCCTTCCGCTTTGATCTCGCGCATGACGGCATTGGACGTCGCGTCGCGATAGCCCATGCCGTTGCAATGCGGCACCTGGAAAAAGCGGTTCTTCGTCGTGACCGGTCCGATCTTCACCGGCTCGAACAGAATGTCGTAGCGCGCATCGCGCGTCATGGCCGTCCCCCTATTGCTTCTGCCGCGCAAGTTCGAGGAAATCGGCGCAGGCGTCGAACTCGCGCCTGAGCGCGCCGCGCCGCTGCACCGCCTCCTCGTCCTGCCCCCAATGCTCGGCCTCCCAATCCTCGTCGACAAAGGCTGCCCGCCAGGCGGCTTCGCGATCGAGCGCACCTTCGGCAAGCATGGCCGCGATCAAGGCCGAGCCGGTGATCGTTGCGAGATTGTGAAGCGCTGTTAGCGTCCAGGGATCGAGCCGCTGAACATGCCGCCCAAAGGCGCCGAGCGCTTCGGCTGGCTGTTCGCGATGGACGATGCCGGTCGTCGTCACGAAGGGCGCATCGAGGTGCGCCATCGCCCAGTCGATGACCGGGTTCCAGTGTTCCGCCTGGCGCGTCACGAGGCCTTCGGGTTCATGCGCCCGGTAGCTCACCTGATCAGTGCCGGCGAATTTCACGATCTCATCGGCGATGCGCTGCTGATCGTCGGCCACCCGATCGATCGCGGTATTGGCGAGCTTGGTGAGGATCATGGCGGAGGGATTGATCGTGTCGCCCTGTCCATCCCATTCCTTGGCGATCGCCTCGGCGAGTGCGCGGGTCGGAAGCCTTAGAGGTTGCTTCATCGGCGTGCGTACCGGCCGGCCGTCGAGTGCGATGCCATTGTCGTCGGTAACGCTGGCCGCCTTGTAGAAGCGCTTGCGCGGCGTTGTGGTCATGCTTCCTCCGCCGCCTCATAGCGATCGGCATCGAAGCCGAACAACTGGAACGTCTCGCGCATATGCGGTGGCAATGGCGCCGTCACATCGACAATCTTGCCGTCGCGGGGATGCGCAAACACGATGCGCCGCGCATGGAGATGGAGCTTGCGGCTGATCGAGGCCGGAAGATCCTTGTCGCCATGATACTTCTCGTCTCCCGCGATCGGGGTACCGATATGCGCCATATGCGCACGCAATTGATGCTGCCTGCCGGTAACGGGTTTCAGCGAAACCCAGGCGAGGACCGGAGGCGCCTTGTCGATGACGCTGTAGTGCGTCACCGCGCGCTGGGCGTCGTCTTCCTCGCCCTCTTCGCTTGGGCGCACTTGATCGCCGCGCGGCCCCTTGGCCTTGATGAGCGCCACATCGACCTTGCCTTGCGCCGGCGACGGCACGCCACGCACCGCCGCCCAATAGGTCTTCTTCACGCCCCGCGTCGCGAAGAGTTTTCCGAGCGCAGCGGCTATCGCGCGGCGCTTGGCGATGACGATAACCCCCGACGTGTCGCGATCGAGCCGATGCACGAGTCTCGGGCGTTCGCCCAGTTCAAGACCCAGGCTTTCGAGCAGTCCATCGAGATGGCGATGCGTGCCGGTGCCACCCTGCACCGCAAGGCCCGGCGGCTTATTGAGGATCAAGAGGTCCTTGTCCTCAAAAAGCGTCATATCCTTGATGAGCGCGCGGTCGGCCTTGGTCAGCGGCTTCACCTCGGCTGAAGGCTCGTCGGCCGGCTTCTTCTCGAAATTGAGCGGCGGCACGCGGATTTCCTGGCCTTCCATGAGCCGCGTATTGGTCCGCGCCCGGCCGCCTTCGACCCGAACCTGGCCCGAGCGCGTCAGCTTGTTGAGATAGGCGAAATTGACTTGCGGCAGATGCACGCGGAACCAGCGGTCGAGCCGCATGCCGTCTTCCTCGCGCGAAACGATATGCCGCGTGACCTCAGCCACGACGCCTCAGAGCCAGCCCTTTTGCTTGAAATAGAGCCAGGGCAGCAAGGCGGAAAGGATCATAAGCCCGATGGCGAAGGGATAGCCGTAGGTCCACTCGAGTTCGGGCATGAAGCGAAAATTCATCCCGTAGACGCTCGCCACCAATGTCGGCGGCAGGAAGACCACGGCGGCAACCGAGAATATCTTGATGATGCCCGCCTGCTCGATATTGATGAGACCAAGTACTGCATCGAGCAGGAAGTTGATCTTGCCCGACAGGAACGAGGAGTGGTCGGTCAGCGAGACAATGTCGCGCTGCAGGATCTTGAGCCTGGCGCGATGGTCCTTTACTTCCTTGACCTGCTTTATGGCGTCGAGCGTGGCCGACATATAGGCGCCCATGCGGCCGATCGAGACCAGGCTCTCGCGCATCTTCGAGGTAAAGTCGCCCTCCTCGCCGATCTTTTCGACGAGTTCCTCAAGATTGGGTGCTTTGCGGCGCTGGCGCCGGCCGCCCGGCATCTGGCGCCGATTGAAGACCTGGCGCGAGGTATCATCGACGATGAGCCCGACGCGCTCCAGATGGTCGGCGGCGCGATCCACCACCGCTTCGAGCAGGCTGATGAGAATGCCCCAGCTCGTCATTGACGTCGTCTGCGGCTTCATCGCCCGGCGCACATAGGCGGGGAAGGCCTGTGGATGGTGATAGCGCACCGTGACGAGCCACTGGTCCTTGACGATGAAGGTGACGGGGGAGGATTCGGGGCGGTCATTTTCGCCGCGGCGAATGAGCGTCGCGGTCATGAAGGTCGCGCCGTCCTCCTGATAGAGCCGGCTTGACGCCTCGATTTCGGCGAGTTCCTCGCGTGTCGGAATATCGATGCCGAGTGCCTCCTCGACAGTCGATTCCTCAAGTTCGGTCGGCTCAACCAGATCGATCCACACGGCATCCGTCGGTACCTTCGGACGCGTATCCGGCGGGTACTCGGTCAGGCAGCCATTGGCGGTTCCATAGGCACGCAGCATGCCTGCAGGAACACCCGCTCAGGCACTCCAGTCAAGCACGACTTTGCCGCAACTGCCCTGTTTCATGAGAGCGAAGCCGGTGGCGAAATCTTCAGCCTTCATCCGGTGGGTGATCACTTTCCTGATATCGAGGCCCGATTGCAGCATGGCGATCATCTTGTACCAGGTTTCGAACATCTCGCGGCCGTAGATGCCCTTGATGGTCAGCGATTTGAAGATCACCCGGTTCCAGTCGACCGTCGTCGGCCCCGACGGAATGCCGAGCATGGCGATCTTGCCGCCAATGATCATGTGGTCGACCATCTGATCGAAGGCCTTCGGCGCGCCCGACATTTCAAGCCCGATATCGAAGCCCTCCTGCATGTGGAGACGGTGCATGACGTCATTGAGGTCCTCTCGCGACACATTGACGGTCACCGCATCGGTTACCGCCCGGCACAATTCCAACCGGTAATCATTGATGTCGGTGATGACGATATGCCGTGCACCGACATGCCGGCACACCGCCGCCGCCATGATGCCGATTGGCCCGGCCCCGGTGATCAGGACGTCCTCGCCGACGAGATCGTAGGTAAGGGCTGTGTGGACTGCATTGCCGAGAGGATCCAGGATCGAGGCCACCTCGTCATCGACCTCTGGCGGCAGGTGAATGGCGTTGAAAGCGGGAATTTTGACGAAATCCGCAAAGGCGCCCGGCACGTTGACGCCGATGCCCTTGGTCTCGGGATCGAGATGGAAGTGTCCGGCCCGCGCCATGCGGCTCTTCATGCCGATCAGATGGCCCTCGCCCGACACCCGGTCGCCGACCTTCACGGTGCGCACATGGCTGCCGATCTCGGCAACGGTGCCCGCGAATTCATGGCCGACCACCATGGGTACGGGGATCGTCTTCTGCGCCCATTGGTCCCAATTCCAGATGTGAAGATCGGTGCCGCAGATACCGGTCTTGGCGACCTTGATCAGGATATCGTCCGGACCGATGACCGGCTTCGGCTCGTCGCGCATGACGAGCCCCTCCGCCCGCTCTGCCTTCACCAATGCGCGCATGTCAGATGACTCCCATTTCGCGGCCAACATGCGTGAAAGCCGCGATTGCCGCATCCACATCCTGCGTCGCATGCGCGGCCGACATTTGCGTGCGGATTCGCGCCTTTCCCTGTGGCACGACGGGATAGAAGAAGCCGGTCACGTATATCCCCTGCTCATAGAGCTTCGCCGCCATTTCCTGAGCGAGCCTCGCTTCGCCGAGCATGACCGGAATGATCGGATGCTCGCCCGGCAACAGGTTGAAGCCGGCATTGGACATGCCGCTCCGGAACCGCCGCATGTTGGCAAAAAGCCTTTCACGCAGATCATCCCCCTGCTCGGCAAGATCGATTGCCTTGAGGGCCGCCCCGACGATCGGCGGCGGAAGCGCGTTGGAAAACAGATAAGGCCGCGAACGCTGCCGCATAAGTTCGACGATCGGCTTGGAGGCGACGATGAAGCCGCCGGCCGAGCCGCCAAGCGCCTTGCCCAGCGTGCTGGTGATGATATCGGCTTTGATGCCGGCTCTTGCCGCCGTGCCGCGCCCCTTCGGCCCGATGAATCCCGTCGCATGGCAGTCATCGATCATCAATAGCGCCTCGAACCGGTCGGCGAGCGCCCTGATCTCTTTCAGCTTCGCGAAATAGCCATCCATCGAGAAGACGCCGTCGGTAACGACGATGATCCGCCGCGCCCCGCCTTGGCGGGCGTCGGTGAGCTGGCGTTCGAGGTCCGTCATGTCCCCATTCGCATAGCGATACCGCTTGGCCTTCGAGAGCCGGATGCCGTCGATGATCGAGGCGTGGTTCAGACTGTCGGAGACGATCGCATCCTTCTCACCGAACAAGGGCTCGAATACCCCGCCATTGGCGTCGAAACAGGTGGCGTAGAGGATCGAATCCTCGGCATCGAGGTAATCGGCGATGCGCCGCTCCAGCATGCGGTGGAGATCCGTGGTGCCGCAGATGAAGCGCACCGACGCCATGCCGAGCCCGTGGCTGTCGAGGGCTTCCTTGGCAGCGTCGATCAGGTCGGAATTATCGGCAAGGCCCAGATAGTTGTTGGCGCAAAAATTGAGCACCTCGCGGCCCGGTGCGACCTCGATACGGCTCCACTGCGGCGACAGGATCGGCCGCTCGGCCTTCCAGAGTGACGCGGCCTTGATATCTTCAAGTTCGGCGGAAATGTCATCGAGAATGGACATGACGGGCTCCTTGAGCAATGAAGCCTACCGCAATTCCGGACTACAATCTCCATGGGCGCCCTTGAGGCACCCATCCAGACTGGATGGCAGGGTCAAGCCCTGCCATGGAGGTTGTGTTCTTACTCCGCCTTCGCTTCTCGCTTGGGCGATTTACGCGGCTTGGAAGCGCCGTTCGCCCGGCGCGGCAGCGCCTTGCGTTCTTCCGGCCGCGGCAGCGCCTTTTCCTCATCCCGGCTCAGGAATTGGAAGGCAAGCTTGCCCTCCCCGTCCTCGGTAGCCTCGAAAAGGATACGCACCGTTCCCCCCTGGACGAGCTTGCCGAACAGCACCTCGTCCGCCAACGGCTTTTTGATGTATTCCTGAATGACGCGCGCCAATGGCCTTGCGCCCATCTTCTCGTCATAGCCCTTGCGCGCCAGCCAATCGCCGGCCTCCTGAGACAGTTCGATATTGACCTGCCGCTCGCCGAGCTGGGCTTCGAGTTGCAGGACGAATTTCTCGACCACCTTGCGCACCACTTCCGGCGGCAGATGGGCAAAGCCGATCGTCGCATCGAGACGGTTGCGGAATTCCGGCGAGAACATCCGGTTGATCGCTTCCTGATCGTCGCCCTCGCGCTTGTTGCGATGGAAGCCGAAGGCGGCGCCGGCAAGATCTTGGGCTCCCGCATTGGTCGTCATGATCAGGATGGCATTGCGGAAATCGACCGACTTGCCGTTGTGATCGGTGAGCTTGCCGTGATCCATGACCTGCAGAAGGATGTTGAACAGGTCGGGATGCGCCTTCTCGATTTCATCGAGCAGCAGCACCGAATAGGGATGCTGGTCGATGCCGTCGGTCAGGAGGCCGCCCTGGTCGAAGCCGACATAACCCGGAGGCGCGCCGATGAGCCGCGATACGGTGTGCCGCTCCATGTATTCCGACATGTCGAAGCGCAGCATGTTGACGCCCAGCACTTCGGCGAGCCGCTTGGCGACTTCCGTCTTGCCGACGCCCGTCGGCCCCGAGAAGAGGTAGCAGCCGATCGGCTTTTCCGGTTCGCGCAAGCCCGCCCGGGCAAGCTTGATCGAAGCCGCCAGCGCTTCGATAGCCTTGTCCTGGCCGAACACCATGCGCTTGAGTTCGTTTTCGAGATCTTTCAGAACGCTGGCGTCATCCTTGGACACGGTCTTCGCCGGGATACGCGCCATGGTGGCGATCGTGTCCTCGATCTCCTTGACCCCGATCACCGTGCGCCGCTTGTTTTCGGGAAGCAGCATCTGCGACGCGCCGGTCTCGTCGATCACGTCGATCGCCTTGTCGGGCAGTTTCCGGTCGTTGATGTAGCGCGCCGACAATTGTACGGCGGTTTCGATCGCGTCCTCGGTGTAGCGGACCTTGTGGAACTCCTCGAAATAGGGCTTGAGCCCCTTCATGATCTTGATCGCATCCGGGATCGACGGCTCATTAACGTCGATCTTCTGGAAGCGCCGCACCAGGGCGCGGTCCTTCTCGAAATGCTGACGGTATTCCTTATAGGTCGTCGACCCGATGCAGCGCAGGTTGCCGCCGGCGAGCGCCGGCTTCAGCAAATTCGAGGCATCCATCGCGCCGCCGCTGGTTGCACCCGCACCGATCACCGTGTGGATTTCGTCGATGAACATGATGGCGCCGGGCTGGCGCTCGATCTCCTTGATGACCGCCTTGAGGCGTTCTTCGAAATCGCCGCGATAGCGCGTGCCGGCAAGCAGCGCGCCCATGTCGAGCTGGAAGATCGTGCAGTCCTTGAGCACCTCGGGTACATCGCCATTGATGATGCGACGTGCGAGGCCCTCCGCGATCGCCGTCTTGCCGACGCCTGGATCGCCGACGAAAAGCGGATTGTTCTTTTGCCTGCGGCACAGGATCTGGATGGTGCGGTTGACCTCTGTCTGCCGGCCGATCAACGGATCGATTTTGCCGTCGGCAGCCTTACGGTTGAGGTTGATGCAATAGGCATCGAGCGCATCGCCGTCCTGCTTCTTCTTGCCTTCGCCCTGCTCACCCTCGCCGGACTGCTGGTCCTGCTCGACGCCGCGCGCCGGGCGCGCATCGGACATGCCGGCCCGCTTGGCGATGCCATGCGAAATGTAATTGACCGCGTCATATCGTGTCATGTCCTGCTCCTGCAGGAAGAACGCGGCGTGGCTCTCGCGCTCGGCGAAAATGGCGACGAGCACATTGGCCCCCGTGACCTCTTCGCGACCGGATGACTGGACATGGATAACGGCGCGCTGGATGACGCGCTGGAAGCCGGCAGTCGGCTTCGAATCCTCGCCGCGGTCGGCGACGAGATTGGCGAGCTCATTATCGATGTAGGATTCGAGATTGCGGCGCAAAAGGTCGAGATCGACGCTGCAAGCGCGCATGACGGCTGCTGCGTCCTTATCGTCGATCAGCGCCAGCAACAGGTGTTCAAGCGTCGCGTATTCGTGGTGACGTTCGTTGGCGATCGCCAGAGCGCGGTGCAACGCCTTTTCAAGACTTCGCGAAAATGTCGGCACTCAAGGCGCTCCTATTCTTTCTCCATGGTGCATTGCAGAGGATGCTGGTGCTTGCGCGCAAAGTCCATGACCTGCGTCACTTTTGTTTCGGCAACCTCAAACGTATAGACTCCACAGATCCCTACACCCTTCTGGTGCACGTGCAGCATTACGCGCGTCGCTTCCTCGCGGGTCTTGTTGAAGAACCGCTCGAGCACGTGAATGACGAATTCCATCGGCGTGTAATCGTCATTCAGCAGCAGCACCTTGTACATCGACGGCTTTTTGGTTTTCGTCGCCGTCTTGGTGATGACGCCGATCTGGCCGTCTTCGCGAATGGGTGGGCGTGGAGCCATGGCTCGGATAATATAAGCGCAGAAGGGCGGAATGGGAGAGGCCAAATTTTCGGCAGTGTCGGGAAAGTGAATCCGGCCGGCCTTTACAAAAGAAAAAGCCCGGCAAGAAGGCCGCCGGGCACTACAGTCAAAGAGTAGAACACAATTTGGTGAGTCGTGCTCACCTAACTATCTTGCGGCAAGTTTGGACACTTTGCCGCAAGCTGGAACTTAGACGAGCGGCTTGAAGCCGAAGGTCGAGAACTTCGATTCGAAGGGCTTGTAGGCTTCCTTCGCGGCGGTCGTGTAAAGTTCGCCAATCTTGGTCATCTCGCCGACAAAAGCTTCGTAAGCTTCCTTGGCGTAGGACTGCTGCAGCTCAACGACCTTGTCGAAGGACTTGGCCGAAACCGCATTCTGGAAAACTTCCGTGTTTTTCTCGAAGGATTTGCGCGAAAAATCCGCCGCTTCCGCGGCGATCGCCTGCAGGCCCTTCGTCATCGCGGTCGCCGAGGCGACATAGGTCTCGAAGCCGTCCTTGCCAATGGCCTGGAAGTCTTCAAACGACTTGATCATAACCGATCTCCTTGCTGTGCACCGGGCCAAGGCCCTTGTGTTACGTCATATATGCAGTGCACAAAAATTGTCAAGAATGATTTTGCATTGCACAATTTCAATGGATTCGTTTACCACTCGGTAAGGCTCAAAGGGTGACAATCGCCCCCAGAGAAGCTATTGGGGACGAGAAGTTCGAGCCTGCTTCGGCAGAGTCGGTCCAGGGACCGGCACTCGGACACTCGTTTGAGTGGGCCTGCCTAGGCGGGCCCTGAGGGTTGGACCCAACCGGGGTCGTAAGTGGGATGGTAGTCGGGATGCGGGACGCTAATTCGCGGTCATTGGCAAATTCGACGTTTTGGCGCTGTGTAGCGGGCTTTGCGGCCCTCATGATGTTTGTTGCCGCCGGCACCGCCGAAGCGGCCGGTCCTAAATTCTCAGCCATTGCCGTCGATGCGAGAACCGGCGAAGTCCTGTTTTCGAGCGATCCTGACGGCAAGCGCTATCCTGCCTCGCTGACCAAGGTTATGACCCTCTACATCCTGTTCGGGGAATTGAAAGCCGGGCGGATGACGCTTTCGACCCAGCTCAAGATGTCCAAGCGCGCCTCCGGCATGGCCCCGACCAAGCTTGGCGTGCCGGCCGGCAAGACCGTTGCAGTCGAGGACGCGATCAAGGCGCTGGTCACGCTTTCGGCCAATGACGTGGCCTCGGCGATCGGCGAGAATATCGCCGGCAGCGAAAGTGCCTTTGCCGACCGCATGACGAAGACCGCCCGCTCACTCGGCATGAGCCGCACGACATTTAGGAATGCATCCGGCCTTCCCAATCCCGGCCAGATGACAACGGCGCGCGACATGGCGACGCTGTCGCTGCGCATCCAGCGCGACTTCCCGCAATACTACCCCTACTTCAAGTTGATGTCGTTCAACTACAAGGGCCGGGTCATCCGCACCCACAATCGCCTGCTCGGCAAGTTCGACGGCACTGACGGCATCAAAACCGGTTATATCCGCGCCTCGGGCTTCAACCTGACCTCCTCCGTCAGGCGCGGCGACAAGCGCATTATCGGCGTCGTCATGGGCGGCAGGACGGGCAATGCCCGCAACCAGTACATGATTGCGATGCTGAGCAAGCAACTGCCGAAGTGCAAGGATGGCAAGATGCTTGCTGCGTCGATCAAAGGTTCGGCCGCTCCGAAGGATCTCGACGTCGCAGCCGTCGAGGAGACCGAGGCCGTCGCCGTCGACCAGATCATCGAGCCTGAGGCACAGCGCGCCCCCGAACCCACCACCTCCAAGAAGACGAAACCGTCGGCCAGCAAGGGCCGCCCGTCTGACAAGACGGTCGCCGATCTCGCCCGCGCTGCAACCGAAGTCGATGAGGGCGATGCCGAGGATTCATCCGACGAGGAACTGATCGCCGAAATTCCCCCGTCGACAGCGACCACCACCACCACCACGGTCGCCTCGCTCGCCGAAGGGCAAGGCCAGGTCCTGGTTGCGCCGCTGCCGGAAGGGTCCGAGACCCAGGTCTCCAAGCAGGCAAGCGGCGAGGCCCTGCCCTTTGCGGTTAAGAGCGACGCCGGCAGTTCAGGCTGGGCCGGGCAAATTCTTGTTCCTCCAACCGAAATGAGCTGGAAAATCCAGATCGGCGCTTTCCCGAACAAGCGCGCTGCGCAGGATAAATTGCGCGATGCCCGCAAGACCGGATTGGCCCTCCTCGACGACAAGCAGGCCTTCACCGTCCAGGTGCAGAAGGGCAACGAAACGATCTACCGCGCCCGCTTCTCCGGCTTCTCGGAAGACGCAGCCCGCGCCGCCTGCCGGCAATTGACCCAGAAGGGCATCGGCTGCGTGGCGCTCTCGCCTCAGTCCTGAAGCAGTCGTTCCTTCGCCTGGTTGATTTTCGCGGCGAGATAGTCGGAGCCGCCCTTGTCAGGGTGAAACTCCTTCATCAATCGGCGATGCGCCGCGCGGATGTCTTCGGACTTGGCACCCGGCTTGAGGCCTAGGACCGCAAAGGCCTCTTCTTCGCTCATCTTGCCGCTGGGCGCCTGCGCCTTCTGGCCATTCCCTTTGCCGCCCCAGGCTTCACGCCATGCCGGCTTGGTGCGATCGAGCCAAGCCTCGAGCAAAGGCAGGCTCTGATCGCCTGCTTTCGCGCAGAGCCCATGCAGGCTCGCAAGCTGCGCATCGGTCAACACTGACAACCGTTTCCCCTGCAAAGGACCGGTGAGTACTTCGCCGTCCATGCGCCCGGTATCATGGTCGAGTTCCATGGCAATGACGGAGGTTCTGACCCGCGAATTCTGGCCGGACGATTTCCGCTCCCAAGGAAAGCCGGTTGGAAACAGGGCCGACTTTCCCATGAGACCGACGCCAAAGACGAAGAGCGGTGCGGCAATTGCCGCCTGTCCGCGCAATGTCAGAAAGCCAGCGCCGGCAATACAAGCGACGCCGCCGATCTGGCGGGTCAATGCGCTGGCTTGTCCCGGTGTTGCCTGGGAAAACTGGCGGATCAGCCACAAGCCGCCGACGAGGATAGCCGCAGCAATGAGGAAACTGGGCATGCGCTAGCGAAGCTGCTGGAGCAGCAAGGCGGCATTGCCGCCTTTGCTCTTGGAATGGCTTTCGAGCGCCTTTCGGCCGCCCGCCGCATAGACCGCAACGGCGGAGAGAAGATCGCGGAGAGCGTGAGCGGAATTACCGTCGAGTCGCAGATAGGCGCCGCCGGTCAATCGGGCGATTTCGCGATAGGCATTGGCAACGGCGCCGTCACTGCCTTCCTGGAACATGAATATCGGAATGCCGAGCAGACCGACCTCGCCCGCCTTGCCGCACACGGTGTCGATGTTCTCCTCCATCGCATCGCCGACATAGACGACGGCATTGACCTTGGCTTTCCCGGCCTCGGCCTTGATGTGGGAGAGCACCTTGGCGATCTGCGTATGCCCACCGCGGCAATCGACGCCCGCCATGAGGCGCGCAAGGGCTGTCGGCTCGCTCACCCATTTCGACGCGCGGCACTCATTGAAGCCGCGAAAATAGACGAGCTGGACATCAAGGCCGCCGATCCGCTCGGTCTCCTGGAACATCTCGCCCTGGATCTGCAGCGCCCGGTCCCAGGTCGGCTGCCGGCTCATCGTCGCGTCCATGGCAAAGATCAATCGGCCGCTCGCTTCCCCCTGGCGGGCTGGCGGCGGCATCGAGCGCACCTGCGCGAGGAATGCGTCAACGTCATTCTCCTCAGCCGGCGGCTTGTTGCCTTCGGCGGGAATGGGGGCTTTGGAATTCCCAGCGGTCATAACGGTGAAGATAATAGCAGGAAGCTTAATTCAAAGCGTATTCGATTGCCGGAGCAAGGCGTTCGCAGCCGCCTCCCCGGCAATGATGGCGCCTTCGAACCAGCCGGCCTGGTCGGGGGCTATATCCGATGTCGCGAAGGCAAGCCGGCCTTCGGGCTGCCAATTCTGGGGATCGGCCATTTCCAGCATGTCGGCGGGAAGCGCGACCCAGGTTCCCCGCGCATAGGGATCGGCGACCCAGTCATGCCAATCCCAGGCGACGAGATGGGCCTTGGGGAAGAAGCGCTGCAGGGCGCCGGCAATGGCGTGCCGGTCGTCGGGATCGAATTTCGGATCGGCAATACCGAAGGAGACGATGAGTGTCGTACCGTCTTCCGACTTGCGCTCGGCGAACATCCAGGACAAGCCGTCGATGCCACCCGTTGCAAGCTCGCCCACCTCGACACCGCGCGCCTTGATCCACACCTTGATCGCCTTGCCGCCATGGCCGCGCGCGATCGCGGCACTCTTCACCGGCGATAGCGCCGGGGTGAAGGCGATGGCCTTCAGCGCATTGATCGGCAGGCAGACGATGGCGCCGCGGGCCTTCACCTTCTTGCCGTCGGCACAGGTGACGATGGTTTCATCCGTAGACTGATCGATCGCGACAACGGGCGACGAAAGCCTGAGCTCGGCGCCGGATTTCTCGATGATCCGCGCGGGCAGGATCCCGGCGCCAGGAACCAGAGTATTCTGCAACTTGTCGATCATGCCTTCCGGGCGGCCTTCGCCATAGGCACAGCTCGAAATGAATTCGCTTGCCGAAATCACCGCCGGATCGCCATTGCCGGAAACGGTCCACCAAGCCATGACGTGATTGCGCGCTTCGGGAGTTGCGTCGATGCGATCGAGATAGGCATTGAGGCTGGCGCTCATCATCGACTGGCCATCGGCGTCGGTGCGCTCGCCCGCCTTGTAGCGCGCCGCATCAGTCGCGATCCGCGCCATAGTGCGATCGAACGCGGCGCGCGCCTTCTCACTGGAAGGCTCGCCGGACCTGACCGTCATTCCGTCATTCCAGAAATGCATGGACACCGGCGAGCGTGACCGCAATGTCGTGCCGGTGAGATCGGCATAATGGCGCACCCGATCATGCCACGGCGTGATCCACGAGCCGCCGAATTCGAGGAGGTCGCCGCCGGCCGTGAAGGGCCGCGTGAAGGCCCTGCCCCCGGCGCGATCGCGCGCCTCGAGGATGATCGCCGATTTGTCCTGGGCGGTGACAATGCTCGCCGCGGCGGCGCCGGCAAGACCGGCGCCGATGATCGCGATATCGCAGTCGAAATCGCTCATGCCTTGACCAGTTCGCTGAGCGTGAATGTGCCGCTGGCCGGCATTTTCGCATCATCCTGCCAATCGCAGACGACGCACGCCTCGCCATAAACGTCGTGCTCGACCGATGTTACGGTCATCACGGGGCCACCGGATTTGGCCCTCACGCGATCACCGACCTTTGGATTAATGATCACCGCTTTCCTCCCTGGAAATCCGTCAATTCAATCAATTAGTTCCTAAAAAGTTGAGAAAGTCCTTGACTTGCGAGAACAAATACCGTACGTAGCCAAAAGGAAAGGAGGCGCCATGGGAATGATCGTTGGATGCCTGACAGTACTCCTCCACCTTTTAGCCCGCCTAGGGGCTGCGCTCTTCCATCGACATGAGCGCCGCATTGCCGCCGGAAGCCGTGGTATCGGTCGAACAGACGCGCTCCACAGCGAAGCGCTGGAGGTAATTGGGACCGCCCGCCTTGGGCCCGGTGCCGGAGAGACCCTCGCCGCCGAAAGGCTGGGCGCCGACCACCGCGCCGATCTGGTTGCGGTTCACGTAGAGATTGCCGACCTTGACCCGTGCCCTGACCTCCGCCGCTGTGGACTCGATGCGAGTGTGAAGCCCGAGTGTGAGACCGTAGCCGGTGGCATTGAGGGCGGCGCAGAGTTCCGCCAGGCGATCGCCGGGGAAGCGCACGACATGCAGGATCGGCCCGAAGACCTCGCGGGTGAGCGGGGCCAAAGACGGCAATTCGTAAGCGGCCGGCGCAACGAAAGTGCCCTTGGCGGCGGCGGCCGGCAGCGGAAGGTCGATCAGGGTCTTGGCCTCGCGGGCCATGCGCGCCTTGTGGGCCTCGAGAGACTTCTTCGCCTCCTCATCGATCACCGGCCCGACATCGGTCGCATAATCGAGTGGGTCGCCAATGGTGAGTTCCGCCATCGCACCCTTCAACATCGGCAGGACGCGATGGGCGATGTCGTCCTGGACGAAGAGCACGCGCGCCGCGGAGCACCGCTGTCCGGCGCTGTCGAAGGCGGAGGCGAGAACGTCACGAACCGCCTGCTCCGGCAATGCGGAGGAATCGACAATCATGGCGTTGATGCCGCCGGTCTCGGCGATGAGCGCCGGGATGGCCCCGCCACGCTTGGCAAGCGCGCGGTTGATTAGAAGTGCGGTATCATTCGACCCCGTGAAGGAAACGCCGCCGATCCTCGGATCGGCGAGCAGGATATTGCCGATCCTGGCGCCATCGCCGGGAAGGAATTGCAGGATCTCTGGCGGAACGCCCGCCTTGCGCAAGAGCCGCGTGGCAAGATGCGCGACGAGCGGCGTCTGCTCGGCCGGCTTGGCGATGACCGCATTGCCGGCGGCGAGCGCGGCGGCGATCTGGCCGGTGAAGATCGCCAAGGGAAAGTTCCATGGGCTGATGCAGGCGAAGACGCCGCGGCCATGCAGCGAGAGCTCGTTGCGCTCTCCGGTCGGACCCGGCAACAAAATGGGCCGCGTGAAGCTGCGGCGTGCCTCCTGCGCGTAGTAGCGCAGGAAATCGACCGCCTCGCGCAGATCGGACTGGGCGTTGTCGAGGGTCTTGCCGGCTTCGCGGATGAGCAGCGCCATCAAGGCCGGGGTCTCCGCCTCATAGAGGTCGGCGGCGCGCTCGAGAATTTTGGCGCGCGCCTCTCCCCCGCGCCTGTCCCAGGCCTCCTGCGCCTTGTCGGCAAGCGTCAGTGCCTCGGAAACAGCCGCATCGCTCGCCTCATGGACGCGGCCAAGCTTTCTCTCCCGATTGGAGGGATCGGTGATTTCGCGCACAGGCCCATCGCGTCGCTCGGTGGCACCGACCAGCGTCGCGGCGTCCTGCGGCGTGACCAGTGCCTTGCCGATGGCGCCGGAGAGCGAGGCACGCACGCCGTCCTCCCACAGAGGCACGCCGCGCGAATTGACGCGTGGGGCAAAGATGTCGCGTGGCAACGGGATGCGCGGATGCGGGATCGTCGCGTGGCGGTCGATCTCGACCACCGGATCGGCAATGATCTCGGCAATCGGCGCTTCGTCATCGGCCAGGCGATTGACGAAGGACGTATTTGCGCCGTTCTCGAGCAAGCGTCGCACGAGATAAGCGAGAAGGTCTTCATGGCTGCCGACCGGCGCATAGATGCGGCAGGGCTGGTTCATGCGATTGCGCCCGACGACCTGCTCGTAAAGCGCCTGCCCCATGCCATGCAGGCGCTGGAATTCGAAGTTCCGGTCATCGCCGGCCATGACCGAGACGGCGGCAACGCTATGCGCATTGTGGGTCGCAAATTGCGGGTAGAACGCATCGCGCCGCGACAGCATGTAACGCGCGCAGGCGAGATAGCTGATGTCGGTCGAGACCTTACGGGTGAAGACCGGATAGCCGTCATAACCCGCTTCCTGCGAACGCTTGATCTCGGTGTCCCAATAGGCGCCCTTCACAAGCCGAACCGGAAGCTTGTGCTTGCCCGCGACAGCCAATGCCGCAAGCCATTCGAGCGCCGGCATGGCGCGCTTGCCATAGGCCTGGACGGCAAGGCCGAGTCCATTCCAACCGGAAAGTGCCGGATCGAGGATGAGGCGTCCGAGCAATTCGAAGGAGAGATCGAGACGATTGACCTCCTCGGCGTCGATGGTGAGGCCGATATTGAGCCGCTTGGCGAGGGCGGTGAGTTCCTTGAGACGCGGCAGCAATTGGGCGAGCACGCGCGCTTCCTGCTTGACGTCGTAACGCGGGTGCAGCGCCGAGAGCTTCACCGAGATCGAGGGGCGCGCGAATATGTCATTGCCGGTCGCCGAGGCCGCCACATCTTCGACCGCCTTCACATAGGCCGCGTAATAGCGCTCGGCGTCAACCGCAGTGTAGGCGGCCTCGCCCAGCATGTCGAAGGAGAAGCGATAGCCTTCCGCCTCGAGCGGGCGCGCCACGTTCAACGCTTCATCGATGGTGCGGCCGAGCACGAACTGCCGGCCCATGATGCGCATCGCCTGTTTCATCGCATTGCGAATGAAAGGCTCGCCGGAGCGCGACACCAATCGTTTGAGGTAACCGCCGATGTCGGTCTGGGTATCGCGGCCTAGCGAGACGAAACGGCCGGTCAGCATCAGGCCCCAGGCCGACGCGTTGACGAACATCGACTCGGATTGCCCCAGATGCGACTCCCAGTTCTTGCCACCGATTTTATCGGCAATGAGCTTGTCGGCGGTGTCGTCGTCGGGAATGCGCAACAGCGCTTCCGCTAGACACATCAGCACCACCCCCTCTTCAGACGAGAGCGCGTATTCCTGCATGAAGGCATCAATGCCGCCCTGGCGCTGCCGGCCCGCCCTGACGGCCGCCACAAGCTGACGCGCCAGTTCGTGGGTTTGCCGGCCTTCCTCGGGCGTCAACCGCGCCTGATGGGCCAATTGGCGCACCAATACGGTTTCATCCGCAAAGAGCTTGTCTTCGATGGCAGCGCGGCTCGGCAATTCTGGCATGGGACGGACTCGGGGCTGGTGTGCTAGCGAGCCTCTATAGGATGAGGCTTGAGCCCATGGAAGCATCGACGCCCGAGGCCGAGGCGGAACCGGCAAGTCCGGAACTGATCCGCGACCTTGCCGCTCTGCGTGCGCAGGTCGGCGAGTGGCACCGTGCCGGGGAGAAGGTTGCGGTTGTGCCCACCATGGGAGCCCTGCATGAGGGCCACCTCACCTTGGTGCGGCAAGGTAAGGCGCGCGCCGAGCGCACCATCGTGACGATCTTCGTCAACCCCAAGCAGTTTGCCCCCAATGAGGACCTCGACCGCTATCCCCGCGACGAGGCAGGCGATCTCGCAAAGCTTGCAAGCGTCAGTGCCGATGTCGTCTACGCGCCGCCGCATGGCGATGTCTATGCGCCGGGATTTGCAACGGCGGTGAAGATGGAAGGACCGGCCAAGGCCGGGCTCGAGGACAAGTTCCGCCCGCATTTCTTCGACGGGGTGGCGACCGTCGTCGCCAAGCTCTTCTGCCGGACGGGTGCCGATTTCGCGATGTTCGGTGAGAAGGACTATCAGCAATTATTGGTCGTGCGGCGGATGGCCAAGGATCTCGACATTCCAATAGAGGTCGTCGGCATCCCGACCGTGCGCGAGGCAGACGGCCTCGCGATGTCGTCGAGGAACCGCTATTTGAGCCGCGCCGAGCGCCACCAGGCCGCGTCCCTGCCGCGTTTGCTTCTCCAGGCCGCCGAGAAGATCAGGGCCGGAACCGAACCCTCGCGTGCGACGGGCGCGGCACGGCGTTCGCTGACGACACTCGGCTTCAAGGTCGATTATGTGACCGCGCGCAATGCCGAGACACTGGCCTTCCCCGAGCGGCCGGACGAGCCCTTGCGCATCCTCGCCGCCGCCTGGCTCGGCACCACGCGGTTGATCGATAATGTGGGGGTTTAGAAAAGTACTTCCCTTCTCCCCTCTCGTGGGAGAAGGGAAATGAGAAAGCCTCCCTTCACCGCCGAAACCGTGCCCGTCATCGAGACCGCGCGATTGAAACTGCGCCGGCATGAGATCGCCGATTTCGAGGCTTGCGCCGCCATGTGGGGCGATCCAGCGATTGCCCGCTTCATTGGCGGCAGGCCATTCACGCGGGAGGAAGTCTGGGCGCGCATACTCCGCTATGTCGGGCATTGGTCGCTCAGGGGCTACGGCTTCTGGGCGATTGAGGAGCGTGCCACCGGAGATTTCACCGGCGAGATCGGTTTGGCCGACTTCCAGCGCGACATCGATCCGCCCTTGGGCGACGGCCCGGAGGCCGGTTGGGCCTTGCGCGCCGCTTCGCACGGCAAGGGCTATGCGGAAGAAGCACTCCGTGCCGTGCTGGCGTGGGGCGATCAATATTTTGCCGGGCAGACGATCTCTTGCCTGATCGACAAGGATAATGACCGCTCGAAGAAGCTCGCGCGCAAATGTGGGTTCCAGCCAATGCGCGAGGTGACCTACAAGGGCGCCGAGGGCGTGGTGTATGGGCGGCGTACATTCCCCTCCCCCACTGTGGGGAGGGGCTAGGGGTGGGGGTTAAAGAGACTGCCGACCCCCACCCTTGATCCCTCCCCACAAGGGGGAGGGAAATTCAAAGCTTCTTGTAAAGTATCAATCGCCCTTCCGAGGAAAAGCCGAGCTTGCGGTAATAGCCCTGAAGGCCGTGCGCCTCTTCGGCAAATGGCGTAACCGTCACCTGATAGCCGCCGGCGCCGCGCTCTTTCAGAAACGCTTCCACGGCCACGACCAAAGCTTGCGACACGCCTCTGCCGCGCCAATCGGGCAGCACATAGAGATCGCCCATCTCGCCGGACCAGCCGAATTCGATACCGAACTCCAGCGACATCGTTGCGACCCCAATTGGCTTTTCCCCTGATTCAGCGATGAACAACCCGCACGCCTCGATCGTTGCCATGCGCTGCGTATTGACATGGATGACGGCATCCGGCGTGTCGAAGCCCTCTTCGCGAAAGAAGCGGATGAGGAGATCGGCGGCCACGCCGACATCATCGCCCACCCGAAGCCGCCGGATCGAAATAGGGCTCACAAAAGCCCGAGCTCGGCGAGCTCGCGACGCATCTTTTCCGGCAAGCCCTTGCCCGAGCCGCCGCGCGGCAGATCGGGCGGCGCATCCTTGTCTTCGAGATAGCGCCAGCCCTGGAAGGCGCGACGCGGCGTCGGCCGCACCAAGATGATCTTCGGCTCGAATTCGATGCGGCAGCGCTCGATGCCTTCTGCGTCCGTGACCGGCACAAGACCGGCGATCGGCTGGCGGCAGAGGATGAGCCCGCGCACCACCCAATAGAGCGAGCCGCCGGGGACGATCTCGTCCTTGCGTTTCGGGAACATACGCGTCGTGTGCGAGAGGTCGTCACGCCCGGCACGCGCATCCTCGATCCAGCTCTCGAGTTCTTCCACCTCGGAGACGCCGACGCATAATTTGACGATGTGCAAAGCCATGGCCGCCATTATGCGCCAGATCGGGCTTACCGGAAAACAGCCGACGCGAACTTATCCTCAACCCGCGGCAGGCGGCTCGATGACGCAGAGGACGTCGCGCTCGGCGACCTGGGCGCCGGCCGAGGCGGACAAGGTCTTGATCGTCCCGGAAATGCCGGCCTTCAAGGGATGCTCCATCTTCATGGCCTCGAGGATAAGGAGCGGCGTGCCCGCTTTTACCGTTTCGCCCTCGGCCACCAGCACGCGCACGACCTTGCCGGCCATCGGCGCGCGGGTAACGGCACCGCCCGATGCCGCGCCGATTTCGCGGGCCAGCGGATCGGCGGCCTCGATCTTCACCTGGATGCCATCGACATCGACATAGGTCGCTCCGGTTGCGGGATCGTGAGCCATGACCAATGCGGCGGAATGATCGACCGCGATGCTCTGTTTGCCAAACTTGCCAAACATGAAATGGCCATTGGCGACTTCGAGCTTCGCAGGTGTGCCATCAACGATGACCTCGAAGAAATCCTTGCGCGGCGTGCCATCGAGCGACCAGCCGCCAAGCGCCGTCCATACGCCGTCTTTGCGCGTTGCCTGGTATTGCGCGGCAAGCCAGGCGGCCAGCGCCCTGCCCCGCGCGATCTCGGACGCACCGGCATACACCAGCGTGTCGATGTGATGGTCGATAAAGCCGGTCGAAACCTCGCCCTTGCCGAAGGCGGGATGGGCAAGGATCGCGGCAAGAAACGCCTTGTTGCTCTTGAGGCCGAGCACGCGGGTCTCGCTCAACGCCTTGGCCAGATGTCGGATCGCCTTATCGCGCGTCGTGCCATGGGCGATGAGCTTGGCGATCATCGGGTCGTAATAGGGCGTGACCTTGTCGCCCTGACGCACGCCGGTATCGATGCGGATGCCGTCTTCCGGCCATTTGAGTGCGAGCAGCGATCCGGCCTGCGGCAGGAAGCCGGCATTGGGATCCTCGGCATAAAGCCGCGCTTCGATTGCGTAACCCGCAAGCTTCAGATCGCTCTGGCGGAACGGCAGCGCTTCGCCAGACGCGACGCGGAACTGCAGTTCGACGAGATCGAGGCCGGTCACCATTTCAGTGACAGGATGCTCGACCTGGAGGCGCGTGTTCATCTCCATGAAATAAAACTTCGCGCTCGCGAGATCACTGCCGCCGCCGACGATGAACTCCATCGTGCCGGCGCCGCGATAGCCGACCGACTTGGCACCGGCGACCGCCGCCTCGCCCATGCGCACACGTAAAGATTCAGTCATGCCGGGCGCCGGCGATTCCTCGATCACCTTCTGATGACGCCTCTGAAGTGAACAATCCCGCTCGAACAATGAAACGCAATTGCCATGACCGTCGGCCAGAACCTGGATTTCGACATGGCGAGGGCGGTCGATGAATTTCTCGATCAGAACACGATCATTGCCGAAGGCCGACGATGCCTCGCGCCGGCAGGCATCGAGTGAGCTGGCGAAGTCAGCCGCATCGGCGACATGCCGCATGCCCTTGCCGCCACCGCCCGCCACGGCCTTGATCATGACGGGAAAGCCGACCTCGGCCGCACGTGCCGCGAGAAATGGGACGTCCTGCTCCTCGCCGTCATAGCCCGGTACGACCGGCACGCCAGCCTTCGCCATCAAGCGCTTGGCGGCATCTTTGAGGCCCATGGCCCGGATCGCTGAGGGGGGCGGCCCGACGAAGACGATCCCCGCCTTCTCCACTGCTGCGGCGAATTCCGGGTTCTCCGAGAGAAAGCCATAGCCCGGGTGGATGCAGGCGGCCTTGGCCGCTTTCGCAATCTCGATAATGCGCGCGGCATTGAGATAGCTCTGCTTTGCTTCCGCGGGTCCGAGTCGATAGGCCTTATCGGCAAGCGCAACATGCAAGGCGTCGCGATCGGCATCGGAATAAACGGCAATGACGCGCATGCCGAGGCGCCGGGCGGTACGGGCGATGCGGCAGGCAATCTCGCCGCGATTGGCGATGAGGACGGATGACAGCATGGGCCAATCATTCCATGGACAGCGCGGCAAAGGCAAACCAGATTGGGCACCTTGGCGGGGGAGCAGGCATGGCCTTTCATTTATTAACGGCGGACCAGGCGCGCGGTGGAACGCCAGGCGACACCGCCTCGCAGACGACGGGCTATATCGCCGGCGCCCTGTGCTGGCTGCTCTCGGCCAACGTCTATATCGCGGTGAAATGGGTGGTGGCCGACCTGCCACCCTTCACATTGGCGCTGTGCCGGGCTTTCCTCGCCGCTCTCGTCCTCCTGCCCTTCGTCTATTCATACCGCGCCCAAATGACCAAGCTCCTCAAGGAGCGCTGGGTCGAACTCCTCGTCATTGGCGGCAGCGGCCTGTTCCTGACACAAGGCCTGATCTTCCTTGGGCTTCTCTATACCAACGTCATCAATTGCGGCCTGATCATCTCGCTCATGCCGATCATCACCATGGTGCTCGCCTTCTTCGTGCTTGGCGAGCCGATGGGCGCTTGGCAGGCAGCCGGCGCCGTCGTTTCATTCATCGGCATGATCGTCATCATCGTTCACGGGCAATTGGCGCAATTGCTCGGCCTCAATTTCAATATCGGCGAATTGTGGGTCCTACTTGGCGCCTTCGGCTTTGGTCTCTACACCGTGCTCTTGCGCCGCGCGAAATTCACGCTCGACCGATTGCCGTTGCTGGTCATGCTGCTGCTTGCGGGCTCGGCTGTCGGGATTCCGTTTGCAGTTGTTGAGATCCTGATGGGTGACAGCTTCAGCATGGACATGCGCGGCGCTCTGGCGCTCGGCTACTGCGCGATTTTCGGCGGCGCCATCATGTATCTTCTCTTCAATTGGAGCATCGAGATCCTCGGCGCCGCCAAGGCGGGCCTCCTGATGTATCTCCAGATGCTGTTCGTGCCGTTTTTCGCCTATCTCCTGCTCGGCGAAAAACTGGAGCCCTATCACTTCATCGGCGGGGCACTCATCCTGCTCGGCATCGTGGTGATCGTGACCAAGGCAACGAAGCCGGTTACATCCTGAAGACGCCGAAGCGCGTTTCCGGGATCGGAGCGTTGAGCGTCGCAGCAAAGGCAAGGCCCAGAACATCGCGCGTTTCGGAAGGCGCTATAATGCCGTCATCCCATAGCCGCGCGGTGGCATAATAGGGATTGCCCTCGCTCTCATACTGCTCCCTGATCGGCGCCTTGAAGGCCTCTTCTTCGGCGGAGGTCCAGTTGTTGCCTTCGGCGCGCAGATTGTCGCCGCGCACTGTCGCCAGCACGGAGGCCGCCTGCTCACCGCCCATCACCGAAATGCGGCTGTTTGGCCAGGTGAAGAGGAAACGTGGATCGTAAGCCCGCCCGCACATGCCGTAATTGCCTGCGCCGAACGAACCGCCAATAATGACGGTGATCTTGGGCACCGCGGCGCAGGCGACCGCCGTCACGAGCTTGGCACCATCCTTGGCGATGCCGCCCGCCTCATATCGCTGGCCGACCATGAAGCCGGAAATATTCTGCAGGAAAAGCAAGGGGATGCGGCGCTGGCAGCACAATTCGATGAAATGCGCGCCTTTAAGCGCCGATTGCGAATAGAGAATGCCGTTATTAGCGAGAATGCCGACCGGGATGCCCCAGATATGGGCAAAGCCGCAGACAAGTGTTTCACCATAGAGCTGCTTAAACTCGGCGAAGTCGGAACCGTCGACGATGCGGCCAATCACCTCGCGAACATCATAAGATTTGGCGAAGGACTGCGGGATAATGCCGTCAAGTTCGTTTGCGTCTAAGCGCGGTGCCATGACCTCACGCCGTGCGATCGGGTGGGCGTCGGGACTATCGAGATGCGCGACGATCTGGCGAACGATCGCAATCGCATGCGCATCATCGACGGCATAGTGATCAGCAACGCCGGACTGGCGAGCGTGAACATTCGCGCCGCCCAGATCCTCGGCCGAGACTTCTTCACCGGTTGCCGCCTTCACGAGCGGCGGTCCGGCAAGAAAGATCGTGCCTTGCTTGCGCACGATCACCGTCTCATCCGACATGGCCGGGACATAGGCGCCACCGGCTGTGCAAGAGCCCATCACGCACGCTATTTGCGGAATGGAAGCAGCCGACATCTGCGCCTGGTTGTAGAAGATGCGGCCGAAGTGTTCGCGATCGGGAAAGACTTCGGTCTGGTTCGGAAGGTTCGCGCCGCCAGAGTCGACGAGATAGATGCACGGCAAGCGGTTCTCGCGCGCGATCGCCTGCGCGCGCAGGTGCTTTTTGACCGTTAACGGGTAATAGGTGCCGCCCTTGATCGTCGCGTCATTGCACACGATCACGCATTCGCGCCCGCTGACCCGGCCGATGCCAGTGACAAGCCCGGCGCCGTGAATGTCGCCGCCATAGAGGTCGTAGGCGGCGAGCGGTGAGAGTTCGAGGAACGGCGTCGCCGGATCGAGCAGCGCATTGACGCGATCGCGCGGCAGGAGCTTGCCGCGAGAAACGTGACGCTCGCGTGCCTTTTGCGGGCCGCCTTCCGCCGCTGTGGTCCGACGACCGCGGAGTTCGGCAACGAGCGTGCGCATCGCGCCGGCATTCGCCGTGAATTCAGTCGATGAAGCCGAGATTTGCGATGTGATGACCGCCATGGGCGCCCTGGAGATTCGAACAGCCGATCTTGTGACAGAGGCTTGCAATCCGCAATCCACAGTCTATAAAATGACGTAGCGTAAGGAACGTTATTGGGAGCGGATATGAGGAAGCTCGCTACGTTTGTCAGCTTGATGACATTTCTCGCCTGCATACCCGAGGCGGCTGAGGCGGCGCAGAAGAAGAAGCCGAACACCCCATCACAGACCAAGCAGAAATTCGATCCCTATGAGCTTTGCAAGCAGCTTGTCGCAAAACACGGAGGCCCCGTGCCGCGAGTCCAGCGCTATCGCATCACCAAGGATGGAGTATTGCATTGCTGGTACCTAGTATGATGAAGAACGCGAAGGCCTGCCTTATGGCTGGCTGCGCGCTGGCGCTGTTGGTGGCGCTCAGCTCGGAAGGTGCGTCCGCCACGAAGAAGAAACCGCAGAAACCACCTCCGCCCGCGATCACCCAAGAACAGGCGAGAAAGATCTGCGCCAAAGCCTACGGGCTTTTCTACAAGGCCGAAGTCAGGAGAGGCCAAGTGATCTGCTATATCTGAATTCACTCATCGGGACCTGGTTCGGGGAAAGTTTCGGCCGCGGCACCGGCATACCATTCCTTCATCGCCGGCAGGGCGAGGATGCTATCGACATAGGCGCGTATATCGGGCGCGAGATCGCCGCCATAGGTGTCGAAACGGGTGACCACCGGCGCATACATGGCATCGGCGGCGGTGAAACTCCCGAACAGGAACGGTCCTCCAACGCCATAATGCTTCCGGCACTCGCGCCAGATCGCTTCAATCCGCGCCGCCTGCTTCGGACCCGCTTCCGACAATGCCTTGTAGGTTTTGGGCCGGCGCAAGTTCATCGCCCATTGATTGCGCACATCGGCGAAGCTCGAATGCATTTCGGCCGAAACACTGCGGGCCATGGCACGCGCCTCACGGTCATCGGGCCACAATCTCTTATCGGGATGAAGTTCCGCCAAATATTCAAGAATGGCGAGCGTGTCCCAAATCTTGCGGCCGTCATGATGAAGCACCGGAACGCGGCCCGAGGGCGAGACCTCGAGGAGGCGCGCCGCGGTATCCGGCTGGCGCAAGCGCACGAATTTCTCGGTGAAGGGTATGTTGTGGTGCTTCAGCGCCAACCAAGGCCTCAGCGACCATGACGAGAAGCACTTATTGCCGATGTAAAGCTCATACATGAATGACCGTCCTAATCGACTTCGTCCGCCGGAATCACCCAGCTCTCCTTGAGCGCCGACTCTTCCCAGAGCTTGAAGGCGGGACTGTCGAGGATCGTTGTAACATAGGCGTTGGTGTCTCCTTCAGCGGAGAGCAAATAGGTCGAAAAACGGCTCGCGACAGGCGCAAACATGGCGTCGGCGATCGAGAATTTTCCAAAGAGATAGGGTCCACCCTTGCCAAATTTCTTGCGGCAGTCGCGCCAGATGCTCTCGACGCGCGCGGTGTCTGCCTTAACGGCATCATTCAATGGGATGGGCTTTGGCGCGCGACGGATGTTCATCGGACAGGCATTACGCAGAGCCGAAAACCCGGAATGCATTTCATTGGAGACGGCGCGGGCCACAGCACGCGCCGTCTTGCCGACCGGCCAGAGTTTCTTTTCCGGAAAGGTCTCGGCGAGATATTCGAGGATTGCCATCGAATCCCAAATGACGAGCTTGCCGTGATGAAGGATCGGCACACGCCCCGCGGCCGAATGCTCGGCGATCGCCGCTTTCGTATCCGGCGTGTCGAGCGGGATCACCGTCTCCTTGAAGGGAAGCCCGGCCATGGTCATCGCAAGCCACGGCCTCAGCGACCATGACGAATAATTCTTGTTGCCTAAAATCAAATGAAGTTTGCTCATGCCCCTATCCAATACGTGCCGCCGTCCCACGTTTGGCTAGGGCTTGGATGGAGGCTTCTCCACCGGGCCGCCGGCCGCTTTCCACGCGGTGAACCCGCCCTTGAGATTCTTCACCGGCTTGAGCCCCATTCGCTGCAATGCCTCGGTGGCGAGCGCCGAGCGCCATCCGCTCGCGCAGTGTATGATAAATGTCTTATCCTCGCCGAAGACCGGCTTGAAATAGGGACTTTCCGGATCAACCCAGAATTCGAGCATGCCGCGCGGCGCGTGGAAGGAATTGGGGATCCGCCCCTCGCGCTCGATCTCGCGTGGATCGCGGATATCGACGATGACGACATCTGGTTGGTTCGCGGCTTCGATCGCCTGCTCGACGCTGACGCCTTCGATGGCGCGCTCGGCCTCGGCCAATAGCTGCTTGTAGCCAACAGTGATTTTCTGTGACATATCGCGTCCCGCCGCTCGCAAAGGGGCCGCAGTTGACGACTTTCGCTGCCGCCGGTCAAGAAGCCGCTCGACTAATGCATGAAGAGTTCACGCATCGTGACGCACTTGCCGCACTGAGCGCTACGGAACTTAGCGAACTCAAGGAAACGCGCGATCTGCCTGGGCTCGTGCATCTTGCCGGACATGTACTTCTTCTTTTCCTCACCGGGAGTGTTGTCCTGTGGACCGGCAATCCCGCGCTGAAAATTCTTGCGATGACCTTGCACGGCATTGCGCTCGTCTCACTTTTCGCGCTCGAGCACGAAACGATCCACGGCACCGCCTTCAAGACGTCCTGGCTCAATGTGTTCATCGCCGAGGTTTGCGGTTTTCTACTGCTGCTCCCGCCCCGCCATTTCCGCTTTTTCCATTTCGCCCACCACCGTCACACGCAGGATCCGGCGCATGATCCCGAACTTGCGAGTCCAAAGCCAAGCGATTGGCGCGGATATCTTTGGCATCTGAGCGGCATCCCCTATTGGCGCGCCGAGTTGCGGTGCTGATCAACAATGCACTGGGGCGGTCCTTGCCGGATTTCGTGCCGGCGAACGCGCGCCGCAAACTCGTGCTCGAGGCGCGGCTGCATCTCGCGGCCATGGCTGCTGTTGCGATTGCCGGGATCGCCTTCGGCTGGACCTGGATTCTGACGCTTTGGGTGATCCCGGCCCTGCTCGGACAGCCATTCCTGCGTGCCTATCTCATGGCCGAGCATGGCGCCTGTCCCTTGGTCGCCAACATGCTTGCCAATTCGCGCACCACCTATACCAACCGGCTGGTGCGTTTCCTCGCTTGGAACATGCCGTTCCACAGCGCCCATCACGCCTTGCCGACGGTGCCATTTCATCGCCTGCCGGCGCTCAACAGCAATCTTGCTTCAAGGCTACAAAAGACGGCCAATGGCTATGGCGAGGCGCACCGCCAGATCCGTGCCGCCTGGGCTACATCGAGCGCGGCAGGTAAATCCACGCCGTGAGGCCGACGATCGCCAGCCAGAAGCCCAAGATAATGAAGACGACGCCGAGGCCGAAAAATCCAAGCGCGATCGAGAAGACGAAGGACGGGATCAGGTCGGAAAAATCGATATAGGTGCGGTAGACGCCCGTCATCGCCGCACGCTCGCGGCCTTTCACCGCCCGCATGAAGGGAATACCACCGACGCCGTCGAGCGAAGAAGCGGCAATCGAGCCGATGAACAGCATCAGTGCGGCAAGAAGAGGCGCTCCGGTTCCGGCGAGCCCGGCGGCGATCGATGCCATTGCGCCCGCCGCAAAGGCGCCGACGATCACGTGCCTGACGCTGGTCCGCTCGGCGATCCGCCCAAAGACGATGGCAAGGATGAGCACTGCATTGCCGGCCGATAGCAAAAGGCCGCCCGCCTCCTTGCCGAGGCCGCCTTCGATCATGAGAAGCGGCCCATAGATGAAGAAGCTCGACCAGAAGCAGGAACGGCCGAAGGCAATGAGCCAGGCAAGCCGCAGACGCGGCTGGGAGACGAACCGGCCGACGCTCGCCCAGGGGCTCACCGGCCGCGCCGGCCCCGCCTTGATCGCCGGATTGGTCGATAGCCGCAGGTACCAAAACATGATGAGGAGCACGACGGCGCCGATGATGGCGGCGATCTGCGGCGCGGCGTGGCCGTAATTCGCATAGAGCCAGATGCCGAGATACGGGCCTGCCGTCCACGAAACGACCGAGAATGAGAGCCGCAGAGGCTCCGAGCGCACCAGCTCGACGCGGCGGATATGGTCGAGAATGTAGAGCGCCAGCGTGATGTTGAGTACGGCGGTTCCGAGAACCCGCAGATACATGCCGGCCGCCTGCCCGACCAACGTGAAGCTCGCGAAACACAGGCTCGCCGCGATCAGCAGCAGAACGCCGGTCGTATAGACCCAGCGCCGTGGCATGAAATGGTGGAGGAGCGGTACCGCCAGCGTCCCGAGCGGCACGAAGAGGCCGACGGTCGTGAACAGCAGGCTGACATGCTGGCCGGATTTAAGGAGATCATAGGCCTGGACGGAGACGACGCCCGAGACGACCGCGCGCGCGAAGGATTCGACCGCGAAGAGGATGGCAAACGACATCGCGCCGGGCTTGGGGGCCGCTGGCATCCAGACTGCTGTAGGTGACTCGGAGGCCATAATGGATTCGCGGGTGCTTGGACGATTGATGCACCGCGTGGCGCGCGGCCGCTAGCACCGGTGGCGCCACGCCGTTATGCGAAAACGACATGACGCAAATAAGAGTCCCTATGACAGGGATTCTTGGTTAAAGAGCCGCCGCATCGCATTGCAGCAAGAGGAGCAAAGACCCATGACCACCTGGCCCCGTCATGCCACTTGGAAGGGCCCGATCGTGATGATCGGCTTCGGTTCGATCGGCCGCGGCACGTTGCCCCTCCTGCTTCGCCATCTGGATCTCGACCGTAACAAGTTCACGGTGATCGATCCCGACGACAGCAACCGCAAGCTTGTCGAGAAGGAAGGCCTGGCCTTCATCAAGGAGGGGCTTACAAGGAAGAACTACAAGTCGCTATTGAAGCCGCTGCTGACGGCCGGCCCCGGCCCTGCCTTCATTGTCAATCTCTCCGTCGATGTCGATTCCCGCGATATCATGCGGCTCGCCCGGGAAAGCGGCGCGCTTTATCTCGACACCGTCATCGAGCCCTGGCCGGGCTTCTACTACAATCCCAAGCTCGATAACGCCGCGCGCACAAACTACGTGATGCGCGAGCAGACCCTCGCCTTGAAGCGCGAATTGGGGCCCGGTCCGACAGCCGTTTCCTGCTGCGGCGCCAATCCCGGCATGGTGTCATGGTTCGTCAAGCAGGCGCTGCTCGACATTGCCGCTGAACTCAAGATCAAGGTCAAGGAACCCGCCACACGCGAGGAATGGGCGAAGCTCATGAAGCGCGTCGGCGTCAAGGGTATCCATATAGCCGAGCGTGATACGCAGCGCTCTAAGAACCCGAAGCCGCTCAATACATTCGTCAATACCTGGTCGGTCGACGGCTTCATCTCGGAGGGCTTGCAGCCGGCGGAACTGGGCTGGGGCACGCATGAGAAAAAGCTTCCGCCCGATGGCCGCAAGCACAAGGCAGGCAGCGGTGCCGCGATCTACTTGACGCGGCCCGGCGCAGATACGCGCGTGCGCACCTGGACACCGACCGCGGGGCCTCAATATGGCTTTCTCGTCACTCACAACGAGGCGATCTCGATCGCCGATTATTTCACGGTCAGGGAGGGCAAGAAGGTCACCTACCGCCCAACCTGCCACTACGCCTATCACCCCTCCAACGATGCGGTCCTATCGCTGCACGAGATTTTCGGTCTTGGCGGCGAGCACCAGCCGACCAAGCACATCCTTGACGAGAATGAGATCGTCGATGGCAGCGACGAACTGGGCGTGCTTCTCTACGGCCACAAGAAGAACGCCTATTGGTATGGTTCGCAGCTTTCAATCGAAGAGGCGCGCAAGCTTGCGCCCTACCAGAACGCCACCGGCCTGCAGGTGACGAGCGCTGTGCTCGCCGGCGTCATTTGGGCGATCGAAAATCCCAATGCCGGCATCGTCGAGACCGACGAGATGGATTTCCGCCGCTGCCTCGAAATTCAGCGCGCGTATCTGGGTCCGATCGTCGGCGTCTATACCGACTGGACGCCCCTCAAGAACCGCGTCGAACTCTTTGCCGAGGATATCGATAAGCGCGATCCCTGGCAGTTCAAGAATGTGATTGTGAGGTAGGCCTCGCCTCTACCGGATCATGTATACCTTGCGGACCGTTTCATGGACGCGGCAGGTGCCTTTCCAGTCCTGCGGGAAGAACGCGACCGTACCGGGCGTGATCTCGATGACCTCGCCCGATTCATGCGTGTAGGTACAGCGTCCCAAAAGGAAGTGGCAGAATTCGTCACGCGTGACATGGCAATTCCAGTAGCCTGGCGTGCAGATCCAGATGCCAGCCTCGTTCTCGCCATTCGGACCTTTGTGCAAAAGGATTCCTGAGGTGCGCGATTCGCCCTCGATCATTGTCGGGACGACGCCCCAATCCTTGAACGGCCCGGCAAATCCCGCGGGGTTAGTCATGTGTGGCGCGGTAGAGTCGAGTTTGATCATCGGTAAATCCTAGCTCAGCATGTAAACATTGCGCATGGTCTCATGAACCGTGCAGGTGCCCGTCCAGCCGGCGGGAAAGAGGATGACGGTGCCGGGCACAACCTCGATCGTCTCGCCGGACTCGTGCCTGTAGGTCGCCCGGCCCGAAACGAAATGGCAAAGCTCGTCACGCGGGATCGACAAGGGCCATGTGCCCGGCGTGCATTGCCAAAGCCCCGCTTCCGGCTGACCACCCGCCCCTTATACAGCAGCACGCCGTCATTCTTCGAATTGCCGGCAATCGGGTTAGGCTGGTGACCCCAATCCTTGAGCGGCCCGGCATAATGCGCCGGATCGCGCAGGTAAGGGGCGGAAGAGTCGAACTTTTCTTCGCTCATGCGGCGTGCTTTGCCGCAAGCTTGCCGATTATCTTGGCGGCCTTGGTCGGCCCGTGCTGCGAGCGCATTTTCTTCGACGTCCTTTTTAGTTTTGCCTTCATTTTCTTGTCGGTTAGCATCGTCATGATCTTCTGCTGCAGCTCTTCCTCGGTCCAATCATAGCGATTGAGCTTGAAGCCGTGGCCGGTCTCCTGGACGCGCGTGGCATTGTCATGGCCGTCCCAGACATAAGGCATGATGATCGCGGGCTTGCCGAAATAGAGGCACTCGGTGAACGAGTTGTTGCCGCCGTGATGGATGACGCCATCGACCTGCGGGATCACCGAGGGCTGCGGATACCATTTGTCGATGAGCACGTTCGGCGGGATGTCCGTGTACTGATCCATGTAGTCCCCAACATTGACGAGAGCGCGGATCGGCATCTTTCCGACCGCCGCGATCACCCGCTTCAAGAGATCGACATCGCCTGAGCCCAATGAACCGAAGCTCACATAGATTAAGGGCTTGGCGTTATTCGCCTTGAAGCGCGGGACTTTGTACGCCGCATCCTTGCGCACGCAGCCTTCGAGATACTGATACTGCTTTGGTGAAAGCTTGTGCCGTCGCTTGAACTTCACCGCGGTGGGGTAAAGCAGAATGTTCATATGCGGCGAGGCTTCGAAGAATTGTCCGATCGGATAGGGCTTCTCGCCAACCGACTTCAGGAACGCATTGAAATTCTCGTGGATCGGCTTGATGACCTTGTTGAACCGGTCACGATAGGCCTTGAAGCCGGCCTTGTCCTTTGCCCCGCAGCCCGACAGATGCGGCGGGATATCGGGATCCTCGATTTCGTTTTCTGAGCACGAAATGATCCGCACCCATGCCTTGCCGTTGTCGCGCGCATACCGTTTGATCGCCGGAAACAAGATCACATTGTCGACGCAGACGACATCCGGCTTCACGTTGTCGAGCACGCCGGGCAGGTCTTTTTCCGCCCATTTGGCGGTCTCAACGATCATTTCCCAGCAACCCTTCACGTAATTGTCGATCTGGTCGTAGGGGGTTTTTCGGAAGTTGGGGATATGGCCGTTGATGAAATCGACCCAGAATTTGGCCATCTCCTCGGGCGGCAAGGGCTCGGAGAGGTTCACTGGGTAGGCCTCGAAGCCATAGCCCTTATAGACATCCACAAATCCCGGATCGGAAAGAAACACCACCTTATGGCCGAGTTTCTCCAAGGCCTGCCCGATGCCGACCGAATTAAGGGCCGGACCGAAGGCCGCTTCAGGAAAAAGCGCGATGACCTTCTTTCGCTTGGCGGGTTTCCGCGTGCCAGACTTCTCGGCAGCCTTCTTCACTGCCTTCCTCGCGGGCTTCGCCGATTTCTTTACCGCCTTCTTGGCCATGATTGTCTCCTGTTTCGGCCGTCTTATCAGAACACTCACTGCCCCGGAATACGTCCGCGATTGAACCTTTGCGCGGCGAGCAGCAACACAAAGCTCACCAACATGATGATCGTCGCCATGGCGTTGATCTCAGGCGTCACGCCAAAACGGATCATCGAATAAATGCGCATCGGCAATGTCGTCGAGGCTTGCCCCGCCCCTGCCGTGAAATATGCGATGATGAATTCATCGACCGACAATGTGAAGGCGAGCAATGCCCCGGCAATGATTGCCGGCAGGATCAAGGGGAAAGTGATCCTCAAGAAAGTAACGCCTGCTCCGGCGCCCAGGTCGCGCGACGCCTCGACAAGCGACCAGTCAAAACTCTTGAGGCTGGCTCTTACCACAGCGCAGACAAAGGCGATGTTGAAGACAACATGCGCGAGAATGATCGAGTGAAGTCCTAGCGTGAAACGGACCACTGTGAAGAATGAAAGCAGCGCGATCGCCAGCACGATGTCGGGAATTATCATTGGCGCGAAAAGCAACGCCTCAATTGCCGGCCGGGTCTTCCCCCGCTCGACGCCAAGAGCGAGGGCCGTGCCAATGGCTGTCGCAATGAGTGTCGAGACGGTCGCGACGATCAGGGAATTGCGCGTCGCTGCGATGATCTCCGGGCTGTCGAGCAGCTTTCCGTACCATTCTGTCGAGAATCCGGTCCAAACCGTCGGCAGGCCAGCCTTGTTGAACGAAAGCAGCATGAGAACGGCGATCGGCAAGTAGAGAAAGATGTAAATGCCGCCGAGATGAAATTTGAGGACTCTAGGCATTGGCGAGGCCTTTCTCGCCGCGCGCCCGCGCACTGGCAATGGCTTGCGCGAAAAGCAGGATCAGCATCAAAGCAATGAGAATCAAGGACAGTGCGGCGCCAAAAGGCCAGTCCCGCGCGGTGAGGAACTGGTCGTAGATAAGGTTGCCGGCCATTTGAAATTTGCCGCCGCCGAGGAGATCGGGGGTAATGAAATTGCCGATCGACAGGACGAAGACGAAGACCGCACCTGCAGCGACACCCGGCGCCGTTAGTGGCAAGGTGATGCGAGCAAATGTGGTCATCGCTCCTGCCCCGAGATCGCGCGAGGCCTCGGCATAGGATGGATCGAGCCGTTGCAGAGCCGAATAAATGGCGAGGATGACGAAGGGCACGTAATTGTAGACGAGGCCGAGGATCACCGCGAATTCATTGTAGAGAATGGGCAAGGGCTCTCTGATAAGCCCAGTCCATTGCAGTGCCCCGTTGATAAGTCCGGCGGGGTTCAACAAAACGATCCACGCATAGGTTCGGATCAGGTAATTCGTCCAGAACGGCAGGATTGCCAGAAAGAGCAGCGCCGTCTGCCAACGCGCCGGCGCCTTCACGATGGCATAGGCGGCGGGATAACCGATGATCAGTGCGATGAGCGTCGCAAGGCCAGCCACCCGCGCGGAATCGAAGAAAATGCCAAGATAGAGAGGCTCGATCGCGCGCGTGAAGTTCTCGACGGTAAAAGCGCTCCAGTCGATCCCGCCATAGGTCCCGCGTTCGTAAAACGCCATAACAAAAACAAGCAGGCACGGAACGACCATGAGAACGCCCAGCCATAAAAGGCCGGGCGTCATCAGCAGCCATGAGGCCGCGCGTATGCGCATGTCAGCGCTTCTGGCGCTGTCGAGAAGGACGGCGCGGCTGGCGAGCGATTACTTCGACGACACGATCTCCGTGACCGTCTTGGAAAAGTCCTTCATGCCATCGCCGAGGTCACGGAGCTGCTCATATTTCAGCAGGTCCGCCGGCGTTATCGCCATGTTGGGGTACTGCTTGAGCAACGCCGGGTCGACCGCATCCATGCCAGCCTTGTTGGGCGTTTTGTACATGATGTTCTCGACCACCCACTTGCCGGTATCGGCTTTGAGCACGTAGTCGATGAACTTCTGCGCGGCTTCCTTATTGGGCGAGGATTCGACAACGACCATTGTATCGACCCAGAGATCCGAGCCTTCCTTCGGCACGACGTATTTGATCTTGTCGTTCGACGCGATACCGTAATTGCACCAACCATCCCAGGCCTCGACAAGTACAGCCTCGCCCGAGACCAGCTTCTGGTAGAAGGTTGTATCGTCATAGGCGAGCAGGTTCTTCTTCGCCTCGATCAAAACGTCTTTGGCCTGTGCGAGCTTTGCCGGGTCGACAGTATTGACCGACATGCCGCCGGCGAGAAAGGCCGGCACCATCAACCAGCGATCCGTCGCAAGCATCGTCATTTTGCCCTTGAGATCGTCGGTGGGCTTCAATAGATCGTTCCAGCTTGTCGGCTCGGCCTTGACCAGGTCGGAGCGATAGCAAAGGCCCGTTGTTCCCCAGGAATAGGGGACCGAGAAGGTGTTGCCTGGATCGTGCTGCAGTTGCGAGGCTTCCGGATAGAGATTGGCGAGATTGGGAATCTTGGAATGATCGATCTTGGCGGCAATACCGAGCTTGTTGAGCGCTTCCGCGAAAGGAGAGGATACGAAGAGCACGTCATAGCCCTGCCCGTTCGAGGCAACGACCTTGCCCATGATCTCTTCATTGGTGGCATGGACCGCGACTTCCACATCGATGCCGGTTTCCGCCTTGAATTTCTCCGGCAGATCCTTTGGCATGTAGCCATCCCAGTTCGAGATGACGATCTTCTCGGCCAAAGCAGCATTGGCGAATAGCAATGTGGCTGCCGACGCGAAGAACGCGGCGGCCAAAGTCTTGATAGTCGACATGAAAACCTCCCTGGGCTTTTGTATGTTTGGGCCGCACCTTGCCACGGGCTAAAGCCGCGCGGCAAGGGGCGTGCAGCCCGGGAGTCTGCTTTAGGTTGCCCGCCAGGGATTGGGCGTGGCCTGTCTAAGCGAAGCATTGAGGGTCGAAACTGTCCCCTCGCTCGGCTGACGGTCGAGCGACATCACCGGCAGCATCTGGCGCAACGCATCGTGATAATTGCGCACGCCCGCTTCGAGGTCCGAGAGGATCATGCCCTTGTAGCCGGAAGACTGCATCGACTCCCACGACCAGATAATGAGCTGGGTATCCTCGGCCCCGGTGATCTCGTCGATCCGGCGCGCCAAATAGCGCGACGCGCGTACCTCGCGGCGATCATCATCGAGCGCATAATAAGCAATGCGCTGGACTGTTTTGTCGATCGCCACCGGATATTCCTGATAGAAGCCGATGAGATCCGGGTAGAGCATGAGCACGAGGTTCGGGAAGAGACCGAAGTAGAACCACTTCTTCTGCAGTTCCTCCGGCAGGTGTTTCATGGGCGGCAGCGTCTTCTTGTAGTTCTTCACGCTCCAGTATCGGCTCTGGCCTTCGTTGAACTGGCCTTCCGAGCGCGACACCCCAAACTTCACCGAGAAATCGGCATAACGGCTGCCATAGAGGTCATTCAGCGCGGGATGGGCGACGGGCACGTGATAACCCTCATTGTCGACATCCCGAACCGCCTTCCAGTTCACCGGCATGTTGTAGTTCTTCAAGCCGGTATAGGGCTTGACCTCTTCCAGCCGGTAATGGCGGATCATCTCCTCCTGCGCCGCCATCAGGGTTGCGACCGGCGGCTGGTCGCTCTTGATAAAGCGCACGAAGACGAAACCGTACCAGATCTCATATTCGAGCGGCACGAGCCCATGCTGCACCGGATCGAGCTTCGGGAACGTCTTGGCCTGCGGGACGGCCCGCAGTGTTCCGTCGAGATTGAAGGACCAGCCATGAAAGGGGCAGACGATAGCCGATTTGCAGCGCCCCTTCTGCTCCGCGACAACGCGGCTGCCGCGATGTCGGCAAACATTGTGGAAGGCGCGGACCTTGTCATCCTTGCCGCGCACGATGATCGCGCGTTCGCCGACGATATCGAAACACTGGTAGTCGCCCGGCTTCGGCACATCGCTGACATGGCAAGCCAACTGCCAGCACTTGCGGAAAAGCTCCTGCTTCTCGACCTCAAGCAATTCCTGGTTGAAATAGGTCCAGCTGGGGAGACCCGCCCTGCGATCATCAGAGAGGGTCGGCACCACATTAGCGATGACGTTCATGACGGACCCTCCTTTTTTGATTGAATGATCATTCAATATAATCCGTGAGGACTCAAAATGCAAGCTGAACGCCCTTCATTGACGACCTGCCGAGCGACATGCGATACAGATTCTGTTCCGTGGTGCCTCGATGCCGGCCGGCAAGAGGCCTAATAGGGAACACGGTGCGGACCACCCAATCGGGGCCAAATCCGTGACTGCCCCCGCAACTGTGAGCGGCGAGGCTAAGTGCATGAAAAGCCACTGGGAAACCGGGAAGGCAGCACGAGGCCAACGACCCGCGAGTCAGGAGACCTGCCGCGCGACGTCTCGGCCTTCCGCCGGGAAAACATTAACGTACCGAGTGCACGGAGGGTGACTCAATGACTACGCAAACAGCCGGACTTTCCATCCAACTGACCGACCAGCGCCGCGCCGCCGGGATCGCATCCTTGATCATCGGCATTTTTCTGGTTTTCGGTGTCGGCCTTTCGCATATCGCGTTAGCCCACAACGCGGCTCACGATACGCGCCACGCCATCGGCTTTCCCTGCCACTAACGGGGAATTCACATGATCGGGCGAGTTATTCTCGCCGCGCTCCTTGCTGGAGTAGCGGCCGGGTTCATCATGGGCGTCATTCAGCATTTCAAGCTGACGCCTCTCATTCTCGAGGCCGAAGTCTTTGAGACTGCCGGCCCTGCCGGCCATAGCCACGAAACAACGACCGCCGCCGAGCCTGCGGCACCTGGAGCAGCCGAGCCCGAAGAATGGGCGCCGCAGGATGGCTGGCAACGGACGCTCTACACCACTGCCGCCAGCATGTTTGCAGGCGCGGGTTTTGCCGCCGTCCTCGCGGGCATCGCACTTCTCACGGGTGTACCTCTCACCGCGCGCAACGGCTTGCTGTGGGGGATTGCGGGCTTTATCTCGGTCAATCTTGCGCCCGCCATGGGACTCTCACCCGAGCTACCGGGCACGCCGGCCGCCGAACTTCTCTCTCGCCAGATTTGGTGGGTTGGGACGATCATTGCGACCGGGCTGGCGATCTATCTGATCGCCATCAAGCGGGAATACTGGGCGATCGCCGCCGCCGTCGCGCTCATAATCGCCCCGCATCTCATCGGCGCGCCGCAGCCGCCTACCCATGAGTCAGGTGTACCTGCAGGACTTGCGGCCGAATTTGCGGCCAATTCCATCGCGGCGGCGGCGGCCTTCTGGTGCATCATCGGTGTCTTCGCCGGGATTGCACTCGATCGCACCACCAAAGGCATGTGGGCGACATGAGCACAAACAAGATCCCGACGACCGTCATCACCGGCTTTCTCGGCGCCGGTAAGACGACGCTCATCCGCCACATGTTGCAGAATGCAGGAGGCCGTCGTCTCGGCCTCCTCATCAACGAGTTCGGCGATGTTGGCGTCGATGGTGAAATCCTCAAGGCCTGCGGATCGGAAGTCTGCAGCGAGGACGACATCATCGAGCTCGCCAATGGCTGCATCTGCTGCACGGTCGCGGATGATTTCGTGCCCGCCATCGAGAAGCTGTTGAACCGGTCCAACCCGCCGCAACATATCGTCATTGAGACGTCCGGTCTCGCCCTACCCCAACCCTTGGTGCGCGCCTTCAACTGGCCAGAAATCAAATCGCGGGTGACGGTCGACGGTGTGGTCGCGGTGGTTGACGCCAAGGCACTGGCGGAGGGCCGCTTCGCCGATGACGAAGTAGCGCTCGCGGAGCAGCGCGCCGCCGATCCTAATCTCGATCACGACAATCCGATCGAGGAAGTTTTCCAGGATCAGCTCACCTGTGCCGATCTCGTGGTCCTGAACAAGACCGACCTTCTCGATGCGGCGGAGTCATCGCGGCTAAGCAATGAGCTGCAGGGCAAACTGCGTTCCGGCACGCGCATTGTGCCTGCCCGCAAGGGCGCACTTGCCTCAAACATCCTGATCGGCCTCGAAGCGGAAGCTGAAACCGATGTTGCGAACCGCCCGTCGCATCACGAGCTCGAGGGTGAAGGCGAACACGATCATGACGATTTCGAGAGTTTTGTGGTTTCGCTTGGCGTCATCGCTGATCGCGAGGACCTCTTGGCCCGCATCAGCGAAACAATGCGCGATAACGACGTGCTCCGCCTGAAGGGTTTCGTCGCGCTCGACGGGGCCTCGGCGCGCCTGCTCGTGCAAGGCGTCGGCCCACGTCTCGACAATTATTTCGACCGGCCATGGCTTCCCGGCGAAGTGCGTCGCACCGAACTCGTGGTGATCGGCCTCAAGGGACTGGATCGGGCGCGGATCACGGCTCAGCTTTCGGGCTGATGCATCTCCTCGCCACACAGACCGGGCAGATTGATGGTGGCGCAGAAGCCCTCGATCTCGGCCAGTCTCGCGGCGATATCGTCATCCTCTCGGCAGCAGACAGTGAACTGGCGAGCCTCGCTCGTGCCTTAGACACGCTGCACGATCCAAAGCCGAGCCTCAGGCTTGTCAACATCCTTCAGCTCCAGCACAATCTTTCGATCGACCTCTACATCGAGAAGACGCTTCGCCACGCGAAGCTAATTGTCCTTAGATTGCTGGGGGGCGCCGGCTACTGGAAGTATGGGCTCGACGAACTCGTCGCCTGCGCGCGCGACAACAGAGGGGCGCTCGCCGTCCTGCCCGGCGACCAGCGTCCTGATCCGGAACTCACTGCGCATTCGAACCTGCCGCCGTCCGTTTGCGAGCGTCTTCAACGGTATCTGGCGGCGGGCGGCCCTGGCAATGCCCAAAGCTTTCTCGACTATTGCCGCTTTCTGACTGCCGGCGGCGTCATGCCGCCCGAACCGGCACCGTTCGCATCATGCGGTGTGTACAGACAACTGGATGTGGGACAGGCCGCGCCTGTGGCCGGGATCGTCTTTTATCGCTCGCTGGTCGAGGGCGGGCAGACCGAACCGATCGATGCTTTGATTACCGCGCTCGCATCGCGAGGCGTCAGTACAACGGCTCTCTACGTAGCGAGTCTGCGCGATGCGGAGAGCGTCCAGCTTATCGGCAAGGCCTTCGCAGGTAAGTCTCCGGATGTGATCCTCAATGCGACAGCCTTCGCAGTGTCATCAATGGGACAATCCGGCGAAGGTCCATTTGCCGAGTTTGATTGCCCAATCCTCCAGGTCATCCTCGCCGGTAGCAGCGAGCAGGCCTGGCGCGAAAGCGCGCAAGGGCTAGGACCGCGCGACCTGGCGATGAATGTCGCACTGCCCGAATTCGATGGACGCATCATCACCCGCGCGATTTCCTTCAAGAGCGAGCCGCAGCTTCACGAGCCGACTGACTCGCGGATCGTCACATACAAGTCTGTTCCCGATCGTGTGGAATTCGTCGCTGAGCTTGCAGCGAATTGGATCAAGTTACGAAAGGCGTCTCCGGCCAAGCGACGTGTCGGAATTGTGCTAGCGAATTATCCGAACAAGGACGGCCGCATCGCCAATGGTGTCGGCTATGACACACCGGCCAGCACAGTCGCGATCATGGTTGCACTAGGAGAAGCTGGTTACGCAGTCGGCGACTACCCGCGCGACGGCAATGTGCTGATAGAAACCCTACAGCGAGGCCCGACCAACGCGGCGTCTGAACGCGTGGCTTCGTGCAAATTGCCTGCTGCAGACTACCACGAGATGTTCGCGACACTCCCCACAGCGCTTCAAGCTGCCGTCAACACGCGCTGGGGAACTCCAGAAACCGATCCCTTCTTTCGCGACGACGCATTTGAACTGCCCTGTATCACTTTTGACAACCTCGTCGTCGCGATACAGCCGGCACGGGGATACAATATCGACCCTAAATCGAGCTACCACGACCCGGCGCTCGTTCCGCCGCACGGTTATTTCGCCCTCTACTTCTGGCTGAGGCACGACTTTGGTGCACATGCCGTGATTCACAATGGCAAGCATGGAAATCTCGAATGGTTGCCCGGCAAGGCGACGGCCCTGTCGGCCGAATGCTACCCGGATGCGATTCTGGGTCCCCTACCCCAGCTCTATCCCTTCATCGTCAATGATCCCGGAGAAGGCACGCAGGCCAAGCGCCGGACAGCGGCCGTCATCATCGACCATCTGACGCCGCCTCTGACGCGCGCTGAAACCTACGGGCCGCTCAAGGATCTCGAGGCGCTTCTCGACGAATACTATCTGGCCCAGGGCCTCGACCGCCGCCGCGCCGCTGCGCTCAAAGCCGATATTCTTGATTTGACGCGAAACCAGCGGCTCGACCTCGATGTAGCGTTGACCGGCGACGACGACGGCGACGGCGACCTGCAAAAGCTCGATGCCTTTCTCTGTGAATTGAAGGAAGCGCAGATTCGCGACGGCCTTCACATACTTGGCACCTCACCGACAGGCGCGCAGGAGACTGATCTGCTTGTCGCGCTGGCGCGCGTCCCCCGCCATCTCGGCGAAGGCGGCGATGCCTCGCTCATTCGTGCCATGGCGGCCGATCTCGAGCTTGGCGATTTTGATCCGCTCGATTGCGACATGGCAACGCCCTGGACTGGGCGGCGTCCAACAGCACTGAAGGCAGCAAGCGATGCGCTCTGGCGGACAACTGGCGATACGGTTGAGCGTCTTGAACTGCTCGCCGCAGATCTTGTTTCGGGAAAGTCGCAAGCCTTCCCGCCCGGAGAACGCGCCCGACTGGTTCTGGATGAGATCGCCAATCGGATTGCGCCAAAGCTTCGGATGTCGGGGGCGAAGGAGATCGCTGCCGTTCTGCAAGGTCTTGACGGAAAGTTCGTCTGCGCCGGCCCCTCGGGAGCACCAACCCGCGGTCGTGTTGATGTCCTGCCGACTGGCCGCAACTTTTATTCGCTCGACAATCGCACGGTTCCGACGCCCGCAGCCTGGCGGCTTGGCGAAGCGTCAGCACGTGCCCTGCTCGACCGCCACTTTCAGGACCAAGGCCGCTACCCAACATCGCTTGGCCTGTCGGCCTGGGGCACGTCCAACATGCGCACTGGCGGAGATGACATCGCCCAGGCGCTTGCACTCATTGGTGCAAAGCCCGTTTGGGAAAAGGCGAGCTGGCGCATCACCGGTTACGAGATCCAACCGCTCGCCAAGCTCGGCCGACCGCGCATCGATGTTACGCTGCGCATCTCCGGCTTCTTCCGCGACGCTTTTCCGGCGCAGATTGAATTGCTCGACAGGGCCATACGTGCAATCGGCGCGCTGGATGAGGACGATGCGGACAACCCGATCGCTGCGCGGATGCGCAATGAGGTCCATGCCCTGGTCGAAACTGGGTTGTCTCCAGCCGAAGCCAAGCGGAATGCCGGCAGTCGGATATTCGGCTCAAAGCCCGGCAGCTACGGCGCCGGCTTGCAGGCCTTGATCGATGAAAAACTGTGGAGCGAACGCGGTGATCTGGCTCGCGCCTATGTCGTTTGGGGTGCCTATGCCTATGGCGCCCGTGAAGCCGGCAGGTCGGATGAACGTGCCTTTTCGGAGAGGCTTAAGACCATCGAAGCCGTCATTCACAACCAGGACAATCGCGAGCACGATCTGCTCGATTCAGACGACTACTATCAGTTCGAAGGCGGCATGACCGCTGCGGTCGAGGAAGCGAGCGGCAAGCGACCTTTGGTCTATCACAATGACCATTCGCGCCCGGAACGGCCCGTGATCCGCACGCTTGAAGACGAGGTTTCGCGCGTCATGCGGTCGCGCGTCGTCAACCCGAAATGGATCGCCGGCGTCAAACGCCATGGCTACAAGGGTGCATTCGAGATCGCCGCCACCGTCGACTACATGTTCGCCTTTGCAGCTACGACGGGCGCGGTAAAAACGCATCACTTCGACCTCGCCTACGACGCCTTTCTCGGCGACGAAGAGACCCGCGGATTCATTGCGGCCAACAATCCAGCGGCCTTGCGCGAAATCGCCGAGCGATTCCAGGAAGCCGCCTGCCGGGGCCTCTGGACTCCGCGGTCGAATTCCGCCCACGTCCATCTGCGCGTACTGCAGGAGAGCGCACCATGACCGAAGACGACAATGCCCGACACCATGAGAAGATGCAGAAGAAGAAGGCCGCCCGCGATAAGATCATGGCCGGCAAGACCATCGAGAAAGGCTTGCTCATCGTCAACACCGGCAAGGGCAAGGGCAAGTCGACGGCCGGTTTCGGCATGGTGTTCCGCGCCATCGGCCACGGCATGCGGGTCGGGGTCGTGCAATTCGTGAAGGGTGCCTGGGGAACGGGCGAACGGACCATCCTCGAGAAGTTTCCAGAACTCGTGACCATAAAGGCGATGGGTGAAGGCTTTACCTGGGAGACCCAGGACCGCGAGCGCGACATCGCCCATGCGCGAGCTGCCTGGGAAGAGGCGAAACGCATGATTGCCGATCCAGGCTACGCAATGGTGATGCTCGACGAACTCAATATTGTGCTCCGCTACGATTACCTGCCACTGAACGAGGTTCTCGATGTTTTGCATAACAAGCCGCCCGAAAAGCACGTCATCGTGACCGGCCGGAATGCCCGCGAAGAACTGATCGAGCTGGCTGATCTCGTGACCGAGATGGAATTGGTGAAGCACCCCTTCCGCTCCGGTGTCAAAGCCCAGGCCGGCATCGAATTCTGACGCCGCGGATCGCCTCTCCCGCGTCGCTCCCCGCATTGACCTCATGGCGCCGGATGCCTAGGAAAGGCGGCGCGATACCAGCAGCGTTCCGTCAAGGAACTGAAACACAGTCCGGTGCGGTCGACCCAATTAGGGGACCAAGTCCGGAGCTGCGCAAACCATGAGCCCTTCCGGGCAATGGAGCTCTGCCTCGTGTATCGCATCGAAAGGCGGAGCCTATGGCAGAGAGACTTGGTGTGATGTTATGCGGCCACGGCAGCCGCGACGAGGACGCCGTTAAGGAATTCGCCGTGCTGGCGCAGCATCTGGAAAAGCGCCTGACAGAGTACCCTGTCGAATTCGGCTATCTTGAATTCGCCACCCCGATCATCCGCGACGGCCTGGACAAATTGCGAGCCAAGGGCGTCAACCGGGTGCTTGCAGTCCCCGGCATGCTGTTTGCGGCGGGCCACGCCAAGAACGACATTCCATCGGTTCTCAACACCTATGCCGCCAACAATCGCATCAAGATCGACTACGGCAAGGAACTCGGCATCGATCCCAGGCTCTTGAAGGCGTCCGGCGATCGCATCCAGGCGGCGATCGATGATGCTCCCACGAAAGTCCCGGCTCACGAAACGCTGCTGGTCGTTGTCGGCCGCGGCGCTTCCGATCCGGATGCCAATTCCAATGTCTCCAAAGTCACCCGCATGCTGCATGAAGGTTTCGGTTTCGGCTGGGCCGAGACCGCCTATTCCGGCGTGACCTTTCCGTTGGTCGAGCCTACATTGGAGCACGCCGTCCGATTGGGCTATCGGCGGATCATCGTTTTCCCCTACTTCCTCTTCACCGGCATTCTGGTGCAGCGCATTTACGATGCGACCGACGAAGTCGCGGCAAGGTATCCCGCGGTCGAGTTCCTCAAGGCGCTCTATCTCAACGATCATCCGATGGTGATCGACACTTTCGAAGATCGCGTGCGGCAGATATTGACCGGCGACACGGCGATGAACTGCCAGTTGTGCAAGTACCGGACACAGGTGCTTGGCTTCGAAAATGATGTCGGCGCGGTGCAGGAAAGCCACCATCATCATGTGGAAGGCCTGGGCGCGATCATAAAGGAAACTGCGCGTGGCAAGCCTGCGCACAGCCACAGCCATGGTCACCATCACCACGGCCATCACCATCACCACGACCATGATCATGACCACGATCACGGTCACACACATGCGCCCTATCCGCATGCGGATCATCCCTTGGGACCGAAGAGCCTGAAGAAGACATGACCGCGCTCGAATATCTTCGCGATCCCGACACGATCTATGCGCGGTCCTTCGAACTGATCCGTGCCGAGACGGATATGTCTCGGCTTCCCGCGACGGCGCGCCCCATCGCAGAGCGCATCGTCCACGCCTGCGCCATGCCCGAGGTGGCAACGGCACTTCGCATCACGGATGACTTTGTGGCGAAGGCCAAAGCGGCATTAAAATCCGGCACCGCAATCCTGACCGACGCCGAGATGGTCAAGAGCGGGATCATCGCATCGAGGCTCCCTGCCGGGGTCCGGCTCTACTGCCATTTGAATGATCCAGCCGCGCGCGAGATCAGCATAAGGGAGAAGACGACACGCTCGGCGGCGGCCGTCGACCTTTGGATGCCACATCTCCACGGCGCTGTTGTCGTCATTGGTAACGCGCCCACCGCCCTCTTCGCACTCCTCGAACATCTCGACGCCGGCGCCCCGCGTCCAGCCGCCATCATCGCGCTGCCCGTCGGTTTTGTCGGCGCCGCCGAAGCGAAGGAAGAATTGCTGCGCGATCCGCGCGGCATTCCCTATTTAACTCTGCCTGGCCGGCGTGGCGGCTCCGCCATGGCCGCAGCCGCACTCAACGCCCTACTGATCGAAGCCTCGTCATGAGCAAATGGCTCTCGATCATTGGCATGGGCGAGGATGGCCACGATGGCCTGTCGGCGCGCGCCAAGCTCTTTTTACAGCAAGCGGAGGTCATTGTCGGTTCCGAGCGCCTTCTTGCGATGACGCCGGTGACCAGCGCTGGCCGCGAGGAGTGGCCGCAGCCTTTCAGCGCGGTCGTCACGCAGATCAAGCGACTGCGCGGGCGCAGGACCGTGCTCCTCGCCACCGGCGATCCGTCGAATTACGGCGTCGCGCGAAAAGTTCTGGAATTCATACCGGCTTCCGAGGTCGAGATCGTCCCCCATCTCTCAGCCTTCAGCCTGGCGGCGGCGCGGCTCGGTTGGTCGCTCCCCGATTGCGATACGCTGACCCTCCACGGCCGACCGGCCGCGCAGATCGAAGCCTTCATCCAGCCCGGCGTCCGCTTGATCGCTTTGACGGAAAACGGTTCGACGATTGCCGAAGTCGCACGCCGGCTCGTGGCGCGGAACTTTGGACGGAGTCGCATCACCGTTCTCGAAAACATGGGCGGTCCAAGTGAGGAGCAATCAAGCTTTCTTGCCGAGGAGTCCCGCGACAGCCCATTTTCCGATCTCAACACAATTGGCATCGAATGCGTCGCAGATGCGGGAGCCGCGCACCTGCCACGCGTACCGGGCCTGCCCGACGACGCCTATCTCCATGACGGTCAGCTCACCAAACGCGAGGTCCGCGCCGCCACTCTTTCCGCCCTCGGCCCGACGCCCGATGCATTGCTCTGGGACGTCGGCGCCGGATGCGGCTCGATTGCCATTGAATGGATGCGCGCTACGCGGGGCGCGCGCGCCATTGCCGTCGAGCGCGACGAGAGTCGCCTCGCCATGCTGGCCGAAAATGCCGATCGTCTCGGCGCGCCGCGCATCAACATCATAAAGGGTGTAGCACCGGCGGCACTTGCCGGGCTTGAGCGGCCGGATGCCGTGTTCATCGGCGGCGGCATGGGCGATCCCGGTGTCTTTGAGGCCTCGTGGGAAGCGCTCAAACCCGGCGGCCGCATGGTCGGTAATGTTGTGACGCTTGAAGGCGAACTCCACGTGATCGACCTTCAGGAGAAGCATGGCGGCGATCTCGTCCGCATCGATGTCTCGGTCCTGAGCAAGATCGGCAATCTGCGCGCGCTAAAGCCCCGCATGTCCGTCCTGCAATGGCGCGCGACCAAGCCATGAGCACGCTTTACGGCCTCGGCGTCGGACCCGGCGATCCCGAACTCATGACCATCAAGGCGTGGCGCATCATCGGCCAGGTTCCGGTAATCGCCTATCCCGTGGCCAATGGCACCGACAGCCTGGCGCGCCGCATCGCCGCGCCCTTCATTCCGGAAGACGCCACCGAATTGCCGCTCGCCATCCCGATGCGCGCCGAGCGCGAACCGGCACGAGATGCGTATGACGAATCCGTTCGCCTCATCGCCGCCCATCTCGACGCGGGCCGCGATGTTGCCTTTCTCTGCGAGGGCGATCCCTTCTTCTATGGCAGCTTTATGTATCTGCATGAACGCCTTGAAAAGACACACGAAATTATCGTCGTGCCGGGCGTTTCTTCGCTCACCGCCTGCGCCGCAGCGATCGGCCGGCCACTCGCCGCCCGCAATGATCTATTGAAGGTCATTCCGGCACCCCTCGCCGAGGAACAACTCAGAGCCGAGATCGCCTCGGCCGATGCGGTCGCCATCATCAAGGTGGGGAAGCACTTCGACAAGGTCCGCAAGCTCCTGCGTTCGCTTGGTCTTGCAGATCGCGCAATCATCATCGAACGCGCCACCCGCGACGATGAACGCATCACGCCGCTCGAACACCTCCCGGAAGGCGAGCGGCCCTATTTCTCGACGATCCTGATTTACAAGGGCGGCGAGACTTGGTGAGGCACCCGGCAATATTCGCGCGCGACGGCTCGGCCCCGCTCGCAGCGCGCATTGCCGAGGCGGTCGACGGCGAAATCATTGCCTACGCCGACGGCTCGCTGATAGGTTCACTTCAATCGGCATTCCGCGATGAACGACCGATCATCGCCATTCTGCCGCCGCCAATTCTCATCCGCGCGCTGGCGCCATTGCTCGAAAGCAAGTTCACGGATCCGCCGGTCGTATCAATCACGAATGACGGCCGCTTCGCGATTCCCTTGCTCGGCCTCAATCACGGCGCGGTCGCGCTCGCATCACAGATTGCCACCGCGATCGGCGCTACCCGTGCCGGCGGTGCCGCCACCGAGGCGCAGTTCGGCATCGCGCTCGACGATCCGCCACACGGCTACATCCTGTCGAACCCCGAGGACTACAAGGATTTCGCCGTCGCGCTGCTAGCCGGCGAACCGGTCAAGATAGAAGGCAGCGCTTCCTGGCTTTCCACCCTGCCGCAGGATGACAGGACATCTCTGCGTATCACCATCACCGAGCGGCGCGTCGCGGGTTTCGCCACTCACCTCGTTTTTCACCCAGCGACGCTCGCCGTCGGCGTCGGCTGTGAGCGCGGCACGTCCCCACACGAAGTCGCCGGCCTTGTCGCGCAGACACTAGAGGCCAACGGCCTCTCCGCCGACGCTATCGCCGGCTACGCCTCTATTGAACTAAAAGAAGACGAACCAGCCATTAGGTCACTCGCTGACAGTGGCTATGTGCGCTTCTTCACCGCCGACGAACTTGCTAGGCAATCGGCTCGCATCGCCAATCCCTCCGCGCTTGTAGAGCGCGAAACCGGAACGCCGAGTGTCGCCGAAGCCGCTGCATTGGCGGCCGCCGGTGAGGACTCAGAATTGATCGTCGTGAAGACCAAGAGCAAGCGGGCGACATGCGCGATTGCACGATCGCCAAACCCGATCATCGACCTCACTGGCCGCTCGCGCGGCCGCCTTGCCGTCATTGGTCTCGGCCCTGGTGATCGCAGCATGCGAACCCCGGCCGTGCAACACGAGCTTGCACAGGCGACCGACTGGGTCGGCTATGGCCTCTATCTCGATCTGGCCGCCGATCAGCGCATGAACCAGACGCTTCACAATTTCGCACTCGGCGAAGAAGAAGCCCGTGTACGCCACGCCATCGCGCTAGCGAAGGAAGGAAAGCACGTCGCCCTCCTCTGCTCCGGCGATGCCGGCATATATGCGATGGCGGCGCTCGTCTACGAACTCTTGGAAGTTGAACCAAACCGCATCGACGTCGAGGTCTTGCCCGGCATCTCCGCCTTCCAGGCCGCGGCCGCCAAGGCTGGCGCCATGATCGGACATGATTTCTGCTGCATCTCGCTCTCCGATCTCCTCACCCCGTGGTCGGTGATCGAAAAACGCCTGAACGCCGCCGCGCAAGGCGATTTCGTCATCGCCTTTTACAATCCCCGCTCGCTCAAGCGCCGCGATCAGATCGAGCGTGCCATGGCGATCCTCTCGCAGCACCGCCCACCCGATACGCCGGTCATCATCGCGTCCAATCTCGGCCGCAAGGACGAGAAGGTCTCGATCGTTCCTTTCAACGAGTTCCGGGCCGAGATCGTCGACATGCTCACCCTCGTCATGGTCGGCTCATCGCAATCGCGAGCCTTCCGGCGCGGCGATGGAAACGTCTATGCCTACACGCCCCGCGGTTATGCGGCGAAACGGTCGGATGAATGATAGCCGCGGTCGAAAGCCTGTTGCCGATCTTCCTTCTGATCGGTCTCGGCCTCGTATTGCGTTGGCGCAATGTCGTGCCGGAGGACATGTGGCGCGGCGTCGAGCTCCTGGGTTACTGGGTTTTCTTCCCCGCGCTCCTGTCGGAAACATTGATCACGGCCGATCTCGCTTCGCTTCCTCTCGCCGAGATCACCTTCACCATGGCACTTGCCTTTGCCACCATGGCCGGTGGACTTCTAGCGCTGCGACTCCCGATCATGCGGATGCTGAACATTACCGGTGCGTCCTACAGCTCGATTTTTCAGAATTCGACCCGTTGGAACGGTTTTATCGCCCTTCCCATACTAAACAAGCTCTATGGCAATGAAGGCGTGGCGCTTGTCGCCATCATCATGGCGATCCTCGTACCGGTCGCGAATATCGTGAATGTGGCCGTAATTGCCCGCAATGCCGGCGCACGCCCGCTCACCTATCGACAGACTGCCTATGTCGTGTTTCGCAATCCCTTCATCTGGGCAACCGCGATCGGCCTCGCTATCAATCTGGCGGGGCTTCCCATCTACGAGCCGATGATGACCGGATTGCACATGCTGGGCGGTGCCGCGATCGGCACCGGCCTGTTGATGGTCGGCGCCGGACTTCACGCCGAAGAGGCTAAATGGCCATCTCCGGCCGTTTGGCTTGGCACAGGCCTCAAGCTTCTCGGCATGCCCATGATCGTGTTTGCCTGGATCTTCATATTCGGCGTGTCTGGCCCGGCGGTGGTCGCGTGCCTCGTTTGCGCGGGCGTTCCGACCGCCATGAGTGCCTATGTGCTCGCCCGGCAGATGGGTGGCGATGCGATCTTGGTCGCAACCACCGTGACGCTCCAGACATTGCTTTCGGTCGTCACCATCCCGCTTCTCATCATCTTCGCCGAAAGCGTCAAATGAACGCCTTCATCGCGCTCTTCCCGGTCTTCATCGTCATCCTGCTCGGTTACCTGCTGCGTCGCTCCCGCTTCATCGATGATCATCATTGGCTCGGCGTCGACCAGATTTGTTACTACGTGCTGTTCCCGGCAATCATCTTCAAGGAAATCGCCGCCGCCGATTTCTCTCATATTCCGGTCTGGAGCATGGGGGCGGCGATGATGCTTGCCATCTCAACCATGTTCGTCCTGCTGCTTGTAACGCGCCCTTGGCTTTGCCGCGTCCTCGCAATGGACGGGCCGGCCTTTACAAGCCTGTTCCAGGGCGCAACGCGCTGGCACACCTTCATCGCGCTCGCGCTTCTCCCGATCTATTTCGGCAATGAAGCCATCGCTCTTGGAGGCTTGAGCGCGGCAGCCATGATTCCCCTGCTCAACGTCGTCAACGTCGCCGTGCTCGCGCATTACGCTTCCGGCCGCAAGCCATCTGTCAAGGACGTGACGCTCTCGATTGTGAAGAACCCATTTGTTCTGTCCTCGGTGGGCGGCGTCCTCTTCAAATTCACCGGCCTCCCTTTGCCAGATCTCGGCTACACGGTCTTGGACATGGTCGGGCGCGGCTCATTGGGACTGGCTCTCCTGGCCGTCGGCGCCGGTCTGCGGCTTGATCAGGCGGTTGCCGCCAAACGCCCTGTGGTTGCAGCAACCGCGCTGAAACTATTGCTGATGCCGGTCCTCTTCGCGGTCTGGCTCTGGCTCCTGGGCGTCACCGGACCGGTCGCCGCGATCGCCATTCTTTCAGGCTCCGTCCCCACCGGCTCGGGCGCCTATATCCTTGCCAGGCAGATGGGCGGGGATGCCCCATTGGTCGCCAACATCCTCACTTTGCAGGTCCTCTGCGCGGCGATCACCATCCCGTTAATCATGACGCTTGCCGGCTAGTTACCCACAGGCGAACGCAACCGCTTGCAGTGTCGGCGAAACGCCCCTAGACAGTGGCTTTCAATGACATCCCCCATCCGTCCCCCTCGCCTCCTTCAAGGGCTGCACCTGCTTGGCATCGAGGAGATGTCGAGCCAGGAGATCGTGGCGCTTCTCGATCTCTCCGATCGCTATGTCGAGGTGAACCGCCAGATCGAAAAGCGCCACGCCGTGCTCGGTGGGCGAACCCAGATCAATCTCTTCTTCGAGGCCTCGACCCGGACGCAGTCCTCATTCGAGATCGCCGGCAAGCGCCTTGGCGCTGATGTCATGAACATGGCGGTTTCGACCTCCGCGGTCTCCAAGGGCGAAACGCTCCTCGATACCGCCATGACGCTCAACGCCATGCACCCCGATATCCTGGTGGTCCGCCACCAGAGTTCGGGAGCTGTCGAGCTGCTGGCCCAGAAAGTCTCCTGCGCTGTCGTGAACGCCGGCGACGGCCAGCATGAACATCCCACCCAGGCTCTGCTCGATGCATTGACCATTCGCCGGCGCAGGGGCCGCATCGAGGGCTTGATCGTCGCGATCTGCGGTGACGTCCTCCATTCCCGCGTGGCACGCTCAAACATTCACTTGCTCAATAAGCTTGGGGTCCAGGTGCGCGTCGTGGCGCCTTCGACACTGCTGCCCACCGGCATCGCCAATTTCGGTGTCGAGGTTCATCGCAACATGCGTGACGGGCTCGATGGCGCCGATGTCGTCATGATGCTGCGCCTCCAGCTCGAGCGCATGAGTGGCGCCTTCGTGCCCTCGCAACGCGAATATTACCGCTTCTTCGGGCTCAACGAGGAGAAGCTCGGTTTTGCCAAACCCGGCGCGCTCGTCATGCATCCAGGCCCGATGAATCGCGGCATCGAGATCGACTCGAATGTCGCCGATGGCGCTCAATCGGTCATCAGGGAGCAGGTTGAGATGGGCGTTGCCGTCCGCATGGCGGTCCTCGATGCACTTGCCCGTAACCTCCCCGGCGGGGCCAACGCATGATGGCGCCGGTATCACGCGCGACCTCGAACCGCCGCGCCTACGTCAATGCGCGCTTCATCGATCCGTCGCAAGGACTGGACGGGAACGGCGGCATCATCATCGAAGACGGATGGATCTTGGCCGCCGGGCCTAACGTAACCGCGCAAAATGCCGGTGCCGGCACGACCCTCGTCGACTGTCGGGGCCTGGTGCTCATGCCGGGCCTCGTCGACATGCGGGTCTTCACCGGCGAACCGGGCGCCGAATATCGCGAAACACTTGCGACAGCCTCCGAAGCTGCGGCTGCCGGCGGCGTGACGACCATGATCGTCATGCCCAACACCAACCCGGTCATCGATGATGCGGCGATCGTCGACTTTATCCTGAGGCGCGCCCGCGATACGGCGATTGTGCGCGTGGCGCCGATGGCGGCAATGACCAAGAGCCTTGGCGGCGAGATCATGACCGAGTTCGGCGGCTTGAAAGAGGCCGGCGCCGTCGCCGTGACCGATGGCAATCGGGCAGTCGCCAATGCGCGTGTGTTCCGGCGCGCCCTCTCCTATGCCAACGACTTCGGCATGCTGGTCGTCCAGCATATCGAGGAGCCGACGCTCGCCTCGGGCGTGATGAATGCGAGCGAAACGGCAAGCCGCCTGGGCTTGCCCGGCATCCCTGCGGCCGCCGAAGTCATCATGCTCGAGCGCGATCTGCGGCTCGTCGAACTGACGGGGGCTCGCTATCACGCCGCTCAGATTTCCTGTCGGACATCGCTCGATATCATTCGCGCCGCCAAACAGCGCGGCTTGCCGGTGACCTGCGGCGTCTCGGTCCACCATCTGACGCTCAATGAGCTCGATATCGGCGCCTACCGCACCTTCTTCAAATTGTCGCCGCCGCTTCGCACCGAGGAAGACCGGCGTGCCTTGGTCGAAGGCGTTGCCGACGGCTCCATCGACGTCATCGTGTCCTCGCATGATCCGCAGAGCGCCGACACCAAGCGTCTGCCCTTTGCGGAAGCTGAGTATGGCGCGATCGGTCTCGAAACAATGTTTTCGGCCGCCCTTTCGCTCTATCACAATGCCGGCGTGCCGCTTGCGCGCCTGATCGAAGCAATGTCGGCCGCTCCTGCGAAGATCCTCGGCCTCGAATGCGGTCGATTGAGCCCCGGCGCGCCGGCCGATTTCGCTCTGGTCGATCTTCAGAAATCGTGGAAGGTCGAGGATGCGGTATTGCGCTCTCGATCGAAGAACTCGCCCTATGAGCATCGCACCCTGGAAGGGGCGGTTGTAGAAACGGTCGTTGCGGGCCGGACCGTCTTTACCTAAAGTCAAGACTGGAGGGGACAATGGTCGACTGGTCGAGCCTGAGCATTTTGACGGCCGTCCTGGCGGCGGTTGTCGGCTATTTTTGCGGGTCGATCCCCTTCGGCCTGCTGCTCACCAAATGGGCGGGGCTCGGCGATGTCCGAAAAATCGGCTCCGGCAATATCGGCGCGACCAATGTCCTGCGCACCGGCAACAAGAAGATCGCGGCGCTGACCCTGGTTTTGGACGCGCTGAAAGCAACGGTACCGGTCCTTGTATTCCGTGAAACGAGTGGCGAGGCCGCCGGTCTCATCGCCGGCTTTGCGGCCCTTGCAGGTCATCTCTTCCCCGTCTGGCTGAACTTTAAAGGCGGCAAAGGAGTCGCGACCGGAATCGGTATGCTGTTCGGCATCGCCTGGTTGCTAGGTCTCGCGTTCCTCGCAGTCTGGCTGATCGTCGCGTTTCTTTTTAAGACATCCTCGATCTCCGCCCTGACGGCCAGCGCGCTGACCCCATTATGGGCCTACCTGCTCGGCCGCTCCGACCTCGTGATCCCGCTAATCATCCTCGCCGTGATTGTTTGGCTCACGCATCGCGCCAACATCGCGCGTTTGCTCGCCGGCACCGAACCCAAGATCGACCTCGGCCGGAAAGCATGAAGCACAAGCCTGCCACGCCGGCTGAGAAACTGGCGTGGATCAGGCTTGCTATGAGCGAGAATGTCGGATCTGCGACATTCGACCACCTTCTAAGGCACTACGGCACGGCAACCGACGCTTTGGAGGCCCTGCCGGAGATATCGCGTCGGGGCGGCATGACGCGGCCCTTGCGCATTTTTGCAGTCGAAGACGCCGAAGCCGCAATCGAACGGGCGGAACACTTTGGCGCAGCCTTCGTCACGTGGGATGAGCCCGGCTATCCGACGCTATTGCGCCAAGTCGATCTCCCGCCGCCATTCTTGACGATCAAGGGCGATATAGAACTCGTCGATCGCCCTTGCCTCGCGATCGTCGGCGCGCGCAATGCTTCCGCCTTGGGTTGCAAGTTCGCGCGCAACCTCGCGAGTGAACTTGGCCAGGCCGGCTATGTCATCGTTTCGGGCCTCGCGCGTGGTATCGACACGGCTGCACATCAAGGCGCGCTTTCATCAGGGACGGTCGCCGTTCTCGCCGGCGGAATCGACATCATCTACCCGCCCGAAAATGATCAGCTACAGGCGAAGATCGGCGAGACCGGTGCCCTCATATCCGAAATGCTGCCCGGAACCGTTCCTCGCGGGGTGCATTTCCCGCGCCGCAACCGCATCATCTCCGGCACCAGTCTTGGCGTGATTATCGTCGAAGCCGCCTTGCGGTCGGGTTCGCTCATCACGGCCCGTCTCGCCGGCGAACAGGGGCGCGACGTGTTTGCCGTGCCGGGATCGCCGCTCGATCCGCGCGCGCAAGGGACTAATCGGCTCATCCGCGAAGGCGCGACCTTGGTAACGTCCGTCGACGATATCCTCGAGGCTCTGGGACAGCAGCCACGCGCCCTCGCCGCTCCGTTCGTCCCGGAACCGGCCTATGACCTATCGTCAACCCAGACAAGCGAGACGGACAGGTCGCGGATCACAAGCCTCCTGAGCCCCGTAGCGGTCGATCTCGATACACTTATCCGTGAAAGCGGTGCCTCGCCCTCCGTGGTCGTGACCGTCCTTCTTGAGCTGGAATTGGCCGGAAAAGTTACCAGGCAAGCCGGTCAGCTCGTTTCCCTCGCCTGACCGGAGGGTCTTAGATCGGCCTCGGTGGGCGGCGTCCTGTGCGCGATCAAAAAGGCCTCTTGGAAAGCCATTTCAAGGAGTTGCGCCAGGAATTTGAGCCCGTTTCTACGCGCCAGATTGCGCAGTTCGAGGCTCAGATCGGCAATGTAATGGGCACATTCAGTAGCCTCCGCACGCGCCAGACTGCGCGGCTGAAAGGCCTCTCCCTGCTCCGAAAATCCCCCCGACGAACCGCTTTTTCCGGCTTTTTTTGCGGCCATGAGCCCCGTTCCCAAAATACACAGGAATACAATATAAGCGTGTCCTTGCGTCGCGAAAGAAACCTAAAATTGTCATTGCGGAACAAATAACCAAGGGGAACTTTAGATGGTGGGGTTCTTGCGGCACCGCAGCGATCCCTATATGAGGCGATGCCCTCACATCGAAAAATCGCAGGCTAAATGACTGTAGTCGTCGTCGAATCTCCGTCTAAGGCCAAGACAATCAACAAGTATTTGGGCAAGGGCTTCACCGTTCTTGCCTCCTATGGCCATGTCCGCGACCTGCCGTCGAAGGATGGATCGGTTCGTCCCGACGAGGATTTCGCGATGTCCTGGGACGTCGATGCGAAGTCCGCCAAGCACATGTCGGAGATCGCCCAGGCGCTGAAGGACAGCGATCGCTTGATCCTCGCCACCGACCCTGATCGCGAGGGCGAGGCGATTTCCTGGCACGTACTCGAGATTCTTCGCAAGAAAGGTGTCGTCAAGGATAAGCCCGTGCAGCGGGTCGTTTTTAACGCGATCACCAAGCAGTCGGTTCTTGATGCGATGCAGCATCCCCGCAAGATCGACCCCGATCTGGTGGATGCCTATCTGGCCCGTCGCGCCCTAGATTATCTGGTGGGCTTCAGCCTGTCGCCCATGCTGTGGCGTAAACTGCCCGGCGCCCGCTCGGCCGGGCGCGTTCAGTCGGTCGCCCTGCGGTTGATTTGCGACCGCGAACTCGAGATCGAGGCCTTCAAGGCGCAGGAATACTGGACGATTGAAGGCGACTTCGCCACCGGCCGCGGCGACCTCTTTTCCGCCCGCCTGTCGGCGATCGACGGCAAGAAACTGGGCAAGTTCGACATTCCGAATGAAGCCTCGGCGCGCGCCATTGAAGCCGCGCTGAAGGGGACTCGCTTCACGGTTGAATCCGTAGAGAGCAAGCCGGTCAAGCGCCATCCCTTCGCGCCCTTCCGCACCGCCACGCTGCAGCAGGAGGCCTCCCGCAAGCTCGGCATGTCGTCTGCGCGCACCATGCAGATCGCCCAGCGGCTCTATGAGGGCGTCAATATCGGCGGCGAGACGGTTGGTCTCATCACCTATATGCGTACTGACGGCGTAGAGATCGCCGGCGAAGCTATTGCGGCCGCACGCAACGCCATCCTCAAGGCCTTCGGCGAACCTTATCTGCCGTCGGTTCCGCGCCAATACACGACCAAGGCGAAGAACGCGCAGGAAGCCCACGAGGCCATCCGCCCGACTGACCTGATGCGCTTCCCCGAGCATGTGAAGCGTGCGCTCGAGCCCGAGCAATACGCACTCTATGAATTGATCTGGAAGCGCACCGTCGCAAGCCAGATGGAAAGTGCCGAGATTGAGCGGACCACCGCCGACCTCATCACAACGGGCAATGACGGCAAGCGCTACACGTTCCGCGCCACCGGTTCCGTCGTCAAATTCGATGGCTTCCTGAAGCTCTACCAGGAAGGCCTCGACGACGAGGAGGACGAGGATTCAAGGCGTCTTCCGCCTCTCTCGCGCGGCGATGCTGTCGGCGTGCGCAAGATCGCGGCGCAACAGCATTTTACCGAACCGCCGCCGCGCTATTCCGAAGCCTCGCTCATCAAGAAGATGGAGGAATTGGGCATCGGTCGGCCGTCGACCTACACCGCCATCCTCACTGTGCTGCGCGATCGCGGCTATGTCCGCTTGGAAAAGAAACGCCTGATCCCCGAGGATAAGGGCCGCATTGTCACTGCCTTCCTCGAATCCTTCTTCGGCCGCTACGTTGAATATGATTTCACGGCCAATCTGGAAGAACAGCTCGACCGCGTTTCGAACGGCGAGGTGGACTGGCGCCAGGTCCTTCGCGATTTCTGGCGGGATTTCACTGCCGCGCTTGGTGAGATCAAGGACCTGCGCGTCTCCGAAGTGCTCGACGCGCTGAACGTCATCCTGGCACCTCACATATTTCCGCCGACTGCGGCCGGCGGCGATCCGCGCGCCTGCCCGTCCTGCGCGAACGGCCAGTTGTCGCTCAAGCTCGGCAAGTTCGGCTCCTTCGTCGGCTGCTCGAACTATCCGGAATGCCGTTACACCAGACCGCTCACGGCGCCCGAAGGCGGCGACAAGGCAGCAGTGCCGGCCGAAGGCCTCGAGCTTGGTGTCGATCCTGAAACCGGGGAAAAGGTTACGCGCCGCGAAGGACGTTTCGGTCCTTATCTCCAGCTTGGCGAAGCGGTTGAGGGTGAGAAGCCAAGACGCGCCTCGATCCCCAAGGGCTATGATCCGAGCCAAATCGATCTTGAGACCGCATTGAAGTTCCTCTCTTTGCCGCGCGAGATTGGCATCCATCCCGAATCCGGAAAGCCGATCGTCACGAATTTCGGTCGCTTCGGACCCTTCATCCTGCACGACGGTTCCTACGCAACGCTCGAATCCCCTGAAGAGGTGTTCACCGTCGGCATCAATCGTGCCGTCGACCTCTTGGCGCAGAAGCGCGCCAAGGGCGCGCGGGTGCGGCCGGGAGCGCTCAAGGATCTGGGCCCACACCCCGATGGTGGTGGAAACATCCAGATCATGTCCGGCCGCTTCGGCCCTTATGTGAAGCATGGCGCCGTGAACGCAACATTGCCGCGCGATAAGGCACCTGAAGAGCTGACGCTCGAAGAAGCGCTCGCACTGATCGCCGCACGCGCGGCCAAGGGCGGTGGCGGCAGAAAGCCGGCACGTGCCTCCAATGGCAAGACGACCAAGCGCAGCGGTGCAGCCAAGGCGCCGGCAAAGCGCGCCGCCAAGACGCCGGCCAAGCGTACCCGCAAGAAAGCCGCGGCCGGCGCCGCGGACGCCTAATTGGCCAAGCGCGGCAAGTCGAAGCCTTCAGGACTGCCCAGCGAGGCTGAACTACTCGAATTCGTGCAGGCAAGCGGCGGCAGAGCCGGCAAGCGCGAGATTGGACGCGCCTTTGCCATCAAGGGCAGCGATCGCATTGCGCTGAAAGCGATGCTCAAGGATCTTGCGAACCAGGGCAAGATCGCCCGTCGCCATCGCAGGCTCATCGACACTTCGACACTGCCTCCGATCGCCGCCGTCGAAGTCGTCGGTGTCGATCCCGATGGCGAGTTGATCGGGGTGCCGCTCGAATGGGACGAAACCGTCCTCGGCAAGCCGCCACGCATTCTGATCGAAGCCGGCGCTGGCTCAAGCCGCGAAGACATGCAGCCGCCGGCCCGCGGCGAGCGCATCCTCGCCAAGATCGAACCGACCTCGGATCCCGCCTGGCCGTTCAAGGCACGGATCGTGCGCCGGCTGGCCGACACGGGAAAACGCGTGCTCGGAATCTTCCGGGCCACGAAGGGTCACGGCGCTCTCATCATTCCGGTCGACAAGAAGGCGCGGCACGATCTGCGCGTGCAGCCGGGTGACGAAAACGGCGCCCTCAATGGCGAACTTGTTGCAGCCGAGATTCGCAACGGTGCGGGGCGCGGCAGCGCAACTGCGCGGGTTCGTGAACGTCTCGGCAGCATGGAGGATCAGCGCAACATTTCGCTGATAGCCATTCACCAGCACGGCATTCCAGACAGCTTTCCCGAGCGCGTTCTCGCCGAAACCGTCGCACTCAAGCCCTTCTCGCCGGCCGGCCGGACGGATCTGCGCAAGGTCCCGTTGATTACCATCGACCCGCCCGACGCGCGCGATCACGACGATGCAGTCTGGGCCGAACCAGATGACGATCCGGCCAACCCGGGCGGCGTCAAAGTCATCGTCGCCATTGCCGATGTCGCAGCCTATGTCCGCTCCGGGACCGCGCTCGATCGCGAGGCCCGTATCCGCGGCAATTCGGTCTATTTCCCCGATCGCGTCGTTCCGATGCTCCCCGAACGCATCTCCAATGATCTCTGTTCGCTGCGGGAGAAAGAGGATCGCCCGGCTCTCGCCTGCATTATGACCTTCGATGCCTCGGGTACGAAGAGGAGCCACCGGTTCGACCGCGTCATCATGCGCTCGGCGGCGAAGCTCTCCTATCAAGAGGCGCAGGCCGCGATCGACGGCAGCCCGAACGCCAAAACGGAAATGCTCGTCGAGCCTGTCCTGCGCCCGCTTTGGCATGCCTATGACGTGCTGATGAAGGGACGCCGCCGCCGCGAGCCGCTCGAACTCGATTTGCCGGAACGCAAGCTCATCCTTGACGCTCACGGCCTCGTCGAACGCGTCGTCACGCCTGAGCGGCTCGACGCCCACAAGCTCATCGAAGAATTCATGATCCAGGCCAATGTCGCCGCAGCCGAGACGCTGGAGGCCAAGACCACACCCCTGCTCTACCGCATCCACGAACCTCCGACCCGCGAGAAGCTCGTCGCACTGTCCGAATTTCTCAAGACCGTCGGCTTGAGTCTGCCGCTCGGCCAGGTCATGCGGCCGAAGCATTTCAATCGCATTCTCGCGGCCGCTGCCGGCAAGGAATACCAGCACGTCGTCAACGAGATTGTCCTGCGCACCCAGGCCCAGGCTGTCTATGCGCCGGAGAACAAGGGCCATTTCGGCCTCACATTGCGGCGCTATGCGCACTTCACCTCGCCGATCCGCCGCTATGCCGATCTCATCGTCCATCGCGGACTGATCAGCGCTCTGGGCCTGGGGCAGGACGGCCTCACTGCGGAAGACATATCCCGCCTGCCCGATACGGCTGATCTGGTTTCAGGCGCCGAACGGCGCGCCATGGCAGCCGAGCGCGAAACGATTGATCGTCTCATTGCCGCGCACCTCGCCGGCCAGACCGGATCGAACTTCCGCGCGCGGATCAGCGGCGTGGTTGGCGCTGGTCTCTTCGTCACTCTCACCGAGTCAGGCGCCGATGGCTTCGTGCCCGTATCAACTCTGGGGCGCGAGTACTTCGTATACGACCAGACCCGCCATGCTCTCATCGGAGAGAAGTCGGGAGAAACCTTCCAGCTTGGCGATCGCGTCGAAGTTCGCCTTATCGAAGCAACCCCGGTTTCGGGCGGCATGCGCTTCGAGATGGTTTCGGAAGGACGCTCCGGAAAGCCCGCCTCACCGCTGCGGCGTGTCAAGCACGGCCGACGGCCCCGCTAGACGTCCGCTCTCGATTGCGATGAATTCGTCAACCATGACCCGCCAGACCGTTTCCACGACATGTTCCGGCGCACCCAAATCGCGCGCCGTCTTTCGGACATTGGCGACGACCTCTTCCACGCGCTGTGGAATATAGGCGGGCAGCCCATCGCGCTTTTTCAGGGCGATCGCCCTGTCGATGAAGCGGGCTCGCTCGGCGATCAGCCCAACCAGTTCAGAATCGATCTTGTCAATTTCGATCCGCAACTCTTCCATGCTGCTGCAGGCCTCTGGCGAGCGGCGAGCCGGGCGGTTGGTCATGAAGGCCTCCTCATTGTCCAGTACGATGGTTACCGCCGAGAGAACATGCCCGCTTGCGGCAGGTCGTCGCGCGGCGTGCCGTACCCTATAAACTCAATAGGATAGACGCCATCTTGGCCGCATGACCGATATCCTTGATCACGCCCCGATCGGCAATGACCGCTCCTGGAGCCACGCCATGCTGCACGGCTTCCTCATGCGTTGCCCGGCCTGCGGCGAAGGCAGCATGTTTGCGCGCTTTCTCAAAGTCGCCGACACCTGCCCCCATTGCCATGAGGAACTGCACCATCACCGTGCCGATGACGCGCCACCCTATTTCACGGTCTTCATCGCCGGTCACATCGTGATCCCGCTCGTCCTCGTCATCGAGAAGATCTGGCATCCAAATATGGTCTGGTTTATCAGCGCCACTTTGATCGTCACGCTGATGCTGACGGTGTTTCTGATGCCGCGCGTCAAGGGTGCGGTGGTCGCCATGCAATGGGCGCTCAGGATGCACGGCTTCGACTATGCCGCGGGAGGCAATCCCGCCAATGCGACGCTGGACAAGGACCCTGCCAGCCCCGCATAGAGGGCCGTGTCTGTCATCGATCCCGAACTGCGCCAATCGCGTCACTTCGAAAAGCCTCAGCGCCCGCGCGACTCCGCGACCTTGATTGTCGTCAGGCGCGACGACCATCATCCGCGCATATTGCTCGGCCAGCGCCATGCGGCGCATGCCTTCATGCCGGGGAAGTTCGTGTTTCCCGGCGGCCGTCTCGATCCGCATGACAGCCGGATGATGCCGCTCGATGACCTCTCCCCCGAGACGATCGCTCGCCTCACCCATCGCATGCGCGGTCGCGCCAGCAATGCGCGCGCCAGGGGGTTGGCCCTAGCGGCCGTGCGCGAGACCTTCGAGGAAACCGGCTTCATTGTCGGAAAGGTCCATGATGGCTCGCTTCGCTCGCCAGGCGGCGGCTGGGATGCTTTTCTTGGATCCGGTTACGCACCCTGCCTTTCGTCACTGCACTTCTTTGCCCGGGCCATCACGCCCCCCGGCCGCACCCGGCGGTTTGACTCTCGCTTCTTCGTCGTGGACGCCGCCAATTTTGCCAATCTCGATGCCCCCATTACGCCGGGCACGGACGAGCTGCTCAAGCCTCATTGGTTCACCTTCGAGGAGACCAAGGCGCTCGACCTGCCGCAGATCACCGCCGACATCCTTGGGCGGCTTCGCACCATCCTCGACGCGGCGCGCTGGCCCGGCCTGACTGACCCGGTCTCATTTCAGTACCAATTGCAGGGCAAGTGGCGCGAAGACACCCTGGTTTAGGCAAGTTTGCCAAGCACGGCCCTCTCCTCTAAACACCGCGCATCCATGAACGAACTGCTGCCTAAATCCAAACTCGTGCCCAAAGTGGGCCTTGTCAGCCTCGGCTGCCCGAAGGCGCTCGTCGATTCCGAGCGGATCCTGTCGCAGCTCCGCGCCGAGGGCTACACCTTCTCGCAAGATTATGACGGCGCCGACGTCGTAATCGTCAATACCTGCGGCTTCCTCGATTCAGCCAAAGCCGAGTCGCTCTCGGCGATCGGGGAGGCGATGAAGGAGAATGGCCGCGTCATCGTGACGGGCTGCATGGGCGCCGAGGCCAAGCAGATCACCGATGCCTACCCGGACGTCCTCGCGGTCACCGGCCCGCAGCAATATGAAGCCGTCGTCAATGCCGTCCACGCGGCGGTGCCGCCGGTTCACGATCCCAAGCTCGATCTCGTCCCGCCGCAAGGCTTGCGCCTCACCCCGCGGCATTACGCTTACTTGAAGATTTCCGAGGGCTGCAACAATCGCTGCTCCTTCTGCATCATACCGAGCCTGCGTGGCGATCTCGCCAGCCGCCCGGCCGCCTCGGTGCTCTACGAAGCCGAGCGTCTCGTCAAATCCGGCGTCAAGGAATTGCTGGTCATCTCGCAGGATACCAGCGCCTATGGCCTCGATCTCAAATATACGGCGAGCAAGTATCGTGGCCGCGAAGTGCGCGCCAAGTTCTTCGATCTCGTCCGCGAGCTTGGCAGCTTCGATGCTTGGGTCCGGCTCCACTATGTCTACCCCTACCCGCATGTCGACGATATCTTCCCGTTGATGGCGGAGGGAAAGATACTTCCCTATCTCGATATCCCCTTCCAGCATGCTTCCCCGCGTGTGCTCAAAGCGATGCGCCGTCCCGCCAACCAGGAGAAGGTGCTCGATCGCATCGCGTCATGGCGTAAGATCTGCCCCGATCTCGCCATCCGCTCGAGTTTCATCGTCGGCTTCCCGGGCGAAACCGAAGAAGACTTCACCTACCTCCTCGATTGGCTGAAGGAAGCCCGCCTCGAGCGCGTCGGCTGCTTCAAATACGAACCCGTTGCTGGAGCAACCTCGAATGCTCTCGCCGCGCACGTTCCCGATGAGATCAAGGAAGAGCGTTGGCATCGACTCATGCAGGTGCAGCAACAGGTCAGCGCGGAAATATTCGCCGCCAAGGTCGGCCGCGAGATCGACGTCCTGATCGATGAAATCGACATGGAGAATGAGGAAGCCATCGGCCGCTCGCCCTGGGACGCACCCGAGATCGACGGCAATGTGTTCCTTCCCGGCGAGACATCCTTGAAGCCCGGCGACATGATCCGTGCAAGGATCATCGAGGCCGAGGAATATGACCTGATCGGCGCGCCCATTTAGTGGGTGCCGGGCTTCTCCCGGCGATCCATTTCTCCAGTAACTAAGAGAGCGGAGGTTCGGCACAATGGATCCCCGGAACAAGTCTGGGGATGACAGATTTGGAATGCCGTCTTCCTATTCCCCCAATGGCCTGGCTTAACACGCCCCAACTATCGTCATCCCGGCGAAAGCCGGGACCCAACCATCAGTGTGAAGGCTGTTGGCGGGTGGTCACGGTGAAACATGGGTCCCGGCTTTCGCCGGGAAGACGGAAAGGAAAGGCACGAATATAAAATCGAGAGGTCCCGCATTTTGTATTGACGAAGTTCCATATACGTTCTATGTGACCTGCATGGACTGGGATTTGGCCGTCGAACACAACAGGGTGCCGCTGCTGGGGCAGGTCAAGGACCTGCTCGCCGAGTTCGGGCTCGGTGAGGGTGAGACCGTCGCGCGGGTGTCGAAGTCTCTCTACCTCCTGGTGGCCGGCAAACTGCGCAAGGCGGAATCAGCCGTGCGGCGGCTGATCTTCGTTGCGGCCCGCAATATTGTACTGGAGCCGCCGGCCAAACGTCCGGTGCAGGCGAAGCCAGAAATCTCCAGCGAGGACAAAGCCCAGCCCCAGGAAGAAGCCAAAGCCGAAACCCCAGTCAGAATCAGGGGCAAGCGCCGGCCGTCATTCGGCCTGTTCGATCCGCCCAATCGGTACGAACCGGGCTATCGCAAACCCATCACCCGCCGGCGGCCAGAACCACGCCTCCAGATCGTCGACATCGGCGGCAATCCCCGCCTTCCCCTCTATCTCGTCTACCGCCAGGCACCGTCACCAGCACCGGCACCTGTTGCCGAGGATGAAGCCGACGACGGCATGGTCGATGCGACGAAACTGATCCGCCGGATCCTGGCCGCCATAGCTGCGCTCGAAGACATCCCGCACCAGGCGATGCGTCTGGCACGCTGGCAGGCAAAGCCCATCGAGGAGCGCCGGCCCGGGCGCTGGAGCCCGTTGCGCCCCGGCAAACCGCCAGGCTTCCGCGAGCGGCCGAAGCATGAGATCGACGCGATCCTCAAAGAATGCGACTGGCTCGCCCGCAATGTCATGCCGCCCCTCGACGACACGTCGTAAGCACACAACCATCCAACAGTTCACTCAACCCTCATCCTGAGGTGCCCGCCGAAAGGCGGGCCTCGAAGGATGGCCATGGTTCGATGCCCGCTGCGCGGGCTCCTCACCATGAGGGTCGCCATTGCCCACCAGCCATCGCGCGCCTTCAACGTCCCCATTGCGGGGAGGTCGAAATTTGTGGAGCAAATTTCGGGTGGGGGTTAGTCCAGTCAACTCGGCGCGACCTCTACCCTTGATCCCTCCCCACAAGGGCAGGGAGAGCTCAGCTTTCCCTGGCATGACGGTTCGTGTACGGATCAAATATCCACCGACGGCTTGCCCTTCTCCCCTTACGGGAGAAGGTGGCGCACAGCGCCGGATGAGGGGGCTCGGCCACCTCGCAATCGCCGGGCACGCAGCACGTTACCCCCTCGGGCCTTCGGCCCTCGTCGCCCTCTCCCGCAAGGGGAGAGGGAAAGACATCTACACTGGTCAAGCTGAGACCGGGCCGGGGTGAAGCGGTCATGCCCCCAGTTTTTCGCTATCCGGTTATTGCTCCGCTAACTACGCAGTTCCACGTTTCCTTTGCCTTTGTCCGTTAACGCGTCATTGCCGGCGGCCGTGTACATGAATGCCGCTTAATTTGTGCGGCTCCTGGTTTTTCGGGTAATAGAGCGCCCGGTTGGGATTCTGGCGGTTTGTCGTGAAACTTGCGATGAACATTTGGCGTGTCGGTTCGGTCGCGGTCCTGCTGTGGCTGTCGGCGAGCATTGCCAATGCGCAGTCGCCCGGGGTTCTCGTCGATCAGATTCTCTTCGGCCAATCGGCAGCACTTGGCGGCCCCGCCGCACGACTGGGCTCGGAAATGCGACGCGGGATCCTCGCCGCCTTCGAGGAAGTGAACAGGGCAGGCGGCGTCCATGACCGGCGCCTCGAATTGCGTTCCTATGACGATCGCTACGAACCCGAGCAGGCGATCGCCAATACCCTGAAACTGATCAGTGACGACCATGTCTTCGCCCTGATCGGTGCGGTCGGCACGCCGACCTCGGCGGCGAGCGAGCCAATCGCGGCGGCTGATGGAGTTCCCTTTATTGCGCCTTATACAGGTGCGGATTTCCTGCGCGATCCGGCGCTGAGCAATGTGGTGAACATCCGGGCTTCCTACTCCGAAGAGACCGAAGCCATCGTCGAGCGCATCGTGGGAGAACTCGGTCTTTCGCGCGTCGGCGTGCTCTTCCAGGACGATTCCTATGGCCGAAACGGGCTCGCTGGCGTGAAGCAGGCGCTCGAGCGGCGCGGTCTCGAACTCGCCGGGGCGGAAGCCTATATGCGCAACACCACTGCGGTGAAGTCGGCCTTGCTCGGCCTCAGGCGCGCAAACCCGCAAGCCATCGTCATTGTCGGCGCCTATCTTCCAAGTTCAGTCTTCACGCAGTGGGCGCGCAAGCTTGGCCTCGCCGTGCCGATTTTCAATGTGTCCTTCGTCGGAAGCGCGGCGCTGGCGGCTGCGCTCGGGCCGGTCGGCAATGGCGTTTACATCAGTCAGGTCGTGCCGTTTCCGCGCGGCGACTCGATCCCGCTGCTCGGCGAGTATCGCCAGGCGCTTGTTGCCAATGATGCGACCGCGAAGCCGTCCTTTGGCTCGCTTGAAGGTTACATCGCCGGGCGCCTGACTGCCGAAGTTCTCAGGAAGGCTGGCGAGAATCCGACCCGAGAAAGCTTCCTGAAGGCGCTCGTCGACACCGGTACTTTCGACATCGGCGGCTTCAAGCTCACCTACGGCACGGGCGACAATAGCGGTTCCGACGAAGTGTTCTTGACGGTCATCAAGGACGGCGACATCGTGCCCGCCGAGCGGTTGTCACAATGAGCCCGGATGACTCAGGCCCGCCGAACCGACGCCGCAGGCCATTGCTTGGTCTTTCGACCAAACTCTATATCGCAATCGCCGGCGCGATCGCCTTCACTTTGGCGGCCAGCGTCGTAGCGTGGATTTCCTTCGTCGAACTCGGGCAGTTGCAGCGACGCATCACGCGCGAGCACATCCCTTCGATCACGGATTCGCTCAGGCTCGCGCAGCAAAGCGCATTGATCGCGGCGACGATGCCGGCGCTCGTCTCGGCGACAAGCGAAGACGAACAGAGTCGCCTCATGGACGCGCTGCGCGGCCAGCAGAAGATTATCGCCGAACTCATTACCGATCTCGAAGGCCAGATATCCGGCGCTACCGATCGTGGCATTCCCCATGAACTGATCGAAAAAATTCGCAAGGCAACGGGGCAACTCGCAGGCGTGCTTGATCAGCTCGATCAATCGGTCGGCAGGCAGCTTGCGATCGGGCTACAGCTTACCGAACGCCGCAATCGCGCGGTCGAGTTGCATCGCCGGTTGATCGAGAAGCTGAAGCCATTGCTCGACGATGCGACGTTGTATCTCGTGACGGGGTATCGCACGCTCGAAGATGTGACGCCGGTCGCGGAAGGCCAAAGGCTGTCGCAGGATGCGTTGCTCGACTATGCGGCGATCGCCCAGCTCGGCATCGAGGGCAATCTGATCGGCGGACTTCTCGCCGAAGCCGCCAATACGCCGGACGTCAATCTGATCTCGCCTTTGCGCGAGCGATTTGATGCTGCCGCGGATCGCTTTCAGACGGCGCTTGGCGTTGCGACCGGCGAAGAGGCGGACGCCTTGCGTCTCGTCGCCGATGGTCTGATCAGTCTCGGCGACGGCGAGGCCGGCATCTTTATCCCACGCCGGGAGTTTCTGACCGAGGTACAATCGGCGAAGACTCTGGCGGACCAGGCGCGCGCCATCGCCGCGCGATTGACCGCGGATGTCGACAGGCTGGTGGCCGGCGTCGAGGCGCGCACCATGGATGCCGTGTCGGCGTCCAACCGCGCCATCGATCTCGGCGGCAAACTCCTGTTGATGCTGAATGGTATCGCCATTCTCGGCGCCTTGCTGATCAGCTGGCTCTATGTGGCGCCGCAGATCACGGTGCCGGTGGTGCGCATTACCGACGCGGCGAATGCCTTCGAGGAACAGCATTTCGATCCCGAAAGCCTTGCAGGCGTGCGGAAGCGGAAGGACGAACTTGGCGAGTTGGCCCGCACCTTCACGCGCATGGCAAGCGAGGTGCAGACGCGGACCGAGACGCTGGACCGTTTGGTGGCGGAGCGCACCAACAAGCTCGAAAGCGTTGCGAACCGGCTCGCCAAGTATCTCTCGCCGCAAATCTATAGCTCGATCTTCTCGGCCAAGGGGGATGCCCCGGGTGCCCTGGCGCGCAAGAATCTCACCATCTTCTTCTCCGATATCGAAGGCTTCACCGATATCAGCGACGGCATGGAGCCCGAGCGCCTGTCGTTCTTCATCAACACCTATCTGCGCGAGATGTCGAACATCGCCATCGAGCATGGCGGAACGATCGACAAATTCATCGGCGATGCGATCCTCGTTTTCTTCGGCGATCCCGAGACCGAGGGCGATCGCAGTGACGCATTGCGCTGCGCACGCATGGCCCTGCGCATGCGCGAACGGGTGCTGGAGCTAGAAAAGGTCTGGCAGGAGAATGGCATCTCCAAGCCATTGCGCGTGCGCATGGGCATCACGACGGGCTATTGTACGGTTGGCAATTTCGGCTCCGATCATCGCCTGGATTATACCGTGCTTGGCAGTCCGGTTAATCTCGCGGCGCGTTTGCAGGCAACCGCCGAGGCCGACACCATCCTGATTGCCGAATCGACCTGGCTTCTGATCCGCGACAATGTCGATGCCACGCCGATGGGCGAGATCACGCCGAAAGGATTTGTCCGGCCGGTGAAGTATTACCTGCTCAATGGACTGATTGCACAGGACAGTGCCGCGGCGGTGACGCGCACTGGGCGGCATGTGTCCGTCAACATCGCCGACAAACGCAACATCCCCGAGGCGCTCGCGGAACTGCGCCGCATCGAGGAAGATCTGACACGGCAAATTCCATCTGCTCAGAACTCGGCATAGAGGTTGATCAGGCCGTAAAAGCCCATATCGGCATCGTCGAGATCCCAGCCGGCACCCGCGGCACCGGAAAGTTCGGCATAGTCTTTGAGTTTCCAGGCAGCCATCAATCCGGCGCGGCCTTGCGCGAAGCCGGCGGAGCCCACCGCGCCCGCTTCGGGGCCAAGGGCAACGGTCTCGGAGAGACGGTATGCGAGCTTCACGTCCGCGGAAAAGGTTTCGAAGGCGGTCGAATAGGTGCCGTAGCCGGCAAGGTAGAAAGCGCCGCCAAGCGGCGCATAGGCTTCAACCAGACCTTTGATACCCCATTCGGTGCCGCGCGGGTTTGCGCCGGGGTCCTTGTTGTCGTGTCTGCTAAAGTCGCCACCGGCGTAGATGCCGAGCACGGCGCCGTCGGAGTCGGTGCGGTACCCGAGCATCAGATTGGCGTCATACTGGACGACGTCATGCGGATTACCGCCGGCCGTGCGATAGCCGCCACCGCCCATTCCGAGCCGGGCGACCACGCCTCCGATATCGGCGTCGCCGATGACAAACATTCCCGCGCCGACATAGCCATAAACGTAGTTCGGCCCGGCCGTCAGTCCGGTCCAGGCGCTGCAGCGATCGGCCTTGGTGGCAGATTGCGGTTCCTCGGCGCGACAGAGACAAGAGACCGGGCCAAAACAAAGCCCCGCCGCGATCGCCAATATCGCGCTCCGCCGCCCCATCGTCGCCTTTTCCCTAGGGAAAGTTTAGTCATTTGGGGCGCAGCATGACAATCCCCGAATGCTGGTGCGTCCACAGCTACCTTGAACCGCGGACATCGAGGAGGCCTGCGCCACATCACGCTGTAAACGCGCCACGCAATCGTCTACATTTGCCGCCATTGCTCGCCTCGCGTGGACGAGCGGCGAACGGATAATGGTGGACACCACGGACAAGACGGTTCTGGACCTGCCCAAGGTCTATCTGGTGCGGATGATGGTGTTCACATTGATCGTGGGCATCATTGCCGCGGTACTGTTTCCCAATATTCAGCGCGCTTTCCAGGCGAATGTCGGCCTCAACGGGCTGATCATCGGAGTTTTGCTGCTCGGCATTCTCTATAGCTTCCGCATGGTGTGGCGGTTGTGGCCCGAGATCAATTGGGTCAATCACTTCCGCATTGCCGATCCAAGTCTCGATGTGCCCTATACGCCGCGCTTGTTGGCGCCGATGGCGGCCCTCTTGCGCGACCGGCAAGGTCGAACCGTGCTCAGCACCATGTCGATGCGCTCGATGCTCGACTCGCTCGCCTCGCGCCTCGACGAGGCCCGCGATATCTCGCGCTACCTGGTCGGGCTTTTGATCTTTCTGGGCCTGCTCGGCACCTTCTGGGGCCTTCTCGAAACCGTCTCATCGATCGGCGATGCGATCAAGGCGCTCGATGTCACCTCTACCGAATCGGGCACCGTGTTCGAGAGTCTCAAATCCGGATTGGAGCGGCCGCTCGCCGGCATGGGCCTCTCCTTCTCGTCCTCGCTCTTCGGCCTTTCCGGTTCGCTTATCCTCGGCTTTCTCGATCTGCAAGCGAGCCAGGCGCAAAACCGCTTCTACACCGACCTCGAGGACTGGCTTTCGACGATCACCGATATCGAAGCGGGCGAGAGCCAGCTTTCGGTGCCGCATTATCTGAGGCTCGATCTCCAGGGACTGCAGAAGGGGATCGAACGGATCAACAAGACGCTCGACGAGGCCCTGGGTTCGGAGCCGGCTGCGGCCCAAACCGGCGGCTCGTCCGATTCGGATTCGCTCGACCGCCTGGCCGGGGCCGTCGCCAATCTCGTGAACCAGATGCGCGAGGAACAGAAGATCGTCCGGCAATGGGCGCAAACCCAGCAGGCGCAGCAGAGCGAATTGCATCGCCTTATTCTCCGCAGCTCAGGGCAGGGGGCGACGTCAGCGCGTCCCAACGCTCCACGCCTTGCGGTTGAAGACGAGGAGTAACATCCGATGGCCATGGCCTTGAGCAGGCGCCGGCGCGCCGAAGACAATTATTACTGGCCCGGTTTCGTCGATGCGATGGCGCAGCTCCTGCTGGTCATCACCTTCCTCTTGTCCGTATTCATGATCGCGCAGTTCCTGCTGGCGCGGCAGATCTCGGGCCAGGATTCCGCGTTGAGCAAATTGCGGGCGCAAATTGCGGAACTGACCGACCTCTTGGCGCTTGAGCAGTCCGCCAAAGCCGAACTCGAGGCAACGTTCGCTGCGCTCAACGACGAGTTCACGGATGAGAAGTCCAAGAATACGCAGCTTCAGGCGCTCCTCACAGACGAGGCGGCGAAGGGCTCGAATGCGGGCAGCGCCATAACAGGTCTCACGACACAGCTCGACAAGGAAAAGCAGATTTCGTCCGAGGCGCTGGCCAAGGTCGAGCTTCTCAACCAACAGATCGCCGCCTTGCGCCGGCAGATCGCAACGCTCAACGGGCTTTTGAGCGATGCCGAGACGCGGACCAAGGCCGATCAGGCGCAGATTGTCGATCTTGGCCGCCGGCTCAATTCGGCACTCGCCCAGCGGGTGCAGGAATTGTCACGCTACCGCTCCGAATTCTTCGGACGCTTGCGCAAAATCCTGAGCCAGCGCTCCGATATTCTCGTCGTGGGCGACCGCTTTGTCTTCCAGTCGGAAGTGCTGTTCTCCAAGGGCTCCGCCGATCTCAATCCGGCGGGCATGAAGGAAATGGACAAGCTCGCCGAGGCATTGAGAAGCTTGGAAGCCGAGATACCCACCGATATCGCGTGGGTCTTGCGGGTCGACGGGCACACCGATGCCGATCCGATCCAATCCTCGGCCTTTAAATCCAACTGGGAGTTGTCGGCAGCACGCGCCATTGCGGTGGTAAAATATCTGATCGCTCAAGGTGTCTCGCCGCGCCATCTGGTTGCTGCGGGCTTCGGCGAGTTCCAGCCCATCGAAATCGGCGAGAGCGAGGAAACAAAGACACGCAACCGCCGCATCGAATTGAAGCTCACCGAGCGCTGATCAACCTCATGGTGAGGCGCCTGCGTGCTTCGAGGCCCGCTACACGGGCTCCTCAGCATGAGGGGACTCTTGAATCCTCACGGTGAGGTGGCGGCGTAGCCGCCCTCGAACCGCGAGGCATCGTTGCGCGATGCTCCTCAGGGCGAGGCCTGAGTAAGTCAGGCGGCGTCGACGAATTGCAGACGGGCCAGTTCGCCATAGAGCGGATTGTTGGCGATCAAATCATCATGCGCGCCGATCGCCACGCAATGCCCGCCATCGAGCACCAGGATGCGGCCGGCATTGCGCACGGTTGCCAGGCGATGGGCGATGACGAGGGTCGTGCGCTTTGCGGTCAGTCGCGCCAGCGCCTCCTGCACATAGGCCTCGCTTGTTGCATCGAGCGCGCTGGTGGCTTCGTCCAATAACAGTACCGGGGCATCACGCAGGATTGCCCGGGCGAGGGCTATTCGTTGGCGCTGTCCGCCCGACAATGTGACACCGCGCTCGCCGACTTCGGTATCGTAGCCTTGGGGCAGGCGGTCGGCGAATTCATCGACATGGGCGGCGCGGGCCGCCGCCATGATGGCCTCATGATCGGCGGCCGGCCGCCCGAAGCGGATGTTATCGAGCACGCTGCCTGAAAAGATCACGGTCTCCTGCGGCACGATCGCCATGCGGTCGCGCAACGCATGCGGATCGGCCTTGGCGATATCGATGCCGTCAAACGTAACGCTGCCCTGGTCGGGATCGTAGAAGCGCTGGAGGAGGGCGAAGATCGTCGTCTTGCCCGCTCCCGATGGGCCGACGATGGCCAATGTCTCCCCGGGTTCCACCGAGAAGGTGAGATCATGCAGTGCCTGAATGTCCCGGCGCGTCGGGTAGCGAAAGCTGACCTGGTCGAAAGCGACGCGGCCTTTTGGCGGTTCAGGGAGCTTCAGGGGCGAAGCGGGTGCGGTAATCGCCGGCTTCTCGTCGAGAAGTTCGGAGAGCCGCTCGGCAGCACCGGCTGCAGCCTGGACTTCCCCCCACACTTGCGACAGCTCGCCGAGCGAACTTGCCGCCAGCACGGCATAGAGAACGAACTGGCCGAGCGAGCCTGGGCTCATGCGGCCGTCGATGACTTCCTGGGCGCCGTACCACAGCACCATGACGACCGAGCCAAGTGAGAGGGCAATGATCGCAGCGGTGAGGAAGGCGCGCGCCATGGTGCGGCGCGCCGCCGAGTTGAAGGCCCGCTCGCTTGAAGCGTTGAATTCAGCGCGCGTGAAATCCTCCTGAACGAAGGACTGAACCGCCGTCACAGCGGTGAGGCGCTCCTGTGCGAAGGCGGCATTGTCGGCAAGCGTGTCCTGGGCCGAGCGCGACAGGCTGCGCACCCGGCGGCCGAAAATGACGAGCGGCAGCACGATCAGCGGAATGGCAAGCAGGACCAGTCCCGAGAGCTTGGCGCTGGTCGCCACCATCATGACCATTGCGCCGATGAACATCGCGGCATTGCGCAAGGCGATGGAAGCGGAGGTCGAGAATGCGGTCTTGACAAGGGTCGTATCGGCGGTGAGGCGCGAGATCACTTCGCCCGAGCGCGAACGCTCGTAAAAGGCGGGGCTCAGATCGAGGAGATGGGCAAAGACCCTTGTGCGGACATCGGCGACGATGCGCTCGCCCAGCCACGTCACGAGATAGAACCGGACCGCAGAGGCGAGTGCCAGGACCAGCACCACGGCCAGCATGGCGATGAAGTAGCGATCGACCAGACCGCCAGCCCCCATATCGAAGCCATGATCGATGACGCGGCGGACGGCGATCGGGATGACGAGGGTGGCGCCGGCGGCAACGATCAGGGCGATCGTCGCCAGGGCCAGATGCCGGGGATAGGCCAGGAGGAACGGCAAGAGCCTAAGAAGAGGTTTGAGCCGATCCTTACGAGCCTGGGATTTCACTTCTTTTTCAGTGCCTTGCGGCGAGAAATTCATGATTTTGGCCGATGCTTGCAGGTCTTGAGGGCTTCCTGTATAGACGCGCGCCTGAACCGCACAACATGACATGCCCGCGCGGGGCAAGCCCTGCGCCCAGACGAGTTTACGCCATGAAGAAAGAGATTCATCCCGGCTACCACGTCATCAACGTGGTGATGACCGACGGAACCAAGTTCCAGACCCGTTCGACCTGGGGCAAGCCCGGCGATACGCTTTCGCTCGACATCGATCCGAAGTCGCATCCGGCCTGGACCGGTGGCAACCAGACGCTCGTCGACCGCGCCGGCCGCGTCAGCAAGTTCAAGCAGAAGTTCGGCTTCCTGAACAAGTAGTCGACGCCGGCCTTAGTTTCGCCGGACGAGGCATGCACCGCCCAACGCGCGCAATTGCGCGCAGAATTTCTCGGCATCCGCGCGATTGTCGGCGCCGATCATGACGAGTGCGATGCGGCTGCGGCCCATCGCCGGATTGCGCTTCTTCATCACGAAGGGATCCTTGCCGCCAAGCAGCGACGGGAAGCGGTTTTGTGCGCGCGCAAAAGACTTGAGCGCCTGCGTTTCAGAACGATGGCCGGCGACGACCACGCCCCATTTTTTCCACGTGCCGCGGGCCACTGCCGGCTCGGGATTCAACTGGCGCTGGACCAATTTTCGGCAGGAACCCAGAAAATCATTGGCCGGTCCGATCGCCGGAACTGCGTGGTCGGCCGTGCTCTCCTCCCAGTCGGCGGCAGGCCTGCCGGTAACGAAGACGACATAGTCCTGCGTCTCGAAAGGCAATTCCGAATTGCCGGCCCGCCAGTTGGTAACCGCGCCAGGCCCGGCATTGTAGGCGGCCGCGGCAAGCCCGAGATTGCCGAAGCGGTCGCGCAGATCCGACAAAAGGTGCGCTGAAGCCTGCAAGGCTTCATGCGGCACCAAAGGATCGGCCAGACCGCGCTCGCGCGCCGTACCCGGCATGAATTGCGCAATGCCTTGTGCGCCCTTGGGACTCACTGCATCGGGTTCAAAGAGGCTTTCGCGCCAGATCAAGCGCGCCAAGAAATCGGGGGGCAGGGTACGCCGGTGCGCCTCACGCGCGATAATGCGGCAGACGTCCTCGGCGTAATGATCAGCGCGTACCGGCAGTCGCGATGATCCGGCATTGCGCCGCTCCCATTCCGCGTCGGTCATGGCAAGGCATGCGCTCGTGCAAGCGCATAGCAAGAACAAGACAGCCGAGAATCGCCCGATAGCTGTGAGCATCGCGGACGCAGATCACCATGATTGCCTGGGCAATGCCAGTTCCGTTCGGCCGGAACTTATCCTGCCTTGTAGGCCCTGGCGAGGCGGTCAAGCTGCTCGGTTAAGGGGCTTTCCGATTGCGCGCCGGCTTTCGCCTTGACGGCGAGCATCGCATCGAGCTTGAGGATGCGCTGGTGCAAGTGGAGAGAGCGCTCGACCAGTTGCATCAGGCTCTCGGGCAGTTGATCGGAACCGGCCAAGGGGTGGCCGGCGCCAATATCGGCGAGGCTGATCCGGTGCTTTTCCTTGCGCGCATCTTCCGGGCTGAGTTCGCCGGCGCTGATCGCGCGTTGCAGGAGCAACCACGAGGCAAGCTGCATCAATCGGGTCGTCAGGCGCATGCTTTCGGTGGCATAGGCGATGGCGCCATTGCGATCGAGGCGGCGGGCATCCTTGCGGCCCGGACCATCGAGATAATTGGCGGTCTCCTCGACGAGACCCATGCCTTCCCTAAAAACCTTCTCGAATTGTTCGGAAGCCGTGAAGCGCGCCAGGAAATCTACCGGTTCCCTGGTCTTTGAAACGCTGCTTGCCATCTAAGCCCACCCTCTGCCGCAAATTGATTTAAATGCGTCAGTCCCCGTCACGATCATGAAACCTGGCTCATTTCCGGTCAAGCACTGCCGCAGCTTTGGCCCTTGGGTATTGCCAGCAAATGTGGTGCCAGACGAAAAAAAGAGCCGCGGCAAGCGCGGCTCTGAAGTTATAACAGGGAGGCGTCAAACAGAGTGGACAGGAGCCACTCGGAGAATCCAGGTGACTGGATTACAATAATGAAAATACAACCGAATCCCTTACCAAATAGTTAACGTTACCTCCGCTTAAGCCAAAGAACTGGTTAGCGTCGAAAAATAGCATCCGCAGCGGCCTTTCCGGCGCTTTTGCGGGTGATGGTGTCGCGTATGCGGACGATTTCGGATTCCAAAATGGTGATTCGGTGTTCCAATTCGGCAAGCGAGAGCAGATCGAGGGATTCGCCGATGACGATGTCGGGTTTCTTAACTGGGCGGGCGTCTTCGAGGTCCATGACAGGTGCTCCGATCTATTGGCTCACTGTGCCGAAGGCGGCCCTGCGGGTCAAAAGTTAACAAGGAAAGAGCGCAGCCATGTCGCAGATGACCGCAATTGCCATCACCACGCCGGGCGGTCCGGAGGTGCTGAAGCCGGTTTCGCTGGCACGACCCGAGCCTCAAGCCGGCGAGATACTGGTCAAGGTCGCGGCAGCCGGGGTTAACCGTCCGGACGTCCTGCAGCGGCAGGGCGGCTATCCGCCGCCGCCTGGCGCGCCGGCGACACCCGGCCTCGAGATCGCTGGAGAGGTCGTTTCGGCCGGCCCCGGCGTGAAGCGCTATCGGGTCGGCGACAAGGTTTGCGCGCTGGTGCCGGGTGGCGGCTATGCCGAGTATTGTGTCGCAGCCGAGGACAATGCGCTGGCGGTGCCGGCCGGTCTGACCATGGTCGAGGCGGCGGGATTGCCAGAAACCTTCTTCACGGTCTGGACCAATGTCTTCGACCGCGCCGGCCTCAAGGCCGGTGAGACCTTTCTTGTGCATGGCGGATCGAGCGGCATCGGCACGACCGCCATCATGCTTGGCAATGCCTTCGGCGCGCGGGTTTTTGCGACCGCCGGGTCGGCTGAGAAATGCGCCGCCTGTGTCGCGCTGGGAGCTACGCTGGCGATCGATTACCGCAAGGAGGATTTCGTCAAGGCCGTCAAGGACGCGACTGACGGGAAGGGCGCCGATGTCATCCTCGACATGGTGGGAGGCGATTATATCCCCCGTAACTTGGCAGTGGCGGCGACGCACGGGCGGATTGTCAGCATCGCCTTCCTCAGGGGCTCCAAGGCGGAGGTCGACTTCCTGCCGATGATGCTCAAGCGGCTGACGCTGACGGGTTCCACGCTCAGGCCGCGCAGCGTTGCCGAAAAAGCCCAGATCGCGCGGTCGCTTGAGGAAAAGGTTTGGCCGCTGATCGCCCAGGGCAAGATCAAGCCTCAGATTTTCAAGACTTTCCCGCTTGCCGATGCGGGGCAGGCCCATGCGCTGATGGAAACCAGTGCCCATGTGGGCAAGATTGTTCTGATTGCCGCATAAGCGCGTTGCATCGCAAAGGGAGCCGACTTATATAGCGCCGATCCCCACTTCATGCCTGTTTGACGGAGCCTTCAAGCCGGTTCCCTAGGAGAAAATTAATGTCCAACGCACCGCTCATGCCAAAGGCCACCGCGGTCTGGCTGGTCGAGAACACCGCCCTTACCTTCAAGCAGATCGCCGATCTGTGCAAATTGCACGAACTCGAGGTGAAGGGCATTGCCGACGGCGATGTCGCGCTCGGCATCAAGGGCCTCGATCCGGTCACGGCCGGGCAGTTGACGCGCGAGGAGATCGCCAAGGGCGAAGCCGACCCGGAATACCGGCTCAAACTCTCCGTTTCGACCGTGGTCGTTCCGGCCGCACCCTCCAAGGGCCCGCGCTACACGCCGGTCTCGCGACGCGGCGACCGGCCGGACGCCATTGCCTGGCTGCTGCGGTATCATCCGGAAATGACCGATGCCCAGCTCATGAAGCTTGTCGGCACGACGAAGTCGACGATCGAAGCGATCCGTGATCGCACGCATTGGAACTCCGCGAACATCAAGCCGGTCGATCCGGTTTCATTGGGATTGTGTACGCAGCTCGATCTCGACCTCGCCGTCCAGAAGGCGGCGCGCAAGTCCGGGCGCGTGATAACGAGCGAGCCGCCGGTGACGCTCGTGCCGGCCAGCGAAGTCATTCATGCAAAGCCCGAGGCGCAGCCTCAGCCTCAGCCGGAGCGCGAAAGCGCGAGGGAAAAAGAACCGGCCTTTGATCCAGATTCGGTTTTTGCCAAGCTCAAGACGCTCAAGACCGACGGGGCGCAATAATGCGGATCCTGATCGCCGGCGCGCATGGTACGGTCGGTGCCGCTGCCGCGGCCGAACTCGGCAAGCGGCACACGATCCTGACAGTCGGACGTTCGAAGGGCGACTTCACCGCCGATCTGATGAAGCCGGAATCCGTGACGGCGATGTTCGCCAAGGCAGGCAAGCTTGACGCGATCGTTTCCTGCACCGGGCATACCTATTTCGGCCCGCTTGAGACGATGACGCCTGCGCAGTTCATGAGCGGGGTCAATGACAAGCTCATGGGGCAGGTCAATCTCGTGCTCGAGGGTCTGAAGCACCTCGCCGATGGCGGTTCCTTTACGCTGACGAGCGGTGTGCTCGATCGCGATCCGATCCGTCAGGGCGTCAATGCTGCAGCGGTCAACGGTGCGATCGATGCTTTCGTCATGGCGGCGGCGATCGACCTGCCGCGGGGTTTGCGTATCAATGCGGTAAGCCCCGGACTGCTCGAGGAGTCGGCGAAGAAGTATGAAGGTTTCTTCCCCGGCCATCATCCCGTTTCTTCCGCGCGCGTAGGCTTGGCTTATGCGAAGAGCGTCGAAGGCGGGCTCACTGGCAAGGTCATCACCGTCCATTGAGATTGCCGATGCGCGCTGTCTATTACCTCTCGGCTCTGGATCAGGCGCGACTGCTCAGACAGCGCAAGATCAGCGCGCGGGAACTGCTGAAGCTCAGCCGCGCGCGCGTCGAGAACTATAATCCAGCGATCAATGCGGTCATCGTCAGCGACTTCGCGCGGGCGGAGAAGGCGGCTGCCGCCGCCGATCGCCGGCTCAAGCGCGGCGAGCCGCGCGGCGTCTTCGACGGCGTGCCGATGACGATCAAAGAGTCCTTCGACTGGACCGGCACGCCATCGACCTGGGGCGTGGCCAGACTGCGCGCCAATATCGCGAGTAAGGACGCGGTGGCGGTGAAGCGCATCACCGATACTGGCGCGGTGCTCTATGGCAAGACCAATGTTCCGTTGATGCTCGCCGATTGGCAGAGCTTCAACGAGATCTATGGCACGACAAACAATCCCTGGGATCTGAAGCGGGCGCCGGGTGGCTCATCGGGTGGATCGGCCGCGGCCCTTGCGACCGGCATGAGCGCCCTTGAGATCGGTTCCGACATTGGCGCATCGATCCGCAATCCAGCGCATTATTGCGGCGTCTATGGTCACAAGCCGACGTTCGGAATCGTGCCGCTCGAGGGCCAGCGCCTTCCCGGCGTGGTGAGTGCGACCGATATCTCGGTCGGGGGGCCGCTGGCGCGCAGTGCCCGCGATCTCACCGCGATGCTGAAACTGATGGCGGGCAGCGAGGGTCTGGAAGCGCGGGCATTGACGCTGAAGCTGCCGGCCTCGCGTCACAAGGACCTCAAGGATTTTCGCGTTGCGGTGATGCTCAGCGATCCGGTGAGCGAGGTCGACCAACCGGTGCAAGATCTGATCGCCAAGCTCGCGACATTCTTGGAGCCGCGGGTGAAGAAATTGTCCTTTACGGCCCGGCCCGATTTTTCGACGCGCGAGGCGATGGATGTCTATATCGCCTTGCTGCGGGCTGCGACGAGCCGCCGGCAAAGCGATGAGGAATTCGCCGTCAATGCCGCGAAGGTCGAAGCGATGGGACCTGACGATACGAGCTATCTCGCGCAAATGCTGCGGGCCTATACGATCCCGCATCGCAGCTGGCTTGCCTATAACGAGCGGCGCCACCAGATGCGGCTCGCGTGGGATGCATTCTTCCACGACTGGGATGTCTTGCTGTGCCCGGCCGCCGCCTCGGCGGCCTTTCCGCATGATCAGGTGGGCGAGCGCTATGAGCGGACGATTGCCGTCAATGGCAAGCCGGTGCCGACGACCGATCAATTGTTCTGGGCCGGCTATTCCGGGTGCTTCTATCTGCCCGCGACGGTGGCGCCAATCGGGCTCACACCGCAAGGATTGCCGTCCGGTGTCCAGATTGTTGCGCCGCAATATGAGGATTTGACCTCATTGCGCTTTGCCGAGCTGCTGGAGCGTGACTATGCGGGCTTCGTCCCGCCGCCAGATTACCCCTGACTTGACCGGTCAATCTGATTCACCATTGAACCGCGCGACGCGGCGGTGATAGGCTTGTTTCCAGCTCGTAGATGACCAGAAATTCATTTGCGGGACGATGCGGTTTCGGGCCACAGACGGCCCCCAGAACCTCCGGGAGGAAGTCACTCAATGTCTGATAAAGAACACATCTGGATTCCCAAACTCAAGCAACAGCTTGCGGACAAGAAGATCGATCGGCGCGAGTTCGTGCGCTATTCGACACTGCTCGGCATGTCGGCGGGCGCCGCCTATATGTGGGCAGGCAAGATCAGCGGTCAGCCTTTCGCGCCACCGGCGCGCGCGGACGACATGCCGAAGGGCGGCACGATCAAGATCGCCCAACGCGTTCCCAAACTTGAAAACCCGCACACTTTCTCGTGGGTCTATGACTCGAACGTCGTGCGCCAGGTTTGCGGCTACATCACCCGCACCGGCTCGGACAACATCACGCGTCCGGATCTTTGCGCGAAGTGGGAAGCGTCTGAGGATCTCAAGACCTGGACTTTCACGATGGCGGATACCACCTGGCGCAAGGGTGGACCGTTCACCGCCGAGCATGCGGCCTGGAACATCAAGCATTGCCTCGATCCGAAGGTCGGCTCTTCCGTCGTCGGCCTGATGAAGGGCTATATGCTCAAGGATGTCGACACCGGCACGAAGGACGACAAGGGCAACGCGGTAATGACCACCGAGTTGTGGGATGCCAACGCCATCGAGGTTAAGGATCCCAAGACCCTGGTGCTGAACCTCAAGGAAGCCCAGGTCGCGGTTCCCGAGCACTTCTTCCACTATCCCTTCCTGATGCTCGATCCGGCCGAGAACGGTGTGTTTGACGTTGGTTCGAATGGTACTGGCTCATTCGATCTCGTTGAACTTGAAGTCGGCCGCAAGGCGGTGCTCAAGCGCATCGCGGACAAGCCGGGCTTCGTCGACGAACTGCATTTCATCGACCTTGGCGACAATCCTTCGGCGGTGGCCGCCGCACTTGCCTCAAAGCAGGTTGACGGAATCTACCAGGGCAATATCGAGCAGTTCGATATCTACAAGGCCATGGATCACATCAACATCCATGAAGCCGTGACGGCGCAGACGGCCGTGGCGCGCATGCGTCTCGACCAGAAGCCCTTCGACAACCCGGCGGTGCGCAAGGCGATGCGCCTCGCCACCGATCCGGAGAAGTGCTTGCAGATCGCGCACAAGGGCGTGGGCGATCCGGCCGAGCATCACCATGTCTGCAAAGTGCATCCTGACTATGCACAGCTTCCCGTCATGGGATACAAGCCGGACGAAGCGAAGAAGATCCTCGCTGACGCCGGTTTCCCGGATGGCATCGACGTCGAGATCAACTGCAAGCCCGATCCGTCATGGGAGCAGGCTGCTGTCGAAGCGATGGCCGAACAGTGGAAGGCCGCAGGCATCCGCGCCAAGATCAACGTGCTGCCGTCCAACAAGTTCTGGGAAGTCTGGGACAAGGTGCCATTCGGCTTCACCGAATGGACGCATCGTCCTTTGGGCTTCATGGTGCTGGCGCTCGCCTATCGCACCGGCGTGCCGTGGAACGAATCGGCCTATTCCAACAAGCAGTTCGATGAACTCTTGAGCAAGGCCGAAGGTACGCTCGATGTCGACAAGCGGCGCGAGATCATCGGCGAACTTGAGAAGATCATGCAGGAGGACGGGCCGATCACGCAGCCACTGTGGCGTTCGGTCTATGCCGGCTATGACAAGCGCGTGAAGGGCTTCCAGATCCATCCGACGCTTTACATCTTCGGCGAAACGATGGCAATCGAGCCGGCATAAGCCGCAAGCATCGCTCTAAAGCTACGAGCCTCCGCGGATCATCCGCGGAGGCTTTTTCATGAGCCGAGGTGGCGATTGAAGAATTCGATCTCGTGCTGCCAGGCCGGTTCGGAAAAGATCGAACCATGCGTGCCATTGGCGATGGCGACGAATTCCTTGGGCTCATTGGCGGCTGCAAAGAGCCGCTCGCCCATCTGCAGCGGGATCAGGCGATCGTCGGTGCCGTGCATGACCAATAGCGGCACACGGATGTCCTTCACATAGTCGATGGATTTGAACTGGTCCTTCATCAGGAGTCCGACCGGAAGCCACCAGTAACTCAGGCGCGCGACATCGGCGGTCGATGTGAAGGGCGCTTCGAGCGCGATCGCCGCGACCGGCTTATGTGCGGCGAGCTGCATTGAGACGCCGGTCCCGAGCGACTCGCCGACCAATACGATTTTCGATGCCGGGACATCATGTTGGACGAGCCAGTCATAGGCAGCATTGGCATCGCTGATGAGTCCGGCTTCGCTCGGACTGCCAGTGCTCGTGCCATAGCCGCGGTAGGAGAGAAACATCACCCCATAGCCGGCGCGCTGGTAGTAGGCGAAGCGCTCGGCACGGCCAGAGATGTCGCCGGCATTGCCGTGAAAGAACAGAATGGTCGGCTTGCCGGCTTGGGCCGGTGCATACCACGCGATGAGCTTCTCGTCCGGCTGCGTGGCGAGGTTTACAACCTCGACACCGGCGAGACCAACGTCTTCGGGTGACACTTGCACGTGGCTCGGATGGTACAGGAGATGGCGCTGCAGCAGATAGATCACGACCAGCAAGGCCAAATATATCAATGCTGCCGTAATCAGGGTCGTGCGCAGAAAACTCATGCGTCGACGAGCCGGGCCGGATAGGCGGTGTCCTCAGTCCATATCCACATGGCGAGCAAAGGCTGGTCCGTGGTGCGCGTGGCGTGAATCACTTTCGGCGCATGCCAAATCGCACTCCCGGCAGGGCGCGTTTCAAAGTCATCCGGAGCGCGCCGCCAGAGGGAAGGGCCGGTTAGAGCCCAATAGAGTTCGGGTGCGGGGTGTGCGTGATCCTTGTAGTAGCGATCGGGACCGAGCAGCAGAAGCCCCATCAGAAAATCATCGCCGCTATAAAAGCCGTCGGGCCCGATGAATTCGCTATAGGCGTAAGAAGCCATGTAGCCTTCGCCAAGCTGTTCATCGGAGTAATTGGAATTCTGCTTCCAGCGCAGATGCGGGGCGATCTCGGCCAAGGCGGCCGAGACTGACGGCGATATCAGCATCGTCGCGGCGATCGTCTCTGCGAGCCAGGCGCAGGCTGGCAATGTGCACGGCTCAGGTTCTTGAAATGCGGAAGCCGAAATGTCCTGTTCGGCGAGCCGCGACAGTGCGATCGACACGCCTTCGCCACCAATCGCTGTCAGATCGCGGGTGATCGCTGAAATCAACCAGGCAACGCCCGCAATTGTCTCCTCGCTCAAAGGCCAGCCTCGATCGCGGACCAATCGGGAGCCGGAACGACGCTTGCTGGCGAAGTCACATCGCGTGTCCAGCCAAAGATCGCAAGGAACGGCTGTTCTCCGACGAGAGTAGCGTGAACACGCTCGGGCTCGTTCCACACCGGTATGTTCGATGGCAATTCCTTCCACGGGTCATCGATGCCGAAACGCCAGCGATGCGGGCCGGTGATCGGCGCATAGAGTTCGGGTGCTAGATGGCGATGATCGCGATAGAGCGTGCGCGGTTCGATCAGAAACAGTCCGAGATCATAATCCTCGCCGTCAAATGGCGCGCCCTTTCCAATCAGACTGACGAAGGCGTGGGCCTTGGGAAAGCGCGCACCGATCAGTTCGCGCGGATAGGAATCATAGGTGACCCACGGGAGATGAGGATTGGCGTGTACGATCGCATCGGCTAGGGCACCGTTTCCCTGAGAGCTGGCAAGTTCGATTGCCTCGCCCAGGAAACCGCAGATCGGTGGGCGACCTTCCATCGCCTGGAACGGCCCTTTGGCCGCGATGCCGCGGCGGACGTCTGCGATACCCTGCGCGGCCCCGTCGAGGCGGGCGAGGTAGGCATCGATCTCATCGATCAGATGGCGAAGGGCCTTCTCAACTGCCGTCATCCAATCCTCGTCTCCGCCAGGCGCCTCTCATCATACTCAATGCCAAGTCCCGGCGCGTCGCCAAGCTCGATCATGCCGTTGCTCGCGTCGCGTGGCCTCACCATCATGAAGTCGCGCCGGGCCGGCGTCCACTCCGGCGGGTCGTAAGGAAATTCGACGAAGGGCGCGTTGCAGCAGGCAGCCGAGAGATGAAGATTGGCAATGAGGCCGACGCCGTTGGTCCAGGTGTGCGGCGTGAAGAGCAGACCCGCCTCGCGGCACTGGGCTGCGATACAGCGCAGGCCGGTGATGCCGCCGGTCAGCGCCGCATCGGGCTGGAGTATATCGATGCAGCGTTGTTCGATCATGTGGGCGAATTCGTAGAGTTCGCGGTTCATCTCGCCAACGGCGATGCGGACATCCGTTGAGTCCCGTAAGGCCTTGAGACCCTTCCAGTCGCCGCGCCACAGGGGCTCTTCCATCCAATATACCCCGAGGCGTTCGAGTTCGCGAGCGACTAACACCGCATCCTTGAGCTTCCATGACTCCTCGATGTCCCAAATCATGCGCCAGCCCTGATTGCAATCGACCATCAGATCGAGCTTGTCGTTGACCGCCGTCCTCACCGCTTCCAGAGCCTTGATGTCGTCGCGCCAATTGCCGCGATGAAAGCGGATTTTCATGCCTTTGAAGCCTTCGGCACGAAAGCGTTGCGCGATATCCGCCATTGCAGCGGTATCGCGCAACGTGCCCGAGGATGCATAGAGCGCGACTTTACCGGACGATGCGCCCAGCAGACGCCAGACCGGCTGATGGGCGGCCTTTCCGATCAGATCCCAGAGCGCCAGATCAAGCGGCCAGTAGCGTGAATAGTGAAACGAGAGATTGTCGATGATCCTCGCATGACGCTCTATGTCACGCGGATCATGGCCGATGAAGAGATCTTTGAAACGCTCGAAGCCGAGCATCTCGTCACCGGAGGCGATGCCGGTGATGCCTTCATTGGTGTGGACGCGCGTGATGGTCGCGGCGAAACTTCGGCGCGGCCTGGTGTCCCAGCTTGCGTTGAATGGCGGATCGAGATCGATGCGGTGCGTACTGATCTCGATATCGGTGATCTTCACGAGGGCAGCCTATTGCAGGGCGTAGACACGCTGGGCGAGGATCAGCAATTCGCTGTCGTTCGGCATGCGCGATGTCGATTTGCGCATCGGGGCATTGGCGGCGGCCGCCATGCGTTCGGCGAGCTTTTCCGGCCGGTTCAATTCGAAGCCATCGCCATCGAGCGAGATCTTGATGCCGCTGGCGCGCACCAGGCGCTGATAGGCTTCGACCGCTGCGTCCTTGTCGGCTTTGCTGCCCATCGCGGCCGCGACCCGGGCAAAGGCGGAAGGATTGCCTTCTGCCACCCAATCGATCGTCGCGAGCATGGCAAGGCCGGTGGCGCGGCCATGCATGATGGGCGCGAGATCGGCCATGGCATGCGAAATGTTGTGCGCGAGTGCGGTACCGCAATTGTCGATGCCGATGCCGGCATAGCAGGAGCCGAGCAGAAGTGCGCCGCGGGCTTCGAGATTGTTCGGCTCGCGGATGGCCGTTTCGAGATTGGCGGTGATGAGGCTGATGGCGCGATGGCAATAGAGATCATTGCCGTCATTGCGGTGCTTGTTGGTCGAGGCTTCGATGGCGTGAACGAGGGCATCGAGGCCGGTCGCGGCGGTAATGTGTGGCGGCACGGCGACGGTCAGTTCGGGATCGAGGATGGCGATGTCGGGCTTGATCTCCTCGCCCCAGGCCCAGACCTTGATCTTCTGAGCATTGGAGAAGACCGCAACGCGCGTCACTTCCGCGCCGGTCCCAGCGGTTGTGGGAATCGCGATGATCGGCAGGCGGATCTTGGGCAGCGGCACTGCAGCCAACTGGTAGGTTTCCACGGGTTCCCCAGATACCGCGCAAGCGGCAGCGAGTTTCGCCGTATCCAGAGCCGAGCCGCCGCCCAGGCCGATGACAGCCGTGGCGCCGGCTTTAAGCGCAAGCGCGGCAGCGGCGTCGATGTCGGTCGATTTGGGCTCGCCCTTGAAGCTGTCATAGATCGCGTAGCTGTGGCCAGCGGCGGTCAAGGCCGCGGTAAGCCGTGCGGTAATGCCAAGAGCAGCCATGGCGGGATCTGCGACGATCAAGGCCGTCGTCTTCGAGCCGCCCACGGTTTCGAGCTTGGCGGGCGTATCGGCGAGGCGACCGGCGCCGAATAGTATTTCGGGCACGCGGCTTAAGGTGAACGGGTTCATAGATTAAGGTTCCAGTGTCATTTTTGGCAGGCCTATGGGCCGGAACCGACATGGTCAAGGGTGAGGTGGCTTCACCCTTACTGCCTCACAATCCCATGCCGAGCTTGCGGCCTTCATAGATCGCCATGACGGCGGTGCGCGCTGCGACGCTGTCGCCAATGGCGTGATGCGGTAGATCAGCCTCCTGCAGGCCGTCCGAGACGGCGGTGTCGGAAACATTGGTGGTCGCGAGCACGAGCGAATCCGCTTCGATGCGCTCGTCGGGCCCGCCAAAGGTGAAGACCGTCGCGGCATTGCCATGCCATTCGCGGATACCGGCATCGGAGATGAGCCGCGCCCCAAGCTGCCGCAGGCGCTGGCGTGCCATAACATCGGCATTGGTGCGCGCCATTTCATACATGACCGTCGGTGCCGGAGTTACGACCACGACGTCGTGGCCGTTCTCGGCAAGATGGATGGCGGTGCCGGCGCCTTTCCAGTTCGCCGTCTCATCCAGAAGGATGACGCGCTTGCCGAGGCGCGCCGAGCGGTTCAGCACATCCTCGACGGCCCAAACATTGCCGCGATCGATGCCGGGCAGGCGGTCGTGCTCGGGCAGGGCGCGCTGGAACCCGGCGCCATCCGGTTGCGAGCCGGTCGCAATGACCACCTCATCGGCACCGAAGGCCTTAATGTCATCGGGCTCGAGCAGCGTGTTGTAGAGGATCTTGACCTGGAGCTTGGTCAATTGCCGTTCGAACCAGTCGAGATAGTCTATGATCTGCTGGCGGCGCGGCTGCAAACCTGCAAGACGGAATTGCCCGCCGAGCTTGTCCGAGGCTTCGGCAAGTGTCACGTGATGGCCGCGCTCGGCGGCAACGCGCGCCGCTTCAAGCCCGGCAACGCCGCCGCCGACAACAAGTACTTTCTTCGGCCGAGCCGCCGGCGTGAAGCGGTCGCCGCCCCATTCGAATTCACGGCCCGCCGAAGGGTTGATCAGGCAGGAGATCCAATAGTCGCGATAGCGCCGGCCCCAGCACATCTGGTTGCAGGAGAGACACGGGCGGATATCCTCGGGCCGGCCTTCCTTCGCCTTGTTGGCAAGGTGCGGGTCGGCGATCTGGCCGCGCACAATCGACACCATGTCGGCCTGGCCCGAAGCCACGACGTAATTGGCATTTTCGGGCGTGCGCACATGGCTCTCGCACTGGACCTTGGCGTGCTTGACGACCTGCTTCAACGCTTCCGCATAGGGCGCGCCAAGCTTGTCGGCAAAGAAGACGGAGGGGATCAATGCCTGGTGCGAGAAGTAACTGCCCGTGCCGCAGGTCACGTAGTCCATGAGATTGCGTTCATCGTGCCAGGCGATGATCTCCTGCATCATTTCGATCGAGGGCGAGACCTCGATCTCGGGCTGAAGATTGATGGCGAGGCCAATGATGAAATCATCGCCGGCCATCTTGCGGATGCGACGCATGATCTCGGCGGAAAACCGCGTGCGGTTCTCGAGCGAAGTTCCGCCCCATTTGTCGGTGCGGCGATTGTTGAAGGGCGTCCAGAACTGGTCGACGATCGCATTATAGGCAGCGAAAATTTCAATCCCGTCGAAGCCCGATTCTTTTGCCCGCCGCGCCGCCTGAACGAAGCTCTCGATGATCTCCTCGATCTCGGCTTCGGTCATGGCGTGGCTGCCATCGGAGTCGTGGAAGGAGGGAAGGCCCGAGGGCGACCAGCTCGGCTCGTAGGAATTGTCGAAATCGCCGTGCTGGCCGACATGATAGAGCTGATGGCAGATGACCGTGCCATGCGCGTGGACGGCATCGGTGATCTTGCGGAAATGCGGAATGATCTCATCGGTCGAATGGCGGAAATTGCCGCGCGTGAGCACGGCCGTGCGATGCACCGGCACCGGCTCGACGACGATCATTGCGGCGCCGCCGCGGGCGCGTTCTTCGTAATAGCCGCGATGGCGCTCGCCGGGCAGACCCATATCCGACATGTTGGCAGTGTGCGAGCCGAAGACGATGCGGTTGCGCAAGGTCTTGTGGCGCAATTGCAGAGGCTGGAACAGGGCAGGGAACTGGTTCGACATCATAACCTCGTCACCGCAAGCTCAGGTGCAAATAGACGTCTTCATGATCTTTCATCTCGCCGCGCCGCCAGCCGCGATTGGCATAGAAGCGTGCGGCAATCGAATTTGCATCTGTCGAAAGCCAGGCTTCGTCGTGACCGCGCTCGGCGAGCCATTGCACGGCGACTTCGAGCAGCCGCGTCCCGACGCCGCGGCCTTCGCAGCCGGGTTTGGTGAAAAGCGCAAAGATCTGCCCGTCGCGGTGATCGGCCATCGAAAAGCCGCGTATTTCGCCATTCTCTTCGTCCAGCCAGCCGCCAAGTTCGCCAGAGTCGAGATCGGCCAGGATTCCCGCCGGCGTGATACCGCGTTCGGCCATCTCCTCGACGCTCAGGTGATTTTCCTTCACCGAGGTCCTGAGGCGGGTGATCTCCGCCATGTCGGCTGCAGCGATCGGTCTGATCATGAAGCGACGGGCACCGTATAATTGAGCGGCAAGCGGCCGCCGTCGGCATAGAGCGTCTGGCCGGTGATGTAGCTTGAATCATCGGACGCCAGGAATGCCGCGATGGCGGCGATTTCCGACGGCTCGCCGAACCGGCCGAGCGGAGTGCGCGACATGACGCGATTGCGGGCGGCGGAATCGGAGACGACGGCGGCAAGCATTTCGGTGGCGATCGAGCCGGGGCCGATGGCATTGACGCGAATGCCGTACGGCGCGAGGCCCAATGCGGCAACCTTGGTCAATTGCGAGACGCCGCCTTTCGAAATCGAATAGGGCACCTGCGTCGCGATCGCCAGCACCGCATTGACGGAAGACATGTTGACGATGGCGCCGGGCTTTCCGCCCTTCTTCACTTGCGCCACCATCTGACGCGCGCAGGCTTGCGCCATCAGGAAGGCACCTTTCAGATTGACCCGCAACACCCGGTCGAAATCGGCTTCGGCGATGTCGAGAAAATCGGCCCCGAAAACAATGCCGGCATTGTTGACGAGTACGTCGATGCGACCGGTCTCAGCGACCACGTCGGAAACCAGTGCATTCACCTCGGCACCCGAACCCACATCGCAATGGCGGTAGACAGCGCCCGCAAAGCGCGCCGCCGCTATCTTACCCGCTTCATCATCAATGTCGGCGAGAATGAGCTTCGCGCCTTCGGCATGGAAGCGCTCGGCGCAAGCAAGCCCGATGCCGCGTGCGGCGCCCGTGATAATCGTAACCTTGTCCTTCAGCTTCATCCTATCCTCAGTAAGTATCGGCGGCGCGGACCGCCCGGGCCGCCACAGCAATGATCAGCGCGGCGATGACTGTCAATCCAAGCGCCCAAGGGAGCCCCGTGAGCTCGGCCGTGAAGCCGATCAAGGGCGGACCGGCGAGAAATCCGGTATAGCCGAGCGTGGTCACCGCGGCGATGCCGCGCCCCGGGGCGTCCGGTTCGAGCCTGCCACCGCCCGCAAAGAGCACCGGCGCGATATTACCGAGCCCGATCCCGGCGATCGCAAAGGCGGCGATTGCGAATGCGGGTTCGGCAACGCTGATTGCACCGGCCATGCCGAGTGCAGTCAGGAGCGCGCTGGTCCGGATGAGAGAAACCGCACCGAACTTCAGCCGCAGCCAGTCGCCGGTGAAGCGCGAGAAGGCCATGCCTGCAGAAAAGAGTCCATATCCCAAGGCGGCGGTATTGGCCTCGATTGTGAAGCGCTGGCGCAACATGATTGCCGCCCAGTCGATCACCGATCCCTCGGCCATCAATGTCAGGAAGCAGAGAAGGCCGAGCCAGATCGTGGCACGTGTCGGCCAAGCGAAGCCTTCGCCCGAAAGGCCCTTGTCGACCGAAGCGGGAAGCAGGCGGCGTCCCGCCCAAGTGATGCCGAGAAGGCCGACGACCGAAGCAAGCGCGACATGGGTGAGCGGCGGCAGATAGATCAGCAAGGCAGCGCCGACGAGGGCACCGGCCATGCCGCCAATGCTGAAGGTCCCGTGAAAGAAGGACATGACCGGTGACTTCATGGCGTGTTCGACGGCGAGCCCGTGGGCATTCATGGACACATCCATGCTGCCGATCGTTGCGCCATAGGCCATGGCGGCGAGAATGAAGAGCGGAAGTGTTGGAGCGACCGCCGGCAAAATGAGGGCTACACTGAAGAAGATCGTCGATACGACGGTCATCGGCGCGCTGCCGAACCGGTTGATCAAGGCCCCGGCAATCGGCATGGCGATCATTGCGCCGCCGGCCATGGCGAGCAACGCCAGGCCGAATACGCCGGTGCCGACATCGAGCCGCTCCTTGGCGAGGGGGATGTGCGGGACCCACGAGCCCCAAACCAGGCCGTGCAGGAAGAAGATAACCGCAACGGCCCAGCGGGCCTGCGATGGCGTTGCGGAAGGCGTCATGAAACAACCAGGTTGCAATCGGGCCGCCAGCGATAGCCGGAGTCTTCCGGGCGAGCCACCATTCGGCGGCATGGCTGCCATCCCGATCATCGTCGAGACTTTATGCTGCTACCAACGGCCCTTTCGCCTGTTCCAGGCATAGAGCAGGGAGGCAAAGCGGTCATACGCAAAGCCGGATAGCTGGCCCATGACCGGAAGGCCTAACAGGCTGGCGAGCCAACGATCACCCGGGGTGCGCCGCCAGATTTCGATCGCGCAATTGGCGCCGATGAAGAGGCGCCCCCCGGAGTCCAGCCCATAGAGCCGGCGCCTTATGTCCTCAATCGTGGCTCCGAAGGACGAAAGCGCGTCGGGTTCGATATTGATATCGCGAAACTCGATCTCACCGGCCTTGACTGCCTGCACGAGGCGGTTTTTCTGCCAATTGATACCGGCATCGCAGACCGGGCACTTCGTGTTGTACCAGACGGTGAGCTTGGGAAGTGCCGTGCCCATCTCCCTCTATCGCGTGTGCATCCCGCCATGGTCGGGATCGATGACGATCGTCGACAGCGTGACGTGGCGCGGGCGCGTCAGCGCAAAGATCGAGGCCTCGATGACATCGCGATTAGTGGCAAGAGAATTAGGCGGGCGCGGAGCGAGCCACGCGGTTGGGTCGAGCGGCGATATGTCCTCGAGATTGGGCGGGTAAATAGCGCTGACCCGCACCGGGCGATCGGCAAGTTCCTCGCGCAAGGCATCCGTCATGCCGGCCTGGCCATGCTTCGCCGCGACAAACGCCACCGATGCGCCTTGCATCGGCACGTTGGGCAGGCCGGAAACGGACACGATGTTCAGAATATCGCCTGCGCCGGAACGTTCGAGCGGCGGGATCAAGCCGCGAGTGAAAAGCAATGTGCCGGTGATCGCCGAGTTGATCGTTGTTACGATGTCGTGGGCATCGTGCTCGGTCATCGACCCCGGCAGCCACTGCGCGCCATTGTTGATGAGAATGTCGAGCTTCGCCATCTCATCGCGCATCTTCTTTGCGGTGCGTGTGACGAGGCCGGGATCGGAAAGGTCGAGCGGCAGTGTCTGAGGCCGCTTGCCGGTGCGCAGGCGGATTGACTCGGCCGCCACCGCGAGATTCTCGGGATTGCGCCCCGCCATGATGACTTCTGCGCCGAGGTCGGCGAGCACGACCGAAAAGGCCGCCCCCAGGCCACGACCGGCACCCGTGATGACCGCAATCTTGCCGGTAAAATCTGTCGCCATCGCACCCTCAGGCTTTCTGCGGAGCTATCTTAACCGGATCAGGAGCCTATTGCACAATGCCCTTGGATTTGAGCGCTGCGGTGATTTCCTCGAGGATCGCCGGATCGTCGATCGTCGCCGGCATCTTCCACTCGTCGCCATCGGCGATCTTGCGCATGGTTCCGCGGAGGATTTTACCGGAACGCGTTTTCGGCAGCCTTGGCACGACCATGGCCGCCTTCAGCGAGGCGACCGCACCAATTTGATCGCGGATTGCCTGGCGGCACTCAGCCTCGATGTCTGCGGTGTTGCGCGTAACACCTGCCTTCAGCACCACGAAGCCAATGGGAATCTGGCCCTTGATCTCATCGGCAATGCCGAGCACCGCGCATTCGGCGACATTGGGATGGGAGGCAAGTACTTCTTCCATGCCGCCCGTCGAAAGTCGATGACCGGCGACGTTGATGATGTCGTCGGTGCGGGCCATGATGTAGACATAGCCGTCTTCATCGACGAAGCCTGCATCGGCCGTCTCGTAGTAGCCCGGAAAGTGTTCGAGATAGCTCTTGCGAAAGCGCTCATCGGCGTTCCACAAGGTTGGAAGGCACGAGGGCGGTAAAGGCAATTTCACGCAGATCGCGCCGAGTTTGCCGCGCTCGACCTCATGGCCACCTTCGTCAAGCACATGGATCTCGTAGCCCGGCATGGGCACGGTCGGCGAACCATATTTTACGGGAAGCATGCCGAGACCGACTGGATTGGCGGCGATCGACCATGCTGTTTCCGTCTGCCACCAGTGATCGACGACTGGCACCTTGAGCTTCTGTTCAGCCCATTTCACTGTATCGGGATCGGCACGCTCGCCGGCAAGGAACAGCGTGCGCATGCTCGATATGTCATGCCTGGCGATGAAAGTGCCTTCGGGATCTTCCTTCTTGATCGCGCGAAATGCGGTCGGCGCGGTAAAGAGTGCAGCCACCTTGTGATCTTGGACGACGCGCCAGAAAGTGCCGGCATCGGGCGTCCCAACAGGCTTTCCCTCGAACAGGACCGTCGTGCAGCCATGGAGGAGGGGCGCATAGACGATATAGGAATGACCGACGACCCAGCCGACATCGGAAGCCGCCCAATAGACTTCACCAGGCTTCACGCCATAGATATTGCCCATCGACCACTTGAGCGCGACCATGTGGCCGCCATTGTCGCGCACCACGCCCTTGGGCTGGCCGGTGGTTCCCGAAGTATAAAGGATATAGAGCGGGTCGGTGGCCTTCACCGAGACGCAATCGGCGCGCTCGCCCACCTTGCGCGCGGCCTCGACAAGCGTATTCCAGTCATGATCGCGCGATCCCAGTTCGGCCTTCGCCTGGGGCCGCTGCTTGATGATGCAAGCAGCGGGCTTATGGCTTGAGAGCTCGATCGCCTTGTCGAGCAGGGGCTTGTAGGCAATGACGCGCCCGGGCTCCAGGCCGCAGGAGGCGGAAAGAATGACTTTGGGCTTGGCATCGTCGATGCGGGTTGCAAGCTCATGCGGCGCGAAGCCGCCAAAGACGACCGAGTGGATCGCGCCGATGCGTGCACAGGCGAGCATGCCGATCACCGCTTCGGGGATCATCGGCATATAGAGAATGACCCGATCGCCCTTACCGACGCCGCGCTTCTGCAGCGCGGCGCCGAGTATTGACACTTCCTCCTGCAGTTGCGCGAAGGTCAAGCTTGTCTTGGCGCCGGTAATAGCGCTGTCATATATGACGGCGGCCTGCTGGCCGCGGCCGGCCTTCACATGGCGATCGACGGCATTCCAGCAGGTGTTGCATTCGGCACCGACAAACCAGCGGTCAAGGCCGCCGACGCGGTCGAACACTTTGTCCCAGGGCTTGATCCAATCAATCTCGGCGGCAGCCTTCGCCCAGAAGCCTTCCGGGTCGGCCTTCCAGCCGTCATAAACCTGGCGATAAGTGCTCACACGCCCTCCCATTCGGCGCCGGCGGAGTCTTTGCTCCTTGGGGCGGTAGATTTAGGCCAAAGCCTGCGCCCGGCGCAATCGGCGGGCTTATGGTTAAGCAGGCCCTAATGCCGCACGCGGTTAAACAGCCGCTATTTCCCTTAACGGCTTTGCAAGGTCCGCCTGCGAGCGTGCGGCCGACGCCATTGCCGGCGGCGTGGGATAAGATGAGCCATATCACCGATTCGGGGCTGGAACGGCCATTCAGCGCGCGCCAGACGCAGACGCGCCTGTTCGCCGCGAGTCTGCTTGCCCATACGCCGTTTCTTGTTCTCGTGGTTCTTTATGCGCTGATCGTACTCGTGGCATATTCATATGTGGGGGTGTCGCCCGGTCGGAGCGCATTGGACATTTTTTTCGCGACCGCTGCGGTCGCGATGCCGGTCATCCTGCTCTCGGTCATCATCATCGAATTCTACCGCATGGTGCGCTATGAGCGGCCCAAGCATCCCATCCCGACATTGCTGCGACGCGTGAAGGCCTTCTTCTTCAAGGATAGCCGATGGGCTCTGGGCCTGCCGCTGCTCTTCATCCTCCAACCCTTCATTGCCTTTTTTACCGATTTGAAGGGGCGGATTCCGGCCTTTGTCCCGTACTCCTGGGATCCGACCTTCGATGAACTCGACCGCATAATTCATTTCGGTACGCGACCCTGGGAATGGCTGCAGCCGCTGATCGGCTACGCGCCAATCACATTCCTGATCAACCTCAACTACAATCTGTGGTTTTTTGCGATGTGGATTTTCTGGGCTTGGTTTGCCTGGCAGGAGAAGCCCGGCGTCAATCGCACCCGGGCCTTCCTTTCCTTTCTCCTCATCTGGATGTTCGGTGGCAGCCTGTTGGCGATCGTCTTTTCCTCGGCAGGCCCATGCTATTTCTCGCGTCTCGGCCTATCGCCCGATCCCTATGCTCCCTTGATGTCCTATCTGCGCGGAGTGAACGAGGTCTTTCCGATCTGGGCAGTCGATACGCAAAATGCATTGTGGGATGGGTACGTTCATGGCGGCTTGATCCAAGGCATCTCCGCGATGCCGAGCATGCACAATGCCACGGCCCTCCTGTTCGTTCTCGCCTCATGGCACCTCGGACGCGTGATCCGCGCTCTCACCATCGGCCATATGCTTTTGATTTTCATCGGTTCGGTGCATCTCGGCTGGCATTACGCGGTTGATGCCTATCTCGCGTGGGCCCTGACTTTGGTCGTTTGGTTTGCCGCCAAGCCGTTGGCCGCGTGGTGGGAAGCAAGGCCTCCGGCGCAGCGTCTGGCGCTTGCCATGGAGCAACAAAGCACATGCCGATAGCAGCACCGCAGACACGCGGCGGACTCGCTATCGGGCTCGCGGTCTTCTTCTCGGATATCGGCAAGAGCTTTGCGGCACAGTGGGTCTTCTTCGTCTTCCCGCTCGCTTTCCTTGCCAGCAATGCCTGGTTCATGCGCGGGCTTGTCAACGCCCAGCCCGTGCCCATTGATTTGCTCATCTTCTCGACCGCCACGATCACCTTGCCGGCGGCGCTTTTTGCGCTGTTCATCGTTCGCCTTGTGCAATTTGCGCTGATCATCAAGCCGCCCAGCCCGTTCAAGGCGCTGATCGCGGATATCCGCGACTTCTGCCAGTCGCCGCGCCGCATCGCCAACGGCCTGCCGATCCTCGTCGCCATGACGATCTTCAACAAGGCGATGCTCGAACTCAAACCGGCGATACCGCTCATCAAGCCCTTTGCCTGGGACGAGGCGCTCGCCGCCTTCGACCGCAGCCTGCATTTCGGTGTCGATCCGTGGCGGCTCTTGCAGCCGGTGCTCGGCTATGACTGGGTCACGTTCGCCATCAATTGCAGCTACAATTTCTGGTTCCTCGCACTTTTCGGATTGTGGTTCTGGTTCGGATTCAGGCCCGATTTCACCGCGCTGCGCACGCGCTTCTTCCTTACCTACATGGGCGCCTGGTGGATCGGAGGCGGCATCCTGGCGCTCTATTTCTCCTCCGCCGGGCCCTGCTACTACGGACTCCTCAAGCTCCCCGACGATCCATACGCGGCGCAAATGGCCTATCTCTATGGCGTGAATTCGCGCCTGCCGATCTGGGCTCTCGATGCCCAGCAAATGCTGTGGGACGGCTATACCGGAAAGTTCCGCGCGCTCGGCATATCGGCATTTCCGTCCATGCATAATGCGATGGCGATGATCTTCGTTCTCGTCGGGTGCAGGCTGCATCGCTGGCTCGGCATCCTGTTCTCGATCAACCTGGCCATCATATTCTTCGGATCCATCCATCTTGCCTGGCATTATGCGGTCGATGCCTATGCCGGCATCCTAATCGGGCTCGGCGTGTGGTGTGTCATGGGTCCGGTCGTCCGGTGGTATCACGGACTGCGCCTCTGCCGGGCCTGGGAACAACGGCTCGCGCAGCCCGTTTAGGGGTTTGCCTTTTTCCTGCCACGGAGCCCCGGCACATCGCCCGCCAGGGGATTTTTCAGGAGACGATGCGATGGGGCAGACGGGGCGCGATCATCGCGTCGATTTCTTGCGCGGTTTTGCGCTCGCATCGATCTTCATCAATCATGTGCCTGGCAATGTCTATGAGAAGCTGACGCATCGCAATTTCGGCTTTTCGGATGCTGCTGAAATCTTCGTGCTGCTGGCCGGCTTCGCCTCGGCTTACGCCTATTTCGCGCGCTATGAGCGCGGCGAAACGCTCGATTCCTCATTGAAGGCGCTGAAGCGTTCGGGCGTGCTCTATATGAGCCATGTGGTGACGACGGTCGCGGCGATCGCGCTGTTCTGTGTCGCCGCCGTGCTCTTTGCCCATCCCGGCTATCTCGACGACAGCATCGTCTATGTGAACATCAAGTCGATCTTCGAGGACCCGGTCAAAGCCTTTCCCGGCATCATCGGGCTCGGCCATCAGCTCGGCTATTTCAACATCCTGCCGATGTACATGGTGATCCTCGCCATGCTGCCGGTGATGATGTGGCTCGCCAAGCGCAGCTTGAGCCTCCTGCTCGGCTGCTCCATCGCGCTTTATCTTTTCGCGGGCTGGTTCGTCTTCGACATGCCGAATTTCCCGAAAGAGGGCGGCTGGTTCTTCAACCCCTTCGCCTGGCAGATTCTCTTCGTCGTCGGCTTCATCCTCGGCCAGCGCACGCGCGAGGGCAGGGTGTTCGCCTATAATCCGTGGCTCTTCTGGATCTCGGTCGCCTACCTCATCGTCGCCTTCATCTGGACGTGGTTTGCCCTGTGGGGCTACCAGCCGCATCTGCCGATCCCCAAGACCTTGTGGGATTTCGACAAGACCTATGTCGCCTTCCCGAGGCTCTTCCATGTGTTGGCACTCGCCTATGTCGTGATGATGTCGCCCATCGGCACCTGGATGAAGCGCATCCCGTCCTCCAATCCGCTCACCGCCATGGGGCGGCATTCGCTCCCGGTTTTCTGCATCGGTTCGCTGCTGTCGATGACCGGTGCGATCCTGCGCTTTGAAACGGGCGGCGGTTTCGTCGTCGATACGCTCATCATCGCGGCAGGGCTTGGGGTGATGATCGCGGTTGCCCGCTTCCTCGACGCCCGCAAGGCGCCGCCCGGCCGCAAACGCGAGACAATGACGGTTCCCTCGGGAGCGGTCGCGGCGACGACTTAGCCATTTCCCTCCCCCTCGTGGGGAGGGATTAAGGGTGGGGGGGTGGATGGGTCGCGCAGACCCCCACCCCGGCCCTCCCCACAAGGGGGAGGGTGACACGCTTCCGCATCTCCTCGGCATATACTATGACGGCGAATCTCCTGGCTCCGAGGACCCGCCCGCATGCCGTCTCCTTATGACACCGATCTCGACAAATGCCCGGCCAATTACGTGGCCCTGTCGCCCTTGTCCTTCCTCGCCCGCTCGGCGCTGGTCTATCCGGAGCGGACCGCGATCATCCATGGCGGCACGCGCTATTCATACAAGGATTTCTACGCCCGTTCGCGCCGCTTAGCCTCCGCCTTGACCAAGGCCGGCATCAAGAAGGGCGAGACGGTCTCGGTGATGCTCGCCAATACGCCGGCGATGCTCGAGGCCCATTACGGCGTGCCGATGGCGGGCGCCGTCCTCAACACGCTCAACACCCGCCTCGATGCGGCGATCATCGCGTTTTCGCTCGATCATGCCGAAGCGAAGGTGCTGATCACGGATAAGGAATTCTCCAAGACGATCAAGGAAGCGCTCACCCTCACCAAACTCTCCAAACCCATCGTCATCGATTATGAAGATCCCGAATTCGAGGTTCCGGGCGAGAAGCTCTCGCAGATCGATTATGAAAGCTTCATCGCGTCCGGCGATCCCGAATTCGAATGGAAGCTTCCCGATGACGAATGGGATGCGATCTCGCTTAATTATACTTCGGGCACGACCGGGAACCCGAAGGGCGTCGTCTATCACCATCGCGGCGCCTATCTCTTGGCGCAGGGCAATATCCTCACCGGCTACATGCCGAAGCACGCCGTATACTTGTGGACCTTGCCGATGTTCCACTGCAATGGCTGGTGCTTCCCGTGGTCGATCTCGGTCGTCGGCGGCACGCATGTCACCTTGCGCTGGGTGCGGCCGAAACTGATCTGGGACGCGCTTGCCGATCACAAGGTCACGCATCTGTGCGGCGCGCCGATCGTCATGGCGACGATCCTCGGCGCGGCACCTGCCGACAAGCGCGCGCTCACCCAGAAGGTCGAGTTCTTCACCGCCGCAGCACCGCCGCCCGAAGCGGTGCTCGCGGCGATGGCGGATGCCGGTTTCAACGTCACGCATCTCTACGGCCTCACCGAGACCTACGGCCCCGCGACCGTCAATGACTGGGAGTCCGAATGGGACTCGCTTCCGGGGCCGGAGCGCGCCGCCAAGAAGGCGCGGCAGGGCGTTGCCTATCACGCGCTCGACGGCCTTAAGGTGATGGATCCCGAGACGATGACGCCGGTGCCGTGGGACGGCGAGACGATGGGCGAGGTCATGTTCCGCGGCAATGTCGTGATGAAGGGCTATCTGAAGAACCCGAAGGCGACGACAGAGGCCTTCAAGGGCGGCTGGTTCCATTCCGGCGATCTCGGCGTTCAGCACACGGATGGTTACGTCCAGCTCAAGGATCGCTCCAAGGACATCATCATCTCGGGCGGCGAGAATATCTCATCGATCGAGGTCGAGGACGTGCTCTACAAGCATCCGGCGGTCTCGGCCGCCGCCGTTGTCGCCAAGCCCGACGATAAATGGGGCGAGACGCCCTGCGCCTTTATCGAGTTCAAGCCGGGTCAGACCGCCACGGCGGAGGAGATCATCGCCTGGTGCCGCAAGGGCCTCGCGGGCTACAAGGTGCCGCGCTACGTGGTGTTCTCGGAAATCCCGAAGACAAGCACGGGGAAGATCCAGAAGTTCAAGCTGCGGGAAACGGCGAAGGGGGTGTAGGTCCCTCCGCCGCGCGCAAGCGCGGGGAGGGGTATCCCTGCCTCACACCCTCCACGGCAGGCCTTGCCTGTCCTCGGGCTTGACCCCAGGAAGCCTGCCATCCAGTCTCGTTCTCGTATTTCCGTCACCCCAGCGAAAGCTGGGGTCCCCTGAACCATTTCCGCTAGCGGCACCGCGTCAGGGGATGCCAGCTTTCGCTGGCATGACGTCTAAATGTAAGTCGTACAGCGGGGCCATGACGGAGGGATGGATTTTCGGTATTACTTCCGCCTCCTTCAGGAGATCGCGAAATGGCGAAGAGAAAGCTTACAAAGCGCTATACGGCAGCCGAGCTTGAGCGCATAGCCGCGAAGGGCGGCGACCGCAGCGATTGGAGGCGCGCAAGTTCGATGAGCAAGCGCGCGGTCGAGGCGGCCGTCGCGAGCGATCCCGACGAAGAGGGCATGGAAGTCGACTGGAGCAAGGCGGCGATCGTGCTTCCTGAATCCAAGGCCATGCTCACGCTTAGACTCGATCGCGATGTGCTGGACTGGTTCCGCCGCCAGGGGAGGGGTTACCAGACTCGCATCAATGCGGTTCTGCGATCCTACGTCGAACAGAAAGAGCGGCGGTCAGGCGGCTGATGCGCCGCCCACCGTGGTGTTCTCGGAAATCCCGAAGACGAGCACGGGGAAGATCCAGCATTTCAGGCTGAGGGAAACAGCGAAGGGGGGTGTAGCCTGCTAGCCTACTCTGCAGACTGACGTCACATATTTAGTGCGTCTAGTCTGGCCGACAAGTATCGCGATATCTCAGGCCTTTGTCTCTTCTCAACGAAGGCCAGCATTCTGTCTATGTCCTCGTCATCTAGCGCGAGCATATAACCTCTCGTATCGTTGGCGGCATCTTTGCAGGAGAGGATAAGCTTGGCTCGATTCGAGATGGCACGGCAGACTATGATTCCAAAAAAGCCGCGCTGATGCCCAAATCTTCCGGTCAATTGATCGAGCTCCGGGTTTCCCATTTCTTTAGAATAGTTTTTGCATTCAATCATTACTTTTATTGCACGTGTAGATGGCCAGGCCAGAACTCTGTGAAAAAAACCTTCTGATGCAGAGTTTGTATACACAAGATCAATGCGTTTTCTGCCTTCGTGGATTTCTTTTTCCTTCACCGGCTCGATCAAGTCGGGATAAAATAGAAAGGTAAGCGCGCCGATCATGAAGCTGTGATATTCGCCAGCAGATTTCATTCCCGCTGGAATGTTCTTTAGGGCGGTCCGCAGTGCCTTTGCAAACTCGTGATCCTTGAACCCGTCGACCATGTCTTCCGAGTCAAGGGCACCCTTTGCACCAGCTATCTTCTTATAAAGGTCCAGCACTTTTGGATGCTTGAGGGCAAAGTCGGCAAGATGGTCTTTGGCAAATGGGTGACGTTCTTTGACGTCTTTCTTGTAAACCCGCCGTGTACCGTTCTTCAAAATGTGGACTAGAGAATGTCCCGCGGACTCGTACTCTTGACGCAGAAATTCAATCATGTGGTGATTGTAGAATTCCTGACTGTCCAAACACAGGCGACTTCTGACTGAGAACTTGGGAACCAATATCACTGGCTTGCCTTGAACGATTGGTACGGATCGATATCCGGCTTCCCAGCGTGTATGCGTCGAATTCCAGACAGGCCCAACCGCTACCTCTCGCAGCTTAGTTATGCCGTGCAACTCGCATTGCTCTTGCGTGTAGCGTATCAAATTGCCGCGGATTACGTTTGTAGTCAGGTCTGAGATTTTGTCTGGCCCAATTCCCTCTATAAAGAGTTCTGCGTCAGACAAGTCGGCGAGTAAGCCGGTCTGGAATGCTTGGCTCGACCTTAGAGCTGAAGCGATTTGCGTGGCTTGAAATCTACCTACGCCACGGCCCTTCGGTGTGCCCCTCGACATACCAAGATACGTCTCCCGGGGCTCGCTGAGTTGCGACATCAAAGTGGCGATGCGATAGGAGTCTGATTTGCGGAGCGCTTCTAAGACCTCTTGGAAGAAGGAGCGCAGAGAGTCTCCACAGTCCTGTGACCACATATCTCGTCGAATAGAGATCGCGTAGGGATCAACAAACAATCGGGTGTCAGCGCTCGGATTGACATCAACAAAATCCAGTTCAGCCTGTTCTTTTCCGAGTTGGAAATACTTTGAGAACTTCAAGTGTCGCCGTCCATGATTGGTCATAACGTAACGTCATTTATCGTTCACGTCAATAAATCGTGCCTATCGAATCGAACGCAATTATAGATCGGCGCGTGACCCAGCATCTCTCCGCGCTCACCGTCCTCGTCCGCGATTATGACGAGGCGATTGCGTGGTTCACCTTGCGGCTCGGCTTCCGGCTCGTCGAGGATGCGCCGCTCAGTGATGGCAAGCGTTGGGTCATCGTGCGGCCGCCTGGTGCTTCCGAGGCCGGATTGCTTCTCGCGCGAGCCGCGACGCCTGAACAGGCTGCGTCGATTGGCAAGCAGGCGGGTGGCCGCGTCTTCCTGTTTCTCGAAACGGATGACTTCGCGCGCGACCATCAGGCGATGCTGGAGCAGGGTGTCCACTTCCGCGAGGCGCCGCGCCTCGAAGCCTATGGCACAGTCGCGGTATTCGAGGATTTGTACGGTAATCTCTGGGACCTGATCGAGCGGACGTCCGCTAAGGCACCAGATCCTGCCGGTGCACCATGATGCGGATGGGGCCGTCGCCTTCGAATTCCTCGTTCTGATACTTGGTGCGCGCGATGTCGTGGATGCGCATCATGCGTTTCCGGTAGGCCTCCAGAAACGCCTCGGCCGGAACGAGGCCCAGATGCGGAAGATCGGGATCGCTATATTTGAGCGCCGCCGTCGTCACCCCGCAGACGACCGCCTCGCCGCAATCATCACCGGTAAAGCGCACGCAATTCCCGTCGAACAGGGTGTCATCGTCGAGAAAAGCCAGCGCTCCCATTTCGCCAGACCTTCTTATCCGCGCCGCGGCCCATGTCCGGCCCGACGGCTTGTCATCATGACAATATAGCAGTTTTTGCCGGCGCCGGCTGCGCTATCTTCTCGTCAGCCCATCTGCAGGACCCAAGCCATGACCAAGACCCAGCTCCCGCCCTTCGATCCGCTGTCATTGCCCGAGAACAATGGCACGACTTATCCCGAGCCCCTCGCCAGCTTGCAGCGCAAGCGCTTCAACCGGCGGCTCGGAGATCATGCGGGGCTTTCCAATTTCGGCGTCGTCATGACGCGCATCGTGCCCGGCGGGCAGTCATCGTGCCGGCATGCGCATTTGAAGCAGGATGAGTTCATCTATGTGCTCGACGGCGAGCCGACGGTTGAGACCGATGCCGGGAAGCAGAAATTGAAGCCCGGCATGTGCATCGGCTTTCCAGCGGGAACGGGCGATGCGCATCGCTTCATCAACGAGACGGAGAAGGACGCGCTTCTCCTGGTGATCGGCGACCGCACGCCGGGCGAGGAGGTGGTCTACCCGGACGTCGATCTCGCCGGCGTGCACGGGCCGGACGGCAAGTATCGCTTCACGAAGAAGGACGGCAGCAGCTATTGAAAAGTATCAAACCGGGCCGCGGTCGCGTCCCTGGGAGGCACTTTCGCGATGAAATCATGAAGTGCGGCGATATCGGCAAGCGCCGACTGCCGAAACCGCAGTTTCATCCGGCAAGGCGTCGAAAAAAGGCTTCCACTTCGGCATCCGTGGCAAAATCTTCAGGCCCCTGCCGTCTCTTTTCCACTTCCGCAATCTGATCCCGTGTCAGTCGTAGTGTGGAGCGCTCCTCTTCAATCGCCGACAGGACGATCTCGCCGATTTCGTCCTGACGGTCGTCGGGGAGCGCATTGGCGGCGTCGAATGCGTTCTGAAGTAGTTTGGTCATGGCGAAATCCTAGCAGAAACAGTGCCGAAAATCAGCCTGTTCATTAGGGCCCAATCCTGACATGTCCTCGTGTTGGGATGCGGCATAGATGACATCACCATTCGCAGGAGGAGCAGCATGATCGGCGATGAATTCATCGCGCATTGGCGCGATATCGAGGGCGGCGACACGAACCACTATGAGGGTTCGGAAGAATTGTAGTCGATCAGTGCGTCCTATTGCCGGAAATTCGGCCTGATGCGGATCGGCGTGCATCATGAACGCCTGATGCCGGGCCGGCGGATTTCCTGGCCGCATGCGGAGGCCGACGAGGAAGAGTTCGCTTTCGTGCTTGAGGGTGAGCCGGATTTGTGGCTCGACGGCGAATTGCGGCGCTTGAAGCCGGGCGAGGGGGTGGCTTTCCTGCCTGGCACCGGCATCGCGCATACGATCATCAACAATACCGACAAGGACGTGCGGCTGCTGGTGGTTGGAGAAGCCTCGCGCGAGAGGAGCCGCATCCATTACCCGATGCACCCGGAGCGCAACAAACAGATCGGGTCGCGGCATTGGACGGAGCGGCCGAAGAAGGAGCTGGGCCCGCATGACGGCCTGCCGGATGCGCAGCGCAACTCCTAGGTGCAAATTCCGCAATCTGTGCTAGAAGACCTGCTCCCGGGCCGGGAGCGGGGCCGGAAGGGCTTCGGATCGTTCCCGGTATACCCCTGCCGGCCAGCGGTGCGAAGCCCTCTGGCGGCCGTTTCTGGCCCGCTACGGGGCATCTTAAAATTAAAGCTCATCCAGGGGTGCCTGCCGACATCGGGACACCCTGTCCTGCAACCTCTATGACATCCGGCTTGGCCGGATGCACGCTCAGCGTTCAGTGCGTGTGCGTTATCTGATGTTCGAGTTGCGAGATCTCATCCTTGATTCGGAGTTTCTTGCGCTTCAGCTCGGCGATTTCGGCGTCGCTGGTGGCCGGATGGGCGAGTGCGTCCGCCAATTCCGTCTCCAACGACTTGTGCTTTGCCGCGAGTTCACTGAGATGCGCTTGAAGTGACATCCATGCCTCCGCTTTGGGTTATCGACAACGATATGATGACATAGAGCTGGGGTCTTGTCGAACGTCCGACAAGGGGATAGTTGGAAGTCCCCTAAGCACGCGGCAGCGGGGCGGAGAAACGGGGCGTTCAGGCCATGGACAAGCCCGATGTGGCGGCGCTGAAGGTGAAGCTTGCATATCTGCAGCAGCAGCATCGCGACCTCGATGTCGCCATCGCAACGCTTGAGGATTCGGGCACCGGCGATCAGTTGCAATTGCGCCGCTTGAAGAAGATGAAGCTGCAATTGAAAGACCAGATCAGCAAGATCGAGGATGAGTTGATTCCGGATATCATCGCCTGATCAATGGCTTAGCTGTGGTAGTTTGAATCGAACGTGAAGGAGAAGCGATTGCCCGCGAGCCAGGCCCCAGCCGTTGCCATCATCATGGGCAGCCAGTCCGACTGGGCAACGATGAAGCACGCCGCCGATACGCTGAAAGCGCTGGGCGTGGCTCACGAGGCGAAAATCATCTCGGCGCACCGTACCCCGGAAAGGCTCTATTCCTTCGCCAGAAATGCCGCCGAAAAGGGCTTCAAAGTGATCATTGCAGGCGCTGGCGGCGCGGCGCATTTGCCGGGCATGACGGCGTCGCTGACAAGCCTCCCGGTGCTCGGCGTGCCGGTCGAAAGCCAGGCCTTGAAGGGCCAGGACAGTCTCTATTCGATCGTGCAAATGCCGCCCGGAATTCCGGTCGGGACGCTCGCCATCGGCAGGCCGGGTGCCATCAATGCCGCACTGCTTGCCGCCCAGATTCTCGCGCTGGACGACGCAAAGCTCGCCAAACGGGTGGCGAAATGGCGCGCCGACCAGACGGCTGCGGTCGCCGAAAGCCCTAAGGACGAGGCCTGATGCGGCTCGATAAACCGCTCACCCCCGGCTCCACGATCGGCATTCTGGGTGGTGGGCAATTGGGCCGGATGCTGGCGCTGGCAGCCGGGCAATTGGGCCTCAAATGTCATATTTTGGCGCCTCAAGGCGACAATCCGGCCTTCCAGGTCGCGGATTCTTACACGGTCGCCCGCTATGACGATGAGGCGGCATTGGCAGGGTTCGCCAAGTCGGTCGGCGTCGTCACCTACGAATTCGAGAATGTGCCGGCCGCAACCGCTGCCTTCCTCGACCGACTCGTGCCTTTGGCGCCGAATGCCCAGGCCCTGGAAATCTCCCAAGACCGATTAACCGAAAAGACGTTCATTTCGACGATTGCGCGCGTTGCCCCCTTCGCCCCGGTCGACAATGCTGCCGACTTGACCGCCGCGATCGCAAAAACCGGCAGCCCCGGCGTGCTCAAGACCCGGCGGCTCGGCTATGACGGCAAGGGGCAGGCACGGTTTGCGCTGGGCGACGATGCGGAGGCGGCCTTCGCCACGATCGGTCGCGCGCCGGCTATTCTCGAAGGTTTCGTATCCTTCGAACGCGAGATTTCGGTCATCGCAGCGCGGAGCTGGTCGGGCGAGGTCGCTGTCTATGACGTCCCGGAAAATCAGCACGAGAACCATATCCTGCGCCATTCAATCGTACCCGCCAAGATCAGCAAGTCGACCGCCAAGGCGGCGCGCGATATTGCAGCGAAAGTGGTGGCGGCGCTCGATTATGTGGGGGTTATCGGGGTCGAAATGTTCGTCGGAAAGGATGAGGGGCTTCTTGTTAACGAAATCGCCCCCCGGGTCCACAATTCCGGGCACTGGACGATGGATGCCTGTGCCGTATCGCAATTCGAGCAGCATATCCGCGCCGTCGCCGGCTGGCCGCTGGGCGATCCCTCCCGCCATAGCGACGTCGTCATGACCAATCTCCTGGGAGCGGAAGCCGACCGCTGGCGCGAGATTGCCGCCGAACCCGGTGCCTGCCTGCATCTCTATGGCAAAAGCGAAAGCCGGCCGGGGCGAAAGATGGGGCATGTCAATCGCCTTGCCCTCTCGACAGGATAAAAGCCTTGTGGTAAGCCCGCGCGCAAAATTGAAGGGGTTCGCTCCTTCAAGGGCCCGCGTCTATGGCGCGGATCCAATTCCTTAAAGCTGCAACATCAAACAGGAACCCCGAGGTCCTCACTCGTGCAAGTTATCGTCCGCGACAATAATGTCGACCAAGCTCTGAAGGCGCTGAAAAAGAAGATGCAGCGCGAAGGAATTTTCCGCGAAATGAAGCTTCGCGGCCATTACGAGAAGCCCTCCGAGCGCAAGGCCCGCGAAAAGGCCGAGGCGGTTCGCCGCGCCCGCAAGTTGGCGCGCAAGAAACTGCAGCGCGAAGGCCTCCTGCCGGCTCCAAAGAAGATCCTCAAAGAAGGCGAGCAACGCCGCGGCCGTCCGTCCTAAGCGACGGCGCCCACGTCCAATTTATCGGATTACGGATTCATGCGGCCAGGGATTTCCTGGCCGTTACCGATTCGAGGCGTTGGTTGCGCCGAGTATCTTAGTCATCATTCGCCTCGAGAAGAATAATGTCCGTCATTGGGCCGGCAATGTGCCGAGCCGGTCGAGAGTGTCATATGCCTCATGCATCATGTCCCAAACGACCTCGCCGGCTGGTCGGATTTGCTTGACCGAGCCTGCAACCTGGCCGGCATAGAGAGCCAAGGCCTCTAGGTCCCCGGTCGTGTGCCGGAGTGGCGACCATGTGCTGTAGCGATACAGCTCATCATCGCCATCGCGCGCAATCACTTCCCTGGCGAAATCATCCGGCCCATGACCGTGCAGATCTTGAGCGAATTTTTCCGTTACGCTGTTCGCGATCGTCCTAACGGGGGACTGCGGTGGCCATCCGATCGCGAATACGTCTGAATATACGGTGTCTTCCGAGGAAGCCTGAATAACCCGATTTTTGTGATAGTCGTGCGCGAATGACTCTTCCGTCGCCAGGAATGCGGTCCCGCAGTGAACGCCTTCTGCTCCGAGAGCGAGAGCTGCAACCAAACTGGCACCTGATCCAAAACCGCCAGCGCCAACGACCGGAATCTTCAGCGTCGCTGCGACTTGGGGCAGAAGGACAAGAGACGTCACCTTGCCATGCACATGCCCCCCGGCCTCATTACCCTGGCAAATGACAGCATCGGCACCAGCACGCTCAGCGGCAATAGCGTCAGCCAATCGACCGACCTGATAGATTACAATGCATCCGGCGTCGTGTGCGCGCTGGATCACTTCCGGTCTGACGTCCCAGAAGAAAACCATGACGCCGATCTTCTCCTCGAAGCAGATGCTCAACTCCTCATCCAACAGGACAGGATCGGTCACAGCCGGCACAAGGTTTACGCCAAAATGGCGGTCGGTCTGCTGCTTGATAATCGAAATTTCCCGTCGAATGAGTTCAGGCCTTTCTTGCACCATTCCGATGCAACCGAAGCCCCCGGCCGTTGTTACGGCGGTGCACAGCTCCGATCTCCCCGGACCGCCCATGCCGGCTTGAATGATCGGATAGTCGCAGCCCAAGAGGTCGGTTATTCGAGTCCGCATGGGTCGGGGCTTGTCCATCGCGCGTCCCTCCGTCGACTGTCACTGCGCCGGGGGCTCAAGATACATTTGCAGGAGGTCCCGCAAGTCCCAATTGGCGGAGCGAATGTCGTCTATTTTCCACCCCTCAGGCTCGCGCACCAAATTATAACGAAGATGGCCCGGCGCCTGATCTTCTGCGGCGTCGGAGTAACCGAGCGTAACATCAACTGCCGCCGTCGCAGCATCCTGCTTCGCCAACTGCGCTTTGAACGAACCGAGTGTGAGGCCGTTGGTATCGGCTACGACATCGAAGTCGATTGGTCCCAACTCGTCATCCGCGGGCCGCGCTGCATCGGCTTGTGCCCACAGATCCATCAGCGCCTTGGACAGGTAAGCCGACCGCTCGTCCGCTTCGATCCAAGTCGGACCCTCTCCCTTCACGGCCGCAGTATAAAGCTCTGTGATAAGGGCCATCGGGTCTTCCGCTGCTTTCGCACCCATTCCAAGGGTGATCAAGAAAGTCAGCGAAATGAGGAGACTGAAAATATTTCGTCTTGCGGTCATTGTTTCGCATACTCCAGAGACACATGCATTGCCGAGTTCATGGTTATTCGCGGCCAAGCTCCTCTCTATGTCCGATTCAGGCGCGCAACTTTCCTGGCGTAGCGCTCATTCATCCTTGCCTCGCCATCCTTCGATCCATCGTGCCAAGTACCGAACCACTTATCGAGTGGGATAAGGCCCTCACCGCCGTAATTCACTTCAAAGTGCTTGTGGTGTAAATAGTGAAGATACGCTTGACTATCGAGCGTATTGTCCTTTGAGAGTTCGAGTTTTTCGAAGCCTATGTGGCCGTTGAGCGCGCCATAGCCCGCGATATGCAATTGGTAGAGGGCAATGAGCGGGTTTGAAGGAATGATCAGGTGCCACAAAGCCACCGCATGATAAATGAACGTTTCCACGGGGTGCATCGACAGCGAGGACCATGGAGATGGGTTGATCGAGTTATGGTGGACGGAGTGGACCCACTTGTAGAGCGGCCCCCAATGAATTGCCCGATGAATGAAGAAAAAGTGGACGTCGTGGATCATGGGCGCGATGAGTACCAGAAACGCCAGCCAATACGGATTTTCGGCCCAGGAAAGCCAGGGCGCGTAACCGTTCGCAAAGGCCCACAACATGAGGACTTCCACAAGGGTCCACATCGGAATGCCGAACGCGTAGGTGCGAAGGAAGTTGTCAATGTTTTGGTTCTTGAACCAGAACACGTCAGAGGGAGCATCACCGGGAAACTTGGCGTTGTATTTGAACCGAGTCCCCTGTTTCCGCCTCCAGTAATAGAAGAGCTCGATTGAGCCATACATTATGAATATGCCGATTGAATTCACCGCGTAGAGCCAAAGAGCCCACTTCCAGTCGAGCGTTCGCAAGGTGTCGACATCGGGGATAATCCAACGCCAATAGGCCAGCGCGGTGAAAATATAGTATGCGTTCCAGGGCCAAAAATAGCTTGGCAACCAGCGGAGCGTTTTCAGAAATTGTGGCGGCCACGCCCAGAAGGGCGCGATTTCCTTTGGTTCTCTCGGGGCCCAATCCCCGCGCTTGTTGCGCGAGCCATACACCAGATCATCCATCTCAATATCCGGCCATCGAAGTGAGTACCGGAGATTGCCACAAAGCAAGAATTTAAGATACCGGCTGCGCGGGTCGCTCGACCGTCGCCCAATCCGTGTTTGCTATTGCGGACACGCGGCGCGAAGGCCTCCTGCCGGCGCCCAAGACGATCGTCAAGGAAGGCGAGCAGACCCGCGGCAGCAGACGACGCAGGCGCGATTCCCGAAAAGAAGAAAGCGCTCCGCATTGCGAAGCGCTCTTTGCTATGCGGCTTTGCGCTCCCAGTAGCGCAATTTCCCGATCGCCTCTAGGAACTGCGCGACGGACTTTCCACCGGTCAGTTCGATGACACCGTCGTCCGGTGTGTCGACTCCGCCCTTAGAGAGAAGGGCTTCGGCGCCGACCGTGTGCGCGATGAATTTGCAATGGGCGAATGCATCTGCAACGAACTGCCGTGCGGCGGGGTCGGCCGCTAATTGCTCGGCGCCCTCCGGCGACACGAGGATCGCTACCGCATCATAGAGTACCGAGGGGCCGCCCTCGATCGCCTGCTTGGCTTCAATCAGTGCACCATCATCGCCCTTCACCCCACCCACTCGCGGTGCGACGATCTCAACCGAACCGCCGGCCTTTTCGATTGCCTTTTGAAGCGCAGCTAGCAGTTTCGAATCCACGCCATCGCTGACCAACATACCGAGTTTGCGGCCTTCGAAGCGACCAGGCCCATTTTCGAGGATGCTCAGGGCCGGGGAGGGCTTCAGATTCTGGAGGCAACGCACAGCAGCATCGGCTGGCTTCGGAAGGCTTGCGAGCCCAAGCTTGCTGGCAACGGCATTCGCAAGATCGTCATGGATATTGCGCAAGTGGGAAACGACACGGGCGCGAATGTCGGGCCGCTCGACCTTTGCCAATTCGAAGCTCAAAGCTTCCGCGATATGGGTTTGCTCAGTGGGTGTCTGGCTCACATAGAAGAGGCGTGCCTGGCTGTAGTGATCAGCGAAGCTCTCGGGCCGGATGCGCTGCTTCTCGCCCTGCATCGGTTCGGGGAATGTGCGGAAGCCCTTGGGCGTTTCGCGCGGTCCTTCGCCCCATGAATTCGGCTGATAGTTGGCGCGGCCGACCGGGTTGCGCATCGCCATGTGCCCATCCTGCTGGAAATGATGGAAAGGGCATTTCGGCGCATTGATCGGCAGATGGGTGAAATTGGTGCTTCCTAAACGCTTCAACTGCGTATCGAGATATGAAAAGTTCCGGCCTTGCAGCAAGGGATCGTTGGAGAAGTCGATCCCCGGCGGAACATTCATCGTCATGAAGGCGACCTGTTCGGTCTCGGCGAAGAAGTTGTCAGGCATCCGGTCGAGCACGAGTCGGCCAACGGGGACAGGCTCCGAGAGCTCTTCGGGGATAATCTTCGTCGGGTCGAGGATATCGAAGTCGAACTTGTCGGCGAACTTCTGGTCGAATAGCTGAAGGCGAAGTTCCCATTCGGGATAATTGCCCGACTGAATCGCATCCCAGAGATCGCGGCGGTGAAAGTCGGGATCGGCGCCGTTGATTTTGACCGCCTCATCCCAAACAACGGATTGAAGCCCAAGCTTGGGCTTCCAATGGAATTTCACGAAAGTGGATCGTCCGTTTGCGTCGATCAGCCTGAAGGTGTGAACGCCGAAACCTTCCATGAAGCGGAATGATCGGGGGATTGCCCGATCGGACATCACCCACATGACCATGTGCATGCTCTCGGGCGTGAGACTGATGAAGTCCCAGAAGTTGTCATGTGCCGACTGCGCCTGGGGGAAGGCGCGATCGGGTTCTTCCTTTACCGCATGGATGAGATCGGGGAAGCGGATGGCGTCCTGAATGAAGAAGACCGGGATGTTATTGCCCACAATGTCCCAGTTGCCTTCGCGCGTATAGAGCTTGACCGCAAAGCCCCGAACGTCGCGGGCGAGATCGGCCGAGCCCTTGCTGCCGGCAACGGTCGAGAAGCGGACAAAAGCCGGCGTGCGCTCGCCAGCGCGCTGGAAAATATCGGCCTTCGTATATTTGGCCAGCGAGTCATATGTTTCGAAATAGCCGTGCGCACCGTAGCCTCGGGCGTGAACCACACGTTCGGGAATGCGCTCGTGGTCGAAATGGAAGATCTTTTCCCGAAACGCCGAGTCTTCAAGCAAGGTCGGCCCGCGCGAGCCCGCCTTCAGTGAGTTGTAGTCATCGGAAACCGGGATGCCTTGCGCGGTGGTCAGCGGCGGGACGCCATCGCCGGCAACCTGGTGGAGCTCACCACCGGCTCCGCGCTCAACTTTCAGGTCATAGTCGGCGGATTCAGCCGCGCCGCCCGGCTTGTTGGCTCTTTTCGCGCCATCGCTCTTCGTCTTCGCCATATTCCGATCCTCCCGGGTTGAAAAAGGAGGCAGCGCCCCGCGCGTTTACCGACGCAAAACGGCCCGCTCCAGAATTGCGGAACGAGCAAGGGCCGGCGAAGTTCCGGAGAGTCAGGCGGCCAGGGTTTTTCGCGCGGCCGCCAGTTCGCGCTTGATCTGCGGCAGGAGGTCGGCATTGGCGGCGATGATGTTGCCGGTGTCGAGCGGATTGCGATCGCTATCGCAGTCGGCGACGAAGCCACCCGCCTCACGCAGCAGGATGATACCGGCGGCCAGATCCCAGGCGGCGAGATCGCGCTGCCACATGCCGTCGAGCCGGCCGGCCGCGACATAGGCCATTTCGAGCGTGGCCGAGCCCAGATGCCGCAGGCCGATGACCTTGCCTTGCATGCTTGCGATCTCGGCGCGGTTGAGCGCATGTTCGCCGCGGCCGCGATGCGGAAGCGGGCAGGAAAGCAGCGCGTCATGTATGTCGGTGCGAACGGCCACGCGAAGGCGGCGATTGTTGAGGAAAGCGCCCTGGCCCTTCTCGGCGGCAAACAATTCATCCGAGACCGGATTATAGGTGATGCCGGCGACGATTTCGCCGGCCCGCTCGAGCGCGACTGAAATCGCGAAGAAGGGCACCGCATGCATGAAATTGGAGGTGCCGTCGATCGGGTCGATGATCCAGCGATGATCGGGATCGGTGCCTTTGACCGCGCCCGATTCCTCCATAAGAAACCCGTAGCCGGGCCGCGCCTTGGCAAGCTCGCCGCTCAACACCTTCTCGCAACGCTTGTCGGCGGCCGTCACGAAATCGCCGGGACCCTTGGTCGAAACCTGGAGGCTCGAAAGCTCGCCATAGTCGCGCTGGACGCCGCGCGCAGCCTTGCGCACGGCACCGATCATCACGTTCATAAGAGCTGAAGCAGCCACCGGACCCGTCCTTCATTGAAAAGCTCGCGGGGCTTAGCGCATTGGACCCGAAAGAGTAAGCACTTTTGGGCATATCCGCCGCGCAAGCGCGCCTTACTGCGGATTTGCCTCGAAGGAGGCGGCGCGATCCTCGGCCTGCTGCATTTCATCGATGGTGAGCGAGCGCGTGAAATCGTCAAGCCAGGCATCGGCGCGACCGGCCTTTGTGGCAAGGATATGCCACTTGGCCGCCTCGATCGGATCGGCGGGCAAGCCCTGACCGGTTGCGAGGACGCGGGCAATGCGATTCTGCGCGATAGGGTTTCCCTGCTGAGCGGAGGAGAGCAGCCACTCGGCGCCGATTTTCATGTTCTGGGCAACGCCTTCGCCGCGAAAAACCATGACGCCATATTGCAGTTGCGCGTCGGCCTGGCCCTGCTGTGCGGCCTTGGCAAAGAGCCTGGCGGCTTCGGTTGAGCTTTTTTCGACGCCCTGGCCGTCGAGATAGAGAAGGCCGAGATTGTACTGCGCATCGGCGAGACCCTGGTCGGCGGCCATGCGCAAGAGGCCGGCAATGCGCGGCCAGTCGACGGTGCCTGTCCGGTCGCCGGTCAGGAGCATGGCGAGATTGAAGGCGGCGATCGGATGGCCATTGGCGGCGGCTTTTTCGAGAAGCGCTTCGCCGGCGCCGATCATGGTGACGCCGCGTTTGCCGTCAAGATAAATCATGGCGAGGGAGAACTGGGCCTCGCGCTCGTCCTTGTCGGCAGCCGCGCTGAACCACCGGACCGCCTCGTCCTCATTCGGTGTCGTGCCGTAACCATTCTGGTAAATCGCGCCGAGCATGGCCATGGCGCGGGCATCACCGGCCTTGGCCAGGGCTTCGGCGGATTTTCGCGCTTCGGAATACTTCTTCGCCGAGAATTGCGCCGCGGCATCTTCGTAACTTACGGCTGCCCAGGCACTGCCGGACAGGGCAGCGAGCACCAGTATCGTCGTTAGCGATTTTCTCATCCGGTAAGGCGCGCCGTTAACCCTTGGACGATGTCGCGTGCCGCCTCGGGCGACGTCCACATGGCATCGTCGGGTCGGATAAAGTCGGGCCTATTGGGCAACAATATGTCGAGGCTTTCAGGCGTGACCGGATCGGCGGCAATGCAAGGGATCTCGAAAATCTCCGACCACCAGGCGATCAAGTCTTCATGGCCGCCTTGCGCGAAGGCGACATAATCGGCTCCCGCTTCGCCCAATTCCATGGCGCGGTGGCGCGACGAACCGCAGTCAGCGCCGACGACATGATCGGGGCCCAGCACGCGACGGGCTTCCTGATAGGCCTCAGGATCGGCAATTTCGACGCCTTCGGCGCCGGTCCGCGCAGCGACTTGCACATCGTCTTTCACGAGGACTGCGAGATCGAGGCGCTGCAACGGCGCGACAAGCGATCTGGCGTTGGATGGCAGAATGAGAATGCTTGCGACATCGCCTGCGGAACAGGCGGCCTCCGCGCAAGAGACAATGCGGTCGGCGGCGAGATCAGGTGCAACGAGATGCAGGCGGGGCTGGGTCATGGTCGGTCCCGGCCCAGTAGACGGAACAAGCCCGCATGGCAATCCAGCCTAAAAAAATGCTGTCAGGGCCGAGGCTTGCACCCCGGCCCTGCGAAAGTGATTCAAGGACCGCCGCTAAACCGTTGCGCGGCGCATCGACCAGCCGGCGAATTGGGTCCGCTGGTCGCGATGATCGCCTCCCACCGTCGCTGCCCACCAGGCTGCTGCCGCGGCGACGGCAAGCGATGCAGCAGTGAGAAAGGCGAGCAGAAGTGTGAACTTCCGCGCCTTCTCGGCCGCGGCGCGCGCTTCGGCAGCCAGCGTGTTCAGCTGCGTAACCGCCTGATCGACACGGGTTGTCGCATCCGCTTCGGGCAAGCCAGTTGCCTGAGACACGAGCTGGATCAGATAGGTGCGATCATTTGGGTCGAACTCGGGCGCCAAGGCATTGCGCGCGATGATCCGACCGGCCTGCTGTGTGGTTCGGGTCGCTGCGTCGGCACTTGCCGGAGCCGGCGGCGTACCGGTGCTGCGGAACAAACTGTCGGTGACGTATCCCAACGGATCGGAGGCGCTCGAAATTGCCGTCATGACCCCTTGCGCAGAAGCCGAGACGAGGCTTCCCGCTGCATCGGCTGCCTTATTGACGGCACCCGTGGCGGTCCAGGTCGCGATCAGCGCACCGGCAAGCACACTCAACCCCCAGACAAGGAGGCCGTGCGCGCCATCGCGCATTTCGGTTTCGTGGCTGTTGAGCGAATGGCGGCGGCGCATGCGACCGGCGAGATAACCACCGGCAGCAAGGCTCGAAACCAATACCCAGAGAACCCATAGCGCAAGTACGATGCCGAAGGTGGTGACGGATACGCCTTCGCGCGGATAAGGCGAGGTGAGCGACAGGCCGAGCGCAGCTCCGAATGCGAAGAGAACGAAGGAAATCGCCGAAGCCAGAACAGCGCCGGCGATGATCGCCGGCCAGTCCACATAGGAACCCTTATCCTGCTCGAGATTGACGACCGACACTTCAGGTGGAGATGAAATTGTTGCCATGTTCTGTCTCCTCAGCGCAGGCCGAGGAGCGACAGGACCGCCAACACAACCACGACGAGTCCAACCAGATAGATGATACCGTTCATGATGCCCTCCCATAGGCAAGCTTGGATCATGGCGGAAATGCGCCAACCCTTAAGAGGTTCCGCACAAGCAAAACGCCCGCCGAGGTAGCGGGCGTCTGCAGCAAGCGAGTTGGCGAAGTCTCAAGCGGCTTGTTCGAGCTTCTCTGACCATTTGCCGGAGGTGGCGAGCGCATTCATATGTGCGCGGTGCATGAAGGCCTTCTGGGCGGCGGCGACATTCGCGGCCTTGCCGGCCCAGGCCTTGAGTGCCGCCGCCTGCAGAGCGCGGCCGTAGGAGTAAGTCAGGCGCCAGGGCAGGGGGCCGGCAGCATTCATGAGCTGGAGATGGGCGGTAGCTTCCTCATCCGATTGGCCGCCCGAAAGGAAGGCGATGCCGGGCACCGCCGGTGGCACGCAGCGCTTGAGTACGATCAGCGTTTTCTCGGCGACTTCCTCGCGCGAAGCCTGCTTCGGACACTTCTTGCCGGAGAGAACCATGTTGGGCTTGAGGATGGTGCCCTCGAGCTTTACGCGCGCGATGAAGAGCTCCTGATAGACTTCCTTCAGCACCCACTCGGTTGCCTTCATGCAAGTGTCGATGTCGTGGTCGCCGTCCATCAAGACTTCTGGTTCGACCATCGGCACAAGGCCGCCGTCCTGGCAGATCGCGGCATAGCGGGCGAGTGCCTGGGCATTGGCGTGAATGGCGTTGTAGCTTGGCTTGCCGCCGCCAATATCGATGACCGCGCGCCATTTCGCGAAACGCGCGCCGAGGCCGTAATACTCTTTCACGCGCGCAGCTAAGCCGTCGAGGCCTTCGGTGACGGTTTCGCCATCAGTGAAGGGCAGCGGCTTCGGGCCCTTGTCGACCTTGATGCCGGGAAGCGCACCGGCACCCGTGATGAGATCGGCGAGGCGCATGCCATTTTTTGCAGACTGGCGCAGCGTTTCATCGAAGAGGATGACGCCAGAGACGTAATTTTTAAGAGCGTCGCGCGAGGAGAAAAGCATCTCACGATAGTCGCGGCGATTGTCTTCGGTGTTCGGGATATTGATCGAGGCGAAGCGCTTTTCGATCGAGCCGGTGCTTTCATCGGCGGCGAGGATGCCCTTGCCGGGTGCAACCATGCGATGGGCAATATCGGCAAGCGTGTCGGTCATCTTACAATCTCCCATTATTCATCGATCTAAAATCCTCACGCTGAGGTGCTCGCAAAGCGAGCCTCGAAGCGTGCATCATGATAGAGCCAGCACTTTTGAACAACACCCTTCGAGGGCCGCTTCTCGGCCGCCTCAGGGTGAGGTCTATTCAACGCGACAAGGCCGCCACGCCGGGCAAAGTCTTGCCTTCGAGCCATTCGAGGAAGGCGCCGCCGGCCGTCGAAACGTAAGTGAAGTCATCGGCGACTCCGGCATGGTTGAGCGCCGCGACCGTGTCGCCGCCGCCGGCAACGGAGACGATCTTGCCTTCTTTGGTGAGCTTCGCGACGTGTTGCGCGCAGGCAACCGTCGCCCGATCGAAGGGTTCGGTCTCGAAAGCGCCGAGCGGGCCGTTCCATACGACGGTTGCGGCCTTGTCAAAGGCGGCATTGATCGATTTCACCGTGCCTTGGCCCAGATCGAGGATCATTTCATCACCCGCCACATCGGTGATCGGTATAGTGCGATTGGCAGCGCCTGCCTTGAATTCCTTGGCGACCATGACATCGGCGGGAAGCAGGAAGGTGCAGCCGGAGTTTCGCGCCTTGGCGAGTGCTTCCCGGGCATTTTCGAACATGTCTCTTTCGCAGAGCGAGCGGCCGATCGGATAGCCCTCGGCACCCAGAAAGGTATTGGCCATGCCACCGCCGATAACGATGATGTCGGCAATGCCGGCAAGATTGCCGATGAGGTCGAGCTTGGTCGATATCTTGGCGCCACCGACGACGGCGACGAGCGGCCGCTTGGGAGATTCGAGCGCGGCGCCGAGTGCTTTCAATTCCGCTTCCATTGCGCGGCCTGCATAAGCGGGAATGAGGTGTGCCACGCCTTCGGTCGAGGCATGGGCGCGGTGCGCGGCCGAGAAGGCGTCATTGACGAACACGTTGCCAAGGCTTGCGAAGATTTTTGCAAGCGCAGGATCGTTCGATTCCTCGCCGGCATGGAAGCGGGTGTTTTCCATGAGCAGAACCTGGCCCGGTTTCGACGCGCGCGCCGCGGCCTCCGCCTTGCCGTCATGCCAGTCGGTGAAAACGAAATCGACTTTGTGGCCGAGGGCTTTTTCGACAGCGGCGGCGACCGGCTTTAAGGAGAGTTCGGGGACGACCTTGCCCTTGGGGCGCTCGAAATGGGCAAGCAGGATGATCGCCGCGCCCTTATCGAGGAGTTCGCGCAAGGTGGGAATGATCCGGTCGATGCGCGTCGTGTCGCGAACCTCGCCATTCTCGATTGGCACGTTGAGATCGACGCGAAGGACGACGCGCTTGCCCTTGGCGTCGAGGTCGTCGAGGGTTTTGAAGGCGGGCATGGCGTCACTTCGCCTTCTTCTTCACTGCCTTCACGACTGCTGCGGCGGTGATGCCGAAATGCTCATAGAGTTTCTCGGCGGGACCTGAGGCACCGAAGCCGGTCATGCCGATGAAGATGCCGTCCAGGCCGATGAAGCGATCCCAGGTCGTGCGCACACCGGCCTCGATGGCAACACGGATCTTCTCAGTGCCGAGGAGCTTTTCCTTGTAGGCCTTGCCCTGCTTCTCGAAGAGATCGAAGGAGGGGACTGAGACGACGCGCGCCGGAAATCCCGCGGCGTCGAGTTTAGCCTTGGCGTCGATGGCAATTTCGACCTCGGAGCCTGATGCAAAGATCACAACCTTCGACTTCTTGGCAAAGGGGGCCACTTCGTAGGCACCGAGCGCCGAGAGATTTTTCGCGGAATACGTAAGGCGCGCCGGCTTCAGTTTCTGGCGCGTGAGGGCCAGGACCGACGGCGTCTTCTCGGCTGCGAGCGCAATCTCCCAGCATTCGACGGTCTCGACTGCATCGCAAGGACGCATCACGTGAAGATTGGGAATGACACGCAGGGCCGCCATGTGTTCGACGGGCTGATGGGTGGGCCCGTCTTCGCCAAGGCCGATCGAATCATGGGTCATGACGAAGATGACCCTGATGCCCATGAGAGCCGCGAGGCGGATCGAGGGACGGCAATAGTCGGTGAAGCACAGGAAGGTGCCGCCATAGGGAATGACGCCGCCATGCAAGGCCATGCCGTTCATCGCCGCCGCCATACCGTGTTCGCGGATGCCGTAGTGGATGTAGCGACCGCCATAATCGGCTGCGGTCAAAGGCTTCATGTCCTTGGACTTGGTGTTATTCGAGCCGGTCAGGTCGGCGGAGCCGCCCAGCGTGTCCGGCAAAGCGACATTGATGACATCGAGGGCGTTCTGCGAGGCGTTGCGTGTTGCGATCCATGGCGGATTGGCGGCGAGCGTCTGCTTGTAGGTGACCATGGCGCCGGCAAAGCCGTCGGGCAGGTGGCCCGACATGGCGCGTTCGAACTCGGCCTTCTGCGGATGCTTGGCCAGGCGTGATTGCCAGGCGGCACGATCGCTCTTGCCGCGATTGCCGGCAGCGCGCCAGGCCTTGAGCGTATCAGCGGGAACCTCGAACGGCGCGTAGGGCCAATCGAGTGCTTTGCGGGCGCCGGCAATTTCATCCGGGCCGAGCGGCGAGCCGTGAGTAGCGGCAGTACCCTGCTTGGTGGGGGCGCCGAAGCCGATGATCGTCTTGCAGGCGATGAGCGAAGGGCGGTCGGAAGCGTGCGCGGCTTTCAGCGCGGCAGCGACTTCCGGTTGCGACAAGCCGTCGACGCGCGTTACCGCCCAGCCCGAAGCGGCGAAGCGCGCGAGCTGGTCGGTCGAATCCGCAAGAGAGACCTTGCCGTCGATCGAAATGCCATTGTCGTCGAATAGAACTATGAGGCGGTGGAGCTTGAGATGGCCGGCGAGCGCAATCGCCTCCTGTGAGATGCCTTCCATCAGGCAGCCGTCGCCTACGAGCGCGTAGGTGCGGTGATTGACGAGATCGTCGCCGAAACGGGCGTTGAGGTGGCGTTCGGCAATCGCCATGCCGACGGCGTTGCCAATGCCCTGGCCCAAAGGACCGGTCGTCGTTTCGATGCCGGAAGAATGGCCATATTCCGGGTGCCCGGCGGTGCTGGACCCGAGCTGGCGGAAATTCTTGATCTGGTCGAGCGTCATGTCCTCGTAGCCGAGGAGATAAAGCAGCGAATAGAGCAGCATCGAGCCGTGGCCGGCGGAGAGCACGAACCGGTCGCGGTCCGGCCAATGTGGGTCGGCGGCATCGAATTTGAGGACCTGCGTGAACAGCGCGGTGGCGAGGTCCGCAGCGCCCATCGGCAGGCCGGGATGGCCGGAATTGGCCTTCTGCACGGCATCCATGCTGAGCGCACGAATGGCATTGGCCATGACGCGGCTCGTATCGCTCGTATTCTGCTGGTTCACCTGGCCACCCTCGTTCTTTGCGGGGGTCAGACATAACAGCCGTCTTTATCGAGTCAATGGCGCTGCATGCTGTTGATTTTGCGAGGCTTGGCGGGAACGGATGCCCCCGCCAAGTCCTATCGGCAGAGGCTATTCGGCGGCTCCGCAATAGGCCTCAAGGCGGTAGCCGTCGGGATCGACAACGAAGGCCGCATAGTAATTCTCGCCGTAATCGGATCTCAGTCCGGCCGGTCCATTGTCCTTGCCGCCGGCTCCCAACGCCGCCTTGTGGAAGGCGGCAACGGCACGGCGGCTCGGGGCGCTCAGGCAGAAGTGCAACCCCGACTTTGGATCGGCTGCCACCGGGTGGTCGCTACGCCCGATCCACAAGGCGACGGCATCGCTGCCATAGCCGAGCGAGCTTTCGCTTTCACTCAGGCAAGCGTAGCCCAAGGGTTTGAGGGCGGCGTCATAGAACTTCTTGGCGCGCGCAATATCGCGCACGCCGATCGAGACATGATCGATCATCGGCATGAGGATTCTCCAAGATTTTGACTCAGCGCAGCGACGCTGCTGACAAACCTTGGAGCGGCGCCATTTCCCGGGCTTGGGGAAAATTGCTATTGTTGGCCGATGGAAATCGAACAGCATCAGCAAAGCGGACCGCAGACGCGCTGCCTGGAGCGCGGTGCCGATTGGACGCTTTACGAGCATGTCTGCGAGGCGGGGCCGCAGGACCGGCCGTTCGAGGAGCGGCATGATGCATTTTCGATCGCCACCGTCCTCGCCGGGACATTCACCTATGTGTCCGAACGCGGGCGGGCGCTGTTGCATCCCGGTGCTCTGCTGCTCGGCAATCACGGTGCCTGCTATTCTTGCGGACACGGACACAGCGCCGGTGACGTCTGCCTGTCGGCGCAATTCAAGCCTGAGTATTTTGCCGAGATCGCTGCGACGGCAGCGGCTTCCTCGCGCTTTCGCTTTCCAGCATCGATGCTGCAAGCGCGTCGCGACATGCTTTTTGAGACGGCGCTTCTCGAGGCAAAGCGTCATGCCCATGACAGGCTTGGACTCGAGGAGACGCTCCTGCGCTTCGTCACAATCGTGGTGCGGAGTCTCTCGGGAACGGTCGCCGAAGCCACAAAGGTTTCGGCACTCGATGAGCGGCGCGTGAGCAGGGCGGTCCATCACATGGAGAGCCATTGCGAGGATGCGCTTGACCTCGCTGCATTGGCCGGGATTGCCGCGATGAGCAAGTTCCATTTCCTGCGGGTGTTCCGGCGCAGTATCGGCATGACGCCCTATCAGTTTCTCCTGGGCTTGCGGCTGCGCCGGGCAGCAAGTCGGTTGCTCACTACGCCCGAGCGGGTTTCAGCCGTCGCCTTCTCTGCCGGCTTCGGCGATCTTTCCACCTTCAATGCCACCTTCCGAGCGTGGTTCGGCATGAGCCCGTCGCAGTTCCGGAAACGGGGAAACGCGCCCTGACGGCCCTTGTTGACGGTCCGGTGACCTGAGTCTTATTGTCGAAACCGGGCACGGGGAGTTCAACAGTGCGATTCGTCGAGCGGTTGCGGTCATGGCCGACCTGACCAAGATGGAGCATGCCTTCGACCGGTTCGAGGCAGCCCTCAGGCGCGTCGAAGTGGCCATGCTGCGCAGCCAGGAGCGTGACGCGCGCGCCAAGCTGGTCGCCGGCGAGGCCGATGCCTTGCGCCATGACCGGTCGCGCCTTGCCCAGGAACTCGACGATGTTCGCTCCAAGGCTTCGGAATTGGTCGGCACCAACAAGCAGGCGGTGAACAAGATCGACGCCGCCATGTCGCGCATCCGCGCGGTCCTGCACAGCAATTCGGGCGGCGGTTGAGGGACGGACGATGTCGCAAGTAATCGTCCAGGTGAATGACCGCCCTTATACGATGCAATGTCCCGACGGCGAGGAAGATCACTTGCGCGATCTTGCGCGCCTGCTCGATGCGGAAGTGCAGCGCATCAAGCGCAGTGTCGGTTCGGTTGGCGACATCCGCATTCTCGTCATGTCGGGTCTCATGGTGGCCGATCGCCTGTCGGAAGCGATCAAGCGCGTCGAGGAGCTGGAAGAGCAGATCCGATCTTTGCGCGAATCACGCAATCAGGCGCAACAGCAGACCAAAGATGTCGAACAGCGCTTTGTCGATCGGCTCGACAAGTCCTCTGAGCGACTGGAAGCGATCGCCCGCGATCTTGCCAAATAGGCGTGATGAAACGCCGATCGCGGCGTGCCGACTCAACGGCAAAATCGGGCAACAGGATCGTCATCTTCTGTGACTGGATTTCGCCGGTCGGGGCGCCTACATACCGGCTCGGCGGGCTGCCCGGTGCGTGTGGAGACTTTTCCCAGGGGCCTATGCGATTCTGAATGGGAGCTGTCCCTGCGCTTGACCGTGGTCTCGCGCACACGGCGCCCACCTACGTATGTAGGGACCCGGGATCGTACTCTCCTCACGGCCCATGGTGGCTCGCCACTTTATTGCGACGAGAGGGTAAAGAATGACTGCAGTGCAACGATCCAGCGATATCATGGAACTCAAGCGGCGCTGCCGCACGCAAGCCAACAAGGCGCGCGTCGAAGCACATGCGTTGGCTGGCGAGACGGCGGGATTGACTCTGGCGCAGGCGGGTCTGCCGATCGACCGGGGCGGCAATGAGATCGTCTCGGGTTTCTTTCCCTTCAAGAACGAAATCACCGTGCTGCCATTGCTGGCCAAGCTTGCAAGCGAAGGTTGGACGACGTGCCTGCCGGTGGTGATCGGCGAAGGCGTTCCCCTGCAGTTTCGCGCCTGGATGCCGGGCGAGCCGACGCGACCCGGCGTGTGGGAGATTCCAATTCCGCTCGACAGCGCGGCGGAAGTACATCCCGACGTGTTGCTCGTTCCAATGCTTGCCTTCGACCGGCGGGGTTACCGGCTCGGCTATGGCGGCGGCTATTACGATCGCACGCTTGCGGGCTTGCGGGCACTGAAGCCGGTCACCGCAATTGGGATTGCCTATTCCGGACAGGAGATCGCCGAGGTGCCACACGGCACATGGGACGAGCCGCTCGACTGGATCATGACCGAGAAGGGTGCATTCAGGGCGGAGCGCGCCTGACATGCGGCTGATTTTCCTGGGCGACGTGGTCGGCCGCACCGGCCGCGAGGCGGTCAGCCGCGAACTGCCGCGACTCAGGGAACGTTATCGGCCCGACCTCGTCGTCGTGAATGGCGAGAATGCCGCGCATGGTTTTGGCATCACCGAGAGCATCTTCGATGATCTCGTCGATGCCGGCGCCGATGTCGTGACCCTCGGCAACCATGCCTTCGATCAACGCGAGGCTCTGGTCTTCATCGAGCGCAAGCCGCAATTGCTGCGTCCCATCAATTATCCTGCGGGCGCGCCTGGCCGCGGCGTTGGTCTCTTCACGACGGCAAAGGGGCAGCGCGTACTCGTCATGAATGTCATGGGGCGCGTGATGATCGAGCCGCAACTCGACGACCCCTTCGCGGCACTCCAGCACGAACTCGACGCCTGTCGCCTGGGCGAGGCTTGCGATGCCGTCCTCATCGATTTTCACGCCGAGGCAACCTCGGAGAAAATGGCTGCGGCTCATTTCGTCGACGGGCGCGCGAGCGTGCTGGTCGGAACCCACACGCATATACCGACGGCCGACCATGTGATCCTCAGGGGCGGCACCGCCTATTTGAGCGATGCCGGCATGTGCGGCGATTATGACTCGGTGATCGGCATGGGGAAGGAAGAGCCGCTGACGCGCTTCATCCGAAAATTGCCGGTCGAGCGGCTGAAGCCCGCCGAAGGCCCGGCAGCGGTCTGCGGACTTGCGGTAGAAACCGACGACGGGACAGGCCTGGCCTTGCATGTGGCGCCGATCCGGATCGGCGGAACACTCAGCCCAGCCGAACCCTCCTTCTGGTAGCGCATCATCTTATCCCTGCGACTAAAAGCCCTTGTAGGGGAGCCCGCGAGGTCGTTAGTATCCTTTCCGAGGCGTTGGACTTTTGCTTCAGGTGGCGCTCGCTTTTGGCGAGAGAGAACCATCAAGGCACCCGGCGCCAAGGGGAGGAGTCGACTTCGGGAGCCTTTGCCTGCGTGCCTACGCGGGCCTGCTGATGTTGCATCCTCCATGGTTGAATATAAACACCCGGCCGGTCTCCGGCCGCAGGGAGGTTATGGATGACGAAACTTTCAAGCCTGCTGACAGCCGCGCTGCTGGCCGGCGTTGCCTTCGGTCCGTCGGTCTCGGCCTTTGCCGACGACCTGACCATCACGTCCTGGGGCGGCGCTTATTCGGAGAGCCAGCGCAAGGCCTATTACGAGCCCTATATGAAAGAGGGCAACAAGATTACCGAAGAAGAATACAACGGTGAAATCGCCAAGATCCGCGCCATGGTCGAAGCCAAGAACGTGACCTGGGACGCGGTCGACGTCGACACGCAGACGGCTCTTGCGGCCTGCGCGGAAGGCATTCTCGAAACGATCGACTGGAGCAAGCTCGGACTTGACCGCGCCAAGTTCATCGGCGGCGACCTGCAGGACTGCGCCGTGCCGACGATCGTCTATTCGACGGTCATCGCCTATGACACGACCAAGCTCAATCCTGGCCCGACTACGATCGCAGATCTGTTCGACCTCGAAAAATTCCCCGGCAAGCGGGCGCTGCAGAAGAACCCGTTCGTCAATCTCGAATGGGCGCTGATTGCCGACGGCGTGCCGGCGGCCGATGTCTACAAGGTGCTCAACACGCCGGAGGGCGTCGATCGCGCTTTCAAGAAGCTCGACACGATCAAGTCGGACGTGATCTGGTGGGAAGCCGGCGCCCAGCCGCCGCAAATCCTGGCCGACGGCCAGGCGGTCATAGTCTCCTCCTGGAACGGCCGTATCTATAACGCGGTCAAGAACGACAAGAAGCCGTTCAAGATCGTCTGGGACCAGCAGGGCCTTGACTGGGACTGGTGGGCGATTCCGAAAGGAACGCCGAAGCTCGATGCGGCATACAAGTTCGTTGCTTTCGCTTCGTCGCCGGGACCGCAAGCAGACCAGACCAACTATATCTCCTATGGCCCGGCGAACATGGATGCCGTCCCCAACATCAACCCGGATGTGCTGGCCAGCCTCCCGACGGCTCCGGACAACATGAAGACAGCGCTTGTCCTTGATCCGCAATTCTGGGCCGACAAGGGCGAAGAGCTGCGCGAGCGCTTCAACGCTTGGCTCGCGCAATAAGTTGACGATAGCGGGGGAGGGAACGCAATTCCCTCCCTTCCTTCTGGAGGGCTGCAGAAAACGATGGCTGTTGCCGAAGCGCTGCATGGCAGCGATATCGTCCGTACTGTTGATGGAACTCCGCTTCGCGTCAGACTGCGCCAGGCGGAACGGCGAGAACGGCTCAAGGCGATAGTGCTGATCGCACCGCTTTTTCTCTTCGTCGTCGTGACGTTCCTCGTGCCGATCCTGGTGATGCTGTTCAATGCGATCCACGATCCGGACATCAAGAACACTTTGCCGAATACAGTCGGTACCCTTTCCAATTGGGACGGAAAGGAAGTTCCAGGCGAGCCCACTTTTGAAGCTTTGGCACGCGACCTTAAACAAGCACAGAAAGACAAGACCGTCGCGCTCCTCGGC
>JAXMCQ010000013.1:0-154923 GCA_046349315.1 Hyphomicrobiales bacterium | reverse complement strand
GATCGGTCTCATCCTCAATTCGGGCGCCTATCTGACCGAGATCATGCGCGCCGGCTTCCTTTCGGTGCGTGCCACCGAGATGGAAGCCGCGGAAGCTCTGGGCTTCAACCGCTTTCAGCAGATCCGCCATGTCATCGTCCCGCATATCGCCAAGACGATCTATCCAGCCCTTGCCAACTTTTTCATCGTTATCTTGGTCATGGGAACATCGATCGGCGCCGTTGTCGGCGTCGATGAATTGACCGGGCAGGCGATCAACCTCTCGACCGAAAACTATCGCTGGCTCGAGATGTTTACGGTCGCCGCGGGGCTCTACGTGATCCTCACGCTCGTCGCGAGCATCGCGTTGGCGTTGCTCGGGCGCTGGGCGTTCCGGGTCAAGGCGAAGGTGTTCTGATGGAACGCATCATCGCCCAGATCCCGCGTTTCTTTAGTCCGGAGAACATAAGCCTCCTTTTGCAAGGCATGGCGACGACGCTCGCGCTGACCCTGATCGGCTGCATCCTCGGCTTCCTGCTTGCCTTCGTGATCGTCTATGTGCGCCAGACGCCCGGCTGGTGGGCAGTGCCCATGCGGCTCGTTGCCATCGCCTATGTCGAGATCTTCCGTCGCATCCCGTTCCTCGTCGTGACTTATCTCGTATTGTTCTTTATTGCGGCCTTCGTGAAGCAGGCTTCGCTGTTCCTGATCGCAGTCGTGGCGATCTGCATCTACTCTACGGCCTATACCGCCGATATCATTCGCGGCGGTTTCGAGTCCGTGGCACGCCAGCAGATAGAGGCGGCAACCGCGATGAATTTCAGCCGCTGGCAGACGCTCACCAAGGTAATCATGCCGCAATCCTGGCCGGTGATCCTGCCGCCCGCCATCGTCTTCATGGTGAGCTTCATCAAAGATACTTCGCTCGTCTCGCAGGTTGGCGTGTTCGAGCTGACCTTCCGCGGCAAGGAGCTGAACAATGCCGGCTTCTCGGGAATTCTTGTCTTTGGGACGATCGCGCTACTCTATTTTCTCATGTCATATCCCTTGACCCGCTTCGGGGCATGGTTGGAGCAACGTCTTGCCGCATCTCGACATCATCGACCTCAACGCCAGCTACGGTAATGTGACCGTTCTCAAGGGCGTGAACCTTTCCGTGGAGCGCGGCGAGGTCGTGTCGCTTGTCGGGCCGTCCGGCTCCGGCAAGTCGACATTGCTGCGCGTTCTCGTTGGGTTGACACAGCCAAGCGGCGGCACGGTCATGGTCGATGGTGCGGCGATCGATTATCGCAGCAAGACGAGCCTCAAGGCGGCGCGCGACCGCATGGCGATCGTGTTCCAGCAGTACAACCTGTTCCAGAACATGGATGTGATGCGCAATGTCACGATCGCGCCGGTTCAGATCAAGGGAAGGAAGCGTGCGGAGGTGGAAGCCGATGCGACGCAGATCCTCGCACGCATGGGACTTGCGGACAAACATCATGCCTATCCGGATCAATTATCCGGCGGTCAGCAGCAGCGCGTGGCGCTTGCCCGCGCGCTGGCGCTGAAACCGGAAATTCTGCTGCTGGACGAGGTGACGTCGGCGCTCGATCCGGAACTCGTCAACGAGGTGCTGGATGCGATCCGGGCACTCGCCGCCGAAGGCATGACCATGTTGATCGTCAGCCACGAAATGGCCTTCGTGAAGGAGGTCTCGTCCAAGGTCGTGATGATGGACAAGGGGCAGGTCGTGGAAGTCGGCCCACCCCGCGAGATCATCGACAAGCCCAAGACCGATCGCGCCAAGGAATTCTTCGGGAAGATCTTGAGGCATTGAGAGCGAATCCCTTTTGTCTTCTCCCGCCTGCGGGAGAAGAAGGGGCCCCATGGAACGAAGTGACATGGGGGAGATGAGGGGACGGTTTTGAGAAGTTTCCCCTCACCATTCCCATTGCTTCGCAATGGGCCCCTTTCCTCTCCCGCCAGCGGGAGAGGAAATATTCCAAGGGGAATTTGGTTATCACTTCCTGCTTCCCGCCGCATCGAGCGAGAATATCGATGTCGGCAATTGGCCGAGGATCTTGACGACTTCATCGATGAGTGCGTCGGCATCCGCCTTGCTCGCACGTTCCGCACCTTCGACATCGCCCTTCTCGATCGCGGCAATCATCGCCAGATGATGGCTGAGCTTCGGCAGTGGCACACGATCCTGGAAATGGTGCAGATACATGCGGAAGACGCGTTGGCCCTGGTCGAGCAATCCGCGCATCCATGTGGTGATGAACTGGTTACCACTCATTTCGGCAATCGTGCCGTGAAAGTCGCGATTGAGGCTGACGATCCCGAGCACATTCGAATCCGTATGCGCTTGTTCCAGTTTGCGCTCGATCTCTTTGAGCTTTTCGACCTGGGCGGCCGTGCGATTGAGAGCCGCAAGCCGCCCGCTCAACCGGTAGAGCAATTGCATCGCATCGAAATAAGCCGGCAGCGTCGCGAAATCGAATTGCGAGACCATGGAGGTCCGGTTGCGCGGCGTGTCGACGAGGCCCTCGGCGGAGAGCCTGATCAGCGACTCGCGCACCGGCGATCGCGAGAGATGAAACTCGCGGCTGAGCTCGGTCTCGTCGAGAAGCGTGCCTGGCTTCAATTCGAGATTGAGGATCTTCGCCTTGAGGCTTTCATAGACGAAGGTCGCGCCGGTGCCGCGCGGCCGTTTTACCGTTCCGGCCCGGCGTGGTTTTGGCTTGGCACTAGCGGTCTTGGATGGGGACTTGGACACGGGGCGTTCTCCGGAAGATCAATCAGGATTGCGAGAGAAAGAATTGCGCGAAAGCCTGCGGCGGCTTCTTGCCGAGGATGGTATCGGCGACGAGCCGTGCCGAGAGCGGACCCGCGGTGAGCCCCATCCAGGGAAACATGCAGATATAGAAGCCTGGAACGGAAGGCACTTCGCCGAGAATGGGCCGCCAGTCGGCCGTGCCGTTGACGATCGCCGGCCAGGTTCGCAAGAGCTTGATATCCGCAAGCTGTGGCACCGCGGCGACGGCGATTTGAAGATTGGTGCGCGCCGATGCCGGGTTGACCATGGGCCGGCCGCTCCTGGGATCGAGTAGTGCCGGCCAGCCGCCGCCGATCAGGAGACTGCCCATGCGGGCTTGCTTGAGGGTGAGTTTTTCTCCCGCCGAATAGACGAGATGCTTGATGAAGGGCGCGACCGGTTCGGTGACATTGACCTGGATCGGGTACCCATCGATCTCGAAATCGACACCCAGAAGCCGCGCGATCTCGCCCGCCCGTGCGCCGGCGCACTTGACGACGCGCCGCGCGGATATTTCTCCGCGCGATGTCGCGGCGATAAATCCTTGCGCCTCGGTCTTGAGACCGGTGAGGCGCGTCTGCCGCCAAAGCGTGACGCCGGCCTGCTCCGCCGCCTTCGCGATTGCCGGCATCGCGAGCAATGGATTGATCTTACCTTCCTGGGGACAGAAGGCACCGCCGGTCATCCTCTGCGAAAGGTAGGGCGCGATCGCCTGAAGCTCACGTCCATCAAGGAGATCGATATGCAGCCCGACTTGGCGCTCGAGTGCTGCCTTGCGCTTGACGTCGGCCATCTGTGCGTCGGTCTCGGCGACCAGCAATCCACCGCCGAGCGAGATTTCCAGATCGACACCGAATTCCCTCGCAAGCTCCTGCCAGAGCCCGATCGATTCAACCATGAGGGGAATGGCCGGTGCAAAGCCGCGCGCCCAGGCCTCGCCCTCGAGAACGAAGGGTTCATGCGGGATTTGGGCATGGAGGCTCCCTGCATTCGAGCCCGAAGCCAGCGTCCCAAGGTCAAATTCCTCGACCAGCAGGACCTCGCAGCCTGCCTTGGCCAGAAAATAGGCAAGAAGTGTCCCGACGATACCGCCGCCAATCACCAGAATGTCAGTTTGGGTGGATTTCAATGGCCGTCTCGCTGCCCCTTGCTGGCAATCTTGTATACTTCATGTTAACATGTTGTCGACACGTCGGGGCACGCTAAATCGTCAACAAGAACGGCCCTGTCAGCCTGTTTGGAGAGAAGATAATGGCCCAAAATTTCCGCGGCAGCCATGCCGTGACGATCACCCCCTTCACCGCTGATGGAAGCGCCATCGACATTCCGGCCTGGAAGCGCTTCCTCGACTGGCAGATGAAGGAAGGGGTGCCCGGCATCATCATTCTGGGGACGACCGGCGAGTTCCTGACCCTCACCGATGACGAGCGCACGCTGTTCGTCGATGAGACCATCAAATATGTCGCTGGCCGCATGCAGGTCATGGTCGGCACGATGAATGCCTATACGCCCAACGCGGTCCGCTACAGTCGCGAGGCGGAGGACCTTGGCGCCGACGGTTTGATGATCATCCCGCCTTACTACTACACCCCGACCGAGGATGAGATCTTCGCCTATTACAAGGCGATCTGCGCCAAGGTCTCGATCCCGATCATGCTCTACAACAATCCCTATACGTCGAATGTTGACATGTCGGCGAAGTTCGTCGGCCGCCTGACCAAGGCCTTCGACCAGATCCGCTATATCAAGGAAGCGAGCCAGGACATGGCGCGCGTCTATGACATCGTCGAGGAGACGAAAGGCGTGATGAACGTCTTTGCCGGCCAGCGCATCGTCGAATCCTATCTCTATGGCGCGGTCGGTTATGTGAACCCCTATGGCAATTACATCCCGCGCGCCTCGACCATCATCTGCGATCTTTGCGCCGACCGGCGCTATGAGGAGGCAAAGAAGATCGAGCGCCTCATCAACAAGATCTATGCGATCATCCAGGAAGGCCATCCGACCTATGGCCACCAGTGCTATTCCAAGGCCCTGGCGGCGGCAGCGGGCTATCCGGTCGGCGATGTTCGCCCGCCCTTGACGACCTTCAAGGAACTTGGTCGCGAAGGCGAGGAGCGCGTTTCGAAGGTGCTCGCCGTCATGCGCGAAATGGACCAGGTCGTCGACGGCATCGTCAATCGGCCGCGCACTGTTCCGGCGGCCGCGGAGTAGTTAGCGGATATAGCTCGCACCATTCACATCGAGCGTCGCACCGCTCAAATGGCGGCAGGCGCCGCTTGCAAGGAAGGTGACGAGACTGCCGAGCTCGGCGGGCGGCACCCATTCGCCCATCGCAAGCGTGGCGGTGAAGGCCGCTTCTCCACCCGCGGCGGCGGCCGCCTGTTCCGATAGTCGCGTGCGCACGATGCCGGGCGTCACGACATAAGCAAGGATGTTGTTCTTGGCGTAGTTGCGCGCGATCGTCTTGGTTGCGGAGAGAATGGCGCCCTTTGACGCTGCATAGGCGAGGAGGGCAGGATTGCCTGGACCGCGTTGCGCCGCCCAGCTTGAAACCGTTATGAGCGAGCCGCCGCCGACTTTAAGATAGTGCCGCACCGCCTGTCGCATCAACCGCGCCGGCGCCAGCACATTGACCTTGAGTGCCTCGTCCCACACTTTGTCCCAGGCTTCATCGTCATCCTCAATGCCGCCGGCAATGCGCATGACCGCGGCATTGTTCACGAGCACATCGATCCGCCCGCGCCAGTCGAGCGCCTCGCGCCACAATCGATCGACATCCTTCGTGTCCTTGAGGTCGGCGCCGATCACTTTCACGCGGTCGGGCGGAATGGCGGCGGTTGCTTCCTCCGCACCGCTGCGATCACCGCCATAATGCGCGATCAGAGTGGCGCCAGCCTCGCCGAGCTTTGCGGCAATAGCGGCGCCGATGCCCTTCGAGGCGCCGGTGAGAAGAATGGTTTTTCCGGTAAGTTCGAACATGCGACAGACCCGATGATTATACGGGCTCCAGTATACAGCATGTATGCGCGTGCGCGAGGGCGTTACAGGCGCGATCCGTGGCGCTATGATCCATCGCATGGATATGAACAGCTTTCGATCGTCACTTGCCGACGCGCAGCCGCCGGCCGGACTGAGCCTGGCGCTCCAGGCCTTGTGGTGGGACGCCAAGGGCGAATGGCACCGCTCGCATGAATGCGCGCAGCAGCGCGAAGACGCAGCCGGCAACCGAGTCCATGCCTATCTCCATCGCAAGGAAGGCGATCAGGGAAACGCCGGATATTGGTATCGCCGCTGCCGCATTGCGCCATTCACGGGAAGCCTCGAGCAGGAATGGCAGGAACTGGTTGAGCAGTTCCTTAGAGACGCTTCATGACGGACGCCTTCATTTGCAGCGGATTGCGCACGCCGATCGGCCGCTATGGCGGCGCCTTGTCGGGCGTTCGCACCGACGATCTCGCCGCCATCCCGATTGCCGGCTTGATGGCGAAACATCGCGATATCGACTGGGCGAGCGTCGATGATGTGATTTATGGCTGCGCCAACCAGGCGGGCGAGGACAATCGCAATGTCGCGCGCATGGCAGCCCTTCTGGCCGGTCTCCCCGTTGAAGTGCCGGGCGTCACGATCAACCGGCTCTGCGGTTCGGGCCTCGATGCGGTCGGAACGGCGGCGCGCGCCATCCGTGCCGGAGAGGCGGGGCTCATCATTGCTGGCGGCGTCGAGAGCATGTCGCGCGCACCCTTCGTCATGCCGAAAGCCGATGCCGCCTTTTCGCGCCAGGCGGCGATCTACGACACGACGATCGGCTGGCGCTTTGTCAATCCGCGCATGAAGGCAGCCTATGGTATCGACTCCATGCCGGAAACGGCCGACATCGTCGCCAGTGAATACGGCATCGGCCGCACCGATCAGGATGCTTTCGCACTGCGCAGCCAGAAGCACTGGGAAGCGGCTGTTTCGGCCGGCCGCTTCGCCGACGAAATCTGCGCGGTCACAATCCCGCAGCGCAAGGGTGCGCCCCTGGTGATCGATCGCGACGAACATCCGCGCGCCGATACGAGCCTCGAACAACTGACGAGGCTCAAAGGCATCAATGGGCCGGATCTCTCGGTCACCGCGGGCAATGCCTCTGGCGTCAATGATGGTTCAGCCGCGCTCATCATTGCCTCGGAAGCCCGGGCCGCAGCGAGCGGCTTGCGACCGCTGGCGCAAATTCGCGGGATGGCGGTGGCTGGTGTCGCGCCGCGCGTGATGGGCATCGGTCCCGTTCCGGCGGTGAAGAAGGTCCTGGCATTGACCGGCCTCACCCTCGATCAGATGGATGTGATCGAACTCAACGAAGCCTTCGCGGCACAGGCCCTGGCGGTTCTGCGCGCACTCGGCGTTCCGGATGACTCGCCGAAAGTGAACCCGAATGGTGGCGCGATCGCGCTCGGCCATCCGCTCGGCATGAGCGGTGCGCGCTTGGCCCTGACCGCGGCCTATGAACTGAAACGGCGCCAAGGACGCTACGCCTTGTGCACCATGTGCATTGGCGTGGGACAGGGCATCGCGCTCATACTCGAAAGAGCCTAACCTCAGCGTTTTGGCGATTTCTTGCGGCGCGCAGGTTGCGGTTCATCCTCAACTTCGGACTCCGCCGCTGAGGCTTTGAGTTCAGCCTCGATCCGCCGGGCCGCCGCGCGCAGGGCTGTGACCATCTGTTTGAGATCGGATTTGCGCATCCGCTCTTCCGGGCCGGCCACACCGATCGCGCCGGCGACCTCTCCGCTTGGCGTCTTGATCGCGGTCGCAAAGCCGAGCACGCCAGCCTGCCACTCGCCTTCCGTCTTCGAGTAGCCCTGATTGCGGATCAGTTCGAGATCGGCTTTGAGCTTTGCCGGCGATGCAATCGTATTCTTGGTGAACTGCTTCATGTTGCGGCTGACATCGCGAACCACGTCATCCGGCATGTAGGCGAGCATCGCTTTTCCGGTCGCGCAGCAATAGGCGGGCGCGCGGTCGCCGATCTCCACATAAGTGCGAACCGCGTGAACGCTGTCGACCTTGCCGATATAGATCACCTCGCCCTCGTCGAGGATCGAGAGATGCGTAGTCTCCGTGGTCAGCGCCGCAAGTTCTTCGAGATAGGGAAGGGCGATGACACGCAGATCCATGCGATTGAAGATGCGGTTCCCCAGATCCCAGGGCCGGAGCGTAGGCTCGAAGGCGCGGGCATTCGGATCGTGGCGCACATAGCCGCAGGTCTCGAGCGTGCGCAGCAGGCGATGCGCATTGCTCTTGGTGAGGCCGCATTCATTGGCAAGATCGGTCAGACTGCGCGCGCTCGTACTATTTGCGAGTGCCTCGATGACTTTCAGACCTTTGACGACCGTCTTTTCCATGATCACCTACACGGAAGAATCTCCGCTTCACTAGTAACATAGGTGCAGCAGCTTCGCACTCACGTCCTCATCCTTCGAGGCATCGCCTTCAGCGATGCACCTCAGGACGAGGAACGGTGCTAAGGCCTCATGGTGAGGTGGCGGCGCAGCCGCCCTCGAACCACGAGGCCATTATGCCTTCGAGAGCTTCCGTTCCGGATCGAGGAATGGCATCGCCACCACTTGCGCTTTTGCGGTGTGGTCGTCCATTTGTACTGTGACCGGCGTGCCAAGTACGGATTTGTCCGGTTCATTGAACATCGCAATGGCGATCGGATAGCCAAGCGTCGGCGAGCCGGTGGCGGATGTGACGGTCGCGATCTTCTTGCCGTTGACCATCACCGCATCGCCCATCAGCGGAATTTCATCGCCTTCGATCTTGAGGCCCGCAAGCTTCGATTTTGGCGGATTGCGCTTGGCGGCCGTCAAAGCAGCCTGCGCGCGATAGGGTGCCTTGGTCTCGCTGATCATCCAGCCGAGCCCGATATCGGCGGGCGTGTGCTGATAGTCGAAATCCTGCGTGAAATTGAGGATCGCCGCTTCGACGCGCCGAATGCCCAAGGCCTTGCTGCCGCACAGCGCCGAGCCCGCCTTGCGCGAATGATCCCAGAGATCGGCGAAGAATTTCTCGCCATGCGAGACATCGACATAGATGTCGTAGCCGAGTTCGGCTGTGTAACCGGTCCGCGTGACGGTCACCGGCGCACCGCAGATCTTGCCGCGGAACAGGCCATAAAACGGAACCTTCGAGAGATCGTAATCGCACACCTGTTGCAGGATTTCGCGCGACTTGGGGCCTTGCAGGCTCGCAGTATGGATTTTGTCATTATAGCTTGTGATCGTCACGTCGCGGCCCTGCGCATTGACATAGAGCCATTCTTCCGAACTTCCCGGGCCGCCGATCCACCAGAAATTCTGGGCATCGAAACGAGCGAGGATGCCGTCCTCGACGATGCCGCCGTAATCGTAGCAAAGCACCGAGTAATAGGCGTGCCCGTCCTTCATCTTGCGGACATCGCGCGGCATCACATCGTCGAGGAGCGCCTCGGCATCCTTGCCCTTGACCTCGATGATTTCTTCGCCGGTCACGTCCCAGAGACCCGCGACCTTGCGCATGGTCCAGTATTCTTCCAACGGGTCGGTGATGAAATCAGGCTTGAGATACGTGTTGTGCAATTTGTAGTCGGTCGCAAACGCGCTAATGGTCGGAAAAAACACCGTGCGGTTGAGCCCCTTGCGCGCCCGCATTCCCGTCGCCGTGTAGGGCGGCGCACCGGTGAAGCTCGCAAATTCGGTGCGGACGAAACGCGGATTGGGGCGTGTCTTCATCTGTTTTCCTCTGCTGAATGTGCTGGTTTTCGGTCGCCTTTTTACCCAGCGACGTGCTTGCGCCTCACACATTGGCGTGTCAAGATGTATAAACGTATTTCATTATTTGAAAATATCTAAACTGCTTGCGCCGGTGATTCCGTCGCATGATTGTGAGTAGAGCATGACCAGTCTGTGCAAGCGGTTCGAGGGCAAGGTTGCGATCGTTTCAGGCGGCGCCGACGGGATGGGTGCGGCTTGCGTTGAACAATTGGCGATCGAAGGTGCCCGTGTCTTCGACCTCGACGTCAAATATGACATGGCCAAGTCGTTAGCGGAAAAGCTCAACGCGCAAGGCGGCAAGGTCGAGGCGATGCGCGCCGACGTCATGAACGAGCCGGAATTCAAAGCCGCGCTTGCCGCCGCGGTCGATGCTGAAAAGCGCGTCGACGTGCTCATCAACATTGCCGGTGGCAGCGCCGGCGGCCTCATCGCCGATATCGACCTCGATGTGTGGGATCGGCTCTACAGGCTCAATATCCGAAGCACGCTCACCGCCTGTCGCGCGGTGCTCCCGACCATGCGCAAGCAAGGCAAGGGCAGCATCGTCAACATGGCCTCGATCTCAGGGCTACGCGGCGATCCGGGATGGGCAGCCTACAACTCTGCCAAGGCCGGTATCATCTCGCTCACCCAGTCATTGGCTTGGGAAGAGGGCATCTACGGCATTCGCGTCAATGCGATCTGCCCCGGCCCGATCGGCTCGGAGCGCATGTTGGCAACGATCTCGGCCGAGGATTTGCAGGACTACAACGAGGCCTGCGCGCTGGGCCGCATCGGCACGGCGCGTGAACTGGCGGAAGCAATCCTGTTCCTCGCCTCCGACCAGGCGTCCTTCGTGACCGGCGCCTCCCTCGTCGCCGATGGCGGTCTCACCGCATCGACCGCGCAGCCGACGAGCTTCGGCAAAGAGCGCCGCGCCATCCTGAAAGAGCGCGCCAAAACTTCGCGCGGCAAGAAATCATGAGCGATCTCGAATTCGACTACGTGATCGTCGGCAGCGGCGGGGCAGGCGGTGTATTGGCGCGCACCTTGGCCGAACGCACCAACGCGACGGTCGCAGTCCTCGAGGCGGGCCCCAGCGACGAAGGCAAGCCTGAGATACTCGACTACCGGCGCTATATGGACGTGCGGCGCAGCGCGCTTGCGCGATTAATTTCAATTGTTCCGCCGGCGCAAGGCAATGGCCGCTTCCAATATCCGATCAGCCGCGTGCTTGGTGGATCGACTTCGCAGAACAGCTGTATCTGGCTTCGCCCGCCGGCCAGCGACTTCGATGATTGGGAAGCAGCGGGTGCTGCGGGTTGGGGTCCAGAAGGGGTGATGTCGCATTTCGCGACGCTCGAAACCCGCATCAACATCGAAGAGGTTTTTCCCGACGAGGATTCGCATCGAGTCTTGTGGCAAGCCGCCGAGGAACTTGGCTTCGAGCACATCGATTTTGCGAAAGCCTTCGACGAAGGCATGGGCCGCTACCGGATGAGCAAGGCCGGCAGCGAGCGCCAGTCGACGGCCGTCGTCTTCCTGCGGCGATATCTGCCGAACAATTTGGCGGTGTTTACCGAAACGGAAGTGCAGAAGCTGATCATTGGGCCTGACAATGAAGTGCAGGGCGTAGAGACCAGTCGCGGGCCGATCCGCGCCCGCCGGGAGGTCGTCTTGAGTGCGGGCGCGCTCGATACGCCGAAGCTTCTGATGCTGACGGGCATCGGGCCGGCTGCGCAGCTGAAAGAATTCGGCATCGAGGTGAAGAAGGACCTCCGCGGGGTCGGCGCGCATCTGCTCGACCATCCGATCGCTTGCGTCAACGTTGCCGCTACAGGAACGCTCGCCCGCGATCCCGACTGGAATTATTCCGGCATCATCTTCACGCGCGCCGAAGCGGATGCCGTTTGGCCCGACATTGAAGTCCAGGTCGGGCCTGAACTTTTCGAGCAGCAGACGAAGCCGGCTGGCTATCCGTCCGCGCCCAATGGCTTCACCGCCTATATCGCAGTCAATCGCGCAAGGAGCGAAGGCACTGTTCGGCTCGCATCGACAGATGTTCGCGACAATCCGATCGTCGATCCGGCCTATTTCTCCGATCCCGACGGTTATGATCTGCGCGTCATGATCGGCGGCGTGCGGATGGCGCGACAGCTTTTCGCGACGCCGACGATTTCGGGATGGATCGATCGCGAACTGGCGCCGGGCGACGACGCTGAGAGCGATGAAGAGCTTGGCGCTTACGTCCGCGACACGGCGACGACCGGCTATCACCCTGCCGGCACCTGCGCGATGGGTGCGGCGGACAATCCCAACAGCGTCGTCGACCCGGAACTGAAAGTTGTCGGCGTCAGGCGCCTACGCGTCGCGGATGCGTCGGTGATGCCGACGATGGTGAGCGTGAACATCGCTCCCACCTGCATGATGATCGGCCACCGCGCTGCCGCCCTCATCGCCGGAAAAATGAATCGTTAAGCTCTGGAATTAGTTTTTCTCAGTTGCGAGATATGTTAAATATAGGGATGTTGGTTCATTATTTGGAACAACTAAACTGCCCGACGCTGGTGTGGATGGGCCGCCGCCCACCCAATCCGGCGTGATCGGCAGGCGAAACACAGAGGAAGGCAAGGAAGGGATAAGAACCATGCGCAAGCCAATTCACGGCGCCTCGACGCCGAGTTTAATTGCCGCTTCGGGCCAGCCGCTCGACCGGCGCAGCTTCATCAAGGGTGCAGGCGCGCTCGGTCTTGCCGCCGCGACTTCGTCATTGGCGCTGCCCAAGCGGGCACGCGCGCAGGTCAATGGCGGCCATCTGAAAATGGGCTCTTCGCAAGGCTCGACCACGGACTCAACCGAGCCGGGCACCTACGAGAACGGCTTCCCGATCATGCTGTCCTACAATATCCAGGGCAAATTGACGGTCGTCGGATCCGACAACAAATTGCATGGCGATCTGGCCGAAAGCTGGGAACCCTCGGACGGCGCCAAGAAGTGGGCCTTCAAGCTCCGCAATGCCGTGTTCCACAATGGCGCACCGGTTACTTCAGCTGACGTCATCGCGTCGCTCAACCATCATCGCGGCGATGAATCGAAGTCGGCGGCGAAGCCTGTCGTTGCGAATATCAAGGACATCAAGGCCGACGGCGACAAGGGATTCATCGTCGAGCTGTCGAGCGGCGATGCCGACTTCCCATTCATTCTCACCGACTACCAACTCGCCATCGTCAAGGCGGGACCAGACGGCAAGATCGCCTGGAACGATGACGGCAACCGCGCCGGGCCTTACCGGCTCAAAGAGTATAATCCCGGCGTACGCGCGCTCCTCGAAAAGTCTGACAACTATTGGAACGCCGATGTCGGCCATTTCGCCAGTGTCGAAGCGATCACCATCAGCGACGTCACCGCAAGGCAGAACGCACTGATTACCGGCGAAGTCGATATCATCGACCGTCCCGATCTGCGCACGGTCGACATGTTGAAGGCGGATCCCAACCTCATCGTCGAGGAAGCCTCGGGATTCCGCTGGCATGGTTTCACCGCCTTCTGCGATACGCCGCCTTTCGACAACAACGATGTTCGGTTGGCGCTCAAATACGCGATCGACCGCAAGGCCTTGCTCGCCGCGGCATTGAACGGACACGGCACTATCGGCAACGACCAGCCGATCACCCCGTCCTATCGCTATTACAATGCCGACCTGCCGCCCTTCGAGTATGATCTCGACAAGGCCAAGTTTCATCTCAAGAAGGCGGGCCTTTCCAAGATCGATATCGATCTCTCGGCATCTCCGGCAGCCTTCGCTGCCGCCGTCGATTGCTCGCTCCTCTACAAGTCGCAGGCTGCCGGCGCCGGCATCAACATCAATGTCGTCAACGAACCGGCCGATGGCTACTGGTCGAATGTCTGGCTGAAAAAGCCGTTCATCGCCACCGACTGGGGCGGAAGGCCGACCGAAGACTTGATGTTCTCGGTCGAGTTCAAGGCGGGCGCGCCGTGGAACGACACGCATTTCAACAATGAGCGCTTCGAAAAGCTCTTGGTGGAAGCGCGTGCCGAACTGGACGAGCCGAAGCGCGCCGAAATGTATGGCGAGATGCAGAAGATCGTCCGCGACGAGGGCGGCGCTATCATCCCGATCATCCCCAACATGAACTGGGCCTACAATAAGAAGATCAAGCACGGACCGTCGATCTCGAAGACCTGGGAACTCGACGGCTGGATGTTCATCTCGCGCTGGTGGATGGAATCTTAGCGGCCAATCCTCCCTTGGCCGTACTCCCTTCTCCCATGCCCGGCATGGGAGAAGGGCATTTCTCAAGTCCTTGATCCGTAATTAAAATCCTCAGCAGGGCGAAAACTCCTTGCAAATGTTCCTTATTTGTACTATATACCGCGAGTGTCGACGTGCCGTGCCTACCGCTGATTGACATCGTGAAGAAGTGGCCAGGATCGGGGCCCGAAATCCGATCCCTGCCCGGATATGCACCGTGAGTGCATCGTCCGCCGGAACCTTTTGCCCGAGGCGAAAGCGGACGAAGCATCAAGGGTGCATTGGGCACCGCGGCAGATTGGAGAACCCGGAGTTCGAGATGTGGCGCGGCCACGCTCCATCGCGGGCTTCGGGTTTCTCAGACTTATGATGATGCACCCCCTATTTCGTCACCCCAGCGAAAGCTGGGGTCCCCTGAATCATTTCAGCAACGGCACCGGCTCAGGGGATGCCAGCTTTCGCTGGCATGACGGTCAAAGGTTGCGGAGAGAGGAAGAGAAGGGAATTGCTTTCCAACCATCTCTCAAATAACATAACAATAGTTCATTATCTGGAACAAAATGAATCCGCGACATGAGTGAACAGAAAGCCCGCTACCGGCTCGGTGTCGATATTGGCGGCACATTCACCGACATGCTTGTCATGTCGGAAGACGATGGTCATCTCATTGCGCTCAAGGTGCCCTCGAACCGTAAGAACCCGGAAGACGCGATCATTCGCGGCCTTGAGCTGTTGAAAGAACGCCACGACTTGACGCCTGCCGCCATCCATTACTTCTCGCATGGCACGACGCTTGGCGTGAACACTCTGCTCGAGCGCGACGGCGCCGAAGTCGGCCTTCTCACCACCAAGGGCTTCCGCGACATTCTCGAATTGCGCCGCCTTCGCCTCAACAAGGCGAACGATCTCTTCGCGCCGCGCCCGCAATCATTGGTACCGCGCCGGCGCGTGATGGAGATCGAGGAGAGACTTGGCCAGGACGGCGAGGTCATCATCCCGATTGACAAGGCGAGCGTCCTCGAAGGAGCGCGACGTGTGCTGCAGCAGGGCGCCAATAACATCGCCATCTGCTTTCTCCACGCCTATCGCCACGACGCCCATGAGAGACAGGCCAAGGCCTGGATCGCCGAAGAATTTCCGGATGTTTACGTCATCACGTCTTCGGAGTTGTGGCCGCAGCAGCGCGAATATGAACGCTGCCTGGTGAGCGTCATCAACGGCTATATCGGCAAGCGGATGCGCACCTATTTCGAAACCTTGCAGGTGAAAGCGCGCAAGGCCGGAACCGAATGCCGCATCTTCTCGACCAAGTCGAATGGCGGCGTGATGGGCATCGAAGCGGCAAGCGATCGCCCGGTCGAGACGCTTCTGTCCGGCCCGGCCTCCGGTGTGATCGGTGCCGCCTTCATCGGCAAGGTGATCGGCGATGACAAGCTCATCACGCTCGACATGGGCGGAACCAGCGTCGACATGGCTGTGGTCCATGGCGAGGTGCCGTACTCGAACGAGAACACGGTTGGCGAATTTCCGGTTCTACTGCCGGCTGTCGATGTTTCGGCGATCGGTGCCGGCGGCGGATCGGTTGCTTGGCTCGATGCCGAGGGCGTTTTGAAGGTGGGCCCGAGGAGTGCCGGTGCCTTGCCGGGACCGGCCTGCTATGGGCGCGGCGGCGTCGAGCCGACGGTGACCGACGCCTATGCAGTGCTCGGCATCATGTCGCCTGATGGACTGCTCGGCGGCGAGATGAAGCTCGACATCGAGAAGGGCCGCGCGGCGCTGAAGACGATCGGTGACAAGCTTGGGCTGACGCCGGAACAGACGGCCGACGCCATCCTGCAAGTCGCGACCGCCAATATCTATGCCGAGCTCGTTCCGCAGTTGGCGCGCCGCGGCGTCGATGCCGGCGAGTTCTCGCTCCTCGCTTATGGCGCTGCCGGCCCGACGCATGTGTTCATGCTGGCGCGCGAACTCAATGTACGCCGCGTGCTTGTTCCGCCGACGCCGGGCCTGCTGTGCGCCTTGGGCTGTCTCGTCGCTGATCTCCGCGCCGATTTCGTCAGAAGCCTTTGGCAGGATGCCGATGAGCTGAGCGACGAGATACTGCAATCGACATATGCGGGTTTGGAATCAAGTGCGCGCGAATGGCTCGACAATCAGAAGGTCGATCCGACGCATACCTATCTCATCCGCTCAGCCGATATCTGCTATAGCGGCCAGTCTTTCGAACTGAACGTCGTCTTTCCCGACGAACCTTTGACGGTCGAAGCACTGAAGCATTGGTTCCACGAGCGCTACAGGCGCGTCTATGGCTTTGCCGATCCGAACAATCCGATCCGCATTCTCGAAGCGCGCGTGCAGATCGTCGGAGTAACCAGCAAGCCCAATTTCGACGAAGTGCGGCCCTTCGCCTCGATCAGCAAGAAGCCGGTCACCCAGCGCCGTGTCTTCGAGCACGGCAAGGAAGTCGAAGCCGCGGTCTATCAGCGATCGGCTCTCAAGGCCGGCGATGAGTTCTTAGGGCCTGCGGTGGTCGAGCAATACGACACGACCGTTTATGTGCCGGCGGGTTTCCGCGTCTCGGTCGATCGCTGGCACAATCTCTTGGGAGAGCGCCTGCAATGATCGACGACAAGATCGGTCTTGAGATCCTCAGCAACCGCTTCCAGGCGATTGTCGATGAAATGGCGCAAGCCTTGTTCCGCACCGCCTATACGGTGTTCATCAAGGAGACCCAGGATTACGGTGCCGTTCTGGTGAGCCCGCAAGGCGAAGTCTTTGCCGCCTCGCGCCGCTACGGCGTCTTGATGATGGTCGGCATGCCGATGGACGATGCCATCAAGGCAATCGGCGATGATGTCGCGGAAGGCGACATCTTCATGACCAATGACCCGGTTTCGACCGGCGGCATGTGCACGCATTTGAACGACGTGTTCCTGTGGAAGCCGATTTTCCATGATGGCAAGCTGATCTGCTACGCTTGGACCTTCGTGCATATGTCGGATGTGGGCGGCCGCGTATCGGGCAGCATCGCGCCGTCCAGCACCGAGCTGATCCAGGAAGGCATTCGCGTTCCGCCGCAGAAACTGTTCCGCGCCGGCGTGCTGGATGAAACCTTCCTCAAGATGTTCCTCGCCAATACCAGGACCGGTGAGCAGAACTGGGGCGACATGAAAGCCTGCATTGCCGCGCTCTCCACCGCCGAGCGGCGCATGGAGGAACTTGTCGACCGCTTCGGCGAGGCAAAGATCAGTAAGGGCATCGTCGATGCCCTGAACTACGCCGAGACGCAGGCGATGCGTGTGATCTCGAATGTGCCGAACGGCGATTATTACTTCAGCGACTTCGTCGAAGCCGACATGGTCGGCCAGGGCCTGTTGCGCATCAACCTGAAGCTCACCATCGCCGACGGCTTGATGAAGATGGATTTCACCGGCACCGCGCCGCAGGTGCGCGCCGCATTGAACCTGCCGAGTTTCGGCAAGACCGGCCACTGGATGCTGATCACCGGCGTCGTCAACTGGCTGTGCACGCGGGAACCCAACATCGCCTACAATGCCGGACTGGTGCGGCCGATGAAGGTGCATATTCCGAAGGGCACGCTCATCAATCCGGAAGCCGGAGCCGCCGTCGGCTCGCGCTATTCGACATCGCACAAGGTCTGCGATGTGATCATCGGCGCGCTGTCGCAAGCGGTACCCGATCAACTGCCGGCAACCGATTCAGGCCAGGGCTCGATCCTGATGGTGGCGGTTCCTGATCCCGTGACGAGCGAGACGCGGGTGAGCGTGATCCAGCCGGCGGTCGGCGGATCGGGCGGGCGCCCAGTCGATGACGGCGTCGACGGAACGATGGTCATCTTGAACTTCCTGAAGAACGTGCCGACCGAATTGCTCGAACGCGAGATGCCGACGATCCTTATCCGCCATTATGGCTTGCGCGAGGATTCAGGCGGGGCAGGGCGCTATCGCGGCGGCACCGGTTCGATCATCGAATTCGAGACGCGCGCGCCTTACTCGACGGTCACCTCGCGCAACATGGAGCGTTATATTTTTCCGCCGGCCGGACGGCTTGGCGGTACGCCCGGCACGACCGGCTTCACTTTGTTGAACCCCGAGACCGACAAAGAGCGCGATATCGGCAAAATCGACATTCTCGAGATGAATACCGGCGATGTGCTGCGGCTCGGAACGCAAGGCGGCGGCGGCTATGGCGATCCTTTGGAAAGGCCGGCGACGAAAGTCTGGGACGACGTGCTTGACGGCTATGTTTCCCGCAAGACCGCGCAGGAGAAGTATGGCGTTGTCGGCGATCCTTCCGTAGGACTTGATGTAGCCGGAACGGACCAGCTGCGCAAAGTCATGAGAGAGAAGCGGGGCGGCAAACCGTTGAAGGCTTTCGACTTCGGACCGGTCCGCGAGGCCTATCATGCGCGCTGGCCGTCCGCGATGCATGATGCGATCTCAAGCCTCGTGCAGCCCATGCCGCGCGTCCAGCGCCAGATATACTTCCGCGCGCTTTATGAAGAGATCGATCGGCGCATCGATGCCGGCGAGACAGTGAAGCCCGAACAGGTGCCGGATGTGCTCGCCGCGATCCAGGGCGCGAGCCAAAAGCGAACCGCAACGAAGCGCGCCATCTGAGGAGGGATGCCGATGACCGACTGGCTGGTATCGACGGAATGGCTGGCGACACATCTCGATGACAAGAAGCTCGCGATCCTCGATTGCTCCTGGTACCTGCCGGAAGCGGGCAAGCTGGCGATCGATGATTTTCGCCGCGAGCATATTCCGGGCGCGCGCTTCATCGATCTCAACACGGTGTCCGACCCTGTCTCGCCCTATGTGAACATGCTGCCTGACACCGAGCGCTGGTCATACGAGGTGGGGCGCCTCGGCATCGGCAACAACACAATGGTCGTCATCTATGACGGCGGCTATGTTTCGGCGCGGCTGTGGTGGATGTTCCGCGTCTTCGGCCATGACAAGGTGCGCATTCTCGACGGCGGTTTTCGCAAATGGAAAGCCGAAGGTCGGCCCGTCGAGGTGGGCGATCCACCGCCGGCGAAGGCAGCGCATTTCAAGGTGAAATTGCGCGATGGCGCAGTGGCGAATGTGAAGGATGTGCTGCGCGTCGTCGAAAAAGGCGGTGCGACGATCGTCGATGCAAGGACCGCGGCGCGCTTCGACGGCACGGAGGGCTCGGGCTATCCGGGCGTTCCGAGCGGGCATATGCCCCGCGCCATCAACACGCCGTGGCAGCGTTTCTTCAAGCCGGATTTCACTTTCGTCGATGCCGCTGCGGCGGCGAAAGTCTTCAAGGATGCGGGCGCCGATGTAACGGGCAATGTCATCTCGACCTGCGGCTCGGGTGTCACCGCGGCGATCCTCGGCTTCATGATCGAGCGCGCCGGCAATCCCGACTGGAAGCTCTATGACGGCTCCTGGCACGAATGGGGCCAGCGCGCCGACACGCCGAAACTGAGCAAGGGGAAGTAGGCGAATTTCCCTCCCCCTTGTGGGGAGGGATCAAGGGTGGGGGTTCATCCTCTCCGCGCCGCGCAAATCAATGATGCGAAATCAACGCGACCCCCACCCCGGCCCTCCCCACAAGGGGGAGGGGGAGCGTGCGTTGCCATTGCGCATCAACCCCGCATTGCAGCTTCGCGCGATTCACTCCGATGCGGCTTTGCCGAAAGCCGTCGATGTCGTGGTGATCGGCGGCGGCATCGCCGGCGTATCGGCGGCCTGGCATTTCGCCAAACGCGGGCACGCGGTTGCGCTCTGCGAGAAGGGTGCGATCGGCGCCGAACAATCGGGGCGCAACTGGGGATGGTGCCGCAATACATTGCGCGATCCCGCCGAGCTGCCCTTGATGCGGCACAGCATGAGCGACTGGCGCGATCCGAGTATCTTTGGCGGACTCGACACGGGCTTCCGCACCACAGGCATCATGTATTTCTGCGGGCGCAATCCCGATGATGCCGCCGATTACGAAGCCTGGCTTGCCTCCGTTCGCGCTTTCCAACTCGACAGCCGGATGATCTCCGGGAGCGAGGTCGATCGTTTGATACCTGGCGGCGCTGAAGCGTCGAAAGGCGCGATCTATACGCCGTCCGATGGCTGCGCCGAGCCGGCGAAGGCGACAGCGGCGATTGCGGCGGCCGCCCGAGAACTGGGCGCGAGCCTGCATCAGGCTTGTGCGGTGCGCGCGATCGAGCAGCAGGGAGGGCGCGTCTCGGGCGTCATTACTGAGAAGGGAACGATCAAATGCCAGTCGGTGTTGCTGGCTGGCGGCGTGTGGTCGCGCCTGTTTCTCGGCAATCTTGGCGTCGACCTGCCGGCGCTGAGTGTCATGGGATCGGTGTGCTATACCGAGCCGATGGAAGGCGGCCCTGAAATTTCCGTCGCCGGCCGCCGCTTCGGTTGGCGCAAACGCGCCGATGGCGGCTATATCGTCTCGCAGGCCGATGCGACGATCTTCGACATCGTGCCTGACTCCTTTCGCCTATTCGGCGATTTTCGCCCGATCATGATGAAGGGATTGCAGAGCCTGCGGCTGCGCCTGGGCCGGAGCTTCCTCGAAGCCGCGCGGATAAAGCGGCACTGGCGGCCGGACGAAGTAACGCCCTTCGAAGAAAATCGCATTGCCGATCCCGAGCCTGCCGACTGGGTGCTCGCCGAAGCCAGGCGCAATGCCGCGCAAGCCTATCCGTTTTTCGCCAATGCCAAGATCGCCGGCCGCTGGGGCGGATTGATCGACGTCACGCCCGACGCCGTGCCGGTGATCAGCGAGATTGCGAAAATTCCGGGCCTCTATGTTGCGACGGGTCTTTCCGGCCATGGCTTCGGCATCGGCCCGGGGGTAGGGCGATTGGCGGCCGATCTCGTGACTGGCGATAGGCCGGTCGTCGATGCAAGCAGCTTTAGGCTCGATCGCTTTGCACGGACGAGAGGCTAATGCTGCGCCGGCATGATCACACCATCTTTCTCGTGCCCGATCCGGCGGAGCTTGACTCGGTTGCTGAGAAATTCGCTGCCGCAGGCTTCCTCATTACTGAGCGCGACGATCTCGGCAGGGAAACCGCGGCGACCTTCCAGAAGCTCATTTGCTTCGCAGACGGCTCCTATATCGAGATCCTGACGATCCGCGATGAAGCTGCCCGCGCGCGTCATCGCTTCGCGCATCTTCTCCCGCTCGGCCATTGCTGGGCTGACTATTCGATCGATTGCGTTGGCCTGGATGAAGATCGCGCAAGGATCGTTGCTGCGGGCTTGCCCGTCGGTGGTCCGCATGAGCATCAGCGAACGTTGCGCGACGGGCGACCGTGGGGCGTGCGTTTGATACTTTTAGGCATAGGCGCGGGCTTTCCGGCATTGCCGTTCTTGCTCGAGGACACGGTAGGCCGAGACTTACGCATTCCCATGGTGCACACGCAACATCCCAACGGAATTACCGGAACGGCGGGTGTTACCGTCGCGGTCAAGTCGCTTGTGACGGCAAAGCCGCAATTCGATGTCGTGTTTGGCGCTGGTACAACTATAGGAGACGGCTTGCGCTACACGCTCGGTGCGCAATGGGTGGACATTATCGAAGGCAACGCAGCAGCGCGCGAAGGCGTTGCGTCCGTTACGCTGTTGAAACCGGGTGCCGGCGCCCCGAAACCATTGGCTGCCGGACTTGGCCTCTTTGTCGCCGACGCCTAGATCGCGTTGAGTGCCTGCTCCATGTCGTCGAGGATATCCTCGACATTCTCGAGCCCGATCGACAATCGCAACAAGCCGTCGCTGATGCCGTGCTTGGCGCGTTCCTCGGCACCATAGATCGCATGCGTCATGCTTGCCGGATGTTGGATCAAGGTCTCGGCATCACCGAGGCTGACGGCGCGGGTGATGAGCTTGAGCTTGTTCATCAGCGCCATGCTGCGTGCCAGGCCGCCTTCGAGTTCAAATCCGATGAGGCCGCCAAAGCCAGACATTTGCTTTTTGGCGAGCGCATGCTGCGGGAAATCCGGAAGACCCGGATAGGAGATGTTCTGCACCTTCGGATGCTTGACGAGAAACTCCGCCATCGCCTGAGCGGAGGCCGAATGCCGCTCCATGCGGATTTCCAATGTCTTGAGTCCGCGCAACAGCAGAAAGCAGTTGAAGGGCGAGAGAGTCGCACCGGTGATCCAGCGCAGGCCCGTCTGGCGCACCTTGGTCATGATGTCTTTCGGCCCGACGACGATGCCACCCAAAAGATCGCCATGGCCACCGAGATACTTCGTCGCCGAATGGACAACGACATCGGCCCCGAATTCGAGCGGACGCTGCAGAGCAGGGGTCGCAAAGGTATTGTCGACGACGACCAGCGCATTGACCTTGTGCGCGCAGCGCACGATCTCGGCGATGTCGATGACGCGCAGATTGGGGTTGGCCGGCGTCTCGAAATAGACGACGCGCGTCTTTTCGCTGAGCTGCGCGGTCAAGGTCTCGGGGTTCATGAAATCGGCGATGCGCACGATAATGCCGAAGCGCGGCAAGGCTTGCGTGAAATAGGCGAAGGTATTGCCGTAGAGCGTATGGTCGATCACCACTTCATCGCCGGCACTGAGCAGGCTCATCATGACGCTCGACATGGCCGCCATGCCTGAGCCGGTCGTCATGCCGACTTCGGCGCCTTCGAGGCTTGCCATGCGCTCTTCGAGAATGGTCTGTGTCGGATTGCGGGTGCGCCCGTAGATGTAGCCGGGGCGCTCGCCCCTGAACATTTCCGAGCCCGCCTCGGCCGTCTCGAAGGCGAAGGTTGATGTCATGTAGATAGGAGGCGTGAGCGCACCGTTTTCGCTCGCCGGATCATATCCAAGGTGGATCGCGCGCGTCGAAAAGCCTTGCGGCCGGTTGCGTCTCACGGGATTGCTCATTTCACGTCCTTCTTAAATGCGTATTGCCGAGCGCATCATAGACTGCTCCGCGGGCAATTTTCGAAACAGGTTTTGAGGGATGAAATAGAATTATTCACGCCTGCAATCGCACAAGAAAAGGCTAGCATCGGCCACAAAGAAGTGTCAACATGCACAATCTTATTTCATTATTAGGAACAACTGGACGTGTGTGGCAGATCGCAGGCACGCCATCGCAATGATGCGCTGACGCCCGAAATCGCGAAGCGGACGAAACGGAAGGGAATCGCGTGACCGACTTCGGAATGGCCCGCTTCAGGGGGAAGGTCGCGATCGTCTCGGAGCTTGCGGCAAGCGTTGAGCAGGCCATCAGTGATGCGGGCCGCGTCGATGCCCTGATCAACATCGCCGGCGGCAGCGCGCCCGGCCGTATCGGCGACATGGATTTTGCGACCTGGAAGCAGCCGACCGATTTCGACCGTGAGCGAAGCGCGAACCCGCATGAGTGATTACGACGTCATCATCATCGGCGCTGGTCATAACGGCCTGGTCTGTGGCGCCTATCTCGCGAAAGCCGGATTGAAAGTCTGCGTGCTCGAGCGTCGCTCGATCATCGGCGGTGCTTCCGTCACGGAGGAAATCTGGCCTGGCTACCGCGTCAGCACGGCCGCGCACATGATGGGTTTGCTGCAGCCGAAGGTGATCCTCGATCTCGAATTGCAAAAATTCGGCTACGAGATCATTCCAACACCGCCGATCGTGCACCACATCGAGAATGCCGGGCCGATCGCCGTCTGGAAGGAACCCGACAAGCTTGCGGCGGAATTTGCACGCTTCTCCAAGAAGGATGCGGCCGCCCATCCGGGATTTGCAGAACATCTGGCGAAGCTGGGGCCAATATTCCAGCAATTGTTATGGGAAATCCCCTTCGACCCAAGTTCCTTGAGCCCCGGCAATCTCAAGGACATGGCATTCTTCGCCTGGCGCAATCGTGGGCTCATCGGTTCGTTCTACGACGTGTCCGACCTCATGACGATGAGCGCCTATGATTATCTGAGCCGCTGGTTCGAATCCGACGCCGTCAAGATGATCCTCGGATATTACCCGGTCGGCGGCGCCGGACAGAGCGTGAGCTTCCATACGCCGGGCACTGCCTATTTCCTGCTGCGCAATCATTTGCGCGACAACAAGACGGCGGCCGGTGGCACGGGACTCGTGCGCGGCGGGATGGGAAAGATCTGCGATGCGATCGCCCAATCAGGGGCGCGCTTCGGCATGGAGGTGCGTGTCGATGCCAAGGTCTCGCGCATCCTGGTGAAAGATGGTCGGGCAGACGGTGTTGTTCTCGCCAATGGCGATGAGATCCGCGCCAAAACCATCATCTCCAATGCGTCGGCGCGCCACACATTTCTCAATCTCGTAGACGACGCGGCATTGCCGGATGAGTTCCTGCGTGACATCCGCTCCTTCAAGGGGCAATCGACGGCATTCAAGATTCATCTCGCTGTCGACGAACTGCCTTACTATCCGGATCTTGGGAAAGCCGGCCTCGGCAATACCTATCCGGTCCAGGTCTGCATTGCGCCGAGCATCGACTATGTCGAGAAGGCCTATCTCGACATGCGCGAGGGCCGCGTGTCGCGTCGGCCTTACCTGACGGTGCAGGCGCCAACAGTGGTCGATCCTTCGCTCGCTCCGGAAGGGCGCCATATCTTGAGTATTTACGGTGGCCACGTTCCCTCCGGCCCGGGTGCGGATCAGGGCGAAGCGACGCGCGAGACCGTGTTCAACGCGGCCCTCGATGCGATCACGCAATTCGCACCAACGCTGTCGCGCAATGCACTTCATAGGCAGATTCTTCTCGCCTCGGATTATGAAGAGATTTTCGCTCTTCCGGGCGGCAATCCGCATCATGCCGATCTGACTCTCAACCAAGTGTTTTTCCGACGGCCGGCCCGCCACTATGCCGATTATCGATCGCCCGTTGCCGGTCTCTACTTGTGCAGTGCGTCGACACATCCCGGCGGCGCGGTTACCGGCGTGCCAGGGCACAATGCCGCGCGAGTGGTGTTGAGAGTCGTGCGCGGCGCTGCCTAAGAGCAGTTCCAAATACTGGAAATTTCAAATACTGAAATGGCCGTTCGGGTGTTATAGGTCGTTTGGGCTCCTCGAATCGAGGCTGGCGGGGGCCTGGAGGATCACGTGGAGACAACGGTCGTCAAAGGTCTGAAGGTGCTGGAAGCGCTGGCCGTGAGCCACGGCCCGCGCAGCTTGACCGACCTCGCGAGCCAATGCGGCATGAGCAAGAGCAATGCCCACCGACTGCTGCGCACGCTCGAGGAATGCGGCTATGTCCGTCGCGCAGGCGACGGGCGGCGGTATGAAGCGTCGCTGAGGCTGTGGGAACTCGGTATTCGTATCTCGGGACGGCTCGATCTGCGCGCTGTTGCGTCCGCGCATCTGCGCGAACTTGCGGCGAAGACGCAGGAGACGGCGCATCTTTCGGTCTTCGATGGTGTCGAAGCGCTTTATATCGACAAGGCCGACGGCACGCATGCGGTCAGGACCTATGTGAATATCGGCGATCGAGCGCCCGCCTATTGTTCGACGAGCGGCAAGGCGATGCTCGCTTATCAGCCGGAAGAAACGGTGCGGAAGGTTGCGGCCAATCTCAAACGCTTCACCGAACATACGGTGACTTCGCTGTCGAAACTCCGCGCCGATCTCGAACTGATCCGCCAGCAGGGCTATTCGGTCACATGCGGCGAGTGGCGCCCTGGCGTTCTCGGCTTTGCGACAGCGATCCGGAGTCCTTCGGGAAACGTGGTCGGTGCGATCGGCGTTGCCGGCCCTGAAGAGCGCATGCGCCAGGGAAATGTGGAGGCGACGATCGCCGCCGTTCTTGAAGCCGGGAGACGCATCGAAAAGGATCTGGGCTTCGGACCGACCGTCGCTTCCGAGGTGCCCGAGCCTGTTCCGCAGAAAAGGGTACCGCGCATACGCAGGACGACGGCCGCTGCGGCTTAGGTCTTGTTTCAACGCAACTAAGCTTGTTTCATCTCGTTCCTGATAGTAGCCTCTTGTTTCGCTATTCGGGACAAGTGGATGAAAAACACTTTTACCTATATCGTCGTCGGGCTGGGTGGCCTCGGAAGTGCCGCCGCCTATTGGCTGTCGCGAAAGGCCGGCAAAGAAGTGCTCGGCATCGAACAATTCGAACTCGGCCATGTGCGCGGCGAATCCCAGGATCACTCGCGCATCATCCGCAAGACCTACCATACGGTCCCTTATGTGCGCTTTGCGAACGAGGCCTATCGGGCATGGGCGGTGCTTGAAGAGGAGTCGGGCGAGCAGGTCGTTGTGAAGACCGGCGAGATAAATTTCTGGCCGCCGGCCACGACGCTTCGCGAAGACGACTATAATCGCAGCATGGCGGCTTGCGATGTGCCCTTCGAGATTCTCGACAATGCACAATTGCGCCGGCGCTTTCCGCAGTTCCGCTTCAGTGACGACATCCACGGCGTCTACCAGCCGGATGGCGGCCTCGTCGGCGCGATCAAGGCGAATGCCGCGCATCGGCGCATGGCACAACAGAACGGTGCGACGCTCATCGACAACATGCCGGTCTCAAAAATCAGGCAGAGCGGTGGAGGTTATGAGATTGTCGCAGGCGGCCGCACCTTTTCCTGCGAAAAGCTGGTGATCGCCGCGGGACCATGGACGAACAGGATGCTCGCGCATTTCGGGTTCGAACTGCCGCTGCGCGTCACGCATGAACAGGTAACTTATTTCGCGAGTCCGAACCTGGCAGAATTCACGCCCGACCGCTTCCCGGTATGGATCTGGATGATCCTCGACAATTACTATGGATTTCCGGTCTATGGTGCGGAAGGCGTGAAGGTCGCGAAAGACCGCTTCTTCCCGGTCGATCCCGACAAGCGGAGCTTCGAGCCGGACGTCCAAAACGAAACCGACGTCAGCCGTTTCATCGCCGAACATATCCCCCGTGCCTATGGTCCCGTGCTCCATACCAAGACATGTCTCCTGACGCATACGATCGACGGCGATTTTGTTCTCGATCGCGTGCCCGGACATCCCGATTGCGTCTGTGCAGTCGGCGCGACGCATGCCTTCAAGTTTGCGTCACTGTTCGGTCGCACGCTGACCGAATTGCTGGTCGATGGCAAAGCGACGACGGATATCAACGCCTTCCGTTTCGACCGTCCGGCGCTCGCATCGGCGAAAACCGACTGGGAGATCGGCGCTCAGGCCTGAAGCTCCAGGATATAAAGGCCGCCATTATAGTCGTTGGAGTAGATGAGCCCGTTCTTGTCGACGAAGACATCGCAGCTCTGAATGACCTGCGGCCGGTTGGGCCGCGGATCGACAAGGCGGGCAGGGCGGGGCGGGACGAATGCGGCAATCTCGGTTGGCCGGTACTGGTCGCGAATATCGAAGACCCTGATACCGGCATTCTGATAAGTCGCGAAAATCCGTTCCGAACTGATGAAGCTGCCGGGCCGGTTCTCATGAATATTATGCGGGCCGAAATGAGCGCCTTTGCGCACGTAATCGGCTTCGGCAGGCGTTGGGAAGGTCGATATGCTAATGGGGTTGGAGATCTCGCGATTGTCCATCACCCAGATCAACTTCAATCCGTCTTCTTGATTATCCAGCACAGCCTCGTCTGCGACGATGAGCAGGTCTCGATCTGGCAGGGGTAAGCAATTATGCGTGCCCCCGCCGAAAGGCGGTGACCAATTGCGATGCGTGATGAGTTTCGGCTTGCTGCGATCCTTCACATCGATGACAGCCATGCCCGCATCGCGCCAGGCGGCATAGGCTATGTCGCGATGAATGATTGCATGATGGAGGCCATAGCGGCGGGTCGGCGCCCAGCTTGGCGTCTCGCCGGCTGCCGCGTTCATGCCGGGCAACCAGTAGCGGCCGGCTTCCTGCGGCTTCGTCGGATCCTGCATGTCGATGATGAGGAGTATGCAGTCGGTGAAGCCGTCGATGAGCGCGGAGACATAGGCCCAGCGGCCACCGACATACCAGATGCGATGCGCGCCACCACCATCGATCGGCATGAAGCCGATCTGGCGCGGTTGGGCCGGCTTTGAAATATCGTAGACGGCGACACCCGCCGACCAGTTGCGCGCCTGCTTCGTATCTCCACCAACTTTTGTACCGAGCGCACCTTTGTAATAAGCCTTCTCGTCCTGAAATTCGGCGGCTGCGAACATATCCTTCGCGTGAATGACGAGGAGCAGATCGTCGTGAGTCTGCAGATGGATGTTCCAGGTGTTCTCAGGCGCGGCGATATAGTTCACCGGTTTCGGATCGCGCGGGTCCGACACATCGATGACGCTGAAGCCCTTCGAGAACATGTGCCCGACATAGGCGAAACCGCGATGCACCATTAGCTGCACGCCGTCAGGCCGGCCACCCTGGTCGGAATGGCCGATGAGGCGCAATTTGTATGCGAAATCGGGCTTTGGAAGATCAGTACGCGTCATGTGGCGCCTTGCCTTAGTCCTGCGTTACAAATTGGACAGAAGGATGCACAAGCGCCCTCCCACACACCCAATTCGAACGAAACGTTCTAGCGCGTTTTCGACGTGGATGATTAATTCTGAAAATATTCGAACATAAAGTTGCATTGAAATCAATAGCATAGAAAATAGCCTCTCCAATTATGTTACAAAACGCGTCGATGAAAAAAATAATTTACATGACGCCCCTGCTTGGCTAGGCTCTCTGTGACGACGCAAAAACGTCGGGAAAATGCCAAAGTCTGGCCGGGCCGGTAGGGCTTTGGAACAGGGGCGCGAAAGACGCGCTTGAACAACATTTTCCGGAATCGAGCTCAATGCCGCCGGATGGGAGGAACATATGTTTTATACGCCGAAAGATGCCGTCTATAGCCGTGTAAGCCGCCGCAAGTTTCTTGAGCTGGGTGGTGCCGCTGCAACTGCTCTAGGCGCTGGTTCGCTGACGCTGGGATTAGGGTCGACGATCACCCGCTCGCGGGTCCAGGCTGCATCGTCCGATGACGCGAAGTGGAAGCAGTATGCCGGCTCGAAGCTCGTCTTCATGTCGGAGAACACGCCGCCTTCTTTCGCGATCCGCGACAATATCAAGACATTCTCCGATCTCACCGGCATCGATGTGACGATTTTGACGGACGACCTTCCGGTTGTGATGCAGAAGGTCGGCATCGACCTGCGCGGCGGCAAGGCCGACTACGTATTGAATTATGTGCAAGACAAGCCGATCGGCGCGCCGTTCGGTGAATTCTATGCCGACATGACACCACTCTTCGGCGATAACACCCTGCCGCAGGATCCGGACGGCTATGGCGACGATGCCTGGTTCGAGAACTTCCTCTCGGCTTGCGGTCGCTTCTATAAGGAAGGCAAGATCGTAGCCCTTCCCTATGATGCCGCCATCGCCTGCACCTTCTATCGCCAGGACCTCTTCGAAGCGAACTCTAAGGATTTCGAAGCCGAGTACGGCTATCGCCTTGAATTTACGCCCGAGACGACCTGGAAGAACGTCACCGACATGGCGGCCTTCTTCAAGAAGGCCAAGGAAGCCGGCAAGGACGTTCCCTACGGTTATGCGCAGCACCAGGGCAACTTCGCCTGGACCACGCAACTCGACATTCAGCGCATGCTGTTCGCCAACGGCCGCTGGATGGATTGGAATATCGACGACGTCTATGGCAGCCAGAAGCCCGGCAAGACCAACTGGGGTGATGCGCAGTCGATCGAGACGATGCAGCGCTTCAAGGACCTGGCCGACGTGTCGCATCCCGACAACCTCGCCAACGGCACGCTTGAGCTCAACACCGTCTACCAGTCCGGCAACATTGCCATGCAGGTTCAGTATCACGAGTTCGCTGCCTCGATCGAGGACGAGACGAAGTCGCGTGCGGCCGGCGGCAAGACTGCCTACGCCATCTGCCCGAAGGGCGAAGCGAGCTGGATCAAGAATGGTGGCCAGGCTGTCAACGGCTGCAATTGCGGCATCGGCGGCATCGGCATCAATGGCAACGCCTCGGAAGACCTGAAGCGCGCGGCCTATATCTTCGCCATCTGGTCGGTATCTCGTGAGAACCAGTTCAACGTGCTGAAGGGCCTTGGTGGCACGCCGACCCGCAAGTCGGTGCTGGCCATGCCGGAAGTCCAGGCGGCGATGAAGCGTCCGACCACCATGCCGAACGCCCTGACCTTCGATGCGGTCTACGGCGTGGGCATCGCCAACCCGAACTTCGTCCTCGGCCCGAAGATCCCGCAGGCCAACGAGTATCACTCGATCCTTGCTGCCGAAGTGCAGAAGTGCCTGTCCAACGAGCAGTCGGCCGAAGAGACCTGCAAGACTCTGCAGACTCAGTTGGACGAGCTGAACAACGCGGGTTAGAGTTCGCTGAACGCACTGCATCCGGTTGCCCGGAAGGGCGCCGGATGCGGCGCACTTATTCCCAGTCACTCTTCCCGACATCCGTTCTATCGGCGGATGCAGATGCGAGTCCGATGACAGATACTGCACTTCCTTACGATCGAGCCGGCGGGCGGAGTGAATCCCTCTTCAGGGTCAGGCAGATTCTCGACAGCGTCGAATCGCGCCCGGTCGCGAGCGGCGTCACGGAACCCTTAAAGCTCAATGCCAAGCCGTCACGCGCCTATTTCTTCTGGCTGATGGCACCTGCCGTCATTCTCCTGGCCTGCATCTCGCTCTATCCGTTCTTCTGGATGATCTATATGAGCCTCCACGACGTGGAGCTCGGCTCGGCCGTCTGGAACAATTTTGAAAACTTCACCAAGCTCGCCACCGATACACGCTATCTCAAGGGCTGGGTGCTGCTCTTCCAATACAGCGCCCTATGCCTTCTTCTGCAGATCGGTATCGGCGTATTTCTCGCCGTCGCGCTCAACGGCTCGCGCTTCGAGAAGTTTCTGGTTACCGCCTTCCTGATGCCCATGATGATGGCGCCCATCGTGGCGGGCCTTGTCTGGTACTTCCTCTATAACGGCACCTTCGGCTGGTACCACTGGCTCTTCCAAAGCCTTGGCATCCTTGGGGCAAAATCCATTCTCGCAAGCCCCGACACGGCGATGTACGGCATCGTCATCGTCGACGTCTGGCAGTGGACGCCGCTCATCACGCTCATCACGCTCGCGGGTCTCAAGCGCGTGCCGCAGGACCAGCTCGAAGCCAACATGGTCGATGGCGCATCGCCATTGCGCAATTTCTTCTCGGTGACGCTGCCGAACCTCTATCCGGTGCTGCTGATCGCTGTGATGCTGCGCTTCATGGATAATTTCCGCTTCATCGACTCGATCCTGGTCTTGACGGGCGGCGGCCCCGGCAACGCAACGAAGATTTTGCCGGTCTATCTCTTCGAGGTCTCGTTCAAGTTCTTCAAGCTCGGGCGCGGCGCGGCGATCGCCCTGACCTTGCTCGTCGTGACCATCATTCTCGGCATGATCCTGGTGAAGGTCTTCGACCGACAACAGAAGGGGAAGGCATAAATCATGGCTTCCCGCGACATCGTCCATTACGACACGCCATTGAGCAAGGCGTTCAGATGGTTCTCCGCCATCTTCATCGGCTTCTACCTGATCTGGACGCTGCTCCCGATCTTCATAATGTTCGTTTCCTCGTTCAAGGATCTGCTCGAGGCGTTTAAGATTCCGGCTGTCGGCGACTGGCTGGGAGCAGGGGTGTTTTTCGATTTCACCCCGACTTTCACACACTACGAGAACCTGTTCCTCAATCTGAACTTCACCAGCTACATCATGAACAGCCTGGTGGCGGCAGGTGGTTCGGCATTGATTTCGGTCGTTCTTGGTTCGATGTGCGCCTATTCGCTGTCGCGCATCGACTTCAAGGGAAAGAGCGATCTCTTCTTCTGGATCATCTCGACGCGCATGGCGCCCGTCGTCGCGGTCATGGTTCCGCTTTATGCGATCTTCCGGTCGCTCGATCTCGTCGGCACGCTGCCCGGCTTGATCCTCGCCTACACGACCTTCAATCTTCCCTTCGCGATCTGGATTCTGAAGGGCTTCTTTGACAACGTCCCTTATGCGATGGAAGAGGCGCAGATGGTCGACGGCGCCACGCGCTTCCAGGCTTTCACCTCGATCCTGCCGCTCGTCGCACCGGGCATCGGCGCGTTCCTGGTTCTCTGCGTGCTCTTTGCGTGGAACGACTTTTTGTTTGCCGCGATCATCGGCTCGGGTGGTGCCAAGACGCTCCCCGTCGCGACCCGGGAATTGGTCCAGCCGCAGAATATCCAATGGGGATCGATTATGGCAGCGGGCGTGGTCACGACCTTGCCCATGATGCTGCTGGGCCTGGTGATCAGGCGTTATCTCGTTACGGGCCTTACGATGGGCGCCGTCAAGGAATGAGCGGAGCTTAGTATGGCGAAAGTATCGATCAGGAACGTCTGGAAAAAGTACGGCGAGTTCCCCGCCGTCAAAGACCTCAATGTCGAGTGTCCGGATGGTTCGTTCCTGAGCATTCTCGGCCCGTCGGGCTGCGGCAAATCATCAACGATGCGCATGATCGCCGGCCTTGAGCACATCACCGCGGGCGACATTCTTTTCGATGAACAGCGGATCAACGACTTGGCGCCGAAGGATCGCGACGTCTCTATGGTGTTCGAGAATTACGCGCTCTATCCGCACAAATCCGTTTTCGAGAACATGGCCAATCCGCTGAAGCTGAGGGGCCAGGATGCAGCGAAGATCAATGAGCGGGTAAAGTCGGCAGCCAATCTCCTCGAAATAGGCAGCTTGCTGAACCGCCGTCCGCAGGAACTCTCCGGCGGTCAAAAGCAGCGTGTTGCGATTGGCCGGGCCATTGTGCGCGAGCCGAAGCTGTTTCTCTTCGACGAGCCGATCGCGCATCTCGATGCGAAATTGCGCGCGCATATGCGCGGCGAAATCAAGCACCTCCAGCGCACGCTCGGTACCACGATGATCTACGTCACTCATGACCAGCTTGAAGCCATGTCGATGGCGGACACGATTGCGGTCATGCATGAGGGCGAATTGCAGCAACTGGGCAGTCCGCGCGAGGTTTATAACAATCCGGTCAATGCCTGGGTGGCGGGATTCGTCGGCGAGCCGGCGATGAATTTCCTCACCTGCGATGTTCGCAGCGATGGCGATAAGGTGCTTCTCGCGCATCCAAATTTTGCGATCGCGCTGAAGCCCGAGCAGGTGAAGCGCCTCAATGGCAGCGCGGCGGCGGGAAGTGTCCGCATGGGGGTGCGCCCGGACGCGCTCAATATCGCGCTTGCACGACCCGAAGAGCCGGCGATCAGTGGTGAGGTTTTCGTGAATGAATTGCTGGGCGGCGACATGATCGTCGAGGTTCAGCTTTCGGATGCGCGCGTGCGGGTGAAAACGTCGCCGGAATTCGCCGGCAATCCCGGGGACAAGTGCTACCTGACCGTCAATCGCGACAAGTGGCACGCCTTCGCGACCGATACGGGGAAGGCTTTCTTCTAACGGCCATTCTTTCGTAAAGAAACTTACCGCCACTTTGGAAATCGATCGCCAGCATATCGCAGATGACCATAATGCAGCGAAATGTCGTGAAAAATATTTTCACAACCGAACCGCAATGACTGGACGTGGGACGGCCTGCAATGATAGTCTCCCGCGCCAATAAGAAAGAAGAAAATTAGTTTCCGGGAGGATTAGCAGTTATGTGGGTAACGAACGAGGCGACCGGATTGCTGATCGCCATCGCCGTTACGCTGTGAACGTCCGTGCTCGCGCCGTCTCTTTACAGCCGACAGCTTGACGAGTTTCTCGATCTTCACACCGGCACCGGGCGCCCGACCGTGCCCGCGATCTATGATGCCGTTCGCAACCTGACCTATGCATCGGATGGCAATCGCACACCTGAGACCGTGCTGGCGACGGGCAAGGGCTCGTGCACCGGCAAGCATCTGCTTCTGCGCGATCTTCTGCGCCATGTCGGCGAGCACGCCGATGTCGAATTCATCAAGGGCGACTTTGCCGCCTCGATGCCGGTCGTGCCGTCCATGTCGGACGAGCTCAAGCAATGGGTCTCTTCGGGCGGCATCAGCGACTTTCACTGCTACGTCGTCTGGCAAGGCGGCGAACGCGAATTGAAACTCGATGCAACCTGGCCCGATACGCTCGCAGCGCTGGGCTTCTCGGTGAATCGACATTGGGACGGCAAGAGCGATACGCGCCTCGCGATCAATTCCGGCACGGTCAGCGGCCGCGCTGAAGACGTGGTGGAGCGCAAGAAGACGCTGCTGGAGACGCTCACAGAAAAACAGATCAAGGATCGTCTGAGCTTTCTCAAGCTTCTGACGGAATGGATGCCGCAATAGGCGCGAAAATGGGGGACTGAATGTCTAAGAAGGCAAGCGCATTTGTCGGCATCGATGCCGGGACCACCGGCTGCACGGTGATGATCTTCGACGAGAAGGGCAATGCGCTCGGTCACGGTTACGAGGAATATCCCTGCACATCGCCAAATCCGGGCTGGAGCGAGCAAGATGTAGAAGCGGTATGGAAAGGCATCTGCGGCGCCTCACGCCAGGCGGTGAAGAAGGCGGCCCTTCCCGCCGATGCCTATCGCTCCGTCGGTCTGTCGAGCCAGCGTGGGACCTTCATTTACCTTGACAACGCCAAGCAACCGCTAGGCAATTCCATCGTCTGGAACTGCGGACGCGCGCTCAAGTATCAGGAGATATTCTCCAAAGAAATCTCGCCGGCCGATCACCAAGAACATACCGGCATGCAATTGAGCCCGTTGTGGTCGGCTTCAAAGATTGCCTGGCTTCGCGACAATGAGCCGGCACTCTTCGAGAAGACCCGCTGGTTTGCCAATGGGCAAGAGTATTTTCTCTATCGTCTCGGCGCCGAGGAATGGGTCACCGATCCCGCTTCATTGACGCTCAACGGCATGATGGAAATTCGCAAGCTCGACTGGAGCGACCACATTCTTGCCTTGGCCGGTATCGATCGCGACCGCCTGCCGCCGGTTGGCATTCCGTCCGGCGTTGCTGGCAAGCTATCGAAGGCTGCGGCCGAGGCAACGGGATTGCCGGAAGGCATTGCTCTGTGCCGCGGCGCCGGCGATCAGCAATGCGCGGCCATCGGCGCCGGCGTCATCAAGCAGGGGATGGCGGAATTCACGGTCGGTACCTCGGGCGTGATGGTCGCCCATCTCGACAGTCTCGACCGCATCAAGGGCCGGAACCTCTGGTGGGGTGGTCATGGCGTTCCAGGTGCCTGGGACATCGAAGGTGCGGCCTTCAGCCTGGGCGCCTGTCTCAAATGGTGGCGCAACAATCTCGGCCGCGATGAAACCGAAATGGGCTCGCTGCGGGGCACGAGCCCTTACTCGGTGATGGTCGAGGAATCAGCAAAGTCACCGGTCGGCGCAAAAGGGTTGATTTTTCATTCGTTTCTCACCAGTCAGGTCACGCCCTATTACGACGCCGCATCGCGCGGCGGCTTTCTCGGGCTCGGCCTCTATCACGACCGGCAAGATCTGATCCGCGCCTTGCTCGAAGGCTGCGCCAATGAAATGCGTATGGTGGTCGATTCCTTTGAGAGCGACATCGACGGCGGCATCACCGATTTTCGCCTGACGGGCGGCGGCACGAAATCAAACGGCTTCGTGCAGATCATGACTGACATCATCGGCAAGCCCGCGCAGGTAACCCGCGAGCGGGAATGCACGGTACTCGGCGCGGCAATCCTCGGCGCCTTCGGTTCCGGTGCCTTCTCGACGATCGACGAAGCGGTTCAAGGAATGGTGCATGTCGAAGCAAGCTTCGAGCCAAATCATAAGCACAAGGCGCTCTATGACGACCAGCATCGCATATATCGCGGGCTCTACGAGGCGATCGCGCAGGCCGGCCAGTATCAGGCGCTCGCCGATTTCGTAGCCAAATATTACTGAGATCAAACACAAGGAGTAAGGAAATGCCGATTCCAGGTATGCGTGGCATGGAGCACATCGGGTTTACGGTTCCCGATATCAATGAGGCTTGCGATTTCTTCGAAAAGATCCTGGGAGCGGAGACGCTTTACGTCGCAGCGAAGAATTTTCGGTCGGATGGCGACTGGATGAAGGTGCATCTCAATGTAGATCCCAGATGCGTGATCAAGGAATTCCGCTACATGCGTTGCGGCAACGGCACCAACCTCGAGGTCTTCGAGTACGAAGCGCCCGACCAGAATCCGAATCCGCCGAAGAACAGCGATATCGGCGGCCATCATCTGGCTTTCTATGTCGATGACATGAACGAAGCCATTGCCTTTCTGAAGAAGAATGGCGTCAAGGTTCTGGGCGAACCGACCTCTTATACCGAGGGGCCGAATCTGGGCCTCATCTGGTGCTATTTCATGGCGCCTTGGGGCCAGCAGCTTGAGATCGTCTCCGCGCCGAAGGGCACGGTGTACGACAATGATGCGAAGAAGACTGGCAAGACGCGCCTCTTCCATCCGAAATACGTGGCCGAAACCACGATTTAGTTGAACGAAGCGAGCGACGCCGTGCAGTCCCGAGGGACTGCACGTTGCCGTTGAAACGCTAAAACGCGAGGAGGGCCAATGCCCCTTATATCCATGCGTCCGCTCTTGAAACAGGCGCAAGCCGACCACTACGGTGTCGCCGCCTACAACATGATCGACTACAACAGTGCGCGTTCGATCATCGAAGGCGCGGCCCAACTTGAAGCGCCTGTCATCGTCCAGGTCTCGGTGAAGACGGTGAAACATTGGGGCTACAAACCCGTCGCCAGTTGGGTTCGCCTGCTGGCCGACACGGTCGATGTCCCCGTGGCACTTCATCTCGATCACTGCAATGACATTGAGGTCATCAAGCGCTGCATCGATGCCGGCTGGACATCGGTGATGTTCGACGGCTCGGCCATGCCGTTCCAGCAGAATCTCGGAAAATCACTCGAAGTCTACAAATTGACGGAAGCCGCCGGCATTGGCCTTGAGGCAGAAATGGGTGCCATCGGCGGCGTCGAGGACGATAGATTCGTGGCCGAGGACAAGGCGCTTCTTGCGAATTTTGATGAGTGCGTTGCCTTCTGCAAGGAGATGCCGAAGCTCGCGGTCTTTGCACCTGCGATCGGCACGGCCCATGGCTTCTACAAGGGCGAGCCGAAGATCGCTTATGATCTTCTGAAGAAGATTACCTCTGCCGTGGATATCCCCATCGCGCTTCATGGTGGGACCGGCTTGAGCCAGGAACAGTTCGACCGCTGCATCGCCGGGGGCTGCGCGAAGGTCAATATCTCGACCATGCACAAGCACTGTTTCATCGATGGCTTCGTCAAGCTGAAGCAGGAGAAGCCGAAGCTTGAAGAGCCCTTGCCCTTCATCCAGAGCCAGTATGAAGCGATGAAGGCCGACGTCATGGACATGGTACGCGCGTTCAAGTCGGCGGGGAAAGCGCCATCGGCCAAGGCCGGTATGGCCGCGCAATGACGGCTTCCGGCATGCAGGCACTGATCTTCGATTGTGATGGCGTGCTCGTCGACACCGAGCGCGATGGCCATCGCGTCGCTTTCAATAAAGCCTTCGCCGATCTAGGGCTCGACGCCGCATGGTCCGTCGAGCGCTACGGCGAATTGCTCAAGATCGCCGGCGGCAAGGAGCGCATGACGCGCCATTTTGACGAAACCCGCTGGCCTGTCCAAGAGAGCGGGCGCGGGGATCTCATCAAGCGGCTCCATGAGCGCAAGACGGCGATCTTCATGGAACTGCTCGACGGTGGCGGCATGGTGTTGCGGCCGGGCGTGGCGCGCCTTGTCGACGAGGCGATTGCCGCGAACATCCCAATTGCGGTCTGTTCGACGTCCGCCGATCGCGCCGTGAATGCAGTGGTGAGCGGAAAGCTTGGGGTCGAGCGCGCAAGTAAGATCAAGGTGTTTGCCGGCGACATCGTGAAGCGCAAGAAACCAGACCCCGAGATTTACAATCTCGCGGCCACAGTCCTTGGCGTCGAACCCTCCAAATGCGTGGTGATCGAGGACAGCCAAAATGGACTTGAGGCCGCAAAGGCGGCCGGGATGAATTGCATCGTCACGATTTCATCTTACACAGGCGGCGAAGATTTCCGTTTGGCTGATCTCGTCGTTGCCGATCTCGACGCGGGTATCGATCTTGCAGCTTGTCAGGCGATCGGGCGAGGTAGCGCTTAGCCCTCGGCCGGGCTGCGCCGGCGATAGTGTTTCTCAAGTGCGAGGCCGGTTGCCTGCAGGTTCTTCGCGGTCTTGGCGCCGGTGCGGAACAGAATTCCGAGATAGAGCAGATCGATCAGGAAAAGCTGGCTGATGCGGCCTTCGAGAAAGTCTCCGTAGAGCGGGACGGGCGGTGTTGAAGAATTCCAGGTGGTCAAAGTCACGTCCGCCGCCTTGGCGACCGGCGATGAGGCATCGCTGGTGATCGCAATCGTCGTTGCCCCATTGTCGCGCGCGATCTGCAACGCGACCGCGACCGTGTCCGTCGTGCCCGTGTGCGAGACGCCGACCATCACGTCGGCAGAGGTGAGGTTGGCGGCACAAATCGTCTGCGTATAGCCATCGCGATAGGCGACCGCATCGATCCCCGCTTTGATGAAGAGATGGACGGCTTCATCGCATATCGACGCGGCACCGCCCACGCCGACAAAGAGAATCTTCTTGGCGCTACGCAATGCATCGACCGCGCGTTCAAGACGCGCCGCATCGAGCTTGCGTTGCGTCCCCTGAATACTGGCGGCGAGGAGCGAAGCGAGATTGCCGCTCGTGGTGACAAGGGAATCATTCTGATCGATCTCGATCGGGATGTTGGCGAAGGCGTTGCGCTGGCGCGTGCCCTCGGCGAGCGACAACTTAAGGTCGGGGTAGCCCTCATAACCGAGAGCGCGGCTGACCCGGCTAATTGTCGCTTCACTGACGCTAAGGAGCTGGCCCAATTCGGTGATCGAGGCGTTGAGCCGGCTATCGGCGTGATCGCGCAGGAAGTCGGCGACGATCCGTTCCGATTTGCGCAGATTGCCGTATCGTTCCTGGATCCGGTGCAGCAGGTCCCCATTGGGCGTGGCCTGGGCTGTATTGATGTCCGTCATGCTGCTTCTGCGTTGGCTGCCGTCCCATTCAATCTACTGCCGCCTGCGTGGGAAGGCAATTTTCCCCGCGTCTTTGCCTGGGTTGTGCACAGTCGCCCAGAATAGCCTCTAGAATTCAAGGCCTTGGCAGTTGGTTGCCATTCTGGCTACCTTGGGAGGCCCAATCCTCTCAAATCTTTCGGTCATTCCTGCAAGAAATTTTCTCGACAGAACCGGGTATTTGATTATAGATAAGTCGCAAGACAAGCATCTGTTTTAACAGAGAAACGAGGCGCCTTGGGGAGGCTTGAGTGACTGCTGTGCATGCAAAGAAGAATGCGCCATCGCGCGAGCTTTTGGAGAAAATTTTCCGCACGGCTTATCGAATCCGTGTCTTCGAAACAGAAGGCATCAAGCTTTACCGGCAAGGCCTGATCCGTGGCTATTTCCACCCCTATTTGGGGCAGGAAGGTATTGCTACGGGCGTATGCGCGGCCTTGAAGGAGGGCGACTATATCGCCTCTACCCATCGCGGCCACGGTCACTGCATTGCCTGGGGCGCCGACGTAAAACGCATGGTTGCCGAGCTTCTGCAAAAGGAGACGGGCTATTGCCGCGGCTATGGCGGCTCGATGCACATAGCCGACATTGCCGCCGGCAATCTTGGCGCGAACGGCATCGTCGGCGCCGGAACGCCCCTTGGAGTAGGCGCGGCGCTGGCCAATCAGATTCGCGGTTCTGATGCAGTCACCGTGACCTTCACCACCGATGGCGCTTCCAACAATGGGACCTTCCTCGAGTCGCTCAATCTTGCGGCGATTTGGGATCTCAACTTCATTCTCGTCATCGAGAATAACCAGTATGCCGTGTCGACGAAGATTGAAGAGTCGACACGCGAGACTGATCTCTACAAGCGTGGTCTGAGCATTGGCGTGGAAAGCCACCAGATCGACGGAAACGATCCGCTTGCCGTCTATCACCTGACGCAGGATGCTGCAGAGAAGTGCCGCGCAGGCAAGGGCCCGATCCTGATCGAGGCCAAAACCTTCCGTCACATGGGTCATCATGTGAACGATCCGGGCAAGTATATGCCGGAAGACCGGCTCGCCTACTACAAGGCGCGCGACCCGATTGATCGCGCCCGCAACGCCCTTGTCGAGATATCAGGCGCCGAAAAGGCCGAGATAGAAGCAATCGAAGCGGAGATTGCCGCGGAGTTCGAAGAGGCGGTCGAATTTGCCAAGAACAGCCGTGAAATAACACCCGAAGAATTCCGGCAATTCGCAGCGGCTTATTGAGGCGGGAGGAAAGATCGTGACCATGCGCGAGATCATGTATCGCGAAGCTTTGCGCGAAGCGCTCGACGAGGAAATGCAGCGCAGCCCCGAAGTCTTCATTATTGGCGAGGGAATTGCCGAACGCGGCGGATCCTACAAAGTAACAGAAGGCCTGCTCGCGAAATACGGACCGAAACGCGTTCGCGACACGCCGATTGCGGAGGCCGGAATGATCGGCGTCGGTGTCGGCGCGGCCATCGCCGGCGCTCGCCCGATCGTCGAAATCCTCTATGTCGATTTCGCCATGCTCGGCATGGATATGATCGTCAACCAAGCGGCGAAATTCCGCCTGATGACGGGCGGCGGGGGCCGCGTGCCATTTGTCCTGCGCACGCAAGGCGGCGCCGGCGGCGGCGTCGCGGCACAGCATTCGCAAAGCCTCGAAGCGCTCTTCTATCACATCCCCGGCTTGAAGGTGGTGATGCCCTCCGTTCCCGCTGACGCCAAGGGCCTGCTGAAATACGCGTTGCGCCAGGACGATCCGGTGATGTTCCTGGAGCACAAGCACCTCTACATGACGAAGGGGCCCGTGCCCGAAGGCGAACACATCGTCGAATTCGGCAAGGCCGACATCAAGCGCACCGGCAGGGATGTTACAATCATCGCATGGTCGAACATGATTCCGCGCGCACTTGAGGCGGCGGAAGCCTTGGCGGCCGAAGGCATCGAGGCCGAGATCATCGATCCGCGCACGCTCGTGCCGCTCGATGAGGAGGCGATCCTCACATCGGTGGCGAAAACGCACCGCGCCGTCATCGTACAGGAGGCAGTGCGCCGTGGCGGCGTTGCCTCGGATATCGCATCCATCATTCAGGAAAAGGCGTTCTACGAATTGGATGCGCCGATCGAGATCGTCGCCGGGCTCAATATTCCGATTCCCTTCAATCTCGAGCTTGAGAAGGCAAGCGTGCCGCAGAAGGCCGACATCATCGCGGCGGTTAAGCGCAGCCTCTACGCGCCAAGCTATGCCATGGCGGCGGAGTAGCGAGCAATGAAGCTCCACGTGCTCGAGAAGCTCGCTGCCACCAATCCCGATTGCGAGATCTGGTGGGACTCATCGCCACTCGTCTACGCGAGCTGGAAGCGGGAAACACTCGATCGAGCGCCGCCAGACAAACGGACCGATTGGTCGGCGCAATTGACGCGGCTTTTCGATGCCGATCGGCTGCGTCTCGAATCCGAGATGGGCTTTCACGGCGTGACGACCAATCCGCCCTTGTCGCTCCAGGCGATCCAGAACAATCCGAGTTACTGGATCGAGAAAATTCATGAGATTGCCGAGACATTGCCCGGCGACGATGTCGAGACCGTCTATTGGACATTATATCTCGACATCGTTCGTCGCGGGGCAGAACTTATCCTGCCGTTCCACGAAAAATCGGGCGGCAGGTTTGGATATATTTCAGGCCAGGTCGATCCCCGATTTGTCAATGACAAGGCGCGCATGTTGAGGCAGGGCGAAGAGCTCGCCGCGATCGGCCGCAATGTGATGGTCAAGATTCCAGGCTCGCAGCAGGGTTATGAAGTCATCGAGGAACTCACCGCGCGCGGTATCCCGACCAACAACACGACATCCTTCACTGTCCCGCAATATCTGGCCTGCATGAACGCGGTGACCCGTGGCCTTGAGCGGGCCAAGGCCGCCAATGTCGACCTGTCGCGCTGGCGCTCGGTCATCACCCACATGTCAGCGCGGCTCGGCAATATCGGCGATCTCAAGTCGCAGGCGGAAGCGCGCGGGATTTCATTGTCGCCCGAAGATATCCTTCATGGCGAACTGGCGGTCATGAAGCGCGCCTATCGGCTGGGCAAAGAAGCGGGCCATCCGAGCAAGATGTTGCAATGCTCGATGCGCGTGATCGATCCCGGGCCGGATAAGCTCGCCTCAAGCTGGCATATCGAGAAGCTCGCCGGCGGCGATTTCGTTTATACCTGCCCACCGGGCTACATCGCGCAATTGATGCAGGTTGAAGACCGGCTCCCAGCATTCGATCGCAATGCGATCGACGAGGAAGCGCCAAAAGCGGTCATCGAAAAGCTGATGCGCATTCCCTATTTCCGCCAAGCCTACGAAATCGACGGCATGAAGCCCGAGGATTTCAGTCATTTCGGTGCCTTTGTCGCGACAGCTTCGGAATTTGCAGGCGCTACGCGCAAGACCGTCGATTTCGTCGCGCGGACCATGGAGACAACCAAGCTGAGGGCCGCCTGAGAGGCGAGGGGAGAGGTTTCGTGGCTGAAGCGATACTCGTGCCCCAGGTGGGGCAGGACCTGACTGAGGCCAAGGTCGTGGCGCTCCATGTCAAGGTCGGCGATCAGGTCAAGAAAGGCGATGTCGTCGCCGAGGTCGAATCGGAAAAGGCAAGTTTTGAGGTCGAGGCGTTCTCGTCCGGAACCGTGACGCAAATCGCCTATAAGCTTGGCGATACGGCGACCGTGCTGCAGCCTTTGCTGTTTCTCGGCGCGGCCGGGGAGAAGATTGAAGCGCCCGCAAGCGACACGCGAGCAGCGACTGTGAGTTCCTTCGTCGCGCCAATAAAGCAAGCAAACCTTGGTTCTACCGAGCGGCATCGCTCATCGCCACTGGCGCGGCGCCTCGCTTCCACAAATGGACTGGATATCGCGCGTGTGAGCGGCAGCGGTCCACGTGGCGCCGTCGTGTTCAAGGACATTGAGGCGCTTCTGAAATCACCGATCAGTCCTGCGAAAGGCAAAATGAATACCTCGCTAGCTTTTCGAAGTTTGCGCGACGGTACGGGCACGCCTGTCATCTTCATCCATGGCTTCGGAGCAGAACTCGCGGCGTGGCGTCCCTTCGTCGAGACACTGACGATTGCGAACCAGAAGACCGGACTCGACCTGCCCGGTCACGGCGCGTCTCCGGACAGCGACGTAGAGGATTTCGACGATCTGGTCGACGCTGTCGCAGGCGCGCTAGCGGAAGCTGGACATACACGACTTCATCTTGTCGGTCACTCCCTCGGTGCCGCCGTCGCCGCCTCGCTTGCGGTGCGCGATGGCTTCGAAGTCAAATCCCTGTCGCTGATCGCGCCGGCGGGCTTGGGGCCCAAGATCAATGTCGACTTCATCGCGGGGTTCCTGGCGGCAGAGTCTGAACCCGCCTTGAAATCCTGGATGCAGGGGCTCGTCCATCGTTCCTCGGCACTGCCGCAAGCCATGGTGAGGGCCACCTTGGCCGCACGGGAGGGAACTGGCATCGCGGCAGCCCAGAAACGCATTGCCTCAGCCGTGTTCTCGGGTTCGACCCAGTTATTCTCAATTCGCGATGCGCTCGAGACGTATGAAGGTCCGTGCCGGATCATCGTCGGGCGCGAGGATGCGGTTATTCCGGCCGAATATGCCGACACCGCTCCGGATCACGTCGCCGTTCACAAGCTTTCAGGTATCGGCCATCTGCCGCAGCTCGAAGCCGCCGCCCTTGTCGGGCGGCTGGTTTCGGAGACTGTCAGAGCTGCAGGCTGATACAAAATCGGCGGCGCAATGCACCGGGGCACATTGGTTTTCGATCTTGACGGCACTCTCGTCGACAGTGCGCCTGATCTTGCCGACTCGCTCGATCAGCTGCTTGTGGAAGAAGGCAAACAACCGCTGGGCCTCGATATTGGCCGCAGCCTCATCGGCAATGGCATTAGCAATCTCGTGGCGAAGGGCCTGGATAGGACCGGTCTCAAGCTTGACGGACCAGAACTGGAAAAACGCATCAAGCGGTTTCACGAGATCTATGCGGGCAACCTATCGCGCAAGACAATGCCCTATGAAGGCGTCAAATACGGATTGTCGCGGTTCAAGGAACAGGGCTTCGAGCTCGCGGTCTGCACCAACAAGCTCGAGAAATACTCACGGCAGATCCTCGTTGACCTCGAACTTGCCCATCACTTCCGCCTCGTCGCGGGGCCCGACACGTTCGGTATCGCCAAACCCGACCCGCGCCATTTGCTCATGACGATCGAGAGACTTGCAGGCACCGGAAAACCAGCCCTAATGATCGGTGACTCCGAAGTCGATGTGGCGCTTGCCAAGGCGGCTTTTGTGCCGGTGATCGCAGTCACCTATGGCTATGCCAAGACGCCGCTCGCCGTGCTCGAACCAGATGCCATCGTCGACAGGTTCGACCAGCTGCCGAACGAAGTGGCGCGAATTCTGGGTGCCTGATCGGCGATTTTCAATAGAGATGGCAGGTAACGCTTCGGGTGATGCCTTCTTCAGTGAGTTTTACGACTTGCGGAACATCGAACGCACAGCGCGCAAAGGCCTTGTGGCATCGCGGATGGTAATGACAGCCAGCCGGTGGATTTTGCGGGCTTGGCGGATCGCCCTTGAGCACGATGCGAGAGCGGCTTTCGCTATCGCCGGGAATGGCTGAGATCAGCGCCTCGGTATAGGGATGCAGTGGCGTCTCGAACAGGGCATCGGCCGGCGCCGTTTCGACAATGCGGCCGAGATACATTACCGCGACACGATCGCTGACATGTTCGACGACGGAGAGGTCATGCGAGATGAAGATATAGGAGAGACCGAGGCGCTGCTTGAGTTCCATCAGCAGATTGAGGATCTGCGACTGGATCGAAACATCGAGTGCCGAGACCGGCTCATCGAGGATGACGAGTTTCGGTTCGAGCGCGATGGCTCGCGCAATGCCGATACGCTGGCGCTGTCCGCCGGAGAATTCATGCGGATAGCGTCGTGCCGCTTCGATATCGAGGCCGACGAGGCGCAAGCACTCTTCGACCTTCTTTCGCCGCTCCGAGCGACCGCCGAGTCCGTGGATGACAAGGGGTTCGGCGATGATGTCGGCAACCGTCATGCGAGGATCAAGCGAGGCATAGGGATCCTGGAACACGATCTGCATGTCGCGCCGCAGGACTCGCAAGCGCCGGCTGTCCAGCGCGCCAAGATCGCTGCCGGCAAACAGCGTCGTGCCGCTGGTCGGTTCGATCAGACGCAGGAGCAGCCTTGCGAGCGTGGATTTTCCTGAGCCGGACTCACCGACAATACCGAGCGTTTCGCCGGGCCACAGAGTGAGTGACACGCCGGAAACCGCATGCACCGAACCACTGCCATCCCGCGCCGGGAAATTTTTTCTGAGATCCCTTGCTTCCAGCAAGGCCGGTTTCGCGACGGTCATGGATTGGGGTTCCAACACTCCACGCGATGACCCGGGATGATTTCGTAGGAAATCGGTTGCTCGGCCCGGCAACGTTCTTTGGTGCGGGTACAGCGGCTCGCAAAGCTGCAGCCTTTGCCACGGGCACCAGGCGGCGGCACACTTCCCGGGATTGTCGGCAGTAGCTGGCCGCGATGCGCCTTGCGCGGGCTCGATGCCAGCAGTCCCGATGTATAGGGATGACGCGGCCGGGTGAGGACCTCGGCGGCAGAACCGGATTCGACGATGCGGCCGGCATACATGACAGCGATGTCATCGCAAATCTCGGCGACGACGCCCAGGTCATGCGTGATGAGAAGAATGCAGAGGCCCAATTCGCGCTGAAGCCTGTCGAGGAGCGCGAGGATCTGCGCCTGCACGGTCACGTCGAGAGCGGTCGTCGGCTCATCGGCGATCAGCAGGGCCGGACGGCAGGCAAGCGCCATCGCAATCATGACGCGCTGCCGCAACCCGCCGGAGAGCTGGTGCGGATATTGATCGAAGCGCTCCGCCGGCGACCCGATGCCGACTTCCGCAAGACCGGCTATCGCACGCTCGCGGGCTTCAGCGCGTGAAAGGCCGCGATGCAGCATCAAGGCCTCGCTGATCTGTGCGCCGACAGTGAATGTCGGATTAAGACTCGTCATCGGTTCCTGGAAGATCATGGCGAGGCGATCGCCGCGCAACGACCGCAACCGGCGTTCGCTTGCGCCGACCAAATCCTCGCCTTCGAAGAACACATGACCTTGATCGATGCGCGCCGGCGGCATGGGCAGAAGCCGCATCAGCGTCTGAGCCGTTACGCTCTTTCCGCAGCCGGATTCGCCGACAAGCCCTAGCGTTTGGCCGGGGCGCAAGGCAAAGCTCACGTCACTCACCACACGCACCGCACCCTCATCGGTTTGGAAGGAGATCGATAATCCTTCGACGGAGAGAAGTCTTTCGGGCGTTGCAGATTGCGCCTGTCGATCGATCGTCAATTCAACCTGGTCGATCACTCGAAGACGCAGCGCGGGAAATAGAACGAGACGACCCAGTTCGGCATGTCGACAATCTCGCTGATGCGCAGATCGCCGGCGACGGAGCAAAGCATATAGGCATCGATCTCACTCATGCGATAGCGCTTCGACAGAAGCTCGACCATGCCGAGGACCGCCGCCTTCGAAGCCTCCATCAAGTCGGGGCCAATACCGGTCGTTGCCTCATAACCCTTGCCGTCGAGATGGCGTGTCACCGGCCCTGGTGTGGTGAAGCGTGGAAACTTGAGATTAGCACCCTTGATGAGATCGAAGCGCGCGGCAAGCGAGCAGGGGCTTTCGATCGCAGTGCCGCAGACTTCGCCGTCGCCTTGCGTCGCATGCGTATCGCCGACCGAGAAGAGGCCGCCGACCACTTCGACCGGGAGATAGAGTTCCGTCCCCGCCGACATGTCGCGAATGTCCATATTGCCGCCCATCCGCCGCGGCGGGACGATGGAATGGAGACCGGGCTCCGCAGGTGCCAGCCCGATCGTGCCGCAGAATGGCTTGAGCGGCACCTTGCCCCCTGGGCCATAGGCCGCCGGCGTCAGCGAAATCTTGTCATAGGTCCAAATGTGAAGCGCCGGATCTTTGAAATGATCGGCGAGTAGTCCGAAACCGGGGATATTCGCGGTCCAGCCCCAGCCCGACGGCGTGAAATCGAGTAACGTCACCTTGATCGCATCGCCCGGCTCAGCGCCATCGATGAAGACAGGCCCTGCGACCGGGTTGACCTTGGCAAAGTCGAGTGCGGCAATGTCAGCAACCGTCGACTTGGGGTTCAATTGCCCGCCGGAAGAATCAATCGGATGAAACTCGATCGTCTCGCCGGGCTTCGCCTTGACGACCGGCTTGTTGGAATTGTCCCAGCCGAAGTGGCATTGGTGATTGTGGATAGTGTGATTATGCACAATTGCCTCGTGCCTCTGATTGAAGAAAGGACTCCGGCCGCACGGCCGGAGTCCGTTGCTAACGCTTATTGCGCGTCCTTGGCGTAGATATAGTCGTAGTTCACCGGGATATGGATCGGATCGGTAAAGAGCGCAGGATCGCCGCCGAGCCGGCCTGAATGATAGGTGAAGCGGATTTCGTTGAAGACCGGCGCCCATGGCGCATCCTTCAGGACATCGTCGAAGATGCCCCTCCACAAAGCGACACGCTCGGCCTTCTGGTCGTCCTTGACCATGGCGTCGGCCGCGTGTCCGCGATCATCGAGCGCCTTGTTGCAGTATTTCGACCAATTCCAGCCGCCTTCGACTGCGCCTTCGCACCCTAAGATGCCGTAGTAGAAGTTGTTGGGGTCTGGGAAGTCGGCGATCCAGGCCATGCCGCCCGACCAGATCATTGGTGCCTTGCCGGCGCCGCCGGCGGCAATGACTTCCGCCTGGGCGAGCGACTTGATCTCGGCCTTGATGCCGATGGCGGCCAGATCCTGCTGGATCGCCTGAGCGATGCGCGGATTGGGGTCGACGTTCATGACATAGAGTTCGGTCGTGAAACCGTCGGCCAGTCCGGCTTCGGCAAGCAGCTTCTTGGCGCCTTCCGGATCGTAGGCATAGCCCTTGTTATCGGGATTGTAGCCGGGCATCGCCGGTGGCAGGGCTTGGCTCGCGGCCACGGCACGGTTGTTGATGATCTTGACGATGCGATCTTTGTTGATCGCCATGTTGATCGCCTGACGCACCTTCAAATTGTCGAGCGGCGGCGTGTTGACGTTCATCGTCACATAGCCGGTATGAAGCTGATCGCCCTTGGCGATGAGATCCTTGTTGGCGGGATCGGCCATCGCCTCGGCAAATTGTGCTGGCGGAATGCCGTCGCCGACAATGTCGATCTCGCCATTTTTCAGCTTCAGCACCGCAACAGTCGGGTCGAGCCCGAACTCGAATGTGAGCTTGTCGAGATAGGGTGTATTGGCCTTGTAATAATCCTTGTTACGCTCGAGAACGATGCGCTGGCCGGGGACCCACTCGACGAATTTGAAGGCACCGGTTCCAACTGGCTTCTTGCCCCAGTCGGCGCCAGCCTTCTCGACTTCTTCTTTCGGGATCACATAAGCGAAGTTGATCGCCATGATGTGGAGGAAGGTCGCGTCCGGACGTGACAACTTGATCACCACGGTGCCGTCATCGGGCGTCGTGATCCCGGAGAGTTCGGTCGACTTGCCCCCGACCACGTCTTCATAGCCGGAGATTGCCGAGAGATAGCCGCCACCCGGTGATTGCGTTGCCGGATTGATGGCGTGCTCGAGCGACCATTTGACGTCGGCCGCAGTCATGAGGCGGCCATTGTGGACTTTCACACCCGGGCGGAGCTTGAAGGTGTAGGTGAGACCGTCATCGGAAACGGTGTAGCTCTCGGCAAGGTCGGGCTCAAGCTCGGTCGTACCGGGCTTGTAGTCCATGAGGCCATCGAAAATCGACTTGATGACCGACCAGTTCTGCCAATCATAACCGACATGCGGATCGAGCGTGGTCAGGTCGTTGTTGAACGTAACGACCGCAGCACCGCCTTGCTTGGGCTGGTCAGCTGCTAGAGCCGGACATGCCGACGCCAATGCCACTGCTGCCGCAGCGGCCAAGAACACTTTCCTCATCGTTTCCTCCGTAAATGCCCGCTGGCTTTATAACCCTGCCAACCGCTGGGCGCGCATATCAGCGCAACCGGATGCGAGGGTCAACCAAGGGCGTCGTCAGGTCTGCCAGCAGATTTCCGAGGATGATGAACGCCGCGGCAACCGTCGTCACGCCCATGATGATCGGTATGTCGACCGCCTGGATCGCCTGCCACATGAGCTGGCCGATTCCGGGCCAGCCGAAGACGCTTTCGACGACCACGACGCCTGACATGAAGATACCAATATCGAGACCAATCATCGCGATGATCGGTAGGATCGCGTTGCGGAGCGCGTGTTTCATGACGACCCGCCATTCCGGCACGCCCTTGGCGCGGGCGGTTCGCACATAGTCCTGGCGCAGCACATCCACCATGGCGGAGCGCATCATCCTGCTGTACCAGCCGCCGCCGGCAATACCGAGTGTGATGGCGGGCAGGATGAGATGCGCGAAGGTCCCGTAGCCGCCGAGAGGCAACCAACCGAGCATGTAGGCGAAGACATAAAGGAGAGAGAGACCGACGACGAATTGCGGCGCGGAGACGCCAACAAATGACAAGGTCATCACGGCTTTGTCGGATGGCTTGCCCCGTCGAGTTGCGGCGTAAATACCTGCCGGGATGCCAATCAGCAATTCCGCGACGATCGCACCCAGCATGAGAAGCAGCGTTGCTGGGAGACGCGACCATATGAGGTCGCCCACATCGGTCTTTCGCGCATAGGAGCGGCCAAAATCGCCCTGTGCCAGGCGCGTGACGTAGCTCGTATACTGGACAATGAGCGGGCGATCGAGGCCGAGCTGTTTGCGGATCAGTTCCCGCGTCTCGGCAGTCGAATTGCGCCCGGCGATCATGGCGACCGGGTCGGCCGGCATGAGGAAGGTCAGGCCAAAGGTAACAACCGTCACGCCGACGAGGATGACGAGGGCGGCAGACAGGCGCTTTGCCAGATAGAGGACCATTAGCGGCGCCCCCGCTGGGTGGGATCGAGCGCATCGCGCAGCCCGTCGCCCACGAGATTAAAGGCCAGCGCCACGATGAGGATCGCCGCGCCCGGGATAAAGACGAGCCAGGGCGCAGTTAGATAGTAGCTCTGGCTTTCGAAGATCATCTTGCCCCAGGAGGGCGTTGGGGGCTGCACGCCTACGCCAAGGAATGACAATGTTGCCTCGTAGAGGACCGTAGTTGCGATCCCAAGGGTGCCGTAGACGAGGACCGTCGGGATTAGATGCGGCACGAGATGCCGCAGCAGAATTCGCCACGGTCCAGCACCCAACGCGCGTGCTGCCTCGACGAATTCCCGCTCGCTGAGCGCCAAGGTCTGTGAATAGACGACACGGGCGATCTGAACCCAGTTCACCAGTGCAATGACGAGAGCGACGATGAAGAGCGAGGGTTTGAGCAGAGAAGCAAGCGCGATACCGAGCAGCAAGGCCGGGAAGGCCATCATGAGGTCGGTAAAGCGCATGATTGTTGCCCCGGCGAAGCCCCGCAGGTAGCCGGCCGTAACACCCAGCATTGTCCCGATGAGGACGGCAGCGCCATTTGCGAGAATGCCGATGATGAGGGAAGTTCCGGCACCATAAAGGACGCGTGAGAATTGATCGCGCCCGAGCGTGTCGGTTCCGAACCAGAATCGCTCCGATGGTGGCAATGGTGAGCCTTCGAGCGTCAATCCGTCGAAAAATTGTTCATTGGGGTCGAAGGGGGCAAGCCAGGGTGCCCCCACTGCTGCGACGACGAGAATGAGGATAACAACCAGTCCCACCAGGGCTGCGTTGTCCTTGCGAAACTGCTTCCACAATGCCTGCATGGGCGGAGAACCTTCGGGCTTGCGGGTTTCCTGTCAAGCTCCCGCCGCTGTCAATTGAAGCCTGTGTCGGTGAAGGGTGCCCAATAGTCGACGGACTCTTTCAGGGCCGATGCGACGCTGCGATCAGCCGGTTCGCGCTCGCGGAAGGCGAGTTCCAGGCACAGTTCATTGTCGGTGCCGCCGCCTTGGCGGATTGCCCCGAGCAGTTTCTCGGGGGTGATGCGGCCGTCCTTGTTGTATTGCGCGGTGAACGGCCAGTGGCCGCCCTTGTTCATGCTCGATTGCTTGATGTGGATGATGGGCGATCGGGTAGCGAATTCCTCTGCCCAAGCGAACGGGTCGACATCGCGAGGATTGGGCGAGCTGACATCGCCATGGTCGATATCGATGAGAGGCTTGAGCGGGATCGGCAAGGCGGCGGCGTCGATCCAGTCCTGAAGCTCTTTGGCTGAATCGATCGTTTGGCCGATTTCGCGGCCAACCGACATCGACTCCCAGAAAAGCCAAGTCAAACCGCGCGCTTTTGCGTGCTCTGCCACCTTGCGCCAACAGTCGAGCGCGACCTGCATGAGGTCGTTGCGGCGGGCTGGATCATCGAAGTCCTTATAAGTGAAAATGCCGTACTGCGTACCGAGCGTTGGCGTGCCGAGGTCGCCTGCAATGTCGGCCATGCCCTTGAACCAGCGCACATAATAGTCGCGGACCCCTGGGTCGGGATGAGCGAAGTGGTTGAGCCGCCCATAGGGGCCTGTCATCAGCGATGTGACTTTGACGTTCTTAAAAGCGCAGGCCTTCGCCATGCGCGCGGTTAGGCGGGAGACGGTTTGAGCATCCCATGCGGGATTGATGAATTCATGCACGAGTTGGATGTGACCGATGCCGATTTCATCGGCGAGGACAGTAATCAAATCTTCCGGCTCGGCAAACCTGTTCACCAGCGGATTGAGGTTGAGAGAGAGCGAGAATCCCATTTCGACCAACCGCCTTGCGCTGCAGTGCAGCAACGATTTTTGTTGACCTCGACGCTAATCTGAAAAATATTTCACCTCAAGAAAAAAATTTCAGAGGAAATGGGAGCCGTTGAACCTTCAGTCGCGCGCGTTGCAGTTGGACGAGGAGGCCGCCATCGCGGCGCGCGCCGCCTGGCTGCATTTTGCTGGCGGCAAGACGCAGGGCGAAGTTGCCGAACTCCTCGGCGTCCAAAGCACGAAAGCCCACCGGCTCATTGCGCGTGCGCGCAATGAGGGATTAATCCGCGTCTTCGTCGAAGGCCCGATCGCCGGCTGCATCGAGCTAGAGGAGCAACTGCGCGACGCATACGGTCTTCAGCACTGCGAGGTCGTTCCAAACATCGACGATGTTCCTTTGCCGTTACGTACTTTGGGTACGGCAGGGGCGCGCTATCTCCGTAACCTCATCGAGAGTGAGCGTTACGACCTGATCGGTATCGGCCACGGCCGCACCTTGGCTGCTGCGGTCGATCTCATGCCCAGCGTTGAGGCAGGCCAAACCCGGTTCGTATCCTTGCTGGGCGGCCTCACCCGGCGATTTGCGGCAAGCCCCTTTGATGTGATCCACCGCCTGGCGGAGCGCACCGGGGCCGAATCCTATGTCATGCCGGTGCCGTTCTTCGCCAACAGCGCCAAGGACCGCGCGGTCCTCGAAGCGCAATTCGGCGTGTCCGATGTCATTGCTATGGCCCGCAAGGCCCAGATTTATATCGCCGGTATCGGTGAAGTCGATCGCAAGAGCTTTATCGCATCCGCCGGCATGGTCGACGACGAGGATGTCGATGCGGTGGTCAAGACCGGTGCCGTCGCCGAAATTCTCGGTCAGTTCTATGCCGATGACGGCAAGCATATGCCGAACAGCTTGTCAGACCGTGCACTCGCGCCGCGTGTGGCCGATCTGAAATCACATCGCATAGTCGCCCTGGCCGGCGGCTCGGCAAAGTCTCGGGCCATCCGCGCGATCCTGTCGAGCGGACTGCTTTTCGGCCTGATTACCGACGAGGCAACAGCTCGGCGTCTCGTCAATTCCAAACCGGGACGCGAGCCCGGAAAGAAGAACGGAAGAACCGCGCCGGGCTAGAGACGACGTCTGTAACCACTGATGTAAACGGAGAAATGGGACATGTACGACAAGGAAAAGGGCCTGTTCGAAGCATTCGTAAAGAATAAACTGAGCCGCCGCGAGTTGCTCAGGACAACCGGCAAGCTTGGCCTTTCGGTGGGAGCCGCGAGCATTCTTCTCACCCAGGCGCAGACCAATGCGATGGCCGCCGATTTCGACTGGATGAAGTACAAGGGTTCGAAGCTCAAGCTTCTGCTCAACAAGCATCCCTATGCCGATGCGATGATTGCCGATATCGATGCCTTCAAAACGCTGACAGGAATGGACATTTCATGGGATATCTTCCCGGAAGATGTCTATTTCGACAAGGTGACGGCGGCCCTGTCGTCCGGCTCCTCGGAATACGATGCGTTCATGACCGGCGCCTACATGACCTGGACCTATGGCCCAGCCGGTTGGATCGTCGATCTCAATGAATACATTAAGGATCCGGCCAAGACGAACCCCAACTACAATTGGGACGATGTGCTGCCCGGTCTTCGTGCTTCGACCTCCTGGAATGGTGTGCCGGGTGGTGAGTTAGGCTCGGCCGATGCCAAACAGTGGTGCATTCCGTGGGGCTTTGAGCTGAACAACCTCTCCTACAACAAGGTGATGTTCGACAAGGTCGGCGTTCAGCCGCCCAAGAACCTCGCCGAACTCCTCGATGTCTCAGCCAAGCTTACCAAGGACTTGGGTGGGCCGTATGGCGTCGGTGTTCGCGGCTCGCGCTCCTGGGCAACGATCCATCCGGGTTTCCTGTCGGGCTATGCCAATTTCGGCGAGCGCGATTTCACCGTCACTGACGGCAAGCTCAAGGCGGCGATGAACACCGCTGGCTCCAAGGGCTTCCACCGCGACTGGGTGAAGATGATCCAGGAGTCGGGTCCGAAGGATTGGGCAAACTATACCTGGTATCAGGTCGGCACCGATCTTGGCGCCGGCGCCTCGGCCATGATCTTCGATGCGGATATCCTCGGCTATTTCATGAATGGCGGGGACAACAAGGAGAAGGGCAATCTCGGCTACGCGCCCTTCGCTGCAAATCCTGCCGCCGCGGCCCCGACGCCGAACGTGTGGATCTGGTCGCTCGCCATGAACAATGCTGGCGGCCAAAAGGACGCCGCATGGTATTTCATGCAATGGGCGTCCTCGGTCGAGCACGACTTGTTCGGCGCGCGCAAGATGGACTTCGTCAATCCCGTCCGCGCCTCGGTGTGGAAGGATGATGAATTCCGTGCCCGTATCGACAAATCCTACCCAGGCTATCTGAACCAGTATGAAGTGTCGGCGCCGGGCGCCAAGATCTACTTCACCGCCCAGCCGCTCTTCTTCGATCTCACGACGCTCTGGGCGGAGAACCTCCAGAAGATGGTGGCCAAGGAGATCCCGGTCGATGAGGGCCTGGACAAGATGGCTGCCGAAATGGACCAGAAACTGGTCGAGGCCGGCCTCGGCTAAGGACGCAAGAGCGAAGCGGAGCCTCCTCTCCTCCGGGAGGCTCCGCAGCTTGCAGTTGAACTTGAAACTCCGAAGGTTGAAAGTGGCTCCATGACTGCTGGAACCGCACAGGATATTGCGCCGACGAGGCAAGGGCGATTCATGCGCAGAGCGCTGCCCTACCTTCTCAGCCTCCCCGCGCTCCTGATGTGTATCGGCATCCTCATTCCGTTCTTCACGGCAGTCTATTACTCGATGCTACGCTACCGGCTAAACCTTCCCGCGATGAAGGGGTTCATCTGGTTCGACAACTACATCAATTTCTTCACCGATCCGAAGTTCTGGAACACGTTGAGGATCTCGCTGATCTATGCGGGATTGACCGTCGTTCTTGAACTGATCTTGGGCCTGGCGATCGCGATGCTTCTTCAGAGGCGGTCGCGGATGAACAATTTCATCTCGATCGTGCTGCTGCTTCCGCTGATGACGGCGCCCGCCTTGGCCGCGTTGATGTGGAAGCTGATGACCAACCCAAATTTCGGCATTCTGAGCTATCTCGTTTCGTTGATCGGTTTCCCGAATATGAAGTGGGGGTCGGATCCTTCCACCGCATTGTTCACCGTCGTCTTGGTGGATATGTGGGTCTATACGCCCTTCATGATGATCCTGCTGCTGGCGGGATTGCGATCCTTGCCGACGGCGCCCTTCGAGGCGGCAGCCCTTGACGGCGTGCCGCGCTCCTTCGTGTTCTTCCGCATCACGCTTCCTATGCTGATGCCCTATCTACTCACGGCGACCCTCTTCAGACTGCTCGATTCGATCCAGCAATTCGACATCATTTATGCGATGACGCAGGGTGGTCCGGGCGACAAGCTTCTGGTCTTCCAGGTGCAAGCCTATCTCGACTTTTTCCAGGCCACCAATGTTGGCCGCTCCGCGGCGCTCATGATCATCCTCTGGGCGATTACCTATTTCCTGTCCAACATCTTCATCAAGCAGTGGCTCAAGCTGCGCGAAAAAGCCCACGGAATCGCCTGATGGATCACACCTCAACATTCGAGAGGATCCTGCGAGGCATCCTGCTGGCAGTCGTCGTGACCTTCTTCATGTTCCCGATCTTCTGGATTCTGCTCATGTCGTTCCAGACGAATGAGTCGATCCTGCGCATGCCACCGTCGATCGTCTTCACGCCGACTTTCGACAATTACATCGCGCTCGTGACCGGCGAGATGCGGACGGCAGCCGGCAGCCTGCAGCTCAATTTCATGCAGAATCTGTGGAATTCGATCCTCCTGTCGTCGATATCCGTCGCTGTGGCGCTCGTTCTCGGCGTGCCTGCGGCCTATGCCTTCGCGCGTTTCAAGTTCAGGTTGGGCGAGGACATCGCGTTTACGCTCCTGTCATTCCGTTTTGCGCCGCCGCTCCTCGTACTTCTGCCCCTGAGCCTCTACTTTAAGTCATTGGGCCTCACGAATACCTATATCGGCTTGATCTGGGTCTATCAGTTGATCTGTCTTCCGCTCATTCTGTGGATCGTGCGCGGCTATTTTGAGGATTTAAGCCCCGACATCGAGCACGCGCATCGGATCGCGGGCTATAGTTGGTTACAGACCTTCCGGAAGATCGCCATTCCCTTGGCACTCCCTGGCATCGCGGCGGCCGGCCTCCTTGCATTCATCTTTGCATGGAACAACTTCGTCTTCGCTCTTGTTCTCGCTTCCGCAGATAAGCAACCCGTGACAGTCGGTGCGCTCGCCTTCGTGACGGCTTCCGGCATCCAATATGGCCAGATCGCCGCAGCGATCGTGCTGTCGGTTATTCCGACTTTTGTGCTTGCCATGTTTGCGCAGCGCTATCTTGTCGAGGGCCTGTCGCTTGGAGCCGTCAAGGGATGAGCCAGCTTGCCTTCAGCAATCTCTCCAAGTCGTTCGGCTCGTTCAAAATCTTTGAGAATCTGGCTTTGTCAGCAGAACCCGGCGAGATTGTCGTCATCTTCGGTGGGTCCGGAACTGGCAAGACGTTTCTCCTGCGATTGATCGCGGGTGTCGAGGAGCCGACCACGGGGACCATCGAGATTGGTGGGCGCGACGTAACCGACATTCCGCCCGAGCAGCGCAATGTCGGCATGGCATTTCAAAATTTTGCGCTCTTTCCTCATATGTCCGCGCGCGACAATATCGCCAGTCCTTTGCGGGCCGCGCATGCCGATGAGAAGACGGTCGAATCGGGCGTTTCGCGTGTTGCGAAGCTCTTGAAGATCGACCATGTCCTCGGACACGCGCCGCGTGAGTTGTCGAATGGCCAGAAGCAACGTACCGCTCTGGCGCGGGCATTGGCCGCCGAACCTCGGATTCTCTTGCTCGACGATCCCTTGCGCAATGTCGATGCTAAACTACGTTTCGAGATGCGCCTCGAATTGCCGCGGCTCTTGCGCCAGTCCGGCGCGACCGTGCTTTATGTGACACAGGACTACAAGGAGGCGATGGCGCTCGCCGATCGTATCGCGGTGCTGGCCGAAGGCCGCTTTGTGCAGGTCGGAACGCCCGAGGACATCTACATCCGGCCGGCGACTTTGAACGTTGCCAAGCTTTTCGGCGATCCTTCGATCAATACGATCGAGACGAAAGTTTCGCCCGACGGCACGTCGGTCGACCTCCGCGGAGCCAATATCCCTATCCAGAACAGCGCTGCACTTGCCGGACGCGCTGTCATCTTCGGCGTGAGGCCGGAAGCGATCACGATCAGCCGAGGCCAAACCGGCCTGCCGGCAACGGTTATCGCAGTTACGCCATTGAATGAGCGTGTGGTCCTGCTTCTTCAGTCTAAGGGCGGCTGGGAGTTCCTGGCCTCACTTCCCTCTGCTGCGGTGCAGGTCCCCGAGCCGGATACGGAAGTGTCCGTCAGCTTCGAATCCAGCGGCACGCATCTGTTCGATCACGCGACCGGAGCACGCCTGCATGGGTGAGCTTGTTCTGAGCAAGGTCGACAAGGTCTATCGCTCGAAGAAGAAGACGGTGCATGCCGTTAAGTCATTCGACCTTGTCGTCAAGCCGGCTGAGATCGTGGCACTGCTCGGCTCATCGGGATGCGGCAAGACTTCAACATTGCGCATGATTGCCGGATTCGAAGATGTCACCAGCGGCTCGATTTCCTTGGATGGCCGTCCCATCCACACGCTGCCGCCGTCGCAGCGCGGCGTCGCGATGGCGTTTGAGGCCTATTCGCTCTATCCACCTTTAACCATTGGAGACAATATTGCCTTTGCATTGAAGGCGGCAAAGCTCGGCTCAGCTCAACAGCAGCTTCTCGTGAAGAACATCGCCGAAATGCTCGAGATATCGGGAATATTGAACCGTTATCCTAGCTCGGTTTCCGGCGGCCAGCAGCAGCGTGCCAGTCTCGGCCGTGCACTGGTCCGCAAGGCAGGCCTCTATCTGCTTGATGAGCCGATGGGTCAGCTTGAGCCGCAGCTTCGTGCCGTCTTGCGTGGCCGGATCAAGCACTACCTGCGCGAGAACAACTGCACCACCATTCTCGTGACTCATGATCAGACGGAGGCCAACGCGCTGGCCGATCGCATCGCCGTCATGGAAGGGGGCGTATTGCAACAATATGCGACGCCGGCTGAACTCAAGGCGCGACCCGCCAATCTCTTCACCGGAGCATTCATTGGCGAGCCGCCGATGAATATCTTCGATGCGAAGGTCAAAACCGACGAGCGAACGATCACGTTTGATGTCGAAGGTGGCGTATCAACGGTCTATCCGACGGCGGATTTCTCGGCCGACGTCCGAAAGCTTCTCGCCGGGCACAAAGAGATAGCTTTGGGCATTCGCCCACACGCCTTTCACATTGGAAATGGCCCGTTTCGGGGAAGGGTCATCTCCTGCCAATGGCTGGGAGACCAAACTCATGTTGCCGTCGATATCGGCGGCCGAACCGTCGTCTCCGTTTCGCATAGTCGTATCGCCGAGCAGTCGGGAAGCGAGATTGGCCTGAGCGCAGCGGCGAGCGATCTGCATTTATTTGATGCTGAGACTGGGCACGCCATTGCGCATGGAGGCTCGCTCGCATGAGCGACGCGCTTATCATCGGTCTCGATTCAGGCACATCGGTCGTAAAATCGGTTGCCTTTACCGTCGACGGGGAACAGATCGCTTCCGCTGCGCTGCCCAACGCCTATGTTTCAGTCCCGGGGGGCGGTGCCGAACAGGACATGGTGCGGACCTGGACCGACGCGGCCGAGACGTTGAGACTGCTTGGAGAGAAGGTACCGGGGCTTGCTGAAAGGACGCTGGCACTGTCGGTAACGGGGCAGGGCGACGGCATGTGGCTGATCGATAAGGCGGGTGAACCGGTCGCCCCGGCCTTGCTCTGGCTCGATGCACGCGCCGCTTCCATCGCAGAAGAATTCGCATCCTCAGCCGCTCATGCAGCGCACTATAAGCGTACGGGCACCGGCGTAAACGCCTGCCAGATGAGCACGCAACTGGCCTGGATGAAACATCGCCGTCCGGAAGTTCTGGCGCGCGCCGAAACTTCGTTCCATTGTAAGGACTGGCTCTATTTCAAGCTGACCGGAGCAAGAGCGACCGACCCTTCCGAAGCCAATTTCACCTTCGGGGAATATCGAACGCGCAATTATGCGCCGCACATCCTGGACGAACTCGGCGCTGGCGAAGCAAAACGCCTCCTTCCGCCGATCGTTGAAGGTACGGTAGAGGCGGCGGGACTCAGTGATGACGCCGCGGCGCTGACAGGTCTTAAGCCTGGTACGCCGGTGTCGCTGGGCTACGTTGATGTGGTGTGTACTGGCCTTGGCGGCGGCCTGTTCGATCCCGAGGGCAAGACGGGCTGCACCATCGTCGGATCGACCGGCATGCACATGCGCGTAGCACCGAGTGCTAACGCCGTACGTCTGAACAATGAGATGTCCGGCTATACCATGGCTTTTCCCGTGCCTGGCATGTATGCCCAGATGCAGTCGAACATGGCTTCGACCATCAATATCGACTGGCTGCTCGATCTGGCGCGCGGCATCCTCAAGCAGCAGGGTGTTGAACGCGCCAGGGCCGATCTCCTCAAGGACCTGGATGACCGCATTTTGGCAGTCCCACCCGCGGGCGTGCTTTACCATCCCTATATCTCACTCGCCGGAGAGCGTGGCCCGTTTCTCGAGCCTGCAGCGCGCGCGATGTTCTCAGGTCTCGATGTCACGACCGGCTTCGATCATCTGATGCGCAGCGTATTTGAAGGTTTGTGTTTTGCGGCAAGAGATTGCTATTCCGCGATGGGTGACATTCCGGCCGAAGTGCGCATAACCGGCGGCGCCGCGCGATCAAAGGCTCTTCGCGTGATGCTGGCGAGCGTTCTTGGCGCACGGATTCGCACTGTCATGCGCGAGGAAGCCGGTGCCGCGGGCGCTGCAATGATGGCGGCCGTCCAGCAGAAGGTTTTTCCGACCATGCAGGACTGCGTCGCGCGCTGGGTTGATCCGCGACTCGGCAGCGCGACCGAACCAGACCCTCGGCTTGCTTCAATCTACGAGGCCGCCTTCCGCAACTACAAACACGCGCGCGAAGTCATGCGTCCGATCTGGAAGGCCATGGCCGATACGCGTCTGGATTTTGCCAATGCTTCGTAAGGTCTCGATCATCGGAGACCAGTTCATGCTCTCCTCGATCTTCGAGGAGGCGATACGCGATCGCTGCCGCCTTCATGAGCTTGCCATCGCAAGGCATGATTTTGCCTGGCCGGACGAACCCATGGAGCATGGTTATGCCGTCGAAGGCATGGCGGGGCTCAAGGAATATATGGGATCGGCGGATGAAGTCGTATCGCTCACCGGCGATGCCGAAATGCTGGTCACGCATTTGGCACCGCTTTCCGCCAGCATTATGGATCGCCTTCCCAATCTAAAGTTTGTGGCGGTATCGCGCGGCGGTCCCGTCAATATCGACATGAAGGCTGCACGCGAGCGCGGAATACTTGTCGTGAACACGCCAGGGCGGAACGCCAGCGCGGTGGCGGAATTCACGATCGGTGCAATTCTGGCTGAGACCAGAAACATTACCCGCGGCCATGATGCCCTGCGTCGCGGCGATTATCGCGGCGACCTTTACCGTGCCGACGTCACCGGTCGCGAACTCTCGGAGATGACTGTCGGCCTCATCGGTTACGGCGAGGTTGGCCGGCGCGTCGTGAAGTATCTCAAAGGCTTCGGATGCCGCATACTGGTTTGCGATCCTTATGTGCAGCTGTCGGCCGACGACCTGAATGACGGGGTCATTCAGTGCTCCCTTGATCGATTATTGGCCGATTCGGATGTCGTTTCGCTGCATCCGCGCGTGACGCCCGAGACGACGCGCATGATCAACGCCGAGACATTGCGCAAGATGAAGAAGGACGCGACCTTGGTGAACACCGCGCGTGGTCCGCTTCTCGATTACGATGCACTTTATGACGCCATGAGGGGCGGCCATCTCCGCGGCGCCATGCTCGAGACCTTCGCTATCGAACCGGTGCCGCCCGACTGGCCTTTGCTGCAACTGCCGAACGTGACGCTCACGCCGCATATTGCGGGTGCATCGGTGAAGACCGTTCGCCACGCGGCAGGTCTCGCCGCCGACGAGGTGCGCCGCTATCTCGCCGGCGAAGGCCCGCTCAACAGGTGCTGACAGGCGTTCTATGAAAGACTTGGGTCAGGTCGATCTGATCGTGATTGGGGGCGGCATCAACGGCGCCGGGATTGCTAGGGATGCTGCGGGCCGCGGCTTGTCTGTCGTCCTCTGTGAGAAAGGAGATCTCGCCGAAGGGACGTCATCGCGATCGGGAAAGCTCATTCATGGCGGCCTGCGCTACCTTGAATATTATGAATTCCGTCTGGTGCGCGAAGCTTTGATCGAGCGCGAGGTGCTGTTGCGCGCTGCTCCCCACATCGTTTGGCCGATGCGCTTTGTGTTACCGCATTCTCCCGAGCAGCGGCCCGCCTGGCTCGTCCGTCTGGGACTTTTTCTCTACGATCATTTAGGCGGCCGCAGGCAACTGCCAGGTTGCCGTCGCATCAATCTTCGTACCGCTCCAGAGGGACGCCCGCTGAAGGATGATTTCAAGTTAGCTTTCGAGTATTCCGATTGCTGGGTCGACGATGCGCGCCTCGTCGTGCTCAACGCGTTGGACGCACAGAAGCGCGGTGCTCGCATAATGGTGCGCACTGCTGCTACGTCGGCTCGGCGCGCCGACGGTTTCTGGCAGGTCGAATTCCGAGCCAGCAACGGTGAGAGCTTCAAGGCGTGCGCAAGAGCGCTTGTCAATGCGGCAGGCCCTTGGGTCGAGAATGTTATCAGTGGCGTGGTGGGATCGAATTCGGCGAGACGTGTCCGCCTCGTCAAGGGCAGCCATATCATCGTGAAGAAGTTCTGGGAGGGGCCGCAGGCGTATCTACTCCAGAATCACGACAAGCGGGTGATCTTCGTCAATCCCTACGAAGGCGACATGGCCCTGATCGGAACGACGGATATCCCCTATGAGGGGAGGGCCGAGGACGTCGCCGTTGTCGAGTCCGAGATCGAATATCTCCTCAGTGCGGTCAATCGCTATACGCGTAACCGGCTAACTCGCGATGACGTAGTTTCGAGCTTTTCCGGCGTCCGACCGCTCTATGATGACAACGCGGCCAATCCGTCGGCAGTTACGCGCGATTACGTCTTCGACGTGGAGGGGACGCCGCCCGTGCTCTCGGTCTTCGGTGGCAAGATCACGACTTATCGCAAGCTCGCCGAGCATGCGCTACAGAAGCTTAAGTCGCATTTGCCGCATATGAACGGCGACTGGACCGCCACTGCCGCGCTCCCGGGGGGCGACATGCCTGATTCCGACTTCCAAGCATTCTTGACCGAATTTCGCAACCGTCATGCTTGGCTGCCGGTCGAGCTTGCCCTCCACTATGCACGACTCTACGGCACGCTCGGCGAGAATGTCTTGAACGGTGCCCGGAGCATTGCCGATCTCGGCACACCCTTCGGCAGCAATTGCTACGCTGCGGAAATCGAATATCTTCGGCGCACTGAGTGGGCACAAACCGCAGAAGACATCCTCTTCAGGCGGACAAAATATGGACTGCACATGTCCCAGTCGCAAAAGGATGCGGTAGCAGCCCTGTGCTAGCCGAAGACCGCAGTGCCGCGCGGCGAAGTTCGTGGGCAAGGTTTCGCTGTGCTGCCACCGACGGTTTACTAATTCGCAGGCTGTGCAGAATTTCCGGTCAAACTTGCAAGCGCTGTCTTGGCCGCTTCACGCACGTGCGTGATGGCGCAAGCGCGCGCTGCCACGGGGTCGCGCGCCTCGAGCGCTGCGAACAGCGCTTCCAATTCGACGAGACTCGCCTTCCACCGGCTCGGCATCTGCAGGGATCGTCCGCGCAGAACCATCGCTCTTGCGTTCAAGAGATGCAGCGAGGCTCCCAGCGCCTCATTGCCAGAGCCTCTGATCAGGCAGTCATAAAAATGTTTTTTTGCCGCGAGCCGGGTCAGAACGTCACCGCCCTCATAGGCAATTCGCACTTCGTCAAGCGAGCGGCGTAACGCCTGCCGGTCAGCAGCCGAGGCATTGGCCGCGAAAAGTTCCGCGGCCAGGCCCTCAAGCACCTCGCGAACTTGATAGATCCCGACAGCCTGCTGCGGCGTTATGACCGTTACAACCGGGCCCTTATGAGGAATGACTTCGACGAGGCCTTCGGATTCGAGCTGTCGTAAAGCCTCTCGAACCAGCGTTCGGCTGACACCGGTCATCTCGCACAGGTCCCGCTCCGGCATGCGCGAGCCGGGCGGAATGCGGCCGACGGCGATGGCTTGGCGAATGCTTTCGGTGACGCTGTGACGCAGCGTCGCTGCCGGACGATCAACCCGGAAATTGTAGCCGCCGTCAACTTCCGAAACCATTTCAAGACCTTAAGACCAGTTTTGATCCAGCGGATCACCCGCATTCCCAACCGGAAGATTGCGACCATTAATCTTTTACACGCGGAACGCAAGTCCCGTCATTCGATCATACAATCACACATTCTTATTGCCATAGACCAATGCCTACCCTAAAAATTCTCTTAACGAGCGCCGCAGTCGCTTGAACCAAAGTCGGTCTTGGGAGGACGAGTTGAGTACCAGCGCCGGAAAACGTGTCGTCGTGACGGGCGCAGCCGGTGGTCTCGGCCTTGCGATGGCAAATGCCTTTGCGGGCGAGGGCGCATTGGTCGCCATGCTCGATGTCAACAATGCCTTGTTGTACACGGCTGCAAGCAGTCTCCCGGCAGATCGCGTAAGACCCATCATTTGCGACGTAAGCGACCGCGCCGCTGTAATCTCTGCCATCGACAGTTTTGCAGCGGAGGCGGGTGGCCTCGACGTGCTCGTCAACAACGCGGTCTATTTCCATTACGGCCCGTTGATCGAGATGCCGGAAGCTGTCGTCGACCAGATGATCGACGTGGGGCTCAAAGGCGCGCTTTGGTCTCTGCAGGCCGCCATTCCGCATCTCACAAGATCCGGTGGCGGGGCGATCATCAACCTTTCCTCGATCGCGGTTTCGATCTCGATCCCGCGCGCCGCTGTCTACACATCGATCAAGGGCGCACTCGACGCCCTCACGCGCCAGCTCGCCGTCGAACTCGCGCCGCACAACATCACCGTCAATGCGCTTGCGCCGGGTTCGGTTGTGACACCCGGGGCGAGTTCGGTCATCGATACGGAAGGCTGGCGCAAACGCACTGAGCGGACGCCGCTCAAGCGCCTCGCGACGCCCGAAGAAATCGCCGCCGCGGCGGTGTTCCTGGCATCCGATTCGGCCCGCACGATCACCGGCGTCACGCTCAAGATCGATGCCGGAATAACCATCTCGGGTCCGTGAACTCACGGGCGTGGCGGAATTAATTGGCAAAATTGAGATTATGAAAGGGAAGCGATGAGCAAGGAAGTCTTCGATCGCGGATTGGCAATTCGCAAGAAAGTACTTGGGGCCGAATTCGTCGAGAATTCGTTCAAATCGGCCGATGAATTCAACATGCCCATGCAGGAACTTGTGACGGAATATTGCTGGGGCGCGGTGTGGGGCCGGGACAACCTGCCCCACAAGACGCGATCCATGCTCAATCTGGCGATGATCGCCACATTGAACAGGCCGCACGAACTCAAGATGCATATTCGCGGTGCGCTCACCAATGGCGTCACCAAGGACGAGATCCGAGAAGTGTTCATGCAGGTCGCGATCTATGCCGGCGTGCCGGCGGGCGTCGATGCTTTCCGGACCGCGCGCGAGGTCTTCGCGGAAGCAAAAGCGAGCTAGGCCGGCACGAGCAAGGACCTGGGCATGGGCAAGCTTCGCATCACGCAGGAAGGTGTGGTCTTTGCCCTCGCGCTCGGCCTCTTCATTGCCTTTGCGTTCACGCTCAACAACTTCCTGACTGCCGGAAACCTGATCGCCCTCGTCAGAAGTGTCGCAATCCTCGGCATCCTTGGCCTGGGCATGGGTCTGGTGGTTATCGGACGCGGCATTGACCTGACCATGGTTGCGACCATGGTCGTGTCATTGTCCTGGGTGCTGGCCATGGCAGCAGCCGGCATGTCGCTTGAATCGGCGCTGGTGCTGGGAGCGCTATTTGCATTCGCAATTGGCCTCGCTAACGGCATCCTGATCGCCTATGCGGACATTCCCGCCATCTTCACAACCCTTGCGATGGGGCTCGTCGTCTATGGCGCCGGTCGCGCCTGGCTATTCCAGATCGACGTGCAGAACACGCCTGCAGGGATCGCCTGGTTCGACTTCATTGGCCGCGGCGATCTCCTCGGAATCCCCATGCCAATCGTTGCGCTCATAGTTGTCGCCGCTCTCGTCGCGGTGACATTGCTTTGGACGCGGTTCGGTCGCTTCATCTATGCCGCCGGCGATAATCCGCTCGCAGCACGCATCACCGGGCTGCCGCTTCGGCCATTGCTGGTCGCGCAATATGTTATCTCGGCGTTGATCGCCTTCCTCGCCGGCATCGTCATGGCGGCAGCCGTCTCCGGCATGAGCACGCGCGTTTACAACTCGACCATGATCTACGACGTTTTGCTTGTCGTGGTTCTGGGCGGCATCAGCTTGAGCGGCGGCCGCGGCGGTGTCCGCAACGTTCTCGTCGGCACGCTTCTCGTCGGCGTCCTGCTCAATGGCATGACGATCCTCGATATCGCCTATACCACGCAGAACCTGATCAAGAGCCTCATCCTGCTGCTCGCGATCACCGCCGACAGTTTCATCAATCCCCGCGACGAACAGACTGCACAGCAGCAGCAGGGAGATATTTAAGTTTACTGCAACCTAGTTCCAAAATGGGAGGAACCAATGAAGATGAGAAATCTACTGGCTGCCGGCCTCATGGTGATGGCCGGAGCAGTCGGATTGGCGAGAGCCGACGATGGCTTGGACAATCCTTCGCGCAATCCCTTCTATGACGGCGTCAAGGGCAAGCGCGTTGTCTTTGTTCCGTTGGCCATGGGCTTCGATTTGACCGAAGGCTGGGCCGCGATCATGCGCAAGCAGGCGGCCGACCTCGGCTACACGCTCGAAATTCGCGATCCGAACTGGAGCACAGACGCCGGCACGCGTGCATTGACGGCACTCATCGCCGAGAAGCCAGATCTGATCATCGCACATAATCCGGACGTTCAGTCCTACGCGCGCCTTTTGAAGCGCGCCATGGATGCCGGCATCAAGGTCATCCAGCTCAATCTGGAATCGGTGGTGCCGACCGATGCCTATATCGGCGCCGACTGGTCGCGCGTCGGCTATATCGAGGCCGATATTCTCGTGAAGCAGTGTGGCACGGGATCGGGCAAGTCGGGAAAGATCGCGATCATTCGCGGCCAGCCCACGGCGGCCTCGGATCTTTACGAGCTCTATGCCTATAAGCAGACCTTTGCGAAGGATCCGGCTATCCAGATCGTTTCCGAACAAGCCGCGCAGTATGACCCGGCCAAGGCGCGCGCGATCATGGAAACCGTTCTCCAGCAGCATCCTGATCTCTGCGGTGTGGTCGGCAACTGGGACAACCAGGATGTCGGCGCCGGCGCTGCAATCCAGGCGGCGGGCAAGGCCGACGACATCTATGTCGTGACCTCCGGCGGCGGGAACCAGATCGGTTGCGATAATATCGAGAAGGGCCTGCTCGATACGATCGTCAGCTATGATGTTCCGCTACAGGGCGTCTCCATCAATCAGCAGATTGTGCAGACATTGCTATCACCGGCCGCGGCGGGCGAGTCTAAGACCGCCTATTACACGCCGCTTACCCTTCTCACCAAAGAGAACATCACGCCGCGCAATTGCTGGACACTGGAACAGCTGAAGTAACGACCAAGACGTGCCGGTGCCAGGAACTTCGTGATGTCGGAAAGCAATACCTTTGCGCGCCTGCGCTACCAATATCTTCCCGATCACCTGATCGGGGAGATATTGTCCAAGCGCTGGATCGACAATGCGATCCCGTTCCTGGCACTGGTCATTACGGTTGCAACGCTCAGCACGATCATCCCCGACTTCCTGACGATTTCGAGCCTTTCCGACATGGCTCGGCAGTTCGCGGAATTCGGATTGATCGTGCTGGCACTCTCCATCGTGATGATGTCGGGCGGGATCGACCTTTCAGTCGCCTCCGTCTTTTCCGTCGCTGTGCTCTTTTCACTGATCGGGATCAATGTTTATGAGCTGTCCGTCCCGGTCACGCTAATCATCATTCTCGCCTTCGGCATGTTGTGTGGTGCGGTCAACGGCGTGCTCATCGGCTATCTGCGCCTGCGCGCATTCCTCACCACGCTTGTCACATTGATCGTATTCCGATCGATCTACGAGATCGTGTTCCTGCGCATGTCGACTTCGATCATGTCCGGGTTCTCGGATTCGGACCTCTGGCTTTTCATCGGCGAGGGGACATTCGCCGGCATCCCTGTTTCGCTCCTCATCACCCTTTCGATCGCTCTTGCCAGCCACATCGTGCTGTCGCGCATGCGCCCCGGCTGGCGATTGACGGCGGTCGGCGGGGCGCGCCGGTCGGCCTATAATGCCGGCATCGACGTCCGGCGCATCGTGTTTCTGACCTATGTCGCCTCAGGCACCATGTGCGCGCTTGCCGGTTTTCTGTTTGCAGCACGCATCGGCAGCACAGGTTCCGACACGGGCGTCGGACTCGAAGTCCAAGCACTGACCGCCGCGGTCCTCGGCGGCAATTCGATTGGTGGCGGCCGCGGCTCGGTTGCCAAGGCAATCATTGGCGCATTGCTTGTGCTGCTGCTGACCAATGGCCTGATCAATCTCGGCATAAGTGGCCCGATCACATCGACCATCTTGGGCGTCGTGCTGCTGCTCGCCGTTTTCGTCGACATGCGATGGCAGAAGCACCGCCATCGCCTCCTTGCCAAAGTCTACGTCTCACCCGCTTATTTGCAACTCCCCGAGCCCGCCAGCGTGACTGCGCCGGGCTCGCCATACGCCTTGAATGATCGCTTGCGGTCTGTCGAGATCATAGGGCTGGGGCAAATTGAGGGACCGGAAGACGTTATTCTCGACCGCGACGACAATCTCTATTGCGGTACGCGGCACGGCGACATTGTTCGCTTCTTCGGCCCTGATCACAAGCGCTCGGAAGTCTTCGCACATATTGGCGGTCATCCACTCGGCATGGCCTTCGACCGTACCGGAAATCTGCTTGTTTGCATTGGTGGCATGGGTCTTTTCCAGGTCGCACCCGACAAGACAGTCACAAAGCTCACCGATGAGACCAATCGCAGCCTGTTCTCGGTCATCGACGACTCACGTTTGCGCCTCGCGGACGATGTCGACGTCGCGCCCGATGGCAGGATCTATTTCAGCGAAGCGACGATCCGCTATGAGCAGGAAGATTGGGCGACAGACGCGCTGGAAAGCCGGCCGAGCGGCCGTATCATTTGCTACGATCCCAAGACCGGTAGGACTCATACGGAGATACCCAAGCTCGTCTTCGCCAATGGCGTTGCCATGTGCCCAGACGGCCAGTCCTTCATGTTTGCAGAAAGCTGGACCTGCTCGATCAGCCGTTACTGGTTCGACGGGCCTAAGAAAGGCACCAAGGAACTCGTAATCGGCAATTTGCCGGGCTATCCCGACAACATCAATCGCGCATCCGACGGCAATTATTGGCTGGCGCTCCTAGGCATGCGCGGACCGGCGCTTGACCTCGCCCTGCAAATGCCGGGCTTTCGTCGCCGCATGGCGCGCCGCGTCGCACCTGACCAGTGGCTCTATCCCAACATCAATACCGGTTGCGTGGTGAAGTTCAACGAGAAGGGTGAGATACTCGACAGTCTCTGGGACCTCGGCGGCCTCAACCATCCGATGATCACCTCGATGCGCGAGCATCGCGGCTGGCTCTATCTTGGCGGCGTGTCGAACAACCGCATCGGCCGCTACCGCCTTGCCGACGCTGATCCCAACTGGTGTGCGCAGGATGCCTATTGGGGGCCGAAATCGTGATCGCGGCGCTGAAGCGGGCCTATGCGAATTTTCGCGGCTTCGACATCGATGGCAGCACGGTGCCGCCGATGGACGGCCCTTTGCGCCCCAACGCAGCGCTCGATGCGGCGAAGCAGGTTCTGACGTTCGCCGATATCGACAATCTGGTCGCCGATCAAAGCGGCGTCTACGGCTCGGTTGGCAACGAGTTATTTGCGCTACGAAAGCAAGGTGATGCAGGCTACGAGGCTATCGCAATCCGCAAAGTCGACGCGCCGATCTCAGCACTCGCGTCGGATCGCGCGGGCGCCCTGGCCATAGGCCTCGACGGCAGCGGTGTTATGATTCAGGGTGGCCACCATGACGGGCGTGTTGTCGAGGGGCCGGCGGATGATCGCTTCTTCAGTGTAACGGCCCTCTGCTTCGTCTCACCCGACACTCTTCTGATCGCCAATGGCTCGCGCCAATATCGTGCCGCCGACTGGAAGCGCGACCTGATGGCCAAGGGCGCTACGGGCTCGGTGTGGAAGGTCGACCTCAAGAAGGACGCCGGGTCGGCAACCAAACTTGCGGAGAATCTTCGCTTTCCCTCCGGAATCGGCGTCGCGAGTGAACGGGTCTTTATTTCGGAGGCCTGGGGACATTGCGTCCGCTCGGTCGGGCTCGGCGGCGGCGAGACCGGCATGGCGCTTCCCGGTCTGCCGGTCTATCCCGGCCGCATGATACGCGCAGGCGATGGCGGCTTCTGGCTCGCGATGTTTGCGCCGCGAAATGCGCTCGTCGAGTTTGTTTTGAAAGAGGATGCCTATCGCCGCCGGATGACCGAGACGATCGATCCCGAATACTGGATTGCGCCGTCGCTCTTCGCGGGCAGGAGCTTCCTTGAGCCTATCCAGGGCGGCACGCGCAAGAAGCTCAACATGCTGAAGCCATGGGCGCCGATGTGGTCGGGCGGCCTCGTCGCAAAATGCGATGAGAGCATGCGGCCACAGGCAAGCTTTCACAGCCGCGCCGATGGCAATGTCCACGGCGTCACATCGCTCTGCGAGAGCGAAGGCAATCTCCTGGTCGGGGCTAAGGGCTCCGGGCTCGTCGTGGCTCTGCCGCTTGAGGGTGAGGGCGCGCGCGCATGACCAACCTCATTGAGCTTAAGCAGGTCACGAAAGATTTCCGTGGTGTCCCGGCGATCAAGGATATCGACTTCGCCATTCACGGTGGAGAGATCCACGCCATTCTTGGCGAGAATGGCGCCGGCAAATCGACCCTCATGAAGGTCATGGCCGGTGTCTACCAGCCGAGTTCGGGCACCATCCTGCTCGACGCCAAGCCGATCGTCCTGAAATCACCCTCGGATGCGCTGAGCCATGGCATTGCCATGGTGTACCAGGAGACCAATCTGGTGCCGTCCATGACGGTCGCGCAGAATATCTATCTCGGCCGCGAGCGCCTGTTCAACCGCCTGCGTGGCCTCAACATCTATGCGCAGCGCTTCCTGCTGTCGCTTAACTTCTATGTCGATCCGACCGTCCAGGTCTCGACCTTGGGCGCCGGCAAGAAGCAAATGGTCGAGATCGCGCGCGCCGTCCATCACAATGCCCGCGTCATCATCTTCGATGAACCGACCGCGACGCTCACGCCGGAAGAGAAGTTCCACTTCTTCAATCTGGCGCGGCGCCTCAAGAGCGAAGGCATCGCCGTCATCTTCATCAGCCACGCATTGGAGGAAGCGCTCCAGCTCTCCGACCGCATCACTGTCATGCGCGACAGCAAGATCGTTATCACCGACAAGACGTCGAACTTCACGCGCGACCGCATCGTCCAGGCCATGGTGGGCAGAAGCCTCTCCACAGAACTCTATGTCGAGGGCGCGCGCGCGGCCCGCCCGGCAGGCGAGAAAATCCTGAGCGTCGAGAACCTATCCATGGGCAATACGGTCCGCAACACGTCGTTTTCGGTCTTTGCAGGCCAAGTGACCGGCATGTTCGGCCTTGTCGGTGCTGGGCGCACGGAAACCATGAAGATCGTCGCCGGTGTATTGAAGCGCGACTATTTCCACGGTGGCACGATCCGTCTGAATGGCAGGCCTATCCGCTACCGGACGCCGCGTCCGGCCGTGAAGGACGGCATCGTTTATGTGACCGAGGATCGCAAGATCGAGGGCTTCTTCGAAACCATGACCATTGCCGGAAACATCCAGCTCGGCAAGATCGCGACCGGCGTCAATCCGCTATCACTGGTTTTGAAGAGCCAGGCACGCAAACTCGCCAAGGATTGGACATCCCGGCTGGGCGTCAAGGCGATCGACAGCGATGCCAGGGTTATCGAGCTTTCCGGCGGCAATCAGCAGAAGGTCGTCGTCGCTAAAGCGCTCGTGCAGGAACCGAAGCTCATCATTCTTGACGAACCGACGCGCGGCGTCGATGTCGCGACGATTGTCGAGATTCATCATCTTATCAACCAGCTTGCCGATAGCGGCATGGCGGTTGTTGTGATCTCGTCGTACTTGCCGGAAATTCTAGCACTCTCCGACCGGATACTGGTGGCGCGTCAGGGGAGGGTGGTCGAGGAGATGAGCATCGCGGAAGCGAATGAGAGCAAGATCATGTATGCCGCGGTTCACTAAGCCGCAGCATTCCCGGACTTAGATGGAATCGCGCGGCATTGGCGGCACATCGAGACTGACCGCGATGCCCTCTAGCTCGGGACGTGGCGCCGGATAGAGTTTCATCACAAGCGGATCGTGCCCTGGAACGATGTGCTCGGGCGTTGGCGCGATCTGCCGGAGCTTGTCATAGCCCTCGAGCGTATCGCCGACATGGAAGGTGGTCGTGAAGGGCCGTCCGCTCTCCATGTTCTCATAGTAATGCGTGACATCGGAGGCGAGCACGACCCAGCCACGTTTCGTGTGTACGCTGATGAATTGCAAGCCGGCCGAATGGCCGCCTGCAAAGTGCAGCCGAAATCCCGGAGCCAGTTCCACATCGCCATTGTGGAAGATGACACGACCGCCGTAATTGAGTCTGACGACGCCGACGACATCCTCGACCTCGAAGGCATGCGCGACGAACGGGTGGCGCATGTATTTGCTGGTCGCAAAGGCGAGTTCTGGCTCTTGCAGGTGAAATCGGGCTTTGGGAAACTGTGCAAAATTGCCGACGTGATCGTAATGGAGATGCGTGAGGATTACGTCTTCGACATCTTCGGCGCGAATATCGAAGTACTTCAGGGCATCGACGGGATTTCGCAGGTGGGTGCGCTTGCGCTGTACTGCGACCTCGGGCGTGAAACCGCAATCAATGACAAAACGGCGATCCGGCCCGATCGCAAGCCACGAATAGTAGTCCATCGCCATGGGAGCGTCATGCGGGTCACCCCCGATAAAGTGATCACGGCGCTGACCTTCGCGCGTCGCATAGCGAATAGCGTAGACTTCGTAGTTCGGAAGTGCCGAACTCATTTGCCGGCCAGCTTCATGATCGCACCGACATCGCTACTTTGTTCGAGGGTATCGACGGCCGCTTCGAGCGATTTGGCTTTCGCCTCGCCGACAGCCCTTGTCGCTGAATCGCGGAAGCGATGCCGCACCAGGTCGAGCGTGGCGGGTAAGACATCCGCAAGCTTGCGCGACAAGACTTTGCCGTTCTGAAGCGTGATTTCGACCTCCGCACCTTGCTTGGCCGGAAAGGCGGCGGTGAAACCGGGGTCGGCCTCGACATGGACCTTGTTTGCGAGTGCGAGCACCGCTGGATCATCGAGATTGATGTAGCTCGCCTCATCCACCTTGCCGCGCAGGAGCGCGCTCGCCACGGCGTAATGGATGCTCATCTTCGCCTGCAAGATGCGCTGGAAAGGCCCTGCATAGTCACAGCCGGGATAGGCCTTGGCGGCGCGCGACGCTCTCACGTTGATGCTGGCTATTTCGCCCGGATCGACCCGCTCCTCCTTGGCAAGGGCCAGAGCCGCAAGGCAAGGCGTCTGGGCAAAATTGCACACCGGGACAGGCTTGAAGAAGACGGACATGATCTCGAGTTCGCCGTCGAAGAGGCGGACGTCCGGAGCCCGGTGGTCTGGACGATAGGCAGGCAGCAGACCGGCCTCGCCATCGAGCGCCTTATCCGAACCATAAGCGCCGAGGCTTGCAAGTCGTGCTGCCATCAACCCATTCCGCGCGGCAAGGCCTGCTTCGAAGAACATTTCATCGGCGCCCGTGTGCGGCCACTGATTCTGGCCTCCGACCATATTGGCGGCGAGCGACAAGGCGCTGCCCGTTGCAGCCTCGTCTAGATCGAGAATATGCGCCGAAGCAGCCGCGGCGGCGAAGGGACCGGTAAATCCGGTCGGCCGGAAAGTGCGCGCGAATTCGGGCGTGACCAGGGCCCGCCCCATGCGGCCGCCCATCTCATACCCGGCAATCGCCGCTGCGATGAAGGTCGCTCCATCGACCTTGCCTTGCTCTGCGAGTGCGAGGAGCGGCGGCAGCACGACAATTCCAAGATGGCTGACACTGCCGGTATGCATGTCTTCGCGCACCAGCCCGTGGCCCGCAACGCTGTTGGCGAATACGGCATCCCCGGCCGGCACACTCAGCGCCGTTCCGATGATCCGGCATGGACCGGCACCGGCAGGCGCCAGTGCCGCGGCTTGGCGCGCCCAGGGGAGGACGTGGGCTTCAAAGGCGCAGGCAAAGAAATCAAGAAGGCAGGCCTTCAGTTTCTCGCGCGCTGCTTCGGGAACCGCCGTACTTCGGCTGCGCAGCAGATCTGCGGCAAGGCGACCAGCCAATGGAGCTTCGGTGTTTGACGGCGCCTCATTGCGCACCGCCGTAGCAGAACCAACCATGCGAGCCTCCCTGATTAGGCCTTGACGTTTTGCCGTGCGCCGTTCTTGCCGGCTTTGACCGGCGCCTCGCGCATCCGACCGTCAGGCAAGGTGCCGCGGCTCCGCTCGAGATTGCCGCGAAGAATGGCCTGTACCTCGTCGCGAATGAGCCGCGTCACAAGACGCGTCGCCACGCTCATCGGCCGCTGCGTCGAGGTCGCAAGCATTAATTCGCGCTTGATCGTCGGGTTGGTGAGCGACCAGGCGCGGATCCGTCCGGCATTCAGCAGATGCGTGACCGCACCTTCCGAAAGCACCGTGTAGCCGATGCCGCGCTCGACGAGGCTCAAGGTCGAAGGCATGGCCTCGACTTCGAATTCCACCCTTGGCGCGAGGCCGAGCTTTTCGAGTTCGCTGTCGATGAGCAAGCGCAGGCCATGCGGCTGAGCCGGGAGAATGAGCGGGATTTCGGCCAGTCTTGCGGTGTCGACACTGTCTCCGCCAAGACCCGCCGGATCATCAGCAGCACCGAGCAGGATGAGTTCGTCGGAGAGGAGCGGCTCGGATGTCAGCATGGCGAGCCGCGGTGCCTGGTAGACGATGCCGATATCGACTCGGCCAGTCGATAGCCACTCGGCGACATGGCCGCTGAAACCTTCCGCGAGATGCAGGAGTATTTCGGGAAATGCCTCACGGCAGCGCAGCACCAGCGGTCCCGTTAACATCCATCCGATCGAGGGCGGCATGGCGATGGCGACCCGACCGCGCGGCACGGCCTTGAGCGAACCAATTTCCAGTTGCGCTTGGTCGACGAGCTTCAGGATGCTGCGCGCATAGGTCTCCAAGAGCTTGCCAGCCTCGGAAAGCACGATGCCCCGTCCGTTCCTATAGAACAGCTCGGCATTCAGCTCCGTTTCGAGAAGCTTGATCTGCCGACTGAGCACCGGTTGCGCAATCGACAAGCGGATGGCAGCTCTGGAAAAGCTTCCCGACTCGGCCACGCCGAGAAAGTAACGCAGCTGCTTCAAATCCATGGACGCGTACCACTGCCCGAGGCCGCTCGGTGCAGCATCTATAAGGCGCAAGAGCCTATCATCCATGCCAGAATCTCGCAATGATGGCACCGCAACCTTGGCTTGGGAATGGCGCCTTACAACTCACGTTAACCCTTGATTTCGACACCCGCCCAATCCTCGATCACCCGCGCGATGGAGGTGAAATCGGAGTTCGGACCGTATTTGGAATTGGTGATTGCCAGAATTTCCCGGACTGCCGCGCCGACGACCATCGGCACGCCAAGGGCCTCGGCTTCATCGACGCAGAGCCTAACATCCTTGTAGGAAAGCCCTGTCGCAAATCCGAAGTCGAAGGTACGTGGCAGCACGGAGCGGGGGAACTTGTCCTGCGTCGCGCTATTGCGGCCGCTGCCGGCATTGATGATGTCGAGCATGATCTTGGGATCGAGGCCAGCCTTGGCACCCATCGCGAGCGCTTCCGACGAGATCACCATGGCTGCCGCGGCAAGAAGATTGTTGCCGAGTTTCGCGACTTGGGCGAGGCCGGGCTTCTCGCCGACAAAGAAGACCTTGCCGAAAACCTTGAGCAGATTCTCCACTGTCTCGAAAGCCGGCCTTGGCCCGGATGCCATGACCGCGAGCGTGCCACCCTTGGCGCCGGCGATGCCACCGGATACCGGGGCGTCAATCCAGTCGATACCGCGCTCGGCCAGTGCGCGCGAAACCCGTACTGCCATGCCCGGACCGCTCGTCGAAAGGTCGATGATGATCTTCCGCCGCGATCCTTTGGCGATTCCTTCGAGCACGACTCGCTCGACGATATCGGGCGTCGGCAGGCTGACAAAGATGATGTCCGACTTGCTGCCCACATCTTCAGGCGAAGTGCCGACAGCGGCGCCAGCAGCCTTGACCGGCTCGATTGCTTCGGCGCTTGAATCGAAGACGCAGAGGGTCGAACCCGCGTCGATCAGGCGCCGGCTCATCGGACCGCCCATCCGTCCCAGCCCGACGAAACCAATCGTTGTCTTGCTCATGCATAACTCCCGGCACTTCTTAGGCGATGTCGCAGTTCGACACGTGTGGAGATCGAACCTCTAGACCAGTTGCCGCGCCGCGGCACCGCTAACTTGGCTATAACAGAAATGACCATCCCGTTTTGCCGTGGTGCGTTCCGACTACGAAACCTTGCTGGGTTCGCCATCGGCGAGGGTTAGTTCCACGACATGCAATCCGGCCGTGGTGGTTCGCGAGGGAAACATGGTCTTCAGCCGGTCTTCGTGAACCGGAATGACACGCTTATGGTCGCCGCCGACCGCCTTAACCATCGCGGCGCTGGTGAAAAGCAGGTTGGACTGGCTGCCCACGGCAAGCCCGATCGGCACCAGATACTTGTCGTCCTTATCCAGCCCGGTGAAGTTGTCATAGGTGTAGGCGAGGTCGCCGGCCAGAATCCAGCTATCGGCACTTTCCCGTGCACCGTCATTGCGAACGGTGACATACATGGAACCATAAGTATGCGTATCCGCCGCAAGATGAAGATCGATCCCCGGCAACACGTCCTCGCGATCGCCATCGACGACGATCATGCGGCCTTCCTTGGCGAACCGGACGGCTTTGACGATATCGCTTGGGTCGGCAGCGCCGACTAGGAACCGGAACTCAGGGCCGAGGGTCAGCGCCCATACCCATTTATCGAGTTCACGCTTCTGGATGTAGAATTTGGCATTGGGAAAGAGGTCGAGTCCGCCCATGTGATCGAAATGAGCATGGGTTATGAAGACAGTCGTCACATCTTCCGGTTTCACGCCACATTCAGCGAGGACTTCTCTTGCGGGGTGGAAGTTTGAGACACCATAAAGATCGGCGAGATACTTGCCATACTCCTTGTGATCATAGCCGGTGTCGACAAGGATGACTTCGCCCTTGCCCTTCATGAGGACATAGGCATAGGGCAGGTTACGTATGCCGTGATATTGCGGTCCGTAGAGCATCACGCTCTGCGGGAATTTGTTGACTGCCGCGTAGTCCAGGACCCAGATCGAGTAATTGGCCATGGCGTCTCCCATTCGGTGTTTTCGTTGGCCGGACTGTCGTGTGGCTCGCAGCACCGGCGCAGCATGATTGTGTCAAATCGACATTTGTCGTGCCGGGCAGGCAGCGATTAGCGGCGCGCAGGTGATGGTTCGCCTGTTCAAGTGCGTGAAGCAGCCGATCGCCCTCCGGATCAGTTATGGATAGGGCGGTCCTAATTCCAGATTCGATGGCCGTTGCCGCACCGCGCAGATGCGTCATGTGATGAGTTGAAGCGTCGGGAACGGTGATGCTGCGCAGTCCGTCGGAAATCTCTGCGAATGCAAGCCGAGCCGACTCGACCAGACCATGGCCGATGAAACGATGTCCAGTCTTAGTGATCTGTTCGAGCGCGAAGCCTGAAAGATGGATCAACGCGCGGCGCAGTCCATCATGGATGGGGCGGATCGCTATGATGTAGCGCAGCACGGGCTCCGGAAGGCTGCCGTCGGCAGCCGCTTCATCCGATATTGGCATGGCGAGCGCCACGTGCGAATCCCGGCTCTTACTTGTCGGCGCCGGCAACGAACCCGCCGCCATCGATGACTACGGCTTGCCCGGTGATGAAGGAAGCAGCATCGGAACAGAGGAACATCACCAATTGGGCAATCTCTGAGGGATCGCTAATGCGGCCCATCGGGATCATCGGCAGCACGGTGTCCTTGGCAGCCTGCGCGCTGCCGAACATGCCGGTGAGGAGCGGTGTCATCACCGATCCCGGAGCGATTGCGTTGATACGGATGTTCTTGCGCGCCACCTCTAGGGCCGCGGAATTGGTAAGCCCGATGACGCCCCATTTGCTGGCGCAATAGACGGCCGTCGTCGCAAAGCCCATGACGCCGAACAGCGAAGAAGTATTGACGATCGCCCCGCCGCCCTTCGCGATCATATGCGGGATCTGGTGCTTGAGGCCGAAGAAGACGCCTTTCAGATTGACGTCGATGAGAAGGTTGAAATCGGCTTCGTCGAGCTCCTGGACGGGAGCTGTTTTCCCCGGGACGCCGGCGTTGTTGAAGGCAAAATCGATCCGGCCGAAGCGATCGAAGGCTTTTTGATGAAGCTTGGCCATCGCCTCCGCATCTCGGACATCGACCTCGAGAAATTCGTATTCGACCTTCCCGGCCGACTTGACTTCGTCCTTCAGGCTGGCGCCGTGCTGCGAGCCAATTCCCGCGACGAAGAGGTTCGCGCCGGCCTTGGCGAAGGCCAGCGCCGTAGCCCGTCCGATGCCGGTGGTTCCGCCAATGAGCAGGGCACTTTTGCCTGCAAAATCATAGGTTACCTGCACGGAAGAACCTCCCATTCTTGGCGCGCAAGAGCCCGCCCACGGCGCCGCTTTTTTGTACGGAGCCAAATTTGCGCGGAGTCTGCCTCGGAATCCGCGGGAAGTGAAACGGTCTAACCGTCTCAAATCGCGATAACTGCTATATAGCAGCGCATACTGTTCCCGCGCGCGCCCGCTCTGTTACCAAACTGTTTGCTGGCTGCTGCCTGAATTGGGCGCTCGACTCCGTTGCATCCGGCGCATTCACAACAAGCAAACCGGAGTGGGAGGTTTAACATGAGACGATATTTCGTTAGGGCTCTGTCTGTAATCGCGGCCGTCTATGCCGGCGTCATGTTCACACTTTCGGCGGCCGAGGCAAAAACCCTCGGCATTGTTGCGCTTCTTGCCAATGACGCCCTGAATATCGCGGTGATCGCGGGCGCCACCGAAGCCGCCAAGGCGGCCGGATGGGACGTCAAGGTGATCGACACGCAGGCGAGCGCCGACCAGGCCAATGCCGCCATGAACTCATTCGTTGTTCAGAAAGTTGACGCAATATTCGTTCTCGCATTTGCGAGCAGTTCGATTGGTTCGGGCCTCGCAGCTGCGAATGCGGCCGGCATCCCGGTCGCGACCTGGGGCGGCGAAATCGTCCCCGGCATCGTGGTCACGACCAGCGGTCTCACCGTCGGCGAAGACTCGGTAAAGTACCTTCTCAGCAAGACCGGCGATTCGGCCGAGATTCTTGCCATGACCTTCCACCCCGGCAAGCTCTGCATCGATCGCGGCGTCGCCTTCGATCAGGGTGTCGCGGGCAAGTCTGACCTCAGCATCACCTACAATGAAGTCACCGTCCCGGGCCAGGTCCAGAACGGCAATGCCATGACGCAGTCCTGGTTGACGGCCCATCCCGCAGGCGGCCCAAAGCCGCTCGCCATCTGGTCGTGCTGGGATGAACCAATGCAAGGCGGCGTCGCAGCCTTGCGGCAGGCGGGCCGCACGGATGTCGTGACCGTCTCGATCAACGGCAGCCCGCAGGCCGTGCAATTGGTCAAGGACGGGGATATGACCGCTACCGTCTTCCAGCCCGCCTTCGAGGAAGGCAAGGCTGTGTTCCAGGCGATCCTCGATGCCGCTGCAGCTGGCAGCGCATGGACTCCCAAGACGATTGAAATTCCCGGTATCGTGGTAACCAAGGACAACGTGGACAAGTTCTTGGCCGACCACCCGAATGGCTTCTGAGGCCTATCACCAAAACCGGATACAGGAAGGGAGGCTCGCTTCAGGCGAGTCTCCCTATAGTTTGATCAGCATTCGCGGGCTAAGCAAGCACTTCGCCGGCGAGGTCGCGCTCAAGGATGTCGATATGGATATCCGGCGCGGGGAGGTTCATGGCCTCGTCGGCGCCAATGGGGCTGGAAAGTCGACGCTGATCCGTTGTCTCGCCGGTGTAACCGTTCCCGATCATGGGACGATCACGATCCGCGGCGAGGAACTGAAGCACGGATCACCGCAGGCCGCCGAGAAGGCCGGCCTCGCCTTCATCCACCAGGAGCTCAACCTCGTTCCGCATTTCAACGCCATTCAGAACATCCTGCTTGGCGCCCCCAAGATAACTCGCCTCGGCATGATCGACTGGAAGCGTTCGAGCGTCAGCGCCCGGGCTGCGGCCAAGCGGGTTGGCATCAAGTTCTCGCTCGAAAGACCTGTATCCGAATTGTCGATCGCCGAGCGCTGGCTGGTGATGATCAGTAAGGCCTTGGTCCGCGAAGCTTCGATGATCGCCATGGACGAGCCCACGGCCTCACTGTCGAATGCCGAGACCGAGCAATTGTTCTCGATTGTCCGGGATCTCGCGGCCGATGGCGTCGCAATTCTCTATGTATCGCACCGGCTCGACGAAGTGCTCGATCTCTGCGATCGCATCACTGTTTTTCGCGATGGGCAAGTGGTCGCCCGCGCGACGCGCGGCGATCTTGACAAGAGAGGCTTGATCCGAGCGATTGTAGGTCACGACATCAAGTCCGGCGAAGGCCGGCGCCTGGCCAAGATCGATCGCACCGGGACACCGCTTTTCTCGGCCCGGAACCTGAAGCGTGGCAATGCGGTGAGGAATGTGAGCTTCGATGTCCATAAGGGCGAGATCCTGGCCCTCGGCGGCCTGGTCGGTTCCGGGCGGACTGAAGTCGCGCGCTTGGCCTTCGGCGTCGACCCGCTGCAGGAGGGTCACTTCGAGATGGGCGGCACAAAGCTGGATCTCGCCAGTGAATCGGCCGCCATCAAGGCCGGCATAGCTCTGGTTTCGGAAGAGCGCCGGTCGCAAGGCTTGATGCCGGATCAATCGGTCGGCTTCAATATCAATGTCGCCTCGCTTTCCAATCTCCGCGTCGTTCCCAATTTTCCGTTTCTATCCTTTGCCAAGATGCGTGGCCGCGCGGAAAACCTGGTTAGGCAACTGAGCATCAAGACGCCCGGCATCGGCAACCGCATCATCGAACTCTCAGGCGGCAATCAGCAGAAGGCGATGATCGCGCGCTGGCTCGGGCCGAATATCCGTCTCTTGATACTCGACGAACCTTCGCGCGGCGTCGATATCGGCGCGCGCGAAGAAATCCATGATGTCATCCGCGACCTTGCCCAAAAAGGCGTCGGGATTATCGTGATCTCGTCCGACGTGGAGGAACTTGCAATCCTCGCCGATCGCGTGGTCGTGCTGCATGAAGGAAAAGTGGCCGGCGAACTCATCGGAAATGACATAACAGAAGCGCGGATTATTGCTCTGAGCTATCTTGAGGGAGCGGAGATGGAAGGGGAGAGGACGTGACGAGCTTGCCCAGCGCCGCAGCAGACAAGCTATCCGCCGGCCAATCCCGCAATTGGCGAAGGCCGGTCCTCACCTTCATTTCTCGGTACGGCACGATCATCGGCCTTCTCGCCATGATCGTCTTCTTCTCGATCAATGCGCCGGGCACGTTCTTCACCACCGGCAACGCTCTCAATATTCTGAGCCAGGCCTCGCTCACCGCCATCATCGCCGCTGGCCTTACCTATACGTTGGTTGTCGGCGAATTCGATCTCAGCATCGGCTATGTCGCGAGTTTCGTCGGCCTCATTGTTGCCGGACTGATGGCGAAGCAGGGATTGCCGGTTCCGGTCGCAATCGGCATGGCTTTGGCGCTCGGCACGGCGATCGGCCTCCTGAACGGTACCCTTGTCACGAAGGTCCGCATCAATGCGGTGATTGCCACCATCGGCGTCGGCACGATGCTGTCCGGCATCGGCTTCTCTTACAGCTCGTTTCCGATCGCCATGGGCATTCCGCGGCCTTTTACAGAACTGGCGCTGGGGCGTCTGATCTTCGGAATACCCAATCCGGTCTTCATCATGCTCGCCGTGCTGGTCGTCCTCTGGACGATCCTCAACAAGACCGATATCGGCCAGAAAATGCAGGCGGTGGGGAGCAATATCGAAGCGGCGCGACTTTCCGGCATCCGCGTCGATCGCATCAAACTCTTTGCCTTCGCAACCGCCGGCTTTTGCGCAGCGCTGACCGGCATCCTGCTGACATCGCTCTTGGGAAGCGGCACCCTCGGTGCGGCCGACGGTTATCTCCTCGATGCTTTCGCCGCCGTCTTCCTCGGCTCGGCCACCTTGCGCGAAGGCCAGTTTCACATCACCGGAACTTTGGTGGGCGTTCTCATCCTGGCGGTCGGCTTCAATGGCTTGGCGATTTTCGGTGCGCCGACCAACTTCCAGCCGATCTTCAAGGGCGCTGTACTTATCCTCGCCGTGGGACTCTCAACGCTCGCCAGACAATACGCAGTACGAGCCTAGGTAGAGGCAATGGGGTCCTGAACATCGATAAGTTGAAATTCGACCTCATTTAGGTACGAAGAAGGAACATCGCCTACTGGAAGGCCTCTGGAACCGCCTAGGAAGGCCGTGGAGAGGCTTTCCGTGTATTCCTGGTAGGGGGGTAGCGGCCAAGAGCGAAAGGCGCTCTACGGGCCTGCTATGGGCCTAGAAATGGATTTCTATCTTGTGGTGTAATAGCCTAAGTCCTCAACTTGAGCACGTGACTCTGTCTTCGATCATCGGCGCGTCGCGAATGTGTCCGTTGGATTTACTTGATTGACTGCGTCAGGCACTAACCAGTCCGTTCGTAAATCTGGAGACAGTCATGGCGGCGAGAAGAAGCATCAAGACTTCGAGCGGCATTACCCTCAATGCCATAGAGGCGGGGAATGGTCAGCCACTCATCATGATCCCCGGTTGGTCGCAGTCGGCGGCTGAGTTTGGCAGGAATATCGAAGAGCTGGCCAAGCACCGTCGCGTCATCGCCCTCGACATGCGTAGCCACGGCGATAGCCCGAACACCGCCGGTGGTCACCGGATCCAGCGACTGGCGATGGATCTGTCCGATGTGATCGACGCCCTGGACTTCGATAGCGTCGATGTCCTTGGACACTCGATGGGTAGCTCGATTGTCTGGAGTTATCTCGATCTGTTCGGCCCCAGGAAACTGAGAAGGCTCGTGATTGTCGACCAAGCGCCGATGGTTGCTGCGCTGCCGGCATGGTCTGACGCCGAGAAGCTGCGATATGGATGCTTGTTTCCGGATGTTCAGGCCGTCGCGAGCTTCTGCGATCTGGTTCGGGCAACGACAACGGTCGATGACACGATGAAAATCCTTCGCGGCATGTTTACATCGAAGGTCTCGGATGCCGATCTGCGCTGGATTACCGAAGAGAACCTGAAAATGCCGCGCGGTGCGGCCGCCGACCTTCAGTTCGACCATAGTCTCAGCGACTGGCGCGATGTCATTGAAACGACTCGGCTTCCCTCGCTTGTCATCGGCGGTCGCAAGAGCATATTTTCGGCTGAATCGCAGGAATGGATCGCTTCCGTCAATCCCAACGCGAAGGCCTCCATATACGAGGAGGATGAGGGCGGAGGTCACTTCATGTTCTTCGAGAACCCAAGGCGGTTTAACGCCGAAGTATCCGCCTTCCTAGCGTCCTAGCCACAAACCGATCGGTACTTTTGTAAGGAGAAGGCATGGCACTCAAACGCATGATCGTCGAGATCGGGATGGGCACGGACCTGACCGGCGCCGATTATACCAAGGCCGCGGTGCGCGCCCTGCGCGACGCGCTCTGGCACAACTCACTCACGATCGCTGCGGCGGTGGGGCAGACCGGCCATGACATGGTTGTCGACGTGATCGTCGGCGTGCCGAAGCCGGAACTCGTCGACAAGGATGCGGTGCTGGCTGTGTTGCCCTATGGCACGGGCAAGGTTGAGGTCATCAAAGGCGGCCTCGAAATCATGAATGACGCTGGCAACAACCTCACTGTCATGGCCAATGCCGCGGCCACCGTCTATCTCGACATTCCGGAGAAATGAGCCATGGCGCTTGAACGCATCATTCTCGAAATGGGCCATGGCAATGACATGCATGGCGGCGACTACACGAAGGCGGCCTTGCGCGCGGTTCAGGACTGCATCCATCACAGCTCGCTGCCATTCCTCAGGAGCCTCGATGTCGATCCAAAAACAATGCAGATCGAAGTGACGATCGGCGTGCAGAGACCGGAGCGCGTCGACGCAGCGGCAGTGGAAGCCTCGCTGCCGCATGGCCAGGTGAAGGTGAATGTCGTGCTGGGTGGGTTGGATGTGATCGACAAGGAGCGCGGCGGCGCCTCGGTGATTGCGACGGCCGCCGTCGCCGTTCGTCTCGACCTGAAGAAGCATCTGGGGATCGAAGCCGGTTAAACGCGGCAGACATTAGGAGGAGGAAGTGCTCACTATAACGGCGGTCATCAAGGTTAAGGCTGGTACCGAAGAGACGATGCGCCGGGCGCTGCTCGATGTTGCCGAAAACGTGCGCGCAAACGAGCCGGGAACGCTGGGGTTCTACATTTCCCAGGATCAGAAGGATCCCACTCTCTTCACGACCTATGAGCGCTTTTCGGACCAGGCGGCGATGGACGCGCACAACAATTCCGCGGTGGTGGCCCGGTTCTTCGGGATCGCCAAGCCGATCCTCGATGGCGAGGTCGTTCTTGTGACCGCTGCCGAAATCTCACGGAAGGCTTAGCGCCACTCCTTAGGTCCCGATGAAGTAGCGCTGAAACTCGAAATCGGTGATCTGGCCCGCCATCCACCCATCGAAAGCATCCTGTTCAGCCTCGCGGCTCATCAGATAGTGGGATCGAAACGCATCGCCGAATACGCGCAGGACGAAATCCGATTGGCGAAACGCCTCCATCGATTCCCGCAGGGTGCGCGATAGCGCCGGCCGGCCGAGCGGACCGGGATTGCCAGGGGCGGGAGCCTCAAGCGGCATGCGGCCCTCGATGCCGTCGAGCCCTGCCGCCAGCATTGCTGCGATCGTAAGATAGGGATTGACGTCGGCGCCGGGCACGCGATGCTCGAACCGCGCCACCTCTTCGGTCGGTGTGGTGATTGCCCTGATCGCCGCCGTTCGGTTCTCAAAGCCCCACGACGCATCCTCGGGAGACCAGGCGCCGCGATCGAAGCGGCGATATGAGTTGATTGTCGGGCGGAAAAGCAAGTGCGTTTCGTTGAGACGGGCGAGCATGCCCGCCAGATAATGCTGCGCCACTTCGGACAACAGGCCCGGCCCGGCAGCGAAGGCGTTGCGACCGTCACGCCACAGGCTCTGATGATGATGACCGCCGCAGGCACTCTCGCGCCCGGGTGGCTGAAAGCGTGTCATGAAGGTCGCGACCAGGCCGCGTTCGGCACACAATTCGCGCAGGTGGAGTTTGGCGCGCATGGCGTCGTCGGCAGCTTCCAGCGCCGGCTTCGGTGCGAGGGCAAATTCATACATTCCATAGCCATATTCGGTGACCATCGACGCGATGCCAATATTGAGGCTTGCCATGCGGTCGATGAACTCGGCGATGAAGGACTGATAGTCGCCACCGCGCACCAAATCATAATTGACGTAGGAATGGCCCCACGGCTTGAGTTCGCGATAGCGGCCGGTGCGCATCAGTTCATGATCGGCGTGAAAAATGCCGAATTCATATTCAAGCGCAAAGCGCGGCTCATAGCCGAGCTTCCGCGCACGATCCTCCTGGTCCTTGAGAATGGCGCGCGGATCGAGGGGGCAGCGCGTGCCGTCGAGCAGAAATGAGTTGAGGATCACCGAGGAAAATCTCGGATCCCAGCCGTGCTGCCGGACGGTCATCGGATCGGGCAACGCCATGATGTTGGGATAGCCATTATCGTCATTGCTGATCGGGCCGGCAAAGACCGGTACGGCGGTCGGCGCACCATCGCTGTGGGCAACGCAGTAGAGGATGGCGTTTAGCGCATCGCCATTATAGGCAAGCTTGAACGGAGCGGTCTTCGAGCGGAACACGCCGTTGACTTCCGGCATGTGCACATGGATGTAGCGCGCGCCCTTGTCCGCCAGCTCGCGGTGGAGTTTCTCAAGCGGTTCCTTGCGCGCCTGGCGTGCGGTTGCGAAATCGGTTGTCATCTATGCGGTCTCTCCCTGCGAGCCGTTGCCGGCGATGGGCGAGAAAACACCCGCCACAATAATTCGTCCAATTCCAGCCTGACGAAGAACCCCCTCGGCCGAAAGATCATGCCAAGAACGATCACCGCGCCCATGGCGAGGCCCGACAATCCCAGCATCTGCGGAAATTCTATCCCGGCAATGGTAGTGCCGCCCTCGAAATCGCGGATCGCTTCGAGGAGGGTGGCCAGCAGCACACAGCCGAATACCGCACCCGAGACGGTGCGCATGCCGCCAAGGATCAGCATCGCCAGCGTCGTCATCACCAATTCGAAGTGGAAGGCGCGCGCATTGATCGTGCCCATGAAATAGGCATAGAGGATTCCACCGGCGGCACACATGATCGCCCCCAATATCCAGGCGGTCAACCGCAGGCGAAACACATTGACGCCAAAGGCCCGCGCCGCCAGCAGGCTCTCGGCGCTGGCCCGGAGCTGCAGACCCGCGGCGCTGTCCTTGAATATGCGCGCCACGATGATCGCGATGACTGAGCTTGCGATCGCGGTTGGCAGGCCGACGACCTGAGGAATACCGAAGAACGCTTGCGCGCCTTTGAACAAGTCAGTCCAGTGAATGAACACGGAATGGACGATCATCAACAGGCTGAAGGTAACGATGGTCGCCGCCTCGCCCGACAGGCGCGCGATGACGAGTCCGGTGAGGATGGCAAAGACGCCGGCGATGCCGAATCCAGCCCCGGCAGCCAGGAGAGGATCGATTGCAATATCCGCAAGTCCGAGGGGCGCATCGGGAATGGAGAGCTTCTTCATGGCAACGGGAGTTGCGAGGATTGCCACCGAATAGGCGCCGATGCCGACGAACGCACCTTGCCCCAGATTGGCGACGAGCGAGTTTCCCATGAATGTCTGAAGCCCGAGGACGATCAGCAGGTTGACATATGCCGCGAAGGCCACGCGCACGAGATAGGCCGGCGCGAAATAGATGATGGCAACGCCAATGATCACGACGGGCAGGGCGGTGATGAGGCCGCCCACGACAGAGCGAAGCAGCGCCCGATCCGGCCAGGAGCGCGCCTGCGGCATCACGGAAGCGACGGTGCCTGGAGTGGCGGAATCGCTCATCTGCCCTAGATCTCCTTGTCGCCAAGTTCGATGCGGTGCGTGAGCAGCCCGTCGGGCCGCCAGACCAGCAATGCCGCAATGATGCTGTAGGTGATGGCATCGCTCAGCCCGCCATATTCCTGCGGCAGCATCATCACGATTGCGACATCGAGGAAGCCGAGCAGCATGCCGCCGAACACGGCTCCGCCGAGCGAGCCGAAGCCGCCGATCACGCAGGCAACGAACGCCTTGATGACCGGCTGGAAGCCGAAATCGGGATCGATGCTGCCACGCCTCGCCACGATGAAGATCGCGGCAATGCCGGCGAGGAGCCCGGACAGAGCAAAGGCCGCCGCAATAACCCGATTGGCGCGGATGCCCATGAGGCGGACGGTGGAGAATTCCCGTGTCGCCGCCCGGATAGCCAGACCCAGCAGAGAACGTCGCAGAAATAGAACGAGCCCGCCGATGGCGAGGATCACGACGCCGAGTTCCAGAATCTGCAACAACGAGACCGCATAAGGTCCGACAAAGATTGTGCGGCTCAATTCGCTGAACACCGGCACGGCACGCGGGCGCGGCGAGATGAAAAGCGTAATCAGGTTTTGAACGACGATGCTGACGCCCAGCGCAGTGAGGAGGCCCGTCGTGGTGGGCGAATGCCGTACCGGCCTGAATGCGACACGTTCGAATACGATCGCCGTCAGCGCGCCCGCAGTGACCGCGATGGGTGCGACAAGCCACGGCGAACCGATGCCCAGCAGCAGCAAAAGATACATCGAATAGCCGGCGCAGGCGATGATCTCGCCATGGGCGAAATTCATCAGGTTCATGATCGAATAGACGAGCGCCAGGCCAAGCGCGATAAGCGCATATTCCGAGCCGAAGGCCAGGGCATTCAGAAGCTGTTGGATCGCGTAGTCCATCGCGCCGATCAGCCCCCGAGATAGAGATCGACGAGGCGGCGGTCGCTACGCAACTCCTCGGCCGATCCTTCGTGCCGTATCGCGCCGGAGCTGATCACATAGGCGCGATCCGCGTGTTTGAGCGCCTGCATGACATTCTGCTCGACGACCAAGAGCGTGACGCCTTCCTGCTTCAAGAGCGAGATATACTCGAAAACTTGCGCCACGATCTTGGGCGCAAGGCCAAGCGACGGCTCGTCGAGCATCAGCAGGCTCGGTCGCGACATCATCGAACGGACGATCGCCAGCATTTGCTGCTCGCCGCCGGAGAGCGTTCCCGCCGGCTGGTGGTTTCTTGCGCGCAGGATCGGAAATAGGCCGAGATATTTCTCGAGATCGGCGGCGACGCCATCCGCATCCTTGCGGATCGCCGCGCCAAGGCGGAGATTATCTGCAACCGTCAAATTGGCGAAGACATGACGTCCTTCCGGCGTCATGGACAAGCCGCGGCGAATGCGGTCTTCGGTCGGAAGCTGGATTATATCTTCATCCTTGAATCGGATGCTTCCTTCCGTCGACACCAGCCCGGCGATGCCCGAGATGAGCGATGTCTTGCCGGCGCCATTCGGGCCGAGCAGCGCCACAAGCTCGCCCTGCTCGACGCGAATCGAAGCGCCATGGAGCGCGCGGATCGCTCCATAGCGGACGGATAGGCGGTCAACGGAAAGCATGGTGTGCTAGGTGGCCAGGCAAGTCCGCGGCAAGAGCGTTGGCAACCGTGCCATCGCCCTATTTCAGGTACGGGATGTTGTTGGGCATCGAGTCGGTGATGAGATTTCGCTTGCCGTCGGCAAAGCCGATCACCGGCACGGACTTGGTCGGGTAGCTCTTCTTCTCCGCAAAGGAGATCGTTTCGGCGGTCACGCCGCGATAGCCGCCCTCGGCGCGGATCGCCTCGCGTATTTTGGCCGGATCGGTGCTGCCGGCCTTCTTTGCCGCCGCCGCGATCACCGCCACCATATCGCCTCCCAATGCGTCGAATATGCCGTTGACTTTGTAACCCCCCTCCTTGCACTGGCTGAGAAACTTGTCGATCGAACCGCCATTGCCGATGACGCCATGGGTTGCGAATACCACCTTGTCGAGATCGGCGGGTTTGCCGACTGTCGATTCAAGCGAGGGATCGTCGAAGCCGTCGCAGCCTGCGACCCAGCCGTCATAGCCATTGGCGCGCAACTGGCGGATCAATATGCCGACATCGGGCAGGACGCCGCAGACATGAATGACGTCCGGCTTGTCGGCGAGCGCCTTGATATTGGCAATCTGGGGTGACCAGTCGGTAATGCCGAAATTATAGTTGAACTTGCCGACAACCTGACCGCCCGCCTTGGTGAACGCCTCGCCGAACCAGACGGGAAGCTTCGCCGACCAGGAGCCTGCGTCCTCCGAAGTGAGCAGCACCGCCTTGCGCGCGCCCTTGTTGAAGACGACCTCGGCGGTGGCCGCGGCATTGATCGGATCGGGTACCGCGCCGGCGATAAAATTGTCGGCACCCAGTTCCTGCATTTCGACTTGCGTATTGGGCGCGGAGAAAACGGTCACGCCATAGGTCTGTGCCATCGTCGTCATCGGAATGAGCGCATCCGGGAATGGTAGTCCGGCGATGACCTGGTCGCCGTCATCAAGGAATTTCTGGCCTAAGGAAACCGAGAGCTGCGCGTCGGAGCGGTTGTCCTCAACCGTGATTGCGATCTTGGGATCTGTCGGGCCGGCCGCCTTGTTGACGATATCAGCCATGCAGCGCATGCCTTCCGATTCGGCATAGGGCGCAAGCGCGCCGGTCAGGGCTACCGCGATGCCGATCTTGACGGTCTCTTCCGCGAAAGCCGGCGACATGGCCCAGCCCATCGTCACAAGGCTCATCGCCGCCAATGATGCGATCTTTTTCGTGCTCATCTTTTCTCCTCCCGATTAGTCTCGTTGTTTGCTCGTTCAGTCGCCGTTTCCGAGATAGATCTCGACCACCTTCGGATCGCTACGGATCTCCTGGGGTGCGCCGATCGCCACCACTTCGCCCATGTCGAGGACGCAGATTCGGTCGCAGACATTCATGATGAAATGGAGGTCGTGATCGATGATGAATAACGCGCAGCGACCGCGCTCGTGAATGCGCTTAACGGCCTCGGCAAGTTCGGCCGTCTCATAGTCGTTCATGCCGGCGGCAGGCTCATCGAGAAGCAGGACGCGCGGACCGAGCGCCAGTGCGCGCACGATTTCGAGCCGCTTCTGCTGGCCGTATGGCAGCGAGCCGGCGGGCCGCTCGGCATCGCCGGCAAGTCCGTATTGCTCGAGCAATGAATCGATATCGATGGAGCGGGCGGTTTCGGGCCGGTCGCGCCGACAGGTGATGAATGCGACCTCAACATTCTGGCGGGCGGTGAGGGAAGCGAAAAGCCGCAGATTCTGAAAAGTCCGCGCTATGCCGAGATGTGCGGCGAATTCCGGTCCGCGCCCGGAGACTTCAATATCGTCCAAGCGGATCGAGCCGCTGTCAGGCCGCAACACGCCGCTGACCGCATTGACCAGTGTCGACTTGCCGGCGCCATTGGGCCCGATCAAACCCAGAATCTCACCGTCGCTACAGGCGAAGCTCACGTCCTTCAAAGCATGGACGCCCCAGAAGCTTTTGCTAACGCCTTCAATCGAAAGCACGGTCCTGCTTCGCCTCCCGCGCTGGGGTCCAGTCGGTTTAAGTCACGCCGGTTCCCCTGATGATGGCGATGTTAGAAGGCAGTTTTCCGAACATCAAGACAATTTTCGTTTTTGGAAAAATCTGTCAGCCCTGAGCGGGCGAGACGCCCGGTCCGCCGTCGGCCGGCACGGTGTTTGACATGAGGACGATCGCCTCGCGTTCGCCCAGCGTAGGCATGCGGCATGCTGGCATCGAAAGAGAATACTGTCGCCGGTATTGAGGCGAGCCGGCTCATGTCTCCGGTATAAAGTTCGAGCGTCCCTTACGGGACGTGGAAAATTCTTCACCGGGATGACTGCGCCAGCCACCATTTGCTCGACCGTCGAGGCGTTGATGACGACGCGCCAGAAGACATTACGCTTTTCCTTGAAATCGCTGCACAGAACTTCAAAGCGCATGCCGAGGTCTGATGCACGATACCGCCGCCGGCGCGCGTGACCGAGCGCCGCGCAATCACGGACTGCGGCGGGCTCGACAGGAAGGCGGTAACCGGCACTTTGAACAAGCCGGATAGGGTCAGCGCGGTATCGAATGTCAGCCGGGCTTTCCCGGATTTCGATTTTGGAGAGTTGGGAAACCGAAAGACTGCAGGCCGCACTAAGCTCTTCAAGTGTCAAGCCTTTCGACTTTCAGATCTCACAGATCTTGAAACCGTCATCCAGGCCACGATGGACTCAGCCCCCTTGCGGATTTGGCAAACCGACTTGGTCTCTATCGTTTTCGTGACCCATTTGTCCATGGAGCATATCGATTTCCCGCTCTGAGAGCCGGCGCGAGCGCAGCAGCAATCTGCGCGCGGCCGCGTTCGGTCATGAGGAGATCATTGCGAATTTCGAGGTAGAGCAGGGCAAGCCTTGGTCTAGGCCGTGGCGGCGCAATGTGTAGCCCTCGGAGCCATGCCAGTCATGGGCTCGTTGCTGCCGATCGCGAAGCCTCCACGATCGCGCAATGCCTGCAATGCGGCAACTCCCATTCTGCATTCCTCGCGCCACAACACGCCGATTTCGGTTTGCCGGCGCTTACCGGCCATCACCGGTGTGAAAGTGTGAATGGAGACTACCGCTGGCCGGCGCGTCTACGCTTGCGTCATGACCGCGTCGAAAGGCTCGCGCGCGATCGCCTCGCGCGACCCGGTCGCCGGCATCCGATTTGAGGTTGGCCGGAACCGGGATGCCGCCCAAATCCGGACGCAGGCAGTCCCAGTCGCCGGGAAATCGGTTGAATCGAGGAAAAGCCGCGAATAGGTCGCCAACACGGCCGCACTAGCTCTTCAGCCAGAAGTTCGGTGAGCGCGGCCGCGCCTGCGTTATCCCAGGCGAAATGCGTTTCCAGAAACGGCGCGGCAAGCCCGAGATTGGCCCAGGCCGGCGGCACCTCGTTGCCGGCATGCTCGCGAACGAGCAAGAGCAGCGCGGAAGCTGTGACAGCCTCGCGCACACGCGTACGGCGCGTCCCGCCAGTTCTGCTAAGGCGTCGTCAGACAAACGCGGTGCGGACATGAAACGACTTGCTTTCGGTCGCCTGTTTCAAGCCTTCACTGCCATTGACGCGGCCGAGACCCGAATTCTTGACACCGCCCCACGGCAAATAAAGATCGGCGTGATCGCAGCGATTGAGATAGACGGTGCCGGCATCGATCTCGTCAGTAATTTTAGCCCGGTTTCGGTGTCGGCCGTCCACACGCTGGCGCTCAAGCCATAGTCGCTGTCATTCATCAGCCGGACCGCTTCGGCATCGTCCTTGACAAACTGGATCGCGGCCACCGGCCCGAAGGTCTCGTCTCGCATAAAGGACATGGAGTGGTCGGTACCGATGAGCACTTCCAGGACCGACAAGGCCGACCCAAGCTGCGTGGCCGCGAAGCGGCCGGTAGCAACAGACGCTTGGCGCCCTTTGCCAAGGCGTCGTCGATTTGGGCGCGAATATTGGTAGCCGCGCGCGTGCTTACCACCGGCCCGATAATGGGCTTCGCACGGACCGGATGATCGAGGGAAACCTGCGCAGCTCACCACGAGGCATCGATAAAGCGATCGCGAATGTCCTCGTGGACATAGAGGCGCTCGACCGAGCAGCAGGACTGCCCGGAAATTGGGTAACAACCTTCAACCAACAGCGGAATTGCCCGGGCAATATCAGCATCCGGCCGGACATAGGAAGGATCTTTGCCTCCGAGTTCCAGATGGACATTGGTCAATGTGCCGCCTGCCGCTGCATGGACCCGCTTGCCGCCATTCACCGAACCGATGAAGTTGACCGCGCGCAGCCGGCCGGAGGCGATCATGCGCTCGGCGTCGGCGTGAGCTATGTCCAATGTCTGAAACACGCCTTCAGGAACACCGGCGGCGGCAAACGCCTCGCCGGCGATGTCAGCGGTGAGCGGTGTTTGGGGAGAAATGTTTGAAGATGACGACATTGCCGGCGATCAACGGCCCGCTGACTAGGTACCCCAGCATCGCGACGGGATAATTCCAGGCGCAGATCGAAAGCGTAACGCCCTGCGGTGCGCGCCGTGCAAATCGGCGAATGCCTGGATCGCGAGGAATTCCTCATCCGCAAGCGCGCCTCGCTGCAGCTTTCACCGTCAATTCCCCGACCAGTTTCAGGCGTGGCGTCTCGCCGGACTCGCCCCAGCGGACGCCCCATCTGCCAGGACAAGGTTTCGGCAAGCTGTGGCGCGCGCTTAGCCATTTCTTCGCCGAAGCGAAGAACGAGGGCTATTCTTTCGTCGAGTGGCGTCCGCGCCCAGCTCTTGGCCGCGTTTTCCGCGCGGCTCAGATCTTCGATGTAGCTTCCGCCGGCATAGAAACGGCGCGCATAGACGCTTCCGTCGATCGGCGAGACGACGTCAAAGGCCAAGCGCTCGTCGGGCATTACCGCGATATTCATATCTCGCTCCTCGTGTGGAGCTCGGCACATTCTAAACAGAATTGACCAAAATAGAATTTTTTCGTTTTTCAGCATAGCTTGATTGGCTAGCATGACTCAGGATGAGGACAAGGAAGATGCCGATGTCACTGCCAGCCTACGATTCCAGGTAGAAACGCGGTGGTGACGGGCGCCGGTGGCAACATGGGCGAGGCGATCGCCGTGGCCTTGGCCAAGGCGGGAGCGAGGGTCACCGCCATCGACATGAAGCCTTGCCCCGCCACTCTGCAAAGCCAACCTGCACTGGTCGACTACGCTCAAGGCGATCTGCGCGACCAGGCCTTTGTCGAGGCCACCATCGCCGGGGCCCATGGCCGCGCTGGCCGGCTCGACTATTTGGCAAATGTCGCGGGCGTATTGTGGTTCGGCCGGGACAAGTCGCTCCTCGACATGGACCTCTCGGTCTGGGACGACGTGATGGACATCAACCTGAAACGTAGTGCTGACCAGCCGGGCGGCGACGCCGTGGATGAGCAAGAGCGGCGGCGGCGCCATGGTCCATGTTTCGACCATCCAGTGGATCGTGGCGATCAGCCGCAGGATGCCTATCAGGCTTCAAGGCCGCGGTATGCGCAGTGTCCCGTTCGCTGCGCGCACGGCCTCCTGACCGTCGTGACCATCCAGCAGAATATCTGCCCAGGCCAACGCCCAGCGCCACCGCGTACCGTGGGATACCGAGGACTTCCAGCCAGGTCGCCTCGTCCTGGCGCGCTCGGCGGATCGGGCGGCTGAGGACATAGCGAACGCCACGTTGTTCCTGCTGTCGGACGCGTCGGGTTTCATTACCGGTGTCGAGCTTGCCATCGATGGCGGTCTATTATTGCGAATGTGAAGGGTTGCTGCACTGCGCGTTAGCGCTTTTGCTTTGGATTTTTGTCCTTACTGGCTGTCGTCGCAGTCGGCTCCAGCCAGTTGCTCCGACAGCCGATTTTTGGGTCCGTAACGCAGCTCGGGCTCGGCTTTCTCGCTCTCGATCGCTCGATCATAGGAGGCGATAGCGTCTTCCTTGCGGCGCGCCAGCGCGTCGATGCAGGCCTCGATATCCGCCTTGCGGCGCGCTGTTCGTCGAGGGAACTTCGCTGCATTCTCGTCGACCTTGTCGAACGCGGCGTTTCTTTGCCTGCTCGGGCCATGTGGCATTCTGCTTGAGGAGTTCGTCGAGTTTCATGTGACTGGCCTTTCGAGTTGGGTAGCCCGGTCATGTTGAAGCTGTTGGCCGGAACCGGGAAGTCCGCATGGTTGATCGTACCGCCGGCGGTAGTGTTGCCGATGAATGGGCCGGGCATGCTGTTGAAATTCACCGAGGAAAGAACCGTGCGAATGACTTGATGTGATTGCCCATGACGATGGCGCGGCGGCCCACCAGCCAGACGGTGGCGCCTTGGCCTGCCGCAAACACCCGGGGTGCCGAGAAGTGCATGCAGTAATTGTGGTCGAATGAGACCCGCTCGAAGCGGATGAAAAGACGGTCGTTGGTTGCGCCTTGGCTGTTCGACGAGCGCGGTGCGGCCCGTGCCGAGAACCGTTGCCGAGCATCTGGATGGCGAAGCCGATCGTCAATGTTTCGCCTGCGAGAAGTCGAACCGGTCGCCGCGCAGCAGGCGCGAAGTCGCGCTTGCGGAGTTCCTGCTGAAGACCATTCGAAACCGCGTTGACGAATTTCCCTCGGCCACGCCTCGAATACTAAAGTCGCCGACGATGCCGTAGTCGGCGTTCCCGAAGTTGCCTGTCGCCGCCATTACTGCCAGCCAACGACTTCGTTCGCAGGCATGACCACCGCCGCGGCGGTAAAGGCATCAATCAAAAAGGTGCGCGGGCAATACGGTGGCGCATCTGACCCAGTCGATTTTCCACGATGTCGAGTCGCGCCAGGGTGACGAGGGTGAATATGCCCCAGAAATCCAGATTGTCGAGGCGATTGCCGACGATCTGGGGAGCCTGTATCTCCTGTGAGAGGGAGATGCCGGTCGATCCGTTACGGCGGTCATTGGCAGAGAAGCGATTCTGACTGCCACTGCTGAAGGAGGGCGGCCAGCGCACCGCCAATGCGATTGCCGGAAATGTGCGAGCCAGCACGACTCGCAGAAGCCGAAGACGGCGAAACCGAGGCGCGCGCCAAGTCCCTCGATGATGTTTCCCTCGATCGTCGGGTGCGCCCATCGATGCACAGGATGCCATGCTGGCATCCGGCGAGCGTATTGTTGGCGACGATCCCGGCAAAGATCGGACTGGATTTCTGGCCGACGCCGCCGATCTGGACGGCAATCAGGCCGAGGATATCGAACTGCCCGAGATCCGAAACAGCTTAATTGCCGCTCACCTCGCAGAAGGAGCCGGCAATTCGGATGCCGACAAAGAACCGGCTGGCGTAGCGGACGCGATTGCCCGTTACATAGCAACCATCAGCCGCCACATCGATGGCAACCGGTCTCGCGACCGCGTTGCCCTCCGGCTGGTGCAGGGCAAATGACCGTGTTGTCAGTGACGGACGACATATCCGCCAGCGAGTTGGCGTCGCCGAACGGTTCGTCATTGAGGAGAATGCCGAACAGCGCTCCGGAGACGGCATTGCGAGACACACGGCAGGAAAAGGCCAGAACTCGATATAGGCGATCCCTGCAAGCGCGACGACAACGCCTTCGACCGCAGCAAGATCGATATCGACGCCGTGGCCTCGAATTTTTCGCAGCGTTCGCGCACGAGGATGCCGACCGCTAGCTGCCGGAAGCGGCAATAGTGCACGCTCAACTGGTCGGTGGTGTTGGCGAGAAGGCCGGCGAAGTGGGTTGGCGCTATCGCGCTCATCGCGCAGTGTGGTTCTGACGCGTAGCGCGGCGGCGATCATCAGGACGGCGTCAATATCGACTGCGTGTTGTTCGCCTCGAAGTCGATGCCAAGCACATCGATGCCTTCGATCCTGATGCCCGCTGGATTGCCGATGATGAGGGGTGGGCCGTTGCCGGTCGACCGAACTGTGGTTCCGGGACTCTCGGCCTTGAGTACGATGCTGCCGCGGGCGATGCGGAGCAGTTCCTGGGATCTGGCTACGGTCGGTCTTGAGGCACACAGCCACCCTGCGCGGGAGGGCATCGATGCCGGCCTGGATGTTCTCGCCAGGAGCACAATGATTGTGCAGCAGCAATCGCCTTGCTGTTGCTGCGGCGGGCGGCAATCGGTGATCGTCGGTGCGGCACCGCCAAGCCCGGTGATCGCGGCGATCTGCATATAGTGGTGAATGATGCCACGCGGCGGCGCATTGGTGAGTTCCTCGATCTGCGCCGTCGCCGTGCGGGCCCAGAATACCCAGTGATCGCCGACACCGACGATCCGCCGGCGGGGACGGTCGAGAATTCGATCTCGATACCATCTTCAATCAGGACCGGACACGCTCCGGTGAGAATGAGGCCGTCGGCATCGACGGTATTGGTGGCACCGGTCTGGTCCCAGCGCTGCACCCGTGTGTGGCGCTCGGCGATTTGCGCTGCATTGGCGCCGAACGGTCTTTGGCCCGCCGTCGGCAGGGCGCGGTCGAGCACGATTTGGCGGTTGGTCTCGTTGACGTTGACGATGAGCGCCATTTCGCCCAGGCTGGCCAGTGAGCTCGCGGTGATCGTCGGTAACCGTCACCCAATCGCCGGCGCGGAAGCGCAGGAACTGGTCACGGCCGATGCGATTGACGGTAAGTGTTGTTTGAGTGCCGCTGACCGCGATGTCGCGCACCACCGAGACAATGGATCCATTATCGCGCGACCATGAAGCGCGCCGTGCCGAGTGCGCCGCCGCTGTGGACTTCGACGCGATAGAGACGGTTCTCGAGGCCGCGATAGCCGGAGGCGGGCAGCAGGATGCACGGATCGTCGGGCGCCGGAGGCGCGATGGCGCGGCTCGTCAATCGTCCGGCAGGAGGCTGGCTCGCCAGCCGGCACACCGCAGGCTGCTCCCGGCATTGGATCGACGCGGACCTGCCACACCGTCTGCCGCCGTGTCGTCGTATCGGCGCCGCCGAGAGCGGCGTCGAGCAATTCGGGATCCTCGATATGGTGACTTCGCGATCCCACACACATCGAGATAGACGACAGCATCGCCGACGGCGGGAAGTGCGGGCGGGGGAAAGGGTGCCAATTGCGGCGGGAAGAAGGGTTGATGATTGTAAGTTGCGCCGTCCTCCGCGAAATTCTCGATCTGTATGCCGTCGACATAGAGGCGGCCCGGTCAGTCGAAAGATCGGTGGGCAGGCCTGCGATCCAACCGATGCTGAAGGCGTTGGGACTCACGATAGGGCACGCCCAAGGGGCCGGGAATGTCGAGCGTCGTGGTGCGAATGCGGCGCCTGAGGATGTCGATTTCTTCGTTCCAGTCGGAGTCGAGCTGGACACGGCCTTGCTGCATCAGCACGCCGGAGTATCGCCGGATCGAATGTGAACCTCGTTTGATCGCCACTCATCGTCTCGCTCCCTCTCCGCGCCGCCTCCCGTGATGCGTAGATCAAACCGTAATCGAGCCCGAACGGCAGGTATTCCTTGAGCCGCACGCGCAGATTGGCTTCCCGCTGCGGCTGTGAGATGGCAGTAGACGCCCATCTCGGAGCCGTCGGCAGCGCCGGTGAAAATTTCTGCTGGCCCGCGCAGCGAAGCTGGAGATAGGCCGGCTGCCCTCTGCGGTATATTCGGGCTTGACGCGTAGATGCACGAGATCGCGCACCGCCTGCTTCTGCGCAGGCGTCAACGGCCCGACGCGCGTTTCCTCGGCCTCGATGGCCTTGCGGTCGGCGAGATCCGGCTGGCAGCGATAGCGCCTGGGCGTGCGCGATAGCGGCGGCACGTAGGAGAAGCGCACGCAACCGGTCTGGGTACGCTCGGCTTCGACGAGCCCGTCGAACATCGTCTCGGTGGCAAGATCGATCTGCCTGACCAATGTGGCGCCGCGGATCGTCGTGCGTTCGCGCGCTGTGCAAGGCAGGGCGCAGCTCATTGGCGAAGGACCGGCGATCGCATCGATACCGGCGCCGTCGATGACGCTGTCGAGCGCTATGACGCCTTCTGCATGGTCCGGCATCCGGAATCGGCCCGCTGATCCCGAAGGCGATCTGCACGGCAAGTTCGGTGTTGGCGACGGCACCCGTCGCCAAGTTTGCCGCCGCAGAGATGTAGGCTCGACGGCAGGTGGCGGCACCGGCGGATCGGTCTCGGCGATCTGCTCGGGAACAGGGGTCGAATGCAGAATGCGCAGCCGATGCAGCGAGCCGTCGACCACAATTCTGCCCTCGACCAGGAGACCGCTAAGCGTGAATGCAAAGTCGGGGCGGTTGCCCGAGAGCCGCAATGGCCCGTTCAAGCGCAGATGCGGCCGGCGCCCGTCGGCAGCTTCGATGGCGAGCAGTGCCGGTAGCAGTGGTCACATCGAGATTGATCGTCTCGACGCTAGGTTCGATTGTCGAGAATTCGGATGATGGCATTGGGGCGCGTCGGGACCACGCCTTCCCCATTCAGCAATGGCCGCAGCGATCGTTGGATGGCCGCCCGGTCCAACGATGATCACCCGTACATTGGGTGCGAAGTTGGGCCGGATCAGCCAAGAACGGCGGCGGTAGAGCCCGCCGCCGAGATCGGCGGGAAAGCCGTAGTGATAAGGTGATCTCTCGACTTGGTTGCCGGGAGCAGGGCTGGTCCAAGTGTCAAACGCCCGCGCGCCACGTCGATGGCAATCCGGTCGGTCGGCGGTTGGGACCAAGGACGGACAGATTGCGACACACAACCTGCGCGGCTGGTATTTCGACGCCATCGACGAAGACGTGCTCGAAGCATTTGGCACCGATCCGTGAAGTCCGCTATGTGCTGGAAGAACCGCGCTGGCCGGATCGGCTGCGGAACGTGAAGCTCGGTCGCGAGGGCCGCCTCGTCACCTTCTACAGCAGGCCGGCGAAAGATCGGCGCCGAGTTGCCGAGCGGACTGAAGAAGAAACGGAAGTCTCCTGCCGCGCCGAGGCGGCGCGCTTCGATCCGGTCAAGCGCGTAGGCGATGAGACGCCAGAGATGAAGCCGATGTCACGAATGTTGTATAGCCTTCATCCTGGGAGATCGGCCGCACATCGACAGTATGGGCGATCTCGTCGAAGGCACCGTTGAGCCGGTCCATGCGTTCGACGAACGGATGTCGGGGGTGCGCAGCGAATGGAAGCGCAGGTGATTGCGCACCTTGCGTCCAGCCGAGAAGCTCGAAATACTCAACCGCATGCGCTGGCCACCCGGTCACATCGCGGGCCAGCTCCTCGAGCATCGGCAATGTGCCTGCGGCGCCGGTAGTATATCGTTTTCGCGACATCGGCGCGCGAGCGTAGCGCAATGAAGAGCCGGAGCCCGCGACCCGGCAGCGAACGATCGGCGCGACCATGCAGCGCTTTTGACCCGCCGGTCCTCGGCGCCGGCGAGATCGGGAAAAAGTTCGACCGCCGTATCGCCGTCCTTGACGCGGCTTTCATCGAAGAGCGGCGAGGTGCCGACGAATCGCCGATATAGGCGACGGCCCAGGGCTCGCAGGTCTCGATGAAGGCGTCTTCGTGAAGTTGCTTGATATCCTCTTCGATGACATCGGCGCAGGTATCGACAATGTCGAGGAGACCGCGCAGGGCGCCGCCGCTCTGCTGGTCGCGCTCGCGGATGAAAGCCGGGAGCAGATCATAGAGGCGGTCGCGTTCGGCATTCGAGGAAGGCCATGTCAGAGCGCCTCCACCGCTGTCAAGACGAGATCGGCCGCCGGGTCCTCGATGAAGGCCTGCTCGGCGGCGAGCACCGGCGGCGGCGGACCTTCGAAACCTGCGCGCGCAAAGCGATCGATGAGCGCGAGCGGCAGTGTCGGCGTGCCGCGAAAGATGCGGATATGGGGCTGGAGTGATCTCGTATCTGCGGCGCGTACCGCCAGCTCAGTGGCGGTCAGATCCTGATAGTGCTTGAGATGGAAGACATCGATGTCCACGGCGAGGACGCCGGTGGCCGATTGCAATTTTGCGTAGATTTCGCTTGCAAAGACTGCAGCACCGAGCGGCATTGCGTCAAATACGAACCGGGCCAACGGCTTGGATCGCGCGTCTTCCAGCATTGCGCGAATGCGGGATCGCGGAGCAATCGCGCGCTGATGACGATCGGTACACGAACGAAGTTGGCGAGGAGCAGCGACCGGTTTGGGTCGCGCGCTGTATCAAGCGCACCGTGCAGCAGCGCCAGGGACGCAGCGGATAGCTTGTTGCCTTGGGGTCCGGCGACGGTCACGTGCACGGCGCGGCTCGAACTCACTCCACACCCAGGTGACGCTGGCGCGCGCCGCAGGCCGACCGTGGCGATCGCTTCAGGAATCGGCAAGCGACACGGCACGGCCGAAGGTCTTGACCGTATTGGGCGCTGTCGCGAGCACGATCGGCGCGTTTCCGGATCTGCCGCACCATCGGCAGGGAGCGGATTGACCACGGAGCGCAAGCCCGCGGGGCGTTCGAGGGGGGATCGACGGCTGCCCGGCCTTCATCAGGCCTTGGATGCCAAGCCCGGTACGATAAGTCGCCGTCACATTCATGGCACCCGACGGAAGCCGCGCGCCGGTCGTGCCGTCGCCAAACGCAACATAGGTTTTTCGGCATTATCGTTTTGGCGCGCGGTATAGACGCGCTCGGTGGCGCGGCGGCCGAAGAAAACTCGGCTTTCCTCCTTCAGGAGTTCGCCGTTCCTCGATCTCGAGCGCTGGCGTGCCCCGAGACTGGTCACCGACTGCAAATAGGTGAGATTGGGGCGCGACAGTTTGAAGGTCTGAAATGCGCTTTGCCCCGTCGCCATGGCCAGGCGCTTCGAGCGGCTGGAACCTCGCCATGGCTCGCCGCGGCGGCATTGCCAAGCAGCGTGACATTGCGCAGCGGCGCTGTGGGTGCCGGGGTGAAATCGACGAAGAGATGATCCTCGATCCCTCACCGGGAATCGCGGGCACCGGTATGGTCGCGACGACTTTGGCTTCCTGGATGCCGCTGTCGGAGCGCAGCAAAATACGGCAGCCCTTGGCGATGTTGCCGACGGTCTTTGCACCCGGCCTCATCCGCAAGGGCGAGCCCGACTGGTTAATCAGGACAGGATAGTCATAGTCACGGAACACGACGTCCCGCAGCGGATATCCGGTAGATCGCCGTCTTGCGCCGATCTAAGGGATTGCGCCGAAAATACCGTCACCATGACTGGCCCGAGCTGTCCATGACCCGATGAGCGAGCGCGATGCGATCGTGCCGTCGCTTCCACGGGCATAAGTATGGAGCCCGGAAATGTCGCGTGCCCCAGCCGGTGCCGATGTCAGTTTGCCGCCGAGATTGACCCAGCCGCCCCAGATCTCACCATTGCGCGTGATGGTCCATAGACTGTCATCTTTGCCGCGCGCAAAGACGTCGATGCGGTCTGGTACCGGCGATGAGCAGGACGACGCCCTGAAGCTCGCCACCGAGGTCACGCCACTCGCTCCAAGCGGTGCCGTCGAACTTGCGATGGATCAGCGCCGGCATCATTGGGTGCCGCGATATCGATGCGGCCCGCTTTCCGTCGAGGCGACGGAGGGGCCGGTTGCCAGCAATCCCTTGAGCGTCGCCCAGGGCGCCCATGATGCTCCGTTCCAAATGCGGTACCGGGCAGCGCGGTCGAGCCCGCGCACGAATACAGCATAGCGCGCCGGGTTCTGCGAAACCGGCACGGCCTGTCGAGGATGCAGGCTCCCCAGCCTGGCGATCCGCTGGTGACATCGATGGCCGCGGAGCCCGAATCCGTGCCACGCACGAAGACCAGCACCTGGCCGCCTGCTTCGGAGACAGGCCTGGGTTCCTTTGTGAGAATTCCACCGTGATTGATCCAGCCACCCCGGCGCCAGAAATGAGACGGCGCTGCAATGGCTTGAATGTTGCGTTCCGCACGAAAGGATGTCTTGGCGCGTGGCGCTGACGGCGATCGCTTGCACATCCGAGGAAGCATCGGTCAGGTCCCGATAGGTCCAGCGCCGCGTCGGACCCGGTATGTCGAGGAGAGGACGGACCCCGTGCCCGATCGCGCGTAGGTCGCATGCGTGCCGCGGCGCGCAATGACGGTTGGGCGTCCGCGAATGGTTTCGCGCAATTGCAGATGCGTGACCGTATCTCCAGTCAGTTGGTCGATCCCGCTGAGAGTTGTCGAGAGATCTTCGGTCTTGACGACGCTTGCAACGTGCAGCCGCGGCGTCGCGGAGGGCCCGGCGTCGACAAGGATCTGTGTGCCCGCGGCGATATCGGTAATGCGCCCATCCAATGGATAGCTGGTGGTGGCGGCCCCGAGCGATGCATCAACCGACTGCACAATCCATTTTGGGCCACGTGATTGCGCTGGGGCTGGTATATAGACGTGACGTTGAGCGGCGCGTTGTGCCCGAAGAAGCGCAGGCGGCCCTCCAGCTTGGCGGCCCGTGCGACCGCACCATGCCAATTGCCCGTCTGAATCGCGGGCTCAAAAGCAATCACGTCGCCGTCGGCGCGCAGTGTAGTACCGGTGATGCTCTTCTCTTCGATGACATCGCGGCCGAAGAGGATGAGTTTTCGGCAACCGCGAGGAGAGCTTCTCCGGACGCGCGACGATCGGACCACCTTCGGAGCCAAGAGCGAATCCGTTGAACGGGAGCGGCGGAGCGAAGGCTGCGGCGTCGTTGATGTCGGCATTGGCCACGATCTGCTCGATCGTCTCGAAGATCTGCGGCTTCTCGTCCTGGCCGGGGACGCTCATCACCTTGAAGCCCTTGCGGATCCGTGCTGATGCACCGGCATCGAGCGCAAAGCTCAGCATCGTCTGTGCCGCGAGGCCAGGCCGCAGGCGGTAACCGATGAGGCGCGTCAGTCGCAGCAGGGAATCGCGCTCGCGGGCGGTGCGCAGGAAAAGCTCGTTGGCGATTCGCTCGTTATAGAACGCGAGCACATCGCCCACTGCCGCAAAGAGTTCGAGAAAGGTGATGGCATAGTCGTCGCTCTCGCGAGTCGTGAGGCCGGCCAGGGCTGCTTCTTGCGCGATCGATTCGAGCATCGCTTCGCGGAAGGTCGCGAATGTGCCGATGCGAAAGGCGATCTCGCTCAGTCCCGGCCGGTTGAAGATCGGAAGCGGCGTCGCGGCGGACGATGGTTGGCAACAGCTGCAGAATGGGTCGGCGGCCATGCTAGAGCCCTCCTACCGCGGTGAGCCGCAGGACACCGTTGTCCGCGAAGTTCCTATCATTATCGAGGCGCGGAATTTCGAACGGCGTCATCGTGATCGCACCTCTTTCGAGTTCGCCACGCGGCGGATCCCAATAGCGCTTGAAGAGCGTGACTTCGGCTGAGTTGACGCCAGCAACCGCGCTTACGGCCTCGTACAGCTGGGAGAGATAGACGGCCTGGCCGAAACCGAACCGCAGCGGGAAGAAGAAACCGGTGGTGCCGTCTGCGAAACGCCGGTTCGACAGCACGCGCCCGACTTCCGCCAGAACGTCACCGCGAAAATGGCCATCGCCGACACAAATCCGGATGTCGATTTCGAGCGGCACATAAATCGCTGCGCGGATGTTCAGGTCATAGCCCGCGAGCTTGAAGCGGGTGAGATGCGCCTTGATCAACAACGCGAAGAGCGGCTGCAGCTCCGTTCCACCACCCGGCAATCGGCGCAGATTAGCTGCATCGACGGGATGAATGGCGACAAACACCGTGTGCCAGCTGCCGGTCCAGCGGAAACTCGCCTTCGCCGCCGCAACATCGGGATGGCGGAGCGCCATCTCCTCCCAGTCGCGCTCGGTAACGGCGCGGAACTGGATGGCACGGAAGGCCTCCGGTGCGATCTGGCGCAGGTGTTCTGTGGTTTCCGGCTCGACACCGCCTTCGGCGGGGAGCGGCTGCCATATCCGCGTGATTGCCGGGATGACGACGCCGGGATCGACGAGATGTACAAGCGTGCCCCAGCCGACATTGCCGATTTTCCCGTTGCCGATCCGGTAGCGCGCCACGACACGCTGCCCATCGAACGGGCGCCTGCCATACTGATCATCGCCGAAGCGCAAGAATGAGGCCTCGTTGTTGTCGGTCTCAACGACGAAATTCTGATCGAAGGGCTGGCTGTCGATGAGGTTGGGAACCGGCGTCCAGATTTCAGGCACGGGGTCGGCGGGAAATGTGACGTCAAGCGCAATGGCAGGTTCGGGATTGCGCGTCACCGGCGCGTCGGGAAGGGCCAGCTCAGGTATGGGCCAGCGGCCGGAGCCCATATCGGGCAGGGCCAGCGATCCGTTTTGGGTGTCGCGGATAATGCTCCTGCCGTGGTCGACCACAGCGATATTCCCACGTGCCACGGTCACAGGTTCGATGGTCAGGTGGTCGATCGTCTCGGCGGAAATGCAGGGAGCGAATTTGAGCGCCTCGCCTTTGGCGAATACCACGCGCAACAGCGGCAAGGCCGGATCGGCGGGATTGGTGCGCGGTGTCAGAACGCCGGCGGCGACCGCCGCGGTGAAGGCCGCGTCTTCGGTGTTCTCGACGCTGCCGATGAGCAGCACCTGGCGATGCTTCGGATCGGCGTCGGCGGTGAGGCCGGTCATGGGGCTGCGGACTTCTTCGAGGAGTAGATACTCGCCGGCGCGCAAGTCTGGCCGAACGGCTGTGCCTGCATTGTTGCGATAGAGAAAAATCTCTCTTGCATCCCGGCTGAGGCAGCACAATCTGTCGCCCCAGCTATGAATGCGAAGCTCGTTGTGGAGTTCGAGCACGCGGGTATCGGACAGGAGTTCGAAGACTAGCGCGTCGGCAAGCGCCGGATCGCCATCGAAATTTGCGAGCGCCGTCATGACAGCTCCTGGCGGCGCGGCGGCGCCCAACAGGGGCACCGCAACCAGGCTCGTAACCTTTGTCGCAGCGGGTACAACACCGTTGGCGCCGGCCCCACCTTGCAAGTGCACGAAAGTGGTCGCATTGCGGCCTTGCCCCATCTGATAGTCGATGAGCCGGCCATGCCGCGCCGCCGAGATGCGATGGAGGCAGGTGTCGAGATAGCCTTCGGTGCCGGGGCCTGCATCCTGATAATAGCTCAGATAGTCGGCGGCGTAGGCCATGAGTTCGACGATCGTCATGCCGAGATCGGCGGGCAAGCGTTCCTGCCAGGACGGATTGCGCTCGGCGATCAAATCCACCATCAGGCGGCGGAAGCTCTGATAGTCCTTGGCGAGATAGTCGAGCGCGGGTTCATCGCGAACGGGAGGCGGGCAGTCGGGAAGCACCCGGCAATCGAACTCGCTCGGACACGCCGCCTTGAAACTGAAGACCGCCTGATTGCGCTCGAGATCCATCGCGGGATGGTCGATCTCGAGAACATAGGGCGAGAAATCGCCTTCGCGATCGACCAGCACGCGCAGCATGAGGGGATCGGCCGCCACCGTCTCGACGCCGACGACGCGCAGATCGACGATGCGGATGCCGCCGGTGACGGTGAAATTGGCCATGCCCACGGCAGGTGGCACCGGCGGCGGCTTGAGGAAGGTGACGTCAAGCACGAAACGGTTCAAGGGCTCGCGCCTGAACTCGACGAAGTCGATGCCGTTCAGCGGATGCGCAGGATCGAGCAGGACGCCGGAGCGCCGCTCGTCTTCACACTGCAACGTACCGTCCTCGGAGAGTACGGTCATACGCCAACCTCACGCTGGAACTGGATGCCTGAAAATGTCTTCTCGCCGTTCCCTTGTTTCGCGTCGCACGTAAGAAACCTTGATTTCGAGTGTTGCCTCGTTCGCCGTCGCCTCGACCTTCTCCAATGAGATCACCGGGTCGAGCCAGCGGATGAGCGCGCCGTGGATGAGCTGCTCGGTTGCCGCCGCGAGCGCGTCGGAAAGCGGCGCGAAGACCAATTGCTTCACCCCGCAGCCGAATTCCGGCCGGTTGACGCGCTCGCCGGGCGCCGTGAACAACACGAGATAGATCATGTCGCGGATGTGGTCGTCGGCCCCTGTGACGGCACTCCTGCCGCGCTCGTCGAGCGTGAACGGAAAGTCGAAATATGGCCGGGCAGGGTCCATTGATCAGATCGTCGTTATGTGATCGAGCTGCGCGGTGACCATGCCGCTATTCGTGGTGATGGCGAAGGCGCCCGGGTTGTCGGCCAGGTGCTTGACCACGCCGCGGGCGATCGCAACGATGAACCTGCGGCGGTCGCGCACACTTTGATCGGACGCATCCTTGTTGAGCGGCGGCAGGCCATCGTCGGTCATCAGTTTGTCGAGCGCGTCTTCAATGTCTTGCGCCATCGAATCCAGAAACGCCGCATCATTGGGATTGGTCGATGCAGTGAGATTGCCGGCTTTCAACGATGTGCCCATCGGGTCTACTCCAGCAGCACTTTGATCGAGAGCAGGCTGGGGCTCGGCATCGGCATCGGCGCGACCGGCGGCGCGGGCGTCACCGGCAGGATGCCGGCCGCCAATTCGCCCGGATGCAAATGCGTATTGAAGATCGCAACGAGCTGGGTGAGATAGGCGAAGAGTTGATCTCCAAGTACTGCGGGATGAGCGGAGGTGACGCTGCCGTGCTTCACCAGCGGTGCGCTGGACACAACTTGCACCGCGCCCTTCACCGTCACTGTTCCGGTCGCGACGCTCACCTCGACCGAGTTGAGCGTCAGGCCGTCGGTCAGCGTGATGGTCTGCGCGACGTCGTCCATGACGACGGTGAGGCCTGTCTCGGTGCGCCAGATTCTGGTGGTGGGCTGCGCTGGCGATCCGGGCGGTTTCATCGGAAGTTCGGCTGCGCCCCAATAGCAACCGGTCCAGATCGGCTGCGAAACGTCACCGCATTCGAACTCGATCCACACGCCGGCACCGATGGGTGGGACCGAGAAGAAGCCGGAAGTCGGGCCGCCATAGGGCACGCAGGGCTTCGCCCATCCGGTTGGAACTCCGCCAAGCAAGCGCGGCACGAAGGCCTGCAACTGTCCGAGGCCTTGCGGGTCGAGATTGTTCATCACCGTGCCCTGGTATTTGCCGTACACAGGGTTTGTGATGGCCGAACTTTCGTTAGACGCTCCGTCCAGCATTGCCGCTCCTTTCAAGCAACCGCAGCGAGGGGATCGGAGAAAATCTCCGTACCCGTAAGACCGACGGCATTGCGCCAGGCAGAAAAACTCTGACGGTAATCGTCGCGTGAAATCCGGTGCGTCACGGACTGGACGTAGTAGAGCCCGCTGTTTTGCCGGCCGGCGCCGCGCACCAGCACCGGCAGGCCGGCGCGGAGCGGCCGCGCGAATTTGATGCCATCGACTTCGCCCTGCGCCGTGATCGCGCGGCTCGTTGCCGAGGCACTGGCAAGCGAGCGCAGCGTTGCCTCGGTCGGATTGGCAGGGCAACCCGGAAGCTGCTGCGTGACGGGTGGCGGGAGGATGCGGAAAAGGGCCGGCTCCAACCCCATTGGAACCTCTGTTGACGTCACCCCGATGGCTGGAATCGGAGCTCGTGTCTGCCGGTCGACCGATGCGCCCGCGAAACCGGTTGGCCGCAGCATGTCGTTCGAGACATTGAACTGCGTGAGGTTCGATTGCTTGCCGAAATCGATCGACAGCACGCCCTGGTGCGGAAGGTGCGTATAGGGCCGGTGCAGATGTCCGATATCGGTACCGAGAAACGGGTCGGGCTGAATATAGAGTTCGAGACTGTTGCAGCGCGCGAGTTCGAAGAGAAAGGGAGCGTCATAGACCCGTTGCGTCGTCGTTGTGTCGAGGATCGTGCGGGTCGGCGGCAATGGGTCGATCAGCGGGATCATCGCATACTTGCCGAAGATCGCAGCCGCGATCGCGCTCTCGGAAAGGTTGGGCCAGACGATGGGCTGCTGGTTGTTGGTCATGATCGTGCCCAGCGCATCCATGCCGACGACTTCGAGGCGCGATGTGCCGGGCGCATCGCCGGCCCTCAATTCGGCGTCCTTGATGTATCCGTTGATGAGGACCTGGGGGACCGGAAGGCCGGCCGCGATGCTGATCTTGACCGGCAGCAAGGGCCTGAAGATATCGAAGGCCAGCGCATCGAAATCGCCGAAGATGTTGCGCGACAGATCGAAATGCAGCCGGAAGATCGAAGCACGACCGATCGAGGTTTCAATCTCGATCTCACGCAATGCCTGGAAGAACGGTACTGGCATTGGGGCGAAGGCGACTTGAACGGTGAACCACGACGGCAGGAGGCCCATGTCAGCCACCTCCTTCCGGAGAGGGGATTGCCACGGATGCGCCGGGGACCGCCGTCAGGTCCACAGGTCGCCGTACCAGATTGAGATCGCACAAACGCCAGAACTGCTCGGGATCGCCAATCATGCGATAGGCGATGAGGTCCGGCCGTTCGCCGAGTTGCACCTTGGTGAAGAGCCTTGGCGGCGACTGCGGCTGCGGGATGAAACGCATGCGCTTGTAGCGGATCGTCCTGCCGTCCTTGGTCGCAAGGGTTGTATCGGCGATAGGTTCATAGCGGCTGCCGCGGAAGAACATCGCGCGCTCCTAGAGCCGGCCAAGCGCGGCGATGCCGCTGGTGTCGCCATAGGTATTGAGCGCCGACATCACTTCCTTTTGCGTGAAGGCGGCGAGATAGACCCAATAGCCCGGATTGGTTATTTCGAGATCGCGATAGGTGAGGACCCGCAGCGACAGATCGGCCTTGGCGCGGATCGGATTGAGCTTCTGGTCGAAGGCCTCTTCCTTGATCGAGAGGCTTTGCACCTGCACCGGCAGCACCCGCCGCGCGCCCCACACAAGCAAGGTCAGAGGTGCCGTCTCGTTGAGAATGAAGGCGCTGCCGGCGAAGGCCAGTGCTTCGTTCGCGATCACCAATGGATAGGACGGATAGACGAGCCGCTCGATCGAGGCGATGACCGGATGCAACCCGTTGTCGACGGCAGTGGCATTCTCGCCAGGCTTTTCGAGTTGGTCCGTCGCATCGATCTCGACCGAAAGCGTGATCGTTTCCTGCGGCGGACCGTTTACGCGGTTTCCCTCGCCACGCCCGGCACCGCTGCTCGCCGACTGCATTTGCAGCGAGCGTGATACTTCGTCGGGATTGTATTGAAAGACGATGACGGTCGGAAAAAGATCGGGCAACCGATATGCGACGAGGCCGCCCTTGAGGACGCGCGGACTATTCGGGAACTCCGACCCCATCTGGTTAACCCCTTGGATAGGCCGCCCCAAGGAAACCAGACGTTAGGCTAACACAGACCTGCAGCCGTGAGTAGATGAATTTCGGTGTTTCGCCTCTTGAAGAGCCCCGAGCGAAATCGATTAACGCCAGCTCGGTCTCGCCAGGGCAAGTGTGCCGATCGAGAATAGGTTAAGGCTGGGCATGCGTTCGCATTGCCGCGAGCGACAAGGATGCTTCGATATTCGATGCGAATTGTCGAGACTCTCACGACGTGTCGTAGAGCTGGTGCTCGGCTTTGAGGGCGAGCCAGTGACATTCTTTGAGAATGTCGTCGACCTCGTGGATGCTGCGCTGGCGAAAGCCCGGTGGCCGGCCGAAGCGCAAGGCGGATCGCCGTTGCGGATGGCGCTCTTCATAGGGCTTGTCCCGCCAGCGCGCATAGCGCTCGGCGTGGCGCTTGATGTCTCTCACCGCATCGATGACGGCATGGAGGCGGCGGATCAGGTGCCTGGCACTGACGGTACCGTCATCGACCCTCTCTTCTACGACAGGCGCTGCGGGAACGGCGGGCTGGGCACGGAGGAATTCTGGGATTCGCGGATCGTGATGAAAGTGGGTGATGCGGGGGTTTAATTTGCGGCGTTTCTTCTTGAAGATGCGGACCTGGCGCTTGAGCGCGTCGAACAGGTTGAACAAGGGGCGGCGCTTGTGCTTGGGCTTGGCCTCGGCGGGGGATCTGGTTCCTTATTGTCCTGGTCGACGGCTCGCGGCGCGGCCCGCGCCGGACGCTCTGGCCTCGGCTCGACGACGATGTCGCGGGCCGCGGCAACGATGAGGCGCCGAACGGTTGCCTCCGCGGCTCGCAATCGGCTCAGGATAAGCCGGTGGAGCGGCTTCGACAGGCGCTCGATGGTTGCGCCTTCGCTGAGCCCGATCTCGGCGAAGAGTTTGAGGATGATGGCGAGAAGCGGTACCTGCCAGCGTTCGATGGTCGCGTTGCTGTCCATGCGAATCGAATAGAACAGCAAAAAGAACTTGGTCAACAGAAATGCAGACCTTCGAATTCTTCTCGCTCTTACCCTTCGTCATCCCGGCGCAAGCCGGGACCCATCCTTCAATGTGACGGCGCCTCGACAATCTTCACGCGGATAGTTGGGTTCCTGGCTTCCGCTGGGCCGACGACGGTGGTTGTGATGCCCTCGCGCGGAGCGCGGGAGAAATGAGGAGGCGGATAATTGGGTTCGGCTTTCGCCGGGATGACGGTATCTGATGCGCTTGGCCTTCACGCGTCTACGGTTCACTTGCTGATGCCGACAGTGAGGCCAACCCCTCCACCAGTTCGAAGCATTTGGATCGTTGGTGAACTCGTGCCCTGCTGCTCCTTCGATGCCGGCGCGCAGCGCCCAACCGTTGGTAAGCATGCCGCTATTCACGCCTGTGGTTTCGCCAACCTCGCCATAGAGCGAGGACCGCGACGGGTGGGTGAGCGCGTCGGTAAAGGACCATGGATTACCGGCCGCTTCGATAGAACCCTCCGCCAGAAGCGAACAGATTCGGTAATGCCTACATTTGCAGGCGAGGTTTGCGCGTCGAGACCGACGCGCAATCCGCCATGAAGGCCTTTTGGTCCTTTGAGCTGGAGATCGTAGAAAGCCTGGCCTTGGGCGCCGAACAGAAAATTCAGCCGCCTCCGCCGTTCAAGCGGAATGCCGGCGCCGACGAACAGAGAGGCGTAAGCCGAGCCGCCAACGCGGGTCGAGACTCCCCAATCCGAGATCGACACGGAACTCCCGGCGGCGAACTCGCAACCGACTCGAGGCTCACGGAACAGCCTTGACCTTGCAACACGGCTTCCAGGAAGGCTTGCGCGAAACGGAAGTGCCGTTCGTGGAACAGCGCGAAACGGCCATATTCGTCTTGCCAGTCCATGGCCGAGATATCGCCACGCTCGCGCTCCTCGGCGCTCCCAATGCTCTCCGCCCGCAATAGCCCCGGCTATGATCTGCGGATTCCCCACGATACTCATCGGGAGCGCCTAGGCCCGGTGGCCGCCCTCGTGCATTGCAAATGCATCATTGAAGCTGCCGACGCAGATGGTGCCTGCATCGCCGCGTCCACCGCGGTTGACAACGTTGATGGTTGCATCGGGAGTACCAGCAGCTTTTTGGCTTCGATGATGATTGGTATCGGCCGGTCGGCGCAGGATTGCTGCCTGCAACCCGCGATGCGCCGCGTAGCGGTTGTTGAGCCTGTTGTTCAGAGCCCGAACATACCGGTCCTGGATGTTCTGAAATTGCGCGGCGGGCAGCAGGTTCACGGGAGTGGTGTTGGGGGCGACTGGCAAATGCCTGACCTTGTCTCCGGCCTGAAGCTGCTGGAATTGAATCCGGAATGGGTACGACGATCCTGCAATCGGGGGTGAACCGGATGTGGCGCACGCGGCCCGTGTGGGTCGTTTGCTGGGGCAGGCTTCCTGAGGCTGGCGCTGACACGCGGCGATCGACGCTTCCCTCAATTCCGTCCGCAGTCTGGCTAGGCGCGATTTGTACGGTCTCGGTGTAATCGAGCGGATCGCCGCCGGCATCGTCGCGGAAGGTGCGGGTATAGAATGGGCGGGCTGGCGCGCGATGCGCGGCGCCTGCTGCGCCACGTGAGCGAGTTCATGGGCGATCAGCCGGCGGCCGTCTCGCGTCGCCGGCGAAAAACTCGCCGGCTGCAAAAGGCGATATCGTTCAGCGGGTATAGGCGCGAGCCTGGATGCGAGCCGCAGCGTGGGCAGCGGCGCGGGCTGCCGCGTGTGCACGCGAATCCGGTGACAGGTCGCGTCCGAACCGGGGCTCGAACAAGCCCGTTCGCGCGCAGTGAGCGGCGAGCCGCCGTGATCGAGGGCCCGGGTCAGGCCGCAGCCGGCGCTGGATCGGGAACTGGTGGGCGTCTGGCTTGCCGTCTTGCGGTGAACATGCCGATCTTCTTCCTTGCCCTCGCACGCCGCGCATCTGCGCGCGACGATACCCGGTGCCGTGCCGGCAATAGCTCCTGATCGGGGATCCAGCGACGACGGCATCCGCCACCCGATCGGCTTCGTGTTCCAACGGATCATCGACTGGCCCAATGCGCGCCCTTGCGTTGCACGGCGGGTTGCCGCGCAACTGGCGCGGTGCTCGGTGGGGCGTTGCAGCACTGCTCTCATGATGGCCAATCCCATAAAATCTTGGGGCGATCTGAAACGTCGCGCCGAGAGTATAGAAACGTTCCTCGCCGGCGTTCCGCGTCGGATCGTATTCGGTGCCGGCGCCGAACGAGACGTCGTAGATGCCAGCGATAGCCCAGGCGCGCACCGAGCGCATAACCGAGACGCGGCTTGTCGGTGCCGGGGCGATTTCGGCTCCGCCGTCCAGTGAGAGGTGTAGGCGCCGCCTTCCTTTCCCGGATCGAAACGCAGCGCACTCATCAGTGAGAGGAATGCTGGTCCCCGGCGTTGAGCCGGCGCCCTGTCCGGCAAGCGGCACGCCGATGATCGACACCTGGATGCCGAGCGGGATGGACGGAAGATGCCGAGCACCGGTCCGCGCTTCTCGATGCCGAGGTAGAGACGCGCGTATCCGGTCGCAGGGCTGCCCTTGCCGGGATTCCGTGGCTCCGAGCGAAGCCCCAACGAAAGGCAGCCAGCTTCGCTCATAATCGCATTTCGATGCATCGCCGCGTTTGAGTTTGTCAGCGCCGATAGCAGGCCCCTGCCGCAGTCCCACGGCAGGTCGCCATGAAATGGGTTCCATGGTTCCGCGACATGTGCACCACTTCATGAATATCGTGGCCGAAGCAATCTGCCGGGACAATCGGCCCTGTTCAGGGGATTGTTTGAAGAGATTGACCTGCGCGCTCGCTTCGTCCGTCTCGCCGCAGGTTCCCTCCTTCTGCCTCCAGGATTGCAGACGATCGTCAGGCCTTCGCCAGTGAGGATATCGCGTCTCAAGGCCTCGTTCTTGATGCACGCCGCTTGTTTGATCAAATGCATTAATGGCGGACGTCTGCACATAATTGAGCGAATAGGGCGACTGATCGCATCCGACAAATTTAACTGAGCTGGGAAAAAGGTTGGCTCGCTTCCGGTGACTCGTCGGCTGGCGCCGGAGCGTTGCTTCCGGCCGTGAACTGTCCGCTTGATGGACGAGCATGGGCCAATTCATGGGCGATCAACCGCTTCCTCTTCCGATCTTGGGCGATACTGCTCCTCAGCGAAAGCGATGTCGCGTCCGAGCGTGCAGGCGTGCGCATTGATTGCCCGCGATGCTTCGCCGCCGAACCGTTGGTATGGACACGCACTTGAAAAGTCGCGTCCGAAACGCGGCCTGAAATAAGCGCGCCCGCGCGCAGTGAGCGGCGAGCTGCTCTGCGCGAGCGCCGAAACCGCATGTGCGGCTCCGTCTGGATGTCACGGCCGCCGATGCGGCTTTGCGCAATACCGGAGTTTCCTCGGCTCCTGCATTGCGCGCATTTGCGTTGTGCTGCGCCTGATGAATTTCCGCTGATCACACCAGCCAATCCGCCGGAAACCACCTGGTCGGCAACGCGATCCGCCTCGCGTTCCAGCGGATCGTCGACCGGACTGATGCGCATCTTCCTCTGGATTGTGGGACGTATCGCGGATGCGGCAGGTGCCGGTGCAGCGTATTGCAGGGCTGTTCTCATCCGCGACCGCCCTTGGTCTTGCCGTCAATGGCGTCGCGGAGCGCGCGGGCGATATCGACATGGCGCCCGGGCCGGCAATTTCGCCGCAGCGTGTCGATATGCATCGCCGACCGCGACCGGCGAGCGCCGCCGTTACGCCATCGCCGATCGTTCGGCCAAGCTGCGCTGCTTCTCGCCCGGAGCCGGTGCCGGTCACCTTGATCGACGGAGTTTGGGCCATGGTCACGTCGCCCCGATCCAGTTGAGCCGCAATTCGCGGTCGAGCTTGCGGAACTCGCCCGGGCTGCGCGGCGAGGTGGTTCATGTCGAGGGGCGCGCCATCGGCGGCGGCGAGGAAGGCGGCGTTGATGGCGATGGCGGCGATGCTTCCGCCGGCGACGTCGAGCCGCGCGAGGGCATCGAAATCGAGCGCGTGGCACGGGCATTTCGGTGGAAAGCCTTTTGAGCCAGATCAGGCGGCGGGCGGTGTCGGGGAAGGGCACATCGATCACATAGCGTAGCCGGCGCAGGAAGGCTGCGTCGAGATGGTTCTTCGCGTTGGTGGCGAGGATGGCGAGGCCGCCATAGCTTTCCATGCGCCGTGGCAGGTAGCGCTCACTTCAATATTGGCATAGCGGTCATGGCCGTCCTTCATCGCTGCGCTTGCCGGGCAGCGCGGCCAGCCCATCGAAGAGCAGCACCGCGCCGCTCGCCTCCGCGGCGTCGAATACGGCGCGCAGATCTCCTCGGTCTCGCCGATATATTTCGACACGACGCGAAAGATCTCGGTAGAGATCGAGCGCGAGATCATTGGCCACGACCTCCGCGGCCATGGTCTTGCCCACGCCGCTCGGCCCCGACAGCAGCACCGAGATGCCGCGGCTGCGCGGATATTTTCGGGCAAAGCCGTGCGCGCCATAGACCAGCGCCTGATAGCGCATCTGGGCGGCCGCTGCCTTGAGATCGTGCAACACGTCAGCCGGCAGCACGATGTCGTCCCAGGCGAAGCGCGCGCGGCACGATGCGATCGGCGAGCTCCTCGAGTTCGCGGCTCGCACGTTCTCGGCAAGCCTGCCATAGATCACCGCCTTCCGCAGCCGCAGCCGCGATCGCGCGGGTCCGAACTTGAACTGTGCCGCGACCGTGGTGAGGGTGTTGTGCACATCCGCCGGGTGCGGCCCCAGTACCTCGAGCCAGCTGCATGCGGTCCTCGACGTCGAGCGGATCGAGCCGCAGCAATGGCACTTCGAAGGCAAGATCGTGCCGCGCCCCGGCAATCGCGATCACCAGTCCATCGAACCAGCCGAGCTGTTCCTCGAACACCCGTTTGCCCTCCGGCTGATCGATGTTTTACGCGAGGCAAAGCCACCAAGTGCCGCCTCTCGGGCGAGAATGGGGAGAAGATCCTGGGCCGCCCGAGTGCGCGGTTCGATTTCAACGAGGACGAGCCCGAAGCCGCGTGCGAGGCGTCGTGGCGGCGGCGCGGCGGCCGCCATGCTTGGGGCCGACGATCATGTGGCGCGGGCGCGCGCCATTGCCGAGCCGTCCCGCGAGCCGTTCGACCCCGCACATGCCGCCTCGGTATCGGCCCGCCGGTGACCGGCGTCACCAGACCAACGATGCGCTGATCGGGCGCATCTTCTCCCATCAGATAGCGGTTTACCCGCTCCTCGATGAGCAAGGGCGTCATCGATGAAAGCGCCGTTCGGCGCATTCGCTGATAAGCTGGAAATGGCGCATTGGAGCGCGGGGACCGAGCCGTCTTGAAGTTTGGCATCCGCCTCCGCCGATTGGCCCGCAAGCAAGCTTCCGCGCGAGATCTGGCGTCGTCTGCTTCGGTCAAGCGCGAAGCTGCGACGAGAGCGCAAGGATCAGAACATCCTCATCGAACGGAGAAAGGCCGAATAATACCGACAACCTGTCTATGGCGGCGGGTGCGGTTGCTCTCCCGCATCGCGGCGCGCGCGGCTTGATAGGCGGCCGCGGCGCTGGTGGCTGCCGTGCTGCCCGGCTCCGCGAGCAGTGCATCAAGCCACGCGAACGACAGGCCCATGACTTCGAGATTGCGCTGTGACCATGGAGTTCGGTGTCCCGCATCTCGCACCGGTTCGAGGTCCCTTCTGGTGCGGGCATAGCGCCAAGGCCCGAGCGCGAAAGTCACCGCCGGATCGCGGCTGCGGGCGCGCCGTCGACCTGACCGCGACCGGGTAGGGGATTGCCGAGATATCGAGCAGCCCGGACGCGGCGCTCATCGGAACCTCGACGGCAGTCGGCTTGCGCGGGCTCAGGGATCGGGGCGGTCGGCGGACGTACCGGGATGGCCGCATCGCCAATGATGACTTCTACGGTGCGGGCACCCGGGTGCCAGAGCCGCTGACCCGTGACACGCAGATCGTTGCGGCCCTGGCTGGCGGACCGCTGCCGCGACACGCGGACTGAGTTGCAGGAGCCATGAGTTGGACGGATAGCGCCGCAGTCCGCCAATTGCCGTTCCCACCAAGGCCACCCTGCACGCTCGCCGCGGGATGCATCGCGATGACTTGCACTTCGAGCGGTCCAGGCTGGAGCTGCGCGGCGGGCTGAATCGGCCGCGGCGCAGGATGATCGAGATCGATCGGATATTGCGCATCAGGGACAATGATGCGAATGCGCCCGTCGCCCTGGCGGCGAAACGCGGATCGGCCCGGGCGACCCGAGCCGGACATAGAGGCGGTCGGCCAGCGCGCCCTTGCGAAATGATGGTGATCTCTTCGCCGATCTGCACCCGCGTCTCGCCGATCGGATCGCCGGGCGCGGTGAGAAACATAGGCATCGACAATCTCCGGCCGCTTGCGCGCTGTGACGAAAATTCGCCTTGTCTCGACCGGCTGCGGGCGCACGCGCGGCACCGGAGTTTCGATTTGTATAACGGTCACTTCATAAACCACCGACCGGCGGAAATTTGTCCCCGACACTGCCGACCAGACTTTTGTGATGTCGTCGAGTGAGGCGGGATGCAGCACGATCTTGAGGCGCTCGAATTCGCGCGCGAGATCGGCATCGAGGATCGGATCGCCGGGCGTTCCGGCCACCGGATTGGTGATGACGAGATGATCGATGCGGTTGCCGAAATCATTCATCACGCGCATGGCATCGCCAAGGATCGTCTGCGCATTGAGGTCGGCGCCGACCTGGTTCTCCATCGCGCTGTGCGTCGTCGCGAGGTAGCGCAGGTCGAGAGAAAGCGGCGGATGGCCATATGCGGCGGGGTGACCTTGCCCCGGGATTTCCTGGTTCTTGAGCGCAGCGTTCTCGATGACTTGCATCAAATAGAGATTGACCCGCGCGCCATTGACGCCCGCCACTTCTATGTCGGGTGGTGCAAGCGTGACCGCCGCACCCGTCACCATGCGGTCGAGCAGAAGCGTCTGAAGCGTGCGGCTGACAGCGGCGATGGCGGTGTGCGATGCCAAGGCGCGCTCCTATCTGGGCTCGCCGCGCCTGGCGCGTGCATAAGCCTCAAAACCGCGCGTTCGTTCCGGCTGCGGTCGCGGTGCCGAAATGCGCGCCTCCTGCGGAAGAAACTGCACTTCAATCTTGCCGATCGAAATTGTCGGCGACGGCGGCTGGCCGGATTTCTCCTCGCCGCTGGCATAAGCGTGTCCTGCGGCCCTTGACGGCCGGCCGGAGCGGGCGACCTCAAACTCGAATTTCCGGCCGAGGGCCGGCGGAGGAGGGGGTTCCACCGTTTGCGTCTCCTCCTCCAAACCGAGACCCCGGACATCGGTGGCAATATGTTGCGGCAAGGGTGCGTTTTCACCGAAGTCGGCGGACTGCGTGATCTGCTTCGGCGTTTCGTCTTCAACAGACCTGGCGACGTCTGGGATCGCATGATCCGTTGTTACTTCGCTTTCACTCGACACCGGCATGTGCGGTGCGGTCGGCTTGTGTGGCGTTGGTTCGACCCCGCGTCGCCCTGCATGCAAATGCGGAGTCGAGGTTTCGCGCGGCACCGACCGCGCAGCCGTCTTCGGGAAAGCGTGGTCGGTTTGGGGTTGCGTGATGCGGCGGTCCGCCTGCGGCGGGGCGAGAACAGGCCTGACGGCCTCCTCGACTTCGATGCCGGCGACCGCCTCGAAGCGCGACATCGGACGCGGGGCAAGAACCGAGATACCAGGTCCTGGCGGCGTGCCGGCGCTGCGGGCCACGAGACGCTCGGCGAAATTGCTCATGGGCCGGCCTCGGCGGCGATCGCCAGATAGTGACGGCGGCGGCGCAGCGGCAGGGAGAGTATTTCGGCCTCGCTCCAGTGATAGGTGCGCGCCATGCGAAGCACGTCGTCATACACGCGTTGCGAACCGCCTATGCCGTTTTGCAGGAGCGCGTAACCATCGAGAAGCGCATCGATCGGTTGCCCACAGCTGGGGCATTCGGCCTCGATACGCGTCTCGGCAGCAGGATCGAGTGCCAAGAGAGCGTCGGCGGCTTGAGACTCGCACGCCGCCGGAAGGGCACTCGGAATCACGTGCCTGGCCGAAGGATCTGTGAGTTCCACCACGCAACTGGTGATGAGCTGGCGTGCACCCCGAGGTCGGTTGCGTGCCGCGTATTCGAGGTCTGCGCCCGTGGGCGGCCGCAGGCACGCCACCCAAGTCTCACCAGCGGCGTCGAGATCCACGTTCACATCGGCGGAAACTCTGGTGGCGGGATGCCCGGCCATGATTTCGGCAAATCGGACCGATAGCTCCGCCACCTCGCCGCATGACGGGCATCTCGCGACCAGATCGATCTCCGGCCCGAGGAGTCTTTCGCAGAGTGCCAGAAGCAGGCGCTCCCGGTCGCCGGCCGTCAATTCGAGGACTTGTTGCATCGTGGGAGAACCGATCTCGCCGATGCGCAACACCAATGCCGCAAGGATGGCACTCACGCGCTCAGCCGGCGTCGCGTGCCTGCCGAGATCTGCAAGCATTGCCTCGTCATGGCCGGTGGCATCGCGCAGTTCCGCCAAGGTATGGCGCTGCCCTGCGGTGAGAAGCCCGTGCGATAACTCGACTTTGAACGATTGCGTCATCGGGGTTCGATCTCCTGCCGCCCCGCGCGGAGACTATCGCCGCCTCAGGCCGGCACCGTGAAGCTCGGCTCAGCCGGCTCGACCACCGCGACATCGCGCAGCCAGCCCTCGTTTTCGAGCTTGATGGTCTGGATTGCCACCGCATTGGCATTGGCATCGAGGTCGGGCAGGGACTGGAATTCGGACACCCAGCAGCGATAGATGTGATACGAGAGAACCTTCTCTCCGGCCTCGTTGAATATGTCGAGGATCACATCCTTGCGGAAATCGGCGAGCGAAACTTCCGATCCGAAACCTGCGCCGAAATTCCATATCTTGTTGGCCCATTGCTCGAATTCGAGATCATGGGTCACGCCGCGCTCGAGCGTGATCGCCTCATACTTCGTTCGCCCGGGAGACTTGCGCCCGGTCGAGGGGTCGCCGCCCTCGCGGTGTTCGACCACCTCGGTGGTGCGTTTGAGCGCGCCGACCTTGGATATGCCCGCGACATAGCGGCCATCCCATTTCACGCGGAACTTGAAGTTTTTGTAGGGATCGAAGCGGCGGGGATTTGCGGTGAAGGGCGCCATGGTTCTCTATCCTTACTCCGCCGTCACGCGTGCGATTTGCTGGATCTTGATGATGACGAATTCTGCCGGCTTGAGAGGTGCGAAGCCGACCTCGATATTGACGATGCCGTTGTCGATATCGGTCTGCGTCGTGGTCTCGCCGTCGCACTTGACGAAAAATGCATCGCGCGGCGTCGTGCCCTGGAACGCGCCCTTGCGAAACAGATCTTGCATGAAGGCACCGACATTAAGTCTGATCTGCGACCACAGCGGTTCGTCATTGGGCTCGAACACCACCCACTTCGTGCCGCGATAGAGGCTCTCTTCGATGAACAAGGTCGTGCGCCTGACCGGCACGTATTTCCAATCGGAAGCGAGCGCGTCGGCGCCGTCGAGGGTGCGCGCGCCCCAACAGATATTGCTGTAGATCGGGAAGTTGCGCAGGCAGTTGACGCCCAATGGATTGAGCGTGCCGTTTTCAAGGTCGGTCATCACATAGGTGAGACTTTCGACATTGCGCAGTCTCGCGTCGGTGCCGGCCGGCGCCTTCCACACGCCGCGCGCCGTATCGGTCCGCGCCCACAACCCACCGATCGTACCACTGGAGGCAAGCGAGCGCTGGCGGTTCTGGTTGAGCGGATCAGGCGTGAAGGTTCGTGGATAGTAGACGGCCGAGTTGGGATGCCGCAGCGACTCGTTGTCCGCGAGCCATGTCTGCATCTGATCGATCGTCACGACCGAGTCCGGAATATCGACGATGATCATCGAACGCCGGCTCTCGGCATAGATGATGGCTTCCGCGTAGACCGAAAGCGCACCTGCGGTGCCGAGCCGCGGCGCGTCCGGAATGGAGATAATGTTGACGAGATCCATATCGTCGATCGCGTACAGACCGGTCTTGGCCAGGGCATTGCCGCGGAAAGCCGCGGCCGGAACCACATATACCCCGGTCGTGGGATCGACGATCGTGCCATTGTCGCCGGTGACCGTGTTCGGGACAAATTGTTGCGGAGCGGTGGATGTCGGAACACTGAGGCCATAGGCGACTGCATCGACGCCGCCGAAGGAAAGTTCTGCCGCAGGATCGTAAGGCTGCGCACCCTTGCCGGCTCTGACGACGAAGCGGCGCGGATTGGTCACCGAGCCATTGCCGATGATGTCGACGGTAGCGCCGGTGAAATAGGCGCGGTGTTCGGGATTGATGCCCGGATCGGTTCCGGCGTTGCGCAGCGCAGCCTGAAATCCAGCGGCCCATGCGACAAAGCTTCCGGTCGCCGCCGAACCCGGAATTGTCAGCGTCACGGGCATGCCCGGAACCGCCGCGCCGATCGTCAGCGTCACGTCAATATCGTCGATGGTTCCGATGAGCGCGGGGGCCGCGCCAAGGTCAGCGCCGATGGTCCCGTTGGCGGCAGGAGGCGTGAACACATTGAGAGGCGTAAGCCTTCTCAATTGAATAAGCCGCGATCCCTGATTCACCACTTCGACCGCATAATTCGGCGTGTCCGGCTCCATGGTCAGATTGCGGAAGGTTTCGGTTTGCAGGACGGTCGTGCGATTGCCGGTGATCGCGACTTCACTGATGAAAAGATTGAATATCGCTTCCGCCGAAGCGTCGTTGTGCTCGACCTCAATCCGCAGGAAATTGCCCCATTCGCCGGGATTGGATGCGGAGGCTCCGCGAATACGGCGTCCGGCGGTGAACTCGAGAATATTAGTAACGCCGGTGAAATCCGTGAGCGTGCCGACAGCTGGTTCGGTAACCGCAGTAACTGGTCCCGCCACGGGCCCCGGCTGCCCGATGCGCACGACCCAGGCTTCCGTGCCGCCATTGAGGAAGAATTGTTGCACCGCGTAGGACGCTTCGCTCGACCGGTCGAGGCCGCCATATTCGCGTTCGAAATCGGCGACGCTGAGCAATTGCACCGCTTCGTCGATCAGACCTTTGCGGAATGTGCCGATGAAAGCGGCGGTCGATGTTGCGACCGCGGTTATCGGCCGGACGCCGCTGGGGATTTCTTCGATATAGACGCCGGGAAATGTGGGGCGAACGGGCATGCGGTCCTCCTGCAGACAAGACCTGCCATCCGCCTGCACTTGGATTTGCGTTCAACCGACCGCGACCGCAACACTGCGCAGGTCAAATTTGATGGCATTACATAACCACCGTGCCCAAAGAAAAGTATACAAGACGGACGACCAATGTCCAGAGTTGAAATCGCGGACGAGGTAACAATCCGTTTTCGAGAAATGATCGATCGGTTGCAGTCGTGCGTGTTTGATGAAAAATTTCTGATCTTCGGTACCTCACTCGGCGACACCGCTATTGAAAACGGTTCGTCAAAGAGAACTGCTTGCCGCAGTCATTTTGCGGCAGCGACACTCTCGTCGTACGAGCGATGAGGTTTGCGGTCATTCGAACTTTGGAGCGCCGATGCAATCACCGCCAACGGCATCGTCTAATGAGCCTTCGAGCCAGGAACGATCGTCGTATAGAATCCCGGCCGCTCACGCCGCTTTCAATCGTGCACTTGGCAGCCTCCGGTTCATAGGCGGCAGGCGCGAGGACCAGACAGGGATGACAATTGTAAGTGGTCGCAACGTCACATATTGCAATCGTAGATAGTAGATACGGCATGAGAAGATACGAAACAGGAACGATGGCGCCTGGAAGGCCTCTGAAACCGCCTAGGAAGGCCGGAGAGACGCCTTCTGTGTATTCCTGGTAGGGGGGTAGCACTCGACATCAAAAGTCGTTCCACTGGCCTCCTGGGGGCCCAGAAATCGATTTCTATCTAAGAATGTATTGCTGTGTGCAATCAACTTGCAATGGCGCGAGATCAAGTGACGCTGACACCGGATATATTCGCGGGTAAGGGTGCCCGATGAACAGGCTCGAACTTGAGAATGCCGCTAAGGGAGCAAGCTGAGATGCGCGACGCTGTGATCGTTTCGACGGCGAGGACGCCAATCGGCCGTGCCTATCGCGGCGCCTTCAATGCGACATCTGCTCCAACTCTTGCTGCCCATGCCATCCGTGCCGCGGTCAGGCGCGCAGCAATTGAGCCCGGAGAGATCGACGATTGCATCCTTGGCTGCGCATTGCCTCAAGGGTCACAACACACGATCGGCCGAACGGCGGCATTGCGTGCCGGTCTGCCGGTCGAAGTATCGGGCATGACGATCGACCGCCAATGCTCCTCCGGACTCATGACGATCGCAACGGCTGCAAAGCAGATTGTCGTCGATCGCATGGACATCGTGCTGGCGGGTGGCGTGGAATCGATCTCTCACGTGCAGACTCCGGAATTACGCACGCATGTCGACCCCGAGCTCGTGGACATGCACGACGATGCCTATATGGCGATGATCGATACGGCGGAAGTGGTCGCCCGCCGGTATCGCATTTCGCGCGAGAGGCAGGACGCCTATGCGCTGCAGTCCCAGCAGCGTACCGCAGCCGCTTATTATGCGGGGCGGTTCGCAGACGAGATCGTGGCCGTAAAGGCGACCAAGACGGTGGTGAATCGCGAGACCGGGGAAACAACGCGCGAGACCGTCACGCTGTCGGCGGATGAAGGCAACAGGCCCGACACAAGTCTCGAGGGACTATCGAACCTCAAGCCGGTCAGGGAAAAGGGAAATATCACGGCCGGCAATGCCAGCCAGCTTTCAGACGGTGCGGCTGCTTGCATCCTGATGGAATCCGGCATCGCCGAAAAGCGCGGGCTGGAGCCGCTTGGCCGCTATGTCGGCATGGCCGTAGCCGGCACCAAGCCGGATGAGATGGGCATCGGCCCCGTCTTTGCCGTGCCCAAGCTTCTCCAGCGTTTCGGACTTGGCATGGATGATATTGGATTGTGGGAGCTCAATGAGGCCTTCGCCGTCCAGGTGCTCTATTGTCAGGATAGGCTTGGTATTCCCAACGAACTGCTCAACGTCGACGGCGGCGCCATCTCGATCGGCCATCCCTACGGGATGTCAGGCGCGCGCATGGTGGGACACGCTCTCATCGAAGGCAAGCGGCGCGGCGCGCGGCATGTGGTCGTTACCATGTGCGTTGGCGGCGGAATGGGCGCGGCCGGCCTGTTCGAGGTGCTGTGACACACCTCAAGTCGTCGACACAAAGTTAGAACAGCGCGTACCGTTCGATCGTCTGGACATTCACTTCGATTCCAAGCCCTGGGCTATCGGGAAGCGCAACATAGCCATCGCTTTGCACGATCGGTTGGCGCACCAGTTCGCTCTGCATTGGTGACGGGTTCGGTTTGAGTTCAAAGACGACCCCATTCTCCGCGCTCGCAAAGAGATGCATCGCCGCGGCGGTATTAATTGCGCTCGACCAGGAGTGCGGCGTGAACCTCACGCCATGGGCCGCCGCAAAATCGATGATCCTCTTGAAGCCGGTCATACCTTCGGCCTTGCCCGCGTCGGGCATGACGATGTCCACGGCGCCAGCTTCTATGAGCCGCTTGAAATCGCGCAACGCCCATTCTTTCTCACCGGTAGCGACAGAGGTTTGCGTTGCTTCGCGCAATCTTACATAGCCTGCAATATCGTCTTGCAGCAGCGGCTCCTCGATCCAGAAGAGTTCAAATCGTTCCATCGCTTTGGTCATCTTGATGGCATGCGGGATCGTCCATTTCACATGCGTGCCGACATCGACGACAAGATCGATATCTGGGCCGATCGCATCCCGAATGGCTGATACGACGGCGAGGTCGCGCTTGGCATCGAGGCCAAACGCGGCTTCCGGCCGCTTGCCCCATCCGCCTTTCACTGCCGTGTATCCGCGCGCCGCATAATCGGCAAACTCTGCATGCGTCGCCGCGAGATCTTCAGTATCGAAGATAACGCTGGCGCAGGCGCGGAGCTTCGACATGCGCTTACCGCCAAGCAGATCGTAAACCGGAACCTGAAGGATATGTCCTTTCAGATCCCACAGTGCCATGTCGATGGCGCTGAGCGCGAAATTCGCAATGCCGCCATTGCCGTACCACCATGAACGATCGCGCATCATCTGCCAGAGGCGTTCTACGTCGCGGGGATCCTGTCCCTGGAGCAAAGGAGCATAGCCGCGGTCGATGATGACTTTCGTGGCCAAGGCAGCTTCCGGAAACTGGCAGATACATTCGCCCCAGCCGATATTTCCGTCTGAAGCTGTGACCTTGGCGATCGTTATGTAACGGCTCTTCCCACTATCATGCGGTTCGGGGTAGTGCAGGGGAAATGCCTCGATGGATTTGATCTGCATAGGGCCTCCCGAAAATTGCCACATCATTTGCGCGCTTGTTGGCTGTAGCGTAGGGTCTCGCGCTTAAGGGCGCAACAATGCGGGGGCGAAATTGACTTGGTCTGTGGGGGCGGGACTCGAGGGCAAAGGCGTCATCGTTACTGGTTCCGCGCGCGGCATCGGCAAGGCTGTCGCCGAAGCATTTGCAGCCGCCGGCGCGAAAGTCATGCTGGCGGATATTGACCGCGAGCCACTGGAGAACGTGCTGGCCAGTCTTCCCGGTGAGGGCCATGCCGCAACGACAATCGATCTGAGAAATCTCGAGGCCCAGCGAGAACTCATCACGCGCACGCGCCGCGAATTTGGCAATCTCTATGCGCTAGCCCACGTCGCAGGTGTGTTGCAGCGGCGCCCGTCGCTCAACGACATTACTGAGGAAGATTGGGACCGTCAGATCGACGTCAATCTAAAGGCGACATTCTTCCTCTGCCGGTCGGCAGCCGAAGCTATGAAGGAGCAAGGCGAAGGCGGCCGCATCATCGCCTTCACATCGCAGGCCTGGTGGACAGGCAGCTTTGGCGGGGGCGCCGTCTATGCCGCGTCCAAAGGTGGTGTCGTGTCGATGCTTCGCAGCTTCGCCAGAAGCTATGGCGCTTACAACATCACAGTGAACACAGTGGCGCCGGGTCAGGTCAACACGCCGATGCTAATGACCGGCCTCGATCCCGCCGTGCTCAAGGCCATGACGGATGCCACGCCGCTGAAGCGTGTGGCGGAGCCGGAAGAAATGGCAGGAACCGTTGTGTTTTTGGCGAGTAAGCATGCAGGATTCATCACCGGTGCAACGATCAATACCACCGGCGGATTCCTGATGTACTGACGTCCGCAATCACTCTTGCAAATCGAGCCAACCCATGTCCACGCGCCGCACCGCCTTCACTACTGTTGATCTCGACAAGCCTGGCAAGCAGATCGGCTTCTTGATGATCCCGCATTCGCCTCATGATGATGCGTGGGGTGTGACACGCGTTCCGATCGGGGTCATCAGCAACGGCAAAGGTCCAACTGTCATTCTGGAGGGCGGAAATCACGGCGATGAGTATGAAGGTCCCATCACCATTTGCGAATTGATCCGCAATCTCGATCCCGGTGAGGTTCAGGGCCGGCTCATCCTGATGCCTGCCAACAATGTGCATGCGGTGATGTCAGGGACGCGGACTTCGCCTGTCGATGGATTGAATTTCAACCGGACCTTTCCGGGCGATGCGAAAGGCACGATCACGCAGCAAATCTCTGAATTCGTTGCAAACGAAATCTTCACGCGGAGCGACGCATTTCTTGATCTCCATTCCGGCGGCTCGTCGCTCGATATCCTGCCGAGTACCGTTCTTGAGCCGACGGAGGACGCAGAACTGCACAAGCGCAATGTCGCTGCCGTGCGGGCCTTTGATGCTCCCCTCATCGTTGTCGTAAGCAACTACGGCGACGCTCGCACCGCGACCGCCGCGGCCTGCAAGGCCGGTCTCACGACTGTCGGGACAGAGATGGGAGGTGGCGGAACTGTGCGCCCGGAGGTGCTCGATATCTGCCGCCGTGGCGTCCGCAACGTCCTTGCGCATCTCGGCGTTCTTGCACGATCATCGGAAACAGCGGCCACGCGCAACAAGGCGCCTTTATTTCACCTGCCCGGTTCGAGCGCATTTGTGTATGCCATAGGCGACGGCATATTCGAGCCTTTCCATCCCAATGGGCACCCGGCCCGAGCGGGTGAAGTGGCCGGCCGGATTCATTATACTTGGGATCCGGCCCGTGAACCGGACATCCTGCATTATCAAGCGGACGGCATTCTTTACGGTCGCCGTCAGCCCGGACGGGTCAAGGCTGGCAATTGCTGTCTCGTCGTCGCCGCGCCCTATCAGGGCGAGATCGAATAGCTTTCAACCAAACTTCGCGCGGTTTTGCTCAAGTCGCGCGCGCCATGTTGGATGCGAAAGCACGCGCCGCTGGACGATTGCCTGAGGTTCGCACCCACGCATCACGTCAAGCACTGATTGGATCGTCAGGGCACCGCAGTCACGGATCAGTTCGTCAGTCATTGCCAGGCTGTGCGGCGCCAAAACGACATTGTCGAGCTTGAGCAAGGGATCGTCGGCCTGTGGCGGTTCCGGCGAGAAGACGTCCAGTCCCGCACCGGCAATTCGTCCGCTTCGCAGGGCCTCGGTGAGAGCCGCCTGATCCACGATCGGGCCACGCGCCGTATTGATCAGGATCGCGCTTCTCTTCATCAACGCGAGGCGTTCGGCATTGACGAGGCCACGCGTCGCCGGGTTCAGCGGGCAATTGACGGTGACGATATCGCTGTCGCGAAAGACGGTGTCGAGGTCGACAAGTGTGACGCCCAATTCGCGTGCGCGCTCGGGGCTAACGACCGGATCATGCGCAATAAATTCAAGGCCCAAGGGGCGCATGATGTTCACCATGTCGGTGGCGATATTCCCGAGCCCTATCGTGCCCAACCGCTTGCCGGTCAGGCCCGTTCCAATCGGTGCCGAGGGATCGGTAAACCCATCTATGCCGCGCCGCGCCAGGCGATCCTTTGGTAGAAGCTTGTTTGAGAGCGCGAGGATCAGTGCCAGAATTGCGACAGCCACCGGCCTCTGAACGCCGCCGGGTGTGATGGTTGTTGCAACGCCGGCGTCGGCCAAAGCCTCGACATCGACCGAGTCATAGCCGACTCCGAACCGGGCCACGACACCCAGCCGGCCATTTGAAGGAAGACTTGCCTGTCGCATTTGATGAGCAAACAGGATCAGGGCGTCGTAGGAGTCCAGTTCAGAGGCGGGGATAATGTCATTAACCGCATGCACATACCCAATCTCAACATTCGGTTCAGCCTTGAGTGCGGTCAGATCGAAGTCGGCAAGCGCGGGAGCGCCGTCTGTCGTCAAAAAGTCTGCACTGAGTGCAACGCGATAAGCCGTCACGCTGGATCTCCATTCAATCGGTGTAACGCTTCAAGTCGACGGCGTCGCGATTGAGCCGCAAGCCCCAACCAGGTTCGTCCGAGAGCGTGATGGTGCCATCGAGGGCCAACGGCTCCCCCTCGAACATATCGCCGAAAACCGGCGCGATCTCATCGCCCCGCGGGCTGGTATTGCAATATTCTACGAACGGGATGCCGGGTTGTGTCATCGCGTAGTGGTAGCTGTAAATGCCGCCCGCGTGCGGCACCACCGTTACGTCGAAGGCGGAGGCGAGTGAAGCGATACGCAGGGATTCGCTGAAACCGCCTGCCCACATAAGATCGGGCTGCACAATGTCGATCGCGCGGTGCCGGATGAGTTCTCGGAAGCCCCAACGGGTGTATTCATGCTCACCGGTTACCCACCTGACCCAGGGTGCCGCAGCCTTTAGCTGCCTGTAGCCCTCCCAGTCATCGGGGTGCAGGGCTTCTTCAATCCAGTAGAGGCCGTAGGGTTCAACAGCGCGCGCGAATTCCACGGCATAGGTGACGTCGAGAGACATGTAGCAGTCGACCATCAACGGAAAGCCGACGCCAACCGCTTCTCGATGCGCCGCGATGGCTCGAACATTTGCCTCGAATCCGGCTCGGTCGTCTGCCGGGCCATAAGGGAAGGGGACCTTGGCGCCGAAAAATCCGCGTGACTTATGGTACAGGGGATCTGGGCCCGTGCCATAGACTGGTATTCGCTCTTTTGTTGCGCCGCCCGCCAGTCGATAGACAGGCTCGCTGTGCAATTTGCCGAGTAAATCCCACAGAGCGAGGTCGACTGTACTTATTGCCTGCAAGGCGACGCCCTTGCGGCCATAGTGTAGAGTTCCGCGATACATCTGGTCCCATAGTCGCGCAATATCGCGAACATCGGACCCGATCAGATATCCTGCTAATCCTCCTTCGATGATCGAGCAAGCGGCAACGCCGCCGGTGCCAGTGGCAAAACCGACCGTGCCGTCGTTGGTCTCGATCTCGACGAATGTGCCGGCATCTGCCGAAACAGTTCCGAAGCGCAAAGTGGTTCGTGCTGGATAGCGCGACATCGGATTTGCTTGCCGCTCGTCGACAATCCAATGCCCGGGATCACGCGAGCCGTAATTGCCGCCGACGCCGGGCGTTTGAATGATGTAAGAGCGGATGCTCTTTATTCGCCACCTGCTCAATCACGCCCCCCGAACCGATGCTAATTGTATTCTGAATATAGACGCTCGGAGAAGGGTTAGTATATGCTCCCTCCGCACGCAGCAGGTGTCGGCGTGTCACTGGGAGGAAATACAAATGAAAATCATGAGAAATGGCGTCGCATTTGCGATGCTGCTCATGGCGGGCGTCGCGCTGACCCCCGCCGTCAAAGCAGCAGACTGCCCCGTTCTGATCGGCCCCGACTGGAGCGGAGAGACGCTTTCACCCGATCCGGCGCGACTGCTGAGCATTTCGGACGTCTACCACGCGCGCATGGTCTATGAGCCGTTTGTTGCTGCCGATTCTGCTATGCAGCCGATCCCGTGGCTGGCGGAATCATGGACGTCGAACGACAAGGCGACGGAGTGGACCTTCAAACTGCGCGAAGGCGTGAAATTCCATGATGGTTCGCCGCTGACAGCGGATGATGTCGTTTATACATTCCAGCGCTTGCTGGATCCGAAGACCGCTTCTCCGGCCGCGAGTGAACTTGGCGCAATCAAGCCTGAGGCGTTCAAAGCGACGGATGCCAATACCGTTGTCGTAACACTCGACTCACCGATTGCCGAACTGCCATCGATCCTTGCCACGAAGCACGGCATGGTGGTGAAGAAGGGCGCTTCGTCAGACGACATTCGCTTCAAGCCCAATGGCACGGGTCCTTTCATGCTGAAGGAACTCAAGCTTGGTGAGCTCAAGACCACCTTCAACAAGAATCCGAATTACTGGCGCGCGGGCTTTCCAAAGTCGGACTGCCTCACCGTTACGGCGATCACCGAACCGATCAGCCGTGTCGCCGCGTTGAAGTCGGGTGAGGCTGATATCGTCCTCGTCGTCGATCCCGCTACGATCGGCACGTTGAAGGAAGATCCGAGCATCACCTTGACCAAGGCGCCGGGGGGTACGGCTGTGACGATGGGCTTCTTCATTGACAAGCCACCTTTCGACAATCCCAAGGTGCGCGAAGCGATGAAGCTGGTCATCGATCGTCAGGCGATCGTCGATACGGCACTCCTTGGGTTCGGCATTCCGGGCAATGATAATCCCATTCTGCCGACGTCGCCCGACGCTTACCGCAGTGACATCAAGCAGCGTGACGTTGCCAAGGCGAAGCAGCTGCTGGCGGAAGCCGGCTATCCTGATGGCATCTCTGTCGATATGCATGCATCCGACCTGATGCCAGGCACCATGGCGATGGTTCAAGCCTACCAGCAGATGGCTTCGGAAGCGGGTATCAAGGTGAACATCATCAACGAGCCCGCCGGCGAATACTGGGATACGGTCTGGCTGAAGCAGCCCTTCGCAGTTTCCAACTGGGGCATGCGGACGACACCGGCCGCGCTCTCGGTCGCCTACCGCAAGGCGGCGCCTTGGAACGAAACGCACTTCTTCCGCGACGACTACGACGCACTTCTTGATAAGGCGGCAACGACGCTCAATACCGACGAGCGCCGCAAGCTGTACCAGGAAGCGCAGCGGATGATCTCGGAAGAAGGCGGCGTCTTGATTCCGATGTTCGCCAATATCGTAGCGGCAACCCGTAAGGGCTGCACCGGCTACACGCCGGCTTCGGACCACAATCGTCCGGACTTCAGCGAGATCGTTTGCGAGAACTGATCTACGGCAATACAAATTGGGAAAGGGCGCAGATCATGCGCCCTTTTCATTTTGAGGCTGCGTAGCGCGACCGCGCCTCCGAAAATGCTGCCGATGCTGCGTCTCTCAATGTGATCGTATCTGCGCCACACATGATGACATTGGCGCCGATCTTCACCATGTCCTCAAGCTTGCCGGGAGCACCCATATCCCAGATGAAATGCTTGCCATGCTTTCGACAGGCCGCGGCGAGCGCGTGCGTGGCCTCCATGATCCTAGGATCGTCATACTGGCCGGGAATGCCGAGATCTGTCGTCAGATCGACCTGGCCGAGATACAGGCAGTCGACACCATCAATTGCAGCGATCGCATCGGCATTCTCAACGCCGCGCTCCGACTCAATCAGCGCAATCATCGTTGTTGTGCGGTCCTCCTCGGCGAGTTTCGGCGCTAGCTCGCCGCCCTGGAAGCGGTCATAGAGATATTGCGTCGTGACGCCCCTAATGCCCTTGGGACGGAATTTCATGCAGGATACGATCTCGCGCGCTTCTTCGGGCGTGTCGACCATCTGGAACATCAGCGACTTCGATCCGATATCCAGTGCCCGCGCGATGTCGTGATAAAGCTTTGAAGGTGGTCGCACGATCGTCGCCAATCCAGCGGATTCGGCGATCCGCAGCGCGGTGCGGATCGTGTCGTAGCCATAGCCCGAGTGCTCCATATCGAAAACGACGACATCGCACTTCGCCGCGGCGAGGATATGGCCGATGGCGGGTGTCATGAATTCGTTGACCCAGAAGCCGACTTTGATGCCGGGCTTATTGAGAAGTTCGCGAAATGTGGTTTGGATCATTGTAACGCTCGCTTGGTTTCAGTGAATACGCCGCCATCGACCACGATGTTGCCGGCCTTGACCACGAGGTCGATATCGCGCAGGGCCGAAATGTCAGAGAGCGGGTCTCTGTTCAAGACAACCACGTCCGCCCTGAAACCAGGCCGGATGATACCCGCCACAGCTTCGATCCCGAGTGCCGTCGCATTTACCGATGTGGCAGTCGCAATGACCTCAAGTCTTGATAGACCGATTTTCTCCAGATTCAGCAATTCCCGGTGAAGCATTATCCCACCGAATTGCATGTCGGTCCCGGCTAGCAAAACGCCGCCCAACTCACGAAAGCGCCGCATCCATTCCATGCGCTTGTCATTGGCCCGACGCGCATAGTCGAGATCTTCCGAACTCCAACCGCCTTGCAACCGGCGTGTAAATTCGTGGAACGCCAAACGCTCGTCCTCGCCAAATAGGCTTAGGAAATCGCCGTCATTCTCCAGAAAGTCGACGCCTTCACCAGTCTGATACTGAGTGATGACCTGCATCCCACAATATTTCACCTGCTTCTCGACCATCCGTCCCATGATCGGCAAAGTCAGATCCCAATCGAGGCTCGCCCATGCGCGCGAGGTGAGCGCGAGCCGCTCGGGGATGCTGGAATAATTGACCAAACGCTCGGCAGGATAGGCTCTGCTGCGATAGACTCTTGAGCTGGTATGCAATTCATCTATGCCGAGTTCGGCAGCTTCTTCACCATCGATCGCCCAGATTTGTCCGACAACCGGACAGCCGCGTGCATGGGAGGCATCGATGATCGCACCCATGACGGGAGCCGTAACCCGTTGCGTGACGATAAGGGCATCGAGGTCATATTTCGCGATGAGGCGATCAGCGAGATCGGTGGCCTCTGCAGTGTTAGAGACCGTCACGCTCCATTCAGGATAGGCGGGAGGGGCTTGATCGATCATCGGGCCGCAAGAAAGAATATGAGGCCCTGTAACCTCGCCGGCAGTAATCCGAGCGCTGAGTTGCGCCACATGATCTTGATTGAGCCCAGCGAAGCGGATCGACGTAATGCCATTCTTGAGATAGCACCTCATGTCCGCATCGAATGCGGCATGCGTGTGTGCCTCGATCAGCCCGGGGATTATCGTTTTGCCTTCCGCATTGCGGCTTGACGCGCCGGGTCGGTCATATTCGATTGTGCGCCGGCCTGCATAAGTGATGCGCTCGCCATCGACGACAATCGTTGAATCGCTGATCGGCTGCGCGCCACTGCCATCAATCAGCGCCGCTCCGTGGATGATTAATCTCCGGTCGCTCACACAATCACCGCGCTTGACCCTCGATGGCGATGGGTTGGGTCTCCAGATGTCTGAGGTCGCCCTTCTCGCGTTCCATCAGGTCGGGCAGGGGAATGTGACATCGGATGGCATGGCCCGGGGAGACCTCCTGCCAGGGTGGCGATTGCGTTTCGCACAGCGTTCCCAATTGCCACTGGCAGCGTCCGGCGAATGCGCAACCTTGGGTGCCTTTGGCGACGCGATCAGCATTGCGGCGCATACGGGCAGCGCCAATGCGGTTGATGCTGGGAACCGCCATGAGCAGTTCAAAGGTATAGGGGTGAAAAGGTGGCTTGAAGATTTCCTCTACGGGGCCGATTTCCATCAGCCTCCCGCGAAAGAGCACGCCGACCCTGTCCGCAAGCGAACGCACGACCGCGAGATCGTGCGAAATAAAGAGCATCGATAGATTATGCTCGCTCCGCAAACGCTGCAGCAGCGAAAGAACATTGCCCTGAACCGAGACATCCAGCGCCGAGAGAACCTCGTCGCAAAGGAGAAGCTTCGGCTCGGCCACCAGGGCGCGCGCAATTGCCACGCGCTGCCTTTCACCTCCCGATAGTTGATCGGGGAATCGCGCCGCATAGCTCGCGTCAAGGCGAACATCTTCGAGCGCGGCCACCACTTTTGCTTCGACCGCGGCGCGGCCGAGATCGGTGAAAAGTTCCAGCGGGCGCGCCAGAATACTGGCAATCCTCGCGCGCGGATTAAGTGACGCGTCCGGATTCTGAAAGATGTATTGCACGCGGCGACGCAGATCCGGCGATCGCTCCTGCACTGTCGGCTCCAGCGCCTTGCCTTCAAAGCGGATGTCGCCGTCTTTTGGGACGAGCAAACCGCTCACAGCGCGTGCAACCGTCGATTTACCGCTGCCGGACTCGCCGACGAGTGCAAAAGTCTCACCTTCGAGGATCGCAAAGGAGAGATCAGGGACGACATCTGCGAGCGGTTTCGATCCTGGCCGCAGCCAGGTTTGACGCGACCCGTAACCAAGTCGAACATGGTCGAGTTGCAAAAGCGGCTCTTGATTGATCGAACGCGTATCTTCGATTTGTACGTCTTGAGCGCGGCCGGACAGTTCCGCAATTTCGCGCCAGCGCTGACAGGCGACTTCGTGATGAACGCCCGCCGTTTCCAACACCTGCGGATTTGTTGCACAACTTGCCTCGGCAAAGTCACATCGCGGTTGAAAAGGGCAGCCGGACGGCAATTGATCCCGCCGTAGGAGGCCGCGCAGGATGATACCGGTCCTCCGCTGCACGCGATCGATTTGCGGAATCGATGCGATAAGCCCCCGCGTGTAGGGATGTTGCGGTCTCGCGAAGAGTTTTCGCGTCGCCGCGATCTCCACCATGTGCCCGGCATACATGACACCAACCCGGTCGGCGATCTGGGCGAGCAAGCCAAGATCGTGAGTCACATAGAGCATCGACATGCCGAGCCGCGTTCTCAAATCGGCGAGGAGTTCTACGATCTGCTCTTGCGTTGTGACGTCGAGGCCTGTCGTTGGCTCGTCTAGGACAAGCAGATCGGGCTTGCAGGCAAGCGCCATCGCAATGCAGACACGCTGTTGCTGGCCGCCGGAAAGCTGGTGCGGATATCGACGGCCGATGCTCGTCGGATCGGGCAGCCCGACGACACGGAACAACTCCTCGCAGCGCTCAGTCTCTTTGCCCGCATAGGCGTTGTGGAACTGCAGGACTTCGATCAATTGCCGTCCGACACGCATGCCCGGGCTAAGGGCTGTCGTTGGATTCTGCGGGACGAGGCTAATCCGATTGCCGCGCAATCGTTCGAGTTCCGCGCGATCGCAGGTTGCAAGGTCTACGCCCTGAAACAGGGCGGCGCCGCTGAGAATGCGAAAATTCTCGCGACGATAGCCGAGGAGTTGATACGCAACCGTTGATTTGCCGCAGCCTGACTCGCCGACAAGACCGAATGCTTCGCCAGGCGCGATTGAGAAGTTGACTTTGTAGAGAACCTGAAGCCAATCGTCGCCCTGGCGATAGGCGAAGTCGAGGTCGACGACGTCAACGAGCGAATTGCTCATTTCTCGGCCAGGCGCACTGTACGGCCTAGAATGCGTGCCAGGCCCTCGGTGAATAGGTTCAGGCCGACGACAAGCGATGCCAGCATCAGTCCGGGGCCAATGACGGTGATTGGCGAGAATGTGATGAGCGAGCGGTTCTCACTCATGATCAGGCCCCATTCCGGTGTGGGGGGCCTGACACCAAAACCGAGAAAGCCGAGGGAGCCGATAAGCACCGGGGCATAGCCGGCGCGGAGCGCAAATTCGACCAAGAGGACGCTCGTCGCGTTGGGCAACAGCTCCCGCCGCATCACCGACCACGCACTTTCGCCGCGCAGTTTTGCAACCGTCACGAAATCCCGCGTGACGATGTCGAGTGCCGCGGCACGCGCCATGCGCGCAATACGTGGTGCGTAGATCAGGGCGATGACCAAGACGAGAAGAACGGGATTGCCGGATAGCGCAGGGCCGGCCGCGACGATAGCGATGAGTGCCAGGACGAGAAAGGGAATGCTGATCATCGCTTCGAGAATGCGCTGCAGCACTTCATCCACCCACCCGCCGATATAGCCCGACATGAGGCCGACAACCGCACCGATCGCCGTGCCCAGCAAGGTCCCGGTGAGAGAGAGAAGGATTACAATATGCCCGCCATAAATGGCGCGGCTGAAGACATCGCGACCAAGCTGATCGACACCGAACGGGTGTTTCCAGCTCATGCCCGAGAGCGGCGGCCCGGTGCCGATTTGAGAGGGACTGTACGGGACCCAGAAGGGACCGGTGATCGCCAGAATGATGTGAATCAGAAGGATGACGGCGCCGATCCGAAGACTCACGGGCAGGCTGCGCCACAATGCGCCGTAAGATCGTTGCTTTGGCTTAGTTTCCGTTGCCGCCATCGCCATGCGCAGCCTCACCCGTTCCGCAGGCGGGGATTGAGGAGGATGGCGCCGAGATCGGCCAGCAGATTGGCGGCAACATAGACAGATGCCGCGATCAGCACGGTCGCCTCGATCAAGGGTATGTCACGATATTGAAGCGCATCGACGAGAAGGCTCCCGAAGCCTGGATAGGAGAACACCTTTTCGACGATCACTACACCGCCGATTAGATAGCCGAGATTGATGGCGGTTACATTCAAGGTCGGGACCAGCGCATTGGGCAGCGCGTGACGAAGCAAAACAGCGCGCGTCGGCAGGCCCTTCAACTCGGCCATGCGCACGTATTCCGAATCGAGCACCTCGATGAGATTGTCGCGCAGCATGCGAACGGCCGCTATGGCCATGGCGATTGCAAGCGTGATGGCGGGCAGGGTCATTGCCCGCAGATATTGCAGTGCCGAAGAATCGCCGTCGACCCGCGAAACTGCCGGGAGCAGGGGCAGGGCGACGCTGAAGAGGACCAGCAGAAGCGTTCCCAAGAGGAAGTCGGGAATCGACAAGAAGACGAGGTTGACCACCGAGATGGCATGGTCGACTTCCTGGTCGCGGCGCGAGGCTTGGATCAATGCCGGTATGAGCGACAGCGGAATATAGATGATGAATGCATAGATCGAGAGAAGTAGAGTGTTGTAGAGCCGCGGTGCCAATATTTCATTGATCGGACGCGAACTTGTGAGGGCGTTGCCAAAATCACCTTGGACCATGCCGCCAAGCCAACTGAAATAGCGGATGATTGCAGGGTCGTTGAGATTGAGCTTCTCGCGCAATGTCGCGATGGCTTCGGGCGTTGCGTCGCGTCCGAGTATGCGCGTCGCAACATCACCGGGCAGCACTTCGATAATCGCAAAGATGATGATGGAAACGAGCAGTAGGGTCAGCAAGGACAGCAAAATTCGCGCCACAAGCATGCGCAAGATGGACACGATTTATTGCCCCGCCTTCATGGGCATGGGTTTAGCGAAGTTTCGGTTCTAAATCTACACGCAGCATTGCTGGTGAGCTGATCGCTACAGGGTGCGCCGGGCAATATCTCTGGGCGACAGCCCGTATTTGCGTTTGAACATCGTGCTGAAATGCGCCGAACTGTTGAAGCCGTGGTCGAAGGCGATGGAAGTAATCGAACGGCCGCCGCCCCTTGCGAGGCCGTCATAAGCGAGTTGCAGGCGGCGGTTCCAGATCCATTCCGAAACCGACATCTCGCAGCCCTCGAACAGGGCATGCAGATAACGAAGCGACATGCCATTGGCGCTCGCGATCTTCTCAAGCGAGAGATCGGCGTTCCTGATATGCGCCTCGATCCATTGCTGCACGTGCATGAGACGCGCCTTCTTCACCGAGCTTTCGGCCGCCGGCATATCGCCTTCCGAGGTCAACAGCGCGAAGGCAAGCATATCCATCAACTGGTTGCCGAGGCCAGCGCGCAAGGGGTCATCAAGCTTCGAGCCTTCTGTCGCCAGCGAAGCGCAGAACTCGGTGGCAATGCGCCCAAGCCCTTGTGCGGTGTTGAGCGACGCGGAGACCGGAATTCGCTCCCGCGGGAAGCGCTGCGCAAACTCATCGCGCGGGAGCTCGAGATAGAACGAGCGCACTTCACCTTGGGGATAAAGCTCATACTCCTCGGTCGCAGAAAAAATCGCGCCGCGCGCCGGATTCGACCTGTGTGTCTCGCCACGCTGGAGGACGCTGACATTACCCTTGTGCAGGAGTTGAATGTAGTAACACTCCTTGTCCAGCTTGGAGATATGGCGGTTGTTACGCCTGATGCGCTGCTCCGACAGGAGGATGTCGGTCAGCACCACCTCGCCGAACTTGGCCTCGCGGATAAAGCCGCGATACCGTTCCGGATCGACGGCCGCGACATCGACGTGCACGTAAACGTCGCAAATGGCGTCGCGCCAGGCCGAGTAGCGTTGAGACTGAACATAGTCGTCCGTTGAGAAGACGAGATCCATGGGTTCCTCCCACCCCTGGTAACATGTCCTGAGCCGGCCATTTTTCTCGCGAAACTCGATCCGTCTCGCTCACGGCTTCAACTTCTGGAACCCTTAGCTTCTAGCCCATATGCCCGCTGCGGAGCAAGTACTGCACGCTCAGGCAAGACTGCTGCGCCATCGGAAAAGAATTTCGCGGGCAGCCCGGATAGCCTTCCCCTCCCGCCATCGACATCGAGGTCGATGTGTTCGGCCCGTGGGAGGGGGCAGAATGCAGGTCTTCGCCGGTCTGAGCCAGGAGCGCATCGTCTTCGGTCTGGCGTTGCTGCTGTGTCTTCTATTTGCGGTTGCACTGCCAGGCTTCCTGACGGCCGACAACATCCTCAACCTCGTGCGCAGCGTTTCCATCCTGGGAATCCTCGGCGTAGCGATGGGCCTGGTGGTGATCGGCCGTGGCATCGACCTGTCCCTAGTCTCGTTGATGGCCGTGTCGGTAGCCTGGACGCTGTTCTTGATCGAGAGCGGCATGCCCTTGGCAGAGGCCCTTGCTATCGGACTTGCCTTCAGCCTGTTCATCGGCGCGGTGAATGGATGGCTGGTCGGCTATGTCGAGGTGCCTGCGATTTTTGCGACGCTCGCCATGGGCACGCTGGTCTACGGTTTCGGCCGCTACTTCCTCTTCGATCTCGACGTCGTCTACATGCCCGACTCGGCGCGACAGATCCTGTGGCTCGGCCAGGGCAAGCTCTTCGGCATTCCGGTCCCGATCTTCGTCTTCGCTGCCGTCTGCCTGGTCGGATATCTTTTTCTGCGCCATGCGCGCTCGGGCCGTTACCTGCGCGCGATTGGGGACAATCTCCTGGCTGCACGGATTGCCGGCGTTCCGGCGCGCCCGATCATCGTCCTGCAATATGTTCTCTCGTCGCTGATCGGTTACATAGCCGGCATCGTCACGGCCGCCTCGGTGGCCAGCATGAATACGCGCCTGGCTATCTCGACCTATGTCTATGACGTGATCCTGGTCGTCGTGCTGGGCGGCATCGGTCTTTCGGGCGGCAAAGGCAGCATCCGCAACGTGATCGTCGGCACGCTGCTCATCGGTGTTCTGCTCAACGGCATGACGATCATGGACATCCAGTACACCGTCCAGAACGTCATAAAGGGCATCATCCTACTAACCGCGATCGTGATCGACACGATCCTTAACCCCCGGGACGAGCAGACTGCTCAACAGGGGGACATCTAGACTTGTTCTCAATGGGAGGAGAAACATGAAGCTGATCAAGACAAGCATAATTGCAGCGGCTCTTGCACTATCGGCCGGTGCCGCAGTGGCGCAGGAGGGTATCGACGACCCGACGCGCGCACCATATTACGACTCGTTCACCGGCAAGAAGGTGGCCTATGTGCCGGTGGCCATGGGCTTCGATCTGACCGAGGGCTGGGCCACCGGCCTCAAAGAGGCGCTGGAACCGCTCGGCGTCACCTTTGAGATTCGCGATCCCAATTGGAGCACCGATGCCGGCGCTCAGGCGATCACGTCGCTCATCTCGGAGAAGCCCGATGTGATCGTCGTGCACAATCCGGACGTCCAATCCTACGCGCGATTGCTGAAGAAGGCGCAGGAGGCGGGCATCTATGTCGTGCAAGTCAACATGCGCTCAAGCTACTCGACCGATGTCTTCGTCGGCGCCGATTATGTCGGCATGGGTGAGCGGATTGGCCAGCGCCTGGTCGACAAATGCTCGCCGGCCAATGGTGGCAGCGGCAAGGTGGCAATCACCCAGGGCGTGCTGACGGCCGCGGCGAGCATCTACCAGATGCAAGGGATCAACAACGTCCTGTCGAAGCACCCTGAAATCCAACTCGTCTCGAACCAGGCGGCCGATTGGGATGCGACCAAGGCCAAGAACATCGCGGCGACCGTCATCCAGCAGAACCCGGACCTCTGCGCCATCACTGGCTTCTGGGACGTCATGGACGTCGGCACCGCGGCGGCAATCAAGGAATCCGGCAAAAATGTCTACCTGCTGACCCAGGGCGGCGGCAACCGGATGGCCTGCGATGGTCTCGCCAACGGCACCTATTCCGAAGTGGTTGTCTATTTCGTCCCGGGCCAGGCACGAGACATGGCGACCATGATCAAGCAGCTGCTACAGTTGAAACAGCCGGCCGGCACGACCAAGACCACGCTGTTCACGCCGCTGACCTTCCTGACGAAGGACAACATGACGCCGGCGTCGTGTTGGGATCTTCCGGCCAAGAACTGATTCATCCGCAGAGTCGCGGGCGGCGAAGCCGCTCGCTCCGCACTTGCGATCCGAGCAGAGAAGTATGGCTGTATCAGACAGGATCACGCGCTGGCGCTATCGATACGTGCCGGATCACCTCCTTGGCGAGATCCTGACCAAGCGCTGGGTCGACAATGCGATCCCGCTACTCATCCTTCTCGCGGTCGCACTCGTATTTGGATCATTGATACCCGACTTCTTCGGCCCCGCGAGCATCTCGAGTCTGATGCGCCAATGGGGCGAGTTTGCCTTGATCGTCCTGGCGCTGATGATCGTCATGGTGGCGGGTGGCATCGATTTGAGTGTCGGGTCCACCTTCGCACTCGGCAATATTGTCGCGCTCGCTCTGCTTAATGTAGCGGAATGGCCCGTGGCGGCGGTCATCGTCGGCACCTTGGCTTGCGGCGCCGCAGTCGGCCTGGTGAATGGCGTGTTGGTCGGCTATCTGCGCCTGCGTGCCTTCCTCACCACGCTCGTTACATTGATCATCGTCAGGGCAGTGGTCGACATGCTGCTCCTGAAATACTCAGTCGCGATCGCCGCCGCCTTCGTTGATTCCGACGTCTGGTACTATCTCGGCGAGGGATATGCCCTGGGACTTCCGTTCAGTGTCGTGGTCGCTGCGATCGTTGCAGTAGTTGCGCACCTTGTTTTGACCCGGTCGCGGGCCGGCTGGCATGTGCTCGCAACCGGTGGTTCGCGGCGCTCAGCGCATAATGTCGGCATTTCGGTGCGCCGCGTCATCTGTGCGACCTACGTCGTGTCGGGAACGCTGAGTGCGCTTGCCGGGCTGCTCTTCGCATCGCGCCTGGGCGGCGCCGGCGCCGATACCGGCGTCGGACTAGAAATCGCGGCCCTGACCGCCGCAGTGCTGGGGGGCAACAGTCTCGGCGGCGGTCGCGGCTCCGCGGCCAAGGCAATCATCGGCTCGATCATCGTCATGATCATGGTCAACGGGCTGGTGCGCCTTGGCGTCACCAGAGGCGGCAGCTCATTGCTGCTCGGCATGGTTCTTCTGGCGGCAGTCGCAATCGACGTGCGCTGGCTGAAGAACCGGCACAAGTTTCTCTCGAAGGTCTATGTGTCGCCGACCTATGCGGAACTGCCGCCCGCACCGGCAACCGAGGGAGAATCGCCATACGCGCTGAACGACCGGTTGCGGCCGGTCGAGGCGATCGGGCTCAACCGGATCGACGGGCCGGAAGACGTCATTCTCGACGAAGACGACAATATCTATGTCGGCAACCGCACCGGCGATATCGTGCGCTTCAAGGCGCCCGACTATTCACAGCAGGAAGTCTTCGCCCATGTCGGTGGACGGCCGCTCGGCATGGCTTTCGCACGCGACGGATCGCTATTGTGCTGTATCGGCGGCATGGGGCTCTACCGCATCACGCGCGAGCGCCAGATCGAGAAACTCACCGACGAGACAAATCGTTCCTGGTTTTCGGTGATCGACGATTCGCGATTGCGACTTGCCGACGATCTCGACATCGCTCCCGACGGGCGCGTCTTCTTCAGCGAGGCGACCGTCCGGTACGAAATGCATGAATGGCCGGTCGACTGCCTGGAGTCGCGGGGCAACGGCCGTATCATCTGTTTCAATCCAAAAACCGGAGTGACGCGCACGGTATTGAAGAATCTCCTCTTCCCGAATGGTATCTGTATGACGCACGATGGCCAGTCATTCCTGTTCGCGGAGACTTGGGGCTGCCGGGTCAGCCGCTATTGGTTCGACGGGCCGAGGCAGGGGCAAGTCGAGCCGGTGGTCGCCGACTTGCCGGGCTATCCAGATAATATCAACCGCGCCTCCGACGGCACCTACTGGCTGGCATTGGTCGGCATGCGCACGCCGGCCCTCGATCTGGCGCTGAAGATGCCGGGCTTTCGCAAGCGTATGGCACGCCGCATCGCGCCGGACGAATGGATGTATCCGAACATCAATACGGGCTGCGTCGTACGTTTTGATGAGACGGGACGGATCATTGAGACATTGTGGGATCTCGGCGGCGAAAGTCACCCGATGATCACCTCCATGCGGGAGCACAAGGGATACCTCTATATTGGCGGCATCCTGAACAACCGAGTTGGCCGACTGAAGCTCTCGGGCGTCGATGCTGGTTGGACGGGCCAGCAATCCTATTGGGGCCGGGCATGATCGCCGAATTCTCCCGCGCTTTTGACAATCTGTTCGGCCGCGGAGAAGCCGCGGTCACCGTGCCGCCGCTCGACGGGGCGCTCAGGCCGAACCGTGCGCTCGATGAAGCCGCGGCGCGCTTTCCGCTTGCCGGCGTCGACAGTCTTGCAGTGGTTTTGGGCGAACTCCTGGCATCTTGCGGAGCGGCGATCCATCGCTTTGACAAGGGCCACTGGCGCAAGCGCAGCGAATACGATTCGGAAATCCTGAGCCTGGCTTCGATCGGCGAAGGCGGCCTCGCCATCGCGCTTGCCACTGGCGAGATCGCGGTCAAGGGTGGCCACTTCGAGGGACGCCTTTACAAACACCAATCGCTTGCCTGCATCACTGCGCTGGCCGGCACAGGCGCTCAACTCTATCTCGCGAACGGTTCGGCAAAGAATGGTCCCGCCGATTGGCAGCGCGACCTCCTTGAGCGCAATGCTTCCGGCAGTGTCTGGCGCCTCGACCTCGAAAGCGGGACATTCACGCGGCTCGCCGAAGGTCTCGCTTGGCCGGCCGGCCTGGCATTGGACCCCGAGGGGCCGGTTTTCTCCGAGGCCTGGAAGCACCAGCTTGTCCGGATCGACAGCACCGGGCTCAAGGTGCTCTATGCCGACCTCCCGGCCTATCCCTGCCGGATCGCTCCTGCCACGGATGGATATTGGCTGGCGCTTTTTGCGCCGCGTAGCCAGCTCGTCGAGTTCGTGTTGCGGGAGCCAGCCTACCGCAAGCGCATGATGGCTGAGGTGCCCCAGGCATTCTGGGTGGCACCGAAACTTCGATCCGGTCGCAGCTTCTATGAGTCGCTTCAGGGCGGAGGCGTGAAACATCTAGGCCTCCTCAAGCCATGGGCGCCGACCATGTCGGCCGGCCTGTGCGTGAAGCTCGACCTGGCGTTTCAGCCGCGGGCCAGCCTACAGAGCCGCGCCGACGGCCGCACGCATGGCGTGACCGGTATTACCGAGCACGACGGGCAGATTTTCGTCGCCGCGCGCGGCGACGGCATCGTCGTATCGCTTCCCGGCACGACTCTGGGAGGCACCCAAGCGTGACGCCGATCGTCGATATCCGCAAAGCGACGAAGGAGTATCGCGGTGTCGCGGCGGTAAAGGACGTTTCCTTCACGCTTCACCGCGGCGAGGTGCATGCATTGCTCGGTGAGAACGGCGCAGGCAAGTCGACATTGACCAAGATGATCGCCGGGGTCGTCCAGCCCACGGCGGGAGAGATTTGGATAGACGGAGCGCGGGCAGAATTCCGCTCGCCGTCGGAGGCGCTGAAACGCGGCATTGCGATGGTCTACCAGGAGACGAGCCTGGTGCCTTCGCTCACCGTCGCGCAGAACATCTATCTGACCGACGACAAGCGCTTCCACCGCTTGCGCGGCATCTACATTGCAGGCCAGCAGTTCCTCCAGTCGCTCAACTTTCCCGTTGACCCGACGGCGACTGTATTGAGCCTTGGCGCCGGCCAGAAGCAGATGGTCGAGATCGCGCGGGCGGTTCACCACAATGCCCAGGTGATCATTTTTGACGAGCCAACGGCGACGCTCACGCCCGAGGAGAAGCATCAATTCTTCTCGCTCGTCAAACGCCTGAAGCTTCGCGGCGTCTCGATCATCTTCATCAGCCACGCCTTGGAGGAAGCGCTCGCCATCGCCGACCGCATCACCGTCATGCGCGACGGTGAGCATGTGGTGACCGACGTCACGGCGGCCTTCGACCGCGAGAAGATCGTGCGTGCCATGGTGGGCCGCACGCTCACCGGCGAGCTTTACGGGTCGAACAAGGACCGTAGCGTGCGCCCAGCGGGAGAAAAGGTGTTGAGCGTACAGAACCTGTCCATGGGCAACGTGGTACGCAACACATCATTCTCGATCTTCGCCGGGCAGATCACTTGTGTGTTCGGCCTTATCGGCTCGGGCCGCACCGAAGCCGCCAAGGTTGTCGCCGGCGTGCTGAAGCGCGATCTTTTCCATGGCGGTCAGGTGCGACTCAATGGACGGCCGGTGCGCTATCGGGTGCCGCGTCCGGCGGTTCGCGACGGCATCATCTACGTGACCGAGGACCGCAAGATCGAAGGCTTCTTCGAGACCATGTCGATCGCCGAGAACATCTATCTCGCAGCCATGGCCGGCGCCCAGGCCAAGTCTGTGACAGTCAGCATGAGCGAGATGCGGGCGATGGGCAAGGAATGGGTCACGCGATTGAATGTCAAGGCGATCAATGCCGATGCGCGTGTTATCGAATTGTCCGGCGGCAATCAGCAGAAGGTTGTCGTCGCCAAGGCTCTGGTTCAGAAACCGAAGCTGATCATCTTCGATGAGCCGACTCGCGGCGTCGACGTCAGCGCAATCGCCGAAATCCACCAGCTTATCAACCATCTCGCGGACCAGGGTATCGCGGTGATGGTGATCTCGTCCTATTTGCCGGAGGTCCTGCAGCTTTCCGATCGCATCCTAGTGTGCCGTCAGGGCCGTATCGTCGAGGAGTTCGAGGGCCACAGGGCCGACGAGGAGACGATCATGTATGCGGCGGTCCACTGATGCAGCGCGTGCTCAAGACCACGCGTCCCGTCATGGACGTGAGAACGATCGCCGATGTCGTTGCGATCGAGACCCGTCCCTATGACGACCTCGTCACCGCGCACAATCTCTACGACCTTTTCCTCGCCACGGCCCAGCATGGCGGCGAGCGTAAGGCGCTTACCGTGCTGCGCTCGCCGGATCCCACTGATATCGGCTGCTCGCTCACCCATCGCGAATTCCTCGCCGATATAACCCGCGCGGCGAATATGTTTCGCGGGCTCGGTATCGCGCCGGGAAAAGGCGTCGTCGCCTTCTTGTCGTCGACGCTCCCGGAAGTTCCGGCATTGCTGCTCGGTGCGGAGGTGGCGGGTGTTGCGAGTTCGCTGAACTACCTGTTGAGCCGCGACGCGATCATCGATCTCTTGAATGCGGAGAAGGCGACCGTCCTTGTGCTGCCCGCGCATGACCTGGACCAGACGTGCTGGGCGAAGGCAGAATGCGTGATCGAGGCTGTGCCGACGCTGGCCGAGGTTCTCGTCATCGGCGGAGACGGCGAGGGGCGTGGAGGATACCGCGATCTCGCCGCGGCGCTGGCCCAATGCCGGACCGAGGGGCTCGACTTCGAACCGTCGGCGGATCGCGATACGGTATGCGCGCTGTTTCACACTGGCGGCACGACGGGCCGGCCGAAGCTCGTGCAACTCACCCACGGCAACCAGATCCATGCCGCCTTCGGCTTCGCGCAGGTGTTTGGCTATGACGAGCACGACGTCGTCATCAACGGCTTCCCGTTCTTTCATGTCGGCGGGACGATGACGGTCGGCCTTTCCGTGCTCGCGGCTGGCGGACAGATCCTTGTGCCGTCGCCCTGGGGATTGCGGCCGCCGGCGGTCATCGAGGCCTATTGGCGATTGGTGGAAAGCTTCGGCGCCACTGTCGTCGGCGGCGTGCCCACCTCGATTGCGGCGGTGACGAGCAGTTGGAAGCCGGGAACAAACGTCTCCTCGGTAAGGATGGCGGTAACCGGCGGCGCGGTACTGCCCAAAGCGGTCGGCGAGAGGTTCGAGGCGGCAACCGGAATTCGCCTATTCGAAACTTACGGAATGACCGAGACGGCGGCCGCCATCGCCTTCAATCCGGGTCGGGGCACGCCGATTGCGGGAAGTGTCGGCTTTCGCGCTCCTTACTCGCAAACGCGGATCGTCCGGCTTGGCGCCGCGGATAACGAAGCTTGCACACCCGGCGAGACCGGCCTCGTTCAAGTGCGCGGCCCCCAGGTCTTTCCCGGCTATGTCGATCCCTCCCACAATATCGGCACGCTGGCTGACGACGGCTGGCTCACCACCGGCGATGTCGGTTACCTGACCAAGGACGAGCGGCTTGTCCTGACCGGCCGCGAGAAGGATCTGATCATCAGGAGCGGGCACAATATCGATCCGGCAGCGATCGAGGATGTGGCGAACCAGTTTCCCGGCGTGCAGATCAGCGCCGCTGTCGGCATGCCCGACCAGTATGCCGGTGAAGTACCGGCGCTCTTCGTCGTGCCGATCCCTGGTACTGAGGTCGACATTGTGGCGTTGGAGGCTTACCTCGACAGGCACGTCCATGAACCGCCCGCCCGCCCGAAGAGCGTGCTCGCCATCGAGGCTCTTCCGGTGACGGCCGTCGGAAAGATATTCAAGCCGGCTCTGCGCGACCTGGCGATCAAGGAGAAAGTCCGGCTCGAGGTCGAGCGCATTTGCGGAAGCACCGCATCGGCCACTGTCGATGTCGCGACAGACGGGCAGAAGCGCACGCTTGTCGAGGTGATACTTTCAGGGGCGGCGGATAGCCAGATCGCAGAACTCGAAGAAACCCTGAGGCCGCTGCCCCAGACCTATGTCGTGAGTGGCCGCGTCGAGCAGGCTCCAGAGTGCGTCCGGCTCGAATTTGAGGACGGCATCGCAACATTGACCCTCGACCGGCCCGACAGTCTGAACGCCACTTCCGAGGCAATGATGCATTCGCTGGAACGCCAACTCCGTGCCGTGGCGGATCTCCCGGGGCTGCGCGTTGTAGTCTTGACTGGCGCCGGGCGCGCCTTCTGTGCGGGCGGCGATCTCATTGAGTTCGAAACACTGATGAAAGCCGGCGGGACGAAGTTGCTCGACACGCTGCGTTACAACCAGGACGTCATCCAGATGGTCGAGGACATGCCCGTGCCAGTCATCGGCGCTGTGAACGGGGTGGCCGTCGCCGGGGGGCTGGAGCTGCTTCTCGCCTGCGACATGATCATCGCCGCAGAGGGTGTGAAGATCGGCGATGGACATGCCAAATACGGCATCGTGCCTGCCGGTGGGGCGACAGTGAGACTGGCCGAGCGAATAAAGCCGTCGCATTCCGCCCAGCTTTTCTACACCGCATCGCTCGTCGACGCGGAAATGCTGAAGGACTGGGGCTTGATCAACGAGGTCGTGGCAAGAGAGCGTTTGATGGAGCGGGCGAAGGAAATTGCCCGCGATATCTGCCGGCGCAGCTCCGAGGCCATTCGGCACATTAAGACACTGACACGGCAGGCGAACCGAGACGAGACACGCGCGGCGCGCATCCGTTCAGAACTCGAGAGATTCGAGCAGCAAATTCGCGGTGTCGACCTGGCAAAGGGTCTAGCAGCGTTCCGAAACAAGCAAGATCCGGGCTTCTAGAGTTCATCAAAATGTGGTTTGGCTCGCCTTTGGAACGGGCGCAATGCCGTACGTGAAGGAAAGGGTCTGATGATCAATCTCTCGGGGCGGGCCGCCATCGTCACGGGCGCAGGTAGTGGCCTTGGTCGCGAACACGCATTGTTGCTCGCCAGCCGCGGGGCGCGCGTGGTGGTGAATGACCTCACACAAACTGCGGCCGATGCCGTCGCAGCTGAAATCGAGGCGGCAGGGGGCGTGGCGATTGCAATCGCCGCATCGGTTACTGATTTCGAGGCGGTGAAGGGAATGGTCGCCCAAACCGTCGCGCGTTGGGGTCGTGTCGACATCCTTATCAACAATGCCGGCATTCTCCGCGACAAGACCTTTGCGAAGATGGACCTTGCCGATTTTCGTCTGGTGGTCGAGGTGCACCTGATGGGTTCGGTGAACTGCACCAAGGCCGTGTGGGATCACATGCGCGCGCAGAACTACGGCCGCATCGTAATGACGACGTCATCCTCAGGCCTCTATGGAAATTTCGGTCAGTCGAATTACGGCGCCGCCAAGATGGCGCTGGTGGGCCTGATGCAGACGCTTGCACTGGAGGGTGCACGCAACAATATCCGCGTCAACTGCATCGCACCGACCGCGGCAACGCAGATGCTCGAAGGCCTTCTGCCGCAGAATGAGCTTGATATGCTGAAGCCCAGCAGCGTGAGTCCCGGAGTGCTGGTCCTGGTCGGCGAGAACGCACCGACGCGAACCATATTATGCGCCGGAGCGGGTTCCTTCGAGGCGGCCCATGTGACGCTGACCCCGGGAACATTCGTTGGCAATGGACCCGACGCGCCTGATTTGATCCTTGCCTCCTGGTCGAAAATTGTCGACCGAGCCGGAGAGTTCGTTCCGGAAGATGGCAAGCGACAGGGCAGGCTCGAAGTCGAGAATGCCGCAAAGGGAGCAAGTTGAGATGCGCGACGCTGTGATCGAATCTACGGCAGGGACGTCGATTGGCTGCGCCCATCGCGGCGCGTTCACCGCGACGCCAGCACTTCAGGGAGCTCAACGAGGCGTTCGCTGTCCAGGTGGTCTACTGCCGGGACCGGCTCGGTATCTCCAAACAGCCTCGGCGCCTTCGTCCTGACGCCGCTTTCCCATATGCCTTACATAGCAGTTATCCAAAAATCGTCTGCTCCTGCCCGGTCCGTCTGAGGTATTTTCGAGGGAAAACAACGCTAGCCTCGGATGGGAGGAACTGATGGGAGAGAGCCAGCCAAAACAGAGGCCGGGGTTGTACCGGCGTCGGGTCGGAGACGCGTTGGTGACGGTCATCAACGATGGCTTTCTCGATATGCCGCTTGCCATCATGCGCGGCGCAACAAAGGCCGAGATGCAGGAGCTTCTGCGCGACGCCTTCGGGCCGCCAGAACCGCGCATCACGGTCAATGCTTTCGTTGTGGAAATAGGCAGGAAGACCGTGCTCGTCGATGCGGGCGGCGGCTCGACCACGATCTATTCGATGGGCCTGTTGCCGGAAAATCTGCAGGAAGCCGGCTTCAAGCCCCAAGACATCGATGCCGTCTTGCTCACTCATATCCATCCCGACCATTCAAGCGGGCTGGTCGATAGAAACGGCGAACCGCTCTTTCCCCGCGCTGAGGTCATCGTGCACGAGGAGGATTTTGACTTCTGGTCGAGCCCGGCATTGCGGGATGGATCCGTCCCGGCCGCCACGCCTTATCTGAAGCCAGCCGATATGGTGCTGTCGACCTATGAGGGGCGGTTTCGAAAAACGCGTGGTGGCGAAGTTGTCCCTGGGATCACGCAATTGCATATGCCAGGCCATACTCCTGGCCATTCCGGCTATCAGATCGACTCGGCTGGTGAAACACTGATCATCTGGGGTGACACGGTCCACGTCCCCGAAATCCAGATCCCGGTACCGGGAGTTACAAGCGAGTTCGACATTAGCGAGCCAAAAGCGGTGGAGAGCCGGCATAAGATTTTCAAACACGCCGCTTCAGGGCGAGTTCTCGTAACTGGCGGACACGTGCATTTGCCGGGCTTTGCCCATGTCGTGCCACAGGGCAGCGGATATAGACTGGTACCTGAGGCCTGGGCTGTAACGCTCTGATCGATAATTCGGCGGCCGCATGTGTAAATAGAAAGAGGCCGCCCTTCCGGGCGACCTCCCAATAGCCAGAACTGGCTTGGATACTTAGTCCTTCAGTTCCACCCACTTGTCGCTAGCGGCGTCGTATTTCACGAGCGTGATCTGATCCGCGTCGATCGTCAGGTGGTCTTGCTCGCTGAAGCTGAGCGTTCCGGTGAGGCCGTCGAAGTTCTGCACCGAGTTGAATCCCTTTTGCAGATCGGCCGGCGCGGTCGAGCCGGCTTTCTCGATCACCTGCTTCAGCATCATGATGCTGTCGTAGCTGCCTGCGGCGAACGGACTGGGTTCCAGGTTGAAGCGCTCGCGGTATTTTTTCTGCCAGGCGAGCAAGCGTTCATTGGGGAAGAGCTCGGTCGTCAGCGCGGCGGTGATCAAGCCATTGCCGAGCTTTCCGGCGAGCGAGGAAAATGTGTTATCCGCATTGGTCACGTCATTACCATACATGGTCACTTCGTAACCGGCAGTCTGCAGGTCTTGTGCGAACGCCGCCTGATCCTGCGGCGTCAGCCACACAACCACGCATTTGAGTCCGGCGGCCTTGATCGCTTCGACCTCCGGCATCAGACCGGCCGTCGCACCCGTCGACCAATTTTCGGTGATGGTATGGTCCATCTCCACTTTCTTGCCCGCCTTGTTATAGGCGATCTGGATGCCGTAAAGGCCGCCCTGGCCGTAAGTCGAGGGATCATGAAGAACGGCAAGCCGGCCGTCCGGGCAATGCTTTAGGGCGTGCTCGCCGATCTTCTCGCCCCAGGCGAAGGTGTTAAGTCCGAAACTCCAGGCCCACGCATTCGGCGGTCCGTCGGGGCCTTGCGTATAGATCGTTAGTCCGCCGTCATCGACGACACCGATGGTCGGGAATTGATAGCGCTCGGCCAATTGTGCCGTTGTCGGTCCGGTGTCGGGGGAACCGGCAATAACGATGGCGCCGTCCGACATCAGCCGCGCGTAGTGCTGGCCGGAAAGAGTAGCTGAAGCGTCGTCGTTATTGGCGTCGAGCTTGAGCATGTGCCCGTTCACGCCGCCAGCGGCGTTGATTTCGTCAACAGCCATCTGCGATCCATTGACGACCGCGATGCCGACTGCACCATAAGCGCCTGTCGTGCCGGCAATGAGACCGACAAGATATTCGTCTTGCGCGGCGACCGGACTGGCGACTGCGGCGAGCGCCGTTAGGGCGAGAGCCCATTTCAGTTGTTTGTTCACTAGTAACCTCCCATCAGACATGATTGCCGGTACCCATCCCTGTGGAGAGTTGGACAACAGCCGAATCCGGCAGCGGAGATGATTATCTCAATGCGCCGCCGGTTCTCGCCAATGTGCTGGGGAACAAAATGACTTGTCAAACGCAACGCCGGTTCCGAAGGCGGGCCTAAGGCATTGAAAGATGAGGAGATTTAGGCTCGAATGCCAACATCATTATAGCAGTTATAGCAGCTGCGCTAACCTCTCGCGGCTTGCGTTGCCTCTCGATTACTTCCAAGAAACTTTCATCGCTCTTGCCCTGCAGGGGCGGTCAAGAATGAATCAAAGAGTCGACCTGATCGGCGCAGCACCACCGGTGCGAGTTGAGGTGGAGATGGCGGCTGTGGTGGGGGGATTGTGCCGATGCAGTTTCTGCTGAGCGGTGTGGCAATCGGATGCGTCTACGGCCTCATCGCCATGGCGCTTGCGATCACGTTCTACGTGACGCGGACCATCAATTTTGCTCAAGGCCCTTTGATGATGGTCACCGTCATGCTCACCGCGGTGATGTCGTCAGCCGGTGTGCCCGTCTGGTTCGCAATGATCGCCGGTCTGTCGGCCTCGTGCGCTCTCGGTGTGCTTTCTTATCTCATAGCCATCCGCCCGATTCTGATTGTCAATCGGTTCAGCTTCGGCTGGCTCGTTTCGACGCTCGGTTTCGCGGTGATCTTGGAGAACGCCGCCGCGCTGATCTGGGGTCCGACCTCGCAAAGCTTTCCTCAGCTCCTTGTAGGAGTCCGTGTGCCCATCGGCAACGCGGTCCTGAATGGACAGCAAGTGCTCGCCATTCTGGTTGCGATCGTGTTGACGATCGCGTTTGAGGTCGTGCGCCGCAGGACCTTCTTCGGAAAGCTCGGCATGGCGACGGCGGTCGATCCGGATATGGCGGAGGCGATCGGAGCTAATACGACGGCGGTGGCGATCGCCGCATTCATCGTCTCGGCGTTGTTTGGCGGAATCGCGGGTCTCCTGATCGGGCCATCAACCTTCGCCAATCCCTATCTTGGAAGTACGTTCGGCACCTTCGGCTTTATCGCCATGATGATCGGCGGCGGCACCGAGAAGCCGGTCGCTGCCATGTTCGGAGGCATCATACTCGGCATATGTGCCGAAGGCGCGAACGCGCTCATCAACTCGCAGGCTTCTGACTGGTTCCCATTTCTCGTTTTGGTCGTCATCCTCATCATCTCGCCGCGTGGCCTGTTCAGTTCAAGCAGCCCCTTGATGCGTTTGGTGCGGCCATCAGTTGCGCAGGCGTGAAGACGTGCGGGACATGCACTCATCCTCCCCAACGCCAAGCGTAGCGGCCAAAACAAAACGCCGAGGACCGATCCTCATCGCCGCGGCTTTCGTCATCATCGCCTATGTCGCATTCACGAGCTATGTTGCGCACTCCAATCTGCATATCCAAAGCCTGGTATTGGTGGCCGCCGTTTTCGGCATTCTCGCGATCAGCCTCGACATGGCCGTGGGCATGCTGGGCCTTTATTCGCTCGGGCAGGGGGGCTTCTTTGCCATAGGCGCTTATCTGACCACCATTCTGAATGCACGATACGGCTGGAACGTCTTCTTGCTGCTGCCGCTCACTATCCTGGCATCCGGCTTGATCGGTGTGGCGGTCGGTGCCGCGTCACTGCGGGTATCGGGGCTTTACTTCGCGATCACGACCTTCATTTTCACGCTCGTGCTGACGGTCATCGCGACGAATATGCAGCAAATCACCGGCGGGCTGCAGGGCATGCTGGGGCCGGCCTTCCCACGATTTCCATCGGCTCTTTCGGCGCTCGGCACGTCGGTGGTGTGGTGCGTTATGGGCGTCCTGTTCCTCTGCTTGGCGCTGGTATGGAACATTCGCCGCTCGCCTTTCTACCCGGTGCTGCTCTCGATCCGCGATGCTGAACCCTATGCGGAGGCGGCGGGAGTGCCGGTCTCTACGATCAAGGTTGCCTTTTTCGGCCTTTCCGCGGCAATGGCCGGTGTTGCCGGCTGGCTATTCTCTTTCCTCGGCGTCGTCTCGCCCGGCGAGTTTGATTGGGCGGTGTCGCTCAACGTCCTGGTCATGGTGCTGATCGGGGGCGTGAACACCACGCTCGGGCCCGTGATCGGCGCCGCCTTTGTTTCGTTGTTCCCCAACCTCGTCAGTATCAATCCCTGGATGCAGGAGATCCTGTACGGGGCATTATCGATCATGGCCGTCACGCTGTTGCCGGGCGGCGCCGTTGGGGCCGTTCGCAATTTGCTGCAGCGCTTCTCCAATAAAGCTGGCGAGCGCGATGAACGCGTTCTCGCGGAAGCGGAAAAGGCGGCTGGGGAGGCCGTCAACGAAGCCGCAGCTATTCCCGTTCGTTTGGGCGAAGGCCACGACATCGTTGTGGAATGCAAGGGCATCGGGTTTGGCTATGGCGTCGGCCCGAAAGTCCTGAACAACATCGATCTCACGGTACGAAGAGGCGATATTCACGGGCTCATTGGCCCCAACGGTTCGGGCAAGAGTACGCTCGCCAATGTGATCTCGGGGCGTCTCACGCCGCATGAGGGGCAAGTTCTGGTCAAAGGCCAAAGGGTCGAAGGGCAAGCTCCGATCTCGCGGGCGCGTCTCGGGTTTCGGCGCACGTTCCAGGCCGCCCAACTGGTGCATGAACTCAGCCTTGCCGATAACACGATGGTGGGGCTCTACCATAGTGTGCCCCGCATCGAGCTGAGGTCTGCGCTGTGGTCGCTATTGCCATCGGCACGGCGGGATGGTCGCCAGATGCAGCGCAATGCGCGTGATGCCCTGGCCCTGGTCGGTGCGGCGCACTGGAGCGACCGCCATGTGGGTGACGTGCCGCATGGCATCGAACAGCTCACGCAGCTCGCCTCGGTCTGCGTTGCCGCACCGGATATCATCGTGCTGGACGAGCCGGCAACCGGGCTTTCGGCCAAAGAGGTTCATCACCTCGCCGAAATTCTGGCGAGTCTGAAGAAGCGGGGCGTCACGATGATCATCATCGAGCATCAAACGCGATTTCTTTTCCCGCTTTGCGACCGGGTAACGGTACTCAATGCCGGCGAGATCATACTGACTGGATCAGCGGATGAAGTCCGCGCCAATCCCACTGTCCGTCAGGTTTATCTGGGCGAATGATGGACGCCAGGACTCCCATACTTGAAGTCGACAACTTCTCGGCCGGCTACGGTCGTTTCGACGTCGTGCGCGATGTTAAGCTCCATGTCGGCGCCGGTGAGGCCGTTGCGCTTCTTGGGCCGAATGGTGCTGGCAAGACGACTGTACTCGGCGGGATAATGGGCTGGGTGAAGCCGCGTCAGGGACGGATCCGGATCGGCGGCGTCGATATGACAGGTCTTCCCGCCCATCGTATCGCCCGCGGCCATGCTGCAATTGCGCCGGAGGGCCGGCGGTTGTTCCTCGACCAATCCGTCGAAGACAATCTCATCCTTGGCGCCCTGCATCTGCGCAGAGACCGCGCCAAAGTCCAGAAACTGCTGGACTCGGTCTATGAGCTCTTTCCGGCGCTCCGCAAATACCGACATCGGCAGAGCACCTATCTCAGCGGCGGCGAACAACAGATGGTCGCCATTGGGCGCATGCTGATGGCTGACCCAAAGGTGTTGCTGCTTGATGAGCCATCGGTTGCCCTGTCGCCGGTCGCGGTCGACATCGTGGTCAAGGCGCTCATGGAATTACGGCGGCGTGGCGCCTCTCTGCTGCTTGTCGAGCAAAGGATCGATGTCGCCGTCCGCGTTTGCGACCGGCTCTATGTGATGACGCATGGCGAAATCGTCGACGAAATGACGCCGGAACAGGTCAACGAGGGCGGCATTTCCATCCTCAACAAGTATCTCGGCTAGGCAAACGGTCGGATTGCCAAGGGCGGCGCGGTATCGCAATCCGCACCCCGGCGCGCGGCCTTGGAAAGTCTCGTTGAGATAGAAATTATTGGTGTAGTCCCGTCGCGGCCCTCATCCGCCCCCGGAGTCCGGGGGCACCTTCTCCTCACAAGCGGGGAGAAGGGAGAGTAGGGTGGTGCTCATAATAATCTTGACGAAGTTCCATTTGTGTTCTATATAGCCCGCATGCACCTGGATTTAGCCATTGAACGCTATCGCGTGCCACT
>JAXMCQ010000012.1:0-162855 GCA_046349315.1 Hyphomicrobiales bacterium | reverse complement strand
CCTCCGCACCTTCGACCGGCTTCTGCAACACCATGGGCACTGCCAACACCATGAACTCGCTCGCCGAGGCGCTTGGCATGACATTGCCCGGCAATGCGGCGATCCCCGCACCCTATCGCGAGCGCGGCCAGATGGCCTACGAGACCGGCAAGCGCATCGTCGAGATGGTGCATGAGGATTTGACGCCCTCCAAGATCATGACGCGCGAGGCTTTCGAGAACGCGATCAAGGTGAATTCGGCGATCGGCGGCTCGACCAACGCGCCCAACCACTTGAATGCCATTGCCCGGCACATCGGCGTCCAGCTCGACGTCGCAGACTGGGAAAAGGTCGGCCATGACGTGCCGCTGCTCGTCAATCTGCAGCCCGCCGGCGAATATCTGGGTGAAGATTATCACCGTGCCGGCGGTGTTCCCGCAGTCGTCGCCGAATTGATCAAGGCCAAGCAGATTCACGAGGGAGCGTTGACGGTCAACGGCAAGACCATCGGCGAGAATTGCAAGGGCAAGTTCTCCTGGAACCGCGATGTCATCAAGGATTACGACGCGCCGATCATGAAGCAGGCAGGCTTCAAGATGCTGAAAGGCAATCTCTTCGATTCAGCGATCATGAAGACTTCAGTGATCTCCAAGGAATTCCGCGACCGCTATCTTTCGAACCCGAAGGATCCCAATGCCTTCGAGGCCAAGGCAATCGTCTTCGACGGTCCTGAGGATTATCACAAGAATATCGACAATCCCGAACTCGGTATCGACGAGAACACCATCCTCTTCATGCGCGGCACCGGGCCTTTGGGTTATCCGGGTGCCGCCGAAGTCGTGAATATGCGCGCCCCCAGCCAACTCATCGAAAAGGGTGTGCATTCGCTCCCTTGCGTCGGCGACGGCCGCCAGTCGGGCACGTCCGGCTCGCCCTCGATCCTCAATGCTTCGCCCGAAGCAGCTGCCGGTGGCGGCCTCGCATTGCTGAAGAATGGCGATCGCGTCCGCATCGATCTCAACAAGGGCACCGCCGATATCCTGATTTCCAAGGAAGAACTCGAAAAGCGCCGCGCCAAGCTCAATTCCAATGGCGGCTATCATGTGCCGGAGAGCCAGACGCCGTGGCAGGAACTGTTCCGCGCCAATGTCGATCAGCTTGCGCAAGGCATGGTGATGAAGGGTGCGGTCAAGTTCCAGCGCATTGCCAAGACCAAGGGCATCCCGCGCGACAATCACTAGGCCCGGAGGAGGTCCCGCGTGGCGCAGCATGATCACGTGATTCTCGATTCGGGCGACGGCTTGGTCGTCACCTTGTCGCCGCATGGTGCACGCATCGCTTCCGTCAAATGGCACGGCACCGAGATTGTCGCAGGCGGTGTTCCAGACTATGCGGGTGCCGTTTGCGGCCGCTTCGCCAATCGCATTGGCGGGGCGCGCTTTATCCTCGACGGCGTCACCCATGAATTGTCGGCCAACGAACCGGGCGCGACATTGCATGGCGGGAAGGAAGGCTTCGACAAAAGGAACTGGGTGCCTGCTCATGTCGAGCACGGCACGCGCTTCACATTGTTCTCGCCCGATGGCGATCAGGGCTTTCCCGGAGGCGTGATCGCCACCGCAACCTATACGCTCGATGGCGGATTGTTGGCTCTAGAGCTCACGGCGGAGACGACAGTGCCCACGGTCGTCAATCTCACCAATCACGTCTATTGGAATCTTGCGGGCGGCGGTGATGCCCGCAAGCATCATCTGCAAGTATCAGCCGACCGCTATACCCCCGCCACTGCCGCGCTCATCCCGCAAGGCCCTCCCAAGGATGTCGCCGGAACCGAATTCGACTTCCGGAAGGAACGCGAAATCACCGGCGTCTATGACATCAATTTCTGTTTGAACGGCAAGCGCGGCGAATTGCATCATGCCGCCACTTTAAGCGAGCCCGGCACCCGCCGCAGTGTTGAGGTGTGGACGACGGAACCGGGCGTCCAGTTTTATACCTCGCAGCATTTTGCCCCGCCCTTGACGAAATATGGTGCAATCGCGCTCGAGCCGCAGACTTGGCCCGATGCACCCAACCGTCCGGATTTTCCCACCGCAGTTTTGAGACCCGGCGAACTTTACCAGCACCGCATCGAATGGCGCTTCACGCAGGGCTAATACTTAGACCCATCCGCCATCGGCGATGAAATCCTGGTTGGTGCAGGCACCCGCCTCATCGGAAGCGAGGAACAATGCGACCTTCGCCATGTCTTCCGGATAGAGCTTCCGCTTGAGGCACTGGAATTGCATGATCGCCTTCTCGCCTTCAGGCGTTAGCCACAAGGCCTTCTGGCGTTCGGTCATGATCCAGCCGGGCAGCAACGTATTGACGCGGATATTGAAGGACCCGAGATCACGGGCGAGCGAGCGTGTGAGACCCGTCACCGCCGATTTCGACGCCGTATAGGCGGCCATCCCGCCGAGTCCGATCTTCCACGATGTCGAGCCCATATTGATGATGGCGCCGCCGCCTGCCTCCTTCATCATCGGCGCGACTGCTTGCGAGGCAAAGAACTGATGCTTGAGATTGACGGCGATCCGGTCGTCCCAATAGTCGGGCGTCATCTCCTCGAGCGTGTGACGCTGATCATGCGCGGCATTGTTGATCAGGATCGTGATCGGTCCGATGGCCTTGGCCGCCGCCGCGATCGCGTGCTGCAAGGCCGGCGTGTCGGTCACATCGCAATGGCCGAACCACATGTCGCCGCCGAGCCGCCCGGCAAGCTTCTCGCCCGCTTCCTTGGCAATGTCGACAAAGGCGACCTTCGAGCCCTGCTGGTGAAAGGCCTCGACGAAGGCAGCGCCGATTCCCATGGCGCCGCCCGTGATGAAAACCGTCTTGCCCTTGAGGCTTGGATAGATCGCACCACCCATAATTTTTAAAATCCCCGTTTTCCGAGACGGTTGCTTAGCAAGCCTCGATCCATGCCGCTAGGCTTGGGCGCAAGACCGCTTCAGCCAATCCTCGCGATAGCGATCGAGACCCTCGATCATTGCCGGGGCCACCGCGCGCAGGTTCAGCCCGATCTGCGGCAGCCTTCCATTGCCTTCCATGAGGGCGAGAACCGCAGCCCCTGCCGTCGTGCCGTCGCGCAGATCGGACGCCAGCACTTGCTGCTGCGGGCGCAGCGCCGCCAGGATGGCGAGAAAGACCGGATTCTCCGCGAAGGGCCCGTCGATGATAATCCGTGCTTTTGACCCGATCGCATCGAGCGACTGATCGCACATCAAGGCGCAATAGAGCGCGGCGATGCTCGAACGCTCTTCGGCATTCTCAACCAGAGGCCCGGTGATGCAGCCCTTGCCGCCGGTTCCCGGCATGGGGCCGCCGGAATCCGTAAACGAGGCGAGTGGCATCGTGCGCCGCGCCATCAGTCGTATCACGGTATCAAGACGCGCCGCTTCGGCCGGTGCGCCGTCAGCGATGATTTCGAATTCCTTGCCGCCGAAGAAACGGCAGCTTGCCACGACCCGCCCCAGCACATCGGTATTGCTCACCGTGTCGCGGTCCTTGTCGAGACGATCGAGATCGGCATCGGTATCGAAGCCGATGATCCAGGTGCCGGTCGAAAGCAAGGTGAAGCTGCCCTGCCCGGCCGCCAAATAGCGCAAGTAATTGGCGCTTGAATCATGGACGCCGGTCAGCACCGCGCCGCGTCCCTGGAAATTTGCACCGCGAAATTCGGACTTGAGCGGGCCTAAGACATCCCAGGCCATCGCCATGGGTGGAAAGAACCTGTCCCAACCGCGCTTGCGGGCGAGCGAGGAATAGGTTCGGGCCTTCACGTCGACGAGCTGCGACTGGCAGGAAATGCTCGATATCTCGACCGCAGCGACGCCCGAGAGCAGATAGCTCACATACTGGATCCACGGCACCACCGTTGCGACGCGGGCGAATTGCTCCGGAAACCGGGTCTCCTGCCAATAAAGCTGGAGACCATGCGTAAGCGCCATCGGCAATAAGGGTCCGAAGGTTTCGGAAAAGGGCGGCTCGATTTTGCGATATTCCGCAACGACCGCTTCCGGCGGCACCGCCATGTAATCCATGACCGGCATCGCTAATGAGCCATCTTCAGCGATGAGGGCGAGTGCTGCGCCATGCGCCGCCGGTACGATCGTATCGATCGGCGATATCTTGTCGAGCGCCGGTAACGTCTCGGCGAGAAAGGCGGCAAGCGGTGCGGCATCGATCTGCGCGTAAGGCGGCGCCGGGCGATGGACACTCGCCACCTTCCGCTCGGCGACGACATTCAGGGCCGCATCGAACAGCACAACCTTGCTGTTGGTGGCGCCGACATCGACGACGGCGATGCCGCGCGGCTTTCCTGCTCCCATCATTTACACCTCATTTTGGGGCCATGCTTGCACGAAACGCCGCAGTGGCGGAAGTCTTGATGGACCGCAAAGCCTGTGGGTTGTAGGTTCCGGCCCGCACAAGGAGTATTCCGATGTTGAAAATCGGCGTGCACGAACGCCAGCTTGCTGAGATCAGGTCAACGGCTTTTTGATCCCTAATCTCAGGACAACGATCGTATGGAAATACAATACCGAACAGCACTTCAAGGTTGGACTTCGGTGCAGTTAAGGCAGAGTGCGCTGCCTTTGCCCACTCCTGCTGCGTCTTGACGGCACCCCCTGAGAGCGCAGTTCGCATATCGAAAATCAGCTCACAATCCGTGACCGGTGGCTTAGATCGAAAAAGCCAACGGCGTTGCAGGACCATGATGCTTGGCGATGCTAGCGGGACAATAGCAAGAATCGGCGCCATCGCAGTTGATAAAGTTGCTAGCAGGTCGAAGAACTGCTCAAGGCTCAGTTTCGCAAAGCTCTGGCGTATTTTAGGATCGAGTCCATAAGGCACTACCGTCCAAGCAGCAACATGGCGCCTCGTGATGCTCAGCGTGAGATGGACATTAGATGTATGGTTCGTGGCACGGCTTGCTTCCTTGATCTGCAAAACATCCCAGACATTATCGCTGTTTCTTCCCTTTATCGCACCTCGACCAGGTATCATTGGATCGATGCCGATTTCCTTCTCCAGCCGCTTGTCTTTAGCAAGTTCGTCCAAAGCCAGTCGAAGCACCCGCTTCGCTTCACCGTATGAATAGTCTTCAAGAGTCGCAAATGGAAACCCGCTGAAGGTCGTAAGTGTCCCTCTGTCCAACTGCCCATTTTCAATCATTTGCACCTCGAGAGTTTCAAAATACCGTGCAGCCAGTTCGGCCCAGTTGCGCGGACTAGCGTGAGCCTTCAACCAGACATAGATGTCCGTCCATCGTATTTGAATGACATCAGACGGAAGCGCATCCGCAGGTTCAAGTATGGAGATTGCGACAGGGACAATTAGCTTAAAGTCTTGGCGCCGCGCCAAGCGACAGTGTCTGACGATTTGATCGGACAGCAGCGGTGCCGTGATCTTGCATTCGATTACTGCGCACCAACCTTGGTCTTCGAACAGCCAGATATCAGGAAGTCCGCGCCTTTCGGCCTCTTCTTCGGCCATTGACGGCTGTCCGGGGTAACTCTGTTCACTGACGCCGACACGGCTCGCATCTGGCCTGCCCTCGGCGGGGATGAACTCCTTCATGAAGCTGCGGCGTAAATCAACATCCAATTGCAGGATAGACGCCAACGCGTGGCTCAGTCGATTTTCATTTTGGGAGTATTGGTCGAATATGTTTCTCATCGAGTCGTCATCAGCCGAGTTCAACGCCAGTGATGATTGGAAATTGCATCCCGAGCAAAGTTTGCCGCGCAAGGTCTATAGCAGACTAGCACCTTTTGATAGACCGCGGCGGCGGGGGGTTGTAGGTTCCGGCCCGCACAAGGAGTATTCAATGGCGAAGATGAAATACGCGGATTTGCGCGACCAAGTGATCGAGACCTGCCTGGCGATGAATGCGATGGGCATCAACCAGGGCACCTCTGGCAATGTCAGCGTCCGCACCGACGAGGGCTTCCTGATGACCGCATCGGGCGTGCCCTATCACAAGATGAAGCGCGAGCATGTTGTCGAGATGGATCTCGATGGCGGCTATCGCGGCGACTATTTGCCCTCAACCGAATGGCGCATGCACCACGATATTTTCAAGACCCGGCCCGAAGCCGGCGCCATCGTCCATACCCATTCGATCTATGCGACGGCACTCGCCTGCTTGCGCAAGGACATTCCGGCCTTCCATTACATGATCGGCGTCGCCGGCGGCCCCACCTTGCGGGTCTCGGCCTATGAGGAATTTGGAACCCAGGCGCTTTGCGACACGATGCTCACGGCGCTCGATAACCGCATGGCCTGCCTACTTGCCAATCATGGCCAGATTTCCTTTGGTCCCGATCTCGACAAGGCCCTATGGCGTGCCGGTGAGGTCGAGACGCTTTGCCATCAATATTGGGCGGCATCGCTCGCCGGAAAGCCGATCATCCTCAATGATGCCCAGATGAAGACCGTACTTGCCCGCTTCAAATCTTACGGCAAGCAGACCGACGAGCTTGAAAAAGGTACAGCAGTTGCGGTTCTGCCACCGACGCGGCGCGACGCGTCGGGCAAAAAGGCGGGGTCGACGAAGAAGAGCAAGAAAGCCAAGAGCTGATCGCGCACGCGACCGATTGACAGCCAGTCCCGGCCACCATAATCTGGCCGGGAACTTTTGTTCGCCAAAGATTACAAAATTTCAAACTTTGGTTTGCCGAATGGGAGGCACGCGTCAGCATGCGGGATTTGCTGCGCATTCGTAAAGGTCGGCTAGCGTGACTGCGGCGGTCTATGAAGCGCCCACGCCGGGCCGCGCTTGGCTGCCGCGGTGGTTTACATCCGAACATCCGTTGCCCTGGCTCTTGCCCGCCACCGCCTTGATGGTGGTCTTTGGCATCTACCCCGCAGTCTATGCGATTTGGCTTTCGCTCCATAAGCGTAACCCGGTCCTGCGCAAGGACGTGTGGAACCCCAGTGCCAATTGGCTCAAGGCCTTCGGCGACGAGCGCGTGTGGAACGCGCTCTACAACACCTTCCTCTATACCGGCCTCGCACTTGTCATTCAGCTGACCCTCGGCCTCGCCATCGCGCTCCTCCTCGATACCGACCGCCGCGGCTATGGTCTGTTGCGCGCCATGATGACCTTGCCATTGGTTGTCCCGCCGGCGGTCACTGCCATGATGTTCCTGCTCATGCTCGACGGCTCCTTCGGCGTGTTGAGCCGTTCGCTCTACGCATTGGGACTGCTGTCGCCGCAATATCCGATTCTCGCAACGAGTTCGACGGCGCTTGGCGGGGTCTTGCTCGCCGATATTTGGCAATGGACGCCCTTCATGGTGCTGATCATGCTGGCGGGCTTGCGCTCATTGCCGAAGGAACCGTTCGAGGCCGCGGCCATCGATGGCGCAAGTCCCACGCAAGCCTTCTTCCGCCTCACCTTGCCGATGATGTCGAAAGTCATCGCCATTGCGGTCCTGATCCGCGGCATCGATCTCTTCCGCATCTTCGACTATGTGAAGGTGATGACGGATTCGGGGCCGGGCACCGCCACCGAGACCATGACCTCCTATGCCGGCCGCATCTATTTCAACGGCGACTTCCCCTATGCCTCGACGCTTTCGGTGATCACCCTCGCCGTCGTCATCGTCGTCTCAACCATCTTCATGAAGATCTTCCGGGTGCGGCTCTGATGGAACAATCGCTCTTCCATCGCACCTTGCGCGACATCGCCGCCGTCCTTGTGGTGGCGATCTTCATGTTCCCGCTTTTCTGGTGGGCGCTGACCTCGATCAAGCCGATGTATGCGATCTTCAACAAGGACAAGGTCGTCGTCTTCGACTTCGTGCCGACGCTCATCAACTATGCCGTCGTGCTCCTCGGCTGGTCGCGCTCCGAGATCGCCATCGAAAGCGGCTCGACCTTCGGTGTCGGGGGCACCAGTTCCTACGACTCCCGCCAGACCATCCTCGATTCGATCATCATCTCGGTCGGATCGACGGCGCTCACCATGGTCGTCGCTGTGCTTGCCGCCTATGCGCTGTCGCGCATGACCTTCAAGAGCCGAAACGGTTTCCTGAATTGGGTTCTCGGCCAGCGTTTCATGCCGCCGATCGCGATCATCGTGCCCTTGGTGCTCATGTACAAGGTCGCCGGCATGCGCGACACCGACAATCTCTTCATGGGCTATGTCGGGCTGATCCTGATCTACGCATTGATGAATTTGCCGATCGCCGTCTTGCTGATGAAGTCCTTCTTCGACGACGTGCCGAAGGATGTCGACGAGGCGGCAATGATCGACGGTGCAACACGCTGGCAGACCTTCCGCCGCATCGTCCTGCCGATGGTACGGGGTGGAATCGCCGCGGCCGCCGTCCTCTGCTTCATCTTCGCCTGGACGGAGTTCCTTCTCTCGCTGTTTCTCACCACCATCATCCGCACAGTGCCGGTCAAGATCACCACATTTGTAACTTCCACCGGCTCGGAATGGGGCTTTATCTCGGCGCTGGGCACCGCCGCGATCATCCCAGGCTTCATTTTCATTCTGCTCGTGCAACGCCATCTCGTCCGCGGTCTCACATTGGGATCACTCAAGGAGTAAGGCCGCAGGCAAGACGTAAGCTCAACCCAAGGGAGGAAAACCGATGAGCTTTAAGGACTATGACAAGAAGACCTTCATCGCTGACACGGCACGCGATTTTGCCGCGCGGCGTATTTCCAAGCGCGACTTCCTGCGCAAAATGGCCTTGGCCGGCGTTGGCTTCTCGGCCTTCAATGCCGGACTCCTCGGCACCGGCCATCAGCGCGGCAAGGGTATCGTCAGCTCGGCCGAAGCCCAGACCCCGGAAGAGATGACCAAGTGGCTGAAGGACGTCGGCTCGCCGTTCAAGGGTTCAAAGGTCCGCTACACCTCGGAAGCAACCCCGCCGACGGTCGTCCTCAACCAGATCAAGAACGAGTTCACCGAGCCGACCGGCATTGAGGTCGAAATCGAAATCGTGCCGCTTGAGCAGGTTCTCGCCAAGGCGACACAGGACGTCCAGGGCCAGCTCGGCACCTATGACATCTACTACCTCGACCAGTCCTGGACGGCGACCTTCTCGCCCGACACGGTCGATCCTGTCGCTTACTACAAGGAAAAGCCCGACCTCGCGATGCCGAATTTCGACTTCGACGACTTCTCGGCGCCGCTCGTCAAGGGTCTGGCCGTCTATGACGGCAAGTGGGTCGGCATTCCCTTCGACATTCCGATCTTCATCACCATGTATCGCAAGGACATTCTCGAAAAACTCGGCATCAAGCCGCCGACCACCTTCGATGAATTCACTGCTGCGGTGAAGCAGATCACTGAAGCCGAAAAGGCCAACGGGATTTTCGGCACCGGCCTCCAGGCGAAGTCGGGCCACTACTCGCTCGAATGCGACTGGACGGCAGCTGTCTGGGGCCACGGCGGCGGCATCTTCGGCGCCGACAAGAAGTTTACGGGCAATGACGAGCAGGCGATCAACGGCCTGAAGTGGTATCAGGAGATGCTGAAGAACGCGCCTCCGCAGTCGACGGCTTCGACCTGGGACGGACAGTTCCAGATGATGCAGTCGGGTCAGGTCGCGCTCGTCAATTCCTGGGACGAGTTCTTCCCCGGTCTCGATGCCGATGATTCCAAGGTCAAGGGCCTGTGGGAACCGATGCATCCGATCTCGTCCAATGTCGGCATCCGCTCAGTCGATGATGTCGGCTTCGGCGAGATTCCGAATGTCGGGCACCAGGGCGGCTCGATCCTGGGCCTCTCGAAGTATTCCAAGAACCTCGACGCGGCCTGGATCTTCATGCAGTGGGCTTGCTCGAAGGAGATCATGACCCGTTGCACCTTGCTCGGCGGCTTCGCGCCGATGCGCATCTCCTCGTTCGACGACCCGCGCGTCAAGGCCAAGGCCGTCGTCGGCCCGGGCACCACGCGCCATCTCGAAACGGTGAAGTGGACCATCGACAATGTCATGGCTTCCGAGCCCGACATGCCGCTCTGGGCTGGCTTCTCCAACAACGAAATTCCGGTCGAATTGGGCAAGTTGCTCACTGGCCAGGATTACGGCGGCGATGCCAAGAAGTGCATGGACAACGTCGCAAGCCTCATCGACAAGGCCGTCGCAGACGCTGGCCTCTAATATCTCCCTGAAACAGACGGAGGCAGCGTCACGGCTGCCTCCGAATTTTCTTCATTTGGATACATGACCGGCGATCTCGTCATCGGCATCGACTCATCGACCACCGCGTGCAAGGCGATCGCCTGGACCTCCGATGGCCGCGCCGTGAGCGAAGGCCGTGCTTCGATCACGCTCGCCAATCCGCGCCCCGGCTGGTTCGAGCAGGACGTCGAGGACTGGTGGACGTCTTGCGCCACCGCCTTGCGGCAGCTCACGCAAAAAATCGATCCATCGCGCGTTGCAGGTCTTGCCATTTCCAACCAGCGCGAGACTTTCGCGCAATTCGATAACGACAACCGCCCCTTGCGCCAGGGTACGACCTGGCTTGATGAGCGCGCGGCGCAACAGGTCGAGGAACTGAACAGCGAGCTCGGCGAAGGAACATTGCATCGCATTTCCGGCAAGCCGCCGGACATGACACCATGTATTTATCGCTGCCGCTGGTTTCAGCATCACATGCCTGACATCTGGTCGAAGACGGCGATGACCAGCGAAGTGCATGGCTATCTCGTTCACAAACTCACCGGCGAATGGGCGACATCGACCGCCTCCGCTGATCCCATGGGCTTTCTCGATCTTGCCCGCATTGATTGGTCCGACGATCTTCTGAAGACGGTCGGCCTCGATCGCAGCAAATTGCCGCGCCTCGTGGCACCGGGCCACAGGATCGGCACCGTTTCACGCGATGGCGCGACCGAAACCGGACTGAAAGCTGGAACGCCTGTCATCGCCGGTGGCGGCGATGGCCAATGTGCGGGCGCTGGCGTCGACGTCTATGCTCCAGCGCGGGCTTACGTGAATCTCGGCACCGCGATCGTCTCGGGAAATTACGCCAAATCCTACGCGCATGACCGTGCCTTCCGCACGCTGATCGCGGTCGGCGACGGTGGTTATATCTACGAGAGCTGCATCCGCACCGGCTCCTTCCTCGTCAACTGGATGATGCAGGAACTCTTCGCCACACCGCCCGGCGAAACCATCGCCATGCTCAATCGCCTCGAGGCCGAAGCGTCGGCCATCCCGGTCGGATCGAGCGGACTCGTCGTCGTGCCTTACTGGTCGGGCTGCATGACGCCCTGGTGGGATTCGAATGCCCGCGGCATCATCGCCGGCCTCACTTCGTCACACCGACGCGGTCATGTCTATCGTGCCCTGCTCGAAGGTGTCGCTCTCGAACAGACGATCGTCAGCGATCGCATCGCCGCGACCGGCTCGCCGATCGAGGAATTCGTGGCGATCGGCGGTGGCGCCGCCTCCGATCTCTGGTGTCAGATTCTTGCCGATTGCACCGGTCGCGCCGTGCATCGCTCGGCCACCGTCGAAGCCTCCTCACTCGGTGCCGCCGTCGCGGCCGCAGCGGGAGCCGGCTGGTATGCGTCGATCAATGATGCGGCCGCCGCCATGGCGGCGAAACCGGTTAAAACCTTCAATCCCGAACCCATGGCCCAAGCGCGCTATCAGCAACTTCTCGCCATCTATCGCGACCTGTGGCCGACGATGAGCACCTGGAATGCACGGCTCGCCCAATTTGCACAGAGTGAACGCAATGCCTGAGCGCGACTGGAACGCCGTGATCGAAGATGTGGTCAAGGGCCGCTGGACGGACCCCGCGACCGGCAAGCCTGCCAAGGTCCCTTTCGAGACGATATTTCTCGCAGAATCCCTCGATGGCGGCGATGCTGACATGGTCGCGCCCCTGAAACTGGGCAAGCGTCTCGCTGTCGTGTCCGACGTCAACACGCAGGAGGCCTTGGGACGTCGCGTCGCGAAATCCTTGAAGGGGCTCGGCACTATCGACGAAATCATTCTTCCCGGCGACATCGAATGCAACGAACCGACGATCGCCGTCATCCGCGAGCGCACCCGCCATGCCGACGCGGTCGTAGCTGTCGGCTCCGGAACCTTGTCCGATAGCTGCAAATACGCAACCTTTCTCGATGGTCGCCCCTTCGCGACCTTCGGCACCGCCGCCTCGATGAATGGCTACGCCGCCTCGACTGCCTCGGTAACGCTCGCCAATGGCTACAAGACGTCATTGCCGGCGCATGCGCCGCGCGGCATTTTCCTCGACCTCAAGGTATCCGCCGCGGCGCCAAGCTGGCTTTCCGCCGCAGGCCTCGGCGACAGTCTCTGCCGGCCGACCGCGCAGATCGACTGGTGGGCCTCGCATCGCCTCTTCGGCACTTTCTACTCCTCAACGCCCTACGCCTTGCAGATTGCCGAAGAGGCGCCAACGATTGCCGCGGCAGAGGGTATCGGCAAGCATGATCTCAATGCTGTCGGCTCATTGCAACGCCTTCTGACCCTCGCCGGGCTCGGCGTGTGCTTCACCAATGTCTCGAATCATGGATCGATGGGCGAGCATCAGGTCTCGCACTGGATCGACATGTTTGCAGGCCCCGCCCATCCCGGCACCACCCATGGCCAGCAGGTGGGCGTTGCCTCGCTCGCCATGGCGCGACTTCAGAACGAGATTATCTCCAATGCCAAACCGCCGCGGGCCAAGCCCACGGTGATCTCCCAGGAAGACTTCATCGACCGCTATGGCACCGATCTTGGCATCATCTGCTACACCGAGGCGCGTAAGAAAGCGCTCGATGCGGCTGGCGCTGCCGCTTTCAACGAAAAGCTGGCAAGGCTCTGGCCGGAATTGCGCGCCGAGCTTCAGGCCTTCGCCCTGCCGGTTGCCGACATGGAGGCAGCCCTGAAGAAAGCCGGCGCGCCGACCACCGCGACCGAAATGGGCCTACCGCGCAAAGTCTGGCGTGACGCCATGAAATATGCCCGCGATGTCCGGAATCGCTGGTCCTTCCTCGACCTTGCCGACGATTCGGGCCTCCTCGATGATTTCCTGGCGAGGGATGGGCAATGATTACGAATATTGCCCCTCACCCGGCCTTCGGCCACCCTCTCCCCGCAATCGCGGGGCGAGGGGGAAAAACAACTCCTTCTCCCCGTGCTAACGGGGAGAAGGTGCCCGCAGGGCGGATGAGGGGCTCGTCAGTTTTGGTTTTTCTCGCACACGCAATGGATAATTGCCCATGGCTTCGGTGACCGTCAGCAACGTTCGCAAAAATTACGGCGATGTCGAAGTCATCCATGGCATCGATCTCGATATCGCCGATGGCTCCTTCGTGGTGCTGCTTGGGCCGTCCGGATGCGGCAAGTCCACGCTGCTACGCATGATAGCGGGCCTTGAGACCGTCACCGCGGGTGATATCGCGATTGCCGGAAGGCGGGTCAACGGCGTCCATCCCAAAGACCGCAACATCGCGATGGTCTTTCAGAATTACGCGCTCTACGCGCATATGAACGTGAAAGACAACATGAGCTTCTCGCTTAAGCTCGCCAGGCGCCCGCAGAGCGAGATCGACGAGAAGGTCGGCTGGGCGGCGCGCATTCTCAATCTAGAGCCTTATTTGGCCCGTTATCCGCGCGAACTCTCCGGCGGCCAGCGCCAACGCGTCGCCATGGGCCGCGCCATCGTGCGCGATCCGGCGGTGTTCCTCTTCGACGAGCCCTTGTCCAATCTCGACGCCAAATTGCGTGTCCAGATGCGCACCGAAATCAAGGAACTGCACGAGCGCCTGAAGACCACGACCGTCTATGTCACCCATGACCAGATCGAAGCCATGACCATGGCCGATCGAATCGTCATCCTGCGCGACGGCATCATCGAGCAGATCGGCTCGCCGCTTGATGTCTATGATCATCCCGCCAATCTCTTCGTCGCCGAATTCATCGGGTCACCGGCGATGAACCTGCTGAAGGGCGAGATTGACGGCAATAGCGTGCGCATGGACTCAGGTCTTGCCTTGCCCTTGCCGGCCGGCCGCGCAACGGGCCAGGGCCGCAAGGTCGTTTATGGCGTTAGGCCTGAGCATATGGCGCCGGGCGACGGCATCAAGGCGATAGTCAATGTCACCGAGCCGACCGGGCCTGATCTTCACATCTATGCCGATCTCGGCGGCGAAGAAATCTGCGCCATCACGCAGGAGCGCCTGACCTTGTCGCGCGGCGACGCCATTTCATTCAATCCGCGTCTCGATCGCATCCACCTTTTCGACGCCGAGACCGGCAAGGCGATCATATGAGCGCACCGCCCCTCCATTTTCGACACTGCGAGGGCGCTTCATGAGCGTCATCACCATCCTCGGTGCCGGTGTGATGGGCTCGGCCATGTGTTTGCCGGCGCGCGCCCGCGCCCATGAGGTGCGGCTTGTCGGCACCCACCTCGACACGGTGATCATCGACAGCATCCGAGCCACTGGCATTCATCCGCGCCTCGCAGTGAAGCTGCCCGATGGAGTCAAGGCCTATACTTTCGATCAGTTCTTCAAAGCCCTCGGCACCGACACGGATTTGATACTCCTCGGGGTCAGTTCGGCCGGGATCGGCTGGGCGATTGACCGCCTCTGCGAGACGCTCAAAAAACCGATCGATGTGGTGATGATCACCAAGGGCCTGACTCCCGGCGATGGTACATTGTGGGCACTGCCCGACTATGTCGCCGCCGAGGTCAAGCGGCGCACCAACTTCGACCTCTCAATCGCGGCAATCGGCGGCCCCTGCATTGCCGGCGAATTGGCGGTCGGCCGCCAGACCGGCGTCGTCATCACCGCGCGAAATCCGGCCTTTGCCGAACGGCTCTGCGCGATGCTTGCCACCGGTTTCTATCATCCCCGCCCGTCTGGCGACGTCATAGGCGTCGAGGTCTGTGCCGCCTTCAAGAACTTCTTCGCGATTGCCGTCGGTTGGGCGGCGGGTCGTCGCGAGACACTGCCCCCCGTTGACAATGGCGCCTTCAATCACAATGCCGCTGCGATACTCTTCGACCAGGCGATTGCCGAGATGATGGTGCTTACGCGCCATTTGGGCGGTGCCGACAATTCGGTCTGGGGCATGCCCGGCGCCGGCGATCTTTATGTCACGTGCCAGGCCGGGCGCAATTCGAGGCTCGGCCGCCAGCTCGGCCTCGGCCTCACCTATGCCGCCGTCAAAGCGGGACCGATGAAGGATGACACGATCGAGGGCGCCGAGCTTGGGCTTACCGTCGCTCCGACGCTTGAAGCGATGATGGCGTCCGAGCGTCTTGATCGCGGCGCACTTCCGATCACCAGCGCGCTCCTTGCCTCGCTTACCTCCGACAAGCCGCTCGAAATACCCTGGGACCTCCTGCATCGCTATCGGTGAAAAGGCCATGCCCGTTCTTGATGAGAGCGATAACCATCTCGGTGAGCAAACGCCGCTCCCGATCGACCGTGACGAACAGCTCGCCACCCGTGCCGCTTGGCTTTATTTCGTCGCCGGGCTCACGCAAGTGCAGATCGCCAAGAAGCTCGGCGTCAATCGCATTCGCGTCAACCGACTGCTCGGCCAGGCGCGCGACCAGGGCATGGTGCAGATCCGCATTACCGGCCGCCTCGCCGAATGCGTGGCGCTCGAAGCGCGGTTGCGCGATGCTTTCGGTGTCAGCGAAGCCATTGTCGTGCCGACCCCGCCAGACCAAGCCCTCGTACACCATGTCATTGCCGCCGCGGCGGGCGAGGCGCTCGACCGACACTTGAAGGACGGCATGAGCGTTGGCGTCGGCTGGGGCCGCACTTTGCGCCTTTCCATGCGCTCGGTGCCGCGCCGACCCATGAAGCGATTGGAGGTTGTTTCGCTGTTGGGCGGCCTCACCCGCGGCTCCGCCATGAACCCTTTCGAGACGGCGACGCATCTGGCTGATCTTGTCGGCGCTCAGTGCTATTATATCGCGGCACCGGCCTTGGCCGGTTCGGTCGCTGCCCGCGATCTCCTGATGGAGCAGCCGATGATCCGCGACGTGCTCGAACGTGCCCGCAAAGTCGATCTCGCCTTCATCTCGGTCGGCGCGCTCGCCACCAACGCGACCATTCAGCGACTGGGTCTCATCGACAACAATGAAGCCGAGAGCCTGCGCAAGCATGGCGCGGTCGGCGATCTCTCGGTGCATTGGCTCAATGAGCAAGGCGAAATGGTCGATCATCCGCTCAATAATCGCGCCGTCACCATGCCGCTTGATTATCTGAAGGATATTCCTTGCGTGATGATTGCTTCGGGCGGCAAGGACAAGGTTTCAGTGCTGCATGGCGCCTTGCGGCTCAATGTCGTCGATGTATTGGTCACCGACGAGGCGACGGCCGCGGGCGTTCTTGAAATTGCCGAACGACGGCAACCATGAGCGGCCTCGCGCTCGGCATCGACATCGGCACGACCGGCGTCAGGATTGCCGCGACCGAGCGCGATAACACGATCGTGGCGATGAGCGATGCGGTGATTGCCGCCCCGATGCTCGATTTCGGCCGCCGCCTGCAGGATCCGCAAATCTGGTGGAATGCCCTCGAGGCGGCATTGCACGGGCTGCTCGACAAGATCGATCGCTCTTGCGTCAAGAGCATCGCGATCGACGGTACTTCCGGCACCATACTTCCCGTCGCCGGAAATGGAGAGCCGCTCGGCCTTGCCTCAATGTACGACGATTATGCCGAGGCTTCCGATCTGGCGCAGGTCACGGCCGCGGCGCCTGCCGACTCGGCAGCACGCGGCGGCTCCTCACCCCTGGCGCGCGCCTTGCCACTTCAACAGACAACTCACCTCTCCTCCATCATCCACCAAGCCGACTGGATTGCCGGTCAATTTTCCGGCCGCTTCGACATCACCGACGAAAACAACGCCTTGAAGACCGGCTATGATCCCGTGGCACGGCAATGGCCGGCCTGGATTGCGGCGACGGGCATGCGCGCGAAATACCTGCCCTCGGTCGTGCCGGCGGGCACCCGCATCGCCACCATCACCGCTGACGCAGCCGCGAAATTCGATCTACCGGGAGATGTTGCAATTGTCGCCGGTACCACCGATGGCTGTGCGGCCTTCCTCGCAAGCGGCGCGTCCGAACCGGGCGACGGCGTGACCTCTCTTGGCACCACGCTGACACTTAAGCTTCTCTCATCGTCGCCAGTGTTCTCCCCGCAATACGGTATTTACAGCCACCGCATCGGCGATGACTGGCTCGCCGGCGGTGGGTCCAATTCCGGCGGCCAGGCCGTTATGGCGCATTTCTCCCGCGACGAGGTCGAGCGCCTGACACCCCTCATCGATCCGGGCAAGCCGACCGGCCTCGACTATTACCCTCTCGCGCGGCCCGGCGAGCGTTTCCCGATCAATGATCCGAGCCTCACGCCACGCCTCGAACCGCGACCTGCCGAGCCGCAGCGCTTTCTGCAGGCGATCCTCGAAGGCATTGCCGGAGTCGAAGCGCTGGGTTATCGCCGCCTCGCCGAGCTCGGCGCCAATCCATTAGCGACGATCCGCACGGTCGGCGGCGGCGCTGCCAATGACAAGTGGACAGAAATTCGCCTGAAGGCCTTGGGCGTCCCGGCGCGACCTGCCGCTAGTCCCCATGCTTGCGCCGGCGTGGCGCGTCTCGCCTGGCGTGGCATCGATGCAGCGCCTTGAACATCTAAGCACGATTGCCGATCGCTTCGGCGGCATGCTGATCGACCAGTTCGGCGTCATTCATGACGGCGAGAAGCTCTATCCTGGCGTCCTCGACACATTGGAGAATCTCAACCGCGCCAAGATTCCGGTCGTGGTCATGACCAATTCCGGTAAGCGCGCCGAGGCCAATCGCCGCCGTCTTGTCGCCATGGGTCTCGATCGTACGCTCTTCGTCGATGCCATGAGTTCTGGCGAAGTCGCCTACCAGCATCTGAACGGCGTTGCCCCGCGCCGCGTTTACATCGTCGGCCGCGAAGGCGAAGACTATGGCTTCGATAACATCGAACCTGTCGCCGATCCGCGCGACGCCGAACTACTCCTGATTCTCGGCTCCAACGCGCCGAGGACGTCGCTTGATCGGTACCGGGATCTCTTCGCAGGTCTCACCATCCCTGCCCTGTGCTGCAATCCCGACAAGCTCATGCTGACGCGCGATGGCCTGCAACCGGCACCCGGCGCCATCGCGGCGGTCTATGAGGAAATAGGCGGTACGGTCGATTGGATCGGCAAGCCTTATCCCAAAATCTATCGCGCTGCTCTGACGCTCATCGGCAATCCGGCCGCAGCACTTTGCATCGGTGATAGCGCCGAACATGACGTCGCCGGCGGCCGTCGCGCCGGGCTTCAGACACTCATCGTGCGTACCGGCTTGTCGTCAGGTCTCGGCCGATTCGAACCAAAACCCGACTACCTGATGGACAACCTCACTTGGTGAGAAGCCACTGATGCTCCGGCGCATTGTGGAACTTCCACGTGCGCTTCGGTCCCGCCATCACATTGAGGTAATAGAGGTCATAGCCATGCGTGGCGGCAACCGGATGATAGCCCTTGGGCACCAGGGTCACATCGCCGTCTTCCACCGCCATCGCCTCATCGAGCGAACGATCATCGGTATAGACGCGCTGGAAGGCAAAGCCCTGTTTCGGATTGAGCCGATGATAATAGGTTTCCTCAAGCAATGACTCACGCGGCAGGTCATCGCGATCATGCTTGTGCGGCGGATAGGATGACGTGTGGCCACCCGGCGTGATGACTTCGACCACGAGCAGGCTCTCCGCCTCATCCGTCTCTGGTAGGATATTCGCCACATGCCGCACATTCGTGCCTTGTCCGCGCACTTCCTGCTTGACCTTCGATGGCGGGATGACGCGCGGCTTGAGCTTACCCGTTGCCGGCGCCGAGCAGACGGCGAGTTCGAGCGTTGTCGTTGCCGTGACGGACCAGGTGGCTTTCGCCGGGACATAAACCGACCAGGGCTTGTCCTCGAAGGGAGACATGCGCTCACCGATCTCGCCCAGATCCTTGTCACCCACTCTCACGCGCCCTTTACCGGCGACGAAAACGAGGCAGGTTTCACGCGCCGCATCTTCGCCCTTCGTGGACTCGCCAATCGCCAGCTTCCATAGATCGAAGCCGACATAGGTCCAGCCCGCGCTTTCCGGCGTCACATGCGTGAGCCGGCCATGCGTGCCTTGGGGTTTCACGAGTAGTTTGGACATCACATCATACCGCTTTGCTTCAGATACCGCGACAGGTTCTGATAGCCCATCTTGGCATATTTCGCGGGCTCGGCTTTCTTCGGATCTTGCTCGGCCTCGACCACCGCCCAGCCCGAATAGCCAACCAGTTCCTTGCACACGGAAACATAGTCGACGCAGCCATCGCCCGGCACCGTATAGACGCCGGCAATTACGCTATCGAGGAAAGACCAATCCTTCTTCTCCGCTTCGGCCCTCACCCCTGGCCGCACGTCCTTAGCGTGAAAATGTCCGATCCGCGATTTATACTTGCGCGCCAAGACCACGGGATCACTCCCACCCCAAGTCGCGTGCCCCGTATCGAGCAGCAGGCCGACAACCGGCTTGGTGTTCTCCATGAAACGGTCGATCTCGGGGCCTGTCTGCACCACGGTCCCCATGTGATGATGATAGACTGGCCGGAAGCCATCTTCCTTCAAGAGTTCTGAGAGACGCGACACGCGCGTGGTGAAGGTCTTCCACTCGGCATCCGTCATGACGGGGCGCGCCGACAACGGCTTCGTCCGGTCGCCATGCACGGTGCGCGTGCATTCGGCGACGATGAACACATCCGTCCCCATGTCCTTGAGCAGTTTCCGATGCGCGGCTGCTTCCTTGAATTCGGTCTCCGCATCGCGTTCGAGGAGGAAGATCGAGTGCCAGCCGCCGATGCAGCTCAGGCCGTAGCGATCGAGGATTGGCTTGAGCTTCGAGGCCTCGCGCGGGAACTTATTGCCGAGTTCCATGCCTTCAAAGCCTGCTTCCTTTGCCTCGCTCAAGCACTGCTCGAGCGGAATCCAGCCGCCGAGCTCCTGCATGTCGTCATTGGACCAGCCGATCGGATTGGCGCCGATGCGGATTGTCATGTTCTCTACTCCTTCCAATTTTCGTCATCCCGGCGAAAGCCGGGATCCATCTTGCCGAAGCAACACCATGGATACATGGGTCCCGGCTTTCGCCGGGATGACGACTAGCTTAATCCCCCACCTTCTGCATCTTGCGCGCTTCCTCATAAGCCTTGCGCGCCGCGCGCACTTCCTTGCGCTCCGAGACCTCCGGTACTGCTACGTCCCACCAATGACCGCCGGCTTCCGTCGAGATCATCGGATCGGTATCGATAACCAGAACCGTAGTGCGATCATTGGATTTGGCTTTCTTCAATGCCGTTTCGAGTTCTCCGACCGACCCGACCTTCTCGGCGATGGCACCCATGCTGCGCGCATGCATCGCAAAGTCGATATTGGGAAGCGTTTCGTGTTGTGCGTCTTCGAGAAGATTGTTGAAGCGTGCTCCGCCGGTCGCCTTCTGCAGGCGTGTAATGCAGCCGAAGCCGCGATTGTCGAGGACCACCACGATGATCTTGATACCGAGCATGACGCTTGTCGCAATCTCCGAATTCATCATGAGATAGGAACCGTCGCCGACCATCACGATCACATCGCGCTTGGGCTGCGCCATCTTCATGCCGATGCCGCCGGCAATCTCATAGCCCATGCAGGAATAGCCGTATTCGAGATGGTAGGACGAGGGATAGGACGCCTGCCATAGTTTGTGCAACTCGCCGGGCAGGCCGCCCGATGCGCACAACACCGAAATATCGCGACCGAGAGAGCGCTGCACCGCGCCGATCACCTGAGCATCCGACGGCGTCGCATTGGTTGTCGCCGTCCAGCTATCCGCTTCCTTCATCCAGGCCTTGAACCCATCCTTTGCTTTTTTTGTCCAGGCATCCGGCGCCTTCCAGTTCCCGAGATTGGCGGAGAGTTCTTCGAGTCCAACCCGCGCATCGGCGATCAACGGCAAGGCACGATGTTTGGTGGCATCGAAGACTTGTGTATTGAGACCAATGATCGTCTTGCCGGGATTCTTGAACAAGGCCCAGGAACCGGTAGTGAAGTCCTGGAGCCTGGTTCCGACCGCGAGAATGACATCGGCATCCGCCGACACCGCATTGGCCGCACTCGTACCGGTGACACCGACCGCGCCCATGTTGAGCGGGTCGAGGAACGGAAGAGACGACTTTCCACCCTGCGTTTCTGAGACCGGAACGCCGTGTCTGGCAGCAAAGCCCGAAAGCGTCGTGGAAGCTTCCGAGAACAAAACACCGCCACCGGCAATGATCGCCGGCTTCTTCGCGGCGCGCAAAGCCGCAACCGCCCGCTCCAATTCGCGCTCATCGGGTCGCACGCGCCGCGATATCCATAGGCGCTCTTCGAAGAAGCTCTCGGGGTAGTCATAGGCTTCCGCTTGCACGTCCTGGCACAGCGCGAGCGTGACGGGTCCGCATTCAGCCGGGTCGGTCAATACCGCCATGGCGCGATTGAGGGCCGGGATCAGTTGTTCCGGCCGCGTGATGCGGTCGAAATAGCGCGACACCGGCCGGAAGCAGTCATTGACGCTCGCCGTGCCGTCGCCGAAATTCTCCGCCTGCTGAAGAACCGGATCAGGCAAGCGGTTTGCAAAAACGTCGCCGGGCAGGATCAAGACCGGCAGGCGATCGACATGCGCCACTGCCGCCGCCGTCACCATATTCGTGGCACCAGGCCCGATCGATGAGGTGCAGGCCATCATCCGCCGCCGCCGCATCGCCTTGGCATAGGCGACAGCCGTATGCGCCATCGCCTGCTCATTATGGGCGCGATAAGTCGGCAATTCCTTGCGCACGCCGTAGAGCGCTTCGCCAAGCCCCGCGACATTGCCATGTCCGAAGATCGCCCACACCCCAGCGAAGAGCGGCAGTCTCGCGCCATCGATTTCGGTCATCTGGCGAGTCAGGAACCGCGCCAAGGCTTGCGCCATGGTGAGCCTGATGGTCTTGGTCATATCACGTCTCCCATTTCTTGTTCCCTCTCCCCAGTGGGGAGAGGGTTAGGGTGAGGGGTCTTAGCTTACGGACGATTGACACCGCAACATTGCCATTCTTCAGTGTGCCCCATGCCGTCTCTAGACTTTGCACGAGCGCTTCGCCGAAGCCAGACGAGCGCCGAGTCGCTATTGTGGTCACGTTTGACGAATCGCCAATTGTGCTCGCGGAAGTTTCGACGGCAAATGCCAATCGAAGGATATATCGTCGATTTCGCGTGTCCGGAAGCGAAGCTGGTCATTGAGCTTGACGGCAGCCAACACGCCGAGCGGGTCGAGGCAGATCGGTCCCGCACCGCGATTCTGGAACGCGCTGGATATCTTGTCCTCAGGTTTTGGAACAATGAAGTGGGCGACAATCTCGATGGGGTGATCGAGACGATCCGCGCGACGCTTGAACCGGACGAATTCACCAGAACACTTTGACCCCCGCCGCCTTTCGAGGAGAGGGGTAAGATGAGGAGGAACTCATCCCGGGGGATTCTGTTAGAACTGATCCCCCGCACCCTCCCATCGCTTGTTCGATGGGCCCCACCCTCGCCCCCCAGGGGCGAGGGGCTTGGCTGGAGAAGAGCCCTCACGCCGCGCGCCTTTCCTGCGCATGTTGCCAGGCGGCGACGAGATTGGCAAAACGCGCCGCCATGTCCTCGACCGCGGCGTCATCATTCATCTTGCCCGACAGCCACGCTTCCGCCGTCTCGTTGAAAATCGTGCGACCGACCGCAAAACCCTTCACCCGCTCGTGTGCCGCTGCCACCGCAAAGGCGCGCTCGAGTTCCGCTTCCGGCGCCTCCAGTCCCAACAGCACGATACCGCGGCAATAGGGATCGTGACGCTGGATCACGGCACCGATCGCGCGCCACGCTTCGCCCGATGCTTGCGGCTCGAGCTTCCACCAATCGGGCTTGATGCCGAGCCCATAGAGCTCCTCCAATGCCCGCGCCACCGTTATCTCATCCAGCCTGCCGTGTTTGCCGGCAATGATCTCGATCAACAACTCGCGACCCACCTTGCGCGCCGCATCATAAAGCTGGCGCAATTTCTGTGCCTGTTCGCGCTTGAGATCGCCCGCATCATCGGGATGATAGAAGGCAAGGCACTTGACCGTATGACCGATCGGCCATTCGATGAGCCGGCTGCCCGCATCCTGGCTGACTTCGAAGCGTAAAGGTCGCGAGCCCGGCACTTCCATCGGCCGACCGATCCAGAAGTTATGCTTGGCGGCATCCGCCATCGCTGCGCGTCCATAGGTTTCATCGAGCAGCATGCCGAATCCGGCTGAACCCTTCGCGACCTTGGCCGTCGCCGCGACTGCCAGCCGCTTGAATTCCCCGATACGTTCGCGCGCCGCGCCAGCCCGGTCGGCAATCTCTTCCAGCTGCCGGCGATGATCGATCGCAAAGGCAAAGAGCCGGTCGGCCTCGGCGCGACGCGTCGTCGCCCAGTGAATGTGGTTGAGCGTCTCGTCCTTGCGCAGCGCCTTTTCCCTGCTGCCATGGGTAAGGAAATGCTGGAGTTCGGTGAAGGTTGGGCTTTCCGGTGAACAAAGCAGTCGCGACACGGCAAAGGCGCCGCAGGCATTGGCCCAGCTCGCGCAGGTCTCGAGCGCCTCGCCCTTGAGCCAGCCGCGCAGGAAACCCGATAGGAACGCGTCGCCGGCCCCCAGCACATTATAGACTTCGATGGGAAAGCCGCGGCCGACAATGCCGTCTTCGATCCGTTCCGGAATCGCGGCGGGAAACACGACACAGCCCATCGGCCCGCGCTTCAGGACAATGACGGCCTTGCTCAATTTGCGGATGACCTTGAGCGCCTCATGCAGCGTTTCGCTGCCCGACGCGATGAGCACCTCTTCTTCCGTTCCGACGATGAGATCGCAACCCGGCAATACGGAGCGCAGATGCTCCGACACGCGGTCGGACTTGATGTAGCGCTCCTCGCCTGCCGCATGGCCTGCCAATCCCCACAGATTGGGCCGGTAGTCGATGTCGAAAACCACCTTGCGGCCATGCTTTGCGGCAATACGCATCGCCTTGCGCTGCGCTGCATCGCTATTGGGTTTTGCGAAATGCGTCCCCGTCACCAGCACCGCGCGCGCCGAGGCGACATAATCTTCGGCAATATCTTCTTCTGACAGCGCCGCATCGGCGCAGTTCTCCCGATAGAAGATCAAAGGGAATGTCTTGTCGTTTTCGACTGAGAGCAACACCAAGGCTGTCAAGCGAGATGGGTCGGTGACGATGCCGTCGAGAGCCACGCCTTCCCGCGCCATCTGCTCCTTGACGAAATGGCCCATCTGCTCATTGCCGACCCGCGTGATGAGGCCCGACTTGAGCCCCAGCCGCGCCGTGCCGATGGCGATATTGGCCGGACAGCCGCCAACCGATTTCGCGAAGGAGGTGATATCCTCGAGCCGCGAGCCGATCTGCTGGCCATAGAGATCGACCGAACAGCGGCCGATGGTGATGACGTCGAGGCGGGGTTGCGGGGCCATGACGTGCTCCTGAAATGACGGGCGGTACGAAACAGTAATTCCAATATGCTGTCAATTCGGAACGTTTGTTCTATCTTCTCGCAGTTGCGAAATTCGCGCGAATGTCCGAAACACCGGTCCATCATTCACCGAGTGCCCGACGTGTCGCTACCACCGTTCCAGACGCTCTATTTCGAGGACTTGGTTCTCGGCATGCGCGAGACCTATGCCAAGACGGTCAAATCCTCCGATGTCGTCGGCTTTGCCGAGATCACTGGCGACCGCAACCCGATCCATCTTTCCGAACATTTCGCCGCCAAGACGCCGTTCAAGAACCGCATTGCTCACGGGCTCTATACCGCAAGCCTGGTTTCGGCGGTGATCGGCACGCGATTGCCCGGCCCCGGCGCCATCTATATTTCGCAGACGCTCAACTTCTTAAACCCGGTAAAGATCGGCGACACCGTCGAGGCCGCGGTCGAGATCATCGAACTTGTTCCCGAGCGCCAGCGCGTCCGCCTGTCATGCATTTGCATGGTCGGCGATGTTACGGTTTTGAAAGGCGAGGCCTGGGTCAAGGTCCCGCCCCGCGACGATCGGGAACGCGAGCCGAACCAGTGAAATTGTTTTTCGACGACACGGATTTAGACGGCCAGTTGCAGCGCACCGCCTCTGCCGCCTATGCGAGCTCGGCCGATCTCGGCGAAGCGCTTGCGACCGCCCAGTGCATCAAGCCAGACGATTCCAATAGCTGGTTCGACTGCTGGTCCGATCTCGCCAGGCGCGTCGAGACGACGGCGGCGGAGCAGGCCGCCCGCGGCCATCGCGCCAACGCAGCAAGCGCCTGGCTCAGAGCCTCGGAATACTGGCGCCAGGCCTTCTTCTTCATTCGCCGCGATATCGACGATGTCGACCTTCAACAGGCCTGGCGCGCCCACCGCGCCGCCTTTCGCGCCTGGCTGCCGCTCGCCGACTATCCAACGGTCACGGGAGCAATTCCGTTCGGGACCGCGCGCATGACCGCATATCTCATGCGGCCTCCGGGTCCGGTGAAACCGCGCCCGACGCTCATCATCCCGGCTGGCTATGATTCGACAGCCGAGAATGGCTATTGCGCAACAGGCTGGATGGCGCTTGCGCATGATATGAATGCGTTGATCTGGGAAGGCCCCGGCCAGGGCGGCGTACTTTATGAAGACAAGCTGCCGATGCGGCCCGACTTCGAAACCGTATTGCCGCCGGTGATCGATTGGTTGCTTGCGCAAGACGGCGTCGATCCGAAGTCGCTCATCCTGGTCGGCCGCAGCTTTGCAGGCTATCTCGCGCCGCGCGCCGCCGCGCATGAGAGACGGTTGCGGGCGCTGGTCTGCGACCCCGGCCAGTATGATTTCGTATCCCGATTCCTTGGCACCATGATCGATGAAACGACATGGCAGAAGATTCTGGCGCGCGATCCGGCCGTCGATGCCAAGCTGCAGCATCTCCTCGACGCGCCGGGAAAAGACGAATGGTACGGCGCGCGCATGGCGGCGCAGGGAGCAAAGACGGTCGGCGACTTCATGCGCCTTCAACCGCTCTACACGCTCGAAGGACACGCCGATCTGATTACTTGCCCCACACTCATCGTCAATTGCGAAGGTGATTTCGCCTCGCAAGGCGACAAGCTCTATGCCGCACTCAAATGCCCCAAGACGTTGCTCAAGCTTGATGCGGCGTCGGGCGCCGGCGGCCATTGCGGCGGCATGGGCCAGCTCGTGTGGCAAAGCGCAGTCTTTGCTTGGATTGAAGACTTGCTCGCTTCCTGACTGCTTAATGCGCTTCCGGTGTCGGCCGGCGCGCCACTGCGCGCCGCCGCCCGTCGATGATCACGATCGCCAGGCCGCTTACAACGATGAGCGTCATCCCAATCAGCGACACGGCATCGGGGATCACGCCAAAAACGATGGCGCCGGATATCACCGCCCAGACTGTGAAGCAGTAATAAAAGGGAGCGATCGTTCTGGGCGCCGCAAAGCGATAGGCAAGGAAGATGAAGATATGGCCGAATATCAGCAGGAATCCGGCCAATATCATGAGCCCGATCATGCGGTTGGTGACCGGCGCCCAGTTTTCAAAGGCAGCGGAATAGAGACCCGCCGCGATCATCACGATGGCCAATGTCGCGAAGGTTGCGATTACGATCGGAATATCGCGATGGATATTGCGACCGGCGAGATCGCGCACCGCTGAGAAGATTGCCGCAAGGAAGCCGAGCAGAGCGAGCGCGCTGGCAGCCCCGCTTCCCGGCCGCGCCACCAGGATCGCGCCAATGAATCCAACAACGATGAGGAGCAGGCGCATGGAGCCGATCGGTTCGCGCCAGATTAGTGCCACGCCGATCAAAATCAGAAGCGGCGTTGTCTGGGTGATCGCCGTGATGTCGCCGATCGCCATATGGGCAAGCGCCACGACGAAGCTCAACACCGCCGCCACCTCAGCGCCGGCGCGCATCAAAACCCATTTGTCGAGGAGGCTCGGCATAGAGCGCCCATGGCCCATCACCAGGATCAAGGGCAGGCACCACAGGCACGCCGCGATGCCGCGCAGGAACAACACCTGGACGGGCGGCGATTCCGCCATCGCGAGCTTCATGCAAGTGTCATTGGCGACAAACAGGCCGGCTGCCAGAATCATGCAGCCAATGCCGGCGAGGCTCGAGGATGGGGTCATCGCAGATGGCGAACCGCGCGCGAGGCCTGAAAGCCCCGCCACTCAGTCGTCGCCCGGTCCTTGCGGATTGGTGATGACGCGGCGGTTCTGCGCCTTGCACTCAAGATCGGCGCAGTCTCCCACCAATCGGTCGCGGCCATAGCCCTTGGATTGGATGCGGTCGGGCGAAACCCCTTGCGCAACGAGATAGGACTTCACCGCGTCGGCCCGCTGCGCTGAAAGCTTGAGCTGGGCTGCCTCCGAGCCCGGATCGTCCGCGAAGCCCTGCAGCTTGACCCGCCATTGCGGATATTTGTTGAGCCATTGCGCCTGCTTCTCGATCGTCACCTTGGCAGTGTCGTCAAGCGCCGCAGAGCCCTGCTTGAAGAACGTGCGGCGGCCGACATTCAGCATGAAGTCCTGCTCGGTGCCGGGTTCGGCCCCGATACCGCCAGTATCGGGCACGGACGCTTGGGTGACGCCCGCGCCCCCTCCGCCGGAATTGCTCGAACAGCCGGAAAGCACGGCGATGAGACTTAGAGCGATTGCCGCGATCGCCAGTTTCGCTAGGTTCATTGGCCGTCCACGGTTGCCGCCTCATCGACGACGGGAGCGCCGAGCACCTTCAAGACCAGGACCCGCGTACCGATCGGACAGCGCTGATAGAGATCGATCGCATCCTCATTGAACATGCGGATGCAGCCCGAAGAGGCGTTGGTACCGATCGACCAAGGCTCGAGCGTGCCATGCATGCGGTAGCCGAGATCCTTGCCATTACGGAATAGGTACATAGCTCTGGGGCCAAGCGGATTGGTAGCCCCGCCATCGATATATTCCGGCAGTTCCGGGTGTCGCGCGCGCATCTCCGGCGGCGGCGTCCAGCGTGGCCATAATTGCTTGCGGTCGATGCGCGCCCGGCCATACCAGCGGAACCCATCGCGCCCGACCCCGACGCCATAGCGCAAGGCCGTTTGGTTCTCGAAGATCACATAGAGAAAATGGTTGGTCGCATCGACGACCACGGTACCCTGGGGCTCGACGCTCGTATAAGGCACGAACTGGCGGCGCCAGCGCGGATTGATCTTCTTGAAATTGGTCGACCGAAACTGGACGCCATTATCGTCGATCATCGGGCCGAAATAGGCGGCCTGCTGCTTGAGGCTCATACCGCTCGTCGCGGCCTCCGCCTCATTCACACCACCGCCTGCCAGAACACCGGCGGCGGCGCCAATCAAGAAATCCCTGCGGGTTAACGACATGCCGATCCCTCCTGACGATCGTAACCGGTCAGCCAAATCACCCAGCCCGGACTACTCATGAGCCCAAATCGCGCAAGAGGTCAACGGCTTACCTATCAGGTCTTGAGCCGGTAGCCGGTCCGGAAAATCCAGATGACGATTGCCAGGCAGGCGCTAAGGAATAGCAGTGTCATGATCAGGCTTATCCCGACCCCGACATCGGCCAGCCCGAAGAAGCTCCAGCGGAAGCCCGAGACCAGATAGACCACAGGATTGAAAAGCGACACTTTCTGCCAGAAGGGCGGCAGCATGGTGATCGAATAAAAGCTCCCGCCAAGGAAGGTAAGCGGCGTCACGATGAGGAGCGGCACGAATTGCAGTTTCTCGAAATTATCTGCCCAGATGCCGATGATGAAGCCGAGCAGTGAGAACGTCACCGCGGTCAGGACCAGGAATGCGATCATCCAGAAGGGATGCGCGATATGGAGCGGCACGAAGAGCGTCGCGGTGGCGAGGATGATGAGCCCCAGCATCATCGATTTCGTCGCCGCCGCGCCGACATAGCCGATGATGATCTCGATCGCCGAGACCGGGGCCGAGAGCATTTCATAGATCGTGCCGACGAACTTCGGGAAGTATATGCCGAAGGACGCGTTCGAAATGCTCTGGGTGAGCAACGACAGCATGATCAATCCCGGCACGATGAAGGCGCCGTAGGAAACGCCGTCGACCTCATCGATGCGCGAGCCGATCGCCGCGCCGAATACAACGAAATAGAGCGAGGTCGAGATCACTGGCGATACCACCGACTGCAACAATGTGCGGAAGGTGCGCGCCATCTCGAAACGGTAAATGGCCCAGACTGCGCGATGATTCATGGCCTCTCGCTCACCAGATTGACGAAAATATCTTCGAGCGAGCTTTCCTCGGTATGAAGATCCTTGAAGCGGATGCCCGCCGCCGAAAGATCGGCGAGAAGCACCGGAATGCCGCCACGATCATTCTGCGTGTCATAGGAATAGACGAGCTCGCAGCCATTCTTGGAAAGCTCGAGCGTGTGCTGCTTGAGGCTTTCGGGAAGGTCGCGAAGCGGTTCGGCAAGTTCGAGCGTCAATTGCTTGCGCCCGAGCTTTGACATCAAGGCATCCTTCTCTTCGACGAGAATCAATTTGCCCTTGGCGATGACGCCGATGCGATCCGCCATCTCCTCGGCTTCAGCGATGTAGTGCGTGGTCAGAATGATGGTGACGCCGGTATCGCGCAGGCGCCGCACCAGCGCCCACATGTCGCGCCTAAGCTCGACATCGACGCCGGCGGTCGGCTCGTCGAGAAAGAGTATTTCCGGCTCATGTGCGAGAGCCTTGGCGATCATCACGCGCCGTTTCATGCCGCCGGACAGCGTCATGATCTTCGAGTCCTTCTTTTCCCACAGCGAAAGATCCTTCAGCACTTTTTCGACATGGGCGGAATTGGCCTTCTTGCCGAACAAGCCGCGGCTGAAATTCGTCGTCGCCCACACCGTCTCGAAGGCATCGGTGTGAAGCTCCTGTGGCACGAGCCCGATCTTTTCGCGGGCCTTTCGGTAATCCTTGATGATGTCGTAACCATCAACGCGGATCTGACCCGAGCTTGGATTGACGATGCCGCAGATGATGCCGATGAGTGTCGTTTTGCCGGCGCCATTGGGCCCCAGCAGCGCGAAAATTTCGCCCCGCTTGATGTCGAGTGAGACGTCTTTCAGGGCCTGGAAGCCCGTCGCATAGAGCTTGTCGAGATGGGAAACGGTAATTACGGGTTGCATGCGCGCGGATATGTAATCGCTTCCGCTACATTTGGCTACACCCTCTCAATTCCCCAACGTCTTATGCTATGGGAATGACCATGCGTGTCGGAAAAATCATCAGGCAGGAGCGTACAAAGCGCGGCTGGTCGCAGGCAGATTTGGGACGGATGCTTCACATCAGCAAGGCATCCGTAAGCCGGTGGGAAAGCGGCGAGCGGGAACCCGGGCTCGATGCCGTGGGCAGGATTGCCGCTGTCATGGAACTGGGCATCGATGCCCTCACCGACCCGCGCCAGCAGACCCTCTTCCGGCCCGAAAACATTGCGGTCGCGAGGACCAAGGCGGCACTCGACCCGGTGCTAGAGACGGCTTGGCAGCGCCTCACGCCCAAGGAACGAAAGAAGCTCGTGCAGATCGCCCTTATCCTTAGTGAGAAATAGGTTACGTGAATAATTCTCGACTCTCTTCAGCTCGCCGGCAAACAGGGTCAATGTCCCATGATCCTTCGTCTCTTGACCTATGCAAATTAATGGAATAAAAATTCTAACAACATAAAAAATCGTACATTTCATTCTATGGGAGGGAGGCGATGGCGGAGAACTCTGCCGCGCTGCTCAAGGCGGAGGGCGTCTACAAATATTTCGGCGCCATTACCGCGCTTCGCGATGTCAACTTCCATGTCACGGCCGGCGAGGTTTTGGGCGTGGTCGGCGACAATGGCGCCGGCAAGTCGACCCTCATGAAGATTCTCTCCGGCCTTTATACGCCAAGCGAAGGCACGCTCGTCTTTGACGGCAAGCCTGTCCATTTCGGCAGCCCCCGCGATGCCCGCAAGATGGGGATCGAGATGGTCTATCAGGACTTCGCCCTCACCGGGAATCTTCCGATCTATGAGAACATCTATCTTGGCCGCGAACCGGGCCGGAAACTTGGCAGCCTCACCATCATCGACCGTCGACTCGCCCGCAAAATGGCGAGCGAACATCTCGACCGCCTCAAGATCCACGTCAAAAGCGTCGACCAGCCGGTCGAGGAATTGTCCGGCGGCCAGCGCCAGGCGGTCGCCATCGCGCGCGCCACCGCCTTCGACGCCAAGGTCGTCATCATGGACGAACCCACCGCCGCCCTTGCCATCAAGGAAGTCGGCAAGGTCCTCGACCTCATCAAGTCGCTGAAACATCACGGTGTCGCGGTCATCATCATCTCGCACCGCATGGACGATATCTTCTATGCCTGCGACCGCGTGATGGCGCTCTATCAGGGCACCAATTTTGCCGACAGTCCGCTCGCGCTCACGACGCGCAATGAAGTCATCGGCTGGATCATGGGCACCAAGGGCCACACCGATTCACTCGCCCACGACAAGGTGCGCTGAGATGATCGCCAATCAGAACCTGTCGCGATTTCTCGAGACCTACGGCATCATCGCCGTCATCATCGTCATGATGCTGGTCTTGACCTGGACGCAGCCCGAGATCTTTCTGAAGATCGAGAACCTCACCAACATCGTCAAGCAGAATGCTTCGCTCGCCCTCCTGGCACTTGGCATGTTCGTCGTCATCGTCACCGCCGGTATCGATCTCTCCGTCGGCTCGATCATGGCGCTTGCCATGGTCGTGCTTGCCATGGCCAATCGCGACGGCGTGCCATGGCCATTGGCGCTTCTCATCGGCCCGGTCATCGGCATCATCTGCGGCGCGGTAAACGGCTTCGGATTGACCGTCCTGCAACTGCCGCATCCCTTCATCATGACGCTCGGCACGCTTTATGTCGTGCGCGGCATTACTTTTCTCATCACCAATGGTGCGCCGGTATCGGGCCTCGCACCGGAAGTACGCTATCTCGGCCAGGCCAGTTACGACTTCGGCATCTTCACGCCGCCTGCCGGCCTTCCGGCCAGCCTCATTCTTGTCGTCGTCTGTGCAATCGGCCTGTGGTTCTTCATGACGCGCACCTCGCTCGGCCGCCATATCTATGCGATCGGCGGCAATCCGCAGGCGGCGCGCGTCTCCGGTATCGATGTCGATCGCGTGCTCGTCTATGTCTATGTCATCTGCGGCTTCTTTGCCGGCCTTGCCGGATTGCTGCTTGCCGGCCGCACCAATTCCGGCTTTCCCAATGCCGGCATCGGCATCGAACTCGACGCGATTGCCGCGGTGATCATTGGCGGCGCCTCCTTTTTCGGCGGCCGCGGCACGGTGCTCGGCGTGCTGTCGGGCGTCGTCATCATCGGCTTGTTGCGCAACGGTTTGAACATCAACAACGTGTCTGCCTTCTGGCAGATGATACTGATCGGCGTGGTGATCATCCTTGCCGTTTATCTCGACGTCCTGCGCCGCAAGGCGGCAGTGAGGAGATAGTTTTGAGATTGTCCCGCGTGACTGTCTCCACCGCGTGGGACAAAATTGTCCGGAGACATAAGGGAGGACTTTACATGAGGAAACTGCTTCTCGCCGGCGCGGCACTTGCCGCCTTGTCTACTGCGGCCTTCGCCGACACCTATGTGCTCGGCATGAAGGGGCCGGGCGCCGGCAATCCTTTCTGGGCGGCGGTCGAGGCTGGCGCCATGGAGAAGGGCAAGGAACTCGGCGTCGATGTCGTGGTTCTGGCGCCGCCGGCTGAATCGGATGTCCAGGCCCAGATCGCCCAGATCGAAGACCAGATCGCCAAGGGCGTTGCCGGCATCGCGCTCGCCCCGACCGATCCCAATGCGCTCGCCCCCGTCGTCGATGCCGCCAAGGCCAAGGGCATTCCCGTTGTCTTCGTCGACACCAAAGGCATCAATGAGGGCGTGACCTTCATCGGCACCAATAATGAAGTTGGCGCCAAGCTTGCCGCCGATTTCATCTGCTCGAAAATTGCCAAGGGCTCCGATGTCGCGATCCTGCAGGGTATCGTCACGCAATCGACCGGCAAGGCACGCGCCGATGGCGCCAAATCCGGCCTCACCGGCTGCGGCTTGAATGTCGTCGCCGAGCAGACCGCCGAATGGGACCGCGCCAAGGGCCAGGCGGTGACAGAGAATATCCTCACCGGCAATCCCAACATCAAGGCGATCTTCGCCTCCAACGACAATATGGCGTTGGGCGCGGTTGAAGCCTTGAAGGCGGCGGGTAAGCTCGCCGATGTGATGGTGGTCGGCTTCGATGCCAATCCGGATGCCGCGAATTCGATCATCGCCGGCGAGATGACGGCCTCGGTGGCTCAGGCGCCCAAGAACATGGGCGGCTTCGGCATCGACTCGCTGGTCAAGCTCAAGGGCGGCGGTTCGCTCGATCCCGTGATCGACACCGGCACCGTCCTCGTCACCAAGGACAATGCCGATCAGTATAAGTAGGCAACAAATCTCCCTCCCCCTTGCGGGGAGGGATTAAGGGTGGGGGTCGCGCCAGCCGCCCGGCTACTTCCCTGAAGTATCAACCGCCCTCTGCAATGCCGCCCTTGCCAGGAGCCTCGTCGAATCGAGCACCGGCAAGGGCGAATTTTCATCCCCGATCACCAATGGCAATTCGGTGCAGCCGAGCACCACGGCATCGCAGCCCTCTTCACTCTTGAACCGCGCGATAATGTCAAGCATGCGCGCCGTCGAGCCTTTGTCGAACACACCATGCACCAGCTCATCCATGATGATGCGGTCGATCAGATCACGGTCATCCGGCCGCGGCCGGCGAAAATCGAGGCCGAACGCACGCAACTTTCCCGGATAGACTTCACTGTCGACCAGCCACTTCGTGCCGGTGATCGCCGGCCGCTGGTAGCCCTTCGCCCGCGCCTCTTCGGCAACGACCTCGGCGATGTGGAGCCACGGCAAGGGTGAGCGCTGTTCCACAAACCCAAAAGCCGCATGGATCGTATTATCGGGGCAGATGAGGAAATCGGCGCCGGTCTTCGCAAGCTTCCCCGCCGATGACAGCATCAGCGCGCCAACGCCGTCGAGATCGCCGCGCTCGAGACGGGCGACATAATCGGCGAGCGAATGCGAGTGCAATGATACTTCCGGATGCGCATGCCCGCCGAGCAATCTCGCCCCTTCAATGCAGATGGTGCGATAGCAGAGCGCCGCACCCTCCGCCGAACAGGCGACGATCCCGATATGCGCCCGCGTCGGGTTCACACCAGCCGATCGATCTTGCTCGCGAGGATGAAATCATTCTCGTGCAAGCCCTTGATCTTGTGCGTGTGGATCGACACCGTCGCATAGCCCCAGCCGAAATTGATATCGGGGTGATGCCCTTCCTCCTCGGCGATGGCACCCACCTTGTTCACGAAGTCGAGTGCCGCGACGAAATCCGCGAAGGTGAATTTCCGCTCCAGCCGCCGTCCGTCATCCATCAGGCCCCAGGCCGGCGTATTCTTCAGATAGGCGCGCGCCGCATCGAGGCTCAAGGGATCGACGCCGCCGCGGCACGGCGTGCAGCTCTTGGTCGCCAGGTCTCCGCTCATGATAACCTCCTTATGCCGACATGAAGACCGGGATCGGTCCATGCGAAAGCATGCTTTGGGTGACGCCGCCCAGGAGCATCTCCCTGAACCTGTTATGTCCATAACCGCCCATGACCAGGAGATCGGCGCCGCCGGCTTCGCATTGCTGCAGCAGGGTACCGGCGACATCGCCATCCTTTGCCGCGATCTCGTCGAGCGTCACTGTCCGGCAATGGCGCGACAGATGCTCGGCAATCTCGGCGCCGGGGATCGTCGCCTTGTCCGGCTTGTCGCCGGCGACGCTGACAATGCTCACCGTCTCGGCCGCGGCGAGCAGAAGCATTGCATCGCCGACCGCGCGCGCCGCCCTTGCGCTGCCATCCCAGGCGACGATGACCGACCTGAGCGCGAAGCTGCGTTTCCAATCGGGTGGCACGGCGACGATCGGCCGCCCGGAATTGAACAGGCATTCCTCGGCCAGATCCTTCTCGAGCGACAGGGCTCCATGCGAGCGCTGCAGGATGGTGAGATCGTTGACGCGTGCTACGCGGACGAGCTGGTCGCGCGCCGTGACATAAGGCGCATGCTGGATGCGCGAGCCGGCCGTGACGCCCGCGAGCCTCGCTGCGGCAAGCTGCTTGTCGGCGACTTTCTCGGCGCGTTTTTCGCGTTCGCTGTTGGCGCCGGCCACCAGGCCCTTCACCGCAGTGATCGGCAAAGCCACACCGATCTCAATCTTCGGCACGCACAGGCCGATCGTCAGATGCGCCTTGAAATGCGCGGCGAAATCGATCGCATAGCTGCACACCTGCTCGGACGGCGCGTGCTCTTCGCAGACGAGGCCCAGAAGGATGCTTTTGATGGCCACGCTTTGCTCTCCCTTTATGCCAGGCCATCCTAGCGCATGCACGGGCAGAGGGAAGAGCAGTCCGCTTGCGGAATGCCTTACATCGACATCAACTGCATCGCGCTGAAGATGCTGACGCGGGAGGCATCGGGCTCGACGCGCAGGCATGCGCCGTCGCTGCTGCAGGCTAATCTGATCACTGCGCCATTCTGGCGGATTTGGAACGTAACCGCGCCAGTCTCATCGGGTGTGTTCTGTGAACAACCGGGATTGGCGCTGCACATCGAGATGAGCGTTCCGAGATTGCTGCTGCGCGCATCATTGCGCCACACCAGAAACGTGACGATGATGGCAAATGCGGCAAGCGCCACGGTGATGGAACGGGCAATCATGACAACCTCCTGATTGATCTTGTCGTAACCGGCTGCTTTGCGCAGTCCGAAAGCACTGCAAGTGCCGACCGGCATTTCATCCGTTGTCGGACGGCTCTTCTGCGAAGGCGATGCTCGCGGCCTGGATCAGCGCATGCCCGTTGGCGGCGCCGTCATCGCCAAGGCGGCAGGCCATCAGGTCGAAGCCGATATCCCTGGCAAGCCGCGGATGCATCTCGCGGATCACCGTTTCGAGTTCGCGCGCACGCGCCTCGCACTGCCGGCGCATGCGCCATTTGGCGCAGAATCCGCGCACGCTTCCGGCAAGGGAGGCGTGAAGCGCGATGGTGGAAGGCGGATGGATGGTGAATCTGCTCTGGGTCATAGTGGATCTCCCCAAGCTCCGGGACGGTAGCTTTGCTGGTAGAGGCGGTGACGGCGTGTGCCTTCGCTCACCGTGTGGCCGGCGAGCGAGATAAGGCGGGCATCTGCGGCGGCCGCGGCATAGGATTCGAGGACGCCGCGGATCTGGTTTGCGACCTGGGCAATCCCTGAAGAGGGGTGCCCTTCCATCTCGGGGCTGCGTGGAACTTCAGGCGTATTCGAAAAAATGTTGGCCATTGTGGCTCTCCCGCTTCTGCAAGGGCTCGCGGCCAATCCGCGATCATGGCTTGAAGGACTACGCCCGCCCCGCCGGGGCCGCTGTGGCAAAGCGCACAACGCCTGGAATTTCTTGTCGAAGGAGAGATTGCCGCGAGTGATCCCCTTGATTATGCTCGCTATCCGGCGGCGTCAGCGGGTCTTATGGTTAAAGCGGATCTGGAGAAATTGCGTAGCTTTGCGGCTTTCGCGAAGCTTGAGGACGAAGCTTTTCGCGCCCTTGTCGGCGGCTGCGCCCAGCGCGATTACGCACCGCGCGAATTGATCATCGGCCAGCAGGACCAATCACATGATGTTTTGTTCCTCATCGAGGGGCGGGCCCGCGTGAATGTCTATTCACCCGACGGCCAGCGCGTCAGCCTGCGCGAGATGGCGGCGGGAACCATGTTCGGCGAATTATCGGCGATCGACGGCCAGACCCGCTCGGCGAGCGTCGAGGCAATCGAGCACACGAGCGTCGCGATCATGCCGCGCCGCCTCTTCATCAAGGCACTGTCGGAGTATCCCGAATTCGGTCTTGCCGTGATGCGCCATGTGACCCAGCTGGTGCGCCGCTTGACCGATCGCGTCTTTGAGTTCAGCACCCTGGTCGTCCGTGGCCGGGTTCAGGTGGAATTACTGCGGATGATCGAGGACTTGCCCAAAGCCAAGGGTGAACTGGTACTTGCGCCGGCGCCTACGCATGAAGAGATCGCCAGCCGCGTCAGCACCCATCGCGAAGCCGTGACCCGCGAACTCGCCTGGCTCGAAGCGCAAGGCGTGGTCGAGAAGGCCGGCCGGACCTTGAAGATCACCAATCTTGACCGCCTGCGCAATCTCGCCCGCGAAAGCTTCCACGGGGAGTAGCGCGGCTATCGCAGGCGCTGGCGCGCGGCGATCAGGTGATCGAACGACACGGCTCCTGGGCCTTGCGCGATCAGGACGAGAAAACATGCGACCCAGGTTCCATGCGTAGGCCAAGCCCCGGGATAGACAAAAATCTCGATCACGAGAGTCATGATGAGCAGCGCCAGGGCTGAGAGCCGCGTGGCAAGACCAATCACCAGAAGTACGGGGAAGAAATGCTCCGCAAAGGCAGCGAGATGGGCGGCGATGACCGGATCGATCAATGGCAGCCTGTACTCCTCGCGAAACAGGTAGATGGCGCTCGCTGTGACATGCCAGCCGTCAACCTTCGTCTGCCCAGACTGCCAGAAAACCGCGGCCGGAAATACGCGCAAGGCAAGTGCCGAGAGCCAGTAAGGAATGCGCGCGAACTGTCGATAAAGCGAAGCGTGTATCGCCGCCGCACCTCCAGATCGTCCAGGCGCCATCATCAGCGCGCGGTCTCCGCGGCGACTACAAGTCCCGCTTCGAACAAGCCGGCAAGATTGGCGCTGAGATCGAAGTCTGCGACATCGAGGAGCGCGGCTTCGCCGGCAGCGATCAGCGTCTCGCCTCTGGCAAGGGCTTGCAGGAAGATGGCTCCTCCGGAAGGAAGTTTGCGGGTCAGGACGCTCAATCGCGGACGCACGACGAGCGCGTCCTCACCCGACCAGTCGCTGATCGCGGCAAGTGGTCGCTCACCCGAATTCATCGCCCATATCGTCACGATCGGATGTGCCGATCGGACAATCGCGAAGGAGGGGTGGAGTTTGAATGTCAGTATCTCCGCGCTGTCGGCGGCGATCGAAGCGAGGGAATCGGGTGCCAGCGGCTCGACATCGGCGGCGTGATAGGCATCGATACGCGCATTTTCCAGTCTGACGATGTCTGGGAGATAAGGTAGCGCTCGCGCCGGCTCGAAACCCGCGACGAATTCGGCGAATGTCAAACCATAGTGAAGCAGGACCGGCGAACGCGGCGGTTCCCGCTCGATATAGGCTTTCGCCATTGCAGCAAAGAACTCCTTGCCGACAATCGCCTCGACGGCGGGAAACCGGATGGCGAGCGCCTGGGCGAGTCCCGAGGCCACATTGTTGCGATAGACGCCGAAGCGCTTGGCCGGTCTCGCGCTTGTATGTGAGACGAGGCCGGAAGGGATTTCGCTCGTTCTATCGAGAAGCGCGGCGGCGAAGGATGATTGGGTTACGATCGACATGGCTTGGCTCTAGGCGGCTCTTTGTTCAGGCTTGCGATCGAGAATGTCCTGGGCAAGCTCCGCCTCGTGTCTCAGCACCGGCCATTCCGGTATATCGCCGTCCCATTCGATGAGCGTGGCGACGGCACCGATTCTTTCGACCACATCGGCATAAAGCGACCACACCGGATCGGCGACCGGGCTGTCATGCGTGTCGATGAGAAGCGCGGCACCGGTCTCATCGACCGTCGCGCTATGTCCGGCAAGATGGATTTCTCGCACATCATCGAATGGAAAGTCGGAGAGATAGGCCTGCGGATCGAGTCCGTGATTGGTCGATGCGACAAAGACATTATTGACGTCGAGCAGCAATCCGCACCCCGTGCGCCGCGCAATCTGGCGCAGGAATTCGGTCTCGGGAATGGTGCTCTCCGCGAACAACAGATAAGTCGCAGGGTTTTCGAGCAGCATCTGCTGCTTGAGCGTGTTCTGAACCTCGTCGACATGATCGCAGATCCGGGCGAGCGTCTCTTCCGTATACGGGAGCGGCAGGAGATCGTTGAGAAACACCGTGTCGTGGCTTGACCAGGCGAGATGTTCGGAGAAGCTCTGCGGCGGGTGGCGTTCGCACAGAGCCTTGAGGCGCAACAGATGATCCCGGTCGAGTGGCTGCATGGAACCGATCGAAAGGCCGACACCGTGTATCGACAGCGCATAAGTCTCGCGCAATTTGGCAAGCTGGGCATGCGGCATGCCGCCGGCACCCATGTAGTTCTCCGCATGCACTTCGAAAAAACCAACCGGCTGCACTGCTTCGCCGATCGCCTTGAAATGCTCCGGCTTGAATCCGACGCCACTGCTTGGCGGCAGCTTTGAATTCCGCATGGCATGCCTCCCTCGATGTATCGCGCGGTGAAGCCGGAAGCTTCACCGCGCTTGTATTAACCGGGTCGTTCGATGGCTTCGAGCGATCCTGGTCCGAATGGCGTGCTCATGCTCGTGCAGGTGCCCTTGGGAACCAGCTTCCATGAATTGCCCTGATAGTCGACCTTGGATGTGCCGGCGCAGGTCGTGCCAGGACCCGCAGCACAGTCGTTCTGCCCCTTCAAGGCAACGCCGTAACACTTTTCCATGCTGTCATCGGCCAACATGGTGGCAGCCCCCGCGACATTGAGGGCCGCAAGAACCGAGGCAGCAAGTGCTGCGGCGGTCAATTTCCCCGCCATCATCGAACTCTTCTTCTGGACGAAGGAGACTTAGGACTTCTTCGGCTCGAGCATGCCCATGCCATTGGGGGTCTGCATCGTTGTGCAAGTGCCGGCGGGCACCAGCTTGAACGACTCGCCGTCATAATCGGTGGTGGACATTCCTTTACAGTCATGCATCCCGGCCTTGCAGTCGTTTTGGCCCTTCATCGCCACGCCATAGCATTTCTCAGTGTCTTGTGCCGAGGCTGGCACGGCCAGCATGGCGAGCGCGGAGGCCAATGATCCTGCGATAGCGAGATTCAAGGTGCGGCGTTTCATTCGAGCGTCTCCTGTGTGACATGAGCCGGATGGCTCACAGGACGGTCTTCGCCGAAAGGCCCGGCGGTGTTACAGGGCGAGGCTTCATTTCTCAAACTATCACGGCAACGTGATTATTTCGTTTCTTCTGTAACGAATAGACGGCCCGCAGCGAACTGGAAGTTAGCCCCACCCGATGCAATCGACCGAAGAGGACTGGGCAGGAATGATGCGTGCCGCCATTTCGGGTGATGCAGTCGCTTACCGTCGCTTTTTGGAGGCGGTGACGCCGACGCTGCGTGCATCGGCGCAGAGAAACCTGGCGCGCTGTGGCGCGGGCAACAGCGATGTGGAGGACATCGTTCAGGAGACGCTGCTTGCGATACATTTGAAGCGCCAGACCTGGGATCCGAGCCGGCCGATTAGCCCTTGGGTCGTCGCCATTGCGCGACACAAATTTATCGACATGCTGCGAAGGCGCGGGCGGCGGGCCGAGTATTTGGCGGACGATGTTGCCGAGTTGCCTGATACCGAGCATTGCGTCGATCCGCTGGACCGCCATGAACTCGATCGGATGCTGGCGAAACTGAATGATCGCCAGCGCGATATCGTTCGTTCGCTGGCCGTCGAGGGCGCTACGGTGCGCGAAACGGCCGAGAGACTCGATATGAAGGAAGGCACGATTCGTGTGTCCCTTCACCGCGCGCTGACCACCCTTGCCGCGATCTATCGGAAGGACGCACGGTGAAGACGCGCGACTTGATCAACGTCCTCGTCGCCGATCGCGCGCCGATCTCGCTGCGACCCGGCGTTGCGATTGCGATCGCGGTGGGGCTCGGTGCCGGCCTATCGGCCGTGCTTCTCATAATCTCTTTGGGACCCCGCCCGGATATTGCAACGGCCCCCTTGAGCCTCCGATATCTGGCGAAATGCGCGACCGTCCTCATGCTCGCTGCAAGCGCGATCGCGCTGATCGTCCGTCTTTCGCGTCCGGACGCGAATCCGGGACGCTTGAAATGGGCGCTTGGACTTGGTCCTGTCTTTCTCGCCATTGCGGTTCTCGTCGAACTCATCGTAACGCCCTCCTTGCAGTGGCAGGCCCGGCTTTTCGGGATACACTGGCTCGCCTGTCTGGCGCTCATTCCGCTCTTTGCCATAGCGCCCTTTGCTGGACTGTTTTTCGCCTTGAAGCAGGCGGCGCCGCGCGACGCCGGGCTCGCCGGCGCGATTGCCGGTCTCGCCGCTGGCGGCATTGCCGCGTCCGTCTATGTGCTTCACTGCCCCGATGACAGCCCGCTCTTCCTCGCCGCCTGGTACACGCTGGCGATCGGTCTGGTGACGCTGATCGGCTTCTTGATCGGCCGGCGCTGGCTTAGGTGGTAGTAATCGGGTCCCTCAACCTCGCATAGCAACATTCTGTCGTTCTGCAGAACGACAGAATGAACGCCCGTTCACTGAAATCGCGCGCAGCAAAATCGTCGGTTCATGGTCGCTAAGAATCGCAAAAAGGCGGGTCTTTTGATGCGATTCAGCGGTGATTCTGATCGTTTTCGAGCGCGTGCCGCAGACGCCGCAGCACCACCTGGCGGGCGCGTTCATCGGCGGCACCGGCCACCGCGTCATTGATGTCGAGAGCAAGCTTGGCAAGGTCATTATGCCAATCGAGGTGTGCCAATGATTCAGGCGGCAAGCGCGGCGGCGTGACGGCAGGCATGAGCGTGCATTTTTCGCTCGCCAGATCATAAGTATCGTCAAGCCGTGGCCGGAGGATGCAATCGCCGGTGACCCGCTGTGAGTTAAGCGTTTGCTCCAGCGCGATCTGCGCATGTTCTTCGCCATGGGTGAGGAACAAGGCCTTGGCGATCGGCAGACGCGCCTTGATCCAGGCGACGAGTTCCGGCGCATCGGCATGGCCCGAATAATCATCCATGCGCCGGATCGCGGCTTTCACCTCGATCTCATCGCCATGAATTTTCACGGTTTTTTCGCCATCGAGTAGCAATCGCCCGAGCGAGCCCTCGGCCTGGAATCCGACGAGCAGGACCGTCGCCTGCGGCTTCCAGAGATTGTTTTTGAGATGATGACGGATGCGGCCCGCCTCGCACATGCCGCTCGCCGCGACGATGATGTGAAAGCCCGAAAACCGCGCGATCGCCTTGCTGTCTTCGACGCTTTCGGTTGCGTGGAGCAAGGGCGACTGGAAGGCTTCGAGCACTTCCTCGCCATGTTCCAGGGACTTGGCATAGCGCGCAAAAATCTCAGTCGCCTTGTTGGCCAATGGCGAGTCGATGAAAATCGTTGCCTGCGGGACGGTGCCGGCACGCATCAGCGAAACGATGTCGGTGACGACTTCCTGGGTGCGCTCGACCGCGAAGGAGGGGATCAGCAAAGGCCCGCGCCGCGCCGCTGCCGCATTGATTTCCTTGGCTAAAATCTCGCGCCGCTTTCCCTCGTCGCGCTCAAGCCGATCGGTGCCGCCATAGGTCGATTCGCAGATCACATGATCGAAGCCACTGGGGGCTTCCGGGTCGGGCTGCAGCATCTTGAATTCAGGCCCGATATCGCCGGAAAACAGCACATGAATGGGCTTGCCGCCCGCCTGCTCGATCTCGACCTCGATCGAAGCCGAGCCCAGGAGATGGCCCGCATTCCAATAGCGCGCGCGGATACCGGGCACCGGGTTGATCCAGGTTTTGTAAGGGATTCCAATGAATTGCGCGAGGCAGGCTTGTGCATCCTGGGCGGTATAGATGGGCTCGACTTCGGGGCGCCCGCGCTTGCGGTTGCGCTCGTTGAGGAGCCTGACCTCGGTTTCCTGGATGAAACCGGAATCGGGAAGCATGATGCGGCAGAGATCGACGGTCGCCGCAGTGGCGTGGATTTTGCCCGTAAAACCGCCCTTTGTGAGCTTCGGAATAACGCCCGAATGATCGATATGCGCATGCGTCAAAAGCATCGCGTCGACATCGGCGGGGCGGAACGGAAAGGCGCGGTAATTGAGCTCTTTTTCGGTCTTCGAGCCCTGGAACATCCCGCAATCGACGAGCAGTTTGGCGCGCTCGGTTTCGATCAGGTAGCACGAGCCGGTGACCGTGCGGGTCGCCCCGTGGAAGTGCAATTTGGCTGTCATTTCAAAGCCTTCATCAAGAGGGGATGCGCATGCCGCGCTCCAGCAGCATCTCCCAGCACATCTCGGCGTTATCGGCAAAGCCGAAGAGTTTGAGATCGTCGGGGTGGATCATGCCGGCTTCGGCCAAATGATCGAGATTGACGGCACTTTGCCAAAAAGCCTTGTCGAACAGGATGATGGGCAGGGACTCATCCATCTTGCCGGTCTGGCGAAGGGTGAGGATCTCGAACAATTCATCGAAGGTGCCGAAGCCCCCGGGAAACACGACCAAGGCTGCGGCGCGCATCGCAAAATGCATCTTGCGCATCGCGAAATAGTGGAAGCGGAAGGTAAGTTCCGGTGTTGAATAGGGATTTGGCTCCTGCTCGGTGGGCAGTGTGATGTTGAAGCCGATTGAGGGCGCATCGACATCATAGGCGCCGCGATTGGCCGCTTCCATGATGCCGGGGCCGCCGCCGGTGCAGATCACATTCTGCCGCGGACCGATATGATTGAGCTTGGCGCCGCCGCGCTCGGAAATGATCGCACCCAGTTGCCGGGCCTGTTCATACCAGCCGCTGCGTCCGCCTTCCCGGATGCGCGCCGAGCCGAAGACGACCACGGTCGTGGCCACCCCCCATTTCCGCAGATATTCCTCAGCCTTTTGATATTCCAGCTGAAATCGGACACCCCGCATGCCATCGCTGAGCAGGAAGTCCTGGTCGAGCACGGGCAATCGATAGGCGGGCGCCGCCAATTGCGCCTTGTTGCTTTTCATGAACCACGCACTTTCCTAAGCTATTGGGCATAGGAGCCCCCAATCCCGCAATCAAGGGGTTTGGCTGCGCGAGGAGAAAGCCCATGGCCGAGCCCAATTTCACCCGCTACCGCGTTGCCGACGGCAATAAGATCGACCTTGCGAAATTCCCCACGGAAGAAAAAAACGGCCATCCCGACAAGGCCGAACTGAAGCGCCTGACCGCCGAAGATGCCAAGGCGATCAATGACTTGCAGGACCGGCTCTATGCGGAAGGGACCCGCGCCTTGCTGGTCGTGCTGCAAGGCATGGACTGCTCCGGCAAGGACGGAACGGTGCGCGCCGTCTTCAATCATTGCGGGCCGATCGGCGTTTCGGTGACGCCCTTCAAGGCGCCGTCAGCGGAAGAGCTTGCCCATGACTATCTCTGGCGCGTTCACAAGGCTTGTCCGGAGCGCGGTTTCATCGGCATTTTCAACCGCTCGCATTACGAGGATGTGCTTGTTGTCAAAGTGAAAAATTACGCTCCCGCCGAGGCGATCGAGCGCCGCTATGACGAGATCAACAAGTTCGAAAAAATGCTGACCGACAACGGCACGCGCATCGTCAAGATCATGCTGCATGTCTCGAAGGAGGAGCAGGCAAAGCGCCTCCAGGAACGCCTCGACGATCCCGAAAAATACTGGAAATTCAATCCTTCCGACCTCGACGACCGCAAATTATGGAAGGAGTTTCAGGCCGCCTACCAGACCATGCTGGAGCGCTGCTCGACCGCTTACGCGCCCTGGTATGTCATCCCCGCCGACGCCAACTGGCCGCGCAATCATCTGATCGCCCGCATCGTGCGCTCGACGCTCGAGGAGATGAACCCGCAATACCCCAAGCCCAAGGGCTTCGACCCGAACAAGATCAAGATCGCCTGACCGCCCCGATGGCGCGTCCGCGCGCCGCCCAAAATCGAACTTTTGACCCCTTCCGAACCCCCTTTTTGCATCGAAAAACGGTGTTCTTAGCGACACGATTTGGTTCGAAACTGCGCGCGCGGAATCTGTTGAACGGACGTTCATTTCGTCATTATGCCAGATGAGCGAATAAGCATGTCCTTATGTGTGACGATTGACGGGAATGTGGTGGCGCCATGCCGAAGCAACCTAAACCTGCACCGGCGCCGGAGGGCGAACCGCGCCTCCTCTCGGGCGGCAATCCGCAAATCGCCAAGGGCGAGGGCGACGCCAAGGTTCAGGAATACATCGCGGCGATGCCCGGCTGGAAGGGCGATATCGGCCGTAGGCTCCACGCGCTCATCATGAAGGCGGTTCCCAGCGCCACCAAGGCGGTGAAGTGGAACACGCCGCTTTACGGCATGGCCGGCGACGGCTGGTTCATGAGCTATCACTGCTTCGCGCGTTACGTGAAAGTGGCCTTCTTTCGCGGCGCGTCACTGGAACCGCCGCCGCCCGGCCCGTCGAAGCAGAAACACGTGCGCTACCTCGACATCTACGAGGATGACGCGATCGACGAGCCACAATTCATCGCCTGGGTGCAACAGGCATGCAAACTGCCGGGGGAGAGGATGTGAGCGTGTAGCACGTGTCGCGGAAGTATCGACTCGCGAGTGAGCGACGCATGCGCGATACTCCATCAATGAGCGCGCCCATCTATCTGCATCTGAGGCCCGGCGACACGCCTCCAAGCCTTGGAGAGAGATCACCGTTCAAGACGGTGGTGGTGATCGAGAGCGAAGTAACGCCCGAATGGCGGGCGCAAGTCAGCGATTGGCTGGTCGAGAACGGCTGCCTGTACATGATGGCTTGGGGCCAAGATTGCAGCAAATGGGATGACAGCGTCGATTGGGCCGTTCTGGAGAAGTTCGACTATGGAGACATTCCCGACGAAGCTTTCGTGATGACGACTTGGCATGACGGCGTGCCGCTCGACGAGGTATTCTGGTTTTGCCAGCACTGTGCGTTCAATGAGGCAGTGGAATTTGATCGAACCTACATCCTGCATATTGCAGATGAACCGCGAGAGGCGGAGATGCTGAGCAGGTTTCAGGCGGCGTCGAATATGCTCGCCGAGTGACCAGATGACAGATTCAACCGCCGCCCGGCCGATCGAGTAGTGCCTTGATGGCCATGAGCTGATACCTGCCAGTTATCATGATACGCCTGGATCAAGACTTTTCGTCGTAGAACTTGCGAAGTTGCAGAAGATAATACAAGCCGCTTCGTTTAAGGGCGTCACGCTTATCGCCATGCGCGGCCAATTCTACAAGAAATTGCGAGGCATATGCGGTCAAGGCTTTGACCAGAGCGGCGCTTGTACCGCCGGTGAAGTAAGCGCCAGCTATGGATGGAATTACCTTCACGCCATCGATGGCGCGTTTGTGCCATGGCCTTGCAGGGTCATTGAGAGCGGCCCGTAGATCATCCATGGCAGGAACGATCTCTGTTTCCAGGAAGAATCTGGTTGTCTGCTGATACTCATCAATGGAGAGCCTGCCAATTTTCTCGTTCAAATCTGCTGAATAGCGCAGCATCGATTTTCTAAACGCCCTCAATAAAGCCTTATTGGACTCACGAAACTCCATAATATCGTGAGGCCGAAGGATAGGCGTCGGTGGCAAGACAAGCTTCGTACATTCAATAGCCAAAATAGCCGATAGGACTTTCGCTTGGTCCTTTGGGGGCACTTTCTCAATTCCCGGAATGGGCAGTTGGGGTTCATCGTTGAGCAGCGGCACCCTCCGTTCGGAGGATTCTAGAATCGCCCCGGCCAAATAGTGATAGGTGCCTGGAAAGGCCACATATTCGTCGCTACCGGGAATCGCTTTAAGATTATTTGTCGAAAACGTCGGGATAAAGCCCTGAGGTGGCGGCCCATGTATCGCAGCCGCGATGTCCGATACCATCTTTCCAGTGATCGAATCTTGGTTGGGGAATGGCTCATCATGAGCACCAGTGAATACACAAAATCCTTCAAGCGTCCGCGCGTGCAGGGCCATTTTTAGTATGCCTATCAGCATGGCAAAATCGTATTCACTGCGCGCGCCGGGTAACGACTCAAGCCGCCTAATTTCTTGCTTCAATACCGCCTTATCAAATCCGTCGACTGGGAGATACACGCCAGGAAAATATACTTTGTCGAAGACAGCCCCCAATATCGTCAACGTCGCGGGGCTGCGCGGAATAGGTGCCGCATAATAAACCGCCTCAAAGGAGAGCGTATCATCGAGTCCTGCCATGGACCTTTATCATATCGGATTCGCGCACTGTAGATGAGAAGAAACTCGAACATGGGTATCCGGGAATACTGTCGAGTGCTCTTGTGAACGCTCGTGGCCCGTTCATATTGAGAACGCCCGACTCCCGCACCCTCGCGCTCTGTGAAGTGGGCGATCCGGAGGGGCCGCTCGTGCTCCACAATCATGGCGGGCCGTCGAGCCGGCTTGAGGCGAAGCTCTTCGCCGATGCGGCGGTGAAGCATGGGCTTCGCTTTGTGGGCGTCGACCGGCCGGGCATCGGCCAGTCGAGCCCGCAGGATCATCGCTCTTACAAAGGCTGGGCCTGCGACCTGACGCACATCGCCGACACATTGGGCTATCGCCGGTTCGGCGTGACCGGCTGGTCGGAAGGCGGGCCCTGGGCGCTCGCCGCTTCCGCCTATATCGATCCTCAGCGCCTCGCCCATGTGACGAGCATCGCCGGCGGCAGCTATGGCGCCTTCGGCGACAATTCGGCGGCGAAGTATCTCGACAAGGCCGATGCGCTGGGCGGATTCCTGGCGCTGCATTTCGAGCCGGGCTTCCGCCTCATGTATGGGGCGATCGGTTTTTCCGCCGAGCACATGCGCAAGAGCTATTTCAAGGAACTCGTGAAGGTGGGCAATGACGCGGACCGCAAGGTCTTTGCGAGGCCCGGCTTCGAACAGGCCTTCTGCGATGCGAGCGCCGAATGCTTCGCGCAGGGAAGCAAGGGTTTGGTCGCGGACTCAGAACTCCTCTACCGCCATTGGGCCTTCGACGTTCGTAAGATCACGCGGCCCGTGCACATGTGGCAGGGGCTTGCCGATACTCTGGTGCCGGCGCCGATCAACAAGGAAATCGCCGACAAGATGCCGGGGGCCGTATGGCACCCAGTCGAGAAGGCAGGCCACTTCGTGGCGATCGGTTCGGCGGACAAGATTTTGGCAATCGCGGCGGAGGACTTGCGCGGGGCGAAGTAACCCGGACCCCCACACTTTGTCCCTCCCCTAGGGGAGGGAGTGTCTGAAGGAATTGATGATGCCGAAGAACGAGACGGATGAGGCCTCAGCGCTGATCGACAGGCGGATCGAGGAGCTTGGCGACTGGCGTGGCGCGACATTGGCGCGGATGAGGAAGCTCATCCACGAGGCCGACCCCGATGTGGTCGAGACGTGGAAGTGGCGCGGCGTCCCGGTGTTCGAGCATGATGGCATCATCTGCACGGGCGAGACCTACAAGGCGGTGGTGAAGTTGACCTTCGCCAAGGGCGCAGCGCTCGACGATCCGAAGCGGCTCTTCAATGCGAGCCTCGAAGGCAATGTCAGGCGCGCGATCGATATAAGCGAAGGCGACAAGATCGACGAGACGGCGTTCAAGGCGCTGGTGCGCGCAGGCGTTGCGGCGAATAAGAAGAAGAAGAAGGGGAAGTAGTTCCGACATACTTCATCGTCATGCCAGCGAAAGCTGGCATCCCCTGACGCGGTGCCGCTGGCGGAAATGATTCAGGGGACCCCAGCTTTCGCTGGGGTGACGGAGAGAGCGAGACGCTACGGCTCGAGTTCGGTATCCCAGTAGAGATAGTCCTGCCAGCTTTCATGCAGGTAGTTGGGCGGGAAGTGCCGGCCATTGGCATGGAGCTGACTGACCGTCGGGCGCGCCGGCTTGTGCGCCGGGAACATGTGGATCTGGTGCGGCAGGTAGCCGCCCTTCATGAGATTGCAGGGCGAGCAGGCGGTGACGACATTGTCCCAGGTCGTGTGCCCGCCCTTGGAGCGCGGCAGCACGTGATCGAAGGTGAGATCGTCATGGGCGCCGCAATACTGGCAGGTGAAGCGATCGCGCAGGAAGACGTTGAACCGGGTGAAAGCAGGAATGCGCGCCGGCTTGACGAAGGTCTTGAGCGACACGACGCTCGGCAGGCGGAACTCGAAACTCGGGCTTCGCACCACGCGATCATATTCGGACACGATGTTCACGCGGTCGAGGAAGACCGCCTTGATCGTGTCCTGCCAGCTCCACAGGGAGAGCGGATAATAGCTCAGAGGCCGAAAATCCGCATTGAGGACCAAGGCGGGACAGGCTTCCGGCGATATGGTGGCGTGCTGAGTTTTGAGACGTCTCCTTCGGGCTCGGTTGTCACAATACTACATCTGGTATGACACCAATGTGAAGTCCCTCAATCGACGACCTGCGGCATGTTGCGCAAGGAGCGGTAATGCGCCCAAAGGAGCCGCGCCGCCACCGCCCGCCAGGGCTGCCAGGGCTCCGACAGGGCCCGCATCCGGGCTTCGTTGGGCCGGGCCTCGAGCCCGAAAGCGTCATGGGCGGCGATCTGCAGGGCGAGGTCGCCCGCCGGCCAGACATCGCCGCGCCCCAGATTGGCGAGGAGATAGATCTCGACCGTCCAGCGTCCGATGCCGGGCACGGCGGTAAGGCTAGTGAAGATTTCGGCATCGCTCATGGCCGGGAAGCGCTCGAGCGGCACGGCGCCGGTTTCGACCGCCTGGGCGAGCGCCTTGAAGCTACGGGCCTTGGCCCGCGACAGGCCGAGCCGGAGCCAGGTCGCCTCGCGTTTTCGCATGACGGTCTTGGGCTCGAAGGGGGCGACCTCCGCCTCGATCCGCCGCCAGATCGCCGCCCCCGCCTGGAGCGAGATCATCTGGTCGGTGATGATGCGCAACAGACCTTCGAGCCCCGGGGCTGCGCGCCGCAAGGCCGGCGGCCCGAGGCGCGCGGCGATCTCGCCGAAGCGCGGATGGCGGCCGGCGAGATGCGCAATGCCTTCGGCCATGTCATCGGCAGTGTCGACGGTGCGGTACATGACTGGCATTTGACGAAACACCGCGCCTATCGCAAGACCCTGACCCATGCTGACACCGGCCTTCCGCTTTGCCCCGAGCCCCAATGGGCGACTGCATTTGGGCCATGCTTATTCGGCGCTGCTGAACGAGCGCGAGGCGAAGGCCGCGGGCGGCCGGTTTCTGGTGCGGATCGAGGATATCGACACGATCCGCTGCACGGAAGCATTGGCGCGAGCCTGTCTCGAAGACCTCGCCTGGCTGGGCTTGCTGTGGGAGGAGCCGGTGCGGTTCCAGAGCCGGCATATGGGTGACTATCGCGACGCGCTGGCGAGGCTCGATGCGCTTGGACTGCTCTATCCTTGTACCTGCTCGCGCCGCGACATTGCCGAAGCGGCTGGTCCGCATCTGTGTGATCCGGAAGGACAGCCGCTTTATCCCGGCACCTGCCGCGAAACGTTACGTTCGCGCGATGAGCCGCATGCGTTGCGCCTCGACATGGCGAAGGCTTGCGCGCTGGTGCATGCGCCACTGGCTTTCACCGAGCTTGGCGAAGGCGAAATCATTGCCGATCCTTCGGCCTGGGGCGATGTCATCCTCGCGCGCCGCGATATCGCTACGAGCTATCACATTGCCGTCGTCGTCGATGATGCGTTGCAGGACATTACGCATGTGGTACGCGGCCGCGATCTCTTCGCCGCGACCGCGATCCATCGTCTCTTGCAGGAACTCCTCGGATTGCCGGTGCCGCTTTACCGGCATCACCGGCTTATCGGCGATGAAGCGGGGCGCAAATTGTCGAAGAGTGCCGGCGACCGCTCTCTCGCTAGCTTGCGCGATGCAGGCGTCACACCTGCGGAGATCCGAAGGGAGTTGGCGTTCTAGTCTTCTCCCGCCTGCGGGAGAGGACAAATCAAAAATCGCTGGCGATCCCCTTGCGCTCCCAATCCCCATAGCGCGTCGGCTCCGGTCCGGCCGGACCGTTAACTTCCTTCGGCGCCGGAGGCTTCGTCTGTTCGCGCCGCGCTTGCGCTTCGGCAAGGGCGCGTTGCGCTGCGGCAGGAAGCTTGGATGGATCGCGTTCGGGCATCGGCACCGGAGTTGATGTTGCGGGGTCCGATACCATATAGGCTCATGGTTTGATGCGGTTCAAGGAGGCCGCCCAAGATGAACATCATGCGCACCGGGTTGCTGCTTGCCGGCATGACCGCGCTGTTCCTCGCCATCGGCTATCTGCTCGGCGGCCAGACGGGCATGCTGATCGCCCTCGTCGTCTCCGTCGGCATGAACTTCTTCAGCTACTGGAATTCCGACAAGATGGTCTTGCGCATGCATGGCGCGCGCCAGGTCGACCGCGCCCAGGCGCCGGAATTCTATGACATGATCGCCGAGCTTTCGAAGCGTGCCGGCCTGCCGATGCCCAAGCTCTATATCATGGACAATCCGCAGCCCAACGCCTTCGCCACCGGCCGCAATCCTGAGAACGCCGCCGTCGCTGCGACCACTGGTCTATTGCAGAATCTTTCGCGCGACGAAATCGAAGGCGTCATGGCGCACGAGCTCGCACATGTGAAGAATCGCGACACGCTGACCATGACGATCACCGCGACCATTGCCGGCGCGATTTCGATGCTCGCCAATTTTGCAATGTTCTTCGGCGGCCGCGATCGTAATAACGGCCTGGGCGCGATCGGTACGATCCTGCTCATGATCTTGGCCCCGCTTGCCGCGATGATCGTGCAGATGGCGATCAGCCGCACCCGCGAATATTCCGCCGACCGCCTGGGCGCTGAGATTTCCGGCCAGCCGCGCGCGCTCGCTTCCGCTTTGAACAAGATCTCAGGGCTTGCCCACCGCGTTGAGAACCAGACCGCCGAGGCGAACCCGGCGACCGCCCATATGTTCATCATCAATCCTTTGTCGGGCGCGCGCATGGACAATCTCTTTTCGACGCACCCCGCCACCGAGAACCGCATCGATGCCTTGATGCAGATGGACCAGGAGCTTGCCGGCATGGGCGCCATGGCACCGGAAGGACCGTGGACCAATCGGCCGAGCGAACGTTCCGGCCCATGGGGCTGAAACGGCCTCACCAGCAGGACGCAGCAAGATCGGCCGCGCTTGAACTCCTCGAGGGAGTATTGCGCGGCCGTCGCCCGCTTGACGATCTGCTCGACGATCCGAAGACCGCATTCGCGAAGCTCGAGGGCCGCGACCGCGCCTTTGCGCATGCACTTGTGGCAACGGCCCTGCGGCGCAAGGGCGAGGCCGAGGCAATGCTTGCGCCCTTCCTGCAAAAGCCGCTACCCAAATCATCCGGCGCAGCAGCGCTCATCCTCCTGCTTGGGACGGTGCAATTGCGCTTCCTCGATGTGCCGGCCCATGCGGCAATCAATCAATCGGTAGCGCTTGCCCATGCCGATCTGAAGGCCAAGCATTTTGCCGGCCTGATCAACGCGGTGCTGCGCCGCGTCGCATCGGCGCCGCCCGCGGACGAAACTGCGCTCAAGCTCAACACGCCCGATTGGCTGTGGAAGCGCTGGATCAAAACTTATGGCGAGGCAACCGCCTACCTTATCGCAAAGGCCCATCTCGAAGAAGCGCCGCTCGATATCAGCGTGAAGTCGGATGCGGCGGGCTGGGCGTCGCGACTCGGCGGCACGTTACTTCCAACGGATACGATCCGTTTACGGAACAATGCGACCGCGATAACCGAACTGCCGGGATTTTCCGATGGTGCGTGGTGGGTGCAGGATGCCGCCGCCGCTCTGCCTGCGCGATTACTGGGCGATGTGAAGGACAAGCGCGTTGTCGATCTCTGCGCTGCACCCGGCGGCAAGACCGTGCAGCTTGCCGCACGCGGTGCGATCGTCACCGCCGTCGACAGCAATGCTGAACGCCTCAAGCGTCTCGAAGAGAACATGGCGCGGCTCACGCTTTCCTGCCGCGGCATAGCAGCCGACATGATGACATGGGAGCCCGACCAGAAGTTCGACGCGATCTTGCTCGATGCGCCCTGTTCGGCGACGGGGACGATCCGCCGCCATCCTGATCTGCCCTACGTGAAATCTGGAGAGCAGATTGCCGAACTTGCCAAGCTCCAGGCGGCAATGCTCGATCACGCTTCGACTTGGCTCAAGCCCAGGGGACTTCTCGTCTACTGCACCTGCTCGCTCGAACCCGAAGAGGGCGAGCGCCAGATCGACCGCTTCCTGAAACGCCACGAAGAATATGGCAGAGTGCCGGTCAATCCCGCCGAGATCGGCGGCCAAAGTCAATTCATCCATGAAAATGGAGACTTGCGCATTCACCCCGGCATGGCGATCGGGCCTGAAAAGGGCCTCGACGGCTTCTTTGCCGCGCGGCTGCGCAACGGGGCCGTCTCTTAGAGATTTGTTAACCCTATGGCCCGCTAAATACCGGCAATCCATTCCGTCACGGCTCAGTTCGAAAAGGTCACGCCGGCACCATGCAGCGTGTTGGATCGATCGATGGCACGGCCTCCGGGTTCTCAGCCTCGCCTTTGGCACGGCTGGCTCAGGCCTTTGCCGGGCCGGATATCCAGCGCCTCGAACTGCCGATTATTCCGCTCCGCCGCGGCTCGCCCGAGACAGCGCGCGACTTCTATCGCGGGCACTTCAAGCTAGCCGGCGCCGATGTCAGGCTCGAGAATGCCTGGGAACTCTCCCGCGCCGACGGTCCGCCGGCCTGGCGCCGCGAATTTCACGGCCTCACCTGGCTTGCCCATCTCGAAGCCGACGGACGTGAGTTGCACCGCGTCTTCGCGCGCGCCCTGTGCGCGCAATTGCTCGCGGCGAAGACCCTGCCGGTGCCGGCCGAAGATCTGATCCTGACACGGGCGCGCCGGTTGATCTCGCTTGTCGGCCATGGCCGCATGCTGACCGAAAACGCACCGGTCGAATTCCTCGCTGTCTTCTTCAGCCACATGCGCCGGGAATGGCGGGCTCTCCAGGGGCGCGGCAAGACCAGCGACGAAAAGCTCGACGTGGCGATCGCCTGTGCCTATGCGGTGACTGGGCTGGGCGGGCTTTCCGCCTATCGCGATGGCGCTTACGCCAAGCTCGAATCCGAACTCGACCAGCAGATACTCCCCGATGGCGGCCATATCTCGCGCAATCCGGCACGCATTGTCAGCCTGCTTCTCGATCTGATCCCGTTGCGCCGCGCCTTGTGGACCAATCATCGCGTCATCCCACCAAGGCTCAATGCCGCGGTCGAGCGCATGACGCCGATGCTGCGCTTCTTCACTCATGGCGATGGCGGGCTCTCGGCTTTCCAGGGCGCCCCCGGGCCAATGCTGGCCGATGTTGCAAGCATCATCGATGCCGACACGGCGGCCGGCAGCCCCCTCACCCAGGCCCCGCATACCGGTTTCTGCCGCCTGGCTCATGGACCCTCACTGGTTCTCGCCGATTGCGGCACACCGGTTCGCTGTGCCGGCCCGCTCGCCTTCGAATTCTCCGACGGCGCGCATCGGATTATCGTCAATTGCGGCGAGCCATTGATCGCCAATGAAGCCTGGTCGCGCGCCACCGCCGACACGGCCGCCCACAGCACCTTGAGCCTGGCCGATTGTATCTCCGGACAGCGCAGGAGCCGCTGGCGCAAGTCCACGCCCGCCCTCCGCGCCGAGGCCAAGCTTTCGGTAATGGGCGAGGGCAGCATCCTGCGCGGCTGGCAAGACGGCCCGGCCGCGGCAGCAAACGTCATTCACGAGCGCGACATCTATCTCGGCAAGACCGGCGCCGACCTGCGCGGCGAGGATCGCATCCGGCCCTTGACGGGCGGAGCAAACCAGGGCGGCCGCTTCGCGATCCGCTTCCACCTCCACCCTTCCCTCAAGGCGACATTATCCAAGGATGGCGAGAGCGTTTTGCTGCTCCTGCCCAACCGCAATGGCTGGCGCTTCTCGGCCCGCGGCGCCTCGCCCTTGCTTGAGGAAAGTGTCTATCTCTTCGGCCAGGCTGCCCCGCGCCAAAGCCAGCAGATCGTATTGACCGGCGAAATCGGCCATAGCGACCGGATCAACTGGGCCTTCAAGCGCATCGACAAACGCGCACCCGGCAATTCCGAAACGGCCGAAACGGCAAGCCTGCCTTTCTGATAGACCCACCGCGCAAACATGCTATGGCCTGCGCTTCAGGGCATGTCGCTCTGAGACCGCCTCTTTCTCGCCTCGCCCTGAGGTGCATCGCAAAGCGATGCCTCGAAGGGCGCGAAACGGCACGGCCTTGCCTGTTGGGCATGGTTCGAGGCCCGCTTCGCGGGCACCTCACCATGAGGTTTGTTGAGGGAGTTCGATCTCGTTGCGCCGGCCCGGCAACGCACTGAACACGAATAGACCATGCAACATCCCATTCGTCGCGCCGTCATTTCCGTATCCGACAAGACCGGTCTTGCGGAACTCGCATTGGCATTGAAGCGCTACGATGTCGAACTGGTTTCGACCGGTGGCACCGCCAAGGCACTCCGCGATTTGGGTTTGAAGGTCACTGACATTTCGGCCGTAACCGATTTCCCCGAGATCATGGACGGGCGCGTCAAGACATTGCATCCCAAGGTGCATGGCGGCCTTCTCGCAGCGCGCGGCAGGCCGGCGCATCGGGAGGCTCTGGAAGCGCACGACATCGCGCCGATCGATCTGCTGGTCGTCAATCTCTATCCCTTCGAAGCAACCATCGCCGCCGGCAAAGGCTGGGATGAGGGCATCGAGAATATCGATATTGGCGGACCGGCGATGATCCGGAGCGCGGCCAAGAATCACGACTGGCTGACGGTCGTCACCGATCCTGCCGATTACTCATCCGTCATTGCCGAGATGGATGCGCACCAAGGTGGCACCAGCATCGCATTGCGCCGCAAGCTCGCCGCCAAGGCTTTCAGCCGCACGGCTGCCTATGATTCAGCGATCGCGCAATGGTTTGCCCGCGAATTGGGCGATTCAACGCCAGAGCGTCTCACGATTTCCGGCAGGCTTCTGCAATCATTGCGTTATGGCGAGAACCCGCATCAACAAGGCGCCTTCTACCGCAGCGGCGTGAGTGCAACCGGACTTGCCGCGGCCCGCCAGATTCAGGGCAAGGAACTCTCCTATAACAACATCAACGATGCCGACGCCGCGCTCGAATGTGTCAGCGAGTTCGATCCAAAAACATCCGCGGCCTGCGTCATTGTCAAACATGCCAATCCCTGCGGCGTCGCCTTGGGCGAGACCGTGGCCGAGGCCTATGCCAAGGCCTTGCGCTGCGATCCGGTGAGCGCGTTCGGCGGCATTGTCGCCTTCAACCGCGCTATCGATGCGGAAGCTGCCGGCGAGATCGTCAAGCTCTTCACCGAAGTCATCATCGCACCCGATGCCTCGGTTGAAGCGCGCGGCACCATTGCCGCTAAGAAGAATTTGCGTTTGCTGCTCGTCGATCCATTGCCCGATCCACAAGCCGAAATGCGAACATTCAAATCGGTATCAGGCGGCTTCCTCGTGCAATCGCGCGATGCAACTGTTCTCGACCGCGATGCTTTGAAGATTGTCACGCGGCGTGAGCCAAGCGCGGCGGAAATGGCCGATCTCATCTTCGCCTTCACCATCGCCAAGCATGTGAAGTCGAATGCAATCGTTTATGCCAAGGACGGCGCAACCGTTGGCATCGGTGCGGGGCAAATGTCGCGCGTCGATTCCAGCCGCATCGCCGCGAGCAAGAGCGCCGAAGCCGCGGCAGCGCAGGGAACGGAGGCGCCGCTCACGCAAGGCTCGGTGGTCGCCTCGGATGCCTTCTTCCCCTTTGCCGACGGATTACTGGCCGCGATTGCCGCCGGCGCGACCGCGGTGATCCAGCCCGGCGGTTCGGTGAATGACGCCGATGTCATCGCCGCGGCTGACAAGGCCGGCATCGCCATGGTGTTTACCGGCTTGCGGCATTTCAGGCACTAGGCGGATCGCGCTTCCGTATTCACCAGATCATACAGCACGCCTTGGGCAACCATGAGGCGGGCGAGCGTGAAGGTTCGCTCGGCGAGAAGGTTCGCAAGCAAAGCCTGCGCCTTGCCGAACCGCGCGGCATGATGCGACTTCCATAGATCCCAGGCCTGGTTGGCCTCGGTTCCAGCCTCGGTTACGGCACGCGCGACAAGCGAGCGATGCGCGTTGAAGACCTGCGTCAACAATCGGTTGATCGCCTGGCGCTCGACGAAGTCCTTGGCGGTGAGCTTGCCGCCTTCCGCAATCAATCGGTCGACGCCAAGATCGGCAGCCGATGCGTAAAGCGCGCGCGCCACCGCATCGATCGTCGCACCTGTCTCGTCCGCAATCTTGACCACATCAGGCGCGCGCTGGACATGGCGCTGCCAGGCAAATTTCTGCGCGAGATCGGCGGGAACGCCGGCCTTCTCGAGCTCCGCGATGCGAGATGCAACGTCGTCCTGCGATTTGGCCGGTACGAATTCCACGAGCTTTGCGGCGACCTCATCAATGCCCCGCTCGTAGCGCGCGATGAGCGCTTCGAGACCGTCGGTCAGCCGTTCATGGCGCAGATACCACACCGTCGCCAGCTTCAGGAGTGCCTGCGCATCGAGATAAAGCTCGGTCTGGATGCGCCCTTCGACCTTGTTGTCGAGTTCATCGACGGCGGTGTTGAGCGCGCGCAAGCGAAAACTGTCGCGTGCGAGCGCCGAGGCCGCCGCAATCTCGGCAACGCTTGCACCCGTCTCTTCCGAAAGCCGCGTGACGAAAGCGGGCCCGCCGCGATTGATCATGCTGTTGGACAGCATGGTTGCGATGATCTCGCGGCGCAGTTTGTGCGAGGCGATTTCGCTTGCGTACGTCTCCTGCATGCGCTTCGGGAAATAGCGGAACAATTCGCGCGAGAAATAAGGATCGTCGGGAACCGGACTGCCCAACAGATCCTCATGCAAGGCGAGTTTCGCATAGGCCATCAGGACGGCAAATTCGGGCCGCGTCAGGCCCTCGCCGCGCGAGTCGCGTTCGGCGATCACCGCATCGCTGGGCAGGAATTCGAGCTTGCGATCAAGAAGCCCGCGCCGCTCGAGCGACTGCATGAGCTGCATGGCAAAGCCATTCTCCTCGGTGCCTTGCGCCACCGCGAGGGTGAGGCACAAGGGCTGGAGGAAGTTGTTGCGCAGCACCAACGCCGCAACCGCATCGGTCATGCTGGCGAGCAAGGCATTGCGCGCTTCGCGCGTGAGCTTGCCCTCTGCTTCGGCGCGGCCGAGCGCGATCTTGATATTGACCTCCATGTCGGAGGAGTTAACGCCCGCCGAATTGTCGACCGCATCGGTGTTGATGCGCCCGCCCATCTGCGCAAATTCGATGCGCCCGCGCTGGGTGACGGCAAGATTGGCGCCCTCGCCGATGACTCTTGCATTCAACTCGCTGGCCGAAACGCGCAACAAATCATTGCTGCGGTCGCCGCATTCGGCATTGGTCTCGCCCGACGCCTTGATATAGGTGCCGATGCCGCCGAACCAGATGAGATCGACCTTGATCTTGAGCAAGGCGTTGATGAGTTCCTGCGGCGTTGCCTGATCGCGCGCAAGACCGGTAAGCCGCTTCAGTGTCGCATCGAGCGGGATCGACTTGAGGCGCCGCGAATAGATGCCGCCGCCGGGAGACAGCGCCGCCTTGTCGTAATCCTGCCAGCTTGAGCGCGGCAATTGAAACAGGCGTTCGCGCTCCTTGAAGGAGATTTCGGGATCGGGGTCGGGATCGATGAAAATGTCGCGATGATCGAAGGCGGCAATGAGCCTGGTCTGGTGCGACAGGAGCATGCCATTGCCGAAGACATCGCCCGACATGTCGCCGATGCCCAGCACCGTGAAGGGCGTCGTCTGGATGTCGACATCGGCCTCGCGGAAATGCCGCTTTACGGCTTCCCAGGCGCCGCGCGCCGTGATGCCCATCTTCTTGTGGTCATAGCCGGCAGAGCCGCCCGAAGCGAAGGCATCGCCGAGCCAGAAATGATCGGCTTCCGAGAGCGCATTGGCGATATCGGAGAAGCTTGCCGTGCCCTTATCCGCCGCAACCACCAGATAGGGATCGTCGCCATCGCGGCGTACCGTGTCGATCGGCGGCTCGATCTTTCCGCCAAGCGCATTGTCGGTGAGATCGAGCAGGCTCGAGATGAAGAGCTTATAGGTGCGGATGGCTTCCGCCTGGATCGCCTCGCGGGGGTTCGCCGGCAGTTTCTTCGGCACGAACCCGCCCTTGGCGCCAACCGGCACGATGACGGCGTTCTTGACGTTCTGCGCCTTGGCGAGCCCCAGAACTTCCGTGCGGAAATCCTCCGGCCGGTCCGACCAGCGAATGCCGCCGCGCGCAATGGGGCCGCCGCGCAGATGGATCGCCTCGACATCGGGCGAATAGACGAAGATTTCGGCGAAAGGCTTCGGCTCGGGCAGCATTTCGATCTTGGCACTGTCGAGCTTGAAGCTGATGGTCGGGCGCGCCGCACCATCGCTCGATTGGAAGTAATTGGTGCGCAGGATGGCAGAAACGAGATTGAGATAGTTTCGTAAGATTCGGTCCTCATCGAGGCTCTCGACTTGGTCGAGTGCCGCTTCGATCGCCGCGGCTTCCGCCTGGGCTTGCGATTCATCGACATTGGCGGGGTCGAACAATGCCTTGAACATGGCGACAAGGCGGATCGCCAAGGCTTTGTGCTTGACGAGCGTCTGGTTCAGATACTCGACCGAATAACTACTTGCCGTCTGCCGCAGATAGCGCCCGAAAGCGCGAAGCAGCGCGATGTCGCGCCAGCCCATGCCGCTTTGCAGTGTCAGCGCATTGAGGACGTCATTTTCGGCCTGCCCGGTCCACACCGCGATGAAGGTGCGTTCGAGGAGTTCGGCGCGGGCGGCCAGATCGATCGGCGCGGCATCCGCACTTTCGAGCAAGGTCTCATGGATAACGGCAAATCGGCCGTTGGCGCTATCGGGCCTGAGCAGATGGGTCGTTTCCGCGATCGACATGAAACCCATATTGGTGAGGATGGGGAGCCGGCGCGACAAGGGAACGGGCGGTCCGCGATGATAGAGCCGCAAGACGCAGTCGCGTTCATAGCCGCTGCCGGGCTTGACGAACTCGACCGAAACCGATTCTTCATCGATTAGCGTTTCAAGCTCGGCGATATCCTGAAGTGCGCGGCCCGCATCGCGCGTCGCGCGATAGCCGGCAGGAAACGCATTCTTCCACCGGCCGATGCGCGCCGAATTGGCGCCTGCCTGCCTGAGTGCGGATTCGAGGCGATCTTCCCAACTGTGAATCTCAGCCGCGATGGCCTGTTCGAGTTCCGGGATATCGGGATTGACGTCACCCGCGCCGGTTCGCTCGACGATGAAATGGACGCGCACCAGCATCGCCTCGCCGAAATAAGGCTCGAAGCTGACGATCTTGCCGTCATAGGCCTGGGCGAGCAGCGCGCCGACCCGCTCGCGCAATTCGGTATTGAAGCGCTCGCGCGGGATGAAGACGAAGGCAGATACGAAGCGGTCGAACCGGTCGCGGCGCACGAACAGACGGATGCGCGGGCGCTCCTCGAGGCGAAGGACGCCGCGGGCGATGTGATCGAGCGATTCGACATCGATCTGGAACAATTCATCACGCGGGAAATGCTCGAGCACACTTTCAAACGCCTTGCCGGAATGGCTCGACGGCGCAAAGCCGCTCATCGCGATAACCTGGCGAAGCTTGCGCCGCAGCAGCGGGATCTCGTTCGGGTTTTGCGTGTAGGCCGACGATGTGAAAAGCCCGACCATGCGCAACTCGCCGGTGAGCTCACCATTGCGGCCGAAGAGCTTGATGCCGACATAGTCCATGTTGCTGCGCCGGTGCACTTGGGCGCGCAGATCGGCCTTGGTGATGATCAGCGGATCGGGCTGCTTGAAGAAGGCGCGGATCTGCGGCGTCATGGCCACGAGCTTGCCGCGCCGGCGCACGACGCCGACTTCCGGGGCGCGCAGGACGCCGAGCCCCGTTTGCGGCACCGGCTTCAATTCGCCGGCCTCCACCCCGCCGTCGAAGACATATTCGCGCATGCCCAGGAAGGTGAAATGATTGTCGGCCATCCAATGCAGGAAGGCGATCGACTCGGTCAGATCCTCCATGGGGATCGGCGGCGGATTGCTCTGATACTGTGCAATCGCGTCTTTCAGCCGCCGGATCATCGTCTGCCAGTCGAGCACCGCGACGCGCACATCGGCGAGCACCGCTTTGATGTCGGCTTCAAGCTGCGCCAGCATCGGCTCGTCGTCGAGCCGCGCAATCTCGATATGCATCAGGCTTTCGCGGATGACGCCCGGTGCGGGGGAAGGCTTTTCCAGTATCTCGAGGAGCTTGCCAGCGGCGTCGCGCCTCAGAGCCAGAATGGGGTGCAATACCAGCGAGATTGCAAAGCCATGTTCATTGAGGAGCGCCAGGGTCGAATCGACCAGGAACGGCATGTCGTCATTGGCGATGTCGATGAAGGTGACGCCCGCGAAAGCGCCGGGCGGATTGGTCACCGATACTTTCGCCCGCCCGGGCTGACGTTCGGCGAGGAAAGCCAAGCGCCCGGCGGCAAGCGCCGCGAGGTCGGCGGGCGAGTAACCGACGAGATCCTCGGCAAGGGCTGAATCGAAGAGCAGCCGGATGAACGACTTTTCTCCGTCGGATTGCGCCTTTTGCGACGTGCTGGCGACGAGTTGGGTTAGTCCATCGTCGGCGGCCATGGCCATCTCCTCAGGTTGCGGCGAGGCCGGAAAAGCTTACTCCGGCCGGGCGGTTTGACGCCATAGCCGGGCAGGATGGCAGGTTGGTGAACGCCGCGGGCGGCTTAGGGATTGGGGTTGGGCTGATAGCCCGGCCCGACGACAAGCGGCTTGTCAGGGAGGCTCGCCTGCTCGACATCGGTATGGAAGGTCCGCTCATACCGCGCTATCTCGGGCCCCGACGGCGAGGCAAGAAGCCGCATGACAGCCTTGTAGGGATGGCCCTTCTCGATGCCTCTGAGATCAGAGGTGCGGAACATGAATTGCAGCACTCCGGGCTTGACCGCCTCGGTCACGACATAGGGTGTGGAAGAATTGGGAACCTCGAACTGCGCTTCGATCACCGAACCTTCCGGCAGACTTCTGAGAGGCTTGGCGACAAAGCCGTAAAAGGCTTCCGCATTCCTGTAGTTGAAGATGAAGCCGCCACCGGCAAATTCGAGATAGGGCGCGTTCGGATCCTCCTTGCAGCCCATCAGGGCGAACAGGATGATGACGAGCCCAATGAAAGGACGCATGGCTTCGCTCCTAGACTTCGCTGTCGCGCCGGACCGCCACGCCGAGGAGACCCTCGGGCTTGAGCACCAGCACCAGGATGATGGTCAGAAATACGGCGACATCGCGGTAGACGATCGGGAAAAGCGCCGTCCAGCTGGTTTCGAGCACGGCAAGGGCAATGCCGCCCGCGATCGCCCCGCCGATCGTTCCGAAGCCGCCGATGATGGAGGCAAAAAGCGCCTTGAGACCAAGGACGAGGCCCATATAGAAACTGACGCCGCCATAGGTGACGGCGAGGATCCAGCCCGAGGCCGCGGCAAAGATCGCACTGCCAAGGGCCGTGAACCGCGTAACCTGCTCGACATTGATACCGCTTAATGCGGCAAGCGTTCGGTTCTGCGTGCAAGCCCGCCAGTAACGTCCGGCGCGCGACGTCTTGAGGATGATACCGAGCGCCACGATGAGCCCGATTGCGAACAGGATCGTGATCGCCTGCATGGAACTGACCCTGACCGAAAAGCCGTCGAAATCGCCTTCGACGAGCGAGCCGGTCGCGAAGGGAGGCAGCCACTGTTCGCGGCCGCCGGAATGTAGCCGCATGGCTTCCTGAAGTACGATCGACACGCCGATCGAGGCGATCATGATCGCCTGGCTCGGCGCCTTGATAAGCGGTGAAAAGACGCCGCGCTGCAGGACATCGCTCAGTGCCGCGGTGCCGATGGCGCCGGCGAGGAATACGAGGGTGAGCGCCAGCGCCACCGGCCATCCGGTGACGAGCGCGAGCATCATGAGGTAGCAAATATAGAAGGCAGCAAACATGGCGACGTCGCCAAAGGAAAGGATGATCCGTCCGGTAACGCCATGGATCAGCGAATAGGCGACCGCCAATAGCGAATAGAGACACGCGATCTGCAGCGCATTGAGCCCCTGCTGCAGGCCATAGCCGAGATCGCGCATCGCCTCGCCGGCGCAGGCCGGAGATACCGAAGCGAAGCTAATGCCTAAAGCGGCGGCAAGCGCGACATGTTTTGACCATCTAAAGCACATTTGATAGTGAGAATGAGACGCAACCTTAAGCCTGTCAATGGATGCCGGCGTGGCCTTCGAATGGCATAATCATCACTTCATCAACGGCGTGGCATGCCTGGATTTCGCCAATACGGTTGTTTACCGCAACCGTCCTGAGCGCCGCGAGGATCGCCTGAAAAGCCATGCCGACCTGGCCGCATGGTTTCGGGCTGCCGGCTTGCCATGGCGTGGGCGAGCTTCCTTGAAGCAAGCCATCGCACTGAGGGAGACGATCGACAGCCTGTTTCGCGACATGGCCACGGCACGGCCCTCGCCCGGCAAGGACTGGGCGAGCCTCGTTGAGCGCTACCGAACACTCCTCGATCGCAAGGCGATGATCCTCACGCCGCAGGGCCTCGCTCCGACCACCGCGAATGCGAAACCGCTGGCCCAAATCGCCCATTCCGCACTGGCGCTTGCACTGTCCCCGACGGTCAGCCGGGTCAAGGTCTGCGGCGGATGCGGCTGGCTGTTCATCGACCGCACCCGCAACCGTTCGAAGCGCTGGTGCATCACCGCGATGTGCGGCAGCCGCGCCAAGGCACGGCGCTATTATGCGCGCAAGACCGGGCGATTAGTTCAATCTTGAAATAATTGACAGCGCCGCCCCGATAGGGCTTGCTTTGCGGGATGAAGGCGGGGCCCGCCCGCGGGAGACCAGGATCGATGCAGCCAGCGCCGATTGATGCCGAAACCAAGGTCGCGCAAGACCCTGGGGATCACAAGGCGGAATTGCGCCTGTGGCTGCGGCTCCTTACTTGCACGAAGCTCATCGAGAATGAAGTCAGGCGCAAGCTGAGGCGCGATTTCGATTTCACCTTGTCGCGTTTCGATCTCCTGGCCCAACTCGACAAGGCAAGCGATGGCATGGTGCTTGGCGAAGTATCAAAGCGCCTGATGGTTTCGCCCGGCAATGTGACAAGCCTGGTCGAGCGTTTGATCGAAAGCGGCCATATTTCGCGCTTTCCCTCCGAGCGCGACGGCCGCATGCAGATCATTCGCTTGACCGAGAAAGGCCGCAAGGAATTCCGTCGCATGGCCCGCGCCCATGGCGACTGGATTGGCGAGATGTTTGGCGACCTTTCGCCTTCGGAGATCGACGAATTGATGCAGGCACTGGCGGGCCTCAAGCAATCGGTCTTGGCCGGCATTGAGGATGGCCGCGATGAGTGAAGATGTTTTCCGCGCCGCCGCGCTTTCGGCTTATGCCGCGAAGCATGTCGTTCTCAGAGTTGCTGACGGTCTTGCCGAGATCACGCTCAACCGTCCCGACCGCAAGAATCCGCTGACTTTCGACTCCTATGCCGAGCTCCTGTGGATCTTCCAGAGGGCACGCGCCGACAAGGAAGTGAAGGTCTTCATCATTTCCGGCGCTGGGGGCAATTTTTCATCCGGCGGCGATGTCCATGAAATCATCGCACCTTTGTTGAAAATGAATACCGCGGAGCTTCTCGACTTCACCCGCATGACCGGCGATCTCGTCAAGGCGATGCGGGCTTGCCCGCAGCCGATCATCGCGATGATCGACGGCGTGTGCGCCGGTGCAGGGGCCATCATCGCGATGGCCTCCGACCTACGCATCGGCACGCCGGCCGCGCGGATCGCCTTTCTCTTCAATCGCGTCGGACTGGCCGGCTGCGACATGGGCGCTTGTGCCATGTTGCCGCGCATCATCGGCCAGGGTCGCGCTTCCGAACTGCTCTTTACCGGTCGCATGCTTCCCGGCGAAGAGGCCGAGCGCTGGGGCTTTCTCAATCACCTGGTGAAGAGCGAGGAACTCGCCGTCGAAGCGCGGAAATGGGCGCGCGGCTTTGTCGAAGGTCCGCATTTTGCGCAAAGCCTGACCAAGCGAATGCTGCACATGGAATGGGCAATGAGCGTCGATGATGCGATCGAGGCGGAAGCGGTGGCGCAAGCCTTGTGCATGACGACGGAGGATTTCAACCGCGCCTATGAGGCCTTTGCCGAGAAGCGCACACCGGTCTTCAAGGGCGATTGAACATGGCCGGGCGCGACATCACCGACCTGCCTTTCTTCGCGCCAGAGCATCGGGATTTGCGCAAGCGGGCATCAGCCATCGCGATAGATGCGGCGGGCCTGATCGATCATCATGATGTCGACGGCTCGTGCCGGAGGCTGGTCAAGGAATTTGCGAAGCAAGGCTTGTTGAACCTCAGCGTGCCGGAAACGCGGCATGATGTGAGAAGCCTTTGTCTCATCCGCGAGAGCATGGCCTATCAAGATGGGCTCTGCGACTTCGCTTTCGCCATGCAGGGCCTGGGCAGTGGGCCGATCGTGCTGTTCGGGACGGATGAACAAAAGCGCCGCTGGCTGCCGCAGGTCGCCTCCGGTGATGCGCTTGCCGCCTTTGCGATCACGGAAGCCGAGGCCGGCTCCGATGTGGCGGCCGTCTCTTGCACGGCGGTGCCCGATGGCAATGAGTATTTCCGCATTTCGGGCGAGAAGACCTGGATCTCCAATGGCGGCATTGCCGATCATTATGTCGTGTTCTGCCGAACCGGCGAGGCCGCAGGCGCCCGTGGCCTTTCCGCTTTCATTGTCGAAGGCTCCAATCCAGGGCTTGAAATCGCCGAGCGGATCGAGACTATCGCACCGCATCCCTTGGCGCGTCTGCGCTTCAATGACTGCCGCGTGAGCGTCGCGGACCGGCTCGGCGCTGGCGGCGAAGGCTTCAGGATCGCCATGTCGACCTTGGATATTTTTCGCTCGACGGTTGGCGCCGCTGCCATTGGCATGGCAAGGCGCGCCTTCGACGAAGCGGTCGCCTATTCGTCATCGCGAAAAATGTTCGGTTCGACCTTGTCGGCCTTGCAGCTCACGCAGGCACGGCTCGCCGACATGCTGGTCGATATCGATTCGGCCGCCCTCCTCGTCTATCGCGCTGCCTGGACCAAGGATAATGGCGCTGAGCGCATCACGCGCGAATCCGCCATGGCAAAGCTGGCCGCGACCGAAGCGGCACAGCGCGTCATCGATGGTGCTGTACAGCTCCATGGCGGGCTTGGCGTCAAATCCGGCGTCAAGGTCGAGCAGCTCTATCGCGACATCCGTGCCTTGCGGATCTACGAGGGCGCAAGCGAAGTGCAGAAGCTCGTCATTGCGCGCGATATCCTGGCCGAGAGCACACCGCGCTAGAGCGGCACGACCGCCGTCGCCTCGATCTCGAGCTTTGCCTTGGGCTCGATGAGACGTGCGACCTGGACGGCCGCCATCGCCGGATAATGCGTGCCGAGATGATCGCGATAGGCTTTGCCGAGGCCCCGCTGGTTCGCCAGATACTCGTCGATATCAGTCAGATACCAGGTCAAGCGGATGAGATGCGAGGGTTCGGCGCCGCCTTCAGCAAGGATCGCTCTGATATTGACGAAGACCTGCGCCGCCTGATCGACAAAGCTTTCCGGGAAGACGCCCGCCGTGTTCCAGCCAACGACGCCGCCAGTGACGATGATCCGCCCTTCCGCGGCGATGCCGTTGGCATAGCCCTTGGGCCGCGGCCAATTCGGCGGCTGAAGTATCTTGAGTGTCACGCGATCGATCCCTTTCCATGCCGCTTCGGCCTCGCCTTGGCCTGAAGCTCCTGTTGCCGCTCCCAATTGCGCGATTGCTCGCGCAAGGCCTGGTCGCGACCCGGGAGATATTGCTGCGGCCAGGCCTGCGAGGCCGTGCCATAGGCGGCGGCAGCCTGATGCGCGAAATAGGGATTCCACAAATGCGGCCGCGCCAATGCCACGAGATCGGCGCGCCGCGTATGGAGGATGGTGTTGATCTGTCCCGGCTCGGTGATGGCGCCGACGGCCATTGTCGCCATGCGCGGCACATTGCGGATCGCCTCCGCAAACGAGAGCTGGAACATGCGGCCATAGACCGGGCGCTGATCGGGTACGGTCTGGCCGGCAGAGACATCGATCAAGTCGCAGCCGGCATCGCGAAACGCTGCGGCGATCGCGAATGTATCTTCTTCAGTCAAGCCGCCGGCTTTCCAGTCGGTCGCCGAGATGCGTACCGACATGGGCCGCTCGGCCGGCCACACCGCGCGCAGTGCCGAGAAGACTGCGAGCGGAAAGCGCAAGCGGTTCTCGATCGATCCACCATATTCGTCCGTGCGGTGATTGGTCAGCGGCGAAAGGAAGGAGGCGAAGAGGTAGCCATGGGCGCAGTGCAGTTCGAGCATGTCGAAGCCCGCACGCGCGCCGCGCTCGGCGGCCGGGACAAAGCTCTTGGTGATTTCCATCATGCCGGCGCGGTCGAGTTCCGCCGGTGTCTGGCTGATACCGTCGAGCCACGGCATTGGCGAGGCGGAAACCAGAGGCCAATTGTCCTCCGGCGTTGCGATCGGCCGGTCATCATCTTCCCAGCCAAGCTGCGTTGAGCCTTTTCGCCCGGCATGGCCGAGCTGCAAAGCGATCTTGGCTTGTGAATTCGCATGCACGAAATCGACGATGCGCTTCCATTGCGCTTCCTGAGCATCGCTCCACAGACCAGGGCAGCCGAGCGAAATCCGGGCATCGGGCGATGGGCACGTCATCTCGGTGAAGATCAGCCCCATGCCGCCCAGGGCATGTGATGCATAATGCACCATGTGCCAATCGGTAAGAGTGCCGTCGCGGTTCGCCGAATACTGTGCCATGGGCGACATCACCACGCGATTGGCGAGCGTCATGTCGCGCAATTTGAACGGCGTGAACATCGGCGTCGGGCGCGACGCACTGAAATCCTCGCCGGTCTCGCGGGCGAGGCGCGCATAGAACTCGCTGTCGGCTTTTTCCACGAAGCCTTTGTCGCGCACCACGAGATTGTCATAGGTGATCGACTTCGCTCGGCACATGACGGTCATGGCGAATTGCATCGGCTCCATGTCGAAGGAGCGCCGCATATGCTCGAACCAGGCGAGCGACACATCGGCATTATGCTGCAGCACCTGGCAGGGAACGCGCCGCGCCTTGTCATAGGCGGCGAAGGCTTTGGCGATATCCCTCTCGCCATGCGCCGCAACCGCATCGGCCAATGCGATTGCGCATTCCATCGCAAGCTTGGTGCCTGAGCCGATGGAATAATGTGCGGACGCCTTGGCGTCGCCGAGCAGCACGATGTTTTTGTGCGACCAGTTCTTGCAAAAGATGCGCGGGAAACGCCTCCACATCGAGCGGTTGAGGAGCAGCGGATGGCCGTCCAGCTCTTCTGCATAGATCGCGCTGAGTTTCTGCGCCGAGCCTTCCTCGTCGAATTCTGAAAAGCCATGGCCTTGCCAGCAGGCTTCGTCCATCTCGAAGATCCAGGTCGAGCGCCCTTGCTCATATTGATAGGTGTGGGCACAGATCGGCCCATGCGCGGTGTCGCGGAAGAAATAGTTGAACTCCGACATCGGCCGCGTCGAGCCCATCCAGCAGAAGCGGTTCGACTTAAGTTCGATACTGGGCTTGAAGGCGCCTTTGAAATACTCGCGGATCGGCGAATTGATGCCATCGGCCGCGACGATGATGTCGGAAGTGGCAAAACGGGTTTCGAGTTCTTCCGGCCCGATACGCTGTGCGAAGTTCAACTCGACGCCGACCGCCATGCAGCGGCGCCTGAGGATATCGAGCAGGCGCACCCGCGAGATGCCGCAAAAACCGTTGCCGGCGCAGCGCATCTCATGGCCGCGATAATGGATCGCGATGTCATCCCAATAGGAGAAGCCGTCACGCAATTGTTCATAGGACTGCACATCGCGGCCCATGAACTCTTCCAATGTTTCATCGGAAAAGACGACACCGAAACCGAACGTGTCGCCATGACGGTTCTGCTCGAAGACCTCGATCGCCCAGCGCGGATTGGCCTTCTTCGCGAGGAGCGCGAAATAAAGCCCGCCCGGCCCACCGCCAACCACTGTGATCCGCATCAAAGCCCCTTGCAGGCGCAGGCATCATGGCCTGCTGGAATTAGTTTAGGGTTGAAGGATCGGCGTGTAAATGAACGCGCCATCCTTACAGAGCGGAGCTTGCGTAGCGGGCCTCGTGGTTCGAGAACGGCTTCGGCGTCGGCTTGCCATGAGGCGAGCACAATCGCCCTCGTTCTGAGGCGCGCGCGAGTGCGTCTCAGGACGAGGGCTCACAAGACTCGTGGATGGCCTTGAGACTTAAGACGTGTCGTCGCGCGGCGGGTTTCCGAGGCGGGCGAGCCAGTCGCAGTCTTTGAGGATCTGGTCAACCTCGTGGATGTTCCGCTGGCGGTATCCCGGTGGGCGCCCGGAGCGCAAGGGGCCGGAGCGCTCGGGCCGGCGCTGGTCGAAGGGACGGGCCTCCCAGCGGGCAAGCCGCATGGCGTGTCCGGGAATGTCTTGAACCGCGTCCAGAACGGCGAGGAGCCGGCGGACCAGGTGCCTGGCACTAACCATGCCGTCATCGACGACCTGCCGCTTTGCCTGAGCGGCGGCGATCTCAGCCTGTTTCTGCGCAAGGAATGACTCGATGGAATGAATGTGGGGCTCGGGGCCACGACGCTTCTTCCTGAACCGGCGGCCGACACGCTTGAGCGCGTCGAAGAGGTTGAACAAGGGCCGGCGTTTGCGGCTGGGCTTGGCTTCGCCATCGGCTTTAGGCTTGGTGGAAGGCTTCTGCCTTGGCTTGTATGGCCGGGGTTCACTGAGTTCGAGCACGATGTCGCGCGCCGCGGCGACGATGAGCCGTCTGACCGCTGATTCCGCCGCCCGCAATCTTGAGAGGATAAGCCGGTGCAGCGGCTTCGCGATCCTATCGATCGAAGCGCCTTCGGCGAGCCCGATCTCGGCAAACAGCGCCAACACCACGGCCAACAGTGGCACGCGCTTGCTTTCGATGGCCAATTCCCAGTTCATTGCAGTTCTATGGAACAGAAAACGAACCGTGTCAATCATAAAATTCGGGTGGCTTCCAATTTTTTGGTACCTCCCTTCGTCATCCCGGCGAAAGCCGGGACCCAACTATCCGCGTGAAGGCTGTTGGCGACCCATCACGGTGAAAGATGGGTCCCGGCTTTCGCCGGGATGACGGTGGTTGGTGGTTCTGCCCCTCACCGGATCAAATCCGGGGCACCCTCTCCCGCAAGGGGAGAGGGAAAGTTTACGCCGTCGCTGCTCACAGGGGAGAGGGGAAGAGAGTTCGTGTATAGCGCCTCGCGCTAGGATCCTATCGGCTTGTCGTCGTCATCGAGGATGCGCCAGGCGGCACCGTCGAGATCGTCATACTGCTTCGCCTTGAGCGACCACAGGAACGCGACAAGCCAGCCGCATCCAAGCAAAAGCGCGATCGGGATGAGGAACAGGAGCGTGTTCATGCCGCCCTCCGCACCTCGCCATTCGGTACCGCGACCGCGCTCGACTGATCACTTTGGGCACTGCCGCCCGGCAGATCCCTCACCCGCCACCCCAGACGCAGAGCGTTGGTAATGACCAGGATACTTGACGACGACATGGCGAGGGCCGCGATGAGCGGCGTCACCAGGCCCAGCATCGCGATCGGGACCGCGAGAAGATTATAGCCGAGCGCCAGCACAATATTCTGCCGCGCAATCGCCTGCGCCGCGAGACTCACCGCGCGCAGCCAACCGACCGGCGCCAATGACTGCCCCATGAACACCACATCCGCGGCGGTGCGGCCGACATCGCTTGCCGTTGCCGGCGCCATCGAAACGAAGCCCGCGGCAAGGGCCGGCGCGTCGTTGATGCCGTCACCGACAACGAGTACCTTCTTTCCTGCCGTGGCCAATTGTTCGACATGCGCCAATTTCGCCTGCGGCGACATGCGCGAATAGACCATGCCGATCCCAAGATCACCCGCTGCCCGCGCGACCGCCGCGGCCCGATCGCCCGAGAGCATTTCAACGGCGAGACCCTGGCGGCGCAATTCGGCAATGGTCGCCTTGGCGGCCGGGCGAAGACTGTCTTCGAAGGAGAAGATGACCGGCATGCCGGTGCCAACCCGCAATACGATCTCCAGCAAGCCCAGATCGTCGCCAGCTTCCGCGACACCGCACCATGCGCGGCTGCCAAGCTTCACGGTCTGGCCTCGCCACGTCGCCATGAGGCCAAGCCCGGGCTTCTCGGTCACGGAATCGAGTGGCGTTGGCCCAATGCCCCGCGAACCGGCTGCCGCGACGAGCGCGCGTGAGAGCGGATGCCGGCTCTCGCGCGCCAGGCCTGCGGCGAGCGAAAGCGTATCGGACGAGACGGCCGGCGGCCCGACCATGACCGGGCTTCCAAGCGTGAGCGTGCCGGTCTTGTCGAAGACAACAGTATCGATCTCGGCGATCTTTTCCAATGCCGCGCCATTCTTGATGAGCACGCCACGGCGAAACAGGGCACCCGATGCCACGACCTGAACGGCCGGAATGGCAAGCCCCAAGGCGCACGGACAAGTGATGATGAGAACCGCAATCGCCGCCATCAGCGCATCATGCCAGCCATGGCCGAGCAGCATCCAGACGACGAGCGTCGTTCCTGCAAGCAAATGCACCACCGGCGAATAGTAGCGCGCGAGCCGGTCGGCGAGGCGCACATAGTGCGACTGGCCTTGTTCGGCAGCCGTCATGAGGCGGATGAGTTCGGAAAGGAACGTGTCGGGCCCCGCCTTGGTAATCCGCACGAAAAGCGGCCCCGTCAGATTGAGCGTGCCGGCCTGGATCTCGGAACCGACAGCCACGGCCTCGGGAGCGCTCTCCCCAGTCACGATGGAGCGATCGACATCGCTATTGCCATTCTCGATAAGGCCATCGGCGGCGAAACGATCACCGGCGGCGACGGCCATGAGCATGCCGGGCGCCAGACCGCGATTGGCCACGAAACGCCGGCTCCCGTCCGCCTCGACAATGGTCGCTCCGCTGACCGCGAGCGTCATCAATTGCGAAACCGCGGAACGCGCCCGCGCCCGCATCATGTGATCGAGATAGCGGCCGATCAGGAGGAAGAAGAGCAAGGTGACGGCCGCGTCGAAGAATGCATGCTCCGCACCATGCAGCGTCTCGAAGAGACTCATCGCGGAGGCAAGGATGACACCCAGCGAGATCGGCACATCCATATTGACCCGGCCATGGCGCAGCGCATTGGCAGCTGAGGAGAAGAAAGGAATACCGGCATAGATGACCGCCGGCAGAGCGATCAGCGCCGAAATCCAGTGAAAGAGGTCGCGCGTCTGCGGGTCGGTGCCGGACCAGACCGATACCGACAGCAGCATGACATTAGCCGCGGCAAAGCCCGCAACGGCCAAGGCCCGCAACAACCGGCGGCCCTCGGCATCATCCTGCATGAACCCCGTTTCGCGCGGATCGAAAGGGCGCGCGGTATAGCCCAGACCGTTAAGGCAATCGAGAAAGGCTTGCGGTTCCTGCGAACCGTCTTTCCAGGCGACCGACACGCGGCGCGCAGTCAGGTTGACACGCGCTTTGGTGACACCGGAAATCTCTCGAAGGCTCCGCTCGATCGTGGAGATGCATGCGGCGCAATTGGCTTGCGGCACGATGAATTCAATCTGCTTCAAACCCGGGCCGGCATCGGTGATCCAGGGTGCCGCTTCAGCGCCCTTGAGCCACGGCGTCTCGGAAGACGCTTCTGTATCCGGCACCGGGCAGCAATACATTGCCCTATCCCTTTGCCTGGACGACAAACCGATAGATCCGGCGCATCACCCGCCCCGATGCATCCTTGATGGTCACATCGGCATCCCATTGTCCGGAATTGAGCCGTCCCTCGGCGACATAGGTCCCAGGGCTTGTCTCGGCGAGAGTGATGCGATGATCCTCACGGTCGGACGAGGGCCGTTCGAGTTCCGCCTCGACGACGAAGCCGCTGAGCGGCCGGCCCGACGAATTATGCAGGACAAGCTCGAGCCGCTGATCGCGATAGCCAAAATCAGGCTTCCACCCGTACTCCTTCTGCCGGCGCGCCTCGGCGAGCTCGGCATTGAAATGCTGGCTTGCGACATATCCGTTCTCGACGGCAAGCCCGGTCCAACTCGTATTGGCGAGCACCGCAAGCGTTATGTTCACCGCGATGATGACGCCGAAGAATGCAATCATGATGGCCAGGAGATGCTTGCCTTCAAAGGTGCGCGGAGATGTCCTCATTGAGCGGCTCCTTCAGTGCGGCGGTGCGTGGAAAATTGCGCGGTAGAGGCTGGCCTCGGCGGGCATTCCCACATCCTGTGCTCTGACCACAAACGCAAATTCCGTCGCTTCGCCTGCCAAGTCCTTGGCTGGCGCGGTTACGTAGATCTTGACGCTCCTCGCCTTATCGGCTTCCACGACAACCTGCGCCGTACGGCCTGGCAGCGAATTCGACTCGGCCACGGACATCAAGGCATTCGGCAGGCCTTCGATATCGAGGCTGAAGATTCGCGGCTGGAGACTCATATTGAGCAGGCGGATCGTGTATCCGTTACGGATCGATCCATCGGTCAGCGTCACGTAGAGCGGATTGCGATCGGGCACGACGTTGATATCGAGCCGGTCGCGCATAAGAAGCACGCCGAGCATGATCGCTCCGATTGTCGCCAGGAGGGCGGAGTAGATCACCGTGCGAGGGCGCACGATCATGCGCCAATCGAGCTTCGCGGGTTTGCCCGCTTTCCGGGCATTGTAAATGTCGAGGTTCGAGTAAGAGATCAGGCCTTCAGGCTTGCCGATCTTATCCATGACGGCGTCACATGCATCGATGCACAATGCGCAGGTGATACAGGCAAGCTGCTGGCCATCGCGGATGTCGATGCCCATGGGGCAAACCGCGACACAGGCCTTGCAGTCCACGCAATCGCCGACTTTTGCCCCTTCCGCTTCGAGCTTCTTGCGATGGGCGGCACGCGGCTCTCCGCGCCAGTCATTATAGGTAACGACGAGAGAATCCTCATCCAGCATCGCCGCTTGGATGCGCGGCCAGGGGCACATGTAGATGCAGACCTGCTCACGCATATAGCCGGCAAAGACGAAGGTCGTCGCGGTCAGGATCGCAACCGTGATATAGGCGATGGCTGGCGCGGAAAAGGTGAGGAAATCGCGGGCCAGCGTCGGCGCATCCGCGAAATAGAAAATCCATGCGCCGCCGGTCGCCACCGCAATGACGAGCCACAGGATGTTCTTGACGACGCGCTTGCCGAGCTTATCGGCACTCCATGGGGCGGAATCGAGCTTGATCCGCGCATTGCGGTCGCCTTCGACCCAGCGCTCCACGACGAGGAACAGATCGGTCCAGACTGTCTGCGGACAGGTGTAGCCGCACCATGCCCGTCCTGCCACCGACGTGACCAGGAACAGCCCAATCCCGGCCATGATGAGGAGGCCCGCAATATAATAGAATTCCTGCGGCCAAATCTCGATGAAGAAGAAGTAGAAGCGGCGGTGTGCAATATCGATCAACACCGCCTGATCGGGCGCATAGGCGCCGCGATCCCATCTTATCCACGGCGTGAGGTAATAGATCCCGAGCGTAACCGCCATGATGATCCACTTGAGCCGCCGGAACCAGCCGCTCGCCCGCTTGGGGTGGATCTTGACGCGCGGCGCGTAAAGCTCCCGCCTGCCGGGAGCGTGAACCGCCTGCACATCGAACTGCTCGACGTGGCCTCCGTTACTTACATTGACGTCTTGTGCCATCACGCCTGCGCATGGCGATCATTGCGTCGCCGCTTGTTCGCCACCGCCCAGTGAATGGACGTAAATGGCGAGCTGCTTGATCGTATTCTCATCGAGCCTGTCTTTCCAGGCCGGCATCACACCCATGTGAGGACGACCGATCTGCGCGACAATTGCGGCCTTATCGCCATTGAGGAGCCAGATGGGATCAGTCAAGCGCGGGGCTCCAAGATCGCGGTTGCCTTCGCCCTTCTCGCCATGACAGGCGACACAATTCTCGGCGAAAACCTGCTCGCCGCGCGCTGCCGCCGCCGCGTCATTGTCCTGGCCTGACAGCTTGAGCACATAATCAGCGACGTCGTTGATCTGCATTGGGTTGAGGATTCCGTCGCTGAACACCGGCATCTGCGAGTCGCGCGTGTCGGGATTGCCGACAAAGCGGATGCCGTTCTCAAGCGTCTTGTGGATCTGCTCGAGCGTGCCGCCCCACAGCCAATCATCATCATTCAGATTGGGGTAGCCCTTGCCGCCCGCGGCGCCCGATCCATGGCATTGAATGCAGTTGACGCGAAATGCGGCGGCGCCGCCTGCCCGCGCAAAAGCCAGAAGTTCCGGATCGGCCGCAATCTGCTCGAGGCTGGAGTTCGAGATGCGCTCCAGCCACTTTGCCTGTGCAGCGTGGGCTTCATTGACATCGCGCTTGACATCGGCGCGGCTCGAATAACCGAGGACACCGCTGGTCGCCGAATTGATGAGCGGCCATGCCGGATAGGCAATTGAATAGGCTATCGCCCAGACGATCGTGGCATAGAAGGTCCACAGCCACCAGCGCGGCAGAGGAGTATTAAGCTCCTTGATGCCATCCCATTCATGGCCGGTGGTTGGCGTTCCAGTGATGCTGTCGCGTTCCGGGGTCGCCATGATTCAATCCTTTTCCTTCTTGTCGTCTTCGATCGGCAAGCGACTCATGTGACGGTAGAGCTTGGAAGAGCCCGGCCTGAAGACGAAGGCAACGACGACGAGAAAAATCACGACCAGAAGCACCAGGCCCCAACTGTCGGCAAAATGGCGGAGCGTGTCGTATGTCATGGCATCACCGCAGGTTGGCTTCGGCTTTATAGGAGTTGAAATCGACGAGCGTGCCGAGCATCTGGAGATAGGCGATGAGCGCGTCCATCTCGGTGATGCGCTGAGGCTGTCCGTCGAAGTCGCGCGCCATGGCCTTGGGATAGCGCGCCATAAACGCATCGACGCCATCGCCGCCGGCCTGCGCCACCATATCGGCGGCGGCATTGTCGATCATGTCCTGGGTATAGGGCACGCCGACATCGGCATTGGCGACGAGATGCGAGGCAATTAACCTGGGATCGATCTCGCTCCTCGCCAGAAACGGATAGCCCGGCATGATCGATTCGGGCACCACGCTGCGGGGATTGTTGAGATGCTCGCGGTGCCAGTCATCCGAATAGCGGTTTCCCACGCGCGCCAGATCAGGGCCCGTCCGCTTCGATCCCCACTGGAACGGATGGTCGTACATGCTTTCAGCGGCTAGGCTGTAGGGACCGTAACGCTCCACCTCATCGCGGAACGGCCTGATCATCTGGCTGTGGCAGACATAGCAGCCTTCGCGCACATAGATATCGCGGCCGGCGAGTTCGAGCGGGGTATAGGGCCGCATCCCTTCGACCTTCTCGATCGTATTCTTCAGATAGAAGAGCGGTACGATCTCGACGATGCCGCCGATGGTGACGACGAGGAGACTCAAGATCAGAAGAAGCGTGGCGTTACGCTCGATGATGTCGTGCCTGAACATGCCCATCCCTCCTTCAGGCCGTGACCAAGGCGCCCATGGGCGCTTCCTGGCGGCTGTCACCTCTCACCGTGCGGATGAGGTTGTAGGCCATGATGATCGCTCCGCTGAGGAAGAGCACGCCGCCCAATGCACGGATCACGTAGTAGGGATGCATGGCCGCAACGGTTTCGGCGAAGGAATAGACGAGGAAGCCTTGGTCATCATACTCGCGCCACATCAGGCCTTGCATGATACCCGCCACCCACATCGACGCGGCGTAGACCACGATTCCGAGCGTCGCGAGCCAGAAGTGCCAGTTGACGAGCCTTAGACTGTAGAGCTCCTTGCGCCCCCACAGGCGTGGCACGAGATGATAGACGCAGCCCATGCTGATCATGCCGACCCAGCCCAGCGCGCCGGAATGAACATGGCCGATGGTCCAGTCCGTGTAGTGAGAAAGCGAATTGACGGCCTTGATCGACATCATCGGACCTTCGAAGGTCGACATGCCGTAGAAGGCGACGGATATCACGATCATGCGCAAGACGGGATCGGTCCGCAGCTTGTCCCAAGCACCCGAAAGCGTCATCAACCCGTTGATCATGCCGCCCCAGGACGGCATCCACAGCATGATCGAGAAGATCATGCCCAGCGTCTGCGCCCAATCCGGCAGAGCGGTGTAGTGAAGGTGATGCGGGCCGGCCCAGATGTAGAGAAAGATCAGCGACCAGAAATGCACGATCGACAGGCGGTATGAGTAGACAGGGCGGTCTGCGCGCTTTGGCACGAAGTAATACATCATGCCGAGGAAGCCCGCCGTCAGGAAGAAGCCGACCGCATTATGGCCATACCACCACTGGGTGAGCGCATCCTGCACACCGGAGAAGAGCGAGTAGCTCTTCACGCCGAGAAATGAAACCGGAACCGCCAGATTGTTGACGACGTGCAACATGGCAATGGTGACGATGAAGGCGAGATAGAACCAGTTCGCGACATAGATGTGCGGTTCTTTGCGCTTCCAGAGCGTGCCGAGGAAGACGAGGAGATAAGCGACCCAGATCACCGTGATCCAGATGTCGACATACCATTCGGGCTCGGCATATTCGCGGCCTTGCGTTATCCCAAGCAGGTAGCCGGTAGCGGCGAGGACGATGAAGAGTTGGTAGCCCCAGAATACGAACCAGGCGAGGTTGCCGAAGGCAAGCCGCGCCCGGCAGGTCCGCTGCACCACATAAAAGCTGGTGGCGATGAGCGCGTTGCCGCCAAAGGCGAAGATGACCGCCGATGTATGCAGCGGGCGCAGGCGCCCGAAATTGGTCCACGGCAAGTCAAAGTTGAGGGCTGGAAATGAAAGTTGCAGCGCTATGACGACGCCGACCAGGAACCCTGCCAGCCCCCAGAACATGGTGGCGATCATCCCCGCCTTGATGACCGAATCGAAATAGACAGACTTGTCGGCTGTGCTTCCGTCCGGAAAGCGGCGCGCCAGATAGATGATGTAGATGCCGGCAGCGATGGCGGCGATCCACATATGCACCGCGAAGCCGGCGTCGTAGGCCAACGCCCCAAGCGTCACAAGGGTAATGCAGACCAAGCCCATCAGGCCGATCCGCGTCATTTGAGCCGATTCAGTCATGCGCCCCTCTCGCCCGGCCGTAAGGGAATCGCCCCATCGGCCAACACCATTACGGATTACGCCTATGAGCAGGGGTCAAGACCGGCCTTGATCTGGATCAATGGGCGGCAAAACCGCGCGTCTTGGACGCGATCTCGTGCAAGAAATCCGTATCCAGACGCCCTTTCTTCACATATTTTCGTCACCACGAATCGTGGCGAAAACTGGCGCAAATGCATGAGGTTTTGATCGCTTTTTCGGGTGTTTTCGCCGGTCTGTTTCCGATCGTGAACCCCTTGGGCATGGCCCCGATCTTCCTGCGATTGACGCATGGCTCTTCGCCGGGGGTCAGGTCGCGGCTGGCTTGGCGGATCGCTGCCGCGAGCTTTTTCCTCATGTCGGTATCGCTGTTTATCGGCGCCTACATCCTGGCATTTTTTGGTTTGACCGTTTCCGCCGTCCAGATCGGAGGGGGCTTGGTCGTCATGGCGGCCGGCTGGAGGCTTTTGCAGCAAGGGAGCAATGCCAGCGAGCGCGAGGATCAGGCGACCAGTCAGAACGAAGAATTGATGATGGATCGGGCTTTTTTCCCGCTGACCATGCCGCTGACCGTCGGCCCAGGCTCGATCTCGGTTGCCATAACGTTGGGAACGCGCGGGTCAAACTCAGACTATTCAGGGTGGATTGCAGTAGGAGCACTTCTTGCGGTTATCGCTGTTTCCATAACGATTTACTTGAGCTATCGCTTTGCCGCTTGGATTCTGCACTATCTGGGCAAGACCGGAACCGACGTCTTCATGCGTCTATCGGCCTTCATCCTGCTGTGCCTTGGCACCCAGATCCTGATCAGCGGCGTGACGGGACTACCGATTTTTGCCGTCAAATAGGTTGTTGTTGCCCCTTCCAAACCGACTGCACATGTCAGCTAAGCAAGCCTGGCTGGTCAGTCACCACCGACAACCCTGTATAGATCCGCGATGAATTCGACCGCCGCAGCAACTCCCGTCCTCACCCACAGCGAAATCCGATCGATCATCATCGGCGTTCTGGTCGCCATGTTTCTGGCCGCACTCGACCAGACGATCGTCGCCACCGCCATGCCGACGATTGGAGCCCAGCTTGGAGACTTCGAGCAGCTGCCCTGGGTCGTCACCTCCTATCTTCTCGCAGCCACGGCTGTCACCCCTCTCTATGGCAAGGCTTCCGACATTCTGGGGCGCCGAACTGCGCTCTTGATTGGCATCGGCATTTTCATGGTCGGATCAGTGTTCTGCGCGCTGGCGCCGAACATGCTTACACTGATCATCGCCCGCGCCGTACAGGGACTGGGCGGCGGCGGCCTCATATCTCTCGCCCAGACCGTCATCGCCGATATCGTCGCGCCCAAGGAAAGGCCGCGCTACCAGGCCTATATAGCTGGCGTTTTCGCCACGTCGAGCATTGCCGGGCCCGTGCTGGGCGGTCTTTTCGCAGAGCATTTGAGTTGGACGGCAATATTCTGGATCAACCTGCCGCTCGGCCTCCTGGCTTTCGCCATGACAAATTCGCTGCTGAAAAAGATCCCCCGCCATGAACGGCCGCATCGACTGGACGTCCTCGGCTCCGTCCTCATGGTGATCGCGACGCTTTGCCTGCTTCTGGCGCTGACTTGGGGCGGTCTCAGGTTTCCGTGGCTTTCGGCACCCATTATCGGGCTTCTTGCCAGTTCAGCCCTCTTCTGGGTGCTGTTCGCAATCCGGTTGAAGCTGGCTGCCGAACCACTCATCTCCGCTGACCTGCTCGAGAACAAGGTGGTGGGATACGGCACTGCCGCGGCATTCTTCGGAATGGGCGTATTGATTGGGCTTACGATCTATATCCCAATCTTTCTGGAGGGAGCATACGGGCTGACCGCAAGCCAATCCGGGCTCGCGCTGGTGCCGGTCATGGTCGGAACCGTCACCGGCGCCACATTGTCAGGAAGGGTCATGACCCATGTGCGCCATTACAAACGGCTTCCCATTGCCGGACTTCTCATCGCGATCATCGCGCTGGCCATCGTTGCCTTTACTGTTGAAACCTTGCCGCTCGCGCCATTGCTCGTCCTGCTTACGGCAACCAGCGTCGGGCTTGGAACGATTCTGCCCGTGACAACAGTCGCCATCCAGAATTCCGTGCCGCCGCATCGGATGGGCACTGCAACGGGCGTCATGAACTTCTTCCGTTCGCTCGGAGGAGCACTGATGGTCGCGTGCTTCGGCGCGATTGTTGTGAGCAGCATTCCCGACACCAAACTCGCCGGAATCAGCATTGAGAATTTTGCCTCCACCCTTACAGAAGCAGGTCTCAGCATTACCGGTGTGTACCGGTGGATTTTTGCGGCGGCCGGCCTTGGTCTAGCCTTTTCGCTCCTCGGTTTTTCGATGATGGAAGAGCGGCCATTGCGAAGCAAAATCTCTTAGAAGCAAAGCGCTCAGCGCACGCGATAGAAGGGATTGGGCAGCAGAAACATCTTCTCGGCGTGTCCTCCAAAGAGATCTGAAGGTTGGTCGCCAATATTGGCAATGATCGTGTAACCGGCCTTCTCGATCGCTGCCCTCACCGGCGCCTTGAAGTCTGTCGCCGAGCCGAATTTCGCGTCATCGGGCACCATGTACAGATGCTCGTAACCTTCATAGCCCGTTTCCTTCAGGTTCTTTTCGGTTGCAGCGCGCTGGTTCTCCGGACGACCCGTTATGAAAAAGACTGTCACCTTCAAGGTTTTCGCCTGGCGAAATACATCCAAGGTCGGCGTGATCGCCGTATCCGCCGCTAACTGATCCCAGGCAGCCCATCCGCAAGGTCCATCGAGCGCCAGATCGCAAGGACCCGCAATCGGCCGGCCGAAATTGTCGCGTTTGATCACTTCCCAATTGGCGAGAGCCGTCTCGTCAATATCGAAGACAACCGCCGCGCGCGCGACCACCGGTGCGCGCTGGGAGATCCATTGTGTCGCCGCACTCGCTACGATCGCCAGGTCGCGATCATACTGGCCGGAATCATGATAGCTCGTCGCTGCAATGATGGCATCGCCGACATTGGTCGACTGCGAAGGGCTGGTCAGCAAAACTGCGCTATCGTCGGCCCGCAAGGGAGCAGCGAGCATGAGAGCGGCCAGCACCAGGGAGAAAAAAGAAATCCGCTTATACCAAGGACTCAGGATTTTCATATGACTCTCGCGCGCCTCAATTGCGAAATACGAAATGCATAGGGTTCGCATCGACCCGAATGCAGCCGACGCCATCGACAATTATCTCTTGGCCAGAGACGACCCGAATATCGAACCATCGCTCTGGCGGGACAACGAAGTATTCCGGCTCAACCTTCTTCGGCTCCTCATCGAGCAATACGTCACCAATGCTCAGCCGGGCGATACGATTTATCGCCTGCAAAACCTGTCCAGGCAAATGCCAATGTGCACTCTGCCCAAGGCGCCTTGATCGGTTCGATAGCGGCGGCCTAACATGGCAACGACCCAACACTGGTTTCAATGCGCGCGTGACGACCGCTCCCATCTCGAAACTCGCTCTTCAAGCATCGCCTGGTCTTGGCGAATGGTTGCGAGAACGCTCGATCAGCCTGCTGATCAGCGCCTATCAGTCTGGGCGCCTGATCTCAATTGGCACCGATGAAAGCGGAAAACTGCGCCTGAGTGCCATCGCATTCGATCGCAGCATGGGTCTCGCGGCGGATCGCGGCGGTGTCTGGGTTGCCACGCTCAATCGCGTTTGGCGTTTTGCATTTCTTCTGGGAGCGAAACTGGCCGAAAGGTCGCATGATGTCGTACTCACACCCCAGGCAGCGTTTATAACCGGCTATGTGAACGCTCACGACCTTGCGATCGGACCGCAAGGCCGGCCCGTTTTTGCAGCATCGATGTTCAATTGCGTCGCGACGACCTCCATCGAAGCAAGCCTCGTACCGATCTGGTATCCAGCATTCATTACAGACACGTCTCCGCAGGACGCCTGCCATTTGAATGGCATTGCACTCGACAAAGGGCGGCTCAGATATGTGACCGTCTTCGCGCAGACGCGCGAGTTTGGCGCTTGGCGTCAGGCCGCCCCCGAAGGAGCGGTTATCGATATTGCGTCGAATGCTCCTGTCGTCACCGGCCTTGCCCAACCACACTCGCCGCGCCTCCATGACGGGCGCCTGTGGCTGCACGAGTCGGGCAAAGGCGCTTTCGGCTATGTGGATAGCGGTAAATTTGTCGAGGTGATCCGTTGTCCCGGTTATTTGCGCGGGCTCGCCTTCCACGAGGAAATTGCCTGTATCGGATTATCACGACCGCGCGATACCGAAAGCGTCGGGGCAAAAGCCTTTGCCACCATGCTCGCAGAGCGCGGCACGGAAGCCGGCTGCGGGCTCGTGTTCTTCGATCTGAAGCGGGGAATTGGCGTGCATAGCCTGCGGTTCGGCGATGGCATCGATGAGATTTATGACATCGCAGTTCTCGGCTATCGCGATCCGCTTCTCGTCTCGCCGGAATCGCCCGAGGCGTCGCGAACTTACATCATCGGAAAGGCATCGTCCGACCGCCGGCCGAAATCATCCTAGGCCAAGTTCGATTCTCGCTCAGTCCTGGCGCAAGGGCTCGATATCGAAATTGAGAATGCCGCCCGTATCTGCTCGATTGGGAATCTCAACATGCGCCTCTGGCGGAGCATGCACGCCGAGACTAGCCAGAAGACCGCCGGTCGAGGCGAGTACGCTATAGGACGAGAATAGCCGTGCCGCCTTGGCGCTCGAAAGCTGGAACTGGCTCGAGAACAGCGCGGTTTCCGAATCGAGCAGATCGAGCAGGCTTCTCTTAGCCAGCCGATATTCTTCGCGATACTGCTTGACGAGCCGGTCATTGGAATTGACCTGCTGCTGTGCCGCTGCCACCCGCTTCTTGCCAATGATATAGGCTGCGAAGGCCTTGTCGATCGACTCGCGAACCGACCGCGCCGCCGCATCGCGTTCCAGTTCGGCGCGCGCCGCTTCTTCCTTCAGCGCCTCGGTGCGATAGCCGGTGGCGCCACCATTAAAGAGGTTCCAGTCAAGTCCGACGACACCGGTGACGTCGACGTCCTTGCCCTCGACGCCGTCGATGTCATAGCCATAGCTGGCGCGACCACGCAAGCCGAGTTGCGGATAATAGCCGCTCTTGGCGCGTTCCATGTCGAAGTGAGCTGCCGCCGCATCTGCCTCAAGCGCCTTGATCGCTGGATTGTTGACCTTGGCGGTCTGGTAGGCCGAATCGCGCGAGGCGGGCAGATTTTTGGGAAAAGAGACGGCGCTCAGTTTATTGGGTTCGCTGCCGACCACCTGGCGGAATTTGGCTTTCGCGTCGGCGAGCGACTCCTCGATCTGAGCAATGACCGCATCCGAGGCAGCGATCCGTTCCACGGCCTGATCGACGTCGCTGCGCGGGACTTTGCCGCCATTATTCAAGTCGCGAACCAGACCAAGGATGCTCTGCAGCCGTCTGCGGCTCTGGTTGGCGACGCCGAGAATCTGCGAATGCCGCTCCACATCGATATAAGCCTCGATAGCGTCGAGACCGAGCGCCTCTGAGCGCTCCATGACCCTGAGCGACGCGGCGTCAACCAATGCTGCGCTGCGATAGATGTCGTTGGCACGATCCCAGCCATCGAACAAAAACTGTGTAATTTCAGCCGCAGCCTGACGTCGGAAATCCCATCTGGCATTCTCGTTGGGCGATAGATTGGCAGGCTGGTTCACATATTGAGCGCCGGCATCGGCATTGACATCGAGATTAGGCAGCAAACGCGCTCTGGCAGTCTTGAAATCCCATATGCTGGCACGCGACGCCGCACGCGCGGCACCGACGCCCGGATGCGTCGAAACGGCTTGTTGCACCGCATCTCTGAGACTCATGGAGAGAGCCGCCGACGAAAACGACGCGGCCAAAAATCCGCTCAGAACAAGCACTGCCCAGTGGCGCATGATCGACCGCCCCAGTCCCGGTCTGGGCGGAGGTTACCAGTTGCATTTTAGACAGTGCAACCTCAAAATAACGGCGGGATAGGCAGGTGTTTGATGACCCGATTCGATGGACCGCTGCGCGGCGAAAAAGTCTCCGTAATCGTCGCCGACGGACACCAGATTACCATTCCAGATTCAGACCTTCTCTTCTCTGGGCATTACAGCCGCAGCGGCCACGACCTTGTGCTCACCGGCGACGAAGGCAAGTCGACGGTGATTCTCGATTATTTCAGCCAGGCGACGCCCCCTGCCCTGCATTCGCCTGAAGGCGGGACCCTCCTGCCCCATGTCGTGAGCGCGCTCGCCGGTCCGATGGCGCCGGGCCAGTATGCGCAGGCCGGCGATCAGCAGGCCGCCGCAGGCATCGGCAAGGTCGTAACGCTCGAAGGGTCCGTGACGGCGCAGCATGCCGACGGCACGGTCGTTCAATTGGCGATCGGGAATCCCGTCGCAATGGGCGATGTGCTGCAGACGAGCTCCGGCGCTTCAGTGGGCTTGGTGTTCAGCGACGGCACGGTCTTCAACCTCTCCAGTGATTCGCGGATGGTGCTCGACAATCTGGTCTACCAGCCAGGCGGTGACAGCAACGCGCTCAATTTCAGCATCGTTCAAGGCACGTTCTCCTTTGTCGCCGGACAAGTGGCACCAACAGGAGAGATGCGCATCGACACGCCGGTGGCAACGCTGGGCATCCGCGGAACGGCGCCGATGGGCATCTGTTCGGCTGGCGGGCCGTGCAAGTTCATCCTGGTTCCCAATCCCGGCGACGGCCATGTCGGCCAGTACGTTCTGCTTTCACTCGACAATCCCAATACGGTTCTTGCAACCGTCAACACGACCGATCTTCAGTACACTGTCTTTGCCAATGGCGGCGTTGAGACCGGCGAAATCGATCCTGGCTTCGCGGCGGAACTTCAACACCTGATTGATGCCTTCGAGCATAAGGAGACTGCCGTTGAGCCGAAACCAGATGGCGACGGCACCGGCGAAACCAACCATGCATCCGGAGGCTCGGGCATCGGTGGTACCTTCACTGACTCTCCCATTGAACCCAATGCTGTCGATGCTTTTGCCGCGTTTGTGGCGAGTGAAGCAGAGCAGGTAACCGAGGCGATCCAATCAGGTGCCGAGACCGAAACCGTTACCGATGCGGGCACCGGCATCGTCGATTCGTCGAGCCCGCCGGTCATCGTCCAGAACCAGCCGCCGACCTTCGGCGGCCAGGAGTCAGGTGATGCGGTCGAAGACGTCGGCACCAGCACTGGCGGAACGATTGTCGTTACCGACCCGGACGGGGGCAGCCAATCCGGCGTCCAGCCGCAGACCGCGACCCAAGGCACCTTTGGCGTCTTCAGCATCGCAGCCGATGGCACTTGGACTTATACGCTGAACAATGGCAGCGCCGCCGTTCAGTCCCTGCCGGACGGCACACTGGCGCACGACATTTTCATTGTCTTCTCGGCGGACGGCACCGCAACCACATCCGTCGACATCACAGTCACCGGCACCAATGACATCCCGACCATCACTGGCACCGCGACCGGCGATGTCGGCGAAGACGGGACAGCCACGGCCACCGGCACCATCACTGTCAGCGATCCCGATACCGGCGAATCATCCGTCGTTCCGCAAACCGGGACTGTCGGAACCTATGGCACCTTCTCCATTACGGCTGCAGGTGTCTGGACTTACACACTCAACAATGCGAGCGCGGCGACCCAGGGCCTGACCGACAACCAGATCGCAACCGACAGCTTCACGGTCGTGACCCCGGACGGAACCGAGCAGACCGTGACCGTGACCGTCACCGGCAGCAATGATGAGGCAGTGATTGGCGGCGCCGTGGATGGTTCGGTCACGGAAGATGTTGCCGTCGACGAAGGAAACCTCGTCGCGGAAGGAACACTCACCATCACCGATCCCGATTTCGGCGAGGCATCCTTTGATGCGCAGGCGAGTGTCGCTGGAACCTACGGCACGTTCACGCTCGATGCAGCCGGCAACTGGACCTACTCTGCCGACAATAGCCAGGAAGCGATCCAGCAGCTCGGCAATGGCCAGTCGCTCACCGACAGCTTCACCGCCGTGTCCGAAGACGGCACCGGCAGCCAAGTGGTTACCGTCACCATTCACGGCACCAATGATGGCGCGGTGATTGGCGGCGACACGAGCGGCTCTGTCACCGAAGACGTCGCCGTCGACGAGGGCGGAAACCTCCTCGCCGATGGAACGCTCACCATCACCGATCCTGATTCCGGTGAGGCATCCTTTGTTGCGCAGGCGAGTGTCGCGGGAACCTACGGCACGTTCACGCTCGATGCCGAAGGAAATTGGACTTACACCGCAGACAATGATCAAGCGGCCATCCAGTCACTTCTCGACGGGCAATCGCTGACCGACAGCTTCACCGCCGTGTCTGCAGACGGCACCGACAGCCAACTGGTCACCGTCACCATTCATGGCAGCAGCAATGACGCAAATTACATAACAGGAACCGAGGATCCGGATCCGGATCTCGACGGCACGCCGGGTGTTGACATTATCAGCGGCCTCGGGGGCGCCGATATCATCACTGGCAATGGCGATGACGACACCCTGATCGGTGGCGAAGGCGCCGACACCTATGTTTGGAACGCCGGCGACGGCTACGACACGATTATTGGTGACGATTCGAGTCAGGACATTGTTCGTATCGAAGGCGGCCCGTTCTACGACTACAATTTCCAGGTCGACGACAATGATCTCTTGATCGGCGTGGCGACGGATGACAGCTACGACTGGTCCGATGCTGGCGGCAATCTGAGAATCGAGAATTTCTTCGATGGCGGGGATACGATCGCCTATCTCGAGGCCGACCTCGGTGACAACAATAATGAATTCTACAATCCAGATGGCGAGGGCGCCGATGCGCGGATCTATTTCAGCGCGATTACAGGCACCGATCAGGGCAATTACTACGAAGTCATTCTGGGAACCGAGGCCGGCGAAACCATCACCGATACCGGTGGAACATGGATCAACCGTCTTTATGGGTATGGCGGCGATGATACGCTGATTGCGGCGGATACCGGTCCCTCCGTGCTGCTCGGCGGCAACGGCAACGACACGCTGATTGGCGGCACGAATGACGATGAGCTTCGCGGCGGTTCGGGGAGCGATGACATCGATGGTGGCGAAGGTTACGATTTGCTTGCGTATCATCGACCCGCCACCAGCGGAGAATTTACCCACGGCGTATTCGTCAATCTTTCCGACGATGCAGTCACCTATGGATTCTTTGATGGCGTCTCGAACAGCGAGCACACCGTAGAAGCCCATACCGCGCTCGATAATTGGTGGAACCCCAGCAATCCCACCGATGGCGTCGATACAATTGCCAATGTCGAAGCCGTGCTCGGCACTCAATATAACGACGTCATCATCGGCGGCTTCGATGCTGAGAGGATCGCCGGCGGCGCCGGTTCTGACATACTCGATGGCGGGTTCGGCGAATCCAACTACGATACGGTGGACTATTATCCACCTTATGGCAGCCCCGCCGTTACCCAGGGCGTATTTGTAAACATCTCCGGCGACGCGGCGACATACGATTATAATGGTCAACTCGACGTCACGCTTGATGCCGGGATAGCCATTGATAACTGGGGCAATACCGATACGGTCGCGAACTTCGAAAATATCAGCGGCTCCAATCTCGGCGATGTTCTGGTCGCCGGTATCGACGATAATTACATCAACGGCCAAGAGGGTGACGACGTTATCGTTGGCGGCGGCGGCTATGATACATTGGTCGGCGGCGAAGGCAGCGATAATTTCGTCTTCGGAACGGAATGGGGCGACGCCTGGATTGAGGATTTCGAGCTTGGAACCGATCTTTTGCGCTTCCAAGGCGACGTCGCAATCGATTCGATCCAACTCATCGATGCAACATATGATGAGTATGAGGACTATGACAGTACGCTCGTTACGTTGACCACTGGTGCCACTATCACTCTTTATGGCGTCACAGACATCGAGGACGTCGCGCAGCTTATCGCTCCGCCAATTTTGGGGGACACCGTTTCCAACTTGATCCCCGGAACGAATTTCAATGACGTGATCGAGGCCGGCCAAGGTGATGATACACTTTTCGGCCGCGGAGGGATCGACACTTTTATCTGGAACGCGGGGGACGGTTCCGATACGATCGTCGGCGATGATTCAAGCCAAGACGTCATCCAGTTTGTCGGTTCCTTCTACGACTTCGACTGGAATTATGACGGAAATGACCTCATAGTCGGGGTCGTCGAAGACGATAGTTATTCCTTTAACGGAAGATTTCGGATCCAGGACTTCACCGCGGGCGGGGATACCATCGCCTATATCGAAGCCGATCTCGATACAGGCCCCGAGAATTATAATGACTTCTATAGTCCCGATCGCGGCGGCGACATATCGCGCATCTATTTGAGCGCAATCAACGGCATTAATCAGGGCAGCGATTTCGAACTGATTGTGGGAACTTCAGGCAACGACACGATGACCGATGCCGGCGGCACCGGAATCAATCGGTTCGATGGCCGCGAGGGCAACGACACGATCACAGGGTCCGATGAAGGACGAAACGTGCTGCAAGGCGGCCTTGGCGACGACACGCTGACCGGTGGCTCGTTCAGCGATCAGTTCCGTGGCGGCAACGGCAACGACATTATGATCGGCGGAGGCGAAGAGGACACTCATGGTGGCGACCTCGTGCGTTATGACCGTCCGGCAGGAAGCGGGGAATATTTCCATGGCGTCGTCGTCAATCTTTCCGATGAATCAATAGTTCTGTCGGGCGACCCTGGAGAAGGCGAGTATTCCTTCAACGGCATGAATGGAACGGTTGAGTCCAACCAGGCTATTGGCAATTGGGAGATTCTTGAGACTTGGGCCTCGAATCCCGGAGGGCGTGTCGATACTGATACTCTGTCCGGTATCGAAAGTGTCCGCGGCTCCACTTTTGACGACGTTCTTATTGGCAGCGATGGAGACAACGATATCATTGGTGACGGCGGCGACGACACAATCATCGCCGGTGGTGGCGATGATTTCATCAACGCCAGCTTCGGAATCGATTACATCGACGGCGGCGAAGGTTTTGATACAATTTTCTACTATGAATTGGACGGCGTCACGGTCAACTTGGCTGAAGGAACCGCCGATGAGGGCGGTGGTATCATTGACACCCTTGTCAGCATTGAATATGCGGGCGGCTCGATGGGTGACGACACCTTAATCGGAGACGCGGAAGATAATTTTCTGCAGGGATTGGGCGGCGATGATTCCATAGACGGCGGTATCGGCCGGGACGCCGTCGACTATTATAGCGATCCTGACGGAGTCTACGTTAATCTTGAAACGCAACTTGCCTTTGATGGGTATGGCGGAACCGACACGCTCAGTTCCATCGAGGACATACTGGGTTCTTTCTACAGCGATGAACTGATCGGCAGTTCGCTGGAGAATTACATTGAAGCCCGCGACGGCGACGATACCATCGAAGGCGGAGCGGGAAGTGATTACCTCGTAGGAGGCGAAGGGTACGACATATTCGTCTACAGCGAAGACGACCAGTATGGCGATAATGATACGATCGAAGACTTTGTCGTCGGAACGGATTACTTGAGGCTCGAAGACGACTTGTCCATCGATTCGATCTATGAATCTGAAGGTAGCACCACCGTCTACCTGAGCAATTTTACCACCGTCTATCTGGTTGGCGTGACTGGCGTATCCGATCCGAACGATCTCCTCGAGCCGCCGAGCTTCTTCTCCATGGCATTTATGGCCTCCGAGGACGGGACTTCGGGCGAAGACACCACGCCGAACGCGAGTGCGGGAACCGCGGAGCGCAGCTTTGGCAGTTCCGACGGCCGCGGTCCGGGCAATCATGAAAAGCGCAGCGACGAAGGCCGGAATCACGAACTCTCTTTTGTTCAGGCCGCCGCGGCCGTAGCCGGCGCAGCCATCGCGGTGCCCCATCTGGCGCATGCCGTGGAATCTCCATCGCCGCAACCTGACTTCAACGCTCATCACACACCGGGTCATGACATCGGCCAAGGCTGGGCACCGGAATCGAATTCGAATTTTGTGGCCCATACCATCGGCAATCAGGCCACGATCCAGACCGCGACGATGGAGCAAGCCGGGCATTCCGGCCTTCAAACAGGATCGCACGATCGCTTTGAAATCGCGGGCTTGCGTGATGGCGATGCAGTCACGCCGCAAACATCATCTGACGCCGGAACGGATCGGAACTCGAAAGATGCCGGACCAGCTCATGCTGAGACGGCAGCATCTTCTGGGCCGGGCGAGCGTCCGACTATTGACCATCAAACAGAGGCCCAGCCCAATTTACATGGACCTGATGATGGCGGGTCGGGAGATTCCGGCGGCTTGCATGGCGCAGATAGCGCATCATATTCATACGGTATCTCGTTTCATGCCCCACTGTTCGACGCCGGGCCGTATCTCAATCTCTCCGGCCTTTCGGCCGATGGCACGGATGGTCACACCCTTTCCAAGGGATTCAATCAGCATGCGGCGATCAATCTTCCGGCCTTGGATAACGTGATCGATTTCCGTCATGACTTCTTTGCGGCAGCACCGCAGGTCCAAGGCAGGGGGCACGACTTCGCCCACGACGGACGCTTTGGCGGAAGCGAGCATGCCTTCGCAGGTCCGGGCGCTGTCGATTTCGTCCAGAATCTTGCCAATGATCTTGAGGCGGCCGTACAAAATCACGATGCGCGATAAGCCGCTCCGCGCAGCATAACGGCTTCTGAGTTAGCAGTGTCGAAATTCTCTCCCTTTGACCAGACGCTCTGGTTTGCAACGGCGCCTGAAGGGCCGAAGACGTATCCGCTCGAGCAACGGATCAAGGCGGATATCTGCATCGTCGGTGCGGGTTACACCGGCATGACGACCGCGCTTGAACTAGCCCGGAAGGGTGTCGATGTCGTTGTGTTAGAGGCGCAGGAGCCGGGCTTTGGTGGCTCCGGCCGAAACGCCGGCCACTGCACGCCGACCTTCACCTATTATGGACTTCCCGAACTGCGCCGCGTGCTTGGCGAGCCTTGGGCAGAGCGCCTGATTGCGCGCCAAACGCAGGCCAATGCCCGCGTGTCGGACATGATCCAGCGCTATCAGATTCAGTGCGAATGGCAGCAAAGCGGCTACGTGATGGCCGCCCATCGCCCAAGCGCAATACCGGCCATAAAGCACAAGGTTCACGACTATAACGAAGTCGGTGCGAGGACACGCTTTCTCGACAAACGCGAAGTCGAGGCGTTCACCGGAAGCCCGCGTCTTTACGGCGGCTGGCTGCACACCGAGGGAGGACACCTCAACCCGCTCGGCTATTCTCGCGGCCTGGCTCGCGCGCTTATGCAGGAGGGGGCGAAGCTCTACACATCATCCAAAGTCACGAATGTCACCTCTGAATCGGGACGCTGGATCGCCCATACGCAGAAAGGCAGCGTTGCCACCGACAAGATCATCTTTGCGACCGGCGCCTATACGGTGGATGGCTGGCCCGCCCTTGATGAGACCTTCAGGATCATGAAGGTCTTCGTGGCCGCGACACAACCGCTCTCGCCGGAGACGCGCGCGACCGTCCTGCCGCACAACACCACGATGAATGACGGGCGCGGCGATTTCTATGTCTATAAGTACAATCATGAGGGCCGCATCGTCGCCTCGATGTTTCCGATGGGACGGCGCGGTCGTGACCTCGGCTACACAAGACAAGTCATGACTGACCGCCTCAAATGGCTTCATCCGCAGATCAAAGAAAACATAAGCTGGGATTATTTCTGGTTCGGCGAACTCGACATGCAGCGTCGGACCGTGCCGCGCCTCTATGGCCTGGCGCCCGGCATTGTTGCACTGACCGGATTGTCCGGCCGCGGTGTCCCGACTGGTAGCATGCTCGGCGGGATTCTTGCCGAATGGGCGCTTGATGTTCCTGAGAAGGATTTATCGCTCAGAATCGAGCCTCTCAGGAAGGCTCCTCACTATATGAACTACATGCCGCATCTCTCGCTTCGCTATTATCGCGCCTTGGACTGGATCAAAACCAGGCTCGACGGCGCGGAGCTGCCGCCGCACGCCTAGGCGCGATCGGTTTCGCGCTGTATTTGTGCAATCACCAATTTGATGCCGGCATCTTCCAGCATCTTGGCATGCTCATCGGCGAGACCATCATCGGTGACCAATGTTGAAATGCGCGAGAGGGGCACCGGCGCATGCCGGGCCCTCACGCCAAACTTGCGGCTGTCGGCAAGGACCACAAGCTCATCGGCGAGTGTCAGGAGTCGCTGTGTCTCGCGCACGATCAAGGGATGCGATTCCATGATGCCTTGAGGGCCGATGCCCTGAGCTCCGAGAAAGAATTTGGAAGCATAGAAATCCGGTTCGCTTGGATGCATCGAGTAGACAATGCCCGGCTCGCGATAAAATTCGCCACCGGCCAGCGTCAGGTGGCAGTCGCCATCCTGATAGAGCCGCGAAGCAAGCGGCAATGAATTCGTGTAGATCCGCACGTTGCGCCGCGCAAAGCGCAAGGCGAAGAGGTAACAGGTCGATCCGCCGTGGATAATGATGGCATCGCCGTCGCGCACGAGCTTCTCGGCTTCGCGCGCGATAGCGCGCTTGGCCTCGACCGCGAGCATCTGATTCTCCTCGAAGGACCGCGCCGAGAGCCGGTCAGGCTGTTCCTCTGTGCCCGCAGCGGCGATACCGCCAAACACCTTCCGCACCGCCCCTGTCTTGCTGAGTTTGGCGATATCGCGCCGGATGGTTGCCGGGGAAACCCGCAAGACATCGAGAAGATCTTTGACGGTCGCAAAGGGCCGATCCTTCAGAAGGTCGGTGATCAGACGCTGGCGATCGGCTTCCTCCAAGGCTCCCTCCCATTGAGCAGCGATGATCACTCCCATGATTCCGTGATCACAAATTGAAGCGCGCATTTCTGACTCTAGCGCCTTGACGACCCTCGATCATGCATGTTTAATTTTAATCACAGCGCTTGCGGGATGCAAAGGGAGCGTTGCCTCGAAGACGGCGGGGGCGGGCTCCACGAGTTTAGACAAACAATATGAAGTGCTTGGTTTTCATGGGAGGAGGCCGCTTGATCCATTTGCCAGCCGGAGTGTGCGTCCCGCTCGAGCGGCAAAGCCTTCAGCCTTGCTTGGATCTCTGTGGATTGACCGTGGTGATTATCGGTGATCATCCATGAGCGAACTTGTCTCGCTATCCCATATCTCCAAATCCTTCGTCGGCGTACGCGTTCTCGACGATGTCGGCTTCGATGTCCGCCCCGGCGAAGTTCACGCGTTGCTTGGCGAGAACGGCGCCGGAAAATCGACGCTCATCAAGATCATCGCCGGCGTGCATGCGCCCGACTCAGGCGAAATCCGTGTCGCCGGCGAACTCGTCCGCTTCGCCAACCCGGGCCAGGCGGTCAAGGCCGGCATCGCGATCGTCTATCAGGAGCTGCTCCTCTTCCCCGAACTGACTGTCGCTGAAAATATCTTCATCAATCATGCGCCGCGCCTGGGCTGGGGTGGGCTCGACTGGGGCGCGATGCGCGCCCGCGCCCGCGAGTTGCTCGATGAACTCGATTCGCACCATCTGGATGTCGATACCAAGGTCGCCAGCCTTTCCGTCGCCAATCGGCAGCGCGTCGAAATTGCCAAGGCTCTGTCGCAGAACGCCCGCGTTGTCGTCATGGATGAACCGACGGCATCGCTTGCCGAGGCCGATGTCCAGCAATTGATGGCGATCGTACGTGGCTTGCGCGAGCGCGGCGTCGGCATCGTCTATGTCACACACAAGCTTCCGGAGGTCTTTGCACTCGCTGACCGCGTGACCGTCTTGCGCGATGGAAAGCATGTCGCCACCACGCCGATCACCGAGGTCAACGAGAGAAGCCTTGTGAGCATGATGGTCGGGAGGTCCATCGATCAGCTTTACCCCAAAGCCCAGACCAAATTTGGCGAGCCGCTTCTCGAATTGCGTCACGTTTCATGCGGGAGGATGGTTCGCGATATCTCATTCACATTGAGGTCGGGCGAAATACTGGGGGTCGCAGGCTTGGTCGGCTCGGGCCGCACCGAGATGGCGCTCACGATCTTTGGCCTGACGCCGGCGGAATCGGGAGAGATCCTCATCGCCGGCAAGCCTGTCAAGATCGGCAGCCCGCAAGCCGCGCGAAATCTCGGCGTCGCCTATGTTCCCGAAGACCGCGGGCTGCAAGGCCTGATCCGGCCACAAACGATTGCAGAAAACATTGCCCTCACAGTCCTGGACAAGCTTACCCGTTGGTTCATCGTCGACCAGCGAAAGGAAGGTGGGCTGGCGCGCGATTTCATCTCGAAACTGGGCATCAGAGCGCGCGGCCCCAACCAGGCCACGCGACAATTGTCGGGCGGGAACCAGCAGAAGGTCGTGCTCGCCAAATGGCTCGCCGTCGAACCGCGCATTCTCATCATGGACGAGCCGACGCGCGGGATCGATGTCGGTGCCAAATCCGAGATTCACGCCTTGATGTCGCGGCTCGCCCAAAACGGCCTCGCCATCTTGATGATCTCGAGTGAGCTGCCTGAAGTGCTCGGCATGTCGGACCGCATCCTGGTGATGAATAGCGGTCGCATCGTTGGCGAGATCGACCGGGCCGACGCCACGTCGGAAACGGTCGGCGCCGCCATGACCATGGCCCAGCGTGAAGTGGAGGCGGCATGATTGCCCTAGCCGCCCGCCCTTCGAGCCTATCGCGGATATTCCAGGCCTATGGCCAGGAAATCGTCGTGCTTGGCGCGATCATAGCCCTCTTCATTTTTGTGGGCACCGTCAATCCGCGCTTCCTTTCGAACAGCAATCTCACCAACATATTCTCCGGCAATGCCTATATCGCGGTTGCCGCAATAGGCATGTCGCTGGTCATTATCAGCGGACATATTGACGTTTCGGTCGGGTCATTGATCGGCGTGCTCGCGACGATTGCCGGCACATTGGCGGTAAGCGGTTATCCCATATGGATCGCCTGGGTCGTTCCAGTCATCGTTGGCGTCGTCATCAATACGGCGGTTGGCGCCTTTATTGCCTATCTGAAAATACCCTCGATCGTCATGACACTGGGCATGCTGTCGATCCTGAAAGGCGGCCTTATCAGCGCAACTGGGGGAACCTGGATCTCGGGCATGCCGCCCGAATTCTTCATCGCTCAAGGCCGCCTCTTCGGCATCCCCTCGCCCGTCTACTTCATGGTGATCCTCACCATCATCATGGCCTTGTGGATGCGCTATTCGGCAACTGGCCGCTCGTTCTATGCGGTTGGCGGCAATCCGGAAGCCGCCCGCGCCAGCGGCTTGAGCCCCGAGCGCACCTGCGTCCTTGCATTCGCGCTGCACGGCTTTTTTGCCGGCATCGCCGCACTTCTCTTCGCGACACAATTGCAGGTCATTCAATCGACAGTTCCGCCAAATCTGGAACTGACGGTCATTACCGCCGCGGTCATCGGCGGCGTGTCTATCCTTGGGGGAACCGGCACGGTGATCGGATCGACGCTTGCCGCAATTCTCTTCGCCTGCATCGGGTCGGCATTGATATTCCTGAATGTCTCGGCCTACTGGCTCCGCGCCGTCCTCGGCCTCCTCATTCTGGCAACCGTCCTTGCCGACATGGCCCGGCGGAAACGGGAAATGGCGCGATGAACCATTCCCTGCGCAATTTACTGTTCCGCCATGAAACGATCCTCGGGCTCCTGCTCATCCTGGCACTCATCATGCTGGCCTTTCAGTCGGATCGCTTTTTCACGACCGAGAACCTGCTCAATCAAGGAAGATTGATGGCGGAGGTGGGCCTCGTCGCGCTCGCCATGACCTTCGTCATCGTCACCGGCGGTATCGATCTATCCGTCGGCTCCATACTCGGCCTGGTCGCCATCCTTCTCGGCGTCTTCTGGCAGAATATCGGCCTGCCGCTTCCGCTCGCCATGATGCTCGGCGTCGTCGCCGGCGGCGTTGCCGGCTTCGTCAACGGCTTGATTATCACGCGCTTCGGCGTTCCGCCCTTGATCGCCACACTCGCCACGCTTGCACTTTATCGCGGTCTGGCGGAGGGCATCAGCCAGGCTCGCTCCGTTCGCGGCTATCCCGAATGGTTCTTCGTCCTGGGCCAGGGCGAGTTCCTCGGCGTGCCGGTCCAGCTCTGGATCTTCGGGCTATGCGCCTTGGTCGCAGCGATCATTCTCGGATTGTCGACATTTGGGCGCGAGACCTATGCCATTGGCTCCAACGCCATCGCCTCGCGCTTCTCCGGCCTCAAAGTCGATCGTGCGCTCTTGCTTATCTATACCGCCTCCGGGCTGATTGCCGGTCTCGCCGCGGTCATCTTCGTCTCGCGCGTGTCGACCACGCGCTCCGACATGGGAACCGGCCTCGAACTTGACGTCATCACCGCCGTCGTCTTGGGCGGCACCAGCATTTTTGGCGGACGCGGCACGATCATCGGAACCTTGCTCGGCCTCATGCTCATGCAGGCGCTGAAGAACGGTCTCGCTCTTTCAGGCGTTAAGGGCGATGGCACGATCGTCGTGATCGGCGCCGTGTTAATCCTTACAATCCTCATCAGTAACATGTTCCGAAGGGATGCAGACGGTTGATCAAATGGGAGAAGGATCCGGACCACAACCGTCCGCTGTACAAATGGACCGGATTCGAAGCGCAAGGAGCGTGACCATGATACGCAAGACTGTGATTGCCGCTTTCGCTCTCGCCGCCATGGCGGGAAGTGCTTACGCGGCTTCGGCTTGGACCGGCGGCGACGACCTGCCGACCAATCCGCTCGCCTGTGACGCAACCCCAGGGGCCGCGGTGGCGAAGCCCTATGATGGCGGCGAGCCGACAAATGCGCCAGACCGGAAGGGCAAGAAGATCACCGTTGTCGATATTCCGAAGCTCATCGGCATCGGCTACTTCAACGCAACGTCCAAAGGCATCGCCGACGCGGCGGCTGAACTGGGCAATGTCGACGCCAAGACCGACGGCCCGACCCAGGCCAACATCGACCAGCAGATCAGCTTCATTGACAATTATATTACCTCTGGTGTCGATGGAATTCTGTTTGCGGCCAACGACCCGGTCGCCATCGCGCCGGTCCTGAAGAAGGCCTTGTCCAAGGGCATCAACGTCGTCGGCTACGATGCCAATTCGCAGCCCGATGCGCGCCAGTGGTTTGTGAACCAGGCCGAATTCAACGGCATCGCCAAGTCGCTTGTCGACAACATGGCCAAGGAAATCGGCGAAGACGGTTCGTTCGCGATCGTCACATCGACCTTCACGACGCCGAACCAGGCCCGCTGGATTTCCGAGATGGCAGCCTACGCGGCCAAGTGCCATCCCAATATGAAGTGGCTCGAGACGGTCGAAGCACAGGAAGACAACGTTCTGTCCTTCAACCAGGCCAACACTCTCATCAACAAGTATGGCGATGATCTGAAGGGCCTGTTCGGCATGACGAGCGTCGCGACGCCGGCTTCGGCCGAAGCCGTGACGCAGGCTGGCAAGTGCGGGAAGATCGCTGTGGTCGGTCTTGCAACGCCCAACGCCATGAAGCCCTATGTCGAGAAGGATTGCGTGAAGTCGGTGGTGCTGTGGAACCCGGTCGATTTGGGTTACGCCGCATTGCAGGTACTCCGCGCGGTGGCTGACGGCGACCTCAAGGCCGGCGCGACAAGCGTCAAGGCCGGCAAGCTTGGCGAACTCCAGGTGATCAACGGCTCCGAGATCCTGCTCGGCGCTCCCTATACTTTCACCAAGGAAAATATCGGCCAGTTTGATTTCTAGACATCGCTCTCCTCTCCCGCGCACCAGCGCGGGAGAGGCACTTTTTTCTGAGGTTTATTGACTGATGACGATCTCCAATCACACCGTACCGAATCTTTGGGATGACGCCGCCGCCCGGAAACCCGATGAGGCGGGCCTTCTGCTTTACCGCTCCAATCTCCTCGGCGCGGATCTGCGCATCACGAATTTCGGCGGTGGAAACACCTCTGCCAAGATCGACACGGCCGATCCGCTAACCCAAAAGCCGGTTACTGTCCTGTGGGTCAAAGGGTCAGGCGGCGATTTGGGATCGATGAAGCTTGACGGCTTCGCCACGCTCTACCTCGACAAGCTTGAATCGTTGAAGTCACTCTATCAGCATCTCGATCAAGAAGACGAGATGGTGCACAAGCTCAATCACTGCACCTTCAATGCGAACCCGCGCGCGGCCTCGATCGACACATGCCTTCATGGCTATGTGCCACATCGCCATGTCGATCATGTCCATTCCGATGCGGTCATCGCAATTGCAGCCTCGAAAGACTCCGAGCGCCTGACGCGCGAGATATTCGGCGACGAGATTGGCTATCTTCCCTGGCAGCGTCCGGGGATCGACCTTGGCATCAAGTTGGGAGACATGGCGAAGGCCAATCCCCGCTATGTCGGTGTAGTCCTCGGCAGCCACGGCCTTTTCACTTGGGGTCCCGATTCCAAGTCCTGCTACGAAACAACCCTGCGTATCATCAATAAGGCGGCCGATTGGCTGGAACAGAACAGCGCAATGCCGGCTTTCGGTGGCGCTTCCATCGCCGACCTGAGCGAAGCGGCCCGTAAAGATGCAGCTATTCGGCTATTGCCGGAGATCCGCGGCGCTATCGCACGCGAGGAATACAAGGTTGGCCATTACACTGACGCACCAGAAGTACTGGAATTCGTGAATTCAAAGCAGCTCGCGAGCCTCGCGCCGCTCGGCACGTCTTGCCCCGACCACTTTCTGCGCACCAAGATCCGGCCCTTGGTCGTTCCCGCCAATTCTAATACGTCCGACCTTGCGGGATTGATTGAAGCCTATCGCAAAGACTATGCCGGCTATTACGAGCGCTGCAAGCACGCCAATTCTCCGGCGATCCGCGATCCCAATCCGGTGATCTATCTGGTCCCCGGCGTCGGCATGATGTCCTTTGCGCGCGACAAGGCGACCGCGCGGATCGCATCTGAATTCTACGTCAACGCAATCAATGTGATGCGCGGCGCTTCCGGTGTTTCAGAGTATCGCGGGCTTCCCGAGCAGGAGGCCTTCAGCATCGAATACTGGTTGCTCGAAGAAGCAAAGCTGCAGCGCATGCCGAAGCCCAAGAGTCTCGCCGGCAGGATTGCCTTCATCACCGGCGGCGCCGGCGGAATCGGGGCGGCCATCGCTGCAAGACTGCTGAGCGAGGGCGCCTGCGTCACGATTGCGGATATCGATGCTGCTGCGCTTGAGCAAACGTCGGCGGGATTCGCCAAGACCTACGGAAAAGACGCCATCCATAGCGTCGTCATGGACGTGACGTCCGAAGACGCTGTCATTGCTGCTTTTCGTTCGGCGGTCCTGCGCTTCGGCGGGCTGGACATCGTCGTTAATAATGCCGGCATCGCACTGCCTGCACCGGTTGAAGACACCAGTCTCGACATATGGAACCGGCAATCAGCCATTCTCGGAACCGGCTATTTCCTCGTGGGGCGTGAGGGCTACCGCCTGCTGAAGCGACAGAATATCGGGGGTTCGATGGTCTTCATCTGCTCGAAGAACGCCATCGTCGCTTCGGCGGGTGCAAGTGCCTATGGCGCCATAAAGGCTGCCGAACTGCATCTGGCGCGCTGCATGGCTCTCGAAGGAGCGCCGATGGGGATACGCGTGAATGTTGTCAACCCGGACGCGGTCCTGCGCGGCACCAAGCTCATGCAGGGCGACTGGCGCAAGCAGCGAGCCGAATCGTTGAAGATCCGCCCGGACGAACTCGAGGAGCACTATCGCAAGCGTTCGCTGCTGCAGCGTTCGGTCTTTCCGGAAGATATCGCCGAGGGCGTCTACTTCTTTGCATCCGACATGTCTTCAAAGTCGACCGGCAACTATCTCAACGTCGATGCCGGACATGTGGCATCCTTCACGCGCTGAGAACCGGGAGAGCATCAATGGGCTACCGCATTCCGGCCGAATTGATTGCCGCGGAAAACGGAAAGATTGCGGGCGCTCTGGATCAGGACTTTGAAGCGCTGGGGCGGACCCTCAAGCGGCGCGGCGTCGATATCGAAGCGATCGTAAAGCAAGTTGCAAATTTCGCGGTCGCCGTGCCGACCTGGGGTGTCGGCACTGGCGGGACCCGCTTCGCGCGCTTTCCAGGTCCAGGCGAGCCACGTGACATTTTCGATAAGCTGGAGGACTGCGCCGCCATCCAGCAATTAGTGAGGGTCACCCCGACCGTCAGCCCGCACTTTCCCTGGGACAAGGTGTCGGACTATGGCGAGCTGCGGCAACGGGCAGAGGATCTCGGCCTCGCCTTTGACGCCGTCAACTCGAATACATTCCAGGATCAGGCAAATCAAAAGCTCAGCTACAAATTTGGCTCTCTCACGCACACCGATAAGGCGGTCAGGTCGCAGGCCATCGCTCACAACATCGAATGCGTCGAGATCGGGCAGAAACTTGGTTCTGAAGCTCTCACGATATGGATCGCTGACGGCAGTAATTTTGCCGGACAATCCAACCTGACTGGTGCTTTCGACCGCTACCTCGCATCGGCTTCCGAGATTTACGCCGCACTGCCGGACGATTGGCAGGTCTTCCTCGAACACAAGCTCTACGAGCCGGCATTCTATTCAACCGTAATTGCCGACTGGGGCTCGAGCTATCTGGCGGCGAGCGAGTTAGGGCCTAAGGCAAAGTGCCTGGTCGACCTGGGTCACCACGCGCCCAACACCAATATCGAGCAGATTGTGGCGCGGCTGATCCGCTTCGGGAAGCTGGCCGGATTCCACTTCAATGATGCGCGCTATGGCGATGACGACCTGGACTCGGGATCAATCGAGCCTTTCCGTCTTTTTCTCGTTTTCAACGAACTCGTCGACGCCGCGTGGCGGCAGGCACCCGGATTCTCTCCTGCCTATATGATCGACCAGTCTCACAATGTGACCGATCCGATCGAAAGCCTGATGCAATCCGCCATGGAATTGCAGCGCGCCTATGCTCAGGCTTTGATCGTAGATCGAAAGGCCCTTCTTGCGGCACAGGACGAGAATGACGCCTTGCAGGCGCATCGTATTCTGAAGATGGCATACACCACCGATGCCGGGCCTATTCTCGCAGAGGCGCGACGTCGCACCGGCGGAGCGATCGAGCCGATTGCCGCTTACCGCGCTGCCAATTATCGCGCCCGAAAGGCGGAAGAGCGGCCGGCAAGATTGGATGGCACTCGCTCAGGGATCGTCTGATCCATCAGAAACTACCGCTTATAATTCCCTCGGCGAACAATTCAAGCTCGGCGCGCGCGAGGTAGCGCGTACGCAGACGGACGATTGCCTGATCACCGTTGAATTCGCCGGAGGGCCAGCCGACCCCGGGCAGCTCGGTGCGAAACAACTGGCGCGCCCGGCTGTAAACCATGCGCGATCGCAGATCGCTCATCAAGATGCCCGGCCGATCAGCTCATTTGACTTGCACTGGTCCAGCAGGCTCCGAAGCTGCAGCCTGTCGATCTCCCCCAACAACCGTGAGAACTCGTCGGATGTCAGCTCGCAATCTGAAAGCCCCAGTTCGGCCGGCGCATTTGGCACGTCGCAAATCGCGCGCCCGTCATAGAGGGCAGCTGTCGCCGCAGTCATTATTCTCTCCCTTGGACGGGTGGAGACTGGGCTCGTGCGCCTGAATGTCAGGTGAATGGCCGGCCAAGGAACCGACGAAGCAAAAAAGTGTCCCAAAACGGAAAAAGCCCCGCAGCGATCCGCTGCGGGGCCCTGGAAGCAATAGAGATTACTTGCTGATGAGGTAGTCGACCGGAATAGCCTCCGAGATCGTCCATTCGTCGATCACCCCAGGCTTGCCATTCCTGGTTTCGACGATCAGGTAGCGACCGCGATTCTGATGGTGGATCTCATTGGTAAAGGTGCGCGGCCCGAACAAGGTGGGCTCGTCCTTCATCTTCTCGAGCTCCGCAACAACGGCATCCGCATCGGTCGACTTCGCACGCTCGACCGCCTTGGCCCAAACATCGATCAGCACATAGCCGGGGTAGACATACTGGCTGGACGGATCGCCACCGGTCACTTCCTTGTACTTCTTGTTGAACTCGTTCACCGCCGGATTCGGATCATCGCCATAGATCGAGCCTTGCACCGGTACGATGAAGTCTGAAAGACCCGGAACAGCACTCAGCCAATAGCTGCCGTCCACGCCTGAGCCGTTCAGGATCGGTGCCTTGATGCCGGCAGCGCGGATTTGCTTTATCGCAGACACCGCACCCGGCATCATCGTGCAGAGCATGATGGCGTCCGGTTCCTGCGGCAGGCTCTTGATGCGCGTGATCTGGGCGGCGATCGTCGCATCCTCGTTCTTGAACGTATCCTCGCCGACGAGCTTGGCGCCTTCGAGGCGCGGTAGCATCCAGTCAAAGCCGTCGCAAATGCCCTTGTTGTATTCCGTCCAGGTATCGAGAAGACGGTAGAAGTTGCGCGCATTTCTCTTTTTATAGGCCCATTCCGCCATGGTGGCGCCCTGAACCGCCGCAAGCACCGATGCCGAGAAGGAATGCGGGCCCACGCCCTGGATGCCGGCCTTGATCGATTCCGCGCAGAGGAAGAACGAAACCTTGCCGGCGCCTTCCGCCGCCAAAGCCGCTGGCGATCCAAAGTCATAATCGCAGGATACGATGACCAGATCGGCACCCTTGTCGAGAACTTCCAGTCCCGCCTTCGCACCTTCTGCGCGGTCGGTCTTTGTATCGGCTGTGACGACTTCGATCTGTTTGCCGAGAAGACCACCGGCCTTGTTGATCTCATCGATGCGAATCATGGCCGCGTCTTGTGCCGGCTTGTCATAGGCCTGCATGAATCCCGACGCAGCCGTGGCAAAGCCGACGACAATCTTGTCGTCATCCGCCTGGGCGAGCGTCGCGGATAGCGCCAGAACGCCAAGTGCGGCGCTCAGACTCAGTTTTATTCGGTTTTTCATCACTTCCTCCACTAGGTTAAGGCACGATACCAATCCGGGCCGTGAGTATGACCGGCTCACGTGCTTCCGGAAAGCTTGTTGAACGGCCAGCCTTTCCAGACCAGCTCTCTGTTCTTTGTGAGGCCGGACGGCCTGTACATGAGGATCACGATCATGACGATCCCGATCGCGATCTCCTGAAGACCATTCGGAATTGTCAACGTAACGCCGCCTACAGGCACGCCCTTCTCTAGCCATCGCAATATCTGGATGATCGTCGAGAGAATAACGACCCCCAGAACTGCGCCCGACAGACTGTTCATTCCGCCGACGACGAGCATCGACAGGGAGATGAATGTCAGCCCCAGATAGAATGTATCGGGCGTCACGACACCGACCGAATGCGCATAGAGCGCACCACCAAGCCCCATGATCACCCCGCTCAGGGTAAACGCGATCAAGCGCTCGCGCGTGATGTCGACGCCTGACGCAGCCGCCGCCGTTGCCTCGTCACGCGCCGACCGCAGCGCCAGCCCCGACATCGAGATGGCATAGAAATAAGCAATGATGACCGCGACAAACGCGCAGATCGCATAAGGCCAGATATTTCGATTGATCGGGATGCCGACGACGGAACTTGTCGCGCCCGTAACATTTTCCCAGTTCGAATAGACTTGGTTGATGACGGCCAGCATCGCAAATGTTGCGATCGACGCGGCGATGCCGGATAGCCGCATCAGAATCTTGCCGAACACGAAGGCGCAAGCACCCGCGAAGAGCGCCGCAAGAATGATGGCAAGGACGAAGGGAAGCTTAGTATTCAGGATGAAATCAGGAAGCCCCGGCAGGGCCATCTTTTTCATCGGTGGCGGAATCGTCAGCCATGCGGTTGCATAGGCCCCGAGACAGGTGAAGCCGATATGGCCGAAGCTGATGACGCCGGAATTGCCGATGAAGACGTAAAGTCCAACCACCAGGACGACGCGGATAAAGATATCGATCACGGTCTGATTGAAAGGCCCGGATTTGACCGCGAAAGCAACGAGCGCCACGGCCAGGAGAATTCCGATGAGTATGATCGGCGTCGATGCCGTCCTTGCGAGAATGGATTTCCTGGCCGCCATGATCAGACTCTCTGCTTGGCGGATTTCGGCGCGAACAATCCATTCGGGCGCCAGATGAGCGTCACGATGACCGCACCATAGACGAAGGCATCGCGAAATGGTCGGGCGTCGACAGGCAGAATGACCTGCATCAACACCGTCGCTCCGCCGATCAGAAACCCGGCGACAACCGCGCCTGCGAGGCTCCCGAGCCCACCGATCACCGTGGCGATGAATGCCACGAGCATGACCGAGACGCCCATCTGGATATCGACGGTGCCGGTTTGTGTGACGAGGATCAGCCCGATTGCCGCGGCAAGCGCGCCGCTCAAGGCGAATGCCAGCATGATCACGTTATTCGCCCGAACGCCGAGCATCCGGGCCATTGTGAAATTCTCTGCAGCCGCCCGCATTTCCAATCCGAAGCGCGTATGCTTGAGGAATGCCGTCAACGCCAAGAGAACGACAATCGTAATGCAGATTGTTATAACTTGCAGCAGCGGTATGCGCGCGCCGAGGATTTCCATCGGCAGGCTCAAATTCGACCACAGGTCGATGGACTTGGGCCGACTCGAATAAAGCATCAACAGGAAGTAGCGGATAACGAAGCCGAGCGCGAAGGAAGCAATCATCATTGTCGCCGGGTTCGCATTGCGAAACCGCCGGAAGACAATGATCTCCGACAGCACCGACAAGCCGGCGCCTATTGCGATAATGAGCGGAATGAGAACGACCGTTGGCAAATTTCCGGCGAAAACAATCGCTGCGGCATCGATTGAAGGCCAGAGCAGCGCGAACACGCAAAATGCGATGTAATCGCCATGCGCGAAGTTCACGAGCCGCATCACACCGAAGATGAGGGCGATCCCGAGCGCACCGAGAGCATACAAGCTGCCGAGGCTCAGCGCGTCGAAGAATATCTGGAGCGCTGCCGTCACCCTAATGCTCTCCATATCCAAAATAGGCGGCCTTGAGCGTATCGCCGCGAGCAAGCTCGCGAGCATCTCCCGCGAGAGCGATTTCCCCCGAGCGCATGAGTATCATCCGCCCCCCGGTCAGCATGGCTCGGGTGGCGCTCTGCTCAACGATAAGCAGCGTCAATCCGCTTTGATCGCGCAATTTCAGAAGCGTCGCATAGACATCGTCGATCACCTTGGGCGCCAGCCCGAGCGACGGCTCGTCAATGGCGATGAGGCGCGGGCCGGCCATAAGCGCCCGACCGATGACGAGCATCTGCTGTTGGCCGCCTGAGAGAACACCGGCGTGGCGATCCCGGCGTTCGTGAAGCATCGGAAACACCGCATAGACCTGCTCAAGATCGCGCGCCGCCTTGTCCTTGTCGGACCGCATGCCGGTGCCCAACCGCAGGTTCTCTTCGATTGTCAGAGCGCCGAAGACCTCACGGCCTTCCGGAACCATCGAGAAGCCCATCCGGGCGATTTCCTCCGGGACCCGGCCGGATATCTTTTGTCCGTCAAGGCGGATTTCACCCTCGCGCGGTGTAACGACACCTGCGATCGCCTTGAGAAGCGTGGATTTTCCTGCGCCGTTCGGGCCGGTCACGAACAGCGTTTCTCCCGCTTCGAGCACGATGTTAGCCTTGCGCAAGGCAGTGAGCTGCCCATAGCGAACCGTGACATCCTGGACCTCGAGCAGGCTCATAATACTTCACCTACCGCGTCGGCCTGTGTTCCCATATAGGCATGCCGCACTTTCTCGCTCGCCTTGATGGCCGATGGCGACCCAACCTCGATGATCTCACCGGAATCGAGAACGTGAATATGATCGCAGATGTTCAGAACGAGGCCGATATTGTGCTCGATCAGCAAGACGCCGCATTTCTTCTCGGCGACGATGCGTTTGATCAGCGCCGCCAGTTCCTTTGCCTCCTCTGCAGACATGCCGGCCGCCGGTTCATCCAGAAGCAGGTAGCTTGGGTCCATCATCAGCGCGCGACCGATGGCGACGCGCCGCTCATCCGTATAGGGAAGACCGCCCCCTGCCCGCTCGGCCAATTGCGCAATACCGATCCATTCGAGCATGGCTTCGGCGCGTGCTGCCGCATCTCTTCTGGCCAGGCCAAGCCCGACACCCGTGACCTCGAGATTATCCAGCACGGTGAGATCGGAAAACAGCCGCCCCGACTGAAACGTGCGGGCCACGCCGCGTCGGCGAATCTGATGCGGCGGTAGCCGCCCGAGTTTCTCGCCATCCAGGATCACATGGCCCTCCGTTGGAACCTGGAATCCCGTCAGTACATTCACGAGTGTCGTCTTGCCGGCGCCATTAGGCCCGATAAGCCCCGTAACCATCTCGCGCGGCACATCGACATTCACATTTGAGAGGGCGCGAAGGCCTTCGAAGGACACAGAGACATGATCGGCTGTGAGGGAAAGAACCATCGCTCGCTGATTACGTCCTCTTCCGAGTAATGACATAGGAGCCGCTCGCATCGAGGCGCGCGGTCCATCCCGGCTCAATCACGATCGTCGTTGTCACCTCTTCGATAATCGCCGGCCCCGCAATCGCCGCGCCGGCGCCAAGCAATCCGCCGTCATAGACGGGCGTACGCGTGGCCTTTCCGGAAGCATGGAAAATCGCCTTGCGGTACTCCCTCAGGGCCTTTGCAGGGGAAACCCCGCGATGAAGCTTCGGTGGCTTGGGCTTGTCGATCCGGCCATAGAGGGTTGACTCGATATTCACCACCTCGACCGCATTGTGGCGTTCTGCATAGGTGTAGAGTTCTTCATGACGCTTGTGAAAGGCGTCCTTCACTTTGTCGACTGTCTTCTCGTTGATCTCGAAACTCTCGATGTCGACAGTACATTCGTGAACCTGCCCGACATAGCGCATGTCGAGGCTGCGCTTGACTGCAATGGCACCCTTCTTGAAGCCATCGGACTTGAGATGCCGAATTCCGCTTGCCTCGATCTCGCGAAATAGCTTGTTAAGTCGCTTGTAGGCGTTGGCATTATCGAGACGGGCCGGCGCGGTCGCCATATAATTATACTTCACGTCCGATATGATTTGCCCGAAAGCGCAGAGGCCCGACGCCAGTTTGGGCAGGATGATCGTGTCGATCCCCATTTCGCGCGCCAGTGCGGTCACATGCGCAGCCGTGGCGCCGCCGGCGCCGACAAGCACGAAGTCCCGCGGGTCATACCCGCGCTCGACCGAAACGCGGCGGATGCCGTTGACCATGTTGTTGTTGACGATGATGAACATGCCATAGGCCGCACGTTCGACCGACATGCCAAGGGGATCGGCCACTTTCTTCAATGCCGCCCGCGCCTTGGCGAGATCGAGCGGCAATTCTCCGCCAAGCAGCCCCTTCGGGTTGAGATAGCCGAGCACCAGATTGGCGTCTGAGATCGTAGGCTCGGTACCGCCCTGTCCATAACAGGCCGGTCCCGGCTCGGATCCTGCCGATTGCGGTCCGACCTGCAAAATGCCAAGCGAGTCGATCCATCCGATCGAGCCGCCGCCCGCTCCCAATGTCTCGACTTGGATCATCGGCACGCCGATGCGATAGCGCAGGAAGTCGATATTCTTGTTGAGATTGGTCTGGCCGTCCTTGGTCAGCGTGATATCGAAAGACGTCCCGCCCATATCGACGGTGATGACATTCTTGCGTTTGAAAGGAGCGCTGACATAAAGCCCCGCCTGTGGCGCAGAAGCCGGGCCGGAATTGATCGCGTAGACTGACCGGTCTGTCATGACCTGGCCGATCGCCAAGCCACCATTCGACTGGAAATATCGCACCGGCTGTTTCGCGCCCAGAGATTGGAAATAGGCATCGACTGCGGCGACATATTTGCGCATGACGGGAGCGAGATAGGCGTTCACGACAGCAGTCGAGGTGCGCGTATATTCGCGAATCTGCGGGTAGAGTTCGCTGCCGACGGTCAGGATCGCCCCGGGCAGCATCTCACGCACGATTTCCGCGGCCCGGCGCTCATGAATCGGATTGAGGACCGACCAGACAAACGAGATCGCAATGGTCTCAACACCCTCATTCTTGAAGAGTGCGCAAACCTCGCGGACATCCTCCTCCAGCATTGCTTGGCGGATCGAGCCATCCGACAGGATGCGTTCTCTCACGCCCTTGCGCAGATACCGCGGCACGAGCATGACCGCTGCCGGGTACTCCGGATCATAGCGAAAGCCATCTTCCTTGTGGCCATTACGGATTTCGATCGAGTCTTCGTGGCCCGCCGTGCAGATCAGCCCGGTCTTGCCGCCGCGATGCGTGATCAACGCATTGAGCCCGACCGTGGTCCCATTGATGCACAGATCGCAATTGGACACGATATCCGCCGCATCTGCCCCGATATCCTCGGCGATGAGTCTCAGGCCGTTCTGAATGGCTGCGGTTGGATCAGAGGGCGTAGAGAGCGCCTTGAACAGCTTGACCTCGCCGGAATCACGATTGGCAATCACGAAATCCGTGAAGGTGCCGCCGGCGTCGATCCCCAATCGGTATTTCGCGCGCATGCCCTCAGCCCCCGGCACGCAGACGATGGGTTGCAGCCGCGTCGACTTCCAATGTTTCGCGATTGGAGATCACAACCCCGTAATCACGCTTGGCCCCGTCGATGGACACCAGCCGGTTTCTGACGTCCGATACGACTCTATCGATCGGCCGTTCAAACGGATTGCCATAGCCGCCACCGCCTGGATTCATGTTGGTCACGGTCTCGCCGGGCTTGATGGTCTCGAGAATGTTCTTGCGAACGACCTCGGTCTTCCCGGCTTTTTTGAGCTCCACGCGGCCGACTTTTGAATCGATATTGCGCGAAAAAGCTCCTGCCGCGCCCATTGCAGGAATACGCCGTCCCTCGCCGAAACCGATGCACAACATGTCCTTGTCGAGGGGCTCGACCTCCCAGGCCGTGCCCGAACCGCCGCGGAACTTTCCGGCCCCACCAGAGTCGGTCATCAATGCATATCTGTGGATGATGATCGGATAGGAGTATTCGAGCAGCTCCACATCACCGGATGTCAGCGCCCCGAAACAGCATTCCGGGCCGACCGCATGCCATCCATCCTGCTGGGGCGTAGCGCCGCCGCCCGAAATGATGGTGGCGAGCACCATCGTCACGAATTCCTCGTTGGTACGCGAATCCCAGCCGGCTATGTTGAGACCGTTGGCATGCCCCCAGGACGCCGCGACTTTCGATGGCATCGCCTTTTCGAAGGCGAGCCGCACGGCGTCGGTCAGCGTTTCCATCGGCGTCGTGGTGCAATTCATGTGCGGCGCCGGTTCCTGCGCATTGCAGATCGTGCCTTTCGGCCCAAAATCGACGCTCACGCAGCGATAAAGCCCTTCATTGTAGGGCGGCGGCAAAGCCGCGAACATCATCAAGCCAAGATAGACGCCAGAATGCGAATTTCCCTCGTAGGAATTGATGAAATAGGGAATTTGGGGAGGACTTGAGATCGCGATGTGACACGTGTCTTTCTTGATCGTCACCGTCGCCTTGATCTCGAAATCGCCGAAGCCGTGTCCGGCGTCCTCGAGGATCGCGACACCTTCATAAGTGCCGTCTGGGACCGTGCGGATGAGATCGCGCATATGACGATCCGCCATGTCCAGCAATTCATTGATGCAGGTATTGACGGTCTTCTCGCCATACTTCTCCAGCATATTGAGAAGATTGCGCTCGCCAACCTGGCAGGCGCCGATGAGCGCGTTGAAATCCCCCTCCTGGTCTCTGCGCGCTCGCATGTTCGTGAAGATCATGTTGAGCACGTCATTCCGGGGCTTGCCGCGATCCCAGATCTTGATCGGCGGAATGCGTAGGCATTCCGCATAGATCTCCTTGGCGTTTGGGTTGTAGCCGGCGGGCACAGGGCCGCCGATATCCGTCAAATGCCCCTTGCATACGGTCCAGTATGCAAGCTTCCCCTTGTAGAAGACCGGCTTGTACATGCAGGTGTCGATGGCGTGGCTGCCGCCGAAGGCCGGGTCGTTGTGGAGAATGAGATCGCCTTCGTGAATGTCGTCACCGAAGAACTTGGCAACCGATTTCATCGCCGGAATGAGCGAGCCGAGATGGATTGGAATATCCTGGCCTTGAAGGATCATCTCCGGCTTGGCGTTGAAGAGAGCCGTCGAATAATCATGCGCAAGATTGAAGACCGAGGACCGAGCGGTCTTCTCCAAAGACAAGGTCATCTCGCGCTGCGTGGTCTCAAGGACGCCGCGAACCACCGAGAGCGTGATGGGATCGACCTTCGTCTTTCGCTTCACGCCCATAGCACTTCTCCCGTTCCCACCTCGACGCACCTTCGCCATGTCACGCTTGATTTTGAGACTTCTTCCACGCGCCGAAGAGGATCGCCGAAGCCAGCGCGACCTTCAGGATTTCGGCAGGAATGAAGGGGACAAGGCCGCCTGCAATCGCGCGATCGAGGCCGATGAGCGTTGATAACCAAGCGGTTCCGAATGCAAAGATCACCACTTCACCGATGGCGAAAAGCAGCAGCGCCGAGAGCAATGTGCGACCCATGCCGCGATCGGCGAGGTAGCCCAAAAATACTGCCGCTACCAGAAACCCGATGAGATAGCCACCCGTCGGTCCAAGCATGTACGTAATGCCGGCACCGCTCGCGAAGACAGGCACGCCAATCGCACCAATGACGAGATAGCTTCCAACCGTCACGCCCGCCAGACGCGCGCCATAGGTTGCTCCAATCAGCAGAACCACCAAGGTCTGCAAGGTCATCGGTACCGGCCAGAACGGCACTTGTACCTTGGCAGCGAGCGTCAGCAATGCCACGCCGAGAACCACGAGCAGAGCCTTGAGAGCGATTTGAGTCTGTGATTGCGGCCAGACCGTGGAGATGAGATTGCCATTCATGTCTTGTTCCCCTCACAAAGAAGCACGGATTTTGTTAAGAAGACCGGCGCGATCTTTGCGCGCCTTGAGCGCCTGCGCCATGCTCACTTCAACGAAGCGAGCTGGCGTGTGCGGCTGCAGTTGACCGATCAGATCCATATCAGCCGAGATCACGGTGCCGACCATGAAATAGCCCCCGCCCGACACCGCATCGCGATGCAGAACGATCGGCTCGGTGCCGCCAGGCACCTGGATCGATCCGTAAGGGTAGCAGGCATCGACGATGTTCGAAGGATCGGAGCCGGCACCGAAAGGCTGTTCGCGCGGCACGAATTCAAGCGGCTTGCCGCCCTTGAAGCGATAGCCAATGCGATCCGCTTCCGGTGCTACCTTCCATGTATCTTCGAGGAACTGCCGCCCCGCGGCATCGGTGATGCGATGCCAATAGAGACCGGGGAGCATGCGCAATTCTGTCGGCATGCTCGGCAAACGTCTCAGCTTGTCGGGGATCGTTCGGCCTTCTTTGGCCGCCCTACCCTTGCCGAGCGGAAGCTTGTCGCCCGCCTCGAGCTTGCGACCCTTGAAGCCGCCAAGTGCGCCCAGCGTGTAGGTCGAGCGAGAGCCAAGCACCACGGGAACGTCGACGCCGCCCGAAATCGCAATATAGGCGCGCGCACCTTTCTTGAGGAAGTCGAAGGAGAGCGTCTGGCCCTTCTTGACCTTGAATGAAGTCCAGGTCGGGCGCACCTCGCCATCGACCTTGGGAGGAAGTTCGGCACCTGCCACCGCGACTGTTGCGTCATCGGTGAATTGCAGCTCCGGCCCCATGAACACCGCTTCGAGAACCGCAGCGCCCTCCTTGTTGCCGACCAGCAAATTCGCAGCCTTGAGCGCCAGGCGGTCCATGCCGCCGGAAAGCGGGATGCCGATGTGATAATACCCCGGCCGGCCAAGATCCTGCACCGTGGTGGAAAGGCCCGGCTTGACGACTTTAACGGCCATTGAGCGCCCCCATCAGCTTGGCATTATAGCCGTCCATGTCCTTGTTGAACTCATCGAGCGAGAAGGTCACCTCCGCCATGCGCGGGTTGAAGCGGCCTTTCTCCACCGCCGCGACCGTGTGGTCATACTCCTCCCGATCGATCGGCTTCCACTTGACGATGTCCCCCGGCTTGAAGAGGCACATGAAATCCTTGAGATACTTGATCTTCTGATTGGGATCGTAAATCGGCATCGGCGTGATGCCGAACATCTGGTAGCCGCCGGCACCCCGCACCGAATAGATGCAGCCGAAGCAGCCGCCATGGCCGACGGTCAGTTTCGGCGTATCGGTTCGCGGCCGCAGATACTTGGGCGACTGGATCTGCCGCTTCCGATCGACCATCTGATAGAGAAACGGCAGACCGGCGACGAAGCCCACCATGGAAACGAACCATGGCGCCCCCGAATGGGCCTTGATGAATCCGTCGACCCCGTCGAGATTGTTGATGCGCGCCGTGTATTCGATGTCCGTCGAATTGGGATCCTGGTGGCGCTCGCGAAACCGCATCAGCGTCTCATGCGTCCACGGATCATTGTAGAGCACCGGAATTTCGATGATCCGCGTCTTGATGGTCGACTTGCCCTTGCTCGCCGCCTTTTCCAGCGCCTTCAGCTCTTTCAGCATATCGGACGGCTTGATCTTGTCGGGATCGAACTTGACCTGGAAGGACGCGTTCGCCGGACACACTTCAGTGACGCCCTTGATCTTTGCCTTTCGAATGGCGGTCGTTGTCGACAAAGATTTGAAGAAAGCCTCGAGCGACATTTCTTCATCGCACTCGACGAAGATATGTTCATCGCCCCCGTAAGAATATCGCGTCTTCATGGACCGCCCATCTCCCTCACGCAATCATCTTCTCTACATTCTGCTCAAGCCAGGGCTCGAGCCAGCGCGTATGAAATCGCCCCGCCCGCACCTCCGGGTCCACCGCCAACACTTGATGCAATGGCTTAGTCGTCTTGATGCCGCCAATCTCGAGTTCACCGAGCGCCCGCACCATGCGATCGAGCGCTGCACCGCGCGTCTCGTCCCAGACGATGAGCTTGCCCAGCAATGAATCGTAGAATGGGGGCACCTGGTATCCCTGGTAAAGCAATGTATCGAACCGTGTTCCGGGGCCACCCGGAATACGCAAGGAGGCGATGGTTCCGGGAGCCGGCATGAAGTTCTTGGCCGGATCCTCCGCATTGATGCGGACTTCGATCGCATGTCCGGTAATTCTTACACCATCTTGCGAAATGCGCAGCGGCTCGCCCGCCGCGACCCGGATCATTTCGCGCACCAGATCAAGCCCGGTGATCATCTCGGTAACGGGATGCTCGACCTGGATCCGCGTATTCATCTCGATGAAGTAGAATTTCTGCGTTTCATCGTCATAGAGGTATTCGAGCGTTCCGGCGCCGCGATAGTTCACCGACTCGGCCAGGGCGACTGCAGAAGCGCACAGCTTTTCGCGTACCGACTGGGGGAGGACCACGGATGGTGCCTCTTCCCAAACTTTCTGCCGCCGCCGCTGCAGCGAGCATTCGCGCTCAAAACAGTGGATTGCGCGCTTGCCGTCACCGAGGATCTGCACTTCGATGTGACGCGCCTTCTCGATGACCTTCTCGATATAGAGACCGCCATCGCCAAAGGCTGCCTTTGCCTCCGCACTCGCCTGCGGCATGAGACTGTCGAATTCCGCCTGGTCATGGGCGATGCGGATGCCGCGGCCGCCGCCGCCCGCCGCCGCCTTGATCATCACCGGAAAACCGATCGCGCGAGCGACAATGCGGGCGCGCTCAGGCTCATCGACCCGCCCGTCCGATCCGGGCACGACGGGAACGCCTGCCGCCTCGGCCGCCGCGCGCGCTGCAACCTTGTCGCCCATGATCCGGATGGCATCGCCCGATGGCCCGACGAAAATCAGGCCGGCGGCAGTAACCGCATCTGCGAAATTCGCATTCTCCGCCAGAAAGCCGTAGCCCGGATGAACCGCATCGGCGCCGGACTTTCGTGCCGCCGCCAATATGGCTTCGACATTGAGATAGGATTTCGCCGCGTGTGGCGGCCCGATTTCAACCGCCTCATCGGCCATCCGGACGGCGAGCGAGTCCGCATCGGCCGTGCTGTGCGCCTGAACCGTCTTGATGCCAAGCTCCCCGGCCGCGCGGATGATGCGCACGGCGATCTCGCCACGATTGGCGATCAGGAGCTTGCCGATCGCCATGACTCAGCCGATCTCGGCAAGCGGCTGGCCCGCCATGACGGGTTCTTCATTTTCAGCAATGAACTTGGTGATCTTTCCGGCAAACTCGGCCTTCACCTCGGTAAAGGACTTCATCACCTCGACGAGGCCGATGACATCGCCGACGGCGACTGTGTCCCCCTCCGACTTGTAAACAGGCTTGTCCGGTGACGGGCGGCGATAGAAGGTACCGGGGAGTGGTGAGAGCAGTTGCTTCGGCATGGTCGTCCTCGCTGAAACTCAGGCGGCGTCGAGGTAAGGCGTAACGGCGTTCTTCACCGCTTGCGCGATGGCGACGGCGTTGGGCGTGTCGGAATGGACGCAGATCGCATCAGCACCCACCGCGACATCCTTGCCGCCCACGCTCTTTACCTTGCCTTCGCGGATCGCCCGCACGCATTTCGCGGCGGCTTCGGCAGGATCCTTTGCCTCATGCTCGCGCGTGATGATGAGGCTGCCGTCGTCGCGATAGTCGAGATCGGCATAGAACTCGGCGATGAATCTGTGCCCGCGCTCGCGATAGATTTTCTCGTGATAGGTGTTGATCATGCCCATCAATGGCACGCGGTAGAGGTCGTTGGCATCGCATACGGCATGCGCCACGTCTTCCATCCGTGCCGCCATCCCGTAGAGAGCGCCGTGCGGCTTGATGTGGTTGAGCGTCATTCCCTCGGCATCGAGGAAACCCTTGAGTGCGCCCACCTGATAAATGATGCAGTTGGTGAGTTCCTCGCGGCCGATCTTCATCTCGCGCCGCCCGAAACCTTGCAGGTCGGGAAGCGAAGGATGCGCACCGACCTTCACGCCATGCTTTTTCGCCAGGCGCACCGTCGTCCGCATATGGTTGAAGTCTGACGCGTGGAATCCGCAAGCGACATTGGCCACTCCGATAAGCGGCATCAAGCCCTCATCGTCGCCCATCCTATAGAGGCCAAAAGCCTCTCCCATGTCACAATTGATGACCGTCACAAGCCCACCTCCCCGTGCCTGCGGTTCTCTTGCCGCTATGCACAAACCCAATTCTTGCGTCAGGACGGCCGTATTGTAAAATCACAATTCGTGCATCGCAGCATTTGGAAAATCGATAGTGGGATTTTCAATCAAGCAGGTCCGCTATTTCATCGCCACCGCCGACTCAGGCCAGATTTCGCAGGCGGGAATTGCGCTCAATGTCTCGCAATCGGCCATTACCGCCGCCGTGAAGCATCTCGAGGACAATCTGGGAGTGGCGCTCTTCCGCCGCCAGCCGTCAGGCGTATCGCTCACCGCCGAGGGCGCCCGTTTCCTGCATCACGCCCGCAGCATCATGGCGGCGGTCAATGCCGCGGAAAGCGCGCCCTTGACGGAGGACCCTGCCTTGTCGGGAAGCGTCCGGATTGGCGTGTCCTACACTGTTGCGGGCTATTTCCTGCCGCGTCACTTCACCCGCTTCACCCGCAGCCATCCCCGGATTCGCGCCGAGATCCTCGAAATGCCCCGCGCCGAGATCGAGACCGGCCTGCTCGATGGCACCATCGACCTCGCCGTCATGCTCGTCTCCAACTTGCAGGATCGCAAGCGGCTCGCCCATGAAATCCTGGTGCGCTCTCGGCGCCGGCTCTGGCTCCCCGTCGAACACCCGCTTCTGACCGCTGAAACCATCACCCTCGAAGATGTGGCCAAGCTGCCTTATGTCATGCTGACCGTAGACGAGGCCGGTCAGACCGCGGCGCGATACTGGCGGCCGGCCAACCTCAAGCCGCGTGTGATTTTTCGAACCTCATCCGTCGAGGCCGTGCGCAGCATGGTCGCCGATGGCATGGGCGTCACCATTCTTTCGGACATGGTCTACCGCCCGTGGTCGCTCGAAGGGCAGCGGATCGAATTGCGCAATGTGACGGCTGACATCCCGACCATGGATGTCGGGCTTGCCTGGAATCGCGCCGAGCGGCAATCGCCTGCCACCCGAACGTTACACGAATTTCTTAGCCTCTCCTTCAGCGGTGCCGGCATCTCCGTGTAATCGGCGCCGCAGCCTGAGTCACATTGGCGCAGGGCGAATCAAACCGATATTGGCAACAATCCTCGCGAGGCAACCATCACGAGCGGCACGTGACACGAACTCCTCCAAAGCTCGCCCTTCCCTGGATTCTGGAAGAGGATTGGCCGCAATGGCAGGTCGTGGATTGCGGCGTGCCGACTTACGAGAAATGGGTCGAGCTCTTCGACAAGAACCTGAAACTCGCCGAGAGCTATGGCTGGCCCTATGAACGTGTCCCGGTGAGACCGGACCCTTTCAAAGAATGGTGCAAGACCCATAAGCGGACCGCGGGGAAATTCGACCGCAGCCTCTACGCTCTTGCGATACTCCGCGAACGACCGGCGGCTGAACCTGCGAATCTGGAACTAAACTCATTGCCGGACACCGCGATCAAGGCGTCCCAGGCAGCGTCGCTGCCGAAGGCTGAAGCACCGGATGACGCGGCCGGCATGATTCAGCCGGCACTCGCGAAACAAGCCAACGATCTCCAGGTCAGCGCCCCCGCCCCGTAGATTTTCGCGGCGGACCGGAGAACTCGACACCGCACTCCTGGTCGCGCCGCCATCGCAGATGGACGGGATAGGTAAGCGCCTCGGTCACGAAGACCAGATCGAACTCGGTGGGCAAAATTGCACCCTCACCCGCCAGGCGAAGACGGGCGCCTGAATCGCTGACGTCCTTGATGATGCAATCGTAAGTTCCCCAAGAACCAGGAAGTACGATTTTGCCATTCTTCAACGTGCGTCGCCTGACGTTGCGTCGCGCGTTGCCCTGCTCCGAATCCATGCAGGAAGCCCGCAAAGATTGCCCCGAATCCCAACCGAACATTAACGCAAATCGGTTCGCCGGCCCACGCGCATTATAGCGCAATCGCGCTAAACTTCACGCGGCAAAGAAAAGCCGCCCAAAAAAGGGCGGCCTTAAACAGAGTATGTTCGACTTAGCGGTTGGTCGGATTCTTGTCCCGATCCATGCCGCCCTGCTGATGCTGGCGGTCAGTGTCAGACTGGCCGGGCTTCTGCCCACCCTGTTGGTTGTCGCGGTCGAACTGGCCGGGCTTCTGCCCGCCCTGCTGCTGTTGGTCACGATTGACGTTGCCCGTCTGTGACGGGTTTTTGTCGCGTTCGTTGTTCATTGCGTACCTCATGACATTTGCGAGCCAATGGCTCGTGCATGGTGAAAACGTCAGGCTATCCTGAAGGTTCCCCGCGCAAGCCGCTCGCTAATCACGAAAACTTGTCGCAAACGGTCGACATTTCGTTTCGGCAACTGACTATCGATGGCCACGGTCACGGAAACATCTTGCATCGGCAACCTCGGCTGGAACGAGTTTGCCGCTGGTGTTTTGATACTTCGCACCATTGCTGTTGCGCGCGGGCCCGAGCGCAACAGACTTTCCCCTCGCTCCGTGGATGCAGCGACGGCGCAAACTTCCCCTCTCCCCTTGCGGGAGAGGGTGGCGCGAAGCGCCGGGATGACGAAAAAGAGAGGTACCAAAAAATTGGAGGCCACCCGAATTTTATGATTGACGAAGTTCCATTTCTGTTCTATTGAGCGGGAATGAACTGGGAATTGGCCATCGAAAGCAAGCGCGTACCGCTCTTGGGCGTCGTCTTGGCGCTGTTTGCCAGGATCGGGCTCTCGGAAGGCGTTTCGATCGAGAGGATCTCCAAGCCGCTCCACCGTTCCGTGCTCCAGATCCTGCGGTCGGCGGAATTAGCGGTGAGACGGCTCATCGTCGCCGCGGCGCGTGACATCGTGCTCGAGCATAAGCCCCGGCGTCCGGCTTCGGGGAAGCCAAGGACCTCCCGCGCAGACAAGACCAAGATTGAAGGTGAAGCCAAGCCTGAGCGCAAACGCCGGCCCTTGTTCAACCTCTTCGATGCGATCAGGCGCCAGGGCCGCCGGTTCAGGAAGAAGCTCCGTGGCCCTGAGCCGCGCATCCGCGTTCTCGGCGATCCTCTCTCTCCCTGGGATCAGATGATGCGCGAATTCGGTCGGCCGCAAGTTCCGCCGCTGGCGCCTGTTGTCGAAGAGAAGGTCGATGACGGCATGGTCAGTGCCAGGCACCTGGTCCGCCGCCTCCTCGCCGTCCTGGACGCGGTTCAGGACATCCCGCGCCACGCCCTGCGGCTTGCCCGCTGGGACGCCAAACCCTTCGACGAGCGCCGGCCTGAGCGCTCGGGCCCATTGCGCTCTGGGCGGCCTCCCGGATACCGCCAGCGGAACATCCACGAGGTCGACCAGATCCTCAAAGACTGCGACTGGCTCGCGCGCCTCGGAAACCCGCCGCGCGACGACATGCGTCGTAGGGCACTCATCCGTTTACTGATTTACCGTTGCTTACCCTCTCCCCTCCGTGGGAGAGGGCGGCATGCGCGAGCATGCCGGGTGAGGGAGGCATTTCAAACTCACAAGGTCCGTGTCGCGGCACGTTGCCCCCTCACCCGCCTCGGGCCTTCGGCCCGCGTCGCCCCTCCCACAAGGGGAGAGGGGAAGAGTCAGGCGTTCGCGCCAAGCTTTCCACCCCTGCCGGCATGACGGTCTGTGTACGGATCAACTTCTAATTTCTCTGCCGGCGGCCTTATCTGTCCTCGGGCTCGACCCGGGAAACCCGCCCACCCAGACTGGATGACTATCTCGATCTAGATCACATCAACTTCCGCATAGAGAACGATCAGGCAGGCACAATCCAACGGCATTTCCGGATTTGTGTAGATCATCCTTGTGTGCCGGCCGGCATCGCCGAAAACGGCAAAGATCAGATCGGAGGCTCCGTTGAGCACGGGCGGATGGGTCGTGAAGCCGGGGGCTACGTTGAGTGTCCCTTCCAGCCTGACGATACGCCTGACGCGACTAAGATCGCCCAATGCATCGGCGAGTTGCGCGATCGCATTGAGCGTGGCGAGTTGGCAGGCATCATATCCCTGCTCCGGCGTGAGATCCCTGCCGATTTTTCCCTTGTAGAGAAGCTTGCCGTCCACCCATGGCAATTGGCCGGACGTCATCAGGAGATTGCCGGTAATCGCCCATGGCACATAGGCGGCAACGGCGCCAGGTGCAGCGGGGAGAGAAAGGCCGAGGCTCGCGAGGCGCTCAAGGGGATGTTTGCCCGCGGTCTCGACTCCGGCCGGGCGCACCGGTTTGAACTCGAAGGCCATGCTCCGCTCCGACCTGCTGAGATTGCCTGCAGCCTAGCCGCGCCGGCCGGTCGAGCTCAACCCCGCTTTCGAAACTCAGGCGTCGTCCCGTTCCGAGTCCCTGTTGCGAGTCATGACTTCTTCGAGCTTCGCCAGATCTTCCGGAAGCAGGCGGGAACGGGCCAAGGGAATGACGACCACGTTTTCCCAGTGCAGGTGACGGCGATAGCTTTCGAAGAAACTCCGGAACATGTAGCCGACCATGTCCGGGTTCTTGAGCTTTCCGCCTGCGCTTAAAATATCAAGGCTCTCGAGAAGCTCGGTCGCAAAGCTTTCGTCGGTTGCATGTTCCATGGCGAGGCGCGCCAGGATGTCGGAGACCCCGTCGCCGGCGAGGGCACGCCTTTCTATGAGCGGGAACAACCCGCATTCCTCGTCGCGGTGGTGGAGCGGCAACTCCTCGCGCAAGGCGCTGGCAACCTGGGCGCAAAGGCGTTTGTCGGCCCCTTCGGGCAAGCCGTCGGCGATTTGCTCTAACGAGTCGCAAATCTGCGCCTGGATATGGTGTTCGTGCTCGATCAGGTCGAGCGCGTTCCGTTTCACCCAGCCGCCATCTCGGTCACTCTCCCGCATCTTGGAATTTGTAGACGAGCCAAGCGCTTGAGCCTTGATCCAGATCAAGGCTAGGTTGGCCAATATCGCTCACGCAGAATTCAAAATCGCGGCTGGCCGCATGGAGAAACCTTATGCACAACGTCAACGCTTATTACGTGATCGCCGATGGCGGCCGCGCCCGCTTTGTCCGCCCGGCGGAAGGGCATCATTTTCGCACCGTTAGAGAGCTTGAATCGAAGCATATTCACGATCGATCGCACGACCTCGGCCGCAAGCCTCCCTCGCGCGTCCAGGAAAGCTCATCCCCCACCCGGCACGGCGTCGAGCCACGGCAGGATCCGCATGATCGCGCTGAGCGCGACTTCGCCCATTATGTTGCGCAGCAATTGAACGGCGATGCCGATGCCTCGTCTTGCGACGCGCTTGTCCTTGCAGCACCAAGCCACATTCTCGCCGAACTGCAGTCAGCCCTTTCGCGCCAGCTTCAAGACAGGATTGTAACGACCCTGGCGAAGGATTTTACCAAGATTCCGGACGCCGAACTCACAAAACATCTCCCGCAGCCCTCGCCCACCTGGCGCAAATCCTAGCGTCGCCGAGGGCGCCCCGGCGCAAGCGCGGCGTCCACAATAGATTCCGTATCGATGCCATGATGCCGATAGAGATCATTGATCGTTCCGGACTGTCCGAAATGTTCAACGCCAAGGGCCTGGACCTTATGGCCATGGACCGCACCCATCCACGATAATGCTTCCGGGTGCCCGTCGAGCACGGTGACGAGGCGCGCATCGCTGGCCAAGGGCGCAAGCAATTCCTCGACATGCGAAATGGTCGAAAAGTCGCCATGCCTCTGGGCGACTTGTGCCGCGGTCCAGCCGGCGCTCAAGCGATCCGCCGACGTCACGGCGAGGAGCCCGGCATCGGGATGCCGATTGAGGATTTGCCCCATGGCGGAGGCCGCCTCCGGCGCAACGGCACCGGCATAGGCGATCGCCAGGGACGCGCCTTCACGCGGCGGCCGGAGCCAGTATCCGCCCTTGATGATGGCGTCGCGCGTCTCGGGCGTCAGTTCTCTGACCGGCTGGTCGAGCCCGCGCGTCGAAAGCCGCAAATAGACCGAGCCGCCTTCCCGCTCATGCACCCATTCGTCGCCCTCAGCCGTTTGCGGGGTCCGCTGGATATATTCAAACGCCCATTGCAGGATGACGGAGAGCTCGTCGACAAAGGCGGGCTCGAAGCTGGCAATCCCGTCCTGCGCCATGCCGATGAGCGGCGTCGACAATGACTGATGCGCGCCGCCTTCGGGCGCAAGCGTAATGCCGGAAGGCGTCGCAACAAGAATGAATCGCGCATCCTGATAGCAGGCATAGTTTAGAGCATCGAGGCCACGCGCGATGAAGGGATCATAAAGCGTTCCGATCGGGATCAGCCGCTCCCCAAAAATTTCATGGCTCAATCCCAATGCGGCGAGCATGAGGAACAGATTGTTCTCGGCGATTCCAAGCTCGATATGCTGGCCGCTCGGCCCCTTATGCCAGCGCTGCACCGACATGAGCTTGCGCGACTGGAAGACGTCGTCGACCTCGTTGACATCGAACACGCCCCGCCGGTTTACCCACGGGCCAAGATTGGTCGAGACCGTGACATCCGGAGATGTGGTGACGATCCGCTCTGCAAGTTTCGATTGCGAGCGCGCGATTTCCTGCAAGATCAACCCGAAGCCTTGCTGGGTGGACATTGTCCCTTTGAGGGACGGCAAAGGCAGTTCGCCGACGGGCACACGCTCGGCCCGAAGCCGGCGGCGGCCCTTGGCGTTGAACGGAACTTCGTCCAACGCGGCTTCGAATTGCTGGAAATCGCGATTGAGACCAGCCGTCTTCGACCACTCCTCGCCCTCGACGATGCTGTTCTGATCCTTGAACGCCTTCATCTGGTCGGGCGTCATCAAGCCCGCGTGATTGTCCTTATGCCCGGCAAGCGGCAGTCCATAGCCCTTGATCGTGTAGCAGATGAAGCAGACGGGACGGTCCGTCGGCGCCGAATTGAAAGCGTCAAGCAGCGTCTCAAGACAATGGCCGCCGAGATTCGTCATGAGGCTGCCGAGATCGGGATCGGAAAGACTTTCGATGAGAGCGAGCGCGTCCGGCTCGCCTGCGAGGTCGGCCTGAAGCTGCTGTCTGAACCCCGCACCACCCTGAAACGTCAGCGCCGAATAGAGCGCGTTATCGCAATTATCGATCCATTGAAGGATGGCCGGACCCCCAGGCAGGTCGCGCAAAGCCTCGAGCTTGCGCCCGTATTTAAGGGTACGGACCTCCCAGCCCATATTTTCGAAGACCGTCGTAAGTTTGCCGGTCAGCGGGGTCTGAATGATGGCGTCGAGACTCTGGCGGTTATAATCGATGATCCACCAGGTATTCTTGAGCTGGTGTTTCCAGCCCTCGATCAGCGCTTCGTAGATATTGCCTTCATCAAGCTCTGCATCGCCGGCAAGCGCGATCATGCGCCCCTCCGGCCATGATTTGCCCCAGCCGTGGCCGTGGACGTAATCCTGCACTAGGCTCGCGAAGGACGTCATCGCCACGCCGAGGCCGACCGACCCGGTGGAAAAATCCACATCATCGACGTCCTTCGTCCGCGAGGGATAGGACTGGGCGCCGCCATAGGCCCGAAAATTCTTGAGCTTTTCGAGCGACTGGTTGCCCAAGAGATACTGGATGGCATGAAAAACCGGCGAGGCATGCGGCTTGACGGCAACCCGATCCTCAGGCCTGAGCACCGAAAAATAGAGCGCCGTCATGATCGTCACGAGCGAGGCGGACGATGCCTGGTGGCCGCCGATCTTCAAGCCGTCCTGGTTGACGCGCTCGTGATTGGCATGATGAATGGTCTGCGTCGAAAGCCACAACACCTTGCGCTCGAGATCGCGCAGCATGTCGATGGTAATGCTTTTGCCGGAAGGCAAGAGGGATCGCGCGGTTGCGGCCAAGGCTGTTTCTCCCGAACGGGGCTGAGCAGGCCACGATCATGAATGCCAATGGCACTGGCATGCAAGAGCTCCGCAATTGCATTTCGCGCATTTCGGACCCGCACCCGCCTGATGAAGGTGGGATAGCGCGGAACTTGCCGCAGCGCCGCCCGCCTCAGGCTGGATTCGCCGCGCCAACTGTGCCTAAATCGGCCACCCCGTATGGGGCCTGGACGGGATGCACCCATGAGCAACAGTCAGCCGCAAGCCGAAACCCTTCCGGCTACGTCTGTGCCAAGGCGCTTCGGCAGGTTAGGTGCGATTGCACTACAGGTCGGCCTCCTGCTCGCCACGGTTGCGATCTTTGACACCGTAGGCTTCTACACGCTGTCCGATGATATGGAGGGCGCCCTTCCGGGCTATCGGGAGGGGTATTATGTTCCGGACTTCTTTGGTCGCGGCTATCCAAAGGACTATTACGTCGCCAATGACGACCGCGGCTTTGACATCGCCCCGACGGATAAGCCGCGCACCGACCAGTGGCACTATCTCGACGATGTCGATGTCCGCTACCAATTGTGGTCTAACAATCTCGGCTGCTTCGACACGCCGCACCCAAATCCGGCGCCAAACTATATCTACTTCGCCGGCGATAGCGTGACTTGGGGTTATGCTCCCTTCGACACAAAATTCGGAACCATTTTCGAGAAAGAGACCGGTATCGAGACGTTCAAATGCGGCGTGACCCATTCGGGAACCCGTCATGAATTCTCGAAATTCCTGGAGATTGGCAAGAAGGTCGGGCGCTGGCCGGCTAAGGTCGCTGTCTTCTATTCACCGACTGACGTTGCCAACGACTATCTCCACCCCCATTCGACAGTCGTCGATCACGGCCTCGCGGATAAGGCGAGGCTCGACATCAATAACAACATAGTCAAGCTGGACGAGACATGGTTTACGATGATCCGTGAACGGATCAAGGCGGCCAAGGCGGGGGAAAAAGGCCTCAACCATGTTCTGCTGCAATATTCCTACACGACGCAGCTCGTCAACGCCGGGCTGTACTGGCTGAAGGACACCCTCCCTTGGGTCTCTCCCTATATCCCGACGATCGGCGATCAGCCCTTCCTGCATTGGGCCGACAAATACGAGATGTATAAGGGCCAGAAGACTTTCGATCTTCATCGCATGACCTATCTCGGAACGAAGGACGGCTTCTACGACTACAAGAATTTTCCCTATGCCGACGCGAACAAGAAGGTGATCGCGGACTGGAAGAAACACGCCGACGAAAACCATTACGAGCTTGTCTTCTTCCTTCTCCCCGCCGGACAGGCCTTCTTTGAGCGGGATAGCCACAGCACGGTGGATTTCTACGCCGAGCTCAAGGAGTACCTGCATGGGCTCGGCATCAGGTCCGTCGATCTTGGCGACGAACTGATCAAGCGCAAGATCGAAGCGGAAAGCGTCTTTTGGCCCGACAATTCCCACTTCTCGATCGACGGCAACATCATTGTCGGTGAAATGCTCCCAGAATTTCTTCTGCCGCCGGACCAGCAGCCTCAATTGGGAAATTAACCCTCGGGAATATTCCGCGTTTCATGGTGCTTTCGCCCGGCAATGGGACTCGACCGGAGCTTCCGATCGGGGCATCTTGGCCGCAGGGTGGCAACGGGTCGGGAACGATTTTCGACCCCGTAAGTAAATGCTAATCGCCGTGGCGCCAGACAGGCGGTCGGGCTTGCAAGGAGTTTTGTTTGGCTTCCCGCTCTCTTGTCATTCGCGTTCATTGGTTCGGTGCCTTGGTATTGCTTGCCAACGCGGTCATGGCCGCCTCTTCCTACATCCAGGGTGCAGCCCTTTGGAAGAAAGAGTACTCGCCCAAATCGGCAGCCTTTTTTGAACGCATCGTTGGCGAACTGCCATTCATTGGTTCGCCGCAAACTCTCTTCGCCGCGAACTGGCAAATCATTCTGAGCCATTTCATCCCGCTCGCAGTGGTAACGAGCGCATGCGCTGGCCTGCTAATCATGCTTCCGCGCCTGCGCGACGACATTGACGAGCGTACGATTGGGACACTCTACAATTGGGCCTATGCTTGTGCGCCGGTCCTGTTTCTTGCCTATCCGGTCTTCACGCAGGATCTGTGGCTCTCCGCTGTCTGGGGCCGGATGGCCGCGGCCGGCGTCAATCCTTATTCCATCGCCTTCACTGCGGATGCGGTGGCCAATCTGCCTCTCGATCACTTTCCGATGCCAATGTCCTATGGTCCTCTCTGGGCCATAATTTCCGCGATCGTGATGGCATTCGTCGGAACGAGCCTTCTCGGCGCATTTTTGTTTTTCAAGCTGCTGCTCGTCGCGGCCTGGATCGGGTCCCTCATTGTCTTGCGCCGCATAGGCGCCGAGGACACGTCCCTCGAACGTGCATTGGCTGTCGTTGTCTTCGGTTGGCTCCCCGTCGGCGTCGGCCAAATCGTCGCCGAAGGCCACAATGATATCGCCATGGTCTTCTTCGCGCTGATCTGGCTTTACTTTCTCTTGCGCGCAAAACCGACAGCGGCGATCGCGCTCACCGCTTCATCCCTCTGCAAATATACGACCGCACCGCTCTTTCTCGTCGACCTCATCTATGCGCGGCGCCGGGAGAATATGAGCTGGGCCCCCTATCTGCGTCGCATGCTTGTTCCCGGCGTCTTGGCGATTCTGGTCTTTGCCCTGTTCGTGCGTTCTCTCAACTTCCTGGACGGGACGCGCCTTCTCAATGTCTGGCGATTCCTGCAGCCGCGCGATGCAGTATTGGCCATCGACAGCATGCTGGGCGGCTTTGTCTGGCCGCTGGCCTATGTGGCGTCGGCGGTCTTTCCAATCCTCGCGCTTTGGCAATGCGGCAGGTTATGGATTGAACCCACCCGTGAAAACACGCTTCGCGCCTGCCTTGCCATCATGTGCGCGGTAACCTTCTCGGTGGTTGCACATTTGTGGGTCTGGTACGTTGTCTGGATCCTTCCATTTGCCGCACTCATCCCCAATTGGTGGATGTCGCGCTTCGTCATCGGTGTTGCGATTATCGCGCCCTTCACCGTCGCGATCTGGTGGATACCGCAGCTCGCCGACTACAAGGAACACGCAGCGACACTTCTTTATCTCGGCGCAATAGGTTGGACGATCGTGAGCCGTTACGACCCGGCCACGGCAGCTCAGTCCGCGCCGCGAACGATCACTGCAAATTCTTCAGCGTCTCGTAGAGACCGTTTGCGAGCAACTCATTCGCAAACGCATTCGGATGCGGGTCAGGAGGCGTAACCCATAGATCGGCGGAGTCCTCGCCCTTCACTGCCGGCAGGAGATCGACGAAAACCGCGCCGTTTTCGGCTGCGGCATCCTTGACGAGCTGCGTCACAGCGTCGAAGCGATAATTTGCGACGTCGTGAAGCTCCGGCAGGTTTGCGATAACGAGCTTGATATTGTTGGCTTTGCAATAATCGGCAAGCTGCTTGATCGCCGCCTTCGCTGCGAGCCAGCCTGGCGTATCGCCCTTTCCATAAAGGCCGAGATAATATTCATCCCAACTCGGCCCCCCTAAAAACAGCCGGCGCAACATGTCTACCCGCCCCGCTATGAAGACGCAGGAATAGCAATTCCGCATCAGGAAAGACGGCGGCGCCCTCTTTTCTGGCACCGGCTCGGCATCGTTGACGAAGTAATTGAGAACGACAATGTCGGGCTTGAAGTCCTTCGCCTTGGTCAGGAAATAGGTGACTTCCTGCACCGTATTCCAATTGCCCACACCGGTATTGATCACTTCAACTTGCTGCCCGGCATCGGCATAAAGCTTTTCGATGCGCTTGGAGAATGTCGCCTCATAGGGCACGCCCCAGCCGAAAGTCAGTGAATCGCCGACCATCATGATACGCTCGGTGCCGGGTTTCGGATCGAGCGCAAATTCTCGGTCGCGCAAGCCCTGCTGGCTCGTTTCGACATCGACGCCCATGAGATGTGCCTTGCGGTTCGGCCCATGCTCGTGCCCGATCGATGGATTGGGCGACACGACCTTTACGTCGCGCGCATATTTCCACATCTCGAGATCGAATTGCATGCCGTCATCGACGACAAGCCGCACCGCCGCCTCGAGAAATAGCGCCGTCACAACAAGCGTGACGACGCCGAAGAGAACCGGGAACAGGAACTTGCGCATGTCCAGCCGCGCAGATCGGAACTAGAACAGCGTGTAGATGAACGGCGCGACGGCAGAGCCTTTGCTGAGGATCAGAAGGCCGCCAAGCAGGAACATGCAAATGAAAACCGGCAGCAGCCAGAATTTTCTGCGCGCTTTCATATACTGCCAGAAATCCTTCAAAAAGCTCATAGCGTCCTCATCAGCCCAACGCCCCCGCGCGCCTGTTCATACAATGCGCAAGGGCTGCCGGTCCAGCATCATCAGTTGCCGGATTCGTGATCATGTGCTTACCGTTCGCCCACCCGCCCCGCGCTGACTTTCCGACACCCCGCACGGAGAACTGGAGGAGATGTGGGAGCCGATACAGATCGCACGTCTCTGGCCGCCGCACTTCTCCGGTCCCTGCGCCCGCATCAATGGGCGAAGAACACGCTCATCTTTATCCCCCTGATCCTTGCGGGCCGGGCCGGCGACCGCGAGGCCTGGGTCGCCTGTGGCTTGGGCTTCATCGCGTGGGGGCTCGTCGCATCCGCCGCCTATCTCGTGAACGACCTCAAGGATCTTTCCTTCGACCGTAAGCACCATTCAAAGCGACACCGGCCGATTGCCAGCGGCGCATTGCCCGCGCGTCTGGCCGCGCTTGCCGGCATGGTGATCGGCGCTTGCGGCCTCCTTCTCGCCGCCTATTTGGGGAGTACGCCATTCTTTCTGCTCTTGCTCTATGCCGTGGCGAGCATTGCCTACTCATTCGGCCTCAAGCGCTTGCCGATTCTGGATGTGTTGATCCTGGCTGCGCTTTTCACCATGCGGCTTGTCTTCGGTATTGCCGTTGCCGCAGTGCCAGCCTCACCGTGGTTGTTGGTATTTTCGATGTTCGTCTTCATGTCTCTGTCGCTCGCCAAGCGTTATACGGAAGCGGCCCGCAATGGCGAGGACGGCAAGCACGAAATTGACGGCCGAGGCTATCTCGCGCGCGATACGCCCCTTCTCCTGGCACTTGGCGTTTCGACCACCGCCGGCGCCGTGCTCATCATGATTCTTTACCTCATCGAGGAGGCTTTCGCGGCAACCTTCTACCAGAGCCCCGTATGGCTATGGCTTCTGCCCGTCATCCTGTTTTTGTGGCTCGGCCGCATCTGGCTGTTGGCTGGCCGGCAGGTTCTCGATGAGGACCCCATTCGGTTTGCGATCGGCGACAAGGCGAGCCTCGCACTCGGCCTCGCCATGGTCGTCGTCTTTTTCATTGCCTGGCGGTTCTAGGATCGGAGCGCGGATGATGACGCTCGCCAATGGCAGGCACCGCATGCTGATCTTCGCACTCCTGATCCTTCTTGGCCTCGCCCTCCATCTCATCCTTTGGGCATATTCCGAGCCGCCTTATCTTTTCGGCGATTTCTACAAGGCCTATTTTCCGGCAGCGCAGCGTGTTTGGGAGCTCGGCCCACGCGATGCCTTCCAGCATCTTGAGGTCGGCGTTGGCGGCTTCGTCAACATGCCGATCCTCGTCTGGTCTTTCGTTCCGCTTCTTGCCTTCGGCTATGCCGGCGCGGGTTGGGCCTTCTGCGCAATTGGCATTGCGAGCGTGATCGCGGCGTGGTGGCTGCTCGCGCGCATGGCCGATCCCGCGACGCACATCGCGCCCGTTCTTGCCTTTCTCTTTCTCGTCGATGGCCCGATGGTCAACAGCCTGCGCGAGGGGAATTCAACACACATCGTCCTCTTCCTGCTCGTCCTCGCTTTGACGACCTGGCGCGGTGGTTTGCACTTTTCCACCGGCCTCATCCTTGGCCTCGCTGCCCTGATCAAAATTCCCTTCCTGCTCTTCGGAGTCTATTTCCTCTTGCGCGGCAATTGGCGCATCGTAGCCGGGGGCGTCAGCATGCTGGCGGCAGCCTTCGCGCTATCGCTTGCCGTGCATGGACTTCAAGTGAATATCGCCTGGTTTGACGGCAATGTTCTCGCCTATGTTGGTCGCGTCATCCCTGCCTTCAATGTGCAGTCGATCGACGCTTTCCTGATGCGCCTTTCGACCGGCCCGGAGGCGCTTTTCGATTGGACGGCGCGCGAGCCGACCGGGGCCCATCGCGTTGCCCGATGGCTGATCTTCATTGTTCTTTTCGGCGCGATCATTTGGCTAATGCGCCGCGCCCGCCGTCAACCCGAAGCTGAGTTGCGCTCCGGCACCCTCACCAGTCGCGACTATCTCGAATACTGCACAATCCTTCTGCTCGCGATCGTCGTCAGCCCCGTCTCCTGGTCGCATTATTATCTTTTTGCGCTTCTGCCGATCGGACTCTATCTCGGCAAGCGCCTGCCATTGCCGGATGATGGCATAACGCGATGGCTGATGTGGCTCGGTTTCGTGCTCACCGCATTGCCAATAGTGCTGATGCCTTTGGAACCCGACTGGGTGCTCACCCTCGCTTCGCGCACGATCCTCTCGGCCTGGCTTTTCGGCGGCTTGTTGATGCTCGTAGGCCTGATGCGCGGTCTCTATTACCTTCCGATCGCGCGGGATCGCCCGGCATGAGCCCGAGCCCAAATCTGCCGGTGACGCCGCAACGCGTCACGATCATGCTCGCGGGCTTCTGCTTTCTGTCGGTCGTTATCGTCAATGGTCTTCTCTGGCTCTTGTCGCCGATGGGCTATCAGGAGACCGCGCTCAATCACACCTTCGATATGCTGCGGGCCCGCAGCGGTGATGATTCCTGGGGGCCGATGGCGCTGGCGCTCGAATATCTGGCCGAGCCTGGGCCGAAACCTCTCTACTCCGCGCTATTCTTCGAAGGCGGTATCAAATTCCAATACCCGCCCTCGGCCCTCTTTACCCTTGTCGCTATGCTGCTTGCGGGGCCCGACCGCGTCCGCATCTCGGATGATATGACGCCCGCGATGTGGCCAGCGGTAAACGACCTCGTCGGCTGGGGTTTCATCCTGCTGATGATCGGCTGCTGCGCTGCGCTTTTGGAAATCATGCTCAAGCGCAATCATGGCAGCGAGGATTGGCGGCAACTGCGCATCCCGCGCATTATGATCGTCGCGATTCTGACGCTCACCTTTTATCCCTTCGTCAAGGGCTTCACCCTCGGCCAGGTTCAATTATGGATCAACACGGCCTTCGCCGCAGCGCTTCTCCTGTTCGCCCTTGAATGGCGGATAGCGTCCGGCGCGCTGGTCGGCTTATTGAGTCTCCTCAAGCCCCATTACGGGCTCATCGCGCTCTGGGGCATGAGAAACCACGAATGGCGTTTCGCGACAGCGCTTCTCATTGCCGCCGCCATTGGCCTGGCAATTTCGATCTGGACTTTCGGCTTTGCCAACCATTTGGACTACCTCTCGGTCGTCTCCTTCATGTCGGAGCGGGGTGAATCCTATTATCCCAACCAGTCGGTGAACGGTCTTCTCAATCGGTTCATCGGGCGTTCATTTCCGGAACTTTATCCGAATGCCGATTATGGGACTGGCGGCTTTCCGCCTTACAACGGGTGGGTCTATTGGCCGGCGCTTGTCGCATCAGCGGCGATCCTGATTTCCGCATTGTGGCGGCGCAGCGACGATTCCCAGCGGCCGATCTCGCTCTGTCTGATGGCGGTCAGCGTCACGATCGCCGCGCCGATCGCCTGGGAACATCATTACGGCCTATTGCTGCCCATCTACGCCATCGCCTTTCCGGCTCTCGCGGCCAGTCGGCCACGCCTTTTGTGGCTCGCCTTGAGCTACCTGCTCGTTGCCTCCTTCATTGCCGCCGCGCGACTCCTTGCCCCAACGGCACTCAATTTCCTGCAATCCTACATGCTCTTCGGATCGCTCATCCTTCTGTCGCTTTTGCATGGCCTGCTGCCAGGCCGGAAAGCCGCCTTGGGTGCGCAACCCCAATCTGATGTGAGGTAGTCTCGTGAAACTGTTTTTCCCGCTCATCGCCTTCGCCCTTGCAATTGCAACGCCTGCCTTTGCCGATGAGAAGACCGATGCTGCCATTCGCGCTCTCGACGCGCTCGAGGCCGACCCGGTCAAACTCGAGCCTTTCTGCGCGATCGTTAAGGAAATGTCGTCATTGGGCGAAGGCGACGACGTCAAGAGCGAGGAGCTTGAAGTCAAGATGGAAGAGTATTTGACAAGCCTCGGGCCAGATTACGCGAGCGCCTGGTCGATCGGAGAGGATCTCGATCCCTCATCCGCTGAAGCTGCCAAGCTCGATGCCGCCTTCGACCGGATCGAGCAAAAATGCGGCGAATAAGCCTAGTCTGATCAACGTCTTGCCGTCTTCAACCTGAGCGTCTACCCTCGTTTCAGGTGGTACGGGGGCCGCCTGAACCGATTTTGGTGTCGCTGCAAAAGGGCAAGGCGTGATACGCGACGGCGATCGGACATCCCGCTATCCGGGCGCGCCCATATGCGCTTGCTTGGTCGTGCTTGCATTCATCCTCACGCTGTCGGCCGCCCGGGCGGAGGACGCGAAATCCGAAAACTGGGAATCCCTGTGGTGGCTCGACAGGACCGCGCGCCTCCTGCGCGATGGTGATGGCCTCGGCCCCGATGACGATGTCGCGGCTCTTCAGAAGCTGAGCGAGGAAGAAGTCGCCCGCCAATTCATGGCCGATCCGCGCTTCGGCGACGCCATGCTCGACTTCAACATGTATTTTTTAGGCTTCAAGATCGACAGCGTGAAGATCGATGGCACCTATGTCGACAATGCCTTCGACTTTCCCAATGCGGTCAGCGCCGCAAAGGCGATGATGTCGGGCGGCGACTATCTCACGCTCTTCGATCTGCAAGGGCCCTTCTTCATGGCGCCTTTGTCGATGGAAGATCCTGAGGAAGACCCGGAGCCGGAAGATAAAGGTCTTTCGCCGCCGCAGATGCGCGCCAAGGCGATTGCGGAAGTGCGCGCGGCCTTTGAGACTCTCATCGCCAATGGCAAGAAAAAGGCGAAGTCCGATCCCCGCGGCGTCTGCAAAGAGCTCAATGAGCTGCTCTCTCGTGCCGAGGATTTCACCGATCGCTTCTATCGCTCCTTCAATGATCCGGAAATCTTCGCGCTTTCGCGCGGCCGCGTGTTGCTCGATCCACTGGAGTCCCTCTCCGCAATTGCCGATTCCGAATGTTCGGACGACTCCGAGCCGCCAATCGACACGATGCGCATCGAAGCCGCCCTCGATCGTGCCTACACCCAGTTCAAACGAGCGATGAAGGAAGTCGAGAGTTTCGAGCCTTCCCGATATCAGCCGCAAAGCCTGGCCGACTTCCGTCCCTTCGATCTGAAGACCTTCCCCTACACCAAGACATGGATTGCCTTCGGTTATGAACAGGGGATCGCGCTCGCCAATTCCTCGACCAACTACAACAGGAAGCGTGCGGCCTATGTATTGAACCGCTATCTCTGCGATGACCTGACACCGGTCGGCGTCGAGGATCCGAAGGAACACGCCTCCGGCGCCCACGGCTCGGATACGTCCTGCTATGCCTGCCACTACAAGCTCGACCCGATGGCGGGTTTCTTTCGCAATTATGGCGCGCTCTTCTCCGACGCCGCACAGCTTCCCGATATCATCTTCGATGATTTGGCCAATGCCGACCGGAAGAAATATGCCTCCTTTTGGCGCGCCCCCAAAGGTTCCGAGCGCAATTGGAATATCGGCTATATCCGTTCGCCGCGCTGGACCGACCGCAACGACTATGGCGAGAATGTCGGCGACCTTTCGCACATCATCCGCAACGCGCCGGAAGCCAAGCGCTGCCTGATGAAGCGCCTCGTTGACTACATGGTCGGCGATGATCAGACCGTCGATGGCGCCTATCTCGACGAACTGACGCGGAAGTTTACTGCCGAAGCGCGGGTTAATTCATCATCGGCGATGAAGAACGCCATGATACGCGTCCTCAAGAGCAATGCCTATCGCGAGCGCAATCGCGACCCTCAAAAATGCTACGACCATGCCGAGGGTACGCAATCTGGCGACAGACCGCCCTGCCGCGTCGCCTATATCCTGCAGAAGAATTGTACCCAGTGCCACGACAGCGCCTATTCCGGCGACGGCAATCTCAACTTGAGCGCTTGGGTCGATGCGCCGGACGGTAAGAGCAAGACCTTTCCCCATCTCGATGACACATTCGCGCAGGTCTCCGCGAAGGAGACGCTCGCGCAATTCGTCGATCGGATTTCGTCGAGCGATCCGAAGAAGCGCATGCCCAAGAACAAGCTCATGGCGAGTCCGGAGCGTCAGGAACTCTTCTTGTGGGCGCAGCAGGAATTGAACCGGCTCAACGCCGGCGGGGTGACGCCATGAAGTCCCTGGCATTTGCCGTCATTGCCCTGGCGCTTGGCGCTACGAGTGCCCGCGCTGCAGACGATGCCCCGCAATTGAAAGGCATGGCTGAGATCTCGCAGGAACTCTCCGCCCGCATCGCGACGCGCGAAGAGCCATTTGAGCTCGATCGTTTCATGCCGGCCGATGGCTTGGATGAACTGGCTGGAACCTGGGCCGATTTCGGCGCCGTGCATCACTTCACCAACGGCACGCCGAACCCCGTCAACATGGTGATCATGCATGCAAGCCTTTCTGGTTTTGCCGAAGCCATGGGCAAGTCCTGCCGCGAGCCGACGCTTGAGCTCAATGACAATTTCGCCGACACGCTTGAGGACATCTGCGCCTGGCCGAAGCCTGCTGCCAAGACGGATGCAGTGATGAGCGCCTTCTGGCTTGCCCTCATGGGCTATGAAGCGCCAAAGGAAGAATATGTCGCCTGGCGCGACTTCTTCCTCGCCTCGTCTTACCGCGACCGTCCGGCCACCGAAGCGGTCGCCGCCATGACATTGGCGATCACCATGAACCCTTACTTTCTCATTTCCAAGTGAGGTGACCGCGATGATCATATCCTCTCGCCGTCGCTTCCTGACCCTTGGCCTCGCAGGGGCCGGAACCTTGGTTTTTCCCGGCGCAACCGTGCTTGAGGCCGCCGAACCCGTGCCGGAACCGCATTTCTTCTTGCTGATCGTCATGAATGGCGGCGCTGATCCGTCCTACATGTTCGATGCCCGCCCCCTTTCGATGACTGCCGCGGGCCGCATCCAGAATTATCTCGGCAAGGATCCCGATGCCTGGTCGGGTGCCAACGGCGCACGCACCTTCGCCTCCGAACTCGTCAAGCCGCTCGCCCGCTTCCGCGATCGCTTCAGCGTGATCAACGGCGTGCACATGGCGCAGAGCTTCGACGGCCATCTGCAGAACATGAACTTCCTTTTCACCGGTGATCCCTTCGGCGGCGATTCCTTCGTTCCGCATCTGAACCTCGCCGAAACCGGCCGCGAGCCGAAGTCGCTCGATGCCGTCCTCCCCACCGATCCGGTGCAGAGCAGCCTCCGCAATCATTCGGGCGTCATTCCCTTGCGCGTCGGTTCGATCGGCGGCCTGTCGGATTATCTGCGCCGCATCGCGCCGCCGCATCCTGAAGACGAATTGATGTCATTCGTCCGCGGCCGCATCGCTGCGAGCGAACAGGGAGCGGGCCGCATGGCCGCCGCCGCCGCTCTCATGCACACCGCGCTTGATCGCGCGCCCGAGGTCCATGACCGTCTCGCCAAGCTCACTCCGCCCGATCCGAACCAGGATCCCGAGCAGCAATGTCTGTCGTTGATCGCCCAGTGCTTCCGCCTGTCACTGTCGCGCTCGGCGATCTATGTGCTGCCCGAGCAGTTCGACGTTCACGCCGCCAATCTTGCCAAGGACCAGCCCAAGCTTTTCGGCGATGCGCTGGGCCGTGTCGCATCGCTCCTCAAAGGCCTGGAGACCACACCTTTCAATGAGCGCCAGTCGCTCTTCGATGTCACGTCGATCATGATCGCCAGCGAATTCGGCCGCACCTTGCGCGCGCCCGATCGGCCGGTCGACGACACCGGCACCAATCACAATCCGCATGCCAACTCGATCATCCTCGGCGGCAAGGGCGTTCGTCCGGGCCTCGTTATCGGCGCCACCGATTTCAACAATGCCGGCGAGGCTGTTTCAAAGGCGCATCTGGCGCTCGATCCGGAACTCGAGAAGACCATCGGCCGCCCCTTCGATTTTGCTACTATGCGCCCGCGCAACGATCTTCCGGAAAACTTCGATATTGCCGACTATCTGACCATCGGTTCGGTGATCAACACGCTCTATGGGGTCTTTCGCGTGCCCAAGGCGCACTACCGCACCATCGGAAATGGCGGTCCTGCTGCGCCGGTTCTCTACGGCTTGGAGAGCTGATCTGATTTCCCTCCCCCGTGTGGGGAGGGACTAAGGGTGGGGGTCGAGATACTTGCCTATTGTCCCACCGTCGCACTGCTTCCCTTCAAATGCGCTGCCAGCAATTGCGCCGCCTGCGCATTGCCCTTGGATGACATGTGGCCGAACTCGCCGTTCTCATAGAAGCCGTAATAGGTACGGAATTCCTTTTCATCAGTGTCAGCAAGGGCCTTTAGCGACGGGTATTGATCGACGACTTCATAACCCTGCTCGCGCGCACATTGCATGACGAGCTGCGTGCTGTCCGGCGGCTCGTCTTCTTCGACATAAAGCGAGCCGTAATATTGCATGAACAGGATGGAGCGGATCTTGGCTGCATCCGCTTGCGCCTTGACCCGCTTGAGCAATGCGCAAGTGACCGGCACCTCGAGATTATGAACGCGCCGGTAGATCTGCTTCTGGTCGCCATACCAGAAGTCGAAGGAAAGCTTGCTTAAGACAAAATCCGCCATCGCTGAGTATCCCAGCGCGTTGCGCAAGTTGTAGCCGAGCGCATTCAGAATATGCGCATCATCGCGCCGCTCTAAAGGCTCTGGCGGGTGGAATTCGAGCGCCCCATCCTTCAATGTGAAATAGGGCTTCGGCGCGCCGAATGGTGCGTGCCCGGCACGAAATATGTCGATCTCGTTGAGGCCGATGATCAATGTCTTGGGCTTGACGATCGGCAGCATCTGCTCTGCCCTGATCAGCACCTGGTCGCTGCCATAACCGCCGATCGCGGTGTTGACGACCGGCTCGCCCAGAAGCTTCTCAAGATGCGCGGGCCATGTCCCGTCATCATGCACTTCGTCCCAGCCCTCGGTGAAGCTGTCGCCCACCGCCATCACCGCACCGGTCCTGACCGTGCTTTCGTCGCCATTGCGCCTGACGCCGTAATCGATCGTATTGAAGCCTTCGCTGCGATAATTGGTGCGCAGGATCCAACCGAGGACCGGATCGGGAACGGCGCGATCGCCGAGCCGGTTGATGACCACCCGCTCGGTACGGAAATTCTTGAGGCTGAGCACCGGCTGTCCGGTTACCGCCCGAAAGCCCAGTTCCACCACGACCAGCGTCACAATGACGGACACTGCGACGAGGAGCCAGTTGTCCCAATGCCTGGACTTGGGCTTTTGCCCCACAACCACGGTCTCACCGCTGTTTTGCACGCGATTCTCCGGGTGTCTGGCGCCGCCGACCGATTGCCGGCTCGATCATGATCCTCTCCACTTCCGCCCCCGGACTGTCTGGCGCATTATCGCGGGCGCCATAATCCAAGGAAGGACAGGAAATTCAATGTCAAAATGGCTGGCCTTGCTGCTTTGCGCCGGGGCGAATATCGGCGCCAATCTTGCCCTCAAGCGGGCGGTTGGCGGCCGGGCGCTGGAATTCTCATGGGCTGCCCTCTTCGCGCTATTGCGCGATCCGTTCCTGTGGCTCGGCTTCGCGCTCGCTGGGGTCGTCCTTCTTGCCTATCTTTATGCCATCCGCACCTTGCCCATCGGCCTTGCCTATCCAGCTGTGACCGGCCTCGTCACGCTCGGCACCTTCTTTCTGGGAAGCCTCGTCTTTGGCGACAGCATGAGCCTGCGCGGTCTTGCCGGCGTCGCCTTCATCGCCACCGGCATGATCCTCGTGTTCGGCGCCACCGCCTGATCCCTCACCTCATTCCTTTCTGCTTCTGAAAACCGCCCACAGCACGACGATCAGGACAAGCGGCAAAGCCGGCCAGTGGAACCAGATATCGTCGGGGCCGCTGAACAGATTGATCAGAAACAGGAACAGGATGATCGCGCAGATCGCCAGGATCGGGCGCGGCACGTTCCGATACCAATGCCTGATCTCGCCCCCGGTCGCCTGCGGTTGCTTCCCCACCGGTGGTACCGGGCTTGGGTTGGGCAGCGGTCGGTCCGGCTGCGGGCCATTGCCTGATAGGACGCGGTAGCCCATCACCGGATTGCTGACATTCTTGACTTGCTGCGGCCCCAGCGGGTCGAAATTGATCGAAAGCTTGTTGTGCACCTGGTCGTAAACCGGCCCCGAAATCAGGATCCCGCCGGGCTCCGCCAATTGCTGTAGTCTCGCAGCGATGTTGACGCCGTCGCCATAGACATCGTCACCCGCGACGATGACATCGCCGAGATTTATGCCGATGCGAAACCGCATTTTCTTGGCATCTGGAAGCGCATCATTCGCAGTTGAGAGCTCTTGCTGGGTCTCGACCGCGCATTGGACTGCTTCGACGACGCTTGCGAATTCAGCGAGGATCGCATCGCCCCACGTATTGACGATGCGGCCCTCATGGCGCTCGACAAGCTTCGCCATGGCGCTTCGGTAGCGGCGCAGCGTCTCGAGAGTCCCCGCCTCATCAAACTCCATGAGCCGGGCATAGCCCGCGACATCGGCACTCAGCACTGTCGTTAGTCGTCGCCTGACTTTCGTGGTCATGAAGTCCGTCGATGATGGAGCGTCTTCATAGCATGAAGGTTATTGGCGGCCATCGGATGATTCTGCCCCCCTCGTGGGGGGTTAGGGTGGGTCGAGATGAACTCTCAAACTTGTCCGGGATTTCTTGAGTGGGTACTCCCACCCTTGATCCCTCCCACAAGGGGGAGGGAATCTTGATTAATACAGCCCGCGCAGCAGCCGGTCGAAATAGTCCCGCTCAAAGCGCCGGAGGTCCGGCATATTGGCGCGCTCGCGCAGCATTTCGAGGATTTCGCGCGCCCGGCGCACCGCAAGCTCGGATGGCAGCATGTCGCGCTCGGGCCCGAAATCTTCGCCGCGCCGCGGCATCGGTCGGCCAAGCGGATCGCGGTCATCGCCGCGCGCTTCGCCATGGCGCCCTTGATTGCCCTGCGTGCCCATCCCCTGCTGTTGCTGCATCTCACGCGCCATGCTTTGCGCGCCCTCGCGCAAGCGGCTCAGGGCCTCGCCCTGCTCGCTCAAGGCCCGTCCGCGATCGCTGCCCCGCAGAGCATCGGCGGCCCCTTCCATGGACCGTCCCGCTTCGCCGAAAGACGGGGGCGACTGCAAGCCGTTCTGGCCCATGCGGCCCATCAATTCCTCAAGCATGCGGCCGAGCGCATCCTGCTGGCCTGCCAGTTCGCCCGTCTTGCCCTGTTGGCCCTGGGCGCCTTCCTGCTGCTCGCCTTCGCCCGTGTTGTCTTCGGGCAATCGCGTCGTATCATCCATCAATTGTTGCTGACGCTTCATCATCTCGGAAAGCTCGTTGAGCATTTGCGAGAGTGGCGTGTCGCCTTGCGCATTCTGTCCGGGCATGCCGGGCTGCAGATTGCGCAGAATATCATCAAGCTGCGACAGCAATTCCTGCGCCGCTTCCTTCGCACCCGACTGCGCCAGCTTCTCGATGGTGTCGAGCATCTTGGCGAGATCTTCCGGCCGGACCATCTGGCCCTGCTGCTGCCCCTGACGCTGCTGGCCACCCTGCTCCATCCGCCGCTGCGCTTCCTGCGCCATCGACTTCAGATAGTCATTCATCGCCTCGCGCAATTTCTGCATGAGCTCGGCGACTTTCTCGGGCGGCGCGCCCTCGGCGAGCGCCTTCTCCAATTCGCGTTTGATGCGCTCAAGCTCGGCGCGCAGATTGGTGACATCGCCGTCTTCGATGCTCACTGCGATCTGCCACAGGAAATCGATGGCGGCGCGGATATCATCTTCGTTCTTGGCGTTGCGAATGCGCGAGGTGACAGCGCCGATCGCCATGATGGGACCGGATTTCTCGACAAGTCCTTGCGGCCACACCAATAGCGCGTCGAGCATGTCGACGACCGGCTGGCGCTCATCCGGATTCATCACCAGGGCTTTGCGCTGCTCGATGAGGGCCTTGGCGAGCGGCACCTGGAATTCGCGCTCGGGCAGCTTGAAACTTTTGACTTCGCTTTCGCCTGTCTGTCCTGTCTGGTCCTTGGCGATCAGGCGCATATCGACGGTAAGTCCGGCCCAGGGATGGGCGGTGAGATCGCTCACCGATGTGCCAGTCGCCTCCTTCGGCGCCGCACGCTTGAGCGCGATCGGAAATTCCGGCGGATCGAAGAGGAACACGCCATTGCCGTCGACACCCAGCTCGCCATCCTGCATGTCGGAAAGTTCGACGCGCGCTTCTATCCCGGCGACGCCGTAATCATCCGACGCCTTCCACCGGATCGACAATGCGCCATTTGCTTCCGTCGTCGGATTGTTGTCGAAGGCAACCTGCGGTGGGTTGTCCGGGATGAGCGAGATCGTCCATTGCGCGATTTCCTTGTCGCCGTCGAAGACTCGCGCCGTCATCGGGCGCGCAAGCTTGGACTCGATCTGGAAGGCATCGCCGGTCGGCTTGGCGGCAGGCGCTTTTTCCGGAAGCTCGACCGGTTGCTCGCCCTCACTGGTGGGTTGGTAGAAAGCGAGGCGCGGCGCCTTAGCACCGCTCACTCGGATCTTGAGGTGGCTGTTTTCGGGGACGATGATCTCCTCGCCTTGGGCGATCTTGTCGCGCATGGCAGGGCTCGTCAGCATCAATGGCGGCCGGCCAGTATAGCCGGGCGGTGCGATCCAGGCATCGAGCGAGGCCTGAGTTTGCGGCGCCGGTGCATTGATCCGCACGCTATCGGCTAAGAGCGCGGTTGGCTCGGTGCGCCCCAGCACCACTGCGGCGAACAGTGCGAGGATCAACGGGATTCTGAGAGCGTAGCGGTCGCGCTGCATCCAGTTCGACCGGACCATGCCGATCTTGAGATGGCCGAGCTTGCGCAATTGCCGGGTGCGGTGTTCCTGCCAGATCGTGGCGCTGAGCTGGTCTTGCTCGCCATCCGCCAGCCGGTCTTCGCTGCCTGCGACGGGGCGGTGGGCGAGGCCGGAGGCCGTCTCGATCCGCCGGATGGCTTCTGGGCGTCCGGGAAATACGAGCCGCGCAACCGGAACGAGCGCCGACAGAAGGGCGATGCCGAAGATTGCAAGGCTGCCGAAGCGGGCCCAGTCAGGCAGCGCCGGCATCAGCCCCGACAGCACCGCCAAGGCGAAAAGACCAAGAACCATGAGGGCCGGATAGAGTGCCGCCCAAGCCCGCTCCCAGGCTATCGCCAGCCCGGCTTGGGAGATCTTGCGATCGACATAGGTCTTGGTCTTTTCCGGTCCGCTCATGGTCTAGGACTATAATACGGAAAAGGGGCAAAATCATGCCCTATCTTCAGATTCTCACATCAAGTTTATTGAGGACGGTGGCGTCAGGATTTGCCCTGCCAGGCGGCCAATCGGTCGAGCCCGATCAGGGCCTCATAGCTCTGCCTTGGCCGCACGATCGCAAAGTGATCGCCCATGACGAGCACCTCGGCAATCAGAGGTCGCGTATTATAGGTCCCCGACTGAACCGCGCCATAGGCACCAGCCGTCATCACCGCCAGGAGATCGCCTTCTGAAACCGGCGGCAAGGCGCGGGCGCGGGCAAGATAGTCGCCCGATTCGCAAATCGGGCCGACAACATCCGCTGGCTTTCGGGCCTCGTCACCGGTCGGCTCCGAAACCGGCAGGATTTCATGATAGGCGTCGTAAAGCGTCGGCCGGATGAGGTCGTTCATCGCCGCATCCTGGATGATGAAATCGCGTTCCTCGCCGGATTTCACGTAAATCACCCGCGAAACCAGGATTCCGGCATTGCCGGTGATCATCCGCCCCGGTTCGAGCACCAGCCGGCAGCCTAAATCGCCCAATGTCTGCTTGACCATCGTTGCATATTCATCGGGATGCGGCGGCACATCATTGGTGCCGCGATAGGGAACGCCCAGGCCCCCGCCGAGGTCGAGATGGCGAATGTCATGGCCCTGCTTGCGCAATGTTTGCGTCAAGTCCGCCATCAATCGGAAGGCCTGCGCAAAGGGCTCGAGTTCGGTGATCTGGCTGCCGATATGCATGTCGATACCGGCGACCTCGATCGACGGCAGCGCTGCCGCCCGCGCATAGACTTCCGGTGCCCGCAAATAGGAAATCCCGAACTTGTTCTCGGCCTTTCCCGTTGTGATCTTGTGATGGGTCTTGGCGTCGACATCGGGATTGATGCGGATGGAAACGGTCGCCCGGCTGCCGATCCGCGTCGCCACGCTCGACAGAAGCTCGAGTTCGGGCTCCGATTCGACGTTGAAGCAGGCAATGCCTTCCTTCAGCGCCAGCGCCATCTCCCGCGCCGTCTTCCCAACCCCTGAAAACACGATCTTGCGGCCGGGGACGCCCAGCGCCAGGGCGCGGCGCAATTCACCTTCCGACACGACGTCGATGCCGGCGCCCAGATCGACCAGGGTTTTGACCACCGCCTGGTTGGAATTGGCCTTCATCGAATAGCAGATCGTGTGATCGGTGCCTTTGAAGGCCTCGTCGAAGACCCGGTAATGGCGCTCGAGCGTTGCCGTCGAATAGCAATAGAACGGCGTGCCCACGTCTTCGGCGATCACCTTGAGATTGACGTCCTCGGCATGGAGCACGCCGTCGCGATAGGCGAAATGATGCATGGGAAACCGGCGGCCTACTTGATCAGCGGATCAAGCACGAACGGGTCGTCTTTCGGCGGCGGCTTGGTGCCCGGCGGCTTTTCGGGCGGACCCCTTACGCCACAGGCCGCAACCGCCAGCATCAGCGCGAAAATGAGAGCCATTCGCAGTTTCGTCATGGCGAGTCTTGTAACGGAACCCTCAGCTTCTGTCCAAGAGCTTCAGCCAGCGCTTGGCCTCCCGCTTCACATTGGCAGGCGCGGTGCCACCGAAGCTCTTGCGGGCGGCAACCGAGGCCTCAACCGTCAGGACCTTGAACACGTCGGCAGTGATTTTGGAGTTTACGGCTTGCATTTCCGCAAGCGTCAGTTCGGAGAGATCGCCGCCCTTACCTTCGGCCAAAGAAACCAGCCGTCCCGTGACATGATGCGCCTCGCGGAACGGCAGGCCCAATTCGCGGACCAGCCAGTCGGCAAGATCGGTCGCCGTCGTATAGCCCTTCATCGCCGCCTTGCGTAGCGCATCCACGTTGGGCCGCATGTCATGGACCATGCCGGTCATCGCCGCGATCGCCAGCGACAGATTGTCGAGCGCATCGAAAGCCGGCTCCTTGTCCTCCTGCATGTCTTTCGAATAGGCGAGCGGCAGACCCTTCAGAACCACCAGCAGCGCGGTCAAGGCCCCGATGATCCGCCCCGGTTTGGCGCGCACCAGTTCGGCCGCATCGGGATTGCGTTTTTGCGGCATGATCGACGAGCCGGTGGTAAACTTGTCGCTAAGCGTTACGAACTGGAACTGCGCCGAGCACCACAGGACGATCTCTTCGGCGAGCCGCGAGAGATGCGTGGCGCAAATCGCTGCAGCCGCCAGCACTTCGACGACGAAATCGCGCGAGGAAACCGCATCGAGCGAATTGCGCATCGGCCGATCGAAGCCCAATTCCTTGGCGGTCATGTCGCGATCGATCGGATAAGGCGTGCCGGCGAGTGCCGCCGCGCCCAGGGGCGATTCATTGAGCCGACGCCTCGCATCGGCAAAGCGACCGCGATCGCGGCCCAGCATCTCGACATAGGCGAGGCAATGATGGCCGAAAGTGACTGGTTGCGCCGCCTGAAGATGGGTGAAGCCCGGCATGATGGTTGCCGCATGATCGCGCGCTTTCTGCGCCAGCGCCTTCTGCAGCCCGGCCAATTGAGCATCAAGAAGATCGACCGTTTCGCGCAGATGCAGGCGCATGTCGGTGGCGATCTGGTCATTGCGCGACCGCGCCGTGTGCAGCCGGCCGGCCGACTCACCGATCAGTTCCTTCAATCGCGATTCGACATTCATGTGGATGTCTTCGAGCGCGCGCGAGAAGGCGAGACGTCCGGCGGAAATTTCTTTCAATACGAGATCGAGGCCCCGCCTCATTTCCGCCGCATCGGCTTTTGACACGATACCCTGCTTGGCGAGCATGGCGGCGTGAGCTTTCGAACCGGTGATATCCTGGGCGGCGAGCCTCTGATCAAAATCGATCGAGGCGTTGATCTCCTCCATGATTGCATCGGGACTGGCGGCAAAACGCCCGCCCCACATTTTGTTGCTCATTTAGGATCCTGGCAGAGACATGTCGGTTGAAAGCACGAAGGAAACAAACCCCGCCAGCACATCGAGCCGCAGCCGCAGCCTTTGGCTGATCGGCCTGCTGGTCCTGTGCGCCGGTGTCTTGGGGGTTTACCTGATCGGCGGCGAACCGCGCAAGCCGACGGAAGAGACCCAGGCGACCAGCAATCTTCGCCAGCTCGCCAAGGGACCTATGGCCGCCTTCGTGGTGAAGCCGGCCGGTGAGCCCATCACCAACATCAAATTCCAGGATGAATCGGGTGCGGAGACCGGCCTCGACAAATGGAAGGGCCGCGTCGTTCTCCTGAACCTCTGGGCAACATGGTGCGCACCGTGCCGGAAGGAGATGCCGGAACTCGACGCACTTCAGCAGAAATTGGGCTCCCCCGATTTCGAGGTCGTGGCCGTCAGCGTCGACCGCCAGGGCGCCGCCGTTGCGCGCAAGTTCCTGGACGAAACCAAGGCGGCGAACCTCAAACTCTATGTCGATACGACGGCCCGCTCACTCGATGCGATGAAGGCGGTCGGTCTTCCCGCCACCATCCTCATCGACCGGCAGGGACAGGAATTAGGACGGCTGCTCGGGCCCGCCGACTGGGCTAGCCCTGAGGCGCAAGCCCTTATTCAACAGGCGATTGCCCGGAAATAGACTTAACGCGCATCTTTTCGTTTCGATGGACAGGCTCGGCCATCTCAGATATCTCTCTCTGATTGTCGCGGGAGGTAACCCATGTTGTCGCTCCGTGCGGTCGCGTGTGCAGCGCTCGCCTTGTGCTTGCCACTTGATGCAGCGAAAGCCGAAGAACCTAATAAGATTACCATATTCAGCGAACCGGCCTCGGGTGACGACTTTATCGCTGGAGCAAGTATTGTTTGGCTCAAGAAAGGCACTCTGCCGGCTCAGCTTCGCGAAGTTGCGAGCGCATTTGCTGGAAGCAGCCGCGATGTCCTGGGTATCTATGAGACGCTCGGCGGATTTGCCGTCCGTCTTAGCCCAGAAGCTGCGAAGCAACGCTTGTCAACCTTGCGCGATCCTGAACTCGCCCTCATCGAGCGTGTTGAGCCGGATGGCTATGTCGAACTTTTCGACACCGAGGAATTTGACTGCAACAGTGCAACGGCGGACGATCTGCCTACAAGCGAATACCCGGTCGCGCAGTCCTATTGGCTCGGTCAGGTTGGCGCCCCGCTTCAGCCCAAGAACGCTAACTTCACGTCCAAGGTTTGGATTGTCGATTCGGGAATCGCGAAAATATATAATCAAACTGCAACCAAGGAACTCAACATCGACGCCAATTTGAGCGTCGAGTGCAATATCGATGGTTGCAAGACCGAAGCAAATGGTGGTGTTTGGAACGACAAGCTCGGTCACGGAACGATGGTCGCTGGAATCATCGGATCGATCAAAAACAACAGCCGGGGCTTTGTGGGCGTCGCGCCGGGCGTAACGCTCGTCGCGGTCAAGGTCTTTAACAAGAATGCTAAAGCCCGGTGGACAGCGATTTATAAGGCAATCGATTATGTTAGCGCCAATGCCGCCCCCAGCGACGTGGTGAATATCAGCTGGGGGGCGCAATGGGATCCGGAACCCTATGATGCCTCAAAGATGAACTACAACCCGCGCAAGATTGAAGAGGATCTAAGAGCTCTTGCAGCTGGCAATAAAATGATCCGCGTAGCGATTGCAGCGGGCAACGCCGATCAGGTGCAGAATTCAGGCTACGCGCAGACGATCACCCCGGGCCGCGCTGGTAGCTATTATCCTGCTTCAGGTGGCATGGTTTTGACCGCGAGTGCCTCCGACGAACAATATGCCTTCTGGGAGTATTCGGGATTTGGGAACGGCAACTGCAACCTTTCCAATCCTGGTTCGATGAAGTGTGAAGGGCCGCCAACATTTGCGGAGCCGGGAGTCAAAATCAAATCGCTTTGGCCCAAGCAGCAGTTCAACGAGTGCACCGGGACGTCTTTTTCGACGGCTGTCTTGTCGGGACTTCTTGTCCAGCGCGATGCGATCCAACCCATTCGTCAAGTTACCGGCGATCCAAGCGCGCCGACGACAAAGCCGAGTGAAGCAGATTGGCTTGGGGGCTGCAAAGCTGTCATGGGCACGTGCACGGAAAAATAGGTGGTCTCTCTCGCCTGCGGCGGAACAAACAATGCTGACACGACGCAATGTGCTAACCAAGATCAAGACCGGGTTCCTCGCATTGGTGTCAGGCTATATTAGCCACCGCACCTTCGCAGCGGCAAAGGCAGCGCCTGCACCTCAACGCTTTCGGGAAAACTGTTCGTTTCTGATTGATCTCCGGGCCAGCCTCGCCCGGTGCGTCGAAACTGGCGATATCTCGATCAACGCAGAAACGTCTGCGCGCTGCCCACTCTGCAAGGAAGAGATCGTGATCACGGCCAAGGATGCCGTCGCCTTCCTTGCCCAGGATCAGCGACGCTCCGCCTGACTAGCGACCACAACCGAACAATATCGCCGCGCCCATTCCCGCGCGAAAATCCGAGTTCGAGTCCAGATATTCGTAGAGTTCCTTTTGGCCCAGCCGCGGCGGGCGGGGGACAACGACGATCACCGGCGCCGCCGCCGACCCGTCGCCATCGACTACGGCCTCGCAGACAGCATTGTCGAGAACCTTTCCGAAAGCCGCGGACAGAGAATCGACATCGGCATTCGCAACGAAGCGATCCATCGCCGCCTGTTTGCCCGCCGGTGTAGTCGGCTCTGTTGGATCAAGCAAACGAAACCACTCTGCTAAAATGATATCGCTGAGATCAGCAGCATTCTTGTCACGCCGTACCCTGGCCCTGGCCATCGCAACTCCTCCCACATCGTCCCTCAGCCATCCACAGTCTGGACGGAAGTCGACACACTTTGCTGACGTTAGTTGTTTCTCGTGAGCAACGCCAGCACCGAGATATTAGCCTCGCCGTTCTCCAACTTTTTGCGAAAGAAGCATCCAGTCGCCAATATCGCCGGAGCCCGGAAAGCCGATGGCGCGACGGCGAGCGCTTTCGCGAAAACCGTGACGCTCATAGAGGCGGCGCGCAGTATCGTTGACCGTACTCACAGTTAGGGAGACTTGCTCGACAGATGATTGCCGTGCGGCGGCGATCGCCTCCTCTAACAGCCGCGATCCCAATCCATGCCGGCGGAAATCGGGATAGACGGCAATCGCCATGAGAAACCAGGACCCTGCAGCCAAAGCCTCCAGCTCAAGCAACGGGCCATAGACATCCGGCAGGTCGCTGACATCGCCGGCATCGTAAGGATCAGGCACGACATAGCCGGCGAAACCGCCCGCGACCTCGCCATCCCGCTCCGCAACGAACCAGCGTTGGTAATGAGATGGAAGGTCGGCGCGGTCGCGAAGCCGCTCGCGGCCGACCTCGAGCGCCGACTGGCCGGGCTCGGCAATCGTACTCCACAGCCAGCTCACAAGTCCTCGGCTCGCCATGTCCATGAGGATTGCAAGGTCGACCGCGTCCTCGCGCGTCGCAGGCCTCAGACTGAAATCAACAGCCATGTCGCCTCTGCAATTAGCTTGGCCTCCGCTCCATGCGGATAGCCAGACATCAGTAAAGTATCGGTACCGGATTGAGTTCCGATTCGGTCAATTTGTAGCGATGCCAATCGAGTAGAAAAGGTACGTCATAGAGCCGTCCCGGCGCAAATCGCGGCCATATGGGTCGTAGACCCGGCACGATGGCGCGCACCACATTTAATTCTCCAGCGTCTCGGGAGAGGTCGACGAATAATGGCCTCAAACCCGCATGCGACAGCGCGGCTATGATATCTGATCGGCCCTCGCTGGAATCGTGCGGTGTGGGGTGAGGACTGAGAAAGACATGATTCTCGATCGCAGCGGTTCCGCACCAGTTCAGAAAATGCGGAGGGGGAGGAGGGTTTTGTCCCGCCTGCAACCTCTTGGTGAGGTCGAATTGCACCAACTCGCCGAGCGCCGAGCTCGCAGCTTCCCCGCGACTCCGTCCCGCCGCGAATCCGAAGGACAGATTGCGCCCATGGCGGTCGCAGGAAATCGCGGCCGCGACAGGAAGACGAAGATCATGACTGAGATCGAGAATCCAGAACCGGCGATCGGTTCGCCGCACCCAATCCGCGAATGCGTCAAGCAAGGGAGCCTCGCCGGAATCGATCTTAAGTTCGGGCCGCTGTTCCCTTGAATACCACCAGATCGCGACGGCATCGCGTTCGACGAGCTCGAGAAGTGCACGATCAAGCGCTGCGGCGAGGCTCCCGCCAGCCGCAAGCCCGCTTGAATCGGGAACCGGAAAGCCGTCGCTCACGGCGTCGGGATAACCCAGATAGACATGCGCCGCAGGGACGTAGACCGTGTTGCCGCCGGCAACCTCGTTCGCCGGCGTCCAAGCGATTTTCGCCTTGCGATCGAAGCGCGCCGGAAGCCGATGATCGGTCTCGACCGTTTGATTCCAGGCAGTGGCAGAAGCATATTGTGCCTCCGAGATCAGCAGCAGCGAATTGGGGTCAACGGCGGACATCCCCAGTTCATCCAGCGAGGCGTAGACTAGGGAATGGTCCGAATCGAAGACTGCCCCATGTCGCTCGGCGGCTTCGGCAATACAGCGACGCTCCGCCTCCTCGGCATTTATCCCGCGACCGCTGACAACCCGCGTTTTGCCGCGCTTGTCGGGCTTCATGATTGCCGCTGCGACATGGATAGGGCACCCATCGCCCGCATCCAGATGAATCAACTTCGCGATAAATTCTTCACAAGCCATGATGATGGTAGACTAGGCACCGGCACGGCCGGGTCCCACCGCGACATAAATCCCATCCTGACCTATACTGCAAACTGATACACCGAACACAGCATGTCCCCGGATTTTGGCAAATTCGAACCTGGCAGTAGTTCAAGCCCGTCGCCCGCCGGTCTTCCCCTCAACCTCGTCGTGCTTACCGCCGATCTCGTCGGCTACAGCGAACTCGTTTTTCGGGATGTGCAGAAAAGCATTTCGGTACTGCGCGAAACTCGCGCGATTGTTGCCGACAGCATCACGCGGCATTCGGGCAAGGTGTTGCAGACACCCGGCGATTTCATCCTCGCAACCTTCGAGGAATTCAACCGCGCGCTTCAGGCCTCGGTCGCCGCACAGTCCCGCCTGCTCGGCCATCATCGCAACATGCCGAAGGACAAGGCCGGGCATTGGAAGATCGGTATTGCGGCAGGCGAGGTCTATGTCATCGAGGATGATTATTTCGGCAATGCGATCAATGTCGCGGCACGCCTGCAGTCGCTCGCCGGCCCTGGCGACATCCTCTACACGCATGCATCCGCAGCGAAGAGCATCGTCGAGGGCGCCACCATCCAGGATCTGGGGCAGAAGAAGCTCAAGAATATCGAGACACCATTTCAGGTCTACCGCGCCTATCTGCCAGCCTATGAACTTTTCATGGAGACGGCACGGGCAGACCTCAAGACACCACCGCGCCTTCTCAAGCATTTGCGGAAACCAACCCTTCGCCTCGAACCGTTCCGCAGCCTCAACGCAACCGAGAAGGGTCAGCTCTTTGCCGACGCGCTCGTCGGCGAAGTCCAACTCATTCTCTCGCGCCTCAGCAACTCGATCCTCGTGGTCGACCCGACCGCCTCGGTTGCCGGCAACCAGGACTATGTGCTTTCCGGCACAATCCAGATGGGCGGTCCCTATTCGCGCATCATGGCGCGCCTGACGTCCACATCCGACGGGCTCACCATGTGGGCGGAACGCTATGAATGCGATCTTGAGAGTTCATTCGATGTCCAGGACCAGATTTCGCGCGAGATCGTAGCGGCCCTGCAATTGGCACTGACCGAAGGCGAGCAGGCACAGCTCGTCCGCCGTGGCACGAAGTCCGGCAAGGCCTGGGATCTATTTCAGCGCGCCCATGACATCGAGCGGCAATTCACCCGCGAAGGCCATGAAAAGGCGAAGGATTTCTACGACCAGGCACTGCTCCTCGATCCCGAATATTTGAGCGCGCTGGTCGCCCTTGCCTTTTGTCACCTCGACGAAGTTCGATTGGGTTGGAGCAAGGACGAGCGTGATTCGCTCGATCGCGCCAATCTGCTTTGCGAGCGGGCAACGCGAACCGCTACCCGCAACGCCGATGTGCTGGCGCTAAAGGCTTTTCTCGGATTCTTTCAGAGGAACTGGGATGAGGCGCGGGCAAAAATGCAGGAAGCCGTGCAGGTCGCCCCGCAAAGCCCCGAGATCATCGGCTACCAGGGCGCGCTCTTCGACCTGATGGGCGACTTCCGCGCCGCGATCGGTTCTTACACGCGGGCCCTGTCATTGAGCGCTCATTCACCTGCGTGGATTCCCTCCAATATGGGCCTGTCGCACTTGGCGTTAGGAAACAACGAGGAGGCCGAGCACATCTATCGCGAAGTGCTCGAGCACCACGCCAAATATGTTCGCGCCTGGATCGGGCTGGCGGTAGCGCTCAATCGGCAGGGCAAGCAGGACGAGGCGCGCCGCGCCGCCGATCGCGTACTCCTGCTCGATCCGTCATTCTCGACCGCCGAATGGGTGAAGTCGCGACCGTTCAATGATGATCGTCTGCTCGACGCCTTCGTCGCCGATTTGCGCGCGGCAGGCCTTGTATAGCGCAATTGCTGCTCAGCGTTCGGCGGCGAGCGTTCCGCGCAAGCGCCGGCTGCGCCGTTCCAGCAATTGAACGGTGATCAGCAGCGCTGCCGAGAGAAGCACAAGCAGCGTAGCAACCGCCGCGATGCCAGGGCTCACATATTCGCGAACCCCGCTGAAGATCTGTCGCGGCAACGTGCGTTGCGTCGGTGCGGCAAGGAAGAGCGTGACGACGATCTCGTCGAAGGACGTGACGAAGGCGAAGAGGCCGCCCGAAGCGATGCCAGGAAAGATGATGGGAAGCGTCACCTTCCGGAAGGCAGTCAATGGCGAGGCGCCGAGCGTCGCTGCCGCCTTGGTGAGGTTGTGATCGAAGCCCTCGAGTGAGGCGAGCACCGTGATCACCACAAAGGGCACACCCAATGCCGTGTGTGCGAGGATGAGCCCGAGATAGGTGCCGCTCAAGCCGATGCCGGCGAAGAAGAAATACATGCCCACCGCAGTGATGACGATCGGCATCAGCACGGGCGACAGGATGAGCGCGATGAGCACCGGCTTCAGGGCGAAGTTTGCCCGGGCGAGACCCGTCGCTGCCATGACGCCGAGGATCATCGCCAGCAGCGTCGCGGACAATCCGATGAACAGACTGTTCTTGGCGGCATCCGTCCAGGCGCTGCCTTCAGCGAGGCTCTCATACCAGCGCGTCGAGAAGCCCGGCAGCGGAAAGACCAGGAGATTGCCGGAGGTAAACGACATCGGCACGATGATGAGGATCGGCGCGACCAGGAAGATCAGCGTGCCGAAGCAGACCGCGCGAGACAGATAATACCAGAAGCGGTCCTCAGCCGATGCGAAGGGTCCGAGCGCCATGATACTATCCGACGAACTGACGCAGTTTCACGAGCCTGCCGAAAACAAGCAGCAGGATGAGGGTCGCGACGAGCAGCAAGAGCGCCAAGGCCGCTGCCATCCCCCAGTTTACCACCTCGTTGACGTGATAGGTGATCATGTAGCTCAGCATCTGGTCGCGCGGGCCGCCGACCAAGGCAGGCGTGATGTAATAGCCAAGCGCCAGAACGAAGACGAGGAGCATTCCGGCGCCGATGCCGGGCGCGGTCTGCGGCAGATAAATGCGCAGGAACGCGATGCGTTGATTGGCGCCAAGCGACAATGCGGCGCGCATGTGGGTCTCGGGGATCGACTTCATGACGGCATAGAGCGGCAGGATCATATAGGGCAGCAGCACATGCGACATGGCAACCAGCGTTCCGAACCGGTTAAAGATAAGTTCGAGAGGCTGCTGGATGATGCCCATCAATTGCAATGTGCTGTTGATCGGCCCGTTGCCTTGCAGAAGAATGATCCAGGCCGTGGTGCGCACCAGAAGCGACGTCCAGAAGGGCAAGAGCACGCAGATCATGAGGAGACCGGCGAGCCGCGCCGGCAATTTGGTCAGAACATAGGCGGTCGGGTATCCAACGAGGAGGCAGATCACTGCGACCGTCAGGCTGATTTCGAAGGTGCGTATGAGGAGCGGCACATAGAGGCGGCGTTCCGGCGGTGACTGAACAATCTCGCCATTGCCTTCGCGTTTGAGATCAATCGCGGCAAGAAGGAAGCTCGACGTGAGCGGTCCGGTATTCTGTTTGAGGATCGACCAGCGCGAAACATCGAGCCAGCGCTTGTCGATTGCCGCGAAAGTATCGCGCCACGAAAGCGGCGACTGTTCCGGCATCTTGTTCGCCGACTTCATCAACAGGCTGCGATAGCCTTCTTCGAAGTTATTGAGATTGCGCGCGACGACGGCGACCTCAGCCGGATCGGCAATCGCCTTGATATCAGCGGCAAGCGCCTGATAGGCCGCTTCCGGCACCGGAGCCGGGCTTTCCCAATCGGCAAGTGCAGCATGGGTATTGGGAAAACTCCGATAGAGCAAATTGTTGTCGACCGCCCGATACATGAAGAATGCAATCGGCGCCGCGAAGACCACGATCAGAAACAGGAACAGCGGCGTGACCAGGAACAGATCGCCGACGAGCCGGCGGCGGCGGACACGGTCCACCGCCCTTTTGACCGCGGCCGCGCCCTCCCACCCATAGGCTGGGGACGCTCTTTCCAATTTGATTGTGTTCTCTGTGATCACTTATTACACTATGCAGCATTCTGGCGATTCTGAAACCCTGTCCCCGTGCCGAAATCCCCTCTCCGATCTCTCAAGCCTTCAAAGCGCGACACACCCCCGCCACCGGCCGATTCCGGTTTCGATGTGCCGAAACTGGCGCGCTCGACGCTGAATGAGGAAGTCTATGAGGAACTCAAGCAGGCGCTGATTTCCGGCAAGATCGCGCCAGGCTCCACGATGACCATTCGCTCGCTCGCGCACTCCTTCGGCATCAGCATCATGCCGGTACGCGAAGCGCTGCGCCGATTGGTCGCCGAGCATGTTCTCGTCCTGCTGCCCAATCGCAGCGTCGCGCTGCCGCTTTTTACCGCCGAACGGTTCCACGAGATCACCCGCATCAGGACGTCTCTCGAGGGCCTCGCCGCCGAAGAAGGTGCGCGTCATGTCACGCCTCAGGGTTATGATACTTTGGCACGCATGACCGAGTTGATGGAAACGAGCCCGAACGCGACCCCGGCCGACATTCTCGAGTGGAACCGCGAATTCCACTTCGGCCTCTATCGCGCGTCCGGCATGCCGGTGCTGGTCAAGATGATCGAGTCGCTCTGGCTCCAGGTTGGCCCCCTGCTCAATCTGCAGCAGCAGGTCTTCGCGGCTAAGAAGATCTCGGTCTATGTCCATCATCACCGCGCGCTCGAAGGCCTGAAGAAGAAGAAACCGGGCGAAGTGCGCGCCGCGATCGTCGGCGATATCGAGGACGCGGCGAAGATCATCGGCGCGCGTCTCTGAGACTTACGCGAACGCGTCGCGCATCAACGATCCGCGATTGACCAGGAATTCATCCACCGCTTCGACAAAACTGTCTGTTTCCTGAACGCTTGTCTCGAGCGACAGATTGCCCATGATCCGCCGCGAAATATAGTGCCCCGCGGCGATCATATCGAGATGGAAAAGCTTCTTGAGATCGGCGACCGCGCGCTCGCGACCCGTCTCGCCGCGATCGAGATCGTCGATATTGCGCGCAGCACCTTGATGGAAGTGGATGCCGAAGATCGAGCCGAAACCCGTCACCAGCATGGGCAGATCGTGTTTGGCGGCAAGCCCGGTGAGGCGCCCGCGCAGACGATCGCCGAGCGCGTTCATTCGGTTGAGATTGTCGGCGGTCAGAAGCTCTGTCAGCGCGGCACAGCCGGCAGCCATGGCAACGACATTGTTGTTGAACGTGCCGCCATGTGGAAAGGCATCGGGGCGCGCGGGATCGAAACGGCTCATGAGATCGGCGCGCCCGCCAAAGGCGCCGATCGTCAATCCGCCGGCAATGTACTTGCCCAGTGTCACGAGATCGGGCCTCACGCCGAAATAGGCTTGCATGCCGCCAACATGGGTGCGCGACGTCATGACTTCGTCAAAGATGAGAAGCACGCCATGTTGCTTGGTTGCATCGCGCAGGGCCGTGATGAAATCGCGATCTGCCGGCAGCGCACCAGCGCCGCCCTGCATCGGCTCAATGATGACCGCGGCGAGATCTCTTGCGTTGGCTGCGACATCTCGCTTCATCTTGTCGATGTCATTATAGGTCGAGGTCACGACCGGCATCGGCATGTTGAGTGGTGAGGCCCCGTGGCTGAAATAGAAAAGCGAGCCATGATAGGCGCCGTTGAAGACAAGGATTGAATCCTTCTCCGTCACGGCGCGCGCCAGTGCTAGTGCCAGAAGATTGGCTTCGGTGCCGGAATTGCAGAAACGCAGGAGTTCCATGGCCGGAAAGCGCTTGCGGATTTCCGCCGAGAGCGCGATCTCATGGCGCGTCGGCGCGCCGAAATTGAGACCCTGCGCGACCGTCTCGGTAATCGCCCTGGCAATCACTTGATTGGAATGGCCGAAGACACCCGCGGTATATTCATTGATGAAGTCCACATAGCTGTGGCCATCGGAATCGGTAAGCCGGCTGCCCTTGCCTGATGCGATATAGAGCGGGAAGGGCGAGAAATGCACCGTCGTCCGCGTATTGCCCCCGGGGAGATTGGCACGCGCCTCCGCATTGAGCTTGGCGCTCTTGGGATTGGCGGCAATGTATCGTTGCTCGGCCTCGGCCAAGGCCGAAGAGAGATTCTGATTGGGCCTTGAAATCGCGGCGGCGCTGCTGGTCATGATGTATCCGTCTTCAGGAAAGAGAGCGGACGACCGCCAGGGTCGTCCGCCATGAAAGTTGGAGACTTTATTACTTCGCTGCCCAGGTGTTGAAGCGCTCGGTGGCAGCCGCCTGGTTCTCCACCCAGAAATCATCGCTATAGACTGCGGCGTAAGGCGCCTTGTCAGGCGATGTTGGCAATGCCGCCTTGATTTCCGGAGCCATCAGATCATAGGCGGCAACGGTCGGCACGCCATAGCTCAGATACTTGACCAATTCGGCCTGGGTTTCAGGCTTGGCATAGAAGGCCATAAGCTTTGCAGCCGGGCCTGGATTGGGACCTTTGGCGATCTGCACCCAGTAATCGGTGCCGACCCAGAAGCCTGAATCCCAGCCGATGACGAGATTGCGGTTGTTCTCCTTCGCGGCGCCGGAAACACGCGCATTGAAGTTGACGGTCATTGCGACGTCGCCGGCGAGGAGACGCTGCATTCCGTCGGCAGCACTTTCCGCCCACAGGATATTGGGCTTCAATTCATCGAGCTTCTTGAAGGCGCGATCGAAACCGCCCGGCTCTTTGAGCACGGTGTAGATATCCTCTTTCTTGACGCCATCAGCCATGAGCGCGACTTCGATCATGATGCGCGCGTCCTTATAGGCCCCGCGCTTGCCCGGCCATTTCTCGACATTCCAGAAATCGGCCCAGCTCTTGGGGCCGTCCTTGATCTTGTCGCCGTCATAGGCAAGCACCGTCGCCCAGATGTCGGAAGCGATGCCGCAATCATGCGCGGCATAATCGATCTGCTTGTTGCGGCCGCCCAATGCCGTCCAGTCGAGCTTGACGAAGGCACCTTCATCGCAGCCCTGGATCACTTGCGGGCTTTCGAAGGCGGCGAGATCCCAAGTGATTTTGCCGGCCTCGATCTGGCTGGTCAGTTTTGCATATTCGCCGCCGAATTCTTCTTCGACGACCTTGATTCCCGTTTCCTTCATGAAGGGTTCGAACAGGGCCTTGCGATAGGCATCCTGCCACACGCCGCCCCACCCCACGACGACGACCTGCTCCTCGGCCTTTGCCGCCTGAACGGCGACCAGGGCAAGGCCCGCGGCCAGCAATAACGGCTTCAAAATTCCAGATGACTTCATGTTTCACTCCCTCGCGCAGGCTTCCGCGACTGCTTGGTGCAATCGTCGGCATTGACAGCTCATAGGCTCCTGTTAGCTTGTGATCACAAGCTCTGTGATGCTATTCGCAAGACCGGCATCATGTCAATTGAACTGATGGGAGGATGCCATGGCCGAAGCGAAAAAGAGTAATGGATCGGGCGGGCGGCGGAAGGTGATCATCACGTGCGCGGTGACGGGCTCGGTACACACGCCGACCATGACGCCCTATCTGCCGATCACGCCCGACGAAATCGCCCGCGATTCCATCGCTGCGGCCGAAGCCGGCGCTTCGATCATTCATCTTCATGCCCGCGATCCCAAGAACGGCAAGCCGACGCCCGATCCGGCGATCTTCATGCAATTCCTGCCGCGCATCAAGCAAAGCTGCGATGCCGTCATCAACATCACGACCGGCGGCTCGCTTGGCATGAGCATCGACGATCGCCTCGCCGCACCGCTGAAAGCCGAGCCCGAACTCTGCTCGCTCAATATGGGGTCTATGAATTTCGGCATCTTCCATGCCGGCGCCAAGATCACCGACTGGAAGTATGATTGGGAAAAACCCTATATCGAGCGCACGCGGGAGAGCATCGTCTCCAACACCTTCGCGCAAATCGAGCAGTTCATCGAGCGCCTTGGCAAGGGCTGCGGAACGCGCTTCGAATGCGAATGCTATGACGTCGGCCATCTCTACACTCTGGCGCACTATCTTGACCGAAAGATGTTGGAGCCGCCGCTCTTCGTGCAGACGATCTTCGGCATCCTCGGCGGCATCGGTCCGCATCCCGAAGACTTGATGCATATGCGCCGCACCGCCGATCGCCTTTTCGGCAATGACTATCAATGGTCGATCCTGGCGGCAGGCCGCCACCAGATGACGCTCGCAACGATCGGCGCCAGCATGGGCGGCAATGTCCGCGTCGGTCTCGAAGACAGCATCTATTTGGGACCCGGCACGCTTGCCAAGAGCAATGCCGAACAGGTCTCGAAGATCAAGCGCATCCTCTCCGAATTGTCGCTGGATATCGCGACGCCGGAAGAGGCGCGCGCCATGCTGAAGCTCAAGGGCGGCGACCGGGTGGCGTTCTGACACGATGACGAGGGCTACACGAAGAGAAGGCCGCTGCGTCTGGCTGCGCGAGGCGATCGCGCCGGGCGAAACCGATGCACCGCGCCTGGAGGGCGCCCAGCGTGCCGACATCTGCATTGTCGGCGGCGGCTATGCCGGCCTATGGACGGCGCTCGAAATCAAGACGCGCAACCCCGCACTCGATGTGGCGATTGTCGAAGCCGATATTTGCGGCGGCGGCGCCTCGGGCCGCAATTCCGGCATGGTGCTTTCGCAATGGGCGAAGTTCGCCGCGCTGAAAGCCTTCTGCGGTGAGGAGGGTGCACTTCGCATTGGCCAGGCCTTCGGAAAGTCCGCCGACGGCCTTGAAGCCTTCTGCAAGGAGAATGGAATCGATGCCGAGTTTCGCCGCGACGGCTGGATCTGGGGTGCGACCTGCGCCAAGCATGTCGGCTCCTGGAAAGGCATCATCGATACTTTGGCCAAGAGCGGCGTTCATCCCTTCCGCGAAATAACCAGGAGCGAAATCGCCGCGTTCTGTGGCACGACGTCTTTTCTCGCCGGTATCTATGATCCGACCGCCGCCACCTTGCATCCCGGAAAGCTCGTGCGCGGCCTGCGACGCGTCGTGCTGAGCAAAGGCGTACGCATCTTCGAGAACTCTGCGATGACGCGGCTTGAGCGCGGCAGTCCCGCTACGATCCACACCGCGAACGGATCCGTTACCGCGCCGATCGCCGTGCTCACCATGAATGCCTGGTCGGCGTCCATCCCCGAACTTGCGTCGGGAATCCTCGTCATTGCCAGCGACGACGCGGTGACCGCGCCGGTGCCTGAACTCCTCGAAAAGCTCGGCTACAAGGCCAAGCCGTTGATGGGCGACAGCCAAACCTTCGTGACGGGCTTCCGCACCACCGGCGATCATCGCTTCCAACCCGGCATCACCGGCGGGATCATCGGCTTTGGCGGGCTTGGCGGCCGGCGCTTCGAGGGTCGCTCGATCCGCGAAGACGCCATTCGCGATTGCGTGCGCCGCGGCTTCCCCGCACTCGCCGATATTCCGTATACGGATAGCTGGTGTGGGCCAATCGACCGCACGCGGAGCGGCCTGCCGCTCTTCGGCGCCCTGCCCGGCTCTCCCAACATTTTCTACGGCTATGGATTTTCCGGCAATGGCGTGGCGACGACACCGGTAACGTCGAAAATCCTGGCTTCGCTCGCGCTCGGCACTAGGGACGAATGGTCGAGCTGCGGGTTGGTGCGCGCGCCCGAGAAATGGCTGCCGCCGGAACCGATCCGCTATATCGGCGCTCACATGGTGCGCGCCGCGATCAAGCGCAAGGATCGCCTCGAATATGAAGGCAAGCCGCCAGGTCCCATCGTTCGCGCCCTCGCCGCGATGGCGCCGGGCGGCATCACCACCTCGCACGTTAAATCGAAGTCATAATCAGAAAAGGAGGAAGTCCATGCCCGAGGCCAAGCTGTTCAAGCGTGCCGAACTCCCCTTCAAGGATTGCCGCACGCCCTCCGGCGTCACCCAGACGGCCCGCACCATTACCGGCGCGATCAGTAAGCACATGGGCGCCGGCATGGAGATCGGCGAGGATGTCTGCATCCATTGGACGACGCTTTATGACGAAGTGCTCTTCATCCATTCCGGCTCGATGATCGTGCGTACCGACGCCGGCGAATTCGATTGCAAGCCGGGCGACATCGTGTGGCTGCCGGAAGGGGTAACGCTTGACTACGACATGACCGGGCGGCGCTGCGAATATTTCTATGCGCTTTATCCCTTCGACTGGGCCAAGCGCAACAACATGGAAGAGCCCTAGAGCGGATTGATTCAAGGGTGATCCACTCAGACCTCATGGCGATCCGTATAAGAACCGTCATGCCAGCCAAAGCTGGCATCTCCTCTTTTCTTCTCCCCTCGTGGGAGAAGGCGGACGCCGCGTAGCGGCGGCCGGATGACGGGGTGGCTCAAAGTGACGGCCGAGTGACGAGCGGCAATGCCCCCTCACCCGCCTCGGGCCTAACGGCCCTCGTCGCCCTCTCCCACGGAGGGGAGAGGGGAAAGCCCGTCGGTGGATATTTGATCCATACGCAGACCGTCATGCCGGCAGGGGGGTAGTGTTACGACACCGAAAACTGTCATTGCCGGACTTGGTCCGGCAATCCATGGATAAACCAACTCAGTTTACGGAGTGTCGGCACAATGGATCGCCATGAATCCGGCGATGACGATAGAACAGAAAACGAACCCGGTCAAGATGCCAATTTGGACTCCAGCGCGGCACGCGTGATCGCGTTACTGAGGACTTCTGATGACTGCGCTCCCACGACACCATAGCGGCCGGCAAGGATGTAAGTCGGAACGCCGGTGATACCCATCCCGGAAGCCTGGTTGATCTCAGCGATCACGGCGTCGAGGTCGGCCTCGGATTGCAGCAATTGCGCGACCAGCGTGCCGTCGAGCCCGACATCGACAGCCGCCTTTATGAGGACTTCGCGCGCTCCGATATCGGCTCCTTCAAGCCAGTAGAGGCTGAACAATCGTTCGACCATTTCGCCCTGAAGATTATGCGTATGCGCCCAGCGGATCAGCCGGTGAGCATCAAGACTGTTCGGCGTGACCTTGATCTTGTCGAAGGCATAGGCGATGCCTTCGCGCTCGCCGGCGGTGACAAGCGGCTTGTGCAGTTCGGCAAGACGGGCGGGGCCAAACTTCGCTTCCAGATAGGCCTGACGCGGAATTCCGCCCTTCGGTATCGAAGGATCGAGCTGGAATGGACGCCAGCGCACCTGAACCGGTTGCGACGGGAGCGCGGCGACAGCCTTGTCGAGACGGCGCTTGCCGAGAAAACACCACGGGCAGATCACATCCGACACGACATCGATGGTAATGGGCTCGCTCATCGCACGAAGGCCATGCCCGGGAATTGTTTTCGAAAGGCGACGACATCGGGGCGCACAAGTGCGGGATCCTCGCGATCGATCAGCACTCGCGCCATCAAGCGCGCGATCGGGTGCATTGCATCTTCTTTCATCCCGAAGCGGGTGACTTCCTGCGTTCCGATCCGGATGCCATTCAGATCGCCGGCGACCGGCTCAATGGGCAGGCCTATGCCGCACAGGAGTATGTTGGCTTTGGCGAGGTGCTTCGAGGCCGTCTGGCCGCCGCCATAGGCCGAGGCGCGGATCGCCAGATGATGGCTCTCGGTAACCTCTCGGCCTTCAGCGCCGTGGACATCGATACCAAGATCGGCGAGGGCATGACCCAGAGCCTGCGCATTGCGCACGCATTGGTCGGCATAGGCCTCGCCATATTCCAGCAGGTCGAGCGCCGACATCGCCAGCGCCGCCGTCTTGCCGAGATCGAAATTGGCGGTGAGCCCCGGATAGGCGATCTGGTCGATACGCTGCGCCAGTTCGCTTTCGGTCGTGAGCACAAGCCCCGAGGGAGGGCCGCCGAACGCCTTGTAGGTCGACATCGTCATGAGATGCGCCCCTTCCGCCAATGGCTGCTGGAAGCGCTTGCCGGCAATGATGCCCGCCATGTGGGCGGCATCATAGAGAACATAGGCACCGATCTCATCGGCGATCTGGCGAACCTCGCGGACCGGGTAGGGGTAGAGACAAAGGCTTCCGGCAACCGTGATCAGTTTCGGTTGCAGCCGCTTTGCCTCGAGGCGGAGTCTGTCGAGGTCGATCGTCATCGCCGCCGGATCGAAAGGCACGGGATGCGTTTCGAGCCCATAGAGGCCGGCCGCTCCCGACTTGTGATGGGTGACATGCCCGCCCATCTCGCCGGTGAACGCCATGATGCAGTCGCCAGGCTTCGCCGTTGCCATAAACGCATAGAGATTGGCGAGCGCGCCGGAGCCGACCCTGATTTCCGCGAACGGCGCATCGAAGAGCCGCTTCACCAGGTTTTCGGCAATCACCTCGATCTCGCCGGCTGCTTCCATGCCCATTTCGTATTTGTCGCCCGGATAGCCAAGGCTCGGCCTGTTGCCCAGTGACCGGCCGAGAAGGGCTGCCGCGCGCGGATTCATGACATTGGTGCCGGCATTGAGGCCAATCGATTCCCGGTCGAGATGCGCCTCGTGACGATCAACGAGCACCAGCAGATTGCTTTCAATGGCGTCGAGATCGTTCCAGCCGCGCAACGCCGCTTCGACGTCGGCGATCGTCTTGGCGCAATCCTCCGGAAGCCATGGCTTGTTCATGACCAGCCCATTACTGCTTGCGCCACAAGGCGCTGGCTTCGAAGCCGGGCAGGGGTTGCTCCTCGGGATGCTCGACCGCTTTCCACCGCGCCACCCATTGACCGCCGGCGTCATAGAGCGGGACGATGTAAAAACCCGCGACCAGCAATCGGTCCAGCGCGTGGACGGCCGTCACCAGGTCCTCCCGCGTCTTTGCCTCGGTGAGCGCGTCGATCATCCTGTCGACATCGGGATCGGCGATGCCTGGATAATTGCGGGTACCGGGCGTCTTGGCGGCGCCGCTTCCATAATAAAAGCTCTGCTCGTTGCCGGGCGACAATGAATTATACCAGCTCACGGGCGCCATATCGAAATCATACTCCTGCAGCACGCGGCTGAACTGCGCGGCATCGACCAGCCTGACCCGCGCATCGATACCGATCTGCCGGAGCGTGCGCTGATAGTGGAGGGCAATCTTCTCCTGCTCCTTGCTGGCAACGCTGATCGTAAAAGTGACGGGCTCGCCGGTCTTCACATTGACGAGGCTCTGATTTTTGATTTCGTAGCCTGCCTCTTTCAAGAGATCGACAACCTTGCGCAGCGACTTGCGATCGCGACCGGAGCCGTCCGTCTGCGGAAGCTGATAGGTGCCGTCGAGCATTGCCGGCGGGATTTTCTTGGCAGCCTCGCCCAGCAGTGCCAGCTCGCGTGCATCCGCGGCAACGCCGCGTGAGGAGAGCTCCGAGCCTGAATAATAGCCGTAAGTGCGCTTATAGAGATTCGAGAACAGATTGGCATTGGCCCATTCGAAATCGAAAGCGGCGATCAAGGCTTCGCGAACCCGCGGATCGGCGAAGACGGGGTGGCGGGTATTGAATGCCAATCCTGATGTCGGTGCAGGGGTTTTTTGCGCAATCGACTCCCGCACCACCTCACCCGATTTTGCAGCCGGAAAATCATAGCCCGACGACCATCGCACCGGATCGACTTCTACCCGGAAATCGGCAAGCCCCTTCTTGAAGGCTTCAAAGGCGGCATTGGAGTCCCGGAAATAGTCGATGCGGATTCCATCGAAATTCCACAAGCCGCGATTGAACGGAAGATTCTTGCCCCAGTAATCGGGATTCTTGCGATAGACGATCGACTCGCCGGGCTTGATCTCTCCGAATGTATACGGGCCCGACCCGATAAAAGGATCGAGCGACGTCGCATCGAACTTGCGATCCTTCCAATAGTGTTTCGGAATGATCGGCATGAGGCCGAGGAGCAGGGGCAGTTCGCGGTCGCCTGAATCCTGCTTCATCACGATCGTTCGCGCGTCCGGCGTTTCGATCGATTTGACCTTCGAATAGTAGGTCTTGAAGCGCGGCAGTCCCTTGTCGCGCAGGGTTTCGAGAGAGAAGACGACATCCTCCGCCGTCACCGGCGTGCCGTCGGAGAATTTCGCCTCCGGGCGCAGGCGGAAAGTCACGGTCTGCCGGTCATCGCTGACATCGATGCTCTCGGCCAATAATCCGTAGAGAGAAAATGGCTCGGCCCAATTCCGCCCGAGCAGGCTCTCCACCACATAGGTCCCGGTGCCATAGGGCTTCTGGCCCATGACGATGAACGGGTTGAGGCTGTCGAAACTGCCGGTC